>CAWJZV010000007.1:0-363592 GCA_963847445.1 uncultured delta proteobacterium | reverse complement strand
TGCCGGGGGTGGCTCATGCAATGATGTTGTTTTTTACCAGTCGCCGGAGAGGTCTTCCCGGCGATGACCGTCTCTCGCACAACTCAAGCGAGATGGATGAAAAAAATCTCCGCTATGCAGATTCAAGATTGTATCCCTAACGCTTCGAGTTTGCGATATAGGGACGAGCGGCTCAGGCCGAGCAATTCAGCGGTCTGGGTCCGGTCCCCGTCGGTTTCCTTCAGAACATTTTCAATATGACTTTTTTCAAATGCGCGAACCGTTCGCCTGAGATCATGGCCGTGACCGACAGCGTGGTCGGCATCCACCTCGGGCACTTCCCAACGCGGCAGATCTTTGACCGTGATCCAGTCTCCATTGCCGAGAATCATGGCGCGCTCGAGCACGTTGTTGAGATCGCGAATGTTTCCTTTCCATGGCAGTGACATGAGGACCTTCAACGCACTGCTTTCCACGCCCTGGTAATTTTTCTTGAGCTCGCTATTCTGGCGCCGGATGAAGTGTTCGACCAGCAGCGGGATGTCTTCACGCCGCTCACGCAGCGGCGGGACATCAAGGTGAATGACGTTCAAGCGGTAATATAAGTCGCCGCGAAACTTTCCTTCGTCCACTTCTTGCTTTAGCGTCCGGTTGGTCGCGGCAATGATCCGCACATCGACTGGTAGGGGCTTGGCCGCGCCGATCGGTGTTACCGCTCTTTCTTCAATGGCGCGCAGAATTTTCGGCTGCAAAATGAGCGGCATCTCGCCGATCTCATCTAAGAAAATAGTTCCACCGTTGGCGCGCTGAAATAAGCCCTCCTGATAATTCGAGGCACCGGTAAAAGCACCTTTAACGTGACCAAAGAGTTGGCTTTCCAGCAGGGTTTCCGGGATCGCGCTGCAGTTAACCGCCAGAAAAGTTTTGTCGCTGCGCGTGCTTTGCTTATGAATGGTGCGAGCCACCACCTCTTTCCCGACGCCACTCTCGCCACTAATCAAAACAGTCGAGTTGGTCGGCGCCACTTTTTGAATCACCTCGAGAATTTCCTTAGTGGTGAGGCTATTTCCGATCAATTCGGTGCTCTCGAAGTCACGGGTGAGTTGTCGACGCAGGGTTTGGATTTCCCAAGCAAGCCGCTTATTCTCCATCAAATTGCGCACTTTCTTCACCACCCCATCGAGCACGATTGGTTTAAGGATATAATCCTGCGCTCCTAGGCGAAGCGCCTCAACCGAAGTCTCGACGGTCGCGTAAGCAGTCATGATCAGTACCAAGGTCTGTGGCGACGCTTGTCGCACATGCTTGAGCACCGCCATGCCGTCGGCGCCCGGCATCTTTAAATCCAGGAGAATCAAATCCAAATCATTTTTGTCGACTGCTTCTATCGCCGCGTTCCCGTCGGCGGCTTCATGAATCTGATATCCCTCTTCTTCAAGAACCCGGCAGATATTTTTTCTGGGCAACAATTCATCTTCGGCAACAAGAATATTACCTTGCATAACCCTCTCCTGTATCTATTAGTAGTAGGGTCTCAGGGGGCAATCCACGTGCCAAAAGTGAGACGGCAATTTATAACGACTTTACCTAACGCTCTGTCTCATTTACAGGACGTTTGAATTACCGCCGTCCCAATTTTGGGACGTGCGGAATGTAGATAATCAAAAGACTATCGCTGAATCAAGTCTATGAGCTATACCCTATGGTGAAGCAGGCCTTACCACAGCTCTGTGGCGACGTGCCGTCTTCCGCACCAGCGCAGGGTCAACATGCTGTTCTTTCCAACGAGCTAATCCACTGCGGACGAAATCGGGATCTAAACCCAGGACCTCGCATATATTCTCGAACGAAAATAACCAATCGTCGTTGCGCGCCATAATCCAGAGTTGCGCGTCTAGAAAAAGCCTGCGTTCGCGCGCGGATTCGGTCGAGACATGCAATCGAAATGTCTTAATCGCTTCCTCCAGAATCGCATGCATCAGATGTTTCTCCGGTTCCAAGTGCACCGTTCGCCGCGCAGTCCTAAGATAATCGTACGGGGTTATCGGGTCGGGCTGAAACATCCCCGCTATATTCTGTTCGTTGTAATCAAATCGCGTAGAGTTTAAAAGTGTCATAATGGGACCACAGCAGGCAATTTTCAGACCAACTGTAAGGGATTTTGCTGCCACTTCCTCTCAAGTGAACTAGCTATGCCGTAGATGTGATGCCTGGGAATACTCGCACAGCGAGAACAGCGAACCTTCAAGAGCGCCTGGGTCGCCCCGTGCAAGTATTGGGGACCAAATGCGTCAAGGAGGTCAAACTTCTACAAGAATCGAAGTGAATACGTATTTTCGAAGCCAGACGGCTCACCCTACGAAAGCATCCGCTCAGCGTTTAAAACTACCTGCAGGCATGTTAAGTTAGCCGGCGTCACTGCTCATGTCCTACGCCATACATTTGCCAGCCGATTAGTGATGGCTGGAGTGGATTTGCGAACGATCCAGAGAGGTTCAGAGGTGGAAAGAGCTTGAGATGTTACAACGATACGCGCACTTGAGCCCAAATCATAATCGGAAGCCGTCGAGAAGATTGCCAATCATTGCACAACACTATTCGCAACACCTGTTTCTGCCCCCACTAAGCACGAGGGGTAAGTTGTTGATTTCACAGATAAGCCACCCTAGCTCAGTTGGTAGAGCAACTGATTCGTAATCAGTAGGTCGCCAGTTCGATTCTGGCGGGTGGCTCCATTCTTTCCTCGGTTATAGCGAAGCGTGTTGGCGCAAGTCGTTTGACAACTCGTTTAGAGAACTGTTAACAAGGCAGAAAGTGCCCAGGACGCGGCTGCACAAACATGTCGCCGCAAATACGTTAATCTAAAATAGGTCTCAGGAGGTAATACCATGATCACAGCCAGCGAGCTCAACGGTGTATTGGGCATGATGCCCGCCTTCGCTACGGCGGATGCGACCGATATACGCGCCACGCAAACCATTGCAGTGGACAACTTGAAAGAAGGCGTCGACAAGATCATCAAAGACGGAGTCAACAATATCGCCACCACCGGCACCTATGGCGAATGCTACAACTTACTGTTCGATGAATTTAAGACCTTGGCCGTTGCCACCGTCGATGCGGTTAAAAAACGCGTGCCTCTGTTTATCGGCGTAACCAGCCCCAATCCCCGCGAAGTCATCCAGAAAATGAACTTTGTGAAAGAGCTGGGAGCGGAAGGTGTTTTACTAGGCGTACCTTATTACGAAACCTTGCATGTCCAAGACGCAGTGAAGTTCTATCATGACATCGCCGACCTTTTCCCGACATTGAACATCGTGATTTATCACAACCCGGGCAATCATAAGTTCACGATTCCGGTAACGGCTTTTAAGGAACTGGTTAAGAAATCGAACATCATCGGCATGAAAGACAGCCATCGCACCACTCAAGCCTTCATGAATTTACAAAAGATTGTCCGAGGAAAGATTAGCGTGTTCGTCAATCAGACGCAGCTCTACCCCTACTACGCCATGGGCGCGGCCGGTTGCTGGTCCACTGAAGTGTGGATGGGGCCATGGCCGGTCCTCTACCTCTTGGAACAAGCTCGCAAAGGGGACGTGGCCAAGATGATCGAGGTAATCGATGACTTAGGCGGCGTCGGTGCCGGCAAACCGGTCCCGGGAGCGGGAAACAAGCGGCCGGCGGAATTCGCGGACTACTGTAAAGTCGGACCGACCCGAGTTCCCTTTGTCACCTTCCCCGAAGCCGAGCTCGACAAAGCACATAAGCGTGCGGCCCACTGGATGGAACTTAACAAGAAATACCGCCCGTTAGTGGAGGCCACACGATCACGCTCCGCGGCATAGCGATAAACAGTAACGAAATTAAAGCCCCTGAGCGAAAGCTCGGGGGCTTTTTTTTGAGGCACGCAATCTTTGAATGACCAGAAACGCTCCAATTTATCTTAGATCGTCAATGTCCTGCGGTCATCAGCGACGGATCTGACTCAGCACCATTCCTTGTCCCGTTGAAGCTCTGTTTATGGCGAAGGCTAGGTAAACAATTACTTGTAAAATATTTGCTTGGACCCTATCATACCCACTTGTCGATCGTTCTAGGAGGCGTTAATGGGATTATTTGCGGAGCCGTGGTTGCGCGAAGCACGCGACCATATCAAATTAGTGTCGGACAACACTCCAGACCGAAAAACCAACCCAGCGCAGTTCGACAAATTGGCAGAAGCCGTTGAAAAAGCCATTAAAGCCGCACTCGTCGAGAATCACGGTAGCGTGCCCCGGCAGCTCGACCATCAGAATCTAGTGTCGATTTGCCAGACAACCGGCGTGTGGGACGTATTGCCGCCGGCGTTGCGCGGTTTAGTCCAAGAGGTTCAATCTTTTCGCGCGACAAATAGCCCCGCGCCGGTGCAACAATCCTCTGCCGAACAGTTGCAGCGTTATTTTGTTGTCGCTCGCGGATTGATCGACTACATGGAATTTCACATCATTGGCAACGACTCGATATTAAAGCGCCTGACCGTCTCTTGAGTCAAAAAGCTCTCGGTTGTCCAGCAGCGAATCCGCATCCCCAGCAATCCTTATTAATTGAATCTTGCTTACCTCGCATCGCGCTTTCAAGCCGGTAAAATTCTCTCCCGAAAGCCACCGCTCTGGCGCACCGATGCGGGAACAAATTCCGTGGCGCCCCGGCCATTTCAAGTTAGCCAAACAGTAAGAGAAAAGTTGCTAATGAGAAACTCCAAAATATACTTGGTATAGATAGGCCTATTCTATCTATGCCAGTATCACTGCTTGTACCTTACGCACCGAGAAAAACAAAACAGCATTGCCGCGATCACTACCAACGCGCAGAAGACTCCGATCCCTGCCTCAATGATCACTTCAAAACCGGCCATTGATGATCACCGCCAAAACCGGCCAACGGAGAGGCGTCCGAGACAGGGTTAGTTTTAGCCTTTTGCCTCCTGGTCAAGCAAGTCCATTTTGGTTCTCCAACTGCGCGGGCCGCATTTTAGGACGTGACCGTGATGCAGCAAGCGATCGAGCATGGCGGAGACCGCGGCGCTGTCACCGAGTAGCTTTCCCCAATCTTCGACCGGACGGTTCGACGTCATCAGAGTGCTGGCCCGCTCATAGCGGCGCATGACGATCTCCAGGAGGTCCTCGGCCGCGGTGGACGGGAGCTTGCGCATACCGAGATCATCGATGATGAGCAGCGGCACGGTGGCCAGACAGTTCCATGTGCTGTTTGCGCGAGCCGTCGATGGTCGCTTCGGCGATCTCGTCAAGCAGGGTATGGGTCTCACGGTAGAGCACGCGGTAGCCCTGTTGGATGGCGGCCAGACCGATGGCCTGGGCCAAGTGGCTCTTGCCGGTGCCGGGTGGACCTAAAAAAAGTGCATCTTCATGTTTAGCGATGAAGCCAGCCGTAGCCAGATCGAAGACCAGAGAGCGATTGAGCTTTTTGTTGAAGCTAAAGTCAAAATTCTCCAGGGTCTTCTGTGGATCACGAAACTGCGCTTGCTTTTGTCGGCGCTCGAGCAAGCGGTTGGTTCTGCGGGAAAGTTCATCGGAGATCAGACAGGAGACCAGATCGATGGGCGCCATCGATTGGGCCTGGGCCTGGAGTAAACGGGTCTCCAGCACGGCGGCGATACCGCCCAGGCGTAGTTGTTTCAAGGCACGGTTGAGTTCAATCAGATTCATTTTGATTGCTCCTTGGTTTTGAGGTTGATCAGATCGCGGTATTCGGTCAGTTCACGGATCAGCGGATCGACATGGCGCAGCGAGAGCTGGGGGTGGCGTTCCAGATAGCGGCGCACAAAGCGGTAGTTCTCCACCCCGAGATCGAGAGCCGCAGCGCAGGCATCGTCGACGGCGGCCACGCCGTGTTTTTTGGCTAGCGCCACAACCCCCAGAATGCGGCGAATGCCGAGCTCGGCTTCGTTGCGAAAGATCGCCTGGCAGAGCTGACCGATGTGGGTGCCGGCCTTGGCGGCTCGGGCCAACAGTTGCACGGTGGTGAGCGGAGTTTTGTTGGAGCGGTCCTCCTCGTTGATGCGGTAGTTGCCTGGGAACTGGCGCAGGTGTTCGCGCAAGAGCTGATAATTGCTGGGGATCGAGGATGCGCACGTGAAGAGCATCCCATTGGACTTTGACCTGTCGGCCGATCCAGCCCGGCGGTAAGCCGTAGTAAGCGCGCTCGACTTCGACACAGCCGTCGAGATGGACGACCCGCTCGCCGTACTGGTAATAGCGAAACGGTTCGATCGGCAAGGCTGTAAGAACGGCTTTTCCTCGGCGAACATGACTGCCACTTGGCGTTTGGTGGTGCCGTGGATGCGGGTATCGGCCCAGCGTTGTTCCCAGTGATCGAGATAGGCTTGAGCCTCCTCCAAGCTCTCGAAGCGCTGACCCTTGAGCGGGGTTTTCTGGGCGTGTCCGACCCCTGACTCGACTTTACCTTTTCGATCAGGGTCTCGGACTCGGCACGGCATAGCCACCACGCCGTAGTGGGAAAGCACATCGTGGTACAGCGGATTGAGCGTGGGCTCGTAGATGTCGGCGGCCAGCACGCCCTCGCGCAAATTGTCGAGCACCACCACGCGCGGGCTGCCGCCGAGCCGGCGAAAGGCTTTCTCGTGGAGCTCGGCCCAGGTCTGAGAACTGGAGCGAAAGACCAGCAGGCGGACCGACTTGCGGCTGTAGCCCAGGGTCATCACGAACAGCCGGGTGCGCCGGTACTTGCCGCTCTTCTCGTCGCGCACCATGGGACCGGTGCCGTAATCGACCTGGGCTTCTTCTCCAGGTGCGGTCAGAATGATTCCGACGGCTTGAGGCGAGTGAGCGCCACG
The DNA here is from genome assembly GCA_963847445.1 of uncultured delta proteobacterium. GTDB lineage: Bacteria > Desulfobacterota > Binatia > UBA9968 > UBA9968 > DP-20. Next base: position 356,757 of record CAWJZV010000007.1, on the reverse strand, counting down.
CAGTTTACGGACGAAGCGGTTGACCGTTTGATAGCCGCCGCTATAGCCGTGCTGATCAACCAGGTCCTGCCAGATGGCCATGGCGTTGCGGCCGCGGTTTAGTCCGAGCTCGATGGTCTCGCGATACGGTTCGCAGGCACTGGCGGAGGTGGATGCGTTGGAGGGGTGAGGTTGCGGATTCTCTGGAGTTTTTTCTCCAGAGTCGGTGGTCACCTCATTGGCCGGTTTTGCCGCAGTCCAATTGCTGGGTGGACTCATGGGTTGGGGTTGGGCTCCTCGTCGTCCCCAGCGACCTGGACCGCGAACGGCGATGCCGGCCGCCTTGAGATAGGCGCTGGCGGTCTCACGGCGCACACCGGTCTGTTGCTCGATGCGCCGCAGCGACCAACCGAGGCGCCCAAGGGCTATTACTTGTTGTTGTTTTTCTTCGTTCAAGACATTGCTCATGGCGCGCGAGCCTAAAAGGCTTCGCGTGCGCTGTCAATGTCTCGAACGCTTCTACCGTTGGCCGGTTTTGAAGTGACCATTAATGGCCGGTTTTGGGTGACCGCCGAGGCTAGCGGGCCTGGGTTCATGCGCGCCTCCTGCGAGTGAGTTCCTCGCAGGGTGGCGAAAAGAGCGTCGAAAATTCAAATCGAGACCAAGGAAAATCATGAGTTACCTATTTCAAATCAGCCAATTACAGCTTTCAACCTGCTCAACGTCCGGACACTAGTGATTTCCACTCTTTTTGATTGTAGCTCGAGAAACCAGAACAACGAGCCTAATTACAAGCCTACACGCACTACAAGGACAGCTCTTCGGCTCGCACGAACTGCAATAGTCATCTCAGTCCAACGACAACAAAAGATACGGCTTAGAATTTGGCAATGTCCAGTTCAACTGCGGGAGATCCATACACAGCTTGGGCATTGTCTTAGAAACAGTATTACTGACACAAATCCGAGTATGACAAGAGTAGTTGATGACACTATCATACCGACTCTAAATGATAGGGGATCGTAGATGAATTCCACCCTATGATCACCCTTCGAGACTTCCACGGCTCGGTAAAAGTGATTGGCCCTCAAGAGGGTTGTTTCGTTACCGTCAACATAGACCTTCCATCCGGGGTAATGAGAATCTGCGAGTACGAGAATGCCAGATTCATTAGTCGTCGCTTGAATTGTCACCCGGCTATTCCCATAGCTCGTGATCTTCGCCTGCGCTTTCAATATCGCTAATGGGCGGAGCTTCACAGGTTCACTCAAAATTACTTCTTTATCAGGATCAAAATCTGGAGATGCCAGGCGTTGCAAGATATTGGCTGGATCTTTTGCTACAGAATACTTCGGCACGATCACGACACGCGGTATCGTATTATCCACTTTGTAGAGCCACGAGAAATACTCGGGAAAGCGACGAATAAGTCGCACTCCCCGCTCTGGCAGCTCGCGAAAACTTACGATATGTCCAACATTAAACGTGCGCAATAACTTGATCTGATTCTCGAATTTCATGCTGTTCGCGACAGTTAAAAATTCCGAATAAGGCCTGCGGAGTAGCGCGTCAATTTCCTGAAAATATTCGATTCCGCTGAGTACACCGACATTTGGCAAATAATTTAGGTATGACAATGCTACCGCATCTCCATACGTAGGTCGCCCCCATACGGTGAAAAACGCCGGGTGAAGATCTTGGGGGGAAGGATAAAAAAACAATCTTGTTGAACCGCTTTCTGATGGCTGCAGAACCGATGGACTCGCGTTTACTTTACTTGGGTGAAGGGAGAACAGGAGGCTTCGATGCGCCCATGTCAAATCAACGAAGACAACCAAGACAAGAAGGATTGAACAAACAACTTGGCTTAAGATGCTGAGTTTTCGTTAGAATCAAGAGAAAGGCCAGCGCTAGCGAGAGCAGTAGTTGTCGTTGTAGGTTAGCTAGTACCGTGGCTGTGGCTTGAGAATGAGCTTCTGAAAGCGGCGGTATATCACTTGCCAGCGCAATGAAGTCTGATACGAGCTCCGATTTAGCAACTGCGATGATATATGCGCTTGCCCATAGTAGGCAGATGACGCCCATGACAATTTGTGGCCCCATACTTGTTTTGTTTCGGTCGAGTGAAATAGCCTGCAATCCCCGCATCGCCATGAATAACAGCAAAGCGTTGGTTAAAAAGAATAGTTTCTCCGGAAAACGAACGGCTGTGAGTACCGGAAAATGTTTAAGTATAAAGGGATAAAGAAGCGTGTTGCTACCCAAAGCCAGCGCTAAAGTGCCTAAACTAAGACTCGTCAAGATAAGTTTTTCTCGTCGACCCCCGTAGTAAAACCAAAGCGCAATTCCGAATAGCACCGCTATTCCCAAGTAGCTGCTGAGTAGAAATGGAACTTTCCGCGTAAAGAAGAATCGCATCCCGGCCGAGATCTCGGGATCAATTTCCTTGTCGAGAAAAAACAGATTCAAGAGGCTTGATGGCTGGAAGGACCACATAAGCGCTTCAGACTGAGGAATTGATAGGCCCCTTCGTGATTGTGTAAGTAGTTCGAGAGTCGGTAGAGCTTGGGCCATGATGACCGCTAGCAGGACAACGTTACCCGCCACAACGAGACCGACGATTCTGCCGTAGGATACTTCTGCCCGTGAGTCACGAATCCAGAAAGCATGCAGTACCGCTAAGCTCATACTCATGGCATACAGCTCCGGAGAGCCTGCAAGCAACTGCAGCGCAGCGACGAACACAAAGCAAAGAAATGAATTCCAGCGCGGAGTAATCAACAGGCGTTCCCAGACCAAAATCAGCCAAGGTAGCCAGACTGCGGTTTGAAAATGATTTAGCAGATTAGTAAGCGAAACAATTACACCACCTATCGTGAACAGCAAGGCACCAACGATCGCCAAGTCGCGAGTATAGTTCCAGTTACGCATAAGACAATAAGTGCCAATCGCGGCAATAAGAAAATGAAAAATAAACAGCGCGCGTATAGCTTGGAGAAATGAAAATACGGAGAATACCAAATGAGGAGGATAAAACGCAGCCGATTGAAAGCCGGCAAGATTAGGAAACCCTTGAGCGAAATGTCGATCCCATAGCGGTAATTCGCCGGCGCGGTAGCTCTCGTACAGGCTGTAACGAAGCGGATAAAAGTAATTGGTCAAATCACGATAAGAAGGTACTTCACCCCAAAAAACTAAATCCTGACAAAAGCCTACGACGAAGACCACCAACAGGAGCAAGGGAAGGAACTCGACGCGTAATGATTTGACAGGCATCAATTAGCTGTCTATTCGGTTGTGAATCACACAGTTCTTGAGTAAGCAAGAAATGCAACAGGGGGGCTCAGCTGAGCCCCCCTGTTTATAGGCAGGTCGAAAATCGAGCAGCTTACGGACAAGCGGCACCGGTGATCTGACCGGTTGAGCTAGAAAACGTCCAAGTGTTGGTGCTGCAATTTGCATGTTGTGCGGTCAGGGTGAAGGCATTGCTATTAGCAACGACGGCCGCAATAACCGTTACACCGGTGGTCGCATTAAAACCAGGAGGGGTACCACTCGCCATCGTAGCAGCAAGATAAGTTGAATTGGCCGCAAAGTAGGCTTCTTGAGCGACCGCAGCATTTCTCAAATCTGACTTAACCTGTGCCTCATGACCACGCTTTCTGTAAGCCGCGAACTGAGGTATGGCGATCGCCGCTAGAATACCGATGATCGCGACCACCACCAGCAGCTCGATTAAGGTAAAACCAGATTCACTCTGCAAACGTAATTTCTTCATCTCAAACACTCCTTTTCGTGATTTTTCAACTTCTAAGCTTTTTTCTTTTCGGAAACACTCCATGGATTGGGTTTCTATACTGTCGATAGTCACCTCCTTAAAATAAGCGTTATGAATTCTCAAACATTAAAACCTCAACACGCAATTGCAGGGCCAAACTTTGGTAGGAGAGTTGAGTGGTAGAATCGGCAATAATGTCAACGACAAATTAATTCATAGTGCTTAAAACTACGTTAATTCAATAGGTTAGAAATCGATTCAGACAGGCAACAAATTTCTAGTAAGGTGATACAAACGGGGGAGATTCAAGTTTACGGAATATGCCAACTGGAGGTTTGACAAATTTTGTTACTCTGATTCATTTGGTTGGTCAGAAAAAGAATGATTTTTTGATCCAAGAAGGTCGTATTTTTCTAGGCGATGCCGCAGTGAGCGGTAATTGATTCCCAGAATTTCCGCTGCCCTCTTCTGAACGCCATTGGCGCGCTTTAAAGCACTCAGCAATATACATTTTTCATGGGTCTCTAACTCAACATCTAACGACAGCCCCTTATTGAAAAATACCTCCGCACCACCGAGCGTGGTTCGGTCAAGTCCATCGGTATCATCGGCACTCGGCACACCAATCAATTGGAGTGGCAGATCCTCATCCGTCAAGATATTCTTATTGGTCACGGCCACGGCGTGCTCAATGATGTTTTCCAGCTCCCGGACGTTTCCAGGATAAGTATGGTTCATCAGCAGCATCAGCGCACCGCTGGATATTTCCTCGACATTCTTGTCTAGGGAAGCCGCGAATTTCTGGAGGAAGTAGTGAGCAAGGGAAGGGATATCTTCTTTGCGGCTGCGTAAAGGCGGCAATACCATATGGACTACGTTGAGCCGGTAATAAAGATCCTCGCGGAATCTTCCTTCTTCCAATTCCTTGCGCAAATCCCGGTTGGTCGCCGAGATAACGCGCACGTCTACCTTAACCGGTTTGCTAGCACCGACCGGTGTGAAGCTTTTCTCTTGCAGCACGCGTAATAGTTTGACTTGGAGGTGCAGCGGCAATTCACCCACTTCATCGAGAAATACGGTTCCCTGATCCGCTTGTTTAAATAACCCATTGTGATCCGCCACGGCGCCGGTAAAAGCCCCGCGTACGTGACCGAACAATTCGCTCTCAATCAAAGTTTCTGGGATGGCGCCGCAGTTGACGGCGACAAAGGGCTTACCTTGCCGCGGTCCGTTTAAATGAATCGCCCTAGCCACCAGTTCTTTTCCAGTGCCACTTTCACCGGAGATCAAGACATTGGTGCTGCCCACCGCAACCTTTTGAATGAGTTGGTATATTTTTTCGATGCCGCCGCTTTTACCGACGACTCCTTCGAAGCGAAAAGGCACCGTGTCGACTCCCTTAGAAGATGCCGATAATTGGATTTCCCGCGATCTGCGCAGTTCTTCCTCGATGCGAACTTTTTCTTCGGTCTGTTTCTGCTTTGTGACATCCTCGAAAATGGCTACATATCCGAGCAGCTGTTGGTTGGAATCGCTGAGCGGAGCGAGCGTCAGACGGACTTGTTTTTGGCTTCCCTGTAACCCGGGTAACGGAAGGTCTTCTATATACACGGCACCGTTACGATCACCGCGTTGAAAATCATATCGTAAGCCGAGGATGATTTGATCGAGCCGCTTGCCCATCACAGCCGCTTCACCAAGAGAAATCAAACTCTGCGCTTGCTGATTAAAATAGTTAATACGACCTCGACTATCGGTAATGGCAACACCGCTGCCAATTCCCTGCAAGAGCGCGTCTTTGAACGCATCGAGCTCCTGAAAGTCAATTTGTTTTTCTTTCAACAGCTTCTGAGTTTCACCAAGCTTGTCGGCAAGAAATCCGCTCAGTCCGGCGATAACGAAGAAACTGCCAATATTGATAACCGTGGTAACCAGCAATGGCCAAGATAGTGCTGCACCACTGCCATTCTGCCACCAATGTTGCGTCCAAAAGAGCAGAGCCGCATAACATACGCTTGAACTTCCCGCGGCAATAAACGCGCCCTGGTAGAACAATAAAATGGCCGCGTTGATAACGGCTAGATTGTAGAGAAACGAAAAGGGGCTAGCGCTATCTCCGGTGATCCAAATAATCCCTGTGACTAGAAAAACGTCGAAAGTGACCTGGGCATGAGCGAATGCGCGCAGATGATTCAACCGCGGCAAGAACAGCGCCGAAGCGATCGAGATCGCGTAGGCAAGAATTAAAGGTACGGAGAGATTGACAAGATAACCAATGTCCGACTCCGCTTGGAAAAAATGAAAGAGCGCCGTCGCCCCGAGAAAGACACTAAGGATGACTACCCGTAGCAGGAGTAGCCATCTGATCTTCTCGTTCAGATCTTTTTGTTCGTCACTCAAGCTCAGTTTACCTCGGTCGCATCACATTAATGTGAACTACCTGTCATCCTGTTAGTTGCCAACCAATGAACCCATTTGAAAGATGGGCAGATACATGGCTACGACCAAGCCACCGAGGATTACGCCTAACACCACCATGATCGCCGGTTCCATCATCGCGGTTAAATTGTTGACTGCGTCATCGACCTCTTCTTCATACAACTCCGCGACTTTCCGGAGCATGCCGTCAAGCCCACCGGTGCTTTCGCCGACAGCTACCATCTGGCAAACCAGCGGTGGAAATATTTTACTTTCCCGTAACGGCTGCGCCACGGTATTACCTTTACTGATACTCACTCGGCTCTCCATAATGGCTTTCTCAACAACTTTGTTACCAGCGGTTCTGGCGGTAATCGCCAACCCGTCTAGGATAGGTACACCAGAGCTCAACAAGAGCGCCATATTCTGGGTAAACCGCGCTACGGCAACCTTTCTAAGTAAGTCGCCAATCACCGGCAGCCGCAGAAGTAACCGGTCAATGTTCATGTGCCCATGAGGTGTCTTGTAATAGAACTTTATGGCCATTACGACGCCGATCCCGCTCGCCAACATAAGCCACCAATAGGCGACGAAAACGTTACTGATGTTGATACAAATCTGAGTCGGCGCCGGCAGAGCCTTTCCCATGCTACCGTAGAGTTCGGCGAAGACTGGGATGACAAAAATCATCAACACGGCGACAACAATGATCGCCACCATGACGATGGCGACGGGATAGATCATGGCTCCTTTGACCTTCTTTTTTAACCTGCTCGCTTTCTCAATGAACAGAGCGATTCGATTGAGAATGGTGTTTAGAATACCTCCGGCTTCTCCTGCTTCCACCATGTTAACGTAAAGGTCATCGAAGATCTTCGGATGCTTCCGTAACGCGTCTGCAAGTGTACAGCCACCCTCGACGTCCCGGCGTATCGTGTTAATGGTAGTGCGCAGCAACTTGTTCTCGGACTGTTCACCAAGAATCTCGAGGCATTGCACAATCGGCAGGCCGGCATCGATCATCGTCGCCAACTGACGAGTGGCCACGGAGACTTCTTTTGTCGAGACAGTGGGGCCAAAGCCGGGGATATTTAATTCTTTATCAAGCCCTGCACCCTTTTCCCGGACCTTGTTGGCAATGGGCCGTATCCGTTGCTCGCGCAGGCGCGCTAATGCGGCTTCGAGATTCGGCGCTTCGAGCGTGTCGCCTTTAACGATTCGCCCCTGCGCGGTTCGCCCTTCCCAAACAAATATAGCCATAAGTCCATTCGTCCCGACTGTTATCAAATGCAATTGCATCCTATCTCAGAATGCCTAGCGGAAATCATTGGTCATGCCGACTTAAAACCCCAGCGAGAACACCGAGCCAAACCCTTTATCCGTATCGGTTACACGAATAGTTTCATCTACAGTGGTAAAACCGTCGCGAACTTTCTGTAACGCACTCATGCGTAGAGTGCTCATGCCAAGCTTTACCGCTTCGCGTTTGAGCTCCATCGACGAGACGCCTTTTATGATTAGCTCCTTGAGCGCTTCGTGCATCACCATCACTTCGTAAACGGCTAAGCGACCGCGGTATCCAGTGCCGGCGCAGTTCATACAGCCCCTACCGTGAAAGGTTGGAAAGCCCGTGCCGATATCGGCGGCATCGACGCCCAAATTAATCAAAACCTCGGGCTTGATCTCGATCGGCTCTTTGCACTTATCGCAGATCTTTCGAACCAATCGCTGTGCTAAAATAAGATTTATCGAAGAAGTCAAAAGAAATGTTTCTACGCCCATATTGATCAGCCGATCGACCGTCGCTGGACAATCGTTGGTATGCAGCGTACTCAAAACCAGATGGCCCGTAAGCGCGGCTTTAATGGCGATCTGCGCCGTTTCAATATCGCGAATTTCACCGACCATGAGAATATCCGGGTCTTGGCGGAGGAACGATCGTAACGCCGCGGCGAAATTTAGCCCGATCTGCTCTCGGACTTGTACTTGATTGATGCCCATCAGATTGTACTCGACGGGATCTTCCGCGGTGGAAATGTTCACGTCCGGTTTGTTGAGTTCAGACAAAGCAGAGTAAAGCGTTGTCGATTTACCGCTTCCGGTTGGTCCGGTGATCAGGATCATGCCGTAAGGCTTATGAATTGCATCTTGAAAGTCTTTTAAATTTTGCGGATCGAAGCCGAGCTTGGCCATGTCAAGCTGCAGGTTGGACTTGTCCAACAAGCGCATCACGACTTTCTCGCCAAACAGAGTGGGCAAAATCGATACGCGTATATCCAACTCGCCGCCCGTACCCATCTTTAGCTTGATGCGGCCGTCTTGGGTCAAACGGCGCTCGGCGATGTCGAGTCCCGCCATGACTTTCAGACGGGATACCAAGGCATTCTTGAGCCGTAACGGTGGACTCATTATTTCCTGAAGCACACCGTCAATACGGAAACGAACCCGAAACACTTTCTCGTAGGGCTCGATATGAATGTCGCTGCAGCGGCGTTTGGCGGCATCCGCCAAGATCGCATTGACCAGTGTGACCACCGGTGCGTCCATGGTGGCTTGCTGCAGCTCTTGCAGATTGACGTCATCGTTTTCTTGGACGACTTCCATCTCGCCGTCGCCGAATTTTTTTAGCACATCGTCGTAGCTCACTCCGCCAAAACGATGCTCGATAACCTTCCTTATTCCAGTGGGGGTGGCTATCACGGCCCGGACACCGTAACCCGTGACGAACTTGACCTCGTTGATGGCGACTAGATCGGTCGGGTCCGCGATGGCAACGGTTAAAGTAGAGCCGATCAGCTTGTAGGGAATGAGCTGGTGCTTTTGAACAATCTGCGGGGGTACTACGGAAAAGACTGAGTCGTCGATGTCAGCCGGGACCAGTTCAACGCACTCGATACCAAATTGCTTGGCCAAAAATTCTGCGAGAGTGTCTTCGGTAGTCAAGCCTAATCGAACGATTTCCTTGGCGATGGTGGAGTTGTTTTCCTTCTCTCCTTTTTGCGCTTCAGAAAGTTGTTCGCGGGAGACAATGCCGCCTTTAACGAGAAGTTCCGCAATTCGTGGTTCCATAATTTGGTAAGCTGAGTACCAAATTATCGTTGATCCCCAAATTTCTGTCAATTAAATGTACAGCCTCATGCCAATAAGATTACAGTCTTAGAGTCGACGCCGGACATATAAGTTATTGATCAATAGTAAATTATTTACGCAACGCAGCCTGAGCAGCCGCTAATTTGGCGATCGCCACGCGATACGGCGAGCAACTGACGTAATCCAAACCGATCTGGTGACAGAATTCGATTGAACGCGGTTCTCCACCATGCTCACCGCAAATACCCATTTCTAATCCCTTGCGGCGCTGGCGGCCTTTGGCGATAGCAATGCGCATGAGCGCACCGACACCGTCCCGATCGATGCTGACAAATGGATCGTCAGGTAGCAGACCTTGAAGAACGTAGCTGGGTAGGAACTTGCCGGCATCGTCGCGTGATAGGCCTAAGCAAGTTTGGGTTAAATCATTGGTACCAAAAGAAAAGAACTCCGCTTCTTCAGCAATTTCATCGGCAACCATGCAGGCGCGCGGCAATTCGATCATAGTGCCGATCGAATAGTGTACCCTGACGCCAAAGGTTTGCATCGTCTGTTTGGCGACTCTGTCGACGATGACCCGCTGTTCATGCAGCTCTTGGCGCGAGCTGACCAGGGGAATCATGACTTCCGGGAATGGATTCTGGCCTTCTCGCCGTAGTTCACAGGCTGCTTCAAATATCGCTTGTGCCTGCATTTCGGTAATCTCGGGATAAGATATGCCCAAGCGGCAACCCCGGTGGCCCAACATCGGATTGAATTCTTGGAGCACATTGACCTTATTACGCAGAGTCTCCAAGTCAACGCCCATAACTTGAGCAAGCTCCCGGATTTCTGCGTCGGTCTTGGGCAAGAACTCATGGAGCGGCGGGTCAAGAGTGCGAATGGTCACTGGCAGATTACCCATGATGTTAAGAATACTTTTAAAATCTTGCCGCTGCATGGGTAGCAGCTTTGCTAACGCGCGGCGCCGGCCTGTCTCATCATCGGCAAGGATCATTTCGCGCACAGCTTGGATCCGATCACCCTGGAAAAACATGTGTTCCGTGCGACATAAGCCAATGCCTTCGCTGCCAAAAGCCTTGGCAATGGCCGCTTGGTCGGGCTGATCCGCATTGGTTCGCACACCCAGCTTGCGAGTTCGATCCGCCCACTTCATGAGTTTGGTGAAATGTTGGTAGATTTTCGATTGCCGCGGGTTCAGTGAACGGGTCAGAAGAACCTGAAGAATCTCCGAAGGTAGAGTTTGAATCTCACCGTGGAAGACTTCACCGGTGTTACCATCGATGGAAATCCAATCGCCCTCGTGCAGCTCTGTTTGCCCCACCTCTAGCGTGCGCGCCGCGTAGTTAATTTGTAAAGCTTCGCAGCCGGCGATGCAGACTTTACCCATCTGGCGGGCGACCAACGCGGCGTGAGAGGTCATCCCTCCCCTTGCAGTCAACACACCCTGCGCTGCGTCCATGCCGCGAATATCGTCCGGGCTGGTTTCAACGCGGCAAAGGATAACGCGCTCGCCGCGTTGGTTCCACGTCACCGCATCCTCAGCATGAAAGACGATCCGCCCGGTAGCAGCCCCCGGTCCGGCGGGCAAACCGCGACCGAGGAGACGTTTCTCCTGATGTGCACGCTCTTTAGCTTGCTGATCGAAGATCGGCCGTAGCAGCTGATTGAGTTGATCCGGTTCAACCCGTAGTAACGCTTCTCGCTCGCTGATGATCCGTTCGCTGACCATATCGACGGCAATGCGCAGTGCAGCGAAGCCGGTACGCTTTCCGGTGCGGGTTTGCAACAGCCATAACTTCTCGTTTTCAATGGTAAACTCGATGTCCTGCACGTCGCGAAAATGTCTTTCGAGACGCTGGCAAATGCGCCGTAGCGCCCCGAAAGCCCTGGGCATAACCTGTCTGAGATCCGCTATCGGTCTGGGTGTGCGTATGCCAGCGACGACATCTTCGCCCTGGGCGTTGACCAGAAACTCGCCGTAGAAGCTTTTTTGTCCGTTCGCGGGGTTGCGGGTAAAGGTTACGCCGGTCGCGCAGTCGTCGCCGTGGTTGCCGAACACCATCGCCTGCACGTTGATCGCAGTGCCCCAATGATGTGGGATACGGTATAGTTCGCGATAGGCAATGGCCCGATCGTTGTTCCACGAGCCGAACACCGCGCCAATGGCGCCCCACAGTTGCTCATAGGGATCTTCGGGAAACTCCTTGCCAAGCCTTGATTCGATCTCGCGTTTGTACTCGCTCACCAGCTCGCGTAAATCATCGGCCGACAGCTCCGTGTCATTGCGAATGCCACGACGAGTTTTCTTGCTTTCAAGAATTTGCGTTAAAGGGTCGACGGCATCTTTGTCATTAGATTTTATTCCCATCACCACATCCGCATACATCTGGACAAAGCGCCGATAGGAATCGTAAGCGAAACGTCGATTCCGCGAGTGCACCGCTAATCCTTCCACGGTACCGTCATTGAGCCCTAGATTGAGCACCGTATCCATCATACCGGGCATGGATTCGCGCGCCCCTGAACGCACCGAAAGTAACAGCGGATTCGCTGGATCACCAAATCGTCGAGCGAGGGTTTTTTCAATTTTGCTTAGGGCATTGACGACGGCTTTTTCAAACCCCTTTGGATAGTGCCGACGATGGGCATAAAAATAGCTGCACACAGACGTTGGAATCGTAAAGCCTGGCGGTACTGGGATACCGATGCGCGTCATTTCATGGAGCCCGGCGCCTTTACCACCAAGGACCTCGCGCATCCGCGCGTTGCCCTCAGCTTTACCAGAGTTAAATGAGTAGGTGAGACGGTTTTTTACGGCCATCGGAGTATATCCTTGCGGTAATCTATATAACCTTAAAATCCTTGTGCTACGGGTTTTCCGTTCCAGAAAACTGACTTAAGAACGCGGCGGATTTGATCTCACGATCCATCTGAAACTGAATAAAACGCAGCAAAACCGCGCGCATCTCGCTGACGACGGACGCTGGTAGTAAAACCCGATTGGCAAGATCGTGGGAATCGGTTTGCAGCGTCGAAAGCATGTTGGCAGCGAGATGACCCAATGGTAACACTTCGCGGCGCATCCGCGAGCAAGCATCGCACAACACACCGCCATCGGTTAGGCTAAAGTGCCATTGGCCTAATTGGGCTTGACGGCGCGCTTGTCCGCAGCGCTGACAAACATTTAATGCCGGACGATAACCAGCCAAATGGAGCAACTTGAGTTCGTAGTAGGTCAAAAACCTGAGCGAACTGCCGATTTCTTCCAAGTACCGCAATCCATCCCGTAAATGTTGGAAGACCGCCAAATTTTCTTCACGCTCGCTAATCAGACCTTCGGTGATCTCCACCAGATAAGCAGCATAGGAAATTCGTTCCAGGCTTGAGGTCAACTGACGCAAGCCGAACAGAAGATCAGCGCCGATGAGAAAAGCGAGATTATTATGGGCGCGGTCTTGGAAGCGCAGGTTCACCAGTGAAAACGGTTCCAACGAATTGACAAACCGCCGCCGGGAACGCAACGCTCCCTTGGCGATGCCCGTCAGTTTACCAAACTCCTCGGTTAAGAACGAAACTATTTTATCTGACTCGCCATAGGGCCGGGCACGCAGTACAATAGCCGGGGTTGTTTGGCTCGAGCGCATGAACAGAGGGGTTATTGTGCAACCGTCACTCGGCACCCTAACATTTTTTCTACAACACGACAACTATTTAATTTAACAAGTGTTTTTTACTCGGAGAAACTTGACAGAAGTGACTATCGTGATTAGGTTTTCGCCACCATAATTGGGGAGTCAGCACTAAACATGGCAGATGAAAATAACAAAATCACCGGGCAATCCGATGACGACCAAGCGGATCAGCGGGTTAGCCAAGACCGCGACAAAGTTGCAGATCGAGACAGCGATATAGCCGAACTGCGGCTTCAGTTGAACGCCAAAGAAGAAGAAGCGAAAAACAACTATGATCGCTATATCCGGCAGGTCGCCGAAATGGACAACTTCAAAAAACGAACCGCCCGCGATCGCGAGGAAAGCCTTCGCTATGCCAATGAAACCCTTGTCAAAGACTTATTGCCGGTAATCGATAACCTTGAGCGGGCGATTGGCCATGCTTCCAGCAGCGGTAATGGCAAGCTCCTGGTTGAAGGCGTTGACATGGTGCTCAAAGGGTTCCTCGATACCTTAGCTAAGCATGGAGTCCAACCGGTCGCAGCGGTTGGCTTGGCCTTCGATCCGGCCCAACATGAAGCGCTTGCCCAGGTGGAAACCGCTGAACATCCGCCTAACACCGTTGTCGAAGCGCATCAGAGAGGTTACTTGATGCGCGACCGACTTTTGCGGCCTGCCTTGGTAACCGTATCTAAAGCATCGATATCACAAGAGAAAAAAAACGCAGAAGCTGAGGTTGAAAACGACCAAACCGATGATTAAATAACCTGCGTCGGTGTGAGATTTGAAAGAGTTCTGAGGAGCAAGCAAAATGGCAAAAGTTATCGGAATTGACCTTGGCACGACCAACTCCTGCGTTGCGATCATGGAAACCGGCGACCCTAATGTGCTCGCCAATTCGGAAGGTAGCCGGACCACCCCGTCTGTAGTGGCATTTACAGAGAGCGGTGAGCGTCTTGTTGGTCAAATCGCTCGTCGCCAGGCCATTACCAATCCAGAAAATACCATTTCAGCCGTGAAGCGTTTGATCGGTAGGCGCACCGACGACCCAATGGTGCAGAAGGCGTCGAGCGTGCTGCCGTATAAAATCACCGGCAATGACAACGGCGACGCTCGGGTAGAGATCCGCGGCAAGGGTTACAGTCCGGCAGAAATTTCGGCATTTATTCTGCAAAAAATGAAGCAGAGCGCCGAGGATTATCTCGGTGAGAAAGTCACCGAAGCGGTGATCACCGTGCCGGCTTACTTTAACGATAGTCAAAGGCAGGCGACTAAAGACGCCGGCCGAATCGCCGGTCTCAACGTTTTGCGGATCATCAACGAACCCACAGCGGCGGCGCTTGCCTATGGCTTGGACAAGAAAAAAGACGAGAAGATCGCCGTGTTCGATCTGGGTGGCGGCACCTTCGATATCTCGATTCTGGAACTGGGCGACGGCGTCTTTGAAGTCAAATCGACCAATGGCGATACCTTTCTCGGCGGCGAAGATTTCGACCAGCGGATCATCGATTACCTTGCCGACGAGTTTAAGAAGGATCAGGGAATCGATCTGCGCAGAGACCGGATGGCGTTGCAACGGCTCAAAGAGGCCGGCGAAAAGGCCAAATGCGAGCTGTCGTCTTCAATGGAAACCGACATCAATCTGCCGTTTATCACCGCGGACCAACAAGGTCCGAAGCATCTCAATATAAAATTGACCCGGTCCAAGCTCGAAGCGCTGTGCGCCGACTTGATCGACCGTACTGAAGGCCCATGCCGGCAAGCTTTGAAAGACGCCGGGCTCAGCGCCGGCGATATTCACGAAGTTATCCTAGTTGGCGGTATGACCCGCATGCCAGTCAGTTCAGGAGCGGGTTAAGAAAATTTTCGGCAAGGAACCGCACAAAGGAGTCAATCCGGATGAAGTGGTGGCCATGGGTGCAGCGATCCAAGGCGCGGTTCTCACCGGTGAAGTCAAAGATGTCCTATTGTTGGACGTCACACCGCTTTCCCTGGGTATCGAAACCCTTGGTGGCGTGTTCACGAAATTGATCGATCGCAACACCACCATACCGACTAAGAAAAGCCAGGTGTTTTCCACCGCTCAGGATAATCAACAAGCGGTCTCGATCCGCGTGTTTCAGGGCGAACGAGAAATGGCGGCGGATAACAAGCTGCTAGGACAGTTCGATCTGGTCGGAATTCCGCTGGCGGCTCGCGGCTTGCCGCAAATCGAGGTAACATTCGATATCGACGCCAACGGTATCGTGCATGTCGCAGCGAAAGACCTGGGCACCGGTAAAGAACAGTCGATTAAGATCACCGCTTCCACCGGACTTAGTGAAGCAGAGATTAAGAAAATGGTCCGCGAAGCTGAAGCTCACGCCGACGAAGACAAGAAGAAAAAAGAAACCGTCGAAGCGCGCAATCAATTGGACTCGCTGGTGTACTCCACTGAAAAATCGCTCAGCGAATACGGCAGCGATCTTGACGCTGGCATCAAGGAAAGTATCGAAGCAGCGTTAAAGCAAGCCAAAGAAACGCTTGAGGGCCAGGATGCGGAGGCCATGCGTAAGGCCGCTGAGGTGTTAAGCCAATCGTCGCACAAGTTGGCGGAGGCGATGTATGCCAAGGCGTCACAGCAGCAAGCCGCAAAACAGGCCGGCGAAACAACCGACGATAAAGATGCGGGAGCCGGCGGCGGCAAGAAAAAGGACGATGTCGTTGACGCTGACTTCACCGAGGTAAAGGACTAACATCGAGACCTAAGCGGACCTAGTTCAAACAAAGCCCCTCTCCCGAAAATCGTGGAGAGGGGCTTTGTTGCTCATTCCGGTCGAGAATGACACGAGGAAAACCCTTGGCTGCTGCTAAGAAAGATTACTACGAGCTACTCGGGGTCAACCGCAACGCCAGCGAGGATGATCTAAAAAAGGCCTACCGAAAGTTAGCGCTGCAATATCATCCAGACCGCAATCCAGGCGACAAACAGGCAGAGGAAAAATTCAAGGAGATTTCCGAAGCCTACTCGGTTCTTTCCGACCCGCAGAAACGCGCCCAATACGACCAGTTTGGCCATGCGGCATTCGGTGACGGTGGCCCCGCGGGCGGTGGATTCGACTTCGCCGGCGGTGGCTTTGAAGACGTCTTCGGCGATATTTTCGGCGAGTTCTTCGGTGGCGGCGGCCGGCGCCGCGGCCAAGCGCGCGGCGACGATCTCCGCTATAATCTCTCCTTGAAATTCGAGGAGGCGGTTTCAGGCACGGAGAAAAAGATCAAGATTCCGCGTCATGGCAGCTGCGAAACCTGCCGCGGCAATGGCGCCAAGCCGGGAACCACGCCGCAAACCTGTCCTACCTGCCGCGGCCGCGGCCAGGTTGCCTTTCAACAGGGGTTTTTCAGCGTCTCGCGCACCTGCAATCAATGCCATGGCCAGGGCACGATTATCAAAGAACCTTGCGCCACCTGCGGCGGCGTCGGTCGGGTGCGCGCCATGCATACGCTGAGCGTAAAAATTCCCGCCGGAGTTGATACCGGATCGCGATTGAAACTGCGCGCCGAGGGCGAGACCGGACCGGTTGGCGGCAGTCCTGGCGATCTTTATGTCGTCATCCAGGTAGAGTCGCACCCGATTTTCGTGCGCGAGAATCTTGATATCTTATGCGATGTGCCGATCAGTTTCGTTCAAGCTGCGTTGGGCGCGGAGATCGACGTGCCGACTCTCGATGGTAAAGTGAAGATGAAGATCCCGAGCGGCACACAATCCGGCAAACTCTTCCGCATGAAGGGCCGTGGCGTCAAAGACGTGCAAGGATTTCAGCAGGGCGACCAGCATGTGCGCGTCACGGTGGAAACGCCGACACATTTGACCAGTAAGCAAAAAGAGCTGCTCAAAGAGTTTGCCGCCATCGGTGGTGAGGATGTCAATCCCATGGCGAAGGGATTTTTCGACAAGATGAAGCAACTGTTCGACTAATCTTTGTACAGACAGGGTTCTTCTCATACCGGCCCATTTGAGTCTACTTCCCTAGCCCCAGTCAATTAATCCTGCCGCCGATGTTGTTTCTGGTTGACCTACCCATGCAACGTGATTAAGTTAAGCCGTTAATTGGAGTGGAGTGCCCATGAGCGACGTAGAATGGAAAGTGGAGAGCCCGGACAACAAAGGAACTCAAGTTGAGATTCCCGAGGTTCTGCCACTACTGCCAATCCGCGACATCGTTATTTACCCGTACATGATGTTGCCGCTGTTCGTCGGCCGCGATATTTCGATTCGCGCCGTCGAGGAAGCGCTCTCCCGCGACCGCTTGATTTTTCTCGTCTCGCAAAAAAACTCCGCCGAGGAAAATCCCAATCCAGCGGATATCCACAAAGTCGGCACCATCGCGTCGATCATGCGCATGCTCAAGTTGGCCGACGGCCGGGTGAAAATACTCGTCCAAGGGCTGGCCAAGGGAGAAGTCGACAGCTATCTGCGCGAGCGACCGTTTTTCGAAATCAAGATCCGGAAAGTTATCGAGCCGACGTTACCGGAAGTGCCGATCGAGGTCGAAGCGCTGATGCGCTCGGCCAAGGAGAAGATCGAGCAAATTTTGAATCTGAAGAACCTGCCGCCGGAAATCGTCATGGTCACCGATAACATCAGCGATCCCGGCGTCCTCGCCGATCTGGTGGCATCGAATCTGCGGCTCAAGATCGAGGAGAGCCAGGCGATTCTCGAAGTCTTCGATCCCATCGAGCGGTTGAAAAAAGTCAACGAGCTGCTCACCCGCGAGCTCGAGCTGTCAACCATGCAGGCACGCATTCAGAACCAAGCCAAAGAAGAGATGAGCAAGACGCAGCGCGACTACTACCTGCGCGAGCAGCTCAAACAAATCCAGCAAGAGCTTGGCGAAGGCGACGAACGCGCCGAGGAACTGGGCGAGGTCAAAAAACAGATCGAAAAAGCCAAAATGCCGACCGAGGTTAAGCGCGAAGCGGACAAGCAGCTGCGCCGTCTGGAACAGATGCATCCAGAATCCTCGGAAGCTTCCTTGGTGCGCACTTATTTAGACTGGCTGGTCGAACTGCCTTGGAGCAAAAAGACCAAGGACAATCTCAATATTCGCAAAGCCAAACAGGTGCTCGACGAAGATCATTACAATCTCGAGAAAATCAAAGAACGCATCCTCGAATACCTTGCGGTTAACAAGTTACGGCGCAAGCTCAAAGGTCCGATACTTTGCTTCGTCGGCCCGCCGGGAGTTGGTAAGACTTCGTTAGGCCGGTCCATCGCCCGCGCCCTCGGCCGTAATTTCGTGCGCATCTCGCTCGGCGGTGTCCGCGATGAGGCGGAGATTCGCGGCCATCGGCGCACTTACGTCGGCGCATTGCCAGGGCGCATCGTTCAGGGTATCAAACAAGCCGGTTCTAACAATCCGGTTTTTATGCTCGACGAGATCGACAAAGTCGGCGCCGATTTTCGCGGCGATCCGTCGGCCGCGCTGTTGGAAGTCTTGGACCCGGAACAGAATCACGCGTTCAGCGATCATTATTTGAATTTGCCGTTCGATCTCTCCAACGTGTTGTTCATTTGCACGGCGAATCTGCTCGACCCGATTCCGGCGGCCCTGGCCGACCGCATGGAAGTAATTCAGCTGTCGGGCTACACCAACGAGGAAAAGCTCGAGATCGCGCGCAAGTATCTCATCCCGCGGCAGCTGGACGATAACGGCATCGCGTTCAAACGCTTGGAAATCTCCGACGACGCGGTGCTGCGCATCATCGCCGAGTACACCAAGGAAGCCGGCCTGCGCAATCTCGAACGGGAGTTTGCCTCGATCTGCCGCAAGGTCGCGCGCAAAGTTGCCGAAGGCAAAGACGAGTTGACCCGCGTCACACGGGGAAATCTGCATAGCTTTCTCGGCGCGCCGAAGTTTTTGCCCGAACCCGAACAGGAGCACCATGAAATCGGCGTTGCCACCGGCTTGGCATGGACGACCGCCGGCGGTGAGGTCCTTTATGTCGAGGCCTCGCTATCCCGTGGCCGGGGCAACCTTACGCTCACCGGCCAACTCGGCGATGTAATGAAGGAGTCGGCACAGGCGGCGGTCAGCTACGCTCGCGCTCATGCCAAGAAGCTCGGCATCGAAGAAGACTTTTATCAGAAGCTCGATATCCATATTCATGTCCCAGCCGGAGCGATTCCCAAAGATGGCCCCTCGGCTGGCATCACCATGGCAACCGCGCTGATTTCGGCGTTGACCAAACGACCGGTGAACCGCGATGTCGCCATGACCGGCGAGATTACCCTGCGCGGTCGCGTGTTGCCGATCGGCGGCCTCAAAGAGAAATCCCTCGCGGCCTTCCGCGCTGGCATCAAGACCATCCTCATTCCGGAACGCAACGAAAAAGATCTCGATGAAATCCCCAAGCCGCTCCGGCGCAAGCTCCGTTGGGTGGTTGCCCAGAATATGTCGGATGTCCTGAAAGTCGCGTTGATCGAGCGGGTTAAACCGGTTGGAAAGTCTCATTCCACGAGCGAAAGCGCCCGTGTTCGTGCCAGTAAAAGACGTTTGGCCAAGCGCCCGGTTCGACCGGCGATAAAACGGCATCGCGAGAAATCTATTCCATTGCGACCCTAGAACTGTAGCGCAGTTGCCACAACGCTGCTACAAAGATTTTTCCAACGCACTGATATCGCACTCTCAATGAGGCTTGCTCGCCTACCTTCATGAAACTCAGCCGGCTCGGGGAATTCGGGCTTATCGATAGAATCCGCCGTATGGTTTCGGTGGGCCGCGGCGTACGTCTAGGTATTGGCGACGATGCCGCTTGGGTCGATCATCCACAAGGATCGTCGCTCATCACCGCCGACCTGTTGATCGAGGGCATTCACTTCGATCTCCGATGGACTTCCCTCGCCGACCTGGGCTACAAATCTCTCGCGGTTAATCTCAGCGACATCGCTGCCATGGGTGGTGTGCCAGCTTACGCAATGCTTTCCCTCGGCATTCCCGCGCACTTCGACAGCAAACAACTCGACGAGCTCTACCGCGGCATCAACGGCTTGGCAAAAAAGCATGGGGTAACCGTCGTTGGTGGCGACACGAACCTAGCCGATTCGTTGTTGATCTCGGTGTGCGTCGTCGGTCATCCGCCGAGCAAACCGATTTGCCGCAGCGGCGCCCATGTCGGCGACGATATTTATGTCACCGGTACCCTTGGCGACGCCGCACTGGGTTTGGCGCTGCTACGGCGGAAGCGGCTGCGGCAGAGCCCCGCTATGGCGCAATTGCGCAAGCGCCATCACCGGCCGACGCCTCGCCTTGCTGCAGCCGCACTCCTGGCGGAGCGAAATCTGCCCACGGCGATGATCGATATTAGCGACGGTTTAATTCAGGACTTGGGCCATATCTGCCAAGCTAGCCATGTCGGCGCGACCATCCAACAAGACAAACTACCGCTGTCCAACGCTTATCGTGCGCTGGCGGGAAAAATCGGCATGCGCTGCGCTATGAGCGGCGGCGAGGATTACGAGTTACTTTTCTGCGCCGCCCCGCACCAGAGAAAGCGCATCGAAAAACTTAACCGGCTGGCTGGCGTTGCGATCTCACGGATCGGCGTATGCATGCCGGTTGGGAACGGCGTCCATGTGGTTGACGCTAGCGGCGCCACAATCGCAGTCAAAGCAGCGGGCCACGACCATTTCAAAAGGCCGTAGCCTCGCGCCGGAAGAACCGCTAGAATGCCTCCTTGCCCATCATGACCGACGCGTTTGACGATTAAACCATGGACGCCGAAGAACTGGAAAAACTTCTCGAACGCGTGCAGCGGCGCAAAGTCACCATCGCTCAGGCGCTGCAGCGGTTGCGCCATCTGCCTTTTGAAGACCTCGGTTTTGCCAAGATCGACCATCATCGCGCATTGCGTCAAGGTTTTCCCGAAGTGGTCATGGGTCAGGGCAAAGAAACCAAAGACATCGCCGCCATCGTGCGGGTCATGCAGTGTCGTAAGAGCAATGTTCTGATCACCAGATTAGATGATCGCAAGATAGAGCAATTGAAACGCTACAGCCTCGGCTTGAAACTGCATCCCATCGCCCGGGCAGCAACTTGGACGGCTAAGCCGATCCGGGCCACCGGTAAAGGCACGATTCTGGTGGTTTCCGCGGGCACTTCGGACATCCCGGTTGCCGAGGAAGCGGCGCTCACGGCGACAATAATGGGCAACAAGGTCGAGCGGCTTTTCGACGTCGGCGTCGCCGGCATTCATCGCTTGCTCGGCAATCGCGCCAAGCTCGACGGCGCGGCGGTGTTAATCGTCGTCGCCGGCATGGAAGGTGCGTTGCCGAGTGTGGTCGCCGGTTTGGTCGCGAAACCGGTGATCGCGGTACCGACGAGTATCGGCTACGGTGCCAGTTTTCATGGACTATCGGCGCTGTTGGGCATGCTCAACTCATGCGCCGCTGGCGTAACCGTGTGCAACATCGACAACGGCTTCGGCGCCGGGTTTGCGGCGAGCCTGATAAACCGGGTATAAATAGGAGACTATGCGGTGTTACCACTGCGGCAGAGAAGTTCGGGGCACAGTACACACGCAGAAAAGCTACTGGGTCGATTACTATCGCCTGCACACAGGCCACTGCGAATGGGACGTTTTCGTCAATCCTAATAGTGACGCGCCACCCGTACGATATCTGAGATTGACCCATCCGACCGAGATTCTTACTTGTGTTGATTGTTATGACCGTCCAGAGATTCGCCGCTTATTGGATGACGATGTTGCCGGACGGCGATCTATAATAGACCCTCTCTTGGAGGAAGACAGAGCCCCCGCGTTTGATTCTAAAGGCTGATCGATCATGGACAACAAATACCGCATCACCCAACACCAAAACGAATTGGCTGTGCGAATCACAGGCAACTCACAGGCGGACCTGTTTGTGAACTCGGGCCGCGCTCTATTCGACGTCATGGCCGACATCGACAAGATCGAAGTCAAAGAGCGCCTGCCCCTCGAGGTCGAGGCTGCCGACCGCGACGAATTGATCGTCAACTGGCTGCGCGAGCTGCTCTATTTGTACCAGGGCGGCGGCTACTTGCTTAAAGAATTCAAAATCACCGAAGTCAAAGATACCAGCGTTAAAGCCGAAGTTGGCGGCGAGAAGAGCGATCCCGACCGTCACGAGATCAAACAGGAAATCGCCACGGTGGCGGAGCACAAGAGCCGCATGCAGAAAACCGGCAATCAGTGGATTGCTCAGGTGATCTTCGAACTTTAAGCGAGTCGTGGAAGCCATGACGGATACACCGCGCATCGTGATTTAGCCTTTTGAAAATCGGGAATTTGAAATTTCGAGCACAGCGAGAATATGGCGCAATTGATCGATAATGAATTCGGCGGTACGGCGCTAATCGCCGATCCGATCCACCGCTACATTCAGTTCACCGTGCCGGAGAAAAAAGGCGAGGTGACCGAAAAGGCGTTGATCGATTCGCCCTGGGTGCAGCGGCTGCGCTACATTTACCAACTGCAAAGCGCCCGTTGGGTTTACCCGTCGGCGGAACATAGCCGGTTTCAACACTCCTTGGGCGCCATGCATATGGCCGGCGAATTCGGCAAGCACCTGTATCCGTCGTTGCTCAAAGTCTTAGGCGACGACTGCCCGTCGGCACCTTACATCGAACAATACATGCGCGTCGTCGGACTACTACACGACATCGGCCATGGGCCCTTCGGCCATTTTTTCGACGATAATTTTCTGCACCACTACGATCTCACCCATGAAGATTTGGGCCAGACGATCATCCAAAAATACTTGGGCGATATCATTAGTCAACTGCGCCGCAGCCCGAGCGGTCCATTCGCCGCCGGCGAAGAATTGCGCCCGGAGGATGTCGCCTTTCCGATCAAGAAAAACGGCAAGGAGGATAACCACAAACCCAAGTGGGTGCGCTTTTTGCAACCGCTGACCGGCGGCATTTTTACTTTCGACAACTTGGATTACGTCTCGCGCGACTCGTACATGTGCGGCGTCCATCCCGGACCGGTGGATCGCGAGCGCTTGCTCCACTACACCTTTTTTACCCCCAAAGGGCTAACGGTGCACAAGGCCGGCAACAATGCGCTGACGACTTTTCTCAACGCCCGGCTCTATCTCTACACCAACGTCTATTACCATCGCACCACCAGGGCGATCGACTTGCACTTGCGCGATATCTTTCCAGAAACCATGAAACTGCTGTTTCCCGGCAACCCGCTGGAGCATATGGAAGACTATCTTTACTTGACCGATTGGTCGCTCCTTGAGGAAGTCTCCCGCTGGCGGCGGCAAAAGACGGACCGCGAGGCGCTCGGTAAGGAATGGGAAACCGTGCTTCATCGCGAAGTGAAATGGAAGATGGCGTTCGATCGCACGCTGTCGCTCAACGAGCTGCACTACGGCGTCGACTTGATCCAAGACACCGACTGGGAGAAACGCATTCGCGCCGGTCTACCCACAGCATTGCGCGATCTAGTATTTCGCGTCGACATGGCGACTCAAGATCCCCGACCGGAGAATCCTTTCGCCATGGGTAAGAAACAGATTCACATCTACGATCCATCGAGCGGTGAAATCGCCAAGGAATCACTGGCCGAATTATTTGAATTCATTCCGTCAAAGATCGTCCAGTTTCGCGTCTTCGCACTCAATCACGACCACGATCAACTGCTTTCCGAAGTCGCCGAAAATGCCCTAAAGGGACGGTCCTCCGCAACCACGACCAGTGTCTAATCCCACTCCCAAGATTCCCATCGTTGACCTGCGCGCTCAGTACGCGGCGATCCGCGATCAGGTGCGCGACGCCATCGATGCGGTCGCCGAATCACAGCAATTCATCCTTGGCCCGGCGGTGAACCAATTCGAAACCGAGATGGCCGCGTTTCTCGGCTGCCGACATGCCGTCGGAGTTGCTTCCGGCAGCGACGCGCTGCTGTTGGCGTTGATGGCGCTCGGGGTCGGCCGCGGCGATGCGGTTATCACTACGCCGTTTACGTTTTTCTCGACAGTCTCTTCGATCACCCGCCTCGGTGCGACACCGTTGTTTGTCGACATCGATAGCGATTCCTATTTACTTTCGGCGGTTAAGATCGAGGAATTTCTCCGCGACCGCGGCGTAATCAAACAAGACCAAACCGTCGACGGTAAAACCGGCGCGCACATCAAAGCGCTCCTGCCGGTTCATCTGTTCGGCCAGATTTGCGACATGGGATCCTTGGTAACCCTGGCAGAGGAATTCCACCTGCAGATCGTCGAAGACGTCGCCCAAGCCTGCGGCGCGCGCCTGGTCGCCACAGGCAAAGAAAGGTTTGCGGGCACTATCGGCGATCTCGGATGTTTCTCGTTTTTTCCCAGCAAAAATTTGGGTAGCTTCGGCGACGGCGGCTTGGTAAGCGTCGCATTCGCAGGATTTAGCAAGCCGTTTAAGAATGCTGCGCATGCATGGCGAAAGCGCCAAGTACCACCACGATATCACCGGCCTTAACTCCCGCCTCGATGCGCTGCAAGCCGCGGTGCTTTCGGTGAAACTGCAATATTTGGAGGTGTGGTGCGAGGCGAGGATCGAGCGCGCGCGCACCTACTATCAAATGTTTATGGACAGCGGACTGGTTGGCAATCAAGTATTGGCCATCCCGCCATTGTCGGCGGACAAATCCCATGTGTTTAACAATTACTGCATCCGCGCCGAACGCCGCGATGAGCTCAAGCGATTCCTCGCCGACGCAGCCATTCAAAGTGAGATCTACTATCCGCTGCCGTTGCATTTGCAGAAGTGTTTCGCCGATCTAAGTTACCAGCAGGGCGATTTCCCCCAAGCAGAACTGGCTGCCGGCCAAGTGCTGGCGCTGCCGCTCTTTCCTGAGTTGACAACCACCCAACAGGAAACCGTTGTCGCTGCAATCGCAAAATTCTACCGGCGTTGAAGCGAGCTTTTATCGCCGCCAGCGCTATGATAAAAATTTCCACGCTGGCGATAAGCAAATTCCATGACTGAATCACAACAACCCTCGGAAGTCCCCGAAGGTGCCAAGTCGTGCTACGACCGGTGGGTGGAGAGCGAAGGCATTCCGGTCATTAATACTTTTTTCGTCGAAGATAGCCGCAACGTCGAACTCGATTGTTGGGAACGTAAGGGTGGTAAAGGCGCCTTCCTGCAGATGGAAAGCGCCGGCCAGGTCAACAACTCTTACATTTACGAAGATACCACCGGGCAAGAGTTTAAAAGTCCAACGCCAGCTGTTTGGCGGCAGCGCAGCAGCCGGCGCGCTACCTGCCGTGCGCGCTTTCGGCAGCAAGAAATACCAACTGTAGCTCGACCCAAAAAAAGGCTACTCGCCGATAAAGCACGCCGACGAAGAGCTGCTCGTCCGGGACTGGTTCGATGAAGCGTTAGCCAAGCGCGGCGTGCAGCGCCAAATGACTAAACACTACGAGAAAAAGCTATGAAAGATGCCATCGTCGCCGCTTTTGATGAAAGCATCCGAGTCAAACAAGCTTTCCTGCGCGACAATCTCGACATTCTCGCCAAGGCTATCGATGCCGTTGTCGTAGCTTTCAAATCGGGCAACAAATTGCTGCTTTTCGGCAACGGTGGCAGCGCTGCCGACGCCCAACACATCGCCGCCGAGTTTGTGAACCGCTTTCGGGTCGAGCGACCGCCCCTAGCCGCGATCGCTTTGACAACCGATTCATCAGCGCTCACCAGCATCGCCAATGATTACGATTACAGCATGGTCTTCGCCAAACAGATCCAAGCACTGGGCAAGCCTGGCGACGTGGCGATCGCCATCTCAACCAGCGGCAACTCCGCCAACGTGATTGCCGCACGTGGAAGTCTGCCATGCAGCTACAGATTCGCACCATCGGACTGACGGGCGGCAGCGGCGGCCGAATGACCGGCAAGGTGGATCATCTGCTCAACGTCGGCGCGAGCAACGATACTGCGCGTATCCAAGAAAGCCATATACTCATCGGCCATGTGATTTGCGAGCTGGTCGACGCTGCTCTTTATCCTGCCGAGTAAGTAAACTGCGATGCCAAGAAAAAATTTCAAACCCCTCGATTTTACCAAGGTCCGCACCTATCCGGTCGCCAAGCGATTGAGCAAAGTGCAGACGACGCTTCTTGGCAAGAAATTGACCAAGGGAGCGAGTGTGCGCGCATTCTTACGCGGCTTGCCGGAGATCCTTGCAGCGCAGAATTTACAGGAGATCGCCCGCAAGATCGCCGATTGCCATGCGAAGAATCGCACGGTGGTATTGGGCATGGGGGCACACCCGATTAAAGTCGGCCTAAGCCCGTTAATCATAGACTTCATGGAGCGCGGTATCATCGATGCCATCGCGCTCAATGGCGCCGGCGTAATCCATGACTTCGAGCTCGCCTACATGGGCGAGACTTCCGAAGACGTCGCCGCCGCGCTCAAGGACGGCAGCTTTGGCATGGGCGAAGAGACTGGAAGCTTCATCAATCAAGCGATTATCGACGGTTCGAAGAACAACTTGGGCATCGGCGCTGCTGTCGGATTAGCCATTAACAAACACCGTCTCACCCACCGCAAGCTGAGCATTCTCGCCACCGCGGCCCGGCTGGGTATTCCCGTCACATCCCATATCGCCATCGGCACCGATATTATTCATATGCATCCGAAAGCCGATGGCAAAGCGCTCGGCGATGGCAGCCTGCGCGACTTCCGCACACTCACTTCAGTCGTCGCGACCCTCGATCGCGGCATTTACCTGAACGTCGGTTCCGCCGTGGTGCTGCCGGAAGTGTTTTTGAAAGCGGTCAGCTTGGCGCGCAATCTCGGTCACCCGATTGGTCATCTGACGACGGTCAATCTCGACTTTCTGCAGCACTACCGGCCGCTCACCAACGTCGTCAACCGCCCGACTATGCATGGCGGCAAAGGCTACAATCTCACCGGCCACATGGAGATCATGGTGCCGTTGCTGTTTGCCGCGGTGCTGGAAGAACTTTAAACCCCATCCGCCAGCCTGAGAATTATGGTCCAACCGGACACCCAACCATGGTGATAACGCTCACTACCGATTTTGGCTATCAGGACCCTTTTGTCGGCATCATGAAAGGCGTCATCGCGGCGATCAACCCGAAAGTTCAAGTCATCGATCTCACCCATGGCGTGCCGGCGCAGAACGTCATGGCCGGAGCGTTGATCCTGCAGCACTCGGTACGCTATTTCGCTGCCGGCACCGTTCATGTCGTCGTGGTCGACCCTGGGGTCGGCAGCGCTCGGAAACCGATCCTTGTCGAACATGAGGACAACTATTTTGTCGGACCCGACAACGGCGTCTGAGCTTGGCGCTGGATCGCAAAGCGCCGGAGCGCATCGTCGAATTAACCAATGCCGATTACCACCTGGAACATGTCAGCAATACGTTTCATGGCCGCGACATCTTCGCGCCGGTTGCCGCACACCTATCCCTCGGTGTCCCCACAATGAGTTCGGCAAGCCACTAGATACATTGGTGAATCTGTTCATGCCGCAAGTCCTTTGCAGCGACAATCGGCTGGAAGGTGAAATCATCTATGCCGACAGCTTCGGCAACCTATTTACAAACATTCGCGCGCGTGATTTGACAGGGTTTCCGGTGGATCGGTTGCGGGTCAGCCTTTGGCCGACGTTCCAATTGAGCGGTTTGGTGACCAACTTACGCCAACGTCAGTAGTGGCGCGTTCGCCTGTCTGTTTAACAGTTGGGGCCTACTGGAGATTGCCATTAATAAGGGTAGTGTCTTGGCAACGGACCGGTGCGAAAATCGGCGATAAAGTGACTGTCACGGTCAAAGACTAGCAGGCTCGAGAGGCAATCATGAGTGAACGTTTGAGCTGGGATCAGTATTTCATGACCATCACCTTGCAGGTGGCCGAGCGGTCGACCTGCACCCGTGCCAAAGTCGGCGCCGTGATCGCCCGCGACAAGAATATTCTTGCCACCGGATATAACGGCGCGCCCGCCGGGATGCCCCACTGCACCGACGTGGGCTGCTTGATTTACGAATCGAAAACCCCTAACGGCGACACCGAACAGAACTGCTTTCGTACCATCCACGCCGAGATGAACGCGATCGCCCAGGCCGCCAAGAATGGCTCGAATATAAAGGATGCGGCGATCTACATCACCCACACGCCTTGCATCCATTGTCTCAAGGTCCTGGTCAATACCGGAATCAAAGAAATCTATTATCTCAAGCCTTATAAGCTTCACACGCTTGAGGAACTCATGCGCTACACCCAAGTGCAACTTCACAAAGTCGATTTACCCGCTTAAAGATTCTTTTTAGCACATAAAAAAGGGTGAGGAGAAATCTCCTCACCCTTTAATGGTCGAATGAATCGTTCTCGCAGTTAGATCTTGCCTTGCAAGAGAATTGCGATGACGAAACCGTAAAGCGCCAAAGCTTCAAGCAGCGCTAGCGTCAGCACCAGCGGCAAGAACAGCTTATCAGCGGCATTGGGATTGCGCCCGATGCTTTCCATTGCGGCCGCGCCGACGCGACCTTGGCCCAAAGCGGCGCCGAAGGCAGCGATCGCGACGGCGACACCGGCGGAGAGCGCAATGGCGACCGATTTCGAGTCGCCCGCTGCGCTATCCGCGGCCATCGCTACACCACTGGCCATTACGGCCATCATGAAGGTTGCAACAAAGGCAATCAGCTTTTTCATCTTTATGCTCCTTTCTAGCGATTTTCGGCCTGCCACCCCTCTGTCCTCTTCCTCACCGCACGGCGCGTCGCTTAATGATGTGCTTGCTGGGCGTCCTGACCATGCTCTTCGTCGTGTCCGTGACTGACGGCCAAGGCGACGTAAATCATGCTCAACAACGTAAAAACGAAAGCCTGAATCAGGCAGACCAAGGTTCCCATTATATAGAACGCTACCGGCACAACCAGTTTAGTTAAACTGATAAACGCGCCGATGACTTCATGGTCGCCCATCATGTTGCCGAACAGACGCAACGACAGGGAGACCGGACGAAAACCATGGGAAAACACTTCAAGAATAAAGAAAAACACCACGGAGAGCAGCAGCACCGGCAGCAACGCAAGCTTCGAAACGATGCTGCTGCCGGGGAGACCGGTCATTGGACCGACAAAATGCTTGAAGTAGGCGACACCCTGCTCGCGCACACCGATAACGTTGTAGCCGATAAAGGATACCAGGGCGAGGCCGATGGTGGTGTTCAGATTACCAGTCGGCGGCGCAAACCCCGGCAATAAACCCATCAGATTACTTAACAGTATGAAAAAGAAAAAGGTGCCATAAAACGGCACATACTTGCGCCCGGCCTTACCAATGATAGCGTCACTCTGACTGACGATCAGTTGGACAATTAGCTCGGCAATATTTCTCGATCCAAGCTCCGCCGCAGGCACAACCGGGTCGCTAGCCTTGGCCAACGCGCCGCGAGCTTTGATGGCAAACACTATTAGTAACAGGCCGGCGACAACGGCGAAGAACGTATGATCGCCGAACATATGCTGCAAGCCCTCTGGCAGCGCGTTATACCAAGTATACGGATGTTCCATATTTCCCTAGGTCTCCACCGCTAGCGATCTTCTAACTGCTTCGACAACAATGGCCACGATCAAAGTCGAAAAGCCCAGCGCAAAGGAAATCGCGTCCAATTGAAAGCGATAAAACACCGTCGTCAATAGCGCCAAAAACAACATGACCTTCAGCACTAACAAGCCGACGCCGAGTTTTACTTGACCCTTGCTAGCGAGCGGCGTCAGAACCGCCGCAACACCGAAGCTAAGCAGGAGAAAATTGACTCCCATGAACACGCCGCCGGCAATCAGCGCCATGCCATCGATGGCGGTGCCCCGGCCCACGACCAGAAACAATGCCAACAACAAAACGGCATGCCAACATTCAATCCTCAGTATGGTCTTGCGGGCCGTTGCTTCCATTGCGAGTGCGCGCAAAAAACTTCACCCACCGTATCAACCGGACGAACGCCCCGACAAAAGCTAACGCCGTAAGCGAAATGAGAAACCACGGCGAGGTACGAAGATATTCGTCGAGAAAATAGCCGACTGCCAGGCCACCTATAATGGTGCCTGGTAGTTCGAAAGCAACTCCCAAGTATAATCCTGCGCCGCGCAGGAGCGGAGTTTGACTATCGTGCCGACGATTGGGGCGGCCCCCAATTTTCTCCACTGGGCTAGTTTTTTAGCATGAAGATTATGCTGGATCAACCACGATCGGCGCTCCCGGCCCAATCGTCAAAAGCGGAAATTGTCCTGTCCAAATCAGCGTTTGAGTGAGCAAGGGAGACGAACCAAGCCTCAAAAGGTGCGGGCGGCAAATAAACGCCACGTTTGAGCATACCATGAAAAAAACCGGCGAATTGTTTGCGGTCACAGCGGCGCGCATCGTCCACGGTGGTAACGGAATCGACACCGAAGAACAAAGTCAACATCGAACCGACACGGTTGATCGTTGCCCTGATCCCGTGCTTGCGGATGACTTCATTTAAACCGTCCGCAAGCCTTTGGCCTTTGGCCTCGAGGTTTTTGTAGGTGCCACGTCGCGCCAGCATGTGCAATGTTTCAGTGCCGGCGGCAACTGCCAACGGATTGCCCGACAAGGTTCCGGCCTGGTAAACCGGACCGAGCGGCGCTAACTGGTCCATGATTCGTCGGCGCCCGCCGAAAGCAGCCAACGGCAAGCCACCGCCGAGAATTTTCCCCAAACATGTTAAGTCGGGTTTTATCTTATAGCGTTGCTGGGCGCCGCCTGGAGCGATACGAAATCCGGTGATGACCTCATCAAAGATCAGTACAACACCCGACTGTGTTGTCATTTTGCGCAGGCCGTCGAGAAAATCGGCTTGAGGAAGAATCACCCCCATGTTGCCGCAAACTGGTTCGACGATCACTGCGGCAATATCGTTGCCGTAACGATGAAACAAATTTCGCACAGACTTTAAATCGTTGTACTTGGCTGTCAGTGTTTCACGCGCGATGCTCGCCGGCACGCCGGGACTATCGGGCAGACTAAGAGTGGCAACACCGGAGCCAGCTTTTACGAGTAAGCCATCGGAATGGCCATGGTAACAGCCGTCGAACTTGACGAGTTTGGTCCGATTGGTAAACGCGCGCGCTAAGCGGATCGCGCTCATCGTCGCTTCGGTGCCGGAGCTGACCAAGCGAAGTTTGTCGATCGATGGCATGCGCTGCGAAACTAATTCCGCCAACTCCACTTCCCCTAGTGTCGGCGCGCCGAAAGTTGTCCCATTAGCAGCACGTCGAGTGATTGCGCGGATTATCTTCGCGTTGGCGTGACCGAGAATCATCGGTCCCCATGAGCCGACATAGTCGATATATCGTTTCTTGTCGGCGTCGAAGACATAACTGCCTTGACCGCGGGAAATAAATAGCGGCGAGCCGCCAACCGACTTCCACGCGCGGACCGGGCTGTTCACCCCACCGGGAATTTTCTTCAAAGCACGGCGAAATAATTTTTTCGATTGTAAAAACATTGCGAGTGAGTGTTGCTAACATCGCACTTTGATTCTGTCAAGTTCGTTGAATCGCTGAAAAAAAAACTTTCTTTATTTTTTTTCTTGCAATGAATTTTGAAAAGGCATATTACACTTCCTTCTCAATGACAC
The DNA here is from genome assembly GCA_963847445.1 of uncultured delta proteobacterium. Lineage (GTDB taxonomy): Bacteria > Desulfobacterota > Binatia > UBA9968 > UBA9968 > DP-20. The sequence goes on along the minus strand of CAWJZV010000007.1, from coordinate 325,177 downwards.
ACAATTCATTTTCACGTCGACTCGCTGCCCGTTTGAGAAAAAAAACTTCTCTCGTCATGCGGCGGAGTGAATGGTTCTCGGCGAGTATTGGGATAAATCGTTCGGGTAAAATAAATTTGCCGGCGAATTTTCTCTTAGCAATTTCTATAACAACATCAATTTCAGCAAGTAATTAGTTATCCACAGCTGTGGATAACGTTGTTTGTAACTATTTTTTGTTTTTAGCAGAAATTCTTACTTGCAGTGGTCCTTTCTATGGCTTATTTGTGGGCTGAAGCTCAAGAAGAAATAAAAGAGCGGATTGGTAAGCAAAACTACGATACCTGGATTAGACCGATCCGGTTTGTCTCAAGGAATAAGAACGAGTTGGTTGTGGCGGTGGCAAATAAATTTTTTCGCGACTGGGTCGGACAAAACTATCTTCGCGATCTCGAATCAGTCGTTAGTGCCGTTGCTAAACACGACCTAAAGGTGGTCATAGAAGTTGAGCAAAACGGCGACGAAGCGAAGCCACAGGAAAGGATCCAACGCAAAGATGATAAAGAGCGTGAACGCCAACCACGCCAAAGTCATCTGGTGCAGAAGTATACTTTTGATAACTTCGTTATAGGAACGAGCAACCAATTTGCTCACGCGGCGTGCATGGCGGTCGCCAACCAGCCTGGTGAGCATTACAACCCGCTATTTATCTATGGCGGTGTCGGTCTCGGCAAAACCCATTTGGTGAATGCCATCGGTCATCAAGCGGCGGCCAAGAGGTCGAATCTAAAAATCGTTTATCTAAGCTCAGAATCGTTCATGAACGAGCTGATCAGCTCGCTGCGGCGCGATAAGATGGACGAATTTAAGAAAAAATTTAGAAAACGTCGATATCCTAATCATCGACGACATTCAGTTCATCGCCGGCAAAGAACGCACCCAGGAAGAGTTTTTCCACACTTTCAATTCTCTTTATGAGTCCCATAAACAGATTGTCATTACCTCAGACAAATTCCCGAAAGACATTGCCGCCATCGAGGATCGCCTGAGAAACCGCTTCGAATGGGGCCTGATCGCGGATATTCAGCCGCCGGACATGGAGACAAGAGTCGCAATTCTGCAAAAAAAGGCTGAATTCGAGGGTGTACCCCTGCCAGTTGACGTGGCGATCTTTCTGGCGTCGAACATCAGCTCCAACGTGCGCGAGTTAGAGGGGTCACTAACCCGCTTGGGCGCTTTTTATTCGCTCACCAAGGCTACGATTACGATCGACTTTGCCAAGGATGTTCTACGCAATAACTTAAAAAGTTATGAACGGGAAATCACAGTCGAAGGCATCCAAAGAACCATTTGCGATCATTACAATCTAAAAATTGGCGACTTGAAAGCGAAAAGACGCACCCAAAATCTCGCCTTTCCACGCCAGGTTGCGATGTATTTATGCCGCAAACACACCCAAACATCGTTCCCTGGTATCGGCGACAAGTTTGGTGGCAGAGACCATTCTACGGTTATCCACGCTTCGAAAACTATTGAGCGACGCATCAAAGAAGATCCCAACATGCTAGCGACCATTGCGGTGATCGAGCGCAATTTAAATATCCACAAGTAGTTGTGGATAGCCTGTTATCATTACCATTCGTTCTGTCGATATCTCTGCGAGATCGCCACGCAACCTGTTAAACGGTGCATGAGCGGTATAATCACCACAAGTTAACCACAAGCTATCTTACTGAATTATCTCCTTAAACGCGTTTACCCACATTTTCCACAGCCCCTACTATTACTACTTATTTTTATATATATATAAGCACAGGAAGAAGTCACCGGGAGGAAGTATGGAAATTAAAGCCAAGCGGGGAGATCTTCTCGCAACGCTTTATTGGACACAAAGCATTGTCGAGCGGCGTAACACCATGCCAATCCTCGCCAATGTCATGATCGAAGCGCAAAAAAGCGGCATACGTATCACTGCTACGGATCTTGAAGTGGGTGTCCGCGGTGGTGTCGATGGCGAGGTCGTAAAAGAAGGTAGCGTAACGGTCAATGCCAAAAAGCTTTATGAAATAGTCAGAGAAGTGCCTAACGATCTTGTCCAACTAAAACGCTTGGACAACGACTGGGTCGAGATTCGCAGCGGAAAGTCGGTTTTTAAGATATTCGGCATGGATGCCAAAGAGTTTCCTCAATTCCCCCAATTCGATAGCAGTGGATTGTCGACGACGCCGGCGTCAACCGTGCGCGAAATGATCGAGCGGACAATCTTTTCGGTATCGACGGACGAGACCCGCTATAGTCTAAATGGGGTTTACATTGAACAGAGCGAAGGCGGTAAAGTACGCATGGTCGCGACCGACGGTCATCGTCTGGCTTTCGAAGAGAAGCTAGTCGGCTCTCTTGGCCTGACGAAAGGGGTGATTTTACCGAGAAAGGGATTGTCTGAGCTAAAGAAGCTATTAGAAAGCGGCGAAGATGGCGCCGTCTCACTCGGTTTCAAAGAGAACATGGGGCTCGTCAGTAAGGATAAGGTCGAGCTTTTTATGCGCCTAATAGATGGTGATTTTCCCGACTATACTAAGGTAATTCCTGTAGGGAACCCGAATATCGCCAAACTCGACCATGAAGAGTTATTGCGCGCTTTGCGCCGGGTTTCGATTCTTTCCAGCGAACGCTACAAGGGTGTTAAAATGGAGTTCGCCAACGGCAAACTGTCGATCTCGGCGAATAACCCTGATCTTGGCGAAGCAGTGGAAGAAGTCGAGGCCGACTATAAAGGTAAAACCATCGCCATCGGTTTCAATGCCCGATACTTATTAGATGTTTTGGCGGTTTTGGGCGGTGAGGGAGAGATCGAATTTGAATTGAAAGACGAGCTCAGCCCCAGCGTTATCCGAAAAGCCGGTGTCGAGGGCTATCTTTACGTTCTAATGCCGATGCGGCTCTAGGTAGTTAGCTCGACTGCGGTTAATGCCAATTCCTTATGCTAAGTTTTGAATTTCGCATCGAGCAAATATTTCTCATTCAAGCCGACAATGCCGTTGAACTCGTCAAAGGGCATGAGTCGATCGAGAATCGACAGCGTGGATCCTTCCCTGCGTAAAGTCGCATAGACATCGGTGAGCGATTTAGCCACTGAATAGAGTGGCGCCAACGGCCACACAACCAAGTCAAAACCAAGCTCCTTTAGTTCCCCTGGCCCCATCAGCGGAGTTACGCCGCGTTCCAACATGTTAGCCACCAGATGGCCTTTGACATGTTTGGCGATCTCGCGCATTTCTTCTTTGGATTCCGGTGCTTCGATGAATACCGCGTCGGCGCCGGCGTTTTTAAAGGCGATCCCGCGCGTGATCGCTTCGTCTGAGGCCTAGGGCTTGGCGGGAGTCGGTGCGGGCGACGATGAAAAAGTCATTCTGGCCTTTGGCTTCGACCGCGGCACGCAACTTGTTGAGCTGTTCCTCTAATGGAATCACTTGCTTGCCGCGCATGTGGCCGCAGCGTTTGGGCCAGACTTGGTCTTCTAAAAACATCCCGCCGGCGCCGGCGCGGATCAGATCCTGGACGGTGCGGATGACATTGATTGCGTTGCCGTAACCGGTGTCAGCGTCGACGATCACTGGAATATCGATGACCGAACATATCCGTTGAGCGGCGCTGACGACTTCAGTCTGAGTCAATAAACCAAAGTCAGGTTCGCCGAGTAATGTCGCCGATAAACTGTAACCGGTAATAAAAGTAACTTCGAAACCGGCTCGGGCGGCAATTTTCGCGCTGAGAGCGTCGTAAACCCCTGGCATGATTAACTGGCCATGGGTGGCTAACGCACGACGTATCATTTCCGCTTTTGCCATATCGCCTCGACTGTTTTACCGCTCGAGAAAAGAGCCAGGTAACCTAGGTTATAACCAATTAGCGTCGTGGTCCGCCGCGGTTAAAGCCGCGCTGCGCCATCGGTTCGAGCTTGGGCGAGGATTTCAATATTCGCGCCAATCGCAGGCCAAGGATGTCAGCACCATAGCGGGAGGGATCCAGGTGATCGCAGCGCGCCTTTATTTTCTGACGGATCTGGTGGCGGCGAATCTGGTCTTGTTTGGCGGTCTGCAAGTCTTCGAGGTCTAGGACAACGTCGCCTTCATGGTTCTTGAGTTTGAGGTGCAGCGTGAATTTGCTTCCTTCGCCCTCGCGGGCGGAGTAATCGATTTTCTTGTCGACACTGCGGACGATCTCGCGCAGGAGATTCTCTTCCGCTTGGAAAACGCCTTTGCCAAACATGTTTCCTCCTCCTCCGCCGGATTCGTTACTGAACCAATCCTGGCGGCAATCGTCAAGTGGCGAAAATTTACGCCGATAGCGGCGTAAGTTCAATCTTGAACGAGCAGGAGCTAGAAGGTCTCAAGCGCGTCGCGGATTTGCCGATGGCCAAAGGCGCGGGGCCGGCTCGACTGCGCAACCTTCGCGGCAAAGGCCGGTGCAGGTGCTGCCTCGGTTTCCCAGACCTACGCCCGCGACAATCGCGGTTTAAATGGCTAGGAATGAGCCTCGGTGTTGATAAACAGTTCGTCTAATCCCAACTTGCGGCCGATTAAACCCTGTTCCTGGGAATACTGCATCAGCGTTTCGAGCGCTTTGCGATTGACATCGCCGAGACCGTAAATCCAAGGATCGGGCCCAAGCAGTTCTTCCTGTTCTTCCAAGAACGAGCGAAACCAGGCGAGCGGCACGATGCGCGGATTTTCCATGCGTTTGTAGGCGGCTTTGTTTCGACGCCTCCAGGGCTTGATACAGATTAAGCGGCACCCAGGGATACTTATCGACGACCTCTTGCTTGATGGCCGTGGTGTGCATGATCGGGAAAATCCCGGTGCGTTTGAAATAGTCCATTTCCAAGTCGCGATAGTTGGGAAACAGACGGGTGACTCGCGAGTCTTTGTCGAGGATCGGCTGAATCAACTCTGGATGGATCAATGCGTCGATCTCGCCGTCGACCAGCATCTGGTCGATGCTCTTACCAGCGGGGATGCGGGCGATTTTCAAATCCGCCGGCGGCGTCCAGTCGACCTCTTCATCGTCTTGTTTGAGCCAGTTCAAGCTGCGATGGGGCACGTCATATTCATGTTCAAGAATGCCGCGAATCCATAGGTTCGCGGTCGCTTGAAAATTGCGTAGCCCGACTTTGCGGCCAATCAAATCGGTGGGTTTGGTAATGCCTTTGCTCGTATTCACGAACACGAAGCCGTGACGAAAGCGGCGATGCAAGAAGACCGGAATGGCGACGAACGGCAGATCGGTGTATTTGGCCATCAAATAATTCGACATGGATAACTCGGCGCAATCGAACTCACGATTGCGCAGCATGCGCCAATGGCGAATGCTCGAGGTCATATCGGTGATGACGGTTAGCTCGATGCCATCGGCTTTGACCGTACCTTCTTTAAGCGCACGGATACTTTCATAATCGCCGACGGCCAAAGTAAGATGAACTTTTTTACTCATGGGCGGTTATCTAGCACGCTTTACCGGTCATGCCAAACAGTTGAATTAACAGGGCGAATTGCTAGATTGATGGCACTTTTAGCGGTCTTCGAAGGACAAGGAGAAGTGATGCGTCGACTATTTTTGAGACTTGCAGTGATGCTGTGGAGTTTAATCTTATCGGCTCAGGCCGGGGCGCAAATACCGGTGCGGATCAACTGGACGGCGGTTACCGGCGCCCAAAGCGGCATGTTCATGGCGCAGCAGGAAGGTATATTCAAAAAGAACGGTTTGGATGTCGAACTGCTGCATATCTCTTCGAGTTCGCGCGGCATCCAAGCAATCCTCGCCGGCGAGATCGCCTTTTCCTATATGGATGGATCGAACCAGGTCCAAGCGAACCTGAAAGGCGCCAATATCGCCTTCGTCGCCGGCGCGACCAATCGCCAGGTCTTTTCGCTGATGGCCAAACCGGAAATTAAGCGAATTACCGAGCTACGCGGCAAGAAGATTGGCATCACTCGGATCGGTTCTTCGACCCATACTTCGGCTTTGTTTGCATTGAACACAGCCGGTTTGAAGCAGAACGACTATCAGATCCTGCCGTTGGTGGAAGTGCCGAACATTCTCACCGCACTGATCGCCGGCCAGGTCGACGCGGGCGTGGTTTCGCCGCCGACCAATAGCCGGGCGCGCAAGGCTGGGCTTAACGAACTCATGAACCTAGCCAAGGAGGGGCCGGAATTTGTCTCGGTAGCGATCGGTACCAGCCGGAGCTACATCAAAGCCAACGAAGACACCGTGCGCCGGGTTGTTCGATCCTACGCCGAAGGTGTGCAGATCTTTAAAACCAACAAAACCGCAGCACAGCGGATGATGCAGAAGTATCTGCGGGTAAAAGAGCAAGACATTTTGGACGACGCCTACAATCAGTTCCGCGAGTATCTGGAAAACCCGCCCTATGTCACGCGCAAGGCGATGGAAAATGTCATCGCCGATGTCGCGGTCAGCGACGCCGCGGCGAAGAATTCCAAGCCGGACGATTTTATGGACATGCGCTTCGTCGCGGAGTTGGACAAGCAAGGCTTCTTCAAGGCGACCGGCAACAAGTAAGAGGCGTGTGGCACCAGACGAGACCCTTCTCTGCGACAGACTGTGTGAAGACTCTTTAGGAGCCTCTCGACGAGGCTCAGGGCGAACAGTATGCTCGATTTGTAATGTTTGATAACCGTTCGTGGTGAGCCTCGAACCATGAACGGGGGCTTTCACACAGTCTGGCGCTCGGAGTGACAAGACGCTTGTTGTCAGCTTCAACGAAGTAAAAATCTCATCTTCAATTTTAGGAAATCCATCTAGCTCGACTTGCGGAACTTCTTGGCCCGGCGCACGAAGTATTCCCACATGGAATCCAGTCGGTGCGGCGTGTAGATCTGCTCGTATTTGACCGCCGCTTCGGCGTCGCTGGTCCAAGATGGGTCGCCCGAAGCGGTGGCCATGAGTTGAATGCGCGCGGCTTTTTCCAGGAAGACGGCGTAGAGGGTCGCCACTTCAATTGTCGGGCCGACGACTGTCGAGCCGTGGTTCTTCATCAGCAGGCCGCGGCAGTTGCCGAGACTCTTCGCTACTTCCACGCCCAATTCCGGCGTACGGATTAAAGCGGTGGTGTGGTCAAAGGTCGGCAGCCCTTCGTAGAAAATATTACCTTCGTGGCTGATCGGCCGGAGTTTTTGACCGAGAGCGCCGAATGCCGTCGCGTAGGGCGGGTGCGAATGGACCACGCAATTGACATCCTTGCGTGCCTTCATGATTTCGGTGTGAATAAAGACTTCTGAATGGCGCTCGTACTTGCCATCGGTCTTCTTGCCGGTTTCGATATCGACGACAATGATATGCTGCGGGCGAATTTCTTCGAAGCCAAAGCTATGGGGCTTCATGAGAATCTTGTTTTGCCCGGGCACTCGGACCGACACATGGCCAAGAATGTTATCCCAGTGGCCTTCGTTGGCGAGGATGTTGCACGAGTAAGCGAGATTTTCTTTGAGCTCTTTGATGTTGGCGGCCATTTTAACTCCTTGGCAGAGATCGTCGAGAATCGAGGAAGCGAGAATCGCAGATCTATTCTCAGTTTTTGTTAGGTCGTAGGCGGAATCTTTGAATCTTACCTGTCACGGTTTTCGGCAGGTCATCGACGAACTCAACCCAACGGGGATATTTGTAGGGCTGGAGTTTACTCTTGACGTGATTCTGTAATTCGACTTTGAGGGCGTCGCTGGCCTTATACTCACTCTTGAGCAGAATATAGGCTTTGGGCTTGAGTAAACCGTCGGCATCCTCGTCGCCGACCACGCCGGATTCCAGCACCGCCGGATGTTCCATTAGCGTATTTTCGATTTCAATCGGCGACACCCACAGGCCGCCGACTTTCATCATGTCGTCGGAGCGGCCGCAGTACCAGTAGTAGCCTTCGGCGTCGCGGTAGTAGGTGTCGCCGGTCTTGAGCCATTCGCCCTGCATCATTCGTTTGGTCTGCTCATGCTTGTTCCAGTAGAACGGTGCGGTGGCGTCGCCTTTGACCATCAGGTTGCCGACCTCGCCAATGGGCATCTCGCGCCCTTCGTCGTCGACGACTTTGGCCTCGAAGGCTGGGGTCACCTCGCCGCTGCTGCCGGCTTTTGCTCGCCCGGGCCGATTGGCTAGGAAATCATGGGTCGCTTCGGTGGAGCCGACGACGTCGAGTAATTCCAACCCGGTGCGTTCTTTCCATTGGTGAAACAGCGCCGGCGGCAGCGGCTCGCCGGAAGACAGGCAAGTGCGCAAAGAACTGAAATCGTATTTCTTATCGATGCGCAGGAAGCGCGCGAACAAGGTCGGCACCGAGAAAAAGAAAGTCGGTTTGTACTTGTCGATGACTTGGAGAATCTTTTCCGGCTCCGGTTTGTCCGGCCAGAGCACGGTGGAGGCGCCGAAGCGGAAGGGGAAATACAGCGAGTTGCCCAGGCCGTAGGAGAAGAACATTTTCGACGCCGAGAAGCACAGATCAGTTTCTTTCATCTGCAGCACCGGCGCGACGAACAGATCGCTGATCGTGATCATGTCATGCTGCAAATGCACGGCGCCCTTGGGGTTGCCGGTGCTGCCCGAGGTGTAGCCCCAGAAGCAGACATCGTCTTTCGATCGTTTTCGCCGGCTTCGAGTTTATCCGAGGCTTTGGCGACTAAAGTTTGGTAGGACAGCGCTTTGCCCTTGGCCGTGCCGACGACGATGATGTGTTTCAAGAAAGGCGTGTTGTCCCAGATCTTTTCGATCTCGGGCAAGGTCGATTCATGAACGATAATGGCGCGGGCGCGGCTGTCGTTGATCAAATATTCGTAATCCTTGGCGAACATCCAAGGATTGGTCGGCACCGCGACGGCGCCGATCTTGATGGCGCCGAAGAAACTGTAGGCGAACTCGGGCGAGTCCGGCAAAATCACCAGCACGCGATTCTCGATCTCAATGCCGAGTTCGCTTAGCGCGTTGCCGGTACGGTTAACGTTTTCGAAAACTTCTTGGTAGGTGATCTTTCGATCTTGGTAGTAAATCGCGACTTTGCCGCCACGGCCTTGCGTGATGTTTTCATCGACGAAGGTCGTGGCGGCGTTGTAGATATCAGGTAAGTCTACATTCATGGTGCGCAATTCCAGATTGCCAAATTTCATATTCCAAATTTGGAATCTGGAATATGTAATCTGGAATGGTCCTCAGGGTCTATTCGCCGCCGATAATCTCGCCGCCGACATCGGTGGCGATGACGACTGATTTCGAATCGGTGTAGTACTCGATCGCTTCGTCGCCATGCTCTTTGCCCAGACCGCTCTGCTTGACGCCGCCGAAAGGCAGTTCGTCATAGATGATCTGCGCCGAGTTGACCCAGGTGTAGCCGGCTTCGATGTTCTCCGCGCCGTACATGGCGCGATTGATATCGCGCGTCCAGATCGACGAACCGAGACCGAAGATCGAGCTGTTGGCGTGCTCGATGGCTTGATCAAGAGTTTTTACCCGGACGATCGGCAGCGCCGGACCGAAGACTTCTTCTTGGATCATGCGCGAAGCCGGATCGACGTCGGCGACGATGGTCGGCTGCAAGTAAAAACCTTTGTCGAACTCGTCGCCGGTGGGACGTTTGCCGCCGAAGACCAGTTTGCCACCGCGCTTGACCGAGTCTTCGACCTGCTCTTCGACTTCTTGTCTTTGTTCTTTGGTGTGCAGCGGGCCCATTAAAATGCCGGCCTTGAGCCCGTTGCCGATGCTGATCTTTTTCGCTTTCTCGGCGAGCTTGGCGATGAAATCGTCGGCGATGCTGTCGAACAGGTAAAGCCGCTTGACCGCCAGGCAAGCCTGGCCGCAGTTGAAGAAACGGCCCACCGAAGCTGCGCTGACGGCGCGATCGATATCTGCGTCGTCGCAGACGATCATCGGATCGCTGCCGCCCAATTCCAGTGTTACATGCTTGAAGTCGGCCGCGGCCGACTGCATGACCCGGCGCCCGGTGTCGGTGGCGCCGGTGAAGCCGATCTTTCTAACCGTTGGGTTAACAAGTAATTCCTCGCCGACCACGCTGCCGGGACCGGTGACGCAGTTCAAAACCCCTTTGGGACCGCCGGCGTCTTGGATCGCTTTGTCGATGATCTCGCAGGTGGCCAGATCGGTGAGCGGCGTGGTGCCGGCTGGTTTGACGACGACGCAGTTGCCGGCGAGCAGCGCTGGACCGAGCTTGTTGCCCATTAACGAAACTGGGAAAATTCCACGGGACAATCGACCCGCAAACGCCCAGGGGTTTGCGCATGACCAAGCCATGGCGGCCGGTGTCGAGCATGACCGCGCTGGTGCGCATGGTTTTCGCCATGCCGCCGTAATGATCGAGGGTGTGGACGAAGCGGCGGATTTCCAGGATCGACTCGCGCATCGGCTTGCCTTGTTCTTTGGTCAACAAGGTGGCGAGCTCTTTTTCCCGTTGAAGAATCGTGTGACCGGCGGCGAGCAAAATCGCACCGCGTTTGGACGGCGCCATGGTCGACCATTTCTTCAACGCGCCTTTGGCGGCGTCGATGGCACGCCGGATATCTTTAATGGTTCCTTTGGGAACGTTATCGACGACTTCACCAGTCGCCGGGTTTTTGATCGTGGTGGTTTCGTTGCTTTCCGAATCCACCAACTCACCGGCTATCAGCATTTTTGCCATACGGGTCCCTCCCAGACTTCTTTCGGAACCTAGAGAAAAATCATGTTCATAGGGCGAAGTCAAGAATTCGCGGTGTTCCGCCGGGCGATCGACCGGGATCGCTTTGACAGCTCGAATCGCGGTATACACAACTTTTGCCACAGAAGCGCTGGCTAATCCCTAACAGGCTTGAACTTCGGCGAGCCGCAAGCGAATATCGCCGCATGGTGAAATTTGCCGGTTCCATTGATTGTGCTCATAGCTTTGTTGTCGCCGGGCCTTATCGGGGCACAGACACCGCCGCAAAAGGTGGTGGTGACCTATTCGAGCCGCAGCATTGCGTCGATCGATTTGTTTGTTGCCCAGGAGCGCGGCTTCTTTCGCGAAGAAGGGCTCGATCCGCAGCTGGTGCAAGTGCGCGCCACCGCGGCGATCGCCGCTCTGGTTTCCGGCGAGGTCCATGCGCTCGGTTCGGTCGGCAGCGTGATCCGGGCGATTCCGCGCGGTGCGCCGGTGAAAGTGTTGGCGATCAGTTTGCGCCGGCCGGTATTTTGGCTGGTCAGCCGGCCGGAATTGAAGACCTTCGCCGACCTCAAGGGCAAGGTGATGGGGACAACCACCCTGGGCGGCAGCCAGCACACCGCGGGCATTCGCATGCTCCGGCGCGCCGGGCTCAATCCGGACAAGGATGTCACTGTGGTGTTGGGCGGCGACGTGCCGACGCAGTTGCAAGGGCTGGTCAACGGCTCGATTCAGGTCGGCATTCTCTCGCCGCCGATTGTCATCGTCGCCCGCGATAAATATAAGATGAATATCTTGGCCAGTGCCATTGATGAATTCACCAGTCTGCAAAACGGCCTGGCGGTGCTGGATAAAAACGTGCGCGATCCGTTGGTGAAAGAAGATTCTCCGGGCGCGGGCCAAGGGCAACCGTTATTTTCACCAGAATGAAAAGGGCACCGCGGAAATATTGGCGAAGTACTTGAACGTGGATATCAACACGGCGTTGGAAACCTACCGGCTGTCGCGTGGGGCGTTTACGACTAATGGAATTCCCGGCGATGCCGAGATTGCCGAACATCTTAAAGGCGATGCGGAAATTCTCGGTCTGACGGCGCCGATCGCGCCGGCAAAAATATTCGACTTCACGTTGCAGCGCGAGGTCAACCAAGAACTGGGGGGAAAATGAGTAATCAAGTAGCGGTATTTGGCGGCGGCTGTTTTTGGTGCACCGAAGCGGTGTTCGACGAGCTGCGCGGGGTTCATGTCAGTTGTCTCCGGCTACGCCGGCGGCAAGAATAAGAACCCCACCTACGAGCAGGTGTGCATGGGCAACACCGGCCATGCCGAGGTGATCAAGATCGAATTCGACCCGGCGGAGGTTTCCTTTCGCGATTTGATGACGGTGTTCTTCGCCACCCATGATCCAACGACGTTGAACCGCCAGGGCAACGATGTCGGCACACAATACCGCTCGGCGATTTTCTACGCGGACGAGGCGCAGAAAGCCGAAGCCGCGGCGTTTATCAAAGAGCTGGACGAGGCCAAGACGTTCAAGAACTCTATCGTGACCACCTTGGAGCCGCTCACAGAATTCTACCCGGCCGAGGACTATCATCAGAAATTTTACGCCAACAATCCGTCGCAGGGCTATTGCCAGTACATGATTCCGCCGAAAATAACCAAGCTGCACAAGCAGTTCAGAGAACTGTTGAGGTCCAATGCCGGATTAAAGTAAGATGCATCACAATCCACGATCAGCCTTGCCATTCTATAGCGCAGGAGTATTTCTCGATAACCTTCGGCCAAATTCTATACTGTGCAACTTGCGTGAGCGGACAATTCAAAGTTTCGACTCCCGAAATGGGCATTGCCTTTAGGATAATTGATGAGCGACAAAGCAATCCCAGAGGAAATAGAGCAATTCATACTTGAAAAAATCGACTCTGTAGCAGAGATGGAGGCAGTGCTCCTGCTGCGCAGCAATCCGGCAGTATTGTGGTCCAGCGAGAGTTTAGCGAAAAGACTTTACATCGCCGAAGAACAGACAGCCAAAATACTGGATCATCTTTGCACGGAAGGGTTTTTAACGACTAGCTCAAGCGAACATCCGAGCTACCGATATCAGCCAAAGTCCCTCGAACTTCAGCAGAGCGTCGATCGAGTCGCGGAAGTTTACAAAAAACATCTGGTGCCGGTCAGTAACCTGATTCACTCGAAGCCGAGAGTGAGAATCCAAGAGTTCGCAGACGCGTTCAGGCTGAGAAAGGATAAGTAGCTATGGCCGCTCTCTCTTATACCCTCTGTGCCTTGACAGCTCTGTTCTGTTCGTTGCTACTGCTGCGAGGTTATTACCGTAGTCGCTATAAGCTCCTGTTATGGGGCGGGTTGTGTTTTTTCGGTTTAACACTCAACAACGCATTGTTGGTTGCTGATAAGTTGTTCCTCCCGGAAGTCAATCTCTTTACTTGGCGGTTGATATGCGCGCTGCTCGCGATGATGGTGCTGCTGTACGGGCTAATCTGGGACGCTGATTGAGGCAAAATATGGATCTGATGTTACTGGGTGCAATCTCAACTGCGTCGTTGGTGGCCGGACTGTTTTTCCTGCGCTTCTGGAGAGATACACGAGACCGATTTTTTCTCTTTTTCGCCGTCTCCTTTGTCATCGAAGGAATCAATCGGGCAGCACTGGCATTGACGAGCGATCCAAACGAGGGGCGGCCATTTTTTTATTTTGTCAGATTTCTCTCTTTACTCCTGATCTTTATCGCCATTCTTCATAAGAACCAGAAGAATGACACACGAGCCAAATCAACCGAAGATGACCGGTCACGCTAAACCACTTTATAGGACCAAGATTACCCGCAGAAATTCTACGCCAAGCTGAACGACGGCCGCTCGGCGGTTTCCGCCATTATCACCAAGGCCAGCGGCGCTCCGAGCATGCTCATCCGGTGCTTTTGATGATCTGCAACGCGTGAGCGGCGCGGAATATTGTTACGTTTGTTCACAGTGACTCATTGGCAAACTAGGCGTTCGTAAATTATCTGCACACAAACTTTCAACCTGTAAAATTACTTCACACCTGAGTAACTCTAATCGCATTCTCAGTGATGGTTAGTGATTACTAAGTTGCTGTTTGAGCTAGCTTTCTACTGACATCCCTCCTTGGGCACGGCAGTTGCTCCATAGCCTCACGACGTTTTGACCTTAATTTTTCAAGCGTAGAGCAAGCGGCAAGGTCTCGATCGTGCCGCGATGCATTGGTGTGGCTCAAAGCGTCCTCCGCGAGTGTGTGTTCACTTGGTAATGACGACAGCAAGGGTGTGCCTATTAGCAGCGAAACAAATTTTGGGAGGTATATGATGAGAAAATTGGCATCGGCGTTTATGCTTGCGGGGATGATCGGTGTGGGGTTTACCTTACCGGATGGATCGTTTGGCGAGACCGAGGTGGACAGTCGAATCGACGCTATTCAGCAGGAGCTTTCACAGCTAAAAGAGCAGCAGATCGAGCTGAAGAAAGAGGCGACCGCGGCGGCGGCAGCGATGCCGTCATTTTCATATCGTCCGGGCAATGGCATGTTGATCGAAGCGGCGGACAAGTCCTGGTCGTTCCGCCATTCGTTTGAAGCGCATATGCGCTACAATTTCCTAGAGCGGGCGCGACCAAGTAGGGGCGCAGCCAGGGCGAGTTGGAAGGCCGGCGCTTCCGGCCGGAGTTTTATCTGTGCGTCAACAACTGTCTGTGGGAGATCGACTGGCGTCTCGACCTTGACGGTTTTGGCGGCAATGCCGACTTACAGCGCGGCATGATTTACTTTCATGCCGAAAATCTAAACCCCTGGCTGCCGACGTAGGATTTGGCATGGACACGACGAATTCAGGTCCGGCCAGCCTGTCGCGCCAGGGTTCGGGTGGCATCGGAGCCCAGGCCGAGTACGACCTGTTCACCGCGAACCAAGGTTTTAACACCGGCAGCGCGAGTTCCGGTATGACGTCTCACCTGGGAGGACGATCGCTCTCCGAGCAGCATCGGCATTCCCGGTCGCATCCGCCGGTTGCAAGTCGGCATGAACGCCTACGGCGAAGGTCGGCGACGGCGTGCAGGTCAACACCGACCGAAAAGACTTCCATGCCTACGTGAGCGTTGAGCCTATGTCGCAGGTCAAGAACAAATGGATAAGAGGGTTGCTGTTTGAGTACGGCGCCTGGTTCTGTAACTCGGATAACCGGGCGCTGGCAAACGGCTGTAACCGCATGCGAGTTCGCGATAACAGCCGTGGCGACGCAGGCAGACGCTGTTCGACACCGGCGCCAACTCGGTCGGTGACGGTCTGAGCTGTTCAGCATGGTCCCGGTCTGGTGTGGAACATCGGCCCATACACGTTGCGGGCAATGCGCGTCTGGCAGAGTCATGAGGATCGGGGCACCGGCATCGACGGCAACGTAGCGGTGCTGGCAAAGGCCAGAAGAAAGGTAGCGTTTTCCTGATCGGTCACGATCTGTTTCTGTGGAGCCCGAAGGGTTGGTTGACCGGGTCGGCGACGACGACGGGATCGATCCTGGTGGGCACGCACTTTGAGCGAACGGATGTGTCGGTGGGTTGTAACGGCAGCACCGGCATACCCTGCGCCGGGAACGCTCAACAGCGGCGATTTCCACCGCAACCGTATCCTGCTGCGTGAGTGGGATTTGTGGTACTTCATTGCGCCGCGCATGAGCGTTGGCGGAAGCGTGTTGTGGTACGATGCCTCGAACCTGGACAACGCGCGTAGGTCAACCGGCGCATAATCTTGGGGCTGTGTCGGCAGCAATGACTGGAGCCGGTACTGCCGCAATGGCCGGCGGTACGGGTGGATGTGTTTGAACTGGCGCTACCCGTTCTAGGATTTGTGCAACTCATGACTGAAAAACCGCCGGGGTGGCCGTTCCATGCGTCTGATCATGACCCGGGAGCCCGTGACGTACTACTGGCCGATCTCCGGAGCCTCCCGGGGATTGGTTGTCGCGGTGACTCTAATACTCTGGAGCGGCTGTAGCCTCCTGCAGCCGCTCCAGAGACAAACAATCGGCGATCTGGGCTATTTCGAATTTCGCAATTCCCCTCCCCACCTTAAACGCGCTGTGATTGGCGTGCCGCGGGCCGGCACCGAACCGACCGCGATCGCATACGCCGACGCGATTCGTGATCATATGGACGCGGGTCTAGTGGCTGCTTACGACTTCGAGATTAAAGGGATTCCAGTTTCACAGCCTCTCGTTCAACGGAGTCCAATCTCTTGGTCGGCGGCGAATGGTGTGGGTCGAGGCAGTGTTTACGCGGAATTTCGCGCGCTGCTGGGTTCCACCGTCGATGGGCCGATTGAGTTTTACGTCGGCGTGCGCGCCGCTAATAGTTCCAACCCTGCTCAGCGCATCGAAGTCGCTTCGGCAGGCCTTACGTTTGAACAGCTCAAGGTTTTGAAATCGACCTACGCGCAGATTCGCGACCGAATGATCGCTACGCGGGATCTGCCCCGCGTGGAAATCGCGCTCAATCCGTTGGACGATATTTCCTGGAACAGCGACGGCGTGAAGAACCATGGTGTCTTGATGCTGGCACGACGAGGCTTGATCCTACGGCTGCCGAGCGTGCTCACGGATGACCCAGTCCGGGCGGTGTACCAGAATATTTTAGCCGCCTGGGTAAACGAGGCTAGATCAATTTCGACAGGCGACCGGCCACCGCGCCAAGAAATCGACGTCACGCAGATGCCGCTTGGCCGTATCGACTCGATCGCCGCGCGCAACGATCGGCGCGGGATCGTCATCGGGGCGCCTCACGGCAGTTTCGATTGGTACACCGGCGAGTTGGTCGAAGAGCTCAGTTATCGGACTTCGCTCCCGGCGGTGATCGCGCGAGGCTTTACGCCCACCGAGTGCGGCGGGTGGCGTATCAATGTCAATCGGCCGAGCGAGCGCCGCTATCCGACGGATACCATCGAGCGCATTACCGTACGTGCGGGAGAAGTTTACCAGCGCTATTCGGCTGCGGTCTTTAAAGCGGCTCGTGGACCGCTGGATTTGTATATCGATATGCACCAGAACGGCGAGTTCGACGACATCGATGTGGCGACAGTCGGGATTACCCGGTCGGAGGCCCAGGCGATCAAGACGGCTTATGCGCAGATCCGTGGCCAAGTGCTCCGCAAGTTTCCTGGTGTCGGCGAAGGTAAATCTCGTGATCGAACCGGTCGACCAGGTCGCCATTGGCGCCTGGGCCGCGAAAGATCACGGGATACTGAGTCTAGCCAAGAGTAGTCTTCACTTTGAAATGCCGTCCCATCGGGTTTTTTACCGCGACAGAGACCGGCGCGCATATCGAAAAATCCTCGCTGAGCTGATCCGACAAATAGTCAACTCACGAGGGAATTCCTCGGAATCAGCAGTCCTTGACAAAGCAACACAGTGGTAAATCGACCGATGCGAAGAATTCATCTTCATTCGCGATTATCACGAAGATTTAAAAGCTAGATAAATCTAAGACTATAGTCGTAGATTTGGCTTAGACGTCACTTCCAGCTTTAAATTATTGGTGCCAGATACGAATAATACGCTAAAACTCTTGCAAAATAACATTTTTGAGTATATCAGCTAGCACCGAAGGTGGTTTTTGCATATGCGTTTACCATAATCATAAGTCGTAGTAGTACATGGCTATACTAGGTCTTAAGTCGTAGTATAAAGCTTCGTGATAGACATAACCCTTTCGAGAAATGTATGGCCTGCATACTCGTTATCGCGTCTGAACAAGGGTTTCCCCGCTCACTTCACCTAATTGCGGAAGCCGTGAACGTGACATCAGTGCCATGTTTGAGCGCGGCTCGGGAGAAACTCAACGGTCACAAATTCGATTTAGTTCTATGGCGTGCGTCGGCATACTCTTTAAGCGAGCTCAGTGATCTGCGCAACACGCTTACGTCCCTTGCGCCGAAAGGCGCGAGAACCAAGGTTGTCGTTTTAACAAGCGGCGACGAACCGCTTGGTTTTCGGCCTCCGTGTAGCAACGTACACTTCGAAAAAGAGCCATCCGACGAACACGAGTGGCTGCGGCTAGTCGAGCGCTTTCTTCCTTGTCAGTCCCCGCAGGAATGGCCGCCTGCCAGCCGAAACGCTGTCCGATATTCCGATCGAATTCGAGGGCATGATCACCGTTAGTTTACCCATGCGCGCGGTGGTGCGGCGCGCCATGGAAGCGGCGAACGTCGATGTTCCTATACTTATCACCGGCGAGACTGGAACCGGCAAAGATCTTCTTGCCGCTGGCATCCATAAGCGGAGCCGGCGCAAGGACCAGCCGTTCGTCGCGATTAACACGGGAGCCATGGCCCCTGAACTCATTGCCAGTGAAATTTTCGGCCATGAACGGGGCGCCTATACCGGAGCGCAGGATTCCCGTCCTGGGATCTTCGAGCAAGCCCATGGCGGCACGGTATTTCTCGATGAGATCGCCACCATGGATGCCAAGACGCAAATCAGTTTGCTGCGCGTCTTGGAGGAAAAATCGTTCCGCCGGGTCGGCGGCGTTAAGACTATTGCCGCCGACGTTCGAATCATTGCCGCCGCCAACGAAGATCTCGACAAGAGTGTCGCCGAAAAACGCTTTCGCGAGGATCTTTTTTATCGCTTGAATGTTTTTCATATCGCCGTGCCCTCATTGCGCGATCGTCCCGGCGCTGTGACCGTGCTCACCGACCACTTCGTCACGGTATTTGCCAAGCTCTACGGCAAAGAAATTGATCAGGTCGCGCCAGAAACCTATCGCTTGTTACGCCATTATTCCTGGCCTGGCAACGTCCGCGAGTTGAAAAACGTCATACAGACCGCCGTGCTTATGGCCGACGGCAAAAATCTCACGCCGGATCTGGTGCCGCAACGAATCAAGAACCTATCGGTTCTCGGCAGCCGCAGCAGCGCACTCTCGTGCTCCTTATCAGTCGGACTAACCCTTGGCGCCGTCGAAAAAGAACTTATCCAGCTAACCCTCGCTTCGGTAAACGGCAACAAAAAACAAGCCGCATCGGTACTCGGCATCAGCCGGCGCGCGCTTTATAACAAGATGGACAGACATCATTTGTCCTGACTGTGCATTTTTTGCGCAGTGCCCTCCACATAAAGCTCATCTAAGTTTCTAAACCTACAGCCGTTTCTTTTTGTTTGGCGGCAATGAGTGGCGCTTTGTGTGCATCTTGTTTACACGATCTGCGGTTTCTACTGCTGAGTGTGAAGAACCGGCACGACAACTGATCACCGGCACTCTATTAATCCGTCTTTAGACCCAATAGTGATTACTTTTCCATAGCTTCCGCCGCTGGTTTGGTTCTTGCTCCAGCGCATCGACACAGGGGGAGTTAATGGAATCAACAGCACGCCGCACCGCCCAACCATTTAGAATTAACACTTATCTGGAACCGGATGTCCTGACATCGTTTGAATATTCGACGACCTTTCAGCGACGCGATCACTTGCTGCCGGAAATGAGGCTGATGTTCGCGGTTTTGACCAACGCGATTGAGAGTCTGCAAAAATACGCCGGTGCCAAGAGCCGGCGTTGCCGCAAGATCTTCCAAGAGGCCGAGGCATGGATTTTTGGCGGCAACGGTCAGAACTCTCTATTCCTTCGAGCATGTTTGCGAGGCGTTACAACTCGATCCGAGTTATTTGCGCAAAGGATTGACGCGCTGGCGCGGCGCCATGGAAAGCACCAGAGGCAATGGTCCGCAAAGGCGCATCCGCGAGCCGCTTCGATATCGACGCAGGCTGCGTGACCCAAGGATATCGGTCTAGCGAGCGCCGACTCGGCGCTAACACGGAGGACATTTTTACGATGAAGCCCGCGCTGGGGGAGCGCCGGTCGGAAAAAACTCGCTGACTGGATTACGTCCGCGCGCATCCGACGCGGAAAGATCATGCTGATCGGCGTGGATCGTAATCATGTTTTAGAGAGACGTTTTCAGGCCGCGGGGTATGAGGTCTTGTGCGCCGGAAATCGAGAGACCGCACTGGATATTGCCCGCCACCAAGCGCTCGACGGCGCGTTGATGCTGTCACAGCATTCGCTGCTAAACGTCGCCGAAACCATTTTTAACCTCAGAGACTTATGCCCCGCCGCCAAAATTATCGTGCTATTGCAGCACGGAGTTAAAACCTCCAAACGGTTTCTTCGCCTGCTGCTTGATCATCAGATCGCAGGCAGCGAGGTCATGACGCGCCGGGAGCTGCAAAAACGCTTGCGTGAGCCGGATTTTCTGAGCAGACAACGGGCGTCGTCGTCTGAGGTACAGGAACGGTGATGAACCAGGAAAAACTCGGTCGCGGATTTTGGCAACGATTGGCGCTGGCCTTGATCGTACTTCTCGCAGCCTCCGGCCCCAGCCCAAGCAGCGGCCGCAAGCCACAGTATCCAGAGGCGAACTTGATCAAAGCGCATACGCCGGCGGGCCATCCCTACCTCGCCGGGGGCATTAGCTTCGATGAAAAGCAAGCCATGGAGCGCGCCTCCGCGCCGTACAACCTCAGATTATTCTTTGCCCGCAGATCGGGAGTTTTCGCTTCGCAAGTTTGGTTGCTGATCGCACCCAATGACGGCAGCAGGGTCGAGCAAATTGCTGTTCGTGCGCCATCATTTTTTATTCAACTGCCGCCCGGCAGCTACACGATTTTGGCGCGTTTCGCCCGTCGGATCGTCATCGTCAGAGATATCCATCTGCGCGAAGGCGGTAAGAACAGCTATTTTCTACGCGGCGACTGAAAGTGCGCGTGGGTGGGCCAAGGTTGAGGTTGGGCATCGTAACAGGCGCGGACTTTAATCGTCTTTGGATAAGATTTTGTCGATACAGCCGAGTGATAATTTTCGTCGATAGGCCGGATAGCCATGTCAATTTTCAAAAATCAGTCAGCTTGTTTCGGGAGATCTTTGGGATTCACTGAGTGCGTGAACACAAGTGTCGGGGAAATGGAGATGGAATCAACGACGTATGCGGCGACTGATCATAAACGTGACCCAGTCCGTGGGCAATATTAGAGTCGATCTGCCGGCCAAAAAAAAGGAGGCGTGATGAATAAAAATGCGATGCTCGTGGGCGTTGCCATGCTCGCCACATTATTCGGTTTTCAGGGTAATGCTCTGGCAGCGGACAAGGTGCGTTTCGCTTACATCTCGGATTCCCCAGGGTCCTCGGCGCCCTACTGGATCGCCAAGGAAGCCGGGATGTTCAAGAAGTACGGCCTGGATACCGAGCTGATATTTATCAACGGCAGCACGCGGGGAGTCCAGAGCATGATCGCCGGCGACATAGACTTCGCCGGCGCGGTGGGGACTTCGGCGATCAACGGTAAATTAGCCGGCGGCGACGTTGTGATCGTCAACAGTCTTGTCAATACCCTTCCCTACTACATCATCGGCAAGCCCGAGATTAAATCACCGGAAGACCTCAAGGGTCGCACCGCCGCCAGCCACATCCCGGGCACGTCCGCCGACTTCGCCGTGCGCTTGGCGCTGCGCAAATTCGGCATCGACTACAAAGATATCCAAGCGGTTATGATCGGCGGCGCAACGGCGCGGGTTGCGGCGGTGATCAATGGGCAGGTGGATTTTACCATGGTCACCGATTCAGGAAAAATTCTCGGTGAGACGGCAGGACTAAAGCTCATCGTCGACATGGCCAAATTGAAAATCCCGTTTCAATTCTCCTGCGCGGTGGCGTCGACAGCGCTGATTCAGCGGCGCCCCCAGACCGTCGAGAACCTGGTCAAGGCGGTGGCCGAGGCGGTGCATTTTTTTAAGCACAACAAGCGGGAAACCATCAAGATCATGTCCAAGTATACCCGCGGGCAGAAAGCCGAGGTTCTGGAAGGCTCTTGGTCGGCTTACAGCGAGCTTTTGCAAGAAGACACTCATCCTACGTTGGAAGGGCTAAACGATACACTAGCAGTCCAGGCCAATTGGGACCCAAAAGCAGGCAGCGCGAAGGCGGAAAATTTTGTCGACCTGCGCTTCGTCAAAAAACTCAAGCAAAGCGGATTTCTCGAAAAACTCTACGGCGGATCTACGATGAGCAAGTTTTAACTCCAGTATTGATAGTGAGGAGGACTGATTATGAATTATGGAAAATTATTGCTGCCATTGGCCATCACCGGAATTCTGGCGGCGGGGGGCACCCAGCAAGCGGCGGCTGCGGATTTTTACGCCGGTAAAACGATTCGCGTCACCGTGGGCTTGGCCGCCGGCGGCGGCTATGACACCTATGCGCGCATCATCGCGCGCCACATGGGCAAACATATTCCGGGCAATCCGAGCTTCGTCGTCGACAACATGGAAGGCGCCGGCGGGCTGATTGCGGCCAACTACACTTACAACAAAGCTGACCGCGACGGCACGTTCATCGGCGTATGGAACAGCGCCTATGTTCTGTATCAGGCGCTGGGCGACCGGGCCGTCCGGTTGGATGGGAGCAAACTCAACTGGATCGGTGCGCCGATCAAGGGATCGCCGAGCTGCAGCATCATGGCCCATACCGGTCTGAAGTCCATAGACGAAGTCGTCAGCTCCGGCAGGGAACTCAAGATGGGCTCCACGCGAGCGGGCTCGACCTACAACGACCTGCCGATGATCTTGAATCAGACGGTCGGCACCAAGTTCAACGTGATCAACGGCTACAAGGGCACCTCGCTGATCACGGTCGCCATGCGATCGAAGGAACTCGACGGCGGCTGCTGGGGATGGGAGTCGGCGCGGGTAACGGCGCGAGCGATGTTGGACGCTAGCGGCGATCAAAAACTCATTCCCATTCTCAATCACAAGAAATGGGAGGACCCCGAGGTCGCCAACGTGCCGATCATTCGAGACTACATCAAAGCGAAAGGCGGCAGCGACGGAGTTCAGCTCTTCAACGCCTGGATCAATCAATATGAATTCCAGCGCCCGTATGTGGCGCCGCCGGGAATTCCGAAAGACCGAGTCGAAATCCTGCGCAAAGCGTTCAAAGCGACCCTCGAAGATCCGGAGTTCAAGGCCGAGGCGAAAAAGTCGAAGCTGGTGATGGAGTATGTCTCGGCCGACGAAATCAACGGGCTTGGTCAAAGATATCCTGAACATTTCGCCCAAGGCGAAAGAAGGTCTGCAGTTTCTCGTGCGAAAGCAGACGAACTGACGAAATCACGACCAGTTTGAGCAAAGCGAAATATCGGATGGACCGACGCTAAGCCGACGCCCAAACTCTGCTAGAGGAGGGTATATGCTGGAGTACCTGAACGCGTTCAACGACGGGCTGATAAAGTTCTTGCCGCTATCCGCGCAAGGCACGGAGACGTTTCTTTACATGATGCTCGGCATGGCGATCGGCTTCGCCGTCGGCATCCTCCCCGGTCTTGGCGGCGCCACCACCCTGGCGCTCATGTTGCCGTTTATCTACAACATGGACCCGATCACGGCGTTTGCCTTCCTCCTGGGCTCCAACGCCGTGACCGCGACGACCGGGAGACATAACCTCGGTGCTGTTCGGTGTTCCCGGCGAAGGGATCACCGCCGCGACCATTGTCGACGGTCATCCGATGGCGAAGCACGGTGAAGCCGGACGCGCGCTCGGCGCGGCGCTCATGAGCTCTCTGGTCGGCGCGGTGTTCGGCGCCTTCATGCTGGCGTTGGCGATTCCAATCGTCAGCCCCGCTGGTGCTCTCGATCGGCTCGGCGGAATTTTTCATGCTCGCGCTCCTCGGCATCACTTTCGTCGCGTCCCTCAGCGGCGAGAACGTGCCCAAGGGTCTGGTGGCCGGCGGCCTCGGCCTGGTGCTCGCGATGGTCGGCCTCGATCCGATTGAAAGCGTGCCGCGTTTTACCCTCGAAGGGCTGTTGGGCGAAGACAACGCGTTGTTTCTTTGGGACGGCATCTCGCTCATTGCCGTCACCGTCGGACTCTTCGCGATTCCCGAGATCATCGATCTCGCCGTCAAAGGCACGAGCATCGCCGGCGATAGGGCGCCGACCAAATTAGGCGGGGTCATGGAAGGGGTCAAGGACACCTTTCCGTCACTGGAAGCTCGTGCTGCGCTGCAGCGGCATCGGCGCCTACATCGGCCTGATTCCCGGCATGGGCGGCGGACCGGCGCAGTGGCTGGCTTACGCCCACGCGGTGCAGACCTCTCCCGGAAAAGAGCGCTTCGGTAAAGGCGCCGTCGAAGGCGTTCTCGGTCCCGGCGCAGCGAACAATTCCAAAGAAGGCGGCTCGTTGATTCCCACGCTGGCCTTCGGTGTTCCCGGCAGCGTCTCGATGGCGATCCTGCTCGGCGCCTTCATCATTCAAGGCATCGTGCCCGGCCCGGATCTACTCAACCCGGCCAAGCATCTGACCCTCACCATGTCCTTCGTCTGGATCATCGTCATCACCAATGTCATCACCGTGGCGATCTGCTTTCTGTTTCCTCAATCAGCTCGCCAAGATCACCTTCATCAAAGGGACGTTACTTGATCCCGCTTCTGCTGCTGTTGATCTACCTCGGCGGCTTCGCGGTTAAAAACAGCTTCGGCGATATGCTGCTGGTGCTGCTTTTCGGCACGATCGGCTGGTTCATGGTCAAGTTCGACTGGCAGCGCCCGCCGCTATTGCTCGGCTTGGTTTTCGGCGGGATCGCGAGAACAATCTGTTCATCGCCAGTCGCATTTACGGCTACAGTTGGCTCCTTCACCCAGGTGTTCTGGTCATCGGCGCGATCATTCTGTTCGGCACACTTTATCCCTACTTGCAGGGTCTGGTTCAAAACGCACGCAGCGAGAGCGCGGACTACCTCCGAGGCGGCGCAAGAAGGTGCGCCGTGACGCGGATCGTTCGTGTGCCGCTGCTGACTCGCATAACCGGCGCTGTCTTTGCCCTGCTGATCGTCGGGATCATGAGCTACGTAGTTTACGAGGCGATGTACGGCTTCGGCGCCTTCGAGCCGCGCGCGGGAATATTCCCTTGGGTGGTCGGCGTGCCGTGCCTGGTCGCTGGCGCTCTACATCTCTGCCAAGGAAGTCGCTGACATCCACCCGAGAAATCAAAATCGTGGACGGCCAGTTCGCGATACTGACGAACCCGAGATCGAGCCGATCGTCGAGCGACAGCGCACTTTCGCCATCGGTTGTTGGATCGTCGGCTTTTTCATCGCCATTTGGATCCTCGGATTTATCCCGGCCTCGGCGATCGCGACGTTTCTTTACTTGAAATTCGGCGCCGGTGAGACGATGGCCGGTGACGTTGGCGATCACGGCTGCTGCTGGTTGTTTTTCTTCGGCTTGTTCGATTACGCGTTGCAGCTGCCGTTTCCCCAAGGCGCGCTGTTTGAATGGTTGCCGGTAACCGTTGCGCACCTGCCGCATAGTCCAATTGGATGACGAGGTTACACCTTGGACCCGACTCAATTCCTGAGCGATATCTTTAGTTTCAAAATTCCAATGACGCCGGCGGTCGTGCTGCCGATGCTTATCTCCCGATCCGCACCTTTGAACTCAGGTCGATTCCGAGAACGCGGCGCGATCTCGTGAGTCAAGCAGAGCAGAGGAGCATATCAATTGATTGAAACCTTCCCAAAGAAAAGGAGCGTTTTATGAAACGTGGATTAAGCATTCTCTTGTTCGGATTTGTTTTGGCGGGTTGATATTCCCCAACGACTCATCGCAGCGGATGCCTTTTACCAGGGCAAGACGATCAAAGTCGTCGTCGGCTTTACTTCAGGCGGTTTTTACGATCGCTGGTCGCGTCTGTTGGCGCGCCATGTTCCGAAATACCTGCCCGGCAATCCCGAGATGGTCGTGCAGAACATGCCGGGCGCCGGCGGGCTGATTGCGGCCAATCACGTTTACAGTGTCGCCAAGCCCGATGGATTGACGGTCGCCATGACGCTCGTATGGCACTGTACCTGGACCAATTGGTTGGGCGCAAGGAAGTGCAGTACGACGTGCGCAAGTTTCATTGGATCGGTTCGCCGGAGAAGAGCGATGTGCTGATGTATATGCGCAGCGACGCGCCCTATAAAACCATCGAAGATATCCGCAACGCGAGCACGCCGCCCAAGTGCGGTTCCACCGGAACCGCGGGCACCGATTTTATCTTAGCCCGTCTGCTCGAAGACACGCTTGACGCCAAGATCGAAACTGTCATGGGTTATCCGGGTGGTAGCGAAATCGATCTGGCCGTCGAGAAAGGCGAGGTTCAATGCCGCGGTCTTACCGCTGCGCCATTCTTTGGCCGCGAGCCGTTCATATCGTGGCGTAAGCGAAATTTCGTCAACGTATTGCTTTACGGCGGCTTGAAGCGCGACCCGCGCATACCGGATACACCGACCATCTACGAGATTTTTGACAAGGAGAAGCACTCCGGAAGAGAGCCGGCGTGTCGCCGACGTCATTCTCCGCGGCGGCGATTTTGGCCGGCCGTGGGTGATGCCGCCGCAACACTTCCGCCGCAAGTCGTCAAGACGATGCGCGATGCTTACGCCAAAGCGATGGCTGATCCAAACCTGCTTGACGAAGCCAAGAAAGGAAAATTGGAGGTCGAGTTTGTTCCTGGCGAAGAGTTGCAACAGCTCGCCGAGACCATGCTCAGCCAGCCGCCCAGTGTCGTCGCGCGAGTGAAAAAACTGCTGGCAAAAAAATAAAGGCAACATCAAATTCGCAACTTCTTAAGGAGGTTATCCATGATTCCGCAAATGATCCGTCTGGCTTCAATGACGCTCGCGTTGGTTTTGTGGAGTGCGGCCGGCATGGCGGAGACGCCCTTTTACGCCGGGAAGACCATAACGATGATCGCCGGCACCAAAGCCGGAGATGTCTACGATACGCTATGCGCGTCTGTTCGCGCAGCATCTGCCTAAGTACATCCCCGGCAATCCCAATATCATCGTCCAAAACATGCCCGGCGCCGGTTCGATGATCGCCGCCAATCATCTCTATTCCGTTGCGTCACCCGACGGGTTGACCATCGGGGCAATTTTTCCCGCCCTCTATTTCGATCAAATCGTCGGCCGAAAAGAAGTTCAATATGATTGGGCCAAGTTTGTCTGGATCGGCAGCCCGGTGACTTCGAATCATTTGCTCTACATGCGCGCGGATACGCCGTATAAGACCATCGACGACGTGATGAAAACCTCGACCCCGCCAAAATGCGGCGCCAGCGGCACCAGTTCGACGGGCTACTATGTACCGAAGCTGTTAGATGAGGTGGTCGGAACCAGGTTCGACGTCGTACTGGGTTACCAGGCGGGACAGGACATTGACCTCGCGGTCGAAAGAGGGGAGTTGGCGTGCCGCGCGTTTACCGTCACGGCTTTCTTCGCCCGCGAACCGTTCATCAGCTGGCGCAAGAATAACTTTGTCCGCGTTTTGGTGCAGACCGGGCACAAGCGCGATGCCAGGCTGCGCGACACGCCGACCATCTATGAACTCATGGATCAACACAAAACCTCAGGCGCCGCCAGAAATCTGACAACCCTGGTATTAGCTGGCGGTCAGTTCGGCCGGCCCTATGTCATGCCGCCAAAAACCCCGGCCGACCGCGTGAACATTATTCGAGAAGCATTTGCAAAAGTTTTGGACGACGAATCGGTGCTAGCAGAAGGGAAGAAGAGAAAACTAGAATTCGATCCGACCTCGGCCCAGGAATTGGAAAAACTGGCCAACGATGTGATGAGCCAACCTCCGGAGATCGTCGCGAAGATGAAACAATTGCTGGGCAAATAGTTCAATTGTTCGCGGGCGTGTCGGCATGACAAGACGGAAACAAGTCACCGAACCCATCCTGCATAGGGAGGGCTAAATATGAGCTTGATTCTACGCAGCGCGGTTATGCTGTTTTGTCTTGGTGATTTTCGAACAGGAGGAATACGCAATATGAAATCGATTTTGCGACGCACGGTCCTGCTATACGGCCTACTTGCTCTCCATAACCCTGCGGCTTGGGCGGAGGATTTTTATAAAGGCAAAAACATTCGCTTCATCGTCGGCCAAGCACCCGGCGGCGGCTACGATACCTATGTGCGCACGATCGCGCGCCATTTCAGCAAACACATTCCCGGCAAGCCCGCCACCACCGTGGAGAATATGGAAGGCGCTGGCAGCTTGATCTCGGCTAATTACGTGTACAGGCAGGCGAACGCTGACGGACTTACCGTGGTGATTTTCAACAATTCGCTGGTAGTCCAGAGTGCCTTGAGCGACCCGCGCATAAAAATTGATTTCCGCAAACTTGGCTGGGTTGGCGCGCCAAGCGTCGGCGTGCCCGTGTGCATGGTCATGGGTTTTACCGGGCTAAAAACTTTGGATGACGTCCTCAGCTATCAAAAGCCTTTAAAGGCGGGCGCCACTCGGGCCGGTTCTGCGGGTTATGACCTGCCGCTGATTCTCAACAAAACTCTGGGAACCAAGTTTGAGGTCGTCAGCGGATTCACCGGCACGGCGACCACGCGGGTGGCGTTACAGAAACACGAAATCAACGCCTTCTGCTCGCAGTGGGAATCCATGCGGGTGACGGCGCGAGCCATGCTCGATGCGCAAGGCGACGACAAACTCATCCCCTTTGTCATTGCGGAGCGTTGGGACGATCCGGAGGTCAAAGGCCTGCCGTTGCTCAAGGATGTCATCAAGGATCCGAAAAAGTACGCGATCTACCGAGCGTGGGAGTCGCAGATGGACTTCCAGCGGCCGTTTACCGTCGCGCCGGGAACGCCAAAGGAGCGGTTAGCTATCTTGCGCACAGCCTTGGCTCAAACGCTCAAAGATCCCGAGCTGCTTGCCGAGGCGAAGAAATCGAAACTCATTATCACCGCGGTTTCAGGCGAAAAAACTGAAAAGCTCGTCGACGAGGTGCTGTCGATGTCGGCGGAAGCGAAAGAGAGTCTTTCGTTCTTGGTCCGTAAGGTAAAGTCGTAAGGCAAATTACTTCGCGCCCCAACAGGAGCAATCGCAGAGTGACTTCGTCCGAACGGCGGGGTGCAATGCGCACCGAGTCCCGCTCTGGAAAATCTTGCAGAGACGAGAGTACTCGCTGCGCTCGTGAAATAACGCACTTGGATATTAATGACGGTTGATGATTCGGCGTCTTTAGAATTGGCTGCGCGCGGCTGTGATCGACGGATAATCTGTTGGGACAGTGAGGATAATAGCTCGGGGGATTACAGGGGGCGATATGCGCATAGTAAGAATGCGGCTGCTGTTTGCGATGGTGATTCTCGCTCGGCATGACGCGCGAGTGATTTCCGCCGGCGCCCAAGCAGTTTATTACACGGTAATTCGATCCGTCTGATTGTCGGGCCTCGCACTGGGCGGCGGCTACGATCTTTACTAAAGCTCATCGCCCGTCACATGAGGAAGCATATCCCCGGCAATCCGGCGATCGCAATCCCGACGGCGAGCGCAACGTTAAGAGTATTATCTGCGTTCCGCTCGTAGCGAAGCAAGGAAACTTTTAAATAACGTTTAATCTACCGGGGATCAGAAATTAGCAAGAAGTATCGCTAAGGAGAACCGCGATGGCAACAAAAGATGATCTCTATAAAGCCTCGATAAAAGTTCCGATCATCGCTCTTGTGGTTTTATGTTTGATTGCTCCAGGATTCACTCAAGCGCAGGAACCCTTCTACAAGGGCAAGACCATTAGGATCATTCACGGACGCAATGCCGGTGGTTCGGGTGACCTGCGCGTCCGATCCATGGTTCCGTTTCTGCAAAAATACATCCCTGGCAACCCGACGATAATTCATGAGTTCATGCCCGGGGGCGGTGGACGTAAGGCGGCAAATTATATTTTCGGATCGGCGGCGCCGGACGGATTGACCCTCGGCAACAGCGGTGGTGGCATGGTGGCCAGCGCGGTGCTCGGTGAAACCGGGGTTCAGTATGATCTCGACAAGCTGATATTTCTCGGCTCCCCCTATAGTTCCACGCATTATATCTTCTTGACCCGCCGGGAGGCGGGAATCACGGATCGAGATAAATTGCGGTCAGCCTCCGGGCTGCGCATTGGCGCTCAGTCCGTCGGCCATACGATCTATAACATCGGCAGAGTTTTCGCCTGGATGGCGTCGCTGAAAGAACCCAACTTTGTCACGGGTTACTCGACTCCTGAACGCGACGTAGCGCTTATGCGGGGCGAGATCGATGCGATCGGTACAGCCGACGATCATCTGATCCGCAACATGGAGTGGGTAAACAAGCAGCAGGTCGATCTTCACTTATTATTGGCGGTTCCCAAAGATTTAAAGCATCCGCAATTCGGTCACCTAGCGGATTTGGAAATATTTGCCAAATCGGAAAGAGAGCGCAAAGTGATCGCGATGTTTCGCAATCTGCGGCTCACGGGTTCGCCGTTTTTTGCGCCACCGCGGACTCCCGCGGACCGGTTGGAATTACTTACCCAGGCCGTCACCAAGACGTTTAAAGATCCGGAATTTAGCAAAGAGTACAGAAAGCTAGTAGGCGACGATCCTTCACCGCTTTTCCCGGAAGAAAATCAAAGAGCGATTCGAGAATTGCCGCGCGATCCGGAGACGGTTGGACTTTTCAACAAACTCGCCGGCCCTGGACCGTTGCCGGCGCGATAGCGATGCAGTTCAAATCGTTACAGCCGTTCAGTTCGATGGCGCATACAAGGAGGTCGATGATGATCGCTAGATGCATAATGAAATGTTGCATCCAAACCATGCTGCTATTCGGGGTGCCGATCGGTCTGCTGTCGAATGTTGCTAACTGCGAGGAGAATTTTTACGCAGGCAAGACGATAACCCTCCTGGCCACCACCGCCCCAGGGGGCACGGGGGATCTTCGTGTAAAGGCCGTGATGCCGTTCTTGAAAAAACATATTCCCGGTAATCCAACGGTCATCATCGAGTATATGGACGGCGGCGGTGGTCGCAAGGGGGCGAATCACCTTTACCACTCGGTTCGCCCCGACGGTCTGACAATCGGCGCGGCGAGCGGCGCGATCGTCGGACTGGCGATCACGGGCGAAAAGGGCGTGTCCTATGATCCGGACAGGTTCATTTATCTCGGTACGCCGGAGAACGAAAACCACGCGGTGATTTACACGAGGCGGGAACTCGGATTCGACAGTTTAGAAAAGCTTCGGGCCGCCAGCGCTATTCGGATCGGCGGCCAGACCATCGGTCATGTGTCGTATGTCGCGGGGCGGCTGTTTGCATATTTTCTCGGCATGAAAGATCCCAATTTCATCGTCGGCTACAGTTCACGCGAGGTTGACGTGGCGTTGGTGAGCGGCGAGCTCGACGCGCGGGCCAATAACGCGACATCGGTGTTGCGCCGCAATCCGGATTGGTTTGCCAAGGGTGTGATGAATTTTCACTCCATCATGGAAACTCCCAAGGGCGAGAAACATCCAGTACTCGGCCACCTGCCAGAGATTGAAAGCTTTGCCAAAAATGACAGAGAAAAGAAGCTGCTAAGCGTATGGCGCGCCTTTCGCGGTGTGGGCTCGCCGTACATCTTGCCGCCTGGCACTCCGAAAGCGCGTGTCGACGTGCTCAAGGCGGCGATGCGAAAAACCCTCGCCGACCCTGAGTTCGCCACGTACTTTAAGAAAATCGTCGCCGACGACATTTCGCCGTTGGCGGCGGATGAGCTGACCAGAGTGATCGCCAATATCCCGCGCGACGCGGAGACGCTTGGATTGCTGAGAAAATTATCGGGAGCAGAGCCGTTGCCAGCGCGCTAGATCCGCGCGGTTGTTAATTTTTCCGAGAAGACGTTGGATTGTGGGTGCTCTCACGGGGTGTACCAGTCGTCAAATGGCTCAATGAGGCATAAGGAGCTTTGGCAATTGGAACCATCGCTATTCGACGCCGCCATTAAAGGCTTCTTAAACATCCTTCAACTAAAAGTCTTCTTCGCCATGATGATCGGCGTCAGCATCGGCACTTTCACCGCCGTTGCGCCGCAAGGCTTGGGCATACCGTTGGTCTACGCGATCTTACTGCCGGTGGTGATCAAGTGGGAGCCGCTCACCGGCATCGCGCTGCTGATTGGCGCCAGCTCGGTGAGCGCGATCTGCGCTGCCTATCTGCCGATCCTCTTCGGCATCCCCGGCGGCTCTGGCTCGCAAGCGACGGTGCTCGACGGTTACCCGATGGGTAAGAAGGGCGAGGGACGGCGCGCCCTCGGCGCCTCGTTCATGGCAGGCGGCATGGGCTGTTTGATCGGCACCTTCACGCTCATATTCGCGATTCCTGCCGCCAAGCCGCTAATCTACCTGATGGGCTCGCCGGAGCTGTTCGTCATCATGCTGTGGGGCTTGAGCATGGTCGCCGTGCTCGCCGGCAGTCGCCCGCTCAAGGGACTTATCGCCACTGCATTCGGACTCCTGCTCGCAACCATCGGCCAGCAGGCCCAGAGCGGCGTCATGCGTTTCGTTTTCGACCAGCCCTATCTGCTCGACGGCATGTCGATCAGCATAATGGCGCTGGCGCTTTTTGGTGTGCCGTCGGCACTCGATCTCGCTTTAACCAAGCTCGGCGTCGAACAGCAGGCTGTGCCGCTCAAAGGCAGTCTGTTCGACGGCATCAAGGATACGCTCCGCGAGTGGTGGCTCGTCGTGCGCTGTAGTTTCGTCGGCGTGTGGGTCGGCATCGTTCCCGGTCTTGGCTCCCAAGTGGTTGATTGGCTCGCCTACGGCCACGCCGCGCAGAGTTGCAAAGGCGGGCGAGAAACTTTCGGCACCGGCGATGTCCGCGGCGTGATCGCGCCAGAGAGCGCCAACGACGCCAAAGACGGCGGTGATTTAGTGACTACCTTACTGTTGGGATTTCCCCAGGGCGTGAGCACCGCATTGTTTATTGTCGCATTGCTCGCCTGGGGCTTTGTGCCGGGCCCGGAAATGATCAAGAAAAGTCCGGAGTTGATTTATAGTGTCGTGTGGATCCAAGGATTCGCCGGCATCACCGGCACGCTCATCGGTTTTTGCCTCGCCAGTCAACTCGCCAAGCTCGCCGAGGTGCGCTACACCTTCATGGTCCCGATCATGTTCGTGTTCATTCTGATGGGCGCCTTCAGCGTCAACCGCGATCCCTTGGATCTCGTTGTCCTGGTGGCGTTCGGCATTCTCGGCTACTTCATGCGCCATGCCGGTTATCCCCGCCCGGCGATGATTCTCGGACTGGTGCTCGGCGATCTGATGGAGAAATATCTTTATCGTTCGGTGGCGAGTTATGGTTTTAGCTGGATGGGCCGACCGGCGGTGATCGTTATTTTCATGATCGCCGCGGTTTCGCTCTTCTTTACTCTGCGCGGCAAGATGCGCGCTCGCGTCGAAGACTCTTCAGCGACATTTAAAGGCGCCATCGCGAGGTCGGCGGATGAAAGCTAATTTTGCGCTTTTTCTTTTAAGTATTTTTACCGGAGCGGCGGTGACCGGTTGGAAGTGGCCCGACATCGCTAAGATCATGCCCGTCTACGTCGCCGCCATCCCTGGACTGATTATGATCTCGATCCAACTATTTCGTGAAATGACCGGGTGGGAATCCGGCAAGAGCGTCGCCGGTATGGATATGGATCAAGTGAGCGTCGTCCAGTTGGATATAGCGACCGCGCGCCGACGCACGCTCTTGTTCTTCGCTTGGTTCATCGGCGGCGCGCTGGGCATCTGGCTCTTAGGCATTGTCATCACTTTACCACTGTTGGTATTTCTCTACGCGCTCGTCGAGGGCGGAGAGAAATGGTTTATCGCTCTGGTCATGGCAGCCTGCGCTTATTTGCTCATCTGGGGTCTGTTTGAATTCATATTGGAGACCCGCTGGCCAGCGGGTTTGTTGATTGGCTACTGATAAATGGGCGCGGCACCACGGAATAATCTGGAAATCGGTGCCATGCGGGCGCAAGCGGCAAAAGACTATTTTGACCAGCCTCAGTATCGCCGCGCAGCGCATTTCGACGATAAGCCACGACGCGGCGGGGCTGCGTCCGATCTCAATGCATTAAGAGGATTTTTGCCACGGAGCCATGTTTCAGCCAAGGTATTCGGTAAATCAAGGAGGATAGTGATGACTACGAAAAGAGTGACCCAGAGATTGTCGCGATTTTTTAAGAAGATCGTCGGTGCCGGCCCCCTGCCGGAGCAATAAGTCGCCAATGGTCAGTGGCAACAATTACAAGCACTGGAGGGACATTCCCATGCCGATCATAACCATTTTCGGTGGCACATTCGGCGACGACGAACAGGTCGCGCGCGATGTCGCGCGCGCGTTAGAGTACCGGTTGGCCGGGCGTGAAATATTGCTTGCGGCGAGCAAGCGCTGCGAGGTGCCCGAAGCGAAACTCAGCGACATCTTGGAAAAAGAGCCGCATTGGTGGGCGCGCTGGCAAGAAAATCTGCGACCTTACCAGATAGCGCTGCAGGCCGCGATGACCGAAGCCGCGCTGGCTGAAGATATCGTTTACCACGGTCACGTCGGCCATGGTTTGCTGCCCGATATTCGCCATGTGCTACGAGTCTTGCTCACGGCGCCGGCGGACTATCGCGTTGCGCAAGTACGCGAGCGCCAGGGCCTAGACCCGAAAGCCGCGCGCCGTTACATCGAGCAGGTGGAAAAGGCGCGCACGCGCCGGCTGATGGCTCTGTTCGGCACCGACTGGCGCGACCCGGGGCAATACGCGCTGATCTTGAACATGGCGCAAATAAGCGCCGCGTCTGCGCAACATTTGATCGCCCAAGCGGCGCAACTAAGCGACTATCAGGCCACCGCCGAGTCTCGGCAACGGCTTACCGATCTGGCACTGACGGCCAAGATTCAAGCTCACCTCTTAACTTACCCGCACCTGCGCAAAGCAAACATTCACGTCGAGGTAAAGGATGGAGCGGTAAGACTATCGGGAATCGTATCACCGGCGGTGTCGGAGGAAGAAGTTCAGCGCACAGTAGCCATGATGCCTGGTGTCCAAGTTGTCACGGTCAATTTTGTGAGTATCTCCAGCACCGAGCTCAGTTACGGATAAAATGAGACGGTTATTTGTAAGCGGTTTTCCAGAGTTCGGCTGGCGGTAAAATTGGTGGCGGCGTAACTCTGTCCAAAAACAGACGAGGGCAATAGCGAGCTCAAATCGAAGCAATGCAAAAACAAAAAGGAGGAATCGGAAATGGAAAAACATCTAAATCGGCTTATTCAAGGTTCGCTTTTTGTGTCAGCCCTGGCGCTTTCGGCTTGCGCCGGCTCAAACCAAGGAAAAACCAGCGCGGGGGCCTCATCCGCGCAGGCGCCCGCGGCACAATCGCGCGCAGCGACGCAAAAGCCACAAGGTCTGACGAGCGAGAACCTGCGCCGGGAACAAGACCGATCGAGTTTCGGTGCCTTGCGTCGTGAACAAGATCGGTCGAGCCTCGATGCCTTTCGGCGCGGCGAAGCGGCGGACACCCCACGCGACAGCGCGATGAAAGAGGTTTATTTCGACTTCGACCGGTACAATCTTGATAACGACGACCGCGCTACTTTGCGCGCCAGTGCTGAGTGGTTGAAAAAGAATCCTTCGGTACGGGTGCAGCTCGAAGGGCACTGTGATGAACGAGGGGCGAGTGAATACAACCTGGCGTTGGGTGCGAAGCGAGCGCAAGCCGCCAAGGACTACCTGGTGTCTTTAGGAGTGGCCGAGAACCGGTTATCGACGATCAGTTACGGTGAAGAAATTTCAGTGTGCCAGGATGCAACGGAAACTTGCTGGCAAAAGAATCGCCGCGACCGCTTCGTGCGATCGGTCGGCGCCAAG
Organism: uncultured delta proteobacterium; assembly: GCA_963847445.1. Classification (GTDB taxonomy): domain Bacteria; phylum Desulfobacterota; class Binatia; order UBA9968; family UBA9968; genus DP-20. The sequence continues at coordinate 289,753 of CAWJZV010000007.1, read as the reverse complement.
GGGACGTTTTAGCCACCCTGTCAATTCTTCACCTACCTCGAACCAACCCTGGTATAGGGTGGTTCGCCAGACAGCTATCGCCCGAGCGATGACGGTTCGCGCAAATGGTCCCACCGGCGTGCGCATTTCAAGGATTGGCGACCATCGCTCTCGCTCCCCGTTGCGCTGCAACATGCCACTCCGGCGGTCTGCTCCAGCGGATCACGTTTTTACGATATTGAATTCGTCGTGTTGGCCTGTAGAGTGCTAGCGAACAATTGGCGGCGGCGTGGCGAAGAGTCTGTCGCGCATGATTCCGCTGATCAAGATGAGAAATGTTTTGCTACCACCAAGGAATTTTATATTGGTCTTGACGATGTCGCGGTAGAATCTGCGCCGGACGAATCCGCGCACTTTCCCGACTTGAATATGCGGTGCGATTGCTGCAGCCTAAGTTGAACTTCATCATGATGGTGCTGTGCGGTCGATGGGTGCAGGTCATCGATCAGGCCAGCGAGATTGAGCCTCACGAAGATGCACATTTTGCGATTTGCCGCACTGTACGGATTCTGGATCGTTCTGTCGGGGCGTTTTCAAGCCAAATACCTAATCATCGGCGCGGTTTGCGCGGCGACGATATCGTTTTTGACGCGCGACCTCATGCGCGTGGACGGCGCCGCAGCGGCGGCAAGGGTCGAACCGCACTCGATAATTGCCGGCATGGGCCGCTTCGTCTTGTATTTTTTCTGGCTTTTGTGGAGCATCGTGCAGTCCACTCTGGAAGTCGCCTACATCGTGCTCCAGCCGAAAATGCCGATACAACCCGGCTTGCTGTTGTTACGCACTAAGCTGCGCAATCGCACCGGCCATATCATTTTGGCCAATTCGATTACACTTACTCCGGGTACGATCACCGTGGATTTCGACGACGGTGTTTACTCGGTACACGCCTTGATGCCGGGAGCGGCTCAAAGTTTACTCGACGCCAAGATGCAAAGTAAGTTAGAACGGATTTTCGGCGAACGCGAAGAGGCTGAGACCGATGTTCGCTGGATCGATCGGCCCGGAGGCTGATGTCATGGATAAATTCTTCATTGGCTTCGCGCTCTTCGTGGCGCTTCTGTTCGGCGCCAGCTTGTACCGTATCGCCGCTGGCCCAACAGTGTTCGACCGGATAATCGGCGCGGGTTTGATCGGCACCAACGCGGTGTTGTTGCTGGTGCTGATTGGCGTCTTGTACCAGCGCGTGGATATGTTCGTCGATCTGGCCCTTACTTACGCGTTATTAAATTTTATTGGGGTCGTTGCCCTGGCGAAATATTTCGAGCATAACCGCGAGGGTAACCCATGAACTGGCTGGCGGTGACGCTGATGGTCATTGGCGGTGTATTTCTGGCGATAAGCTGCCTGGGCTTATTGCGTTTGCCGGATTTCTATACCCGCGCCCATGCGGTGGGCAAAGCCGAAACTTTGGGGAGTATGCTCGTGCTCGGGGGACTGGCGGTGCATAATGGCTCGGACTTGACCAGTGTTAAGATTCTCTTGATCCTAGCTATTATTTTCATTACCAACCCGACGGCGACCCACGCGCTCATGCGCGCCGCGTTTCGCTCGGGAGTGGCTATTTGGAAAAACCACGACGGGACGCCGCGATGATTTGGCAAGTCGAGTCGTGGTTGCTTTTGGTGCTGGTGTTTCTCGCCGTCGCGGCGTTGTCGGTGCGCGATTTGCTGGGCGCTGTGGTGATTCTTGGCGCCTATAGTTTTGTCATGGCTCTTTTGTTCGCCTCCATGGGCGCCGTCGATGTCGCTTTTACCGAGGCGACCTTGGGCGCAGGCGTTAGCGGCGTCCTGTTTGTCGTCGCCTTGTTCATCACGGGACGGAGATCGGAAGATTGAAGTTCTTGACTCGAATCATCTTAGGCGCATTCTTCGCTTTGTTTGTCTACGCCGAAAGCGATCTGCCGCCCCCGGGCGATCCCGCGGCGCCGACCCGGCGCCATATCACGCCGCAGTATATCGACGGAGCCGTGCCCCAGACCCACACGCCGAACATCGTCACCGCAGTGCTGGCTGACTACCGCGGTTACGACACCTTGGGCGAAACCGCGGTGATTCTCACCGCGGGGTTGGCCGTAATGCTGATCCTGCCGCGGGCCACGCGCCGGCGAAAACAATCATGAGGGAGCGCTATCATAACACCATCGTCGACGGCGTTGCCCGGCTGATCGTGCCGTTCGTTCAGCTCTTTGCTTTGTATGTCATTAGCCACGGACACTATGGCCCCGGCGGCGGCTTCCAGGGCGGCGTGATCTTGGCGGCGGCGTTGATGCTCCTGCGGCTGACACTAGGCGAGGAAGAGGAACACCGGTTTTTTTCGCCGAAGACAGCATCTGTGTTGGCCAGCATCGGCATCTTGATATACTTCGGCGCCGGGCTGTTGCCGCTATTTTTCGGCGGCGCGTTTCTTGACTATGCCAAGCTGCCGATTCCCGGCATGGATGGCGCCGATCGGCGCGCCTTGGGTATTCTCATCGTCGAATCCGGCGTGGGCTTGGTGGTGTGGGGCACGCTGGTGATTATATTTGACTACCTGATTGGCAACGAAGCGTAAATTTGATGGCTCTTTTCGGCAACTTCACTTATCTCGTGACGTCGCTTTTGCTGGTGATCGGTCTGTACGGCGTGATCGCCAAGCGCAACTTGATCAAGAAGCTCATCGGTCTAAGCATTTTTCAGACGGCGATTTTTCTTTTCTATATTCATGGCGCGATCCAGCCAGGAGCGACGGTGCCGGTTTGGGATGCGCGTTGGATAACTGCGGCGCAATATATTAATCCCCTGCCGCATGTGTTGATCCTCACCGCCATCGTTGTCAGTGTCGCCACGACTGGCGTTGCGCTGGCGTTGACCATCGCGATCTACCGCCGCTATGGCACGCTCGATGAAGCCGTGTTGCTGGATAGGATGAAGCGCGGATCGTGAATCATCTTGCGGTTTTGATTCCGTTGCCTCTGCTATTCGCCGCCTTCATCGTGCCGTTGGCCGGCTTGCTGCACAAAGGGCTTGTGCCAGCCGTGGCCTTGCTCGGCGTTGGCCTGGCCGCCGCCGCGTCGGTCTGGGGAATGTGGACGGTTGTCCATCAAGGCACGCTACGCTACCACCTGGGCAGTTGGGCGCCGCCGCTAGGGATTGAATATGTCCTCGATCCGCTGGCGGCGTTCATGGCCTTGGTCGTAACGGTGTCGGGGCTCCTCTCGCTGGTTTATTTTAGCCCGGCGCTGCGCCATGAGGTACCCGACCGCTTTGTCACCGCCCACGCCCTCGCTCTGTTATTCCTCGCCGGTCTCTGCGGCATGATCGTCACCGGGGATTTATTTAATCTGTTTGTTTTTCTCGAAATCGCATCTTTATCGGCTTACGCTTTGGTCGCCATCGGCGCCAAGCAAGCACCGGTGGCGGCGCTGCGCTATCTGATTCTTGGCAGCCTGGCCGGCAGTTTTTATGTTCTTGGGGTTGGCTTTATCTATTTCGTCACCGGCTCTTTGAACATGGCGGACGTTGCGCAGCGGCTGGCGCCGCTTTACCAGTCCCGCGCGGTGGTCGCCGCGGCGATCTTGATCGCGCTGGCGTTAGCGCTCAAGATGGCGCTATTCCCGTTTCATCTATGGCTGCCAGACGCTTACACCTATGCGCCTTCGGCCGTGGCCGGGCTGATCCCCCCGGTGGCAACCAAGGTCGCTGCTTACGTCATGGTGCGGATTTTCCTTGGGGTGTTTCAACCGAGTTTTGGCTTCGATCGCATCGCTCTGTTGCCGGTCATTTCTTGGCTCGCGGCCGCGGGGATTATTTACGGCTCGGTGATGGCCATCGCCCAAAGCGACCTGCGCCGCATGCTCGCCTACAGCAGTGTCAGCCAGATCGCCTACGTCGGGCTTGGGCTCGGTATGGGCAATAGCTTGGGACTCATCGGTGCGTTGCTCCATGTGGTCAATCACGCGGCGATGAAAGCCTGTTTGTTCTTTGTCGCCGGCACGATTCGCCTGCGCACCGGGCAGGTGCAAATTGCTAATTTGACCGGACTCGGACGAACCATGCCGTGGAGCATGGCGGCGTTTGTGGTCGCGGCGCTGTCGATGATCGGCATCCCGCCGGCGGCGGGCTTTTTTAGCAAATGGTATCTCATGCTCGGCGCGCTAGAACTGGCCAACCCGTGGTTCGTGATAGTTATTTTGCTCAGCAGTCTGCTCAACGCGGTGTATTTTTTTCGCGTGTTGGAAAATATTTACGCTAAAACAACGACGGTTCCTGAGGCAAGTTTTGGCGCCGAGGCGCCGCCGGCCATGTTGGCGCCGACTTTAATCACGGCGGCGGCAGTGATCGTTCTGGGTTTAGCCAACTCGGCGATCGTCACGCAATTATTGATGCCCATCGCCAAAAGTTTTTACGGACGTTAACGGCTCGAGTTCGATCGCATATGACGCCTGAATGGACATTACGGCCGCTGCTCGCAGTGCTGGTTTCACTCCTGGCAGCGATATTGATCGTGGCTTTCGGGCGTCGGCCCAATGTGCGCGAGAGCTGCACGCTGATCGCCGCAGTCAGCAAATTCGCCATCGTGTTTTCCCTGCTTGCCGATGTGAATGGCGGTCATTATCCGCACATTACGCTCTTCGAAATCGCCCCAGGCGTTGGGTTCGCCTTGGGGGTCGATTCTTTGGGCTTGAGCTTCGCGTTATCGGCGTCGCTGTTGTGGATTGTCACATCGATTTATTCGATCGGTTACATGCGCACTCTGGCCGAATCCCATCAGACTCGTTACTACGCGAGTTTCGCGATTTGCCTGTCAGCGACCATCGGTCTCGCCTTCGCGGCTAATTTGCTGACCTTTCTGATCTTCTACGAAGTGTTGACCATCGCCACGTATCCGCTGGTGGTGCACAAGGGTAGCGCCGAAGCATTAGCGGCGGGGCGTAAATATCTCGCCTATCTGCTGAGCGGCGGCGGCGCGTTGCTTCTAGCCGTGGCCTGGACTCACAGTTTGGCGCCGTCGCTAGACTTCAAAGCCGGCGGCATGCTACCGGCGGCGAGCGCGCCGATGACGCTTGGCCTGCTGTTTTTTTTATTCGTCGTCGGTGTCGGGGTCAAAGCCGGCTTGATGCCGCTGCATGGCTGGTTGCCGTCAGCGATGGTGGCGCCGACGCCGGTGAGCGCGTTGTTGCACGCGGTGGCGGTGGTCAAAGCCGGGGTGTTTGGCTTAGCGCGGGTGGTCGGGTTTGTCTTTGGCGGTGATTTGCTGCGAGAGATAGGCGCGGTCAATATCCTCGCCACACTGGCGGGGCTAACAATTGTTCTTGCATCGCTGCTCGCCATGGCCCAGAACAATTTGAAGCGCCGGCTGGCTTATTCCACGGTCGGTCACCTCTCATACATTGTCCTGGGTCTCGCTCTGGTCACCCCGGAGGCTTGGCTTGGCGCCCTGTTTCATATCATCACCCACGCGGCGATGAAGATCACGCTGTTTTTCTGCGCTGGTGCGATCTACGCCAAGACGCACTTGGAGAATATCGACGAGCTGGACGGCATCGGCCGGCAGATGCCGATCACCATGGGCGCCTTCGGTTTGGCATCGTTAGGTCTCGCTGGCGTGCCGCCGCTCGGCGGTTTCGTCAGCAAATGGTTTTTGGCCCAAGGAACGCTCGCGGCCGGCCAGCCGTGGCTATTAGCGATCCTGCTGCTCAGCGGATTACTCAACGCGGCGTATTTATTTCCGATCGTCGTGCGAGCATTTTTTATTCCTTCTGAGCAGTTTCCCAAGTTTGCCGAGGCCTCGCCGTTGATGATCGTGCCGTTGGTGACGACCGCGCTGTTAGCGCTCGCGCTGGGAGTTTTTCCCGACGCGGTTTTTCATTGGTTTACTTTGGCGAGCGACGCTACCACCAGCGTCTTGGCGGGCGGAGTTAAATGAAAACGCGTCAGCTGATTGTCTTGGCCATAGCGCTCGCTCTCGCGGTGGCTGTCGAACGGTTATCGCTCGGCACGCCACCCGCCGATGCGCCGTGGTGGGCCCATGTGCCGGGGTTTTTTGCCCTGTTTGGATTTCTTGTTTGCTTGGCCCTGGGATTTCTAAGCAAGGCACTGGGGAAGTACTGGTTGCAGCGTGACGAGCGCTATTATCACCCTGGGGAGACGCGCGATGACTGAGCTCATGCCTGCCGCGCCGCTCTTGATCGGCGCTCTACTGCTGCCCATTCTGCCGCGCCGCTTGCGGCCAGTGCTCTTCGTCCTGGCGCCGGCGCTCGGCTTCGGGCTACTCACTCAACTCTCGGCCAGCGCGGTGCTGACATGGCCGTTGCTAAATTATGAACTCATAATCAGCCGTGTCGACCGCTTGAGTCTTGCCTTCGGTTACGTTTTTACACTGGCGGCTTTTCTCGGCGCGATCTACGGTTTTCATGTGCGCGATTTGGGCCAACAGGTTGCCGCGTTGCTCTACGCCGGCGCGGGCCTAGGAGTAGTTTTTGCCGGCGACTGGCTGACGCTCTATGTCTTTTGGGAAATCATGGCGATGGCCTCAGTCTGGCTGATTCTATCGGCTCGTACCGGGCTGTCGACGCGCGCTGCGCTGCGCTATCTGCTGATGCATCTGTTCGGCGGCGCAGTGCTCTTGGCGGGGATACTTTGGCACATCCAGGACACCGCGTCGCTTTCCTTCGAGCCCCTGCCGGTAAGCGGCGCCGGTTGGCTGATTCTTCTGGGCTTTGCCGTCAACGCCGCAATCCCGCCGCTGCACGCCTGGATCGCCGATTCCTATCCCGAAGCGACGCCTACCGGGAGTGTTTTTCTCAGTGCCTTTACCACCAAAGCAGCGGTTTATGTCTTGGCGCGCGCGTTTCCCGGCGCTGAACTTTTGCTCATCGCCGGCACCGCCATGGCGCTCTACGGCGTGATCTTTGCGGTGATCGAGAACGACATCCGGCGCATTCTCTCCTATCATATCGTCAGCCAAGTCGGTTACATGATTGCCGGCATCGGCTTGGGCACCGAAACGGCGCTCAATGGCGCCACCGCCCATGCGTTTGCGCATATTCTCTACAAGGGCTTGCTTTTCATGGCCACCGGCGCGGTGATCCAGGCCACCGGGCGGCGCCGGCTAAGCGAGTTGGGCGGTCTCAACGGTCCGCTGCGGTGGGTGTTGGTTTTCTATATGTTTGGCGCGCTGTCGATTTCCGGTTTGCCACTGCTCAGCGGGTTCGTCAGTAAGTCTCTAGTCATTCATGCCGCCGAACTCGAGCACCGCGGCTGGGTGGTATTACTATTAAGCGTCGCGTCGGTGGGAACTTTTGGGAGTGTCGGTTTGAAGCTGCCCTATTTTACCTGGTTCCGTTCGCGGCGGCCGATTAAGACCGATGCGATTCCCTGCGGTATGTACCTCGCGATGGCGCTCGCCAGCGCGATTAATCTGACGCTCGGCTTATGGCCGGGGCTCTTGTACGGCGTGATGCCATTTAACGTCACCTACCAGCCGTACACGGCGGCGCATCTGTTGGAATCCGTTGAGTTGCTCGGCTTCACTGCCTTGGCGGTTTGGTTTTTCCGAGCACAGATGACGGCTAAGACGGCACTCACGCTCGATGTCGATTGGTTTTACCGCCATCCGGCGCCGTCACTGCGCCGCTGGTTCGTCGATGCGGTCAACGATTTGTTCGCGGCGGCCGAAAGCATGGTGTTAATCTGCGTTGATCAAGTAACGAAACTCGCCGCCAACCCAATGGCGTTGAGGCCAAGACTCCATTCTTATTTTCGGCCTGAAAATGCCGCGGAAAAGGGCGGTTCTGAACGGACGCTACGATCCCGACCGTTACCGCCCGCCCATCGCCCTCCCTCTACTGATCACTCTCGCTTCGTTCGTTTTGTTACTGGGGTGGTACCTCATCAGCGAGATCCGGCGCGGTTAAATTTCGGCGCAAATCCAGCGTTCCACGACGCACCCTGCTCGCGTCGCGCGCTAACGATGCTTAGCGCTGGAGGACCGTGATCAGAAAGGCGGCGTAAAGCGCTAGCATTAAGGGGCCACGCCTTCGCTCGATGAAACCACGACCGTTTGGGAAGGTAAGCGCGACAGCCAGCATACCGAAGATTAGGACGCCAGCGACTTCCCGCCAACCTACGGCGATGGGATGGATGATCGCTGCGACGCCAACGATTAACAGACCATTGAAAATGTTGCTGCCGAGTATGGTGCCGACGCCGACTTCGTCATGGCCACGAAGTTTGGCAATGATCGTGGTCGCTAATTCCGGGAGCGAAGTTCCCACCGCAACCACCGTGGCGCCGATGGTGAATTCGTCGAGACCGAAGGCAATAGCAATCCCTTTGGCTCCATTGACGACGAGACGACCGGCTGCGATTAGGCAGGCAAGGCCAGCGATGCTCAAGATTGCCGCAAGCATACCGCGCTGCTCCCCGAGGATTTTGTCGGCTGAGCTTCGTTGTTTGCGGGCGTCGATGATGACGGCGATTAACCAAGCGGTGAACATTCCCATCAGCAAACAACCGTCAATGCGAGAAAGCACTCCATCTAACAGCAAGACCAGGGTGATCACTGGAATTAACAGGGCCACCGGAAAGTCCCGGGTCAGACTCCAGCGCGGGGTTTGAATACCAGATATAGCGACCGCAGAGGCGAGTATGAGTGCGACGTTCACCACGTTACTTCCTAAGGCGTCGCCGAGTGAGATCTGCGGTTTTCCTGCCAGCGCGGAGCTGATCGAAACAGCTAACTCGGGGCTGGAGGTAGCGAACGCCACCACGGTGCTGGCGATAATTCCAGGCGAAACCCGGGCCCAATGGGCCAGGCCAACGGCGCCGCGGATAAAGAGTTCACCTCCAACCGCGGCCAGGGCCGCCCCTAATGCAAGCGTCAGATAATCCGGCATAGATTGGCAGCGATGGATCTCGGAGCAGCCCCATCGATCGAGCTCAGCAGATCAAACATAGAGAGGCACTTGTTCCGAGTATATCATAGAAATTATTGGCACAATCAGCCGAGCCTTGGTTACATGATCACTCCTCAGAACTCCTCCGCGCCTCAGAGGGTGATTCGTGATTCGAACCAAGTTGACTCATTTTTGAGCTAGAAAGATTTTTCCGCGGTTGATATGGTGGCGGGCAAAATCCCTTGGAGTTTGCCATTGAAAACGATCAGAGGGTTCATCTTGATAGCACTGGTTGCCGGCGCGGTTGGTTTCAGCAACAGAGCATCAGCTCAGGAACACACCTTGCGCGCGGTTTACAACGCCATCAGCGGCGTCATGGCGCCGATCTGGGTGGCGGCGGACGCCGGACTGTTCATCAGGCATGGCGTCAACGTCGATGTGAAATACTTAGCGGCGACTTCCGCCGTTCAAGCGATGGTCGGCGGCGGCGAGGAAGTGGGCTTTGTCGGCAATCAGGGGATCGACGCGAAGATCGAAGGGGCTGACTTGAATTATATCGCCAGCGGTTTGCCGACGTTTGTTTTTCAAGTGTACGCCCGGCCGGAGATTAAGACGATTGCGGACCTAAAGGGCAAAGTATTTGCCGCTACACAGCCGGCTGCGTCAACTGACTATGCCTCGCGCATCCTCCTGCGGAAAAACGGCCTGGAGCCGGACAAGGACGTGCGCATCCTCTACGCCCAGGACACGACCAACGTTTTTAATTCGGTGAATGTCGGCAACGCCGCCGCGGGCATCTTGGGTGCGCCGATGTCGTTGAAGGCCAAGGCGGCTGGACTCAAGATGCTGGTCGATGTCGCCGACCTCAAGATACCCTTTCTTTTTACCGGCATGTTGTCGTCGCCTAGGGTCATGCGCGAAAAGAACGAAGCGTTGACGCGTTTTTTGCGCGCCTATATCGAATCCATGGCGCTTATTCGGCGCGACAAGGAAGCCGCGGTGAAAGCCATGGGGCGCTTTCTTAAATCCACCGACCGCGAAGTGCTGGAGTCGGTTTATGATGAGTACCGCAATGTGTTTCCAGTCACGCCGCTGATGACGGCGGCGGAAGTGCAGGCGGTGCTCGATGTGTCGAAGAGTCCCAAAGCAAAGTCGATGAAACCGCAGGAGTTTTACGACAATTCCATCGTCCAGAAGATCTCGGCGTCGGGCTTTATCGAACAGGTGAATAAGCGTTAGCGCTGAAGGAGAACGGCATGATGACTGCAAAAATTCTATTATTGCTGGCTATTTTCTTGCCGACCATCGCTTGGGCGCAGTCGGTCGAGCTGGTGAATCAGGCGAAGAAGGAAGGCGGCGAGGTCATTCTCTACACGACCATGACCGTGGGCGACTTCGAGCATTTCAGCAAAGCTTTTAAAGAAAAATATCCCGGTCTCAATCTCCGTCATGTTTATCTCAGTTCATCGCGGCAAACGGCGCGGGTGATGCAGGAGTTTCGCGCCGGCCGCGTTCAGGGCGATGTTTTGGGCAATAGCCCCGAGCCGCTGCTTTATCTTAAGCAACAGGGCGTGCTGGGCCAGTATCGCTCGGCGGAAACCAAGAATCTGCTGTCAGGCGCGTGGGATAGTGACGGATTCTGGTCCGGCATAACCACCGATTTGCTCGTCACCGGCTTCAATCCCCGGCTACTTGCGAAGTCCGCGGTGCCGAAAAATTATGACGATTACTTGCGGCCGCAGTACAAGAGTCAAATCGCCGTTAACCGCGGTGTGCCCTACCCACTGACCGGTATGGTATCGCTGCGCGGTGACGAGCAGGGCACGGCTTATTTCAAAAAACTCAGCCAGCAGGACTTAAGGTTAGTCGAAGGCTATAGCCACACGATCAACATGATGGCCGCGGGCGAATACCCGCTCACCGGTTTCATGCAGGTCTCCAAACTCGAAGCGATGAAACGCAAAGAGGCGCCGGTGGATTGGCTACCCGCGACGCAGACCCTGGCGACTATTTCCACCATAGCCATGGTGAAAAATCCCCTACACCCTGCTGGCGGCGCAGATCCTCATCGATTTCTATCTCTCCGCTGAAGGGCAACGAGCCCTGGCAGCGGCGGGAAAAATTCCCCTCAGAAAAGGCGTCAGAAGCCAGTCCAAGGATATCGATCAGCTCATGGAAAGCGGTACCGCACATGTCATCCGCGCTGAGGGCGGCTACGACAAGTACATGAAGGTTTACAACGAGTATCTGGGGATCAGATAAACTCGCAATAGTTGTAGTTCTGCGGATAGATCGGCCAGGACGACGCTTTACTTTTTAGCAGCGGCCAGCACTTCCCGATAGAACGGGCTTTTTTCCAAACGTTGCCAGGGCGCTTCGTCGACCACGTCTTCGCTTTTCACGGTTTTTACTTTTGGATTCGACAGGGCGAGGAAGCGCGCCATGTTTTGAATGCCAGGGATGGTTGGCTTGATATCGAGGTTGTACAACCATTGCAATGCCGCGTAGCCGATCTCCGCGTCTTGGCTGCTTCTTAAGCGTAGATTTTTAACCAGAGACTTGATGACGATTTCCTTGTTTCCCGGCTTGTGAATAAACGCCACGGTTTCGACAAAGCCGCGCATGAGTGAATCGACGATCTGGGGATTTTGCTTGAGATAGCCGCGCCGGGTCGCCGCCGCGAGTCCTTGATAGGGAATCGGCGCCTTGCCCAAGTCGAGTAGAACCGGAAGACCCTTCTCTTTCAGTGCCCGGCTGTGGGTGTAATTGAGATAGGTCGCTTCGATGCCGCCGGATTCCAGCGATTGCGCCAGCACCGGCGAGTCGCCGATAACCATGATCGTCATTTTATCTCGATTCGGTTCCAAACCGAGATGCTCGATGGCGAGCATCGCCATCGACCAGACCCCGCCGCCGATGCTCTGCACACCGATCCGTTTGCCTTTTAAATCCTCGGCGCTGCGAATGCTCGTCCCGGCAATGAAATCGCCGTCGGCTTTGTTGACGATGCCGGCGAAGAACGCGACGTCTAAACCGCCGGTTGCGGCGCTGACGACCGATCCAGGAATGGTGTAGGCGACTTGGATGTCGCCGGAAACCAGCGCCGCCATGGTCTGCGGGCCGCTGCGGATGTTGATGACTTCGACGTTGACGCCATGCTTGCGAAACAGACCTTGTTCATTGCCTAGCCATAATGCGACGACTTTTTCGCTGAAAGCGCCGTGGGCGATGCGCACCAGGGGCAATTCGGCGGCGCCGATATTGGCGACCTCTGACGACGGCGATTAGAGCGCAGCAGATAGCGGCGAGAGTCAGTCGCGCTGGCGAATCGAACAATTTCATCATCAGCAAAGTCTCCTGCGATCGGCTGAGAAGTGGCCATAGCGAGATCTCTTCGGCTGTGGGTAACATAGGGAAACGCGGTTGGAGCGTCAAGCGGGGTTGACAGAGGAACAAGATCAAAGATAGGTGTGCGCAAGTAATCTCTGGGAGGATTTCATGGCCACCGATGCAACCGGTATGACCCGTATCAATCATGAGAAACTGATTCGCTTCGTCAGCCGTTCATTTGAAAAACTCGGCGTGCCGGCGGGCGACGCCGAGATCGCCGCCAATGTCCTGGTGGCATCCGATTTGCGCGGCGTCGATACCCATGGCGTGATTCGCTTCAACCCGCACGCTTGGTATGTGAAGTGGCTGCGCGACGGCGCGATGACGGCGAAGCCGAATATTCGCGTCGTCACGGAGAATGCGTCCACCGCGCTGCTCGATGCCGACAATGGCATGGGCTTCGTCGCCGGCCACCGGGCGATGGAGCTGGCGATTAACAAGGCCAAAGAGTCGGGTGTCGGCATCGTCACGGTTCGTAATAGCCGGCACTACGGCATGTCGGCCTATTATTCCATGCTCGCGTTGCCTCATGACATGATCGGCATCGCCATGACCAACGCGAGCCGGCAAGTGGTGCCGACCTTTGGCCGCGAAGCGCGCTTCGGCACCAATCCGATCAGCTTTGCCGTGCCGGCAAAAGACGAAAAACCTTTCGTCCTCGACATGGCGACCACCACTGCGGCGGCGGGCAAATTGGAATTGGCGATTCGCCTGGGCAAGCCGGTTCCGACGGGCTGGGCATTGAACGAAAAAGCCGAACCGACGACGGATCCCAAAGTGGCGCAGCGGGCGCGTCGTTTGTTGCCGCTTGGCGGCTCGCGCGAGAGCGGCAGCCATAAAGGCTACGGTTTAGGCATCCTCGTGGAAATTCTCTGCGGCGTGCTCACCGGCACGGTCACGGCTTTGAATGCCAACCAAGAACCGCGCGGCCACTTTTTCGGCGCGATTAACCCGGCAGCATTTCGCCCAGCCGCGGAATTCACAGCCGACATGGACCGGCTGATCCGCGAGTTAAAATCGACGCCGCCAGTCGAAGGCGAGAGCCGAGTCTACGTGGCTGGGGAAATTGAATTTGAAACCGCCGAGGAAAGATCGGAACGCGGCATTCCGCTGCACGGTTCGGTGCTCAAGGGATTGAGAGCGGTCAGCGAACAGGTCGGCGTGCCGTATGACTTGGAATGACTAGTCTGGCGGTGAATGAAATTCAGGGCAGACACGCAGGTCTGCCCTATTTAAACACCCCCGCGGCGACCAATTCTTTGACAAACCGGTCGTCGATGAACTGATCCCATTTGGCCTCTTTTGCTTTTGGGTTTGGCGACGCCGCCAACACGGCTTCGATGGCCGCTTGGTTCGGTGTCGGAATGCGCTCCCACCCCGGCTCATTGGTTGACAGCGATTCTTGCAGCTGGGCGGGGTCGGTGATCTTGGTATATTTGGACATGATCGTAATGGCGTCGGCGCGGTTCTTGCGCGCGTAGTCAATTCCTTCAGCCGCGCTGCGGACAAAGCGCCGCACCAGATCTTGGTTGGCGTTGATGAACGAGCGCGTCGTGCCGATCGAGTGCTGCACGAAAGGAATTTTCAACGCGGTGATATTGAGCAGCTCTCTTAAGCCGAAGTTGCGCGCGGTGAGCGTGCTCGGCGCCGAGAGAATTGCCGAATCGATGATACCTTGCTGCAACGCGGCGACCAGGGCGGGGAGTTCCTTCAGATAAACGAATTTGACATCGATATCCGGCTTGAGGCCGCTCTGCGCGACAACCATGTGTCCGGCGATGTCGGTGGGCGTTCCCTTATTGGTCGCGCCGATGGTCTTGCCGGCGAGACCTTTCATGTTGGTAATTTCCGGCTTGCTATAAAGCGAGAAGACGAAACGTATTGACCGGACTCAAAATGTAAACCGTGTCGGCGCCGGCGAGATTGGCTTCGATGATTTGCGGGCCGGCGGTGGTGAAGTGAATCTTGCCGCTGACCAAAGCCTGCACCGCCTGGGTGGTTGGAATATGGGTGAGGTCGATGGTGAGGCCGTTCTTTTTGAAGAAGCCTCTCTCCTGAGCGATCCACAGATAAATCGGATCGGTGGCGATGACGCCATAGACTGCGGTGGCCTGGAGCAGAGATGTTTCAGCGGCGAAGCCGATCCTAGCCACGACCGACGTTATCAATAGAACCAACATCGCGGTGCGGCGGAGTTTCATCGCTTTCTCCTGTTGGACGGCAACGCTGAAGACTCAAAAGCTGCCGCGCGAAATCACCACTTCTTTGATTACGACATCTTTGCTCGGCCGGTCGCGTCCGTCGCGCGGGGTGGCGCCGATGGCAACGACGACTTCCTGTCCCTTGACCACTTCACCAAATACGCTGTGGCGGTTGTCCAAGTGCAGGGTCGGCGCGAGGGTGATGAAGAATTGGCTGCCGTTGGTATTCGGCCCGGCGTTGGCCATCGACAGGACGCCGCCTTTGGTGTGGCGCAGGTCGGGATGGAATTCATCCTCGAAGCGAAAACCCGGCCCGCCGGTGCCGTTGCCCAAGGGATCTCCGCCTTGAATCATGAAGCCGGGGATGACGCGGTGAAAGATCGTGCCGTTATACAGCGGCTTCTTCACTTTCTCGCCGCTCTTGGTATCGGTCCATTCTTTTGTGCCCGTGGCGAGGCCGACGAAGTTGGCCACCGTCTTGGGCGCTTTTTCGTCGAACAGCTGAATCACGATGTCGCCCATGCTGGTTTTCAGCGTGGCGTAAAGCGGCCCTTTTTTTTCTTGGCTATTGGCCTGGTTACCGAGCCCAAAAACGGCGCACAGCATGGCGACGATAAATATTCTTTTCACTCTTGCCTCCTGTTGATTATTTCTGAGTTAATTCGGCCATCACTTCATTGACGAAGCGCAGGTCCATATATTCGCGCACCGGCCGCCTCGGTTTGGTATTGAGCGCCACGGCTTGTCATTGGGCCATCAGTTCGACGCCCTTTTCTGTGGGCACGGGTTGCAGCGCTTCTTTCACTAAATTGTCAGCGTCCACAGACACTTCGCCGCTCCATGCGCCAATGTTTCATCATGGTGGATCGCATCTTCGGGATAGTCGCGGGTATGAATCACGCCGCGCACGATGGCGACGATAGCTGGGCGATACAGGCTAGGACCAGGAGATCGCCCTTAGTGAGTAAACAGAAATTGTTCATATCGAATTATCGCTCTAAGCTAAACAAAGTGGCGCAAGCGGTCAAGAACATGCCGCAATTTGTCGATTTTCGGGATGGCCGAGAGTGGCCTTTTCTGGCTTTCGAGATTTAGTTGGATCAAGGGGTGCATGCGGACCGTCGGCCAGCAAACAAGCCTTGTTGGTTTCCGCTACTGCGTTTTGACAATGAGATTCTCGGATGTTATAGGAAACTCTGCCCAACCACGGGGAGAACCAAAAAATGGCTTGGTTTGATAAAAACTCTGGCGGAAAAAAAACCGAAACGGAGCCGCAAAGCGTGGCACAAGCAGCGAAACCAGCGCCAGAGCCTGTTCCAGTAAGCGCAGCTCCAGTGCCGCCTGCTGCCAAGATAGAAGTACCGCCGCCCCGCCGCAGACAACTGCGGGTTTGGTCGGTTATCTATATAAAGGCAGCCGCGTCACCGGTGAGTTAAGCTTTCAAGGGCCGGCGCGCATCGATGGCAAGGTCGACGGTGAGATTAATTGCCAGGGCATCCTCACCATCGGCGAGGAAGCGGAAGTGAAAGCGAAGATCACCGCCCAAGTCGTGATTATCCGCGGCAGAGTCGAAGGCAATGTCACCGCCAAGGAACGGATCGAGCTGTTGGCACCGGCCCGCTTGATCGGCAACATCGACGCGCCCCGGCTGCTAATCACCGAGGGCGTGGTGCTTGACGGTGACTGCTCCATGGGAGTTGCGAAGCAAAAGGGTGAAGTCGCAGGTTCCCGCAGCCCAAGCGCCGATAAAGCCGCTGTGGCTGCAGCGCCTAAGCTGTAATCTGATTGTCAGAATTAGACTTCGGTTCGCTGTCCGTCACCTCCCGATCCTAGATCCTACGTTCAATCGAGAATGTAGGTTTTTTATTAATTGGGTACTGGGTTGCGCCATTGCGGATGCAGCGGAACCCAAGTGAGAGCATGTTTGAAAGCGGTCGTTGATCCATGATTCACCTTGATTACAGCATAGTCTATCAGATCGTCCTGTTTGTCGTTCTCTGGCTGATTCTCAATAAGCTGCTATTTCAGCCGTATTTGCGTTTGCTGGAAGAGCGCGAGCATAAAACCACCGGGGCGCAGCATGATTCGGTGGACTTGGAGCATGAGGGCGCCAAGCTCAAGGCCCAGTTCGATGAGCAAATCGCCCAGGGCCAAGCCGTGGGCTACGCGGCCAAAGAGGCGATCAATCAGGATGCGCGCCAGCAGCGCGAAAAGATCTTGGGCCAGGCGCGTGACGAGGCCACCCGGACTCTCGATCAGGTCAGACAGGAAGTCGCCGCTGCCATGGAACAGGAAAAGCGTCTGGCCGCGGCGGAAGTCAGCGCCGTGGCTGCCGACATGGTGCATAAAGTTCTTGGGAGGAGAGTCGGGTGACCAGCCAGGATTTTCTCGGTCTATTCACGATCGCCCAGGCTTGGGCCGCCGGCGGCGCTGAACATCATGTTCCGTCGATCACTGAGGTTATCTTTCCGGCCCTCAATTTTCTCATTTACGCTTTCATTATCATCAAGTTCGCACTCCCCCCAGTGCGCAGTTTTCTGCAAAATCGCCGCGACCAAGTAGTCGCCACGATGGCGCAAGCCTCGGCAAAAAAAGCCGCGGCCCAGGCGCTGGTTGACGAGTACAAAGCCAAGTTGGCCGCCCTCGACCAGCAAGTGCGGAGTCTGCAAGCAACACTGCGCGATGAAGGCGAGCGCGACAAAGCTAAGCTCGTCGGCGAAGCCAATGCCATGGCGGTGAAGATCAAAGCCGACGCCAGCATTCTCGCCGATCAGGAAGTAAAAATGGCACGGCAAAAAATCCGCGAGGACATGGCGATCCAGGCCGAAGCCACGGCGCGGGCATTGCTTCAACGCAACCTGTCGGTGGACGATCAAAACCGCCTGGCGGACGAATTTATCCAGAGTATTGGACAGGCGCGATGATCGAAGGCAGCTTAGCACGCAGATACACCAGGGCGCTGTTTCAATTGGCGTGCGACGGCGGTCAGGAAGATGCCGTCGGCGTCGAAGTCGAACAGTTTTTTTCGGACTATAGCAATTCCGCCCTGCAACAAGTTCTCACCAATCCCGCTTTCGCCGTCGATACGCGCAAACAGATCCTTAATCAGGTCGCCCAGAGTCAAAAGCTATCGTCATTGACCGTCAGGTTTCTGTCGCTGCTTTTGGAGCGCGATCGCTTGAGCCACTTGACCGGCATCGTCAACTGCTATCGCCGCTTGCTCAACGAAGCGCGCGGCCGGGTCGACGCCAAAGTGATTAGCGCTTCAGCCCTTGAGCCGGCGCTGGTCGAGCGCGTGCGTGGCCAGCTGCGCAGCCTTTCCGGCAAAGAGGTGATCTTGCAGCAAGTCGTCGACCCGGAGTTGCTCGGCGGCCTGCAAGTGGAGCTGGAAGGAAAGATCTACGACGGCAGCGTGCGAACGCAATTGGCCAGGATGAAACAGCGCATCGCGCGCGGTTATTAAGGAGTAATCAATGGAGATCGGAACAGCGGAAATCAGCCGCATCATCAAAGAGCAGATTCGCGATTACGATAAGACGGTTGAGATCCAGGAGGTCGGCACGGTGCTTTCCACCGGCGACGGTATCGCGCGCATTCACGGCCTGGACAAGGTCGCCGCCGGTGAGCTGCTGGAGTTTCCCCATGGGATTTTCGGTCATCGCGCTGAATTTGGAAGAAGACAATGTTGGCGCCGCGCTGTTCGGCGAGACCCATATGATCAAAGAGGGCGACACGGTCAAACGGACCGGCCGCATCGCCGAAGTTCCGGTCGGTAAGGAAATGATCGGCCGGGTGGTCAACGCCCTCGGCGAAGCCGATCGACGGGCGCGGGCCGATTGAGTCCAAAGATCGCCGGCGCATCGAATTGAAAGCCCCCGGCATCGTTGCGCGCCAGCCGGTGAAAGAGCCGCTGCAAACCGGTTTGAAAGCGATCGACGGCATGATTCCCATCGGTCGCGGCCAGCGCGAGCTGATCATCGGCGACCGTCAGACCGGCAAAACCGCCGTCGCCATCGACGCCATCATCAATCAAAAGGGCGGCAACGTCATCTGCATCTATGTCGCCATCGGTCAAAAGCGTTCCACGGTTGCCCAGGTCGTCGACAAGCTCAGAGAGGCTGGCGCGATGGAATACACCATCGTCGTCGCCGCGACCGCATCGGAATCCGCCCCGCTACAGTTCATCGCGCCTTACTCCGGCTGCACCATGGGCGAGTACTTCCGCGACAACGGCGGCCATGCATTGGTTATCTACGACGATCTGTCGAAGCACGCGGTTGCCTATCGCCAATTGTCTCTGCTGCTGCGCCGTCCGCCCGGACGTGAAGCGTATCCTGGCGACGTATTCTATCTGCATTCCCGCTTGCTCGAGCGCGCCGCCAAAATGAGCGCCGACCGCGGCGGCGGTTCACTGACCGCTTTACCGATCATCGAGACCCAAGCCGGCGACGTTTCGGCGTATATTCCGACCAACGTGATTTCGATCACCGACGGGCAGATCTTTTTGGAAAGCGATCTGTTTTACTCCGGTGTCCGGCCGGCGATCAACGTCGGTATTTCGGTCTCCCGGGTCGGCGGTAACGCGCAGATCAAGGCGATGAAGCAGGTCGCCGGCACACTGCGTCTGGAATTGGCGCAGTACCGTGAAATGGCCGCCTTCGCCCAGTTCGGTTCCGACTTGGACGCGGCGACGCAAAAGCAGTTAAACCGTGGCGCGCGCTTGGTCGAACTGCTCAAACAAGGGCAATATCAGCCGCTGGCGGTCGAGCAGCAGGTCGTGATCATCTACGCCGGCACCAACGGCTTTGTCGACGACCTGCCGATCCCTGCGCTCAAGCGCTATCGAGCAAGAACTTTTCTCGTTCATCAGCTCGCGCCATGCCGATGTCTTCGCCGACATTCTGCAGAAACGCGAGTTGGACGGCGACCTGCGCGGCAAGCTCAACAAAGTGCTGGAAGAATTCAAAGGAGTCTTTAAGGCTTAGTTACGAGTTTCGGGTTTGAGTTTCGAGTCACCCGACGCCCTAATCCCGTAGTCCGGACATCGATAGACATGGCAACACTTAAAGTCATACGTAAACGGATCGGCTCGGTTACGCAACACCCAGCAGATCACCAAGGCCATGAAAATGGTCTCGGCGGCCAAGCTGCGGCGCGCTCAGGAAGCCGCGGTGCAAGCCCGGCCCTACGCCGAGAAGATGACCGAGTTGCTAAAAAATGTGTCGGCTCGGGTCGCCAAGTGATGCCCATCCGCTGCTGACGCCCCGCGAGGAGAAAAAGATTCAGCTGGTGCTATTCACCTCGGATCGCGGGCTTTGCGGCGGCTACAACACCAACATGATCCGTGCGGCGGAGGCCTTTATCCGGCAGCAGACGACGATCGGCAGATCGAGTTGACCTTAGTCGGGCCGCAAGGGCGGCGACCATTTTCGCCGGCGCGGCGCCAAGATTGCCGACCGCTACATCGATATTCTCTACAAAGCGGCGGACGAATTGGCCGGCGAGATCGCGCAGAAACTAATCAGCCGGTTTGTCGGCGGCGAAGTGGATGCGGTTTACATTCGTCTACAGCCGCTTCCGCTCGGCATTGTCCCAAGTGCCGACGCTGGAGAAACTCCTGCCGGTGGCCTGGCCGAGACCAATGAAGTTCAAGCGCAACAGCAGACGGAGTATTTGTACGAGCCTGGGGTCGAGCAGCTCTTGGCGAGTCTTTTACCGCGCATCACGGGCGTCGCCGTGCAGCGGGCGTTGTTGGAAGCGACCGCCAGCGAGCATGGCGCGCGCATGACCGCGATGGAATCGGCGACCGGCAACGCCTCGAAGATGATCGGCTCGTTGACGCTGCAAATGAACCGCGCGCGCCAGGCGTCGATCACGCGCGAGCTGTTGGAAATCGTCGGCACGGCGGAAGCATTGAAGTAAATAAACGTGATCGTCGCTCGTGCTCGTGTTCGTAGGATACTCGGAACATGGATTTACGAGCACGAACACGAGTCACGAACACGATATTTCGGAGGGGTTAATAAAATGAGTACGGGTAAACTCACCCAGGTTTTGGGTGCGGTCGTCGATGTCGAGTTTTCCGACGGCGCGCTGCCGCCGATCTACAATGCGCTCAAGATCACCAATCCGGCGATCAGCGACGCGCAGTGGAATCTGGTCATCGAAGTGGCGCAGCACTTGGGTGAAAACACCGTACGCTGTATCGCCATGGACACCACCGAGGGTTTGGTGCGTGGCATGGACGTGCTCGACACCGGCGCGGGTATCAGCGTGCCGGTGGGCGAAGAAACGCTCGGACGGATTCTCAACGTCATCGGCGAACCGGTCGATGAAGGCGGCCCGATCAACGCCAAGAAAACCTCTCCGATTCACCGTTCGGCACCGGAATTCGTCGATCAAGAAACCAAAGTTCAAGCCCTCGAAACCGGCATCAAAGTCGTCGATTTGCTGGCGCCCTACGCGCGCGGCGGAAAAGTCGGTCTGTTCGGCGGCGCCGGCGTCGGCAAGACCGTCATTCTGATGGAACTGATCAACAACGTCGCCATGAAGCATGGCGGCTACTCCGTCTTCGGCGGTGTCGGCGAGCGTACCCGCGAAGGCAACGATCTCTGGCTCGAAATGAAAGAGTCCGGGGTTATCAACAAAGCGTCGCTGGTTTACGGCCAGATGAACGAACCGCCCGGAGCGCGCGCCCGCGTCGCCTTGACGGCGTTGACTCTCGCGGAATACTTCCGCGACGACGAAGGCCGCGACGTGCTGTTGTTCCTCGATAACATTTTCCGTTTCACGCAGGCGAACTCGGAAGTCTCGACCCTGCTCGGCCGCATGCCTTCCGCCGTCGGTTATCAGCCGACCTTGTCGACCGACTTGGGCGAGCTGCAAGAACGCATCACGACCACGCGCAAAGGTTCGATTACCTCCGTGCAGGCGATTTACGTCCCGGCCGACGACTTGACCGATCCGGCGCCGGCGACCACCTTCGCCCATTTGGACGCGACTACGGTTCTGTCCCGGCAGATCGCCGAGTTAGGCATTTATCCGGCTGTCGATCCGCTCGACTCGACCTCGCGTATTCTCGATCCGCTAGTCGTCGGCCAGGAACATTACGAGGTCGCCCGGTCGGTGCAGCTGATCCTGCAACGCTACAAAGACTTGCAGGACATCATTGCGATTCTCGGCATGGACGAGCTTTCCGAAGACGATAAACTCACCGTCGCGCGCGCCCGCAAAGTGCAGCGCTTCCTGTCGCAGCCGTTCTTCGTCGCCGAACAATTTACCGGCATTCCCGGGGCCTACGTTGAATTGAAGGACACCATCCGCGCTTTTAAGGAAGTGGTTGACGGCAAACACGACGATATCCCTGAACAGGCTTTTTACATGGTCGGCACCATTGAGCAGGTCCTAGAAAAAGCCAAGAAGATGGCGGCAGCTTAGTCCGTTATTGAGGCGGAATTAACGGTTTGAACTGTTTGAACGATTTGAACGGCTGGAACGAAAAGTCACATTTCGTTCAAACGGTTCAAACCGTTCAAGTCGTTCAATTTCGGAATAGACGTTCGCAATCGAGAGAAGATGGCAGATAAAATTAGACTGAGAGTCGTAACCCCGAGCCGGTTGGTCCTCGACGAAGAAGTCGACGAGGTCAGCGCGCCGGGCGAACTGGGCGAGTTCGGCGTGTTGCCCAATCATATTTCGTTCTTGTCGACTTTGGTCGCCGGCGAGATGAGCTACAAGCAAGGCGCCGCGCGTCACGTATTGGTGGTCGGTGGCGGCTATGCCGAAGTGCTTGGATAACGTCATGACCGTTCTGGCCTCGGCGGCGGAGTTCGCCGGCGAGATCGACATGGCGCGGGCGCAGCGCGCCAAGGAGCGCGCCGAAAAGCGCTGGGCGAGCTCAACTTCGAAGACCCAGAGTATGCGCAACTGGAAGAAGCTCAGCGGCGCGCGCTGGCCAGGCTCCAGGTTGCTAGTAAAGAAACAAGAAGATAAGTAAGTAGGATAAGAGCAAGCAGTAAGGAGGAAGTTTTATGGCCGAAGCAGCTAGTCAAGAACCCGTTATAACCATGTGGAGCAAGGAATTTACCTACGACCGGTGGATGAAGTCGAAAGGCATTCCAATCCATAAGGGTTATTTTATTCCCGATCTGCGCACCGTCGAGTTGGAGTGGTGGGAGGAAAGAGGCTGCAAGGCCGCCTTCATTCAGCTGTGGGGCCAAGAAGGCGTCAGCGCCGCGCGCGTGACTGAAGTCCCGCCCGGTAAGTCGTTGCCGCCGGTCAAGTTCGCGTTGGATGAGGTCGTTTACGTTTGCTCCGGCCGTGGTTTGACCACCGTGTGGTCTGGTGAAGGCAAAGCCAAGAAGAACTTCGAATGGCAAGAGCACTCGATGTTTCTCGTGCCGCGTAATCACTGGCATGTCTTCAGCAACATGACCGGCGACAAGCCGGTTAAACTTTTTCATTACAGCTATATGCCGATGGCGATGTCGGCGTTGCCGGAACCGGACATGTATTTCAACAATCCCTACGAGCCGAAAATCACCGCCGACCAGGGCGATTTTTACTCGGAAGCGAAAATGGTTCAAGCCAAGGACGCCGACGAAGGTTTAGGCATGCGCGCCTTCTGGTATGGCAACTTTTTTCCCGACATGCGCGCCTGGAACAAGCTCGACGCCAACGAACGGCGCGGCGCCGGCGGCAAGAGCGTGTTCATGCAGTTCCCCAATTCCGAACTGACCGCCCATATGTCGGTGTTCGCGCCCAAGACCTACAAGAAAGCGCACCGCCATGGCCCCGGCCGGGCGATCATCATTCCGGCCGGTGAAGGTTATTCGATCATGTGGGAAGAGGGCAAAGAGAAAATCGTCTGTCCGTGGCATGAGTGCAGCATGATCACGCCGCCGGATAAATGGTTTCATCAACATTTCAATGCCGGCGGCGATATGGCGCGCTATCTGGCACTCCATCCGCCCATGCAGTTCCACGGCCACGCGGAAAAGGTCGAGGACCGCGCCAAGGATCAGATCGAGTACCCGAACGAGGATCCGTTTATTCGCCAGAAGTTCGAGGAAGAGTTGGGCAAGCGCGGCATCAAGAGCATTATGCCTGATGAATGCTACAAAAACCCGGACTACGAATGGTCCAAGGCGATGGGCAAGCAATAATTACCGTAAGTACTTAAAAATTCGATTACGGAATCCCCGCTCCAGCGAGCGGGGATTCCTGTTATTGGGGTAGGACAAAATGGCGGATATACAGAGGCTAAAGATGCATGACGATATCTACGATCACGACCATCCGGATAATTTCATCATCGGAGAGGACGAGATTGTCACCGACATCGAAGGATTGGAGATGTTCTCGCTCAAGAGCGTGGGCATCGACATCGGCTCTTCGACCTCGCATTTGATCTTCTCGCATATCACGCTGCGGCGCGAAGGCGCGTCGTTGTCCGGCAAATTCCGCGTCACCGGTCGCGAGGTGTTGTACCGCTCGCCGATCATGCTGACGCCTTACACTTCGGCGACCAAGATCGATACCGACAAAGTGAACCAGTTTATTCAAGACGCTTACAAAGAGGCGGGCTTGACGCCGGAGGATGTCGATACCGGCGCGGTGATCATCACCGGCGAGGCGCTCAAGAAAGAAAACGCCCAGCCGATCGTCGAGAACTTCGCCAAATATTCGGGCAAGTTCATTTGCGCGGCGGCGGGCCATAATCATGAGGCTTTGCTGGCGGCCTATGGCTGCGGCGCGGTGGATCTGTCGAAGGGCGAACATAAAACCGTGCTCAACGTCGACATGGGCGGCGGCACGACCAAGTTTTCTCTGGTCGAAGACGGCATGGTGACGCAGACGGCGTCGATCAGCGTCGGCGCGCGGCTGATCGCTTTCGATGAAAAGGATCAGATCACGCGCATCGAAGATCCGGGCCGGACGATGATGAAGGAGCTTGGCCATAAAGTCGAGCTTGGCGAGAAGATCAGCGAGAAAATGAAAGAAGACTTCGGCGCCTATATGGCAAAGATTCTCTTCGAGATCATCGAACAGGGGCCCACGTCGCCGATGGCGAGATCCTTGATGGTGACCCCGCCTTTCGTCAACTACACAGGGTTCAAGCAAGTACAGCATCTGGTGTTTTCCGGCGGCGTTTCCGAGCATGTTTACGACCGCGATGCCAAATCCTACGGCGACATCGGGCCGGTGCTCGGCAAGAACATGCGCGACTATTTAAAAAAACTACCGAAGGATGTCCTGCGCGAGCCCATCGAAGGGATTCGCGCCACGGTCATCGGCGCCGGCGAGTACACCATCCAAGCGAGCGGCAACACCAGTTATGTCTCCAACGAAAAAGCTCTGCCGGTGCATGGCTTGAAAGTTATCCAAGCGCCGATCCGCGACGGCGAATCGGTGGCCGATGCGATCAAACAGTCGCTCAGAAAGTTCGACCTGAGCTGCTTCACGTCAGGGTTGGCCTTGTCATTGACCGTCAGCGGCGTGCCCAACTATCAATCGGTCCGGCGCATCGCCGAAGGCGTGGCGCAGATTCTCAAAGACGCCGACGACGCCAAATGTCCGCTCTATTTGACCCTGGACCTGGACATCGCCAAGTCACTTGGCGCCATTCTCAGGGATGAACTCAAAGTTACCCGCGACATTATCGCCATCGACGGCATCGAGGTCGGCGATCTGGATTACATCGATATCGGCGAATGCTTGGGTATCACTGAAGTCATTCCGGTGACGGTTAAGTCGCTGATGTTTCCGACGACTCTCAGCGACTAGCATTGTTTCGAGCGCGTAAGCCAAAAGGCCCCGCCAGTGCGGGGCCTTTTGGGTTTTAGCGGATCTCAAATAGTAGCACCGTATGGTTATGCACGAAGTCGCCGCGCACCGGTTCCACGCGGTCCGGTGTCCACCCTTCCACAGGATAGTCGTGGGAGACGACGCGCGTGCCGGGCTTGAGCTGGCGGTCCATGATCGGCCGCAGCTTGGCGTTGAACTCAGGCAGCATATACAGCGTCACGACGGTGGCCGGCGACATGTCGACGGTGAAGGCATCCTGGGCGCGGAACTCGACGAGATGTTCGACTTTCTCCCGATACGCGTTGTTGCGCGCGCGGGCGACTAAATCCTGGTCGATTTCTATGCCGACGCCTTTGACGCCGTATTTCTTGGCGGCATGGATGATGATCGCGCCGTCGCCGCTGCCGATATCGTAAATGACATCGCCAGGTTTGACCCGCGCCAATTCAAGCATGCGCTCGATCACTTCCGGCGTCGAGCGGACAAACGGTACCTCGCCGTCGGTCCATACCGCCACCGGCGAACCGCAGCTGGACACGAGCAGAATTACTAAAACTAATTTCAGCTTCAATCTGATTTGCCTCATGGTTGGCGTGGCACCTCTAACGGCTTGTCACTGCGCTTTCCACGTTATAAGCGTCGGCTGGCTTGGGGTCAATGAGTTGCTGGCGATAATCATCTTGACATCACCGCCGGTTTATTATGAACATCGCGCTAACTTGACGATAGGGAGGATTTCTCATGGCGACCTGGGACGATATTTTGACCCCGCGCGACAAGGAAGTGTTTGCGCTTTCCGGTTTCGGCAAGAAAGCCGGCCTCGGGCAACGGCCGGCGCTATTAATCATCGACGTCAATTACAATTTTACCGGCGACAAGCCCGAGCCCATTCTCGAGTCGGTCAAGCGCTTTCGCACCAGCTGCGGCGAGGAAGGTTGGGACGGCGTCCATGCCATTGGCGAGTTGCTCGGCGAAGCTCGCAAAAAGCATGTGCCGACGTTTTATACCACCGCCGAGGAGAATCGCGCCAATTCGCACGGTGCTGGTCGGCGGTTGGGCGGCCAAGAGCAACCGATCCACGGAAGATATGACCGAGCAATGGGAGAAAGCCAATCAGATCGTCGACGAGATCGCGCCCCAGCCCGGCGACATCATCGTGCGCAAGCAAAAGCCCAGCGCTTTTTTCGGCACGGCGCTCATGAGCATGCTGACCGAGGTCCATGCCGACAGCTTGCTGGTCTGCGGCACCACCACCAGCGGCTGCGTGCGCGCCAGCGTCATCGACGCGTTTTCCTATAATCTGAAAGTTTCGGTGGTCGAAGAATGTGTTTTCGACCGCGGTCAGGCTTCGCACAAGATCAATCTGTTCGACATGGCGATGAAGTATGCCGACGTGATCCCGCTTAAAGAGGCGATCGATTACGTGCGCGCTTTGCCGAATAATCTTTACGCGCCGGCGCTGTGAGCAAAATTCATAGCGCTCGGCGCGTTTGCCGAAATAATGAAGACTCATTGCAGCGCCTGGGTGAGCGCCCGCGCGATGAGGATCACACCGATAATCGACAGCAGCACCATCAACCCCTGGCTAAAGGTCTTTTGGTTCACCCGATCCTGAGTCTTCAGACCGGCGAAGAAGCCGAGCAGCGTAAACAGCAGCACTTGCAGCGACAGCGTGAGGGTATTCCAATTGAATAAATTCCAGGTCGACACCGCGATCAGCTGCGCTGCCTTGGTGATCATGAAGATCGTCGCGACGGATTTGACGAAGTTTCGCTTCTCTAATTTTAGGCTGTAGAAGTAAATTGCCAAGATCGGTCCGGCGGCATTGGTCATGCCGTTTAAGAACCCGCTCAGCAGCCCGACAATCGGCGACAGTTTTTTTTCCGCCGCGGGGGATATGACGAAGTTGAACTTGAGCAGGTTGGAAACCACGAAAACGATGACCATGATGCCGAGACACAAATTGAGCGCCCACAGCGGCAGCATCACTAACACCATCGTGCCAAGGAAAACCCCGATGATGGTCAGACCGATCATAGATTTGAAGCGCTGCAGGACCGTGTCGGGGAAGCCGTCGCGAAACACCTGAGTGATGTCCATCAAAAGATTGGGCAGGATGAGTATCGTCACGGCGACGCGAATGTCCAAAAGTAGCGCCACCATCGGCGTCGCAATCAGCGGAAAGCCCAAGACCGGTGGCGCCTTTGACGAAGGCGGCCAATAACAAAGCGACGCCGACGAGAATATGGGTTAGATCGAAGGACATACTGTATGGGCAACGATGAGATTCTTTAGCCGCACACCGGTGCGAACCTTTATCGTCTATCCGGCGGTCGCCTTAACGTGGGAGCTGGCGTTTGCGCGAAACCAACTTCAAGCCAATCTCTGGTTCCTGCCGCTGATGCTCTGGGGCTATTTGCAATATCGACTGTGCGGCCGCTACCGGGCGACGCGCGGCGGCGGCGGTCCGGGGGTGGAAACGCCGCCGGAGCGGTTGGTTACCACCGGTCTCTATCGCTATACGCGAAACCCGATGTACTTGGGCCACTTGATCTTTCTCATCGGCCTCACCCTGACGCTAAAATCCTGGCTTGCAGCGTTAATCACCATCGCCACGGCAATATGGTTTCACCGCCGGGTTATCGGCGACGAGAAAAAGCTCATTCAAACCCTCGGCCAGCCTTATGTGAATTATATGGCGTCGGTGAAACGTTGGGTGCCGGCTCTTTTCTAAGGTAGAAGATTGACGGACGAAGTTTATCCTTCCGCCGTCGGTCCTTTCCGCGCTTACGATTTTTTCCTCTGCCCAGTCTGCTTCTTGCCGGTTTCGAAGTAATCGCCTTTGACCGCCAGATCCGCTTCTTCTTCGTCTTGCTTAGTCCAGGCGCCCAAGCTGTAACCGAACCAGGGCATGCGCGGCTTGAGCGGCGGCAGCTCGAGCTCTTCCCAGATCTGTTTGGACCGCTCCATGAACTCTTTCTTGGGCAGCGACACCGGCGTATAAGGCCAGGGACGGATGGCGTTGATCAGCAACGCGGAGGTTGAGGCGGCGCGCCGGTCTTGATTTTCCATTCCCGGCGGATAGGTCGACGGATCGAGGCCGGGCATCTTACCTTTGGAGATTACGACATCTTCATCGGGGCGCATATTGTAGCAGATCGCCCAATTGATCATCGCCGGATCGTGAATGTCGATGTCTTCATCCACGGCGACGCAGACTTTAGCGTAGCTGCCGGTGAATCCAGCGGTGGCATGGAGCGCGCGCCAGGCTTCGGCTTTGGTCGCGTTGCGCATTTTGATCACGCAATAGGCTTGGCCGCTGCCGCTGACTTCGTCATGGAGCGCGACGTCGAGCACCGCCGCGTTGCCGCTGTCATGGCGCAACAGTTTATAAATAATTTTTTCCGTGCCGGTGTGCTTGATCTTGCTCGACTCGCTGGGCGGGAACTGGCTCATCAGCGCGGTGTAAATCGCGTCGCGCCGGTGCGTGATACAGGTGACTTCGAGAAATGGCGATTCGGTGCGATGCCCCATGTAGCCCGGATATTCGCCAAACGGGCCTTCGGGCTCGACGACGTCGGTGGGAATCGTCCCTTCGATGATGATTTCCGCGGTGGCGGGCACGAGTAGGTCCACGGTTTTCGCTTGCACAACCTCCACGGGCGCGCCGGCCAGGCCGCCGGCAAGGCGGTATTCGTCGAAGTCGTAGGGGATCTTGGCAGTCGCCGAGTAAGCGATGCTCGGCACGACGCCGATGGCGATGCAGGCTTCCAGTCGTTGCCCCTTGGCTTTCGCCTTGCGCCAGTGCTGCCCCATATGTTGCGTAGTGAACAGGCCGCCGGTGCGGTTGGCCGACTTGATCTGGCTGCGATAGTTGCCGATGTTGTAGATGCCGGTTTCGGGATCCTTGGTGATCCAGTTGGCCGAGGTTAAGTAGGGCGCATTGTCGAAGCCTGGGGTCGAGATCGGCACCGGGATCATGTCGAGGCCATGGCCGTTGAGAATATCTTGACCTTGCCAGACCACCTCATGGACGGGCGCCGAAGTTACCTTGATGGGGTCGAAGGGGTTCAACTGGGCTTGATTCCAGCGCTCGGCGATTTGCTCGGGTTCGCACATCATGCCGATGGCGTAGATTTCCGTGGTTGCCGCCAAGGTCCCCACGGTCACGGGCATCGAATAACGTTTGCCCTTGGAATCGATGATTCTCTCGAACATGAAGGCCTTGCGCTCGCGTTCGTCGAGCCCGCGAAACTGCCAGCGCACCAGTGGCATCAGCTCGGTGTCTTTGTTGATTTCACGCTGGATGCGGACTAATTTGCCGCGCTCTTCGAGCGCCTTTAAATGCTCGCGAAAATCTCGATAATATTTTACCCTGTTGGCCATCGAATCCCCCTATCGTAGCTGTTTCCGTCATCTATTGTCTGGGCTCGGGAGGTTGTCAAGCGTCCCAAAGCGTAACTCGTGGGCCGGAGATATTGATGCTTGTTTGATCTAGAGCGTGTCTGTTACACTACGGCATCGTTCCTGAAGTTTACGCTGTCTGTTTAGTCGATCATGAATATCCAACAACCTGTACCGCTTCCCACTATCGGCACACCGCGCCAACGCCACACTCCCTTCCAGGTGTCGGTTCGCGTTTCGTTTGTATCGTGGCGGTGCTTTTGGTCGGGCTCTTTTACCTCCTCGACATGTGGATTTCGGCGCATATAGCGATTCCAATCAGTTATGCCGCCGCAATGGTGTTGGCCGTGGCGCTGCCCAGCAAGTGGGAAAAGATTGCCGTGGCGGTAGCCTGTACGGTGATGCTACTGGCGGATGCGTATTACATGCACCGCACCTCGGCGACTGGCCGGCTTGGCCAGCTTGGAAAATCAAGGTTTCGCCCTGTTGATGATCTGGAGCGTGACAACATTGGGCTGCGCCATCAGCTCGGTCGAAGCCGACCGGCTCGATAGCGAGCGTATCGCCAACGAACGGCTGGCTCTGCTCAACACCATTTATACTTCGGCACCGGTGGGTTTGTGTTTTGTCGATCTCAATATGCGCTATTTGTCGATGAACGCGGCGTTGGCCGAAATGCATGGCCGGGCGCCGGAGTATTTTATCGGTAAAACCATTCGGGACGCCAATCCGGATCTGGCGGATACCATCGAGGTTTATTACCGCCGGGTGATCGAGAGCGGTAAGCCAGTCTTGGATGTCGAAATCAAAGGTGCTACGGCAGCGCACCCGGCGAGCGCCATTCTTGGCTGGCAACCTACTTCCCGGTGCACAACCCGAGCGGCGAACTACTTGGAGTCAACGTCGCGGTACGCGATATCACAGCGCGGAAACAGGCCGAAGCCGATACTCTTGTTTCTCTTGGATCTCGCTGACTGCATACGCTTCGCGGCCAACGCCGATGAGCTCACCTGGGTCGTTGCGGTGGCCTTGGGCGAACATGTCAAAGTCAACCGCTGCGCGTTTCTCGAGATCGATACGGAGCAGAATCGCTTCGTCATTCAGCGCGATTATCACCCGCATATCCCGTCGTTAGTCGGCACCTATCCGCTGGGCGCGTTTGGACCGTTGTTGACCGAGGCCGGCCGCGCCGGTCAAACCACGACGATCGCGGATGTCGCCCATGATGTGCGCACGAGAATGCATATAGAGTCTTACCAGCGAGTCGGCGTCGGTGCCTTGGTCGCGGTGCCGCTGCTGCGCGACGGGCAGCTCGTATCCGCGTTGGCGATGGCGCACGCCGAGCCGCGCCAGTGGAGCGAACGGGAAGTCTTACTCATCAATATGGTCGCCGAACGCACTTGGCTGGCGGTTGAAAAATTACGTCTCGACGGCGCCCTGCGTTTGAGCGGCGAGGCTTTGCGTGAAGCCGACCGGCGCAAAGATGAGTTCTTAGCCACCCTCGCCCACGAATTGCGTAATCCCCTGTCGCTGGTGCGTAACGTCGTCAACCTACAACAAGACCCGAATCATCCACTACCCGATCCACATTGGGGGCCGGACATCATCGATCGCCAGGTGAAATATCTCACGCGCTTGACCGACGATCTTGTTCGATGTCAGCCGCATCACTCGGGAAAAGTTGGAATTGCAAAGGGAACCGCTCAATCTCACCGAGATTGTCAGAGCGGCGGTGGAATCGAGCCGGCCGTTGATCGACCAACGGCAACATGAACTGACCGTGACGATGTCGCAGGATTCGATCTACGTCGAGGCCGATCGGCTTCGGCTCACCCAGGTCTTCATGAATCTTTTGAACAATGCCGCTAAGTACACCCCGGATCCAGGTCATGTTTGGCTCAATGTCGAGCAGGCCGGCGATACCGTCGTCATCCGAGTCAAGGACACCGGAGTCGGCATTGCGGCGGAAAGCCTGCCCCATGTTTTCGAGCTCTTTTACCAAGTGGACCGCTCGTTTACACGCAGCGAGGGTGGCCTTGGACTAGGCTTGACCCTGGTGCACCGGCTGGTCGAACTGCATGGCGGCAAAGTCGAGGTCCGCAGCGAGGGCATGAACCGCGGCAGCGAATTCATCGTGCAATTACCCGTGACCGCCCATCGCCCGGTGAACGACGGCCTGCTACAAGATCAAATCAACCAAAGTACCTTGCCGGTTCGGAGCCGGCGCATTCTAGTGGCGGATGATTTCCCCCAGTCCGCCGAGACCTTGGCGCGCCTGCTGGAGAAAGACGGTAACGAAGTACAGATCGCCAAGGACGGCGTCGCGGCGGTGGAAGCGGCCGCGGAATTCTTGCCGGATATTATCTTAATGGACCTCGCCATGCCGAGACTCGACGGTTATCAAGCGGCGAACCGGATACGCCAACAGCCTTGGGGCAAATCGATGATTCTCATCGCCCTCACCGGTTGGGGCCAGCAACAAGACCGGCGGCGTACCCAGGAAGCCGGCTTCGACGCCCATCTGACCAAACCGGTCAATTACGAGGCGATCGTCAGCTTGCTGACTCGTCTCACCCCGCCCGCCGCCGCCAGCGAAAGTCACGCTCTGCCGCACTAAATTATCTGTCGGTAGAGCAATTTCTCGGCAAAGAGTCGTCCCAATCCACTGGTCTCAAGTGTGGATCTGCGATTACGCGCAGCAGCGCTGTTACAACAATATCCAGCGAACTTTTTGGACTAACCCTGGGTCTGCGGTTAAATCTTTTCTCACATTTCGCCGCTCGGTACGAATCTTTGCTTGACAGTAAAATCGTCGCTCCCATATAGTCGCGCCGGTGTTGGTCGCCCAGTTACGCCGGCAATCTCGCAACCGGGTCCAGGCACCGTGGTAAAGGCAGCTAGACGATGTTCGACGCATTCATCGACGGTCTCTTCCTGGTGCTTCAATGGAAAGCTTTCAGCTTGATGCTGGTCGGCATGGGTCTTGGCTTCTGCGTCGGCCTGCTCCCCGGCATCGGTGGGGCGGCCACTCTCGCCTTGATGATCCCGTTCGTTTTCAAAATGCAGCCCGCCGAGGCGTTCGCGTTTCTGCTCGGCATGCACGCCGTCGCCGCGACCACTGGCGATATTACCTCGGTGCTTTTCGGTGTGCCCGGCGAGGCGATCTCCGCCGCCACGGTTGTCGATGGTCATCCGATGGCAAAGAATGGCGAGGCTGGACGCGCCCTCGGCGCCGCGCTGATGAGCTCGCTGGTCGGCGCGGTGATCGGCGCGGTGGCGTTGGCGCTGGCAATTCCGATCGTCCGCCCGCTGGTGCTCGCCTTTGGTTCGCCGGAGCTGTTCATGTTGGCGGTTATCGGCATATCCTGCATCACCTCGCTCAGCGGCGCCGGCGCGCACGGACAGGTCAAGGGCTTCGCTATGGGTCTGTTCGGTCTGCTGGTGTCGACCATTGGCCAAGAGCGTCAGTCCGGTTCGCTCCGTTTTGACATGGGGTTGATGTATTTGTGGGAAGGTCTCGACTTCGTGCCAGTGTTGGTCGGTGTCTTCGCGATCCCGGAAATTATCGATCTCACTGTGCGCGGCACCGCGATCGCGGGGGAGCGGCCGGCGGAGAATTTGCGTAGCGGCGTGATCGAAGGGATCAAAGATACCTTTCGCCATTTTTGGCTGGTGTTTCGCTGCTCAGTGGTCGGTGTATTCGTCGGCATCCTGCCAGGAGCGGGCGGCGGCGTTGCCCAATGGATGGCCTACGCTCATGCCGTCCAAGGCGCCAAGGATGCCAAGGACAGAGAACGCTTCGGCAAAGGCGATGTGCGCGGTGTTCTCGGACCGGGCGCGGCGAATAATTCGAAAGAAGGCGGCGAACTGATCCCGACGGTCGCCTTCGGCGTTCCCGGCAGCGGCGCCATGGCGATCCTGCTCAGCGCTTTTTTGATCATGGGCCTCTCACCCGGACCCGACATGCTGACCAAGCATCTGCCGATCACCTTCTCGATGGTTTGGACTTTGGTGATCGCGAACATCATCGCCGTGCTCTTATGCCTAACGATCCTCGATCAATTAGCCAAAGTGACCAACGTGCGCGGTGGTCTGATCATTCCGTTTGTGCTGCTGCTGGTTTTCGTCGGCAGTTACACCGCCAACGGCCAGATCACCGATTTGCTCGTCACGCTGATCTTCGGCGTGCTCAGCTATTTTATGGTGCTGTTCGGCTGGCCTCGTCCGCCCTTCGTTCTCGGCTTTGTCTTGGGCAAAGTCATCGAGACCTATTTCTTCATTTCCGTCGCGCGCTACGGCTTTGCCTGGCTCATGCAGCCGATGGTGATCTTTCTAATCGTTCTCATGCTCTTCGTGATCGCTTATCCGTATATCCAGAAACGGCGCCAGCGCGCCCAGAGCCAAGCGAATGCATAAGGGCCGCATACTCTTCTGCGTTTTCCTCATCTTGGTCGCTGCTGCGGCGATCTACCTGGCGCTCGAATGGCCGTTTAATGCGGCTTTGTTTCCGCTGGCGGTGGGTATTCCACTTTTGCTCCTGGCCGCGACTCAGCTCTGGCAGCTATTTCTCGGCAAGGCAGAAATTATCGACAGCGCGGCGGTCGACCTGGAGTTCTCCAGCGACGTCCCGCCTGAGGTCGAGCGCCGGCGCGTGATCACGGCGTTTTCTTGGATCGCCGGTTTCATTCTCTGCGTTTACCTGATCGGCTTTCCGCTCACCGTGCCGCTGTTTATTTGCTGCTATCTCCGCTTTGAAAGCGGTGTCGGTGCGCTGCCGACGATGGCGGCAACGGCAATCACCTGGGTGATGTTTTATGGGCTGTTTCAAAAACTCGTGCACTTGCAATTCGAACAAGGCGTGCTGCAAGCGTGGCTTGGCCTTTAGACGTGTAATTGGCTTGACTGGCGTCATTAGAATCACATACCCTTGCGTCGCTTCGGCATAACGGTTGGTATAAACGAATTGGAACTTATTTGGCTGCGGTTTGTTTGGGAATTCGATATTCGGATTTCGGATTTTTTTCGCAGGCACATAGGACGGCAAATTTGTTGAAGCCATACAGTTTAAAATATCAATGGTAAGAATCGTATCGCAGGAGGATAGCATGAAGATCGCTCGGCAGTTAACGGCTTATTCGTTTTTAACTTGGTCGATCCTTACAGGCGCGCCGGCTTTCGGACAGGCAAATTTTTACGATGGCAAAGCCGTCACCATTCTGATCGGCGCCAAGAGCGGCAGTCTTGAGATCGCGGCGCTCATCGTCGCGCACCATTTGGGCAAATACATTCCCGGCAAACCGGCGGTGATCTTGCAACATATGCCGGGCGCAGCCCATCTGTTGGCGACCAATAATGTATACAACGTCGCCAAAGCGGATGGCCTGACCATCCTCGCGGCGAACCCCAACGTCGCCATCGCGCAGATGTCGAAAATTCCGCAGGCGCGCTTCGACGTGCGCAAGTTTAACTGGCTCGGCTCCTCCGGCGCCGACGGCGTGATGTTCTCGATCCGCCCGGACCTTCCTTACAAAAGTTTTGACGATTTGAAGAAGGCAGACCGCGAACTGGTTGCCGGCACCACCGGGCCAGGCTCCAACGCCCACGACTTTCCGCTGCTGCTGAAGGAATTCGCCGGCGCCAAATTAAAACTAGTCGCCGGTTATCCTTCCAACAGCGATGTCCTGCTGGCCGTCGAGCGAAAAGAAGTCGACGCCTGGTCGGCGTTGGCAACGACGATCAAACTCGCCGCCGACCGCGGCGCCGTCAGGCCGCTGGTGCGTGGCCGCACGGCTTTGCCAGGCTACGAAAATCTGCCGGTGGATGAAGATCTGGCAACCAGCGCGCTGGGCAAGTCGCTGATGTCGATCAAATCAATTCCTCAAGCGATTGGCCGCGCGTTCGCCGTCCATCCGAATACGCCGAAAGATCGCGTGACCGTATTGCGCGAAGCATTCGCCAAGGCGATCAAAGATCCAGAACTCCTCGCCGAAGCGAAGAGAGCGCGCATCGATTTTTCATACATCTCCGCCGAACAGATCACCAAAGATTTTAATGCTTTGTTCAACCAAACGCCCGAGACGTTGAAAGAGATGGGCAAGTACATCAAGGCGGAAAGTTAGAAATCCGAAATCCGAATATCTCCGAACAAATCCGAAGACAAAGTCGAATGGACCAACAGGCCGTCAATTCAATGCTAAACAGGGCTCTAATACGGATTTCCTCGATTTGATTATTTCTGTCCGGATTTGTCGCGTTTCTGCGTTTGTTTCGGATTTAGATATTCGGATTTTCATTTTTGGAGTTATCGATGGCGAATCTCGGTTTTGTCGGTCTCGGAGTGATGGGCAGCCGGATGGTGAAGCGGCTGCTCGACTGCCGGCCATAGCGTCACGGGTTACAACCGCACCAAGTCCAAGGCGCAGTGGCTGATCGACTGCGGCATGAAGTGGGCCGACAACCCGCGCGCGGCCGCGGAATCGTGCGAGATTATCTTTTCCATGATCGCCAACACCGAGGCGCTGCACGCAGTCACCGAGGGCACAGACGGCATATTGGCTGGACTGTGCGCCGGGAAAATCTACGTCGACATGAGCACGGTGAGTCCGGCGGCGATCCGCGCCACTCGCCAAACAAGTCGAAGCGCAGGGCGCCGCAGATGCTCGATGCTCCGGTGTCCGGCAGCTCGATTACCCTGGAAGAAGGCAAACTCTCATTCATGGTCGGCGGCAAGCAGGAGACCTTCGAAAAAGTTCTGCCGTATCTTCAAGCGATCGGCCCGAAGGCGACCTATGTCGGTGCCAATGGCTTAGCGGTGTCGATGAAGATCGCCACGAATCTCAGTCTCGCCGTGCAAATGCTCGCCTTCAGTGAAGGCGTGCTGCTCGCCGAGAAGAGCGGCATCGCGCGCGCAACCGCCGTCGAAGTCATGCTCAATAGCGTCATGGCCTCGCCGATGGTGAAATATCGTGGACCGTTCGTGTTGAACATGCCGGACGAAGCCTGGTTCGACGTCAACATGATGCAAAAAGATTTGCTGCTCGCCTTGGAAATGGGCCGCCAGCTCGACGTGCCGCTGCCGACGACGTCCATTACCAACCAATTTCTCACGGCCGCCCGCGGCATGGGATTGGCGGAGAAAGATTTCGCGATTGTCTTCGAAGTCTTGGCAAGCATGGCGGGAAAGAAACTGGAGTGATGGAGTACTGGAGTGGTGGAGTGGCAAGACTGGAGTGATGGAGTACTGGAGTGGGATTCCGAAACCCAATACTCCAACACTCCAGCACTCCATTACTCCAATTTGTCCCGGTGATACTCTGATGGCTCAAACTAAGAAGATCCAAACAGAGCGCACCGAGCACGCGCTCCCGCCCACGACGAGCGCTGGCTCCACTTCTACCGTGAGATGCTCAAGATTCGTCTCTTCGAAGAAGAGGTCAATCAACTTTATCTCGGCGCCAAGATGCCGGGGCTGGCGCATCTTTATATTGGCGAAGAAGCGGTCGCCGTCGGCGTCTGCGCAGCGTTGCGGCAAGACGATTACATCACCAGCACGCACCGCGGTCACGGCCATTGCATCGCCAAAGGCGCAGCGCTGGACCGAATGTTCGCCGAATTGCTCGGCAAAGAAGCCGGCTACTGCCGCGGCAAAGGCGGCTCGATGCATATCGCCGACCAGGACACCGGCAACCTGGGCGCCAACGCCATCGTCGGCGGCAGCGCGGGCATCGCCACCGGCGCGGCGATGTCGATCAAGATGCGCAAGAGCGATCAAGTGGCGGTCTGTTTCTTCGGCGACGGCGCCCTCGGCCAAGGACTGCTCTACGAAACCATGAACATGGCGTCGCTGTGGAAGCTGCCGGTGATCTACGTCTGCGAGAACAATCAGTACAACGAGTACACCCACTATCGCGAAACCACCGCCGGCGAAGTGACTGGCCGCGCTAAAGCCTTCGGCATTCACGTCGAATCGCTCGACGGCCAGGATGTGCGCGCGCTCCACGCCATGGCGCAAAAACTAGTCGAGCGCGCGCGCCGCGGCGACGGCCCGGCTTTTCTGGAATGTCTCACCTACCGCTTTCACGGCCATCACGTCGGCGACATCGACCGCGCCTACTATCGCTCGAAAGCCGAAGAGGAAGAGTGGAAATCAAAGCGCGATCCGGTGAAGCTGCTCGCCGCCTGGCTTGAAAAGAATAAACTGGCGGACGGCAAGTTATTCCAGCGCATCGAAAACGAAGTCGCCGCGGAAATCAAAGACGCCGTAAACTTCGCGCTCAATGCGCCGTATCCGGAACCGGGTGAAGTCGATCAGCATGTCTACGCTAGTTAACACTGCGAGCAATTTGGGACGCGCGAAATCACCTTCGGCCAAGCGATCAACGAAGCGCTCGCCGAAGAGATGCGCCGCGATCCGACGGTGTTCATCATCGGCGAAGATGTCGCCGAGGCGGGCACGCCGTTCAAAGTTCTGTCGGGATTGGTAAAAGAATTCGGCACCGAGCGCGTGATCGACTCGCCGATTTCCGAAGCGGGGATCGCCGGTATCGGTGTCGGCGCGGCGATGACCGGCATGCGGCCGGTCGTCGACATCATGTTCGGCGACTTCATTACGCTGACGATGGACCAGATGGTCAATCAGGCGGCGAAGATTCACTACATGTCCGGCGGCAAGCTCAAAGTGCCCATGGTCCTGCGCACAACGCTTGGCGCCACGCGCCGCTCCGCCGCGCAGCATAGCCAGAGCTTGCACGCCTGGTTGAGTCACATTCCCGGCTTGAAAGTCGTCGTGCCGTCAACGCCCTACGACGCCAAAGGCTTGCTCAAGTCGGCGATCCGCGACGACAACCCGGTGGTCTTTTTCGAAGACAAGATGATGTACCAGCTCAAAGGGCCCGGTGCCGACGGAGGAATACACGATTCCGCTCGGCGTCGCCGACGTGAAGCGCGCCGGCAGCGACATCACGCTGGTCGCCACCAGCAGCATGGTTCAGGTCGCGCTGGCTGCGGCGGAATTACTTGGCACAGAATGAGATCAGCGCCGAAGTCGTCGATGTGCGCACCACCGCGCCGCTGGACAAACAAACAATCATCGAGTCGGCGAAAAAAACCAGCCGCGCCATCGTCATCGACGAAGGCTACGAGCGCTACGGCGTGACCGCGGAGATCGCCTCGGTGATCGCCGACGGCGCTTTCTACTATCTCGACGCGCCGGTGAAACGGATGGGCGCGATGGACGTGCCGGTGCCGTTCTCGCCGGTGCTCGAAGATCAGACGGTGCCGACGCCGGAGTCGGTGGCGGCATTAGCGCGGCAGCTGTGCGGCAAACTATGATCCGTTGGTCATGCTAAATGTGCCAAGTTGCGCGAGAAGGTTCCAGCCGTTCCAATAGTTCCAGTTGTTCCAATCGTTGAAGAGGAATTGACAATTGGAACCTTTGGAACAGCTGGAACGATTGGAACCCTAGATTTTGTTGGAACGCAGGTTTTGGAGGTTAGTCATGGGACTTAAAAACCTTCGGCCTGATGGC
Source organism: uncultured delta proteobacterium (assembly GCA_963847445.1). Classification (GTDB taxonomy): domain Bacteria; phylum Desulfobacterota; class Binatia; order UBA9968; family UBA9968; genus DP-20. The sequence continues at coordinate 250,509 of CAWJZV010000007.1, read as the reverse complement.
TGTCGATTGGGAAGAGCGCGTCAACATCGAGCGGCTGCGCCAGGAGCGTCTGGCGCGGGTGAAAAGCGCGCTGAAGAAATCGGAGATCGGCGCGCTGCTCTGCTTCGACATGAACAACATCCGCTACATCACCGCGACCCACATCGGCACCTGGGCGATGGACAAGCTGGTGCGCTTCTCGTTGTTGCCGCAGGATGACGAGCCGATCCTCTGGGACTTCGGCTCGGCGGCGCGCCATCATCAGATTTACTGCCCCTGGTTGGGCGAGCGCTCGCGCGCCGGCATTTCCACGCTGCGCGGCGCGACCAATCCTGGCTCGGGCTTGGCCGAAGATGTCGCGAAAAAAATTAAGCTCGAATTGGAAATGCGCAACTTGCAGAACGAGCCGGTCGGCGTCGACGTGATCGAGATGCCGGTGCTGTTCGCGCTGCAAGCCCAAGGCATCAAGGTCGTCGACGGCCAGCAGTTGATGCACGAAGTGAGAAAAATCAAAACCCAAGACGAAATCACGCTGCTCAACACCGCGACCATGATGGTCGATGCCGCCTACGAAGAGCTGTATCGCTTCATGAAACCGGGCGTGAGAGAAAACGAATGCGTCGGCGTGGTCAGCAAAGTGCTCTACGATCTCGGCTCCGAACATGTCGAAGGCGTCAACGCGATCTCCGGCGAGCGCTGCAGCCCGCATCCCGCATGTCTACACCGACCGCGTGCTCCGTCCCGGCGATCCGGCGTTTTTTGACATTCTGCACAGCTTCAACGGCTACCGCACCTGCTACTACCGCACGTTCGCCGTCGGCAGCGCCTCGCCGGCGATGGTCGACGCCTACAAACGCAGCCGCGACTACATGGACGCCGCGATCAGCATCGTCAAGCCGGGAATCACCACGGCCGATGTAGTCAAGCTCTGGCCCAAGGCGCAAGAGTTCGGCTTCGCCAACGAAGAAGCCGCCTTCGCGTTGCAATACGGCCACGGCGTCGGCTTGTCGATCTGGGAGAAACCGATCTTCAGCCGCTTGGTTTCGCTCGATCATCCCGAAGTGATCGAAGAAGGCATGGTCTTCGCGCTGGAAACCTACTGGCCGGCCTCCGACGGCTGGTCGGCCGCGCGCCTCGAAGAAGAAGTCGTCGTCACCAAAGACGGCTGCGAAGTGATCACCCGCTTTCCATCGGAAAAGCTGCTGGTCGCCGGCACGCACTATTTCACCACCGGCGGCGAACTGCCGACCGTTCGCGAAACGCAATCGAATCTGAATAACCCTGGAGCGCTGGAACGAGTGAAACAGCTGATCATGCTCAACCGGATTACACACTTAGATTTAACCCGAGGATGTTTTGGCAACCAATGTAATCATGCCCGCCCTCGGCGTGGCGCAGCAAACCGGAACGCTGCTCAAGTGGCTCAAAGCTGAAGGTCAATCCGTGACCAAAGGCGAGCCGTTGATGGAAATCGAAACTGACAAAGCGACCGTCGAGATCGAAGCGGCGGCTTCCGGTATTCTTGACTCGGGTTAGGCGAAAGCCGGTGACGAAGTGCCAGTGGGTCAGACGATCGCGCTGATCTTGGCGCCGGGCGAAGCGCTGCCGACAAAAAAACAAGCGCCCGCGGCAGCGCCTCTCTTACCCCCTCTCCCCCCGGGAGAGGGCAGGGGTGAGGGCCGCGCGACGACCTCGACAAGCCACAACGATGCCTGACCTTTCTACAGCGCCAACCGGCGGACGAATTCTCGCCTCGCCAAAAGCCAAGCGAATTGCCAAAGAACAGGGAATCGAGCTGAGTTCGCTGCGCGGCAGCGGCCCCGAAGGAAGTATTCTCGCCGCCGATGTGCAGCGCGCCGGCAACGGAAACCTTGCACGGCCCGCAACTTCAACGAGCACTGGCTTAATACCGCTCACCCCCATGCGCCGCATCGTCGGCCAGCGCATGACGCAGAGCAAACAAACAGCGCCGCATTTTTACATCAGCATGGACATCGATATGAGTGCGGTGAGCAAGCTCAGAGGCGGATGGAAAGAGCGCGGCGACGAGTCGATGCCGTCGATCAATGATTTTATTCTCCAAGCCTCGGCGCGCGCGCTTAAAGAATTTCCGCACGCTGAACTCAAGCTTCACCGAGCAAGGAATTCTGCAGCACGCTGACATCAACGTCGGAGTCGCTGTTGCCCTCGATGAAGGCCTGGTCGTGCCGGTGATTCGCAACGCCGACCGGCTGAACTTGCTTGAATTGGCCAAGCAAAGCCGCGCGCTGGCCGACAAGGCGCAAAACAAAAAGCTTTTTCCGCTCGACTACGAAGGCGGAACTTTTACCGTGTCGAACCTTGGCATGCTCGGTGTCGATAGCTTCACCGCCATAATCAATCCACCACAAGCGCGCGATCCTAGCAGTCGGCCGGGTCGCACCGCGCGTGGTGACGGACGGCGACGGCATCGAGATCAAATCCATGATGACAGCGACTTTATCGGCGGACCATCGCGTCGTCGACGGCGCCAGCGCCGCGCGTTTTCTCACGGCAGATTAAAACGGTATCTCGAAAACGATGAAGAGTTCTAGAAAATTAACGTCGGATTAAAACCACGAAGCTTGCCGCATGGCGAATTGATTGGCGATCATCTTGATTTTTTCGACCATTCACCGGCGCTACGGCGCAAAAAGTCGAACGGCTCAATTTCGTGGGCGGCCCGCCGTCGGGCGTGTTCGGCATCTTCGCCACCGGCATCGGCACCTATCTATCGAGGAATGTCGCCGAGCCTCGATGTGTCGCGTCACCGCGACCGGCGGTTCGGTGGAAAATATTCGGCGCGTCAACGGCTGGCGAAGCTGAAATGGGCTTGTCATTTTCGTCGGATGTCCATGAAGCCTACTTCGGCTTGGAGCAGTTCAAAGGCAAACCGTCTGACCAACTATCGCGCCGTCGGCTTGGTCTTCTTCGGCGTGGCGCACACGATCACCTTTGCCGACAGCGGCATCCGCACGGTCGAACGATCTCGCCGGCAAACGAGTCGCCGTCGGTACCCGGGTTCGGGAACCTTTGCCAGCGCCGAGCGCGTTTTCCGCGCACTGGGGGTTTGGGATAAGATCAATCGCATTCCGCTACTTGGCGCCCAAGCCGGCGAAGCGATGAGCGACGGCAAAGCCGACGCCTTTTTCTGGACTGGACCGGAGCCCGATCGCGTGACCATGGAAGCGGCGACCAAGAAACCAATTCGCGCCATCGACATCTACACGCCGGCGACCAAGACGGACTTTTTCAAACAGTTTCCCTATTTCGCTCGCTACGTCTTCGCCGCTAATTCGTACAAAGGCATCACCGAGGACACGTCGACCATCGGCATTCCGGTGATCTGGTACGTGAACAAAGACTTGGCGCCGGCATTGGTGCAGAAAATAACCGAGGCAGCCTATAACAAGGCGGGCAACGCGCACATGATGCAAGTCCACGCCGGGTCGAAGGACATGGTCGCGCAAAAAGCACTGCAGGGCGTCACCTTTCCGCTGCATAAAGGCGCCGAAGATCACTGGCGCGCCGCCGGCATTCAGATCCCAGACGCGATCCGCGCGAAATAGATCAAACCATGTCGGAAGCCACGGCGGCTAAGCCAGTACTGCTGCGTACCCTCGCCGGCTCTTGGGACCGAGCGATCAAGATCATGATGGGCGCCACGGCGTTGTATTACGTCTGGGCGTCCACCGTCGGCGTCGTGTCGCTGCAGTACTACCGCGGCATCGCCGTGCTTTACAGCCTGGTCATACCGCTGCTGCTTTATAAAGGCTGGCAGCGCGCCCGCGCCGACCGGCCGACTTTAATCGATCTGCTGCTTGCCGCGGGCGCGACGGCGAGCGTGGTCTACTGGATGGTCGAGCATGAGGCGATGGCTTATCGCGCCGGCGATTATACTGCGCTCGATGTCGCCATGGGAGCGATTGCCACCGTCATCGCCATCGAAGCGGCGCGCCGCGTGCTTGGCTGGGACATGGCGCTTTGCGCCATCGTGCCGATAATCTACGCGCTGTTCGGCAACTATCTGCCTTTCATCATCGGCCACCGCGGCTACAGCATGCGCCGCATCATCGAGTACGTCTATCTCACCTCAGATGGCATCTTCGGCATCATGGCGCAGGTATTGGCCGAGTACATTATTCCATTCGTCGCCTTCGGCGCGTTCTTGGAGCGCGCCGGCGTGGCGCAATTTTTCGTCGACATTTCTCTCGCAAGTCTCGGTCGCGTCGCCGGCGGGCCGGCGCAGGCCTCCGTCGTTTCAAGCCTTTTGATGGGCACCATCAGCGGCAGCCCGATCGCCGAAACCGTGACCAAAGGCTCGATCACCATCCCGCTGATGAAACGCGCCGGCTTTCCCGGTCACATCGCCGCCGCGGTCGAAGCGGCGGCGTCCACAGGCGGCGCGATCATGCCGCCGGTCATGGGCGCCGGCGCATTTATCATGTCGGAGATGACCGGCATTCCTTATCTGGAAATCATCAAGGTCGCGCTGATTCCCGGCTTCTTTACTTCTTGTCGGTCGGCGTCATGGTCTACTTCGAGTCGCGTAAACTCGGCTTGAAAGGTTTTGCCAAAGAAGATCTGCCGCGCTCGTGGGATGTCTGGCGGCGCGGCTGGTATCTGCTCCTGCCGATCGCCATCTTGATCGGCGTCATGATCGCCGGCTACTCGCCGCAGGTCGCCGCGCTTTACGGCATCGTGTCGACGATTGTCGTTAGCTGGATTCGCCAAGACACTCGCATGGGGCCCGAGCAAATTTGGCAGGCGCTAGTGAACGCCGGCAAAAACTGCGTCTTCGTCGCGGCGCTCACCGGTTGCGTCGGCGTGCTCATCGGCGTGTTATCGCTGACCGGCATCATCATCCGCTTTCCCTACATGCTCATCGAACTCGCCGGCCAAAGTATTCTCATCACCATCGGTCTCATCGCCATCGCCACCTTTGTGCTGGGCTTGCCTCTGCCGATCACCGCGACCTATTTGGTCGTCGCCGTGGTCGCCGTGCCGGCGCTGTTAAAACTCGGCGTGCCGATGCTGTCGGCGCATCTGTTGATATTTTGGCTGAGCCTCGATTCCAACATCACGCCGCCGGTGGCCATGGGACCTTTCGCCGCGGCGGCCATCGCCCAGGCCGATCCGATGAAAACCGGCTGGGCCTGTTTTCGCTTCGCCAAGATTATTTACGTGATGCCGTTGCTGTTCGCTTACACCCACATCCTGCTAACCGGCACTCCGGCGCAGAATATTGCCGCCATCGCCTCGGCGACTCTGGGCACGATCCTCTTTTCGATCATGAGCACCGGCTTCTTTTACGTGAAGTTGAATTTACATCGAATGGCTGCTCTTAGCTGCCGCGACGGTACTCGCCTTCATTCCGAGCTTGGCGACCGGCATCGCGGCCATCGCCATTTTCACCGCGGTATTTCTCGCGCAGCGAAAGCGCGCCGCCAATCAGCTCCAGCCGAGTGCACAATAGCCGAGAGCGCGTTGAAATGACCGAGTCCGATCCGCCCTTTGACGATCCGGTGGTCATTCCCATCGAAGATCATCTCGATCTTCATCCGTTTCAACCGAAAGAAATTCGCCAGCGTCGTCGAAGAGTATCTCGAGCAGTGTAAAGAAGCTGGATTTCACGAAGTGCGCTTGATCCACGGCAAAGGCAAAGGCGTGCAGCGCAATATCATTCGCGCATTGTTGGAAAAGCATGCCAACGTCGAGTCGTTTCACGATGCACCGCTCGAAGCCGGCAGTTGGGGCGCGACGGTGGTAATTCTAAAAGACTGATTTGTCGGCAACTTATTTGTCCGCGTTCGCCGGGCCGGCGAAGGGATCGTCGCCCTTGTGCTTGTACAGGCAGAAAAGCGCGATGGCGACACCGATGGTGATGAAACTGTCGGCGACATTGAATGCCGGCCAGTGATAGTTGCGCCAGTAGACGTCGAGGAAGTCGATCACTTCGCCGTAGAAAACTCGGTCGATGAGATTGCCGACGGCGCCGCCGAGGATAAAAGTCAGTGCCGTGATTAAGCCGCGTTCTCTACCGTCAAGGCGTCTGCAGTAAGGTGACGATAAAGCCGCTGGCAAGGATCGATACCAAGATTAAAAAGGGCCGGCGAAAGATCTCGGCGCTGCCGGCGAAGATGCCGAAGGCGGCGCCGGGGTTGCGCACGTAGGTGAAGCTAAACAAGCCGTCGAAGATGGCAATCGATTGATAAAGCGCCATCGTCCGGTCGACGATGAGCTTGGTTAACTGATCGAGAACGACAATGGCGGCGAGCCAGCCGCTAATGTTTTTCCACTTGCCGCTCAAGCCGCCGCTCCGGCGTTCAACACCCCCGCGCAGCGCGGGCAAACGGTCGGATGGTTGTGGTCGGCGCCGATTTTTACATCGTATTTCCAGCAGCGTTCGCACTTGGCGCCGTCGGCTTTGCTGACTTGGACCACGCAGTTGAGCAGTGGCGCGTCGTAGCTTGCCGCTGAATCGTTGGTGGCGGCGGTGGATTCACCGCCGTTATCGGCTTGAGATACGATCAACAGATCCTGCAACCGGGCGCGGTCGATGTTCACCCATTCGCTCAGTTTTGCGCCCTGCTGGTTGCCGTGTTTGGCGAAAACCACCTTGGCATCGAGGGAGTGGCCGATGATGCCGGCGCTGCGCGCCTGTTCCAGCGCCTTGAGCACTTCGCCGCGCTCGTCGGAAGATGCGCTCCCATTTTTCACCGAGTTCGGCATCGACAACCTTGGTGTCGGCTTCCGGCATTAGCGATAGAAAGACGCTCTTCGGTCGATCGGCTTTGTCCGGCAGGTAGTTCCAGATTTCTTCGGTGGTAAACGACAGGATCGGCGCGGTCAGATGCACCAGCACGTCAAGAATTCTATACAACGTTGTCTGCGCCGCGCGTCGTTTGGTCGAATTCGTCCCTTCGCAGTATAGCCGGTCTTTGACGATGTCCAAGTACTGCGCGCTCAGATCGACAGCGCAGAAGTTATTGACGCTGTGATAGACGACGTGGAACTCGCACTTCTCATAAGCATCGCGGCAGCGGCTGAGCAGATTTTCCGTGCGCTGGAGAATCCAGCGGTCGAGCTCGTCGAGATTGGTCCGCCGGCACGCGATCCTTCGATGGATCGAAATCATAGAGATTGCTGATCAAAAAGCGCGCGGTGTTGCGCACGCGCCGGTAGGCCTCGACCAGGCGATTCAAAATCTCATCCGAGATGCGCACGTCTTCGCGATAGTCCTCGGCGGAGACCCACAGGCGCAGAATCTCGGCGCCGAATTTTTTCGCGATGTCTTGCGGCGCGATGGTATTGCCCATGGACTTGGACATCTTTCGCCCTTTGCCGTCCAAGGTGAAACCGTGGGTGAGCACGCTGACGTAAGGCGCGCGGTCGCGGGTCGCCAGCGAAGTCAGCAGCGCGGTGTGAAACCAGCCGCGATGTTGATCGCTGCCTTCGAGATAAAGATCGGCGCGGCCGCCGAGACGCGGGTCTTGTTCGACCACCGATGCGTAGCTGACGCCCGAATCGAACCAGACATCGAGAATATCTTCTTCCCGGGAAAAATCCTGGCCGCCGCAGTCGGGACACTTGAGATCGGCGGGCATGAGTTCGTTGACCGGCCGGGTGAACCAAGCATCCGATCCTTCTTTCTCAAAAATCGCCGCGACATGATCGCAAATCGCCTGGGTCAGCACGGCTTGATTACATTTCTTGCAGTAGACCGCCGGGATCGGCACGCCCCAGGAGCGCTGGCGCGAGATGCACCAGTCCGGGCGCGCTTCGAGCATGCCGCGAATCCGATCACGACCCCAGGGCGGAATCCATTTGACCTCGTCGATGGCGCGCAGCGCCTGGTCGCGCAGGTCGTTTTTCTCCATGGAGATAAACCACTGTTCGGTGGCGCGAAAGATCACCGGCTTTTTGCAGCGCCAACAGTGCGGATAGCTATGGGTCAGCTTGTCTTCTTTGAGCAGGGCGTCCGCGTTCGATCAGTTTTTGAACGATGCGCGGGTCGGCTTTGAACACCGACTCGCCTTGCAAATCGCCCGCTTCCGCGGTGAATCTGCCTTGCCGGGTCCACCGGTGCCATGACCGGCAATCCGTAGCGCATGCCGACTTCGTAGTCTTCCTGGCCATGGCCGGGGGCGATATGGACGCAGCCGGTGCCTTGATCCTGGGTCACGTAGTCGCCAAGCACGATCTTCGAGTCGCGGTCGAGCCAGGGATGACGGCAGACGATGCCTTCGAGTTCTGCGCCGGTCCAGCCCCCGGGAACGATTGTCATAATCCTTGGCTTCCAGACCGATGGCTTGCATCACGCTGGTCGATTAGTTCTTGGTTAATGATCAAATCGCCTTGCGCGGTCTTCACCAGCCGGTACGTAAACTTGGGATGAACCGCGATCGCTTGGTTGGCCGGCAAAGTCCAAGGGGTGGTGGTCCAGATGACGAAGAACGTGTTGCCGTCCGCCTTCATCGCTTGTGCCACCGTCGGATTACCGCGAATTTGACGTAAACCGATGTCGACGTGTGATCTTCGTACTCGACTTCCGCTTCCGCCAACGCCGTGACACAGGAGGCGCACCAGTAGACCGGTTTCTTCTTGCGGTAGAGCGCGCCGGAGGCGACGAATTTCCCCAGTTCGCGCACTTCTTGGGCTTCGTACTGCGGGTCCAAGGTGCGATAAGGTTTGTCCCAATCGCCGAGCACGCCAAGCCGTTTGAACTCTTCGCGTTGAATCGAAATATACTTCTCCGCGTACTCTTTGCAGAGCTTGCGAATTTCGGCCTTGCTCATGGCCAACTTTTTCGCCCGGCCGAGGTTCTTCTCGACTTGCAGTTCGATGGGCAGGCCATGGCAGTCCCAGCCGGGGACATAGGGCGCCGAATGGCCGGTCATCGCCTTGTACTTGATGATGATGTCTTTGAGGATTTTGTTTAGCGCATGGCCGATGTGGATGTTGCCGTTGGCGTAGGGCGGCCCGTCATGCAGGATGAACCTGGGCTTGCCCTGATTCGCCTCAAGGATCTGCAAATAGGCCCGTTCCTTGTCCCACTTTTCGACCTGCTTAGGTTCGTTTTGCGGCAGGTTGCCGCGCATGGGAAAGTCGGTCTTCGGTAAGTTGAGAGTATCTTTATAGTCCATGGCTGATTGGATAGAGATGCGCGACGAGTAAGGCGCGGGCCGGTCTCTGGCGCGGTCGCTCTATCTGATTCCTTATTTTTGATTGTTCAAACCGCGCACCATGCGCGTGGCGAACATATCGGCTTTATTTTCCGCGTCGGCCCAGAAAACATAGTGACCCATCTCATGGTAGACCAGATTGATCCAGCGCCTGGCGGTGTTGTATTTGCGGCCTTTCTTCCAATTCTCCGGGTGAACCAAATAAATCTGACCGGTCTCGTAGGTCTTGCCCGCGGTTTTGCCCCAATCGATATACTCAAACCATTCTATTTTGGGTTGCTTCAGATGGTAAAACCGGCACAGCAGGCTAATCGCTTTCTTAAAGTCGGAGGCTTTGCATTCGCTAAAAAAGGCCGACAGCAATCGGTCGATCGCCCGACGTTTCTTTATCGGAGGTAAAATCATGCGCATAAATCTTATCCGGGTTCACAGCAGTCGAAAATTATTATCACACCTAGTCCGCAATAGGAATAACCCTGACAACCGAGCGGGGCCGCTGAAATTCTGTAAGCAATTGAAATTGCGATAGTTTCCTGCCAAAGATTGGTGCATGAAGCGGGCTGATAGAGGTCATTTTGCGGTTGCGACGGGCAAAAAAGTAGCGTAGATTGGCGTACTTTATAGCACTGGAGAGCGGTGCGGAACCGACGGCTCTCGATAATCGATGATCGCTCGGCTCACGGGAAAACTCGCATACCTAAGCACTTGGTTCGGCTTCAAGATTGGTTGCGCTGGCGATCCGGGTATGTCCGGGAGTTGTATTTTCGCCTATCCGATGGGCTAGCCAGGATCGGGTTTTATCTTTTTCGCGGATTTCGTACTCGTTCGATCGCCAATATTCGCATTGCCCTGGGCGACGGCTTGAGTTCCAGTGAGATCGGCGGTGTCGCGCGCGAACTCGCTGCGTAATTTTTTTCGCGCTTGTGTGGAGATCGGGGTCGCAGTCGTAGCTTCCGATGCCAAGCTCAAGGCGGAAATTCCGATTGTCGGTCGCAAGCATCTCGATGCGGCGCTTGCCAAGGGCAAAGGAGTGCTGCTGCTCAGCGCCCATTTAGGGAATTTTTTCCTGGTCGGGTGCCGTGTTAGCGCTCGAAGGTTTGCCGACTTTCGTCTTGGTCAATCAGCCGCGTGACGGCCGTTTTGCCGAGCTGATGGATGATTATCGTCTGCAGGTTCGGCAGAAGACCATTCACGCGCGGCCGCGCCAGCGGGCGCTGCGCGAGCTTACCGAAGTGCTGCGGCGCAATCAGATCGCGGTCGTGATTGCCGACGAATACCGACGGGGCTCTGGCATTGAAGTGCCGCTTTTTGGTAAGACGGTGATTGCCCGGCGCGGCGCCGTGAGTTTGGCGTTGCGCACCGGTGCCGCGGTGGTTCCGGCTTGTATGGTACGTCAGGCGGACGATAGTTTGCGGCTGGTCATCGAGCCGGAGTTGGAGCTTGCGCGGGAAGAGCGCAACGCCGCGGCGGTTCGTGAGAATACCATCAGAATTACCCGCTGGCTTGAACGTACCGTGCGCAGCTATCCGGAGCAGTGGAACTGGATGAATATCCACTGGTGGGTCGAGGAGACAAGCAGCGGAACGCCGTCGAAGCGGCAAAACAACTAGCTCAAAGGCGATGAAATTAGAAAGGGGATTGACCGGTGAAAATCAGCAAGAAGGATACCGACGAACTAAAAAAGAAAGTTGCCCTTGGCAACCGCATCATGTTCCACCAAGGATTGGCCGATTATCACGGCCATGTCAGCGCGCGCATTCCCGGCACGCGAAAGTTTTTTATCAAGCCGGTGCTGGCGCCGCTCGGTGAAGTGGCGCCCAAGCATATCATCGAGGTCGACATCGATCAGTATTTCGAAGTCTGCGAGGCCAACTACGCCAAGGCCGGTAACCAGCGCGCCGTCACCAAGATCAAGAATCCGCCGCGCGAAACTATGATTCACGCGGCGATCTACAACGCCCGTCCGGATGTCAATTCCGTGGTCCACACCCATCAAACCATCGCGACCGCTTTCTCGGTAGCGGGCACGCCGATCCTGCCGATCTATAACCAAGCCGCGGTGTTTGCGCCGGAAACGCCGATTTTCCCCAGCCCAAGACTGATCTACACCATGCGCGACGGCAAAGAGATCTGCGCGACGTTGCAAGACCGCATGGCGATGTTGCTCAAAGGGCACGGCATTATTGTATGCGGCGACAGCTTAGAATATGCTACCGTCCACGCGATTTATCTGGAGCGCACCGCCTATATGCAGTTCATCGCGAGCTGTGTCGGCAAGCCGACGGTCATGCCCCAGGCTGAGATCGATTACATGAAAGAAAATATGATGTTCCGTTCCTACGATGCCTTCGCCTATTTTCGCGCGCAGTTGCCGAAGGGCGCGCGGCTGTGAGGCTGCAAGGTCAAATTATCAGTGAAAAAATTGGAGGAAACCGATGGCTAAACGAGAAGAAAAACTAACCGAGAGCAGCACAAAACCGATCCAAGATCTGCGCGAGTGGCTGAGCCGCGTCGAAGCGTTGGGCGATTTGGTCCGGGTCAAAGATGCGGTGAGCTGCGACGAAGAAATGAGCGCCATCGGATATCTAGTCGCCAAACAGAAGCCATCGCCGGCAATCCTGTTCGATAACATCAAGGGTTATGAAAAGAGCTTGTACAAGGCGCAGTCGCTGTGGAATATTTTAGGCCCGAGCATTCCGCGTATCGCCTTGACGATGGAAGAACCCCACGACACCGAGACGGTGGAACTGATTCGCCGGACTAAAGACAAATTGAAAAATCGCATGGCGCCGCGCGAGGTTTCCGCCGCCGAAGCGCCGATGTATCAGAACACCCTGACCGGCGATAAGATCGATCTAACGGAACTGCCGATTCCACGCCATTGGCCCCTCGACGGCGGCCGCTACGCCGGCACCGCGGACTGCGTCATCACCCGCGATCCCGACAGCGGTTATTTGAACGTCGGTACCTATCGCATGATGCTGCAGAGTAAAAACGAATGCGGACTCTACCTGTCCCCGGGAAAAGACGCGCGTTTGCACATCACCCGCTCGTGGCAGCAAGGCAAGCCGGTTGAAGTGGCGGCTGCCTGGGGCATCGATCCATTGTTCATGGTGCTGGGCTCGCAGACTTTTCCCAAGAACGTTTCTGAATATGAGTATTTGGGCGGCATCAAGGGTGAGCCGATTCCGGTGGTCAAAGGCAAGACGACCAATTTGTTATTGCCCGCCAACGCCGAATTCATGATTGAGGGCATTATCAAGCCCAACTCGGTGAGGAGTGAAGGGCCCTTTGGCGAATTCCCCGGCTATTATGGCCGGCCCGAAGCGGGCTGCCCCTTGGTTGAGATTACCGCAGTGCATTACCGCAATAATCCGATCCTGACCAACGCCTTGATGGCGGACTATCCGTCCAACGAGCAGAGCGGCTTTTTCTCGATCATCCGCTCGGCGCGTATTTGGGACGATCTCGACAAGCTCGGCATCCCCGGTATCCAAGGCGTTTACGCCCACCCTGCCGGCGCCGGTGGATTTGGCATGACCGTGATCGCTCTTGAGCAGCGCTACGCCGGCCATGCCGCCCAGGCGCTCGCTTTAGCCGCCCAGGTTCCCGGCGGCGCTTATTACACCAAGTGGATCATCGCCGTCGACGAAGATATTGACCCCACCGACATGGATCAAGTGATCTGGGCCATGAGCAGTCGCTGCAATCCCATCGACGATGTCGATATTTTACGCAACACCTGGTCGACTTGGCTCGACCCAACGCAAAATCCCCCGGAAAAACGCCCCTATGGTTCCAAAGCGTTGATCAACGCCTGCAAAGAACATCGCTACCTGCCGGTGTTCTCCAAGCGCACCGCATTGCGCAAAGAGATGTACGACAAGGTCGCCGGCGAGTGGAAAAAACTCGGCTTACCGGGACAAGTTCCCAGCGTCAGAGCCTTCGAGGAAAAAAAGGAAGTGGTTTACCACGAAGTCGGTGGCTTCGAGCCGGGCAAGCAGCCTGGGGAAGAAAAAGATAATTAGCCGTCAAGGCCTCGCGCTCAATACTCACTGAGGCATAAAATCGGCGGGAGCTGGTTCTTACTCTACGTCATGTCGGCGCAGGCCGGCATGACGTAGTTACCAATGATGTTTCCAATTCCGCAGGTGATCGTTGCTGCCTTCTGCAAGGACAATCATCCACAGTAAAGTTTCCCTGGTTGCTCGGTCGAAACTGTAATAGTCGAAAAAAACCTCAGCGCGGAGGCAATTCCCTTGCCGCAGCTGAGGTTTTTTGACTTGATGAAAACGTGTGTTGATCGGTCTAGCTGATCGCGTCTTCGCCGCGTTCGTTGGTGCGGATGCGGATTACTTCTTCGACTGTCGAGACGAAAATCTTACCATCGCCAATCTTGCCGGTTTGCGCCGACTCGAGAATCGCTTCGACGATCTTCGGCGTCATTTCTTCCGGAGCGAGGATCTCGATTTTTACTTTCGGTAAGAAATCGACCGTATACTCGGCACCGCGGTAAAGCTCGGTATGCCCTTTCTGGCGGCCGAAGCCTTTGACTTCGGTAATTGTCATGCCGGTGATGCCCACCGAAGTCAGTTTTTGTTTCACTTCGTCGAGCTTGAACGGTTTGATGATCGCTTCGATCTTTTTCATGGCGTCCCCCGTGAGTATTTCTGGGGCATGGCTACCCGCCTCAGGCAGGTAGCCATGGGTGAGTTAGTATTTTTAGATATCGAAATAGAGAGCGAACTCCCAAGGATGGGGTCTGAAGCCGGATGGCATCGACCTCATGCTTGCGTTTGTACTCCAGCCAGGTCTCGATCACGTCCTTGGTGAAGACATCGCCCTTGAGCAGGAAATCATGATCCTTCTCCAAGGCATCGAGCGCCTGGTCGAGCGATCCCGGCATCGACTTCACCTTGGCGGCCTCTTCGGGTTCCAATTCGTACAAGTTCTTGTCGATCGGTTTCGGCGGCTCGATCTTGTTTCTAATCCCGTCCAACCCCGCCATCAACATCGCCGGAAAGGCGAGGTACGGATTGGCGCTCGGGTCAGGAGTGCGAAACTCCAGCCGCTTGGCCTTCTCGCTGGTCGAGTACATGGGAATACGCACACAGGCGCTGCGGTTTCGCGCCGAGTAGACCAAGTTGATCGGCGCTTCGTAGCCGGGCACCAGTCTGCGGTAGGAGTTGGTCGTCGGCGCGATGAAGGCGCACAGCGCGTGGGCGTGCTTGAGCAGGCCGCCAATGTAATGTCTGGCGGTCTCGCTGATCAGGCCGTAGCCCTTCTTGTCGTAGAAAATATTCTTGCCGGACTTCCACAAGCTCTGGTGGCAGTGCATGCCGGAACCATTGTCCTGAAACAGCGGCTTGGGCATACAGGTGACCACTTTGCCTCTTTGCTTGGCGGTGTTCTTAACCACATACTTATACAGCAGCACCTTGTCGGCCATCTTGGTCATGGTGTCAAAGCGCATGTCGATCTCGGTCTGGCCGCCGGTGGCGACTTCGTGGTGATGCACTTCGATCTTGATGCCGCATTTCTCTAAGTTGAGCACCATCTGGGAGCGCAGGTCTTGATACTGATCCATCGGCGGAACCGGGTAGTAACCTTCTTTGTAACGAATCTTGTTGCCCAGATTGGGGCCGTCGCCGTTGCCGGAGTTCCAGAACCCTTCGCTGGAGTCGATATGATAGTAGCCTTCATGGTGGTTCTGGTCGAAGCGGATGCTGTCGAAGATAAAGAACTCGATCTCGGGACCCCAGTAGCTGATGTCGGCCAGGCCGGTGGACTTTAAATACTTCTCGGCTTTCTGAGTGATATAGCGGGGATCGCGGGAGTAGGGCTGGCGGGTGATCGCATCCAACACGTTACAGACAAAGCTCATGGTGGGGTGTTCGGTGAACGGATCCATCATGGCGGTGTCGGGATCGGGGATCAGGATCATGTCCGATTCGTTGATGCTCTGAAAGCCGCGGATGCTCGAACCGTCAAAGCCCAACCCTTGTTCGAACTTATCGGCGTCGAAATCTGTTGCCGGGAATCGAAAAGTGCTGCCACAGCCCGGGCACGTCGATAAACTTGAAATCGACGATCTCTACTTTGTTCTTCTTCGCCATCTCTAGGGCGTCTTTTACGGACATCTATTTGCTCCTCTCAGCTGAGTGTTAGATTTATTTTGAAAACGCACACCAGTTATCACATTCTTCCAGCGAGAACCAGTCCCGTTGCAGCTGGCTTATTCGTAAGCGCGCTCGTTATGCTGAGTCAAATCCAAACCCATGCGCTCTTCATCGTCGGCGACGCGCAGGCCCATGGTCGCTTTTAGGATCGCTAGAATAATTGCCGTAACGACCATGGCGAATACGATGGTTACCACGACAGCTAACGAACTGGGTCCAAAGTTGCCCGGGGTTGCCGAAGAAAAGACCGTCGTTGCCGGCGGCGTTGACCGCTTTCGAAGCGAATAGGCCGGTCGCCAGGGCGCCCCAGGTGCCGCCGACCCCATGCACGCCGACGACATCGAGCGAATCGTCGTAACCAAATTTTGGTTTTAGGCTGCAAGCGATGGAGCACAGCATGCCGCCGCCGACGCCAATGATCAGCGCGGACATCGGACTAACGAAACCCGCCGCCTGGAGTGATCGCAACTAATCCCGCGACCGCACCGCTGGCGGCACCGAGCATGGTCGGTTTGCCGCGCATCCAGTCCATCGCCAGCCAGGCTAGCGCAGCCGCGGCGGCGGCGACATGGGTAGCGACAAAAGCTGAAGTCGCCAAGCCATCGGCGGCCAGTGCGCTACCGGCATTAAAACCAAACCAGCCGACCCAGAGAAGGCCCGCGCCGATGACGCTGTACGGTAGATTATGCGGCGGCATCGCTTCTTGGCCGTAGCCGATGCGGCGGCCGAACATGATCGCTGCCACCAAGGCCGACGCCCCCGAGCTAATATGCACCACCGTGCCGCCGGCAAAATCCAGCGCGCCCATCTCGCGCATCCAGCCCTTGACGCCCCAAACCCAATGGGCCAGGGGATCGTATACAATGGTCGTCCACAGAATCATGAAGACCAGGAAAGTGCTGAATTTGGCCCGTTCGGCGAAGGCACCGGTGATCAACGCCGGGGTGATGATAGCGAACATCATCTGATAAACCATAAAGGTCATATGGGGGATGGTGGCGGCATAGTCCGGATTCGGCTCGACGCCGACACCATTCAACCCAACCCAAGCGAGGGAACCGAATAGACCGCCAATGTCAGGGCCGAAAGCGACCGAATAACCCCACAGTACCCACTGCATCGTGACGACGCCGACCAAGATGAAACTATGCATGATCGTGCCGAGAACATTTTTGCTGCGCACGAGACCGCCATAGAAAAGAAACAGACCGGGGATCGTCATCATCAGGACGAGGGCTGAAGAGGTCAGCATCCAGGCGTTGTCGCCTTTGTCGATCTTCGGCGCTGCCGGCGGTGCGCTTGGTGCCGGAGCGGCGGTTGGAGCAGGCGCGCTTACTGCCGGGGCAGGCGCGGACGGAGTCTCTTGAGCTTGCGTCGAAGTTCCCAACAACAATGCCAGCAGCACTGGTAGGAAAAACAGACAATGAGCGAAATTTATTTGGCTGCTTCACAACCGAACCTCCCCGTTTAGTTGCAAGAATAATAGGCGCTAGAAAGTTGATCGATAACTCTATGGTCTTCTGGAGCAACCGTTATGCCATAAGTTCATGAAAAATTTCATAGATTTATCGATTGCTTCCGCAGCAATGCCGATGCTCGACAATTAGGCTGATGCCTATTTTTCAAGCACATGCCTTAAAATCTATGCAATATTGCGGAATGACTCGGAAAGAATGATCGATTGCACCGCTAGAAATTGTTAGCTGCTTGTTGCGCCAATTTTTCTCGATTCACCGTGATGCCTAGACCGGCTCTGTTCGTGAGTGTCGCGCGCGCATGCTTCAACTCGATCCCGCTTAAAATATCTTGCTCGCCGAGCCGTAGGAAGCCGGTCATTTCGCCGCCCGGTTGGGCGTTGTTCATCGCCGCGTGCAGGTGCATTTCCGCTGCCGACAGGATCGGCGTGCAGGCACTACCTTGGCCGATGACCACCGGCAGACGCTTTGGCACCGACTATGGCGGCAACTTGCAACGCGCGTCGAAAGCCGCCGATATGGGTAAGCTTGATTTTCAACAGATCGGCGGCGCCGGCTTCGAGCACGCGCCAATGCGTCTTCAGGCGAGGTGACGCTTTCCTGGGCGGCGATGGGCACGCCGACGGCGCGGCGCAGTTCGGCTAAGCTTTTTAAATCGCCACGCGCCAAAGGCTGCTCAGCGTCGGATAGGTGATAACAGCTCAAAGCATTCAATAACTCGCGGGCGTCGGCGAATGAATAGCTGGCATTGCCATCGACGCGAATCGACGCTTCGTCGCCAACCACCTCTCGGACAGCACGAACGCGGTCGATATCTTTTTGCAAATCTTTATGACCGATCTTGAGTTTGAACTGGCGATAACCGTCTTGTTTCAACTGCTGAGCCTTGGCGCCGATGGTCTCGGCGCCGAGATCCATGCCGAGGCCGCCGACCAATTCGATCTGGCGCCGGTAGGGGCCGCCGAGCAGACGATAGAGCGGCAGCTTATAAAATTTCGCCACGGCATCGTAGATGGCGATTTCAACGCCGGCTTTAGCTGATCGGATGACCAGAGCGCACGCCATGCAGTTGGTTTATTACCGCGCCGGTTTCTTCGACGTCCATGCCGATCAGCGCCGGCGCGAAATAGCGCCGCACCATGATCGCCATGGTTTCCAATGTCTCATAGGTGTTGCCGGGGCGGCCTTGGGTGGCTTCGCCCCAACCCTCGATGCCATTGTCGGTTTCGACCCTGATGATGAGGGTCCGGCAGTCTTCGAGATAGCCGGCGGCACCGCCGTAGATTTCCTTTACCGGCAGAATCAGCGCATAACCGTCGATCGCAGCAATTTTCATCTTGCGCCGCGTAACAGGTCGCCGATTTGTCCGACATCGGCGACTTTTTCTAAATGCTCGACCAGATTCACCAGCTTCATCTAACTGCCGCTCGGTGATAATCCCGCGCGTAAGTTTGCTTGCTTTGGCTTGTACTTCTGCGGCGCTCAGTGGATTGTGCGGCGTGCCTTTGAAATGGATGACCAGCTTCGATTCACGCCGCTTGTCGGCGAGTTCGATGGTCACCCGCGCGGCACGGTCCCAGCCTTTTTCTTCGATTTCGTGATCCACTTCGAGGTGAATCTTGCGCATCAGCGCGGCGATCTTTTTGTTCTTGAGTTTGCCCGCGTCGAAGCTCGCCGGATCGGTGGGATCGAAATAAACGCTCAGGGCGGCACAAAAGGGAATGCTGTACTGCGCCATCATCAGATCGGTGGGTTGGTAGTTGGCGTGATGGCTGAGCAGTTTTTCAATGCCGCCGATGGTGATGGCGCGAATGTCCTCGGGGCGGAAGCCAAGCTCGGCGCGCAGATTTTGCAATGCTTCAATCGGTGCGTGGGCGTTGATATGACAGGCGCAACGCTTGATGCAGATGTTCATGCTCTCCCATTCTTTGCCCAAGCGATGAGTTAGATATTCCAGCTTAGGCGAATCGGAAAAGCTCTGGCAGAAACCGAATTTGCCTTCGAGCACGCTTTCGGGACCGGCGAAGCCGCGGCTGGCCAACAGCGCCGCGGTGACGCCGCCCTCGGCGGCCTTGCCAAGATGCAGCCGCTTGATCATGGCGCCTTCCTGGCAGCGCGAGAATTCGATCAAGCCGCCGGAGTAGGAACCGGCGATGCCCAAGGCGTTGACCAACTGTTTTTCGTTCGAGCTTTAACAATCGGCCGGCGGCGACGGCGGCGCCGAAGGTGCCGGTCAATCCAGGCGCATGAAAACCGCGCCGCTCGAGAGAATTGCCAGCGGCGACTCCGATGCGCGACATCACCTCACAGCCGGCGACGAATGCCGTAAGCAACGCTTTGCCATCGGCCTTTTCATTTTCCGCCACGGCGAAGGCTGGCAAAAAAGCCGTCGCGCCGGGATGAACACCTGCTCCGGGTTGGCGGACATTGTCGAGTTCGAAGGCATGGGCCATGGTGCCATTGGCCAGGGCGGCACGTTCCGGAGACGCTTTTTGCTTGGCGCCGAAGACGGTGGCGTTGCCTTTCGAGCCGGCGCTGCGGACAAATTCGCTGACGGTTTTGCTCCACGGCTTGGTCGAGCCATAGAGCGAAACGGCCAGAGTATCGAGGATGCACGCCTTGGCGCGCTCGATCACTTCGCTGGGAATGTCGCGGTAGCGTAGTTTGAGCGCGTAGCGCGCCAGGGTCTGGGTTGCATTCATTGCCTTGCCTTAGCGAATCACTTTGGCGCCGGCTTCTTTGAGCACTTCGCGCATTTGATCTTTGAGGGCGTCGATGAATTTATTGAGCGCTGCGCCTTTGAGGTAGGCATCTTCGAACTGATTTTGTTCGACGTACTGTTTCCAGCTCGGGGTTTTCACGAAAGCGTCGAACACGCCTTCCCAATAGGCGACGACTTCTTTTGGCGCGGCCGGCGGCAGAAGCAGGCCGCGTGCCTGGGGAATCAACGGCACGTCGATGCCCTGCTCTTTGATCGTCGGCACGTTCGGCAGTGAAGCCAAGCGTTTTTCCGTGAGCGTCGCGATCACCCGCAGGTTGCCGGCGCGAATCTGTTCTCCGGCTTCCTGCGGTTCGATGACCATCATTTGCACATGGCCGCCGAGTAGATTGGACAACCGTTCACCGCCGCTCGGGAAGGAAATAAAGTTCCACTGGGCGCCGGTGGCTTTTTGCAAAAGCAGGCGCATGAGATTGTCGCGTGAAAGAATCGTGCCGCCGGATTGATTGAGCTGTTTAGGATTCTTCTTCGCCGCTTCGACGAAATCCTTCACGGTTTTATAAGGCGAGTCGGCCTTGACCGCGATCACCGCCGGCTCCAAAACCAAACGGCGTAATCGGCGTCAAGTCTTTCAACGTCACCGTCGCTTCAACCGTGGTCAACGGATTAGTCACCCAGACACCCGTGTAAAAGCCAACGGTGTGGGTGTCGGCCTTTTTCTCAGCGAGGTAAGCCATGGCGACGGCCGGGCCGCCGCCGGATTTGTTGACCACCTGCATGCGCTGGGCAATCAGTTTTTCTTTTTGCAGCATTTCGGCGATGGCACGGGCGAAAAGATCCGAGCCGCCGCCGGGGCCGGTGTGGACCACGGTTTCAATCTGCTTGCTCGGTTTGAATTCCTGGCTTGCGCCGGGACGCGGTAATAGCGTTGCGGCGCCAACTAGCACGACGGGGAATAAATAGCTGATTCGTCTCATCGGTGGGGCTCCTTCCTCTTTGGCTGACAGTTTCTTTTAACCTTCCCGTTCGCACCGCGTCGGCACGCCAAGCGCGTACCCAGCGCAGCGCGGGAAGACACAATAGCACTACGGCAATCGCCAACAAGGTCGCCGAGATCGGCCGATTTACAAGAATCGCCAGATCGCCCTGGGACATCATTAACGACTGGCGCAGCGCCCGTTCCAGTACATCGCCCAAAACCAGACCTAAGATCAATGCCGCGGCCGGGAAATCGAGCTTGCGCATTAAATAGCCCAAGAGACCGAACAGTGCCATCATCCAGACATCGAAAAGACTGTTATTGACGCTATAGACGCCGACCACGGAGATGCCGATGATGAACGGATGGAGCACATAGCTGGGCAGGCGCAAAATCTGCGCGAACAGCGGCACCAGCGGCAGATTGAGCACCAAGAGCAAGAAGTTGCCCACATACATGCTCGCCACCAGTCCCCAAAACAGTTGCGGATGTTCCTGGATCAGCAGCGGCCCGGGTTTGTAACCCCATAAAATCAGTCCACCGAGCAAGATCGCCGTCGTGTTACCGCCGGGAATGCCTAAAGTCAGCAAGGGCACCAGCGCGCCGCCGGCATCGGCGTTGTTGGCGCCCTCGGGGGCGGCGACCCCTTCGATGACGCCGGTGCCGAATTTTTCCGGATGGCGCGATACCGCCTTTTCCAGACCGTAGGATAAGAAGGACGCGACGGTGGCACCGGCGCCGGGTAGCGCGCCGACGAAAAAGCCGATTAAAGAACCGTTGACAAAGGCGAAGCGGCAGTCCTTGAGATCTTGCAGCGTCGGCAACAGATTTCTAATTCCCCTGGGTAGTTTGACGATCTCGCCGCCGGCGCGGGATTCTAAATTCACCAGCACTTCACCGACGGCGAAGATGCCGACCGTGGCGGCGATAAAATCGACGCCGCCAAGCAGTTTTGCCTGACCGAAGGTGAAGCGCGATTCGGCGGTAAACAAATCCGTGCCGATGGTGGCGAGCCACAAACCGACAAGCAGCGCCAACAGCGCTTTGACCATGGAATCGCCGGCGAGAAATACCACCATGGCGAGGCCCAGGACCATCAGGGCGAAATATTCCGGCGGGGCGAAACGCAAAGCGAAACGCGCCAGCGGCGGCGCGATCAGCATCAATCCGAGCACGCCCACGGTGCCGGCGATAAACGAAGCGATGGCGGAGATTCCCAACGCGGCGCCGGCCCGGCCGTTGCGGGCCATCTGGTAGCCGTCGAGACAGGTCGCAACCGAAGACGACTCGCCCGGCATGTTGAGCAATATCGACGTTGTCGAGCCGCCGTAACGGGCGCCGTAGAAAATCCCCGCCAAGGTGATGATCGCCGTGGTGTGATCCATCTTGAGCGTGAGCGGCAGCAACATGGCGATGGTGGCGGCCGGTCCCAAGCCTGGGAGCACACCGACGATGGTGCCCAAAACCACGCCGACAAAACACCAAAATAGATTGACCGGTGCCAGCGCCACCGAAAAGCCCAGCAGAAGATTTGCCAGTGCGTCCATGATTGCGCTAGTTGTTTAAAAACTCAGAAACCCCAGGGGCCGACGGGCAATGAAACTCCCAGCGCGACAACAAAGAGCAAATGAAAAGTCAGAGCCAGGGCGACGCCAATGCCAAGCGCGGGCAAGGCGGGCCGGCGTTCGATCACGGCGATAAAAAAGACTGTCAGGAGCACGAAACTGGCGGCGAAGCCGAGCCAACGGTAAAGAAAAATCGATAGCGCCATGGTGAGCCAGCCGGCGAGGGCGCGACCGGAGCCGCGCCAGCTAAGCTCGGCTGTTTCGCTTTGCTGTCGCGGCGCCGACAAGCTCAGAATCGTCTGGTAGCAGGCAAACAGCAGTAGGCCGGTGCCGATCCAGAACGGAAAGAAGCCCGGTCCGGGACCGACATCCGATACATAGGCGAGCTTCGAGCCGGTGTATGTGACATAAACGCCGAATACAGCTAGGCACAGTGCGGCAGTGAAACCGGTCTTATCGCGAATTCCAGGGAGCATCGGCTGTGTGCGGTTATTACCCCTGATCGGAATTTTTCACAAGTGAATTTGTCTATGGCCATCGCTTTCGCTCCTGATCGCGGCTGGAGGTGAGGAGGGCGGCAAGGGGCAAGCCCTCTGCGGTGAAGCCAATGGGTCTCTACCTCTGCCTGGCTGTGACTTGGGTGGGTCCGCTTGGCGCGTGAGGTAAGAGTAAGTTTAGCGCTGCGCGTGAAGGATGACTTGCGACTATGCAGTTCAGTGGCTTCACTGCTCCCGGCTAACCCCTCGCCGGATGGGTTGCTGAGGCAGAACTGCGCATTTTCGGTTTAAAGCATAGCGAGGTTTGGCGCTATGGAAATGACTAGCCGCCAAATATTTTTCGTTCGACGCCCTGCCAGTCGTAAGCCACGAAGTTGTTTTGGCTCGGCTCTTTCGCTTCGGCGATTTCCCCGTCGCGAAGAGACCGATGGAGCCTTCGCTCTGCGGCCCGGCGACCAGCGCCGGAGAATGGGCCTCGACGACGATGGCATCGGCGTTGGAACGGTTCCACGCCCAGTGAATCTTGTTAGACGGCACGCGCTGGAAGTCGCCGGCTTTGCAAAGAAACCCTTCATTTTCGACGAAGAACCAAATCTCGCCATGGAGCACATGATTGAGCTGCTCGGCGGCATGGGCGTGAGGCGTGGTGTGATAGCCCGGTGCGCGCACCGCGTGCATCAAGCTGCATTCGCGGCCGTAGGCGCGTTTAACAACCATCGACCCGACGCCCTGTTCGCCGCTGCGGACGACTTGGCGATTAGGAATATTCTCGGCCTTGCAATGTAGCGGCATTGTCGATGCTCCTTCGTTTTAGTTAGGAGTTGTCTTTTGTCTGCTTGTAGCGCGCTTTGGGTGAGATTTCCGCGACCGTGCCGCCGGGGGCGCGGAATTTGATCGGGATCACGCCCGGTGCGCTGATGATTTCACAGCCGTATTTTGCCAACTCGGCGGCCGACATTTTCATGTCGTCGACTTCGATGCCGAAGTGATGGATGCATGGTCCCAGACCGGCGGCGCGGGATTCGGCCGAATCTTCGCTGTCATATTTGATCAGAGCGAGGTCGATGGCGCCGTCGCTCAGGTGGCGCGACGTATGGTCACGGACTTGGCCGGTTTGCACTTCGACGAAGCCAAAGGTCTTTTCGTAAAACTCCGTGGCCTTTTCTAAATCGTCAACTTTGACGGCGATGTGAACGATGCGCGCCATGGGGACTCCTTCATTCCGTTTAGAATCGCCAGCCAGATATCGATTACTGTAGGGCGGTAACCTCGCTGGGTAGGGCAAAATGGATATTCTCTTCGACTAAGCCGAGTTGTTCCACCGTTGCGCCTTGGCTTTGAAAAAACTCCACGGCCTGTTGGACCAGTTGTTCCGGCACCGATGCGCCGGAAGTGATGCCGACTATTGAAATTCCCTTCAACCATTGCGCGTCGATGGCGCTCTGGTCGTCGATGAGGTATGCCGGCTTGCCCAGGGCGCGGGCGACTTTTACCAGTTGATTGGAGTTTTCACTATTCTTCGAACCAATGACCAGAACCAGATCGACGTGCAGCGCCAATTGCTTGACCGCGTCCTGGCGGTTTTGCGTGGCGTAGCAGATGTCCTCCTTTGGCCGGCGTGATCATCTTGGGAAAGCGCTGCTTGAGGACGTCAATGATTTCCTTGGTGTCATCGACGCTCAGTGTCGTTTGCGTGAGGACCACGAGTTTCTCCGGATTCGGCGGCATGATCGCTTTGGCTTCGGCGACGTTCTCGACGACCAGCGTGCGCTGCGGCGCTTCGCCGCTAGTGCCGACAATCTCGTCATGGTCGCGGTGGCCGACCAGGATTATCCAGTAGTCTTGGGCGACAAATTTGCGTACCTCGCGGTGGACTTTGTCGACCAGCGGACAGGTGGCGTCGATGACCCAGTGTAACTGTTTTTCTTTGGCCTGCTGCCAGATGGCCGGCGAGACGCCGTGGGCGCTGAAGATAACATTCGATCCCGCCGGCACTTCGGCGATCGAGTTGACAAACACGACACCTTTTTGTTTGAAATTATCGACGACATACTGATTGTGGACGATCTCATGAAACACGTAGAGCGGCGCGCCATGTTGTGCCAAGGCCCGATCGACGCTCTCGATTGCCATTTCGACGCCGGCACAAAAGCCGCGGGGTTTGGCGAGAATCACTTTTTCAATGGCCATAGAGTTGTTTTCGAGTCTGGCTGAGTCGGCCGACAGTGTCAACTCGTAGGGCGCACTGGTAATCACGCCGGATCTAACATCGCGAGAATCTTCTGCGCTGCGACCTGGGCGCCGTTCAATTCAATGTCGGGCCAATGCGGCGGTTTGGCCAGCAAACGACTGAGATAGGGCGATAGATTGCCGCGCAGAAGCTCCTGCTGTGGAATAAACTCCGCCGTGGCGCAGTCGCTTAACGCCGCTACCAGCTGCGGATATTCGGCGAAGTCGCCGCGATCGGTGTACAGGATCGGCACGTGCTGGGCCAGCACATCGGCGACGATTCCATAGCCGGGTTTGGTGACGATCGCGTCAGCCGCGCGTAGCAGGTCTTGGTAGTGAGTTTGGGTTTCCGGCAAGGTCAGGAGATTGCTCTCGCGTCGATGGCCGGTTCCGGTCATGACAAAAAAGTATTCCCGCTGCCGCGCCATTTGTTTCCACGGTAAACGATCGAGACCCAGGCCGCCGAAGCTGAGCAACACGATGGTTGCTGTCTGCGGTAGGGCGAAAGCCTGGCGCGCCTGCTCTTGGTTAATTCTGATGTTCGGGCAATCCACGGGATCCTTTGCTGGCGCGGAAACATGGCGGTGTCGCAAGGATATGGTAGGGTAAGCGCATGCGTGGCTTTGCCGTAACATTGAGTCATGGTGTCGATCAAGGGCGCGAATTCGGGGTACGCTTCTACATAAGCGCGATAGATCACGTCCCAGGTAAAATTGGTGATGGAGACGGACGGCACACCCGCTTGGGCGGCGATCTCAAAAGCGAGCGGCGGGGTGTCGGCGACGATGAGATCGATCGCGTTGGCCTTAACGAATGCCAATTCTTGATCGATGAGCTTCTGCGGGTTGGCATAGATGGCACGACAGACGGCGAGCGTTGCCGCCAACTCCATGTGCAGACTGTCGGCTTGGACGATGCCGGTATCGATGGCTTGGCGCGAATAATGGATCGGCGTGATTGTGTCGTGAAAAATCCACTCCGGCGCGGTGGTGCGGACGTGAATCCGCAGCTCCGGCCGGATTGCCAGCAGAGCGCGCACTACTTGTTGCGAGCGCACGGCGTGGCCGAAGCCGTGACCGGTTATATAATAGAGAATTGAACTCAAGCGGCTTTTAGTTGTATGAAATTGACAATCTCAAACTAGGGAGCGGCTCAGGAATTGTCAAGCCAGCGCTGCGCTAGGCGCAGGGAAGAGGTGATAGGATGACCGGTGTAATCAAGAAAATCATGCGTGATAAAGGTTTTGGGTTTATCAAGCCGGACGATAGCAGCGAGGATGTGTTCTTTCATCGCAGCAGCTTAGCGCCGCGAGTGCAGATCGAGGATATCAACGAAGGCGACACGGTGCAGTTCCAAACCCGCAAGGGCGACAAAGGTCCGGTGGCGTTCGATCTGAAAGTGCGCTGAAGATATCAATAAACAAGGCATTTCGCGTACGGGGTATTGACCCCTCACGCGACCAGAGGGGATGCTCGCCTCCTTTGGATTCCCCATTTGATGGACCCCGCAGCAAGCTGCGGGGAATGTTTAGATTCAATGGAACACAAACATACCAATCGGTTGATTCACGAGACCAGTCCGTATTTGCTGCAACACGCGCATAATCCGGTGGATTGGTATGCCTGGGGTGAGGACGCGTTCGAAAAGGCGAAGGCGGAAGACAAACCGATTCTGCTGAGCATCGGCTATTCCGCCTGTCACTGGTGTCATGTGATGGAGCGCGAATCTTTCGAGAACGAAGAGATCGCGCGCTTGATGAACGAGCTGTTCGTCAATATCAAGGTCGACCGGGAAGAGCGCCCGGATCTCGATGAGATTTATATGAGCGCGGTGCAAATGCTCACCGGGCGCGGCGGTTGGCCGATGACCATGTTTCTGACGCCGGATCGCAAGCCCTTTTATGGCGGTACCTATTTTCCGCCGGAGGACCGGGGCGGCATGCCGGGCTTTGCGCGGGTGCTCATGGGAGTGAATCAAGCCTATCGCGAACGTCCCGCGGATGTCGAGAAGAGTGTCACGGAGATTCTCGGCGCATTGCAGCGCATGGCGGAGTCCGCGGAGACTGACAAAACATTTTCCAAGACGATCATTGCCGAGGGTGCGGCGAAAGTTGCCCAGGCTTATGACGCCGATAACGGCGGTCTCGGCCAAGCGCCCAAGTTTCCCAATGCCGGCGTCTATGAACTGTTCTTGCGCCACTACCATCACTCAAACAGTTCGCGATATCTGGAGATGGTCACGCAGACTCTGACCAAGATGGCTCGTGGCGGCATCTACGATCACCTTGGCGGCGGCTTTCATCGCTACTCCGTCGATGCCAAATGGCTGGTGCCGCATTTTGAAAAAATGCTCTACGACAATGGCCAGCTGGTGCGTATTTATGCGCATGCGTTCAAGGCCACCCGGGAGCCGCTGTTCAAAGCAGTCGTCGACGAAACTGTGACTTATCTGCTGCGCGAGATGTTTCAGCCTGAAGGCGGGTTTTATTCGACGCAGGACGCCGACAGCGAAGGCGTTGAAGGAAAATTCTTCGTCTGGAGCGAAGCCGAGGTCATGCAAATTCTCGGTGAAGTCGACGGCGCGATCTTTTGCCGGATCTACGATGTCAGCGAGAGCGGTAACTTCGAAGAGAAGAATATTATCCATCCGATTCTTACCCTCGAACAGGCGAGCAAGTATTTTCGCATGGAGCTGGGTGAGATCGAACGGGTCATCGCTGCACGCGAAGCAAAAACTGTTCATCGAGCGCGAAAAACGCATCAAGCCGTTTCGCGACGAGAAAATTATCACCGCATGGAACGGGCTGATGCTTTCCGGGCTGGCTGAGGCGATCAAGATTTCTCCGCAACCTGCATATATTGATGCGGCGCAGCGCACCATCGAGTTTATTTTTACAAAATTATTTCGTGACGGTTTTCTTTTGCACACCTACAAAAACGGCCAGGCGAAGCTGTTGGGTTACCTCGATGACTACGCATTCACGGCGGTCGGCTTGCTTGATATCTATGAGGCGCTATTTGACCGTTCGGCATTGGCGCGGGCGATTGAACTCGCTGAGATCATGCTGCGGGAATTTTGGGACGAACAGGACGGCGGGTTTTTCTCCACCGGCAATTCGCATGAGAAACTGATCAGCCGGGCCAAACCGATCTTCGATGCGTCGATTCCCTCGGGCAACGCGATGGCGACGCAGCTGTTGCTGCGCTTGTCCCATATCACCGGAGAGGAGCGCTATTTTCACCATGCGGAAAAAGTGCTGCGCTCTTACTATGACGCCATGGAGAACCAGCCGTTCGGTTTCGCGCATTTGTTATGCGCCTTGGATTTGTACCTGGAGAAACCCAAAGAGGTCGTGATCATTGGCGAACGAGGTGACGTGCGAGTCGAGGAGTTGTTGACGAAGATCCATTCGGTCTACCAACCGAACATGACGCTTCAGCTGGCGCGTCCCAATGAATCGCTGGAGAAGCTATCGCCGTTGTTGCGGGGAAAATCACAAGTTGGCGGAAACCCGACGGTCTACGTGTGCCATGACTCGACCTGCTCGGCACCGGTGACAAGTTGGGATGAATTAAAACCACTGCTTGAGAGTTAATCCGGATCATTCGTGGTGCAACAGCAATCGACGCGCAACCCTCCGGCGCGAAGGCGTGCCTTTTGGGATTGCTTTCCCGGCAGAATGATTAAACCGGGTGGGGAGACTGTCCTTTGGGACGGGTCAGCGAATCGCGAATGAGTATTGATCGCGGATGCGACGACGCTGCGTAGGATTTACGACGAGACAATCAATTTTTTGGTGATCGTCTCGACGATCCGTTCGAGATCCGCCGCGGAATAATATTCGATCTCAACTTTTCCTTTGGCGCTCCTTGCTTTGGGCATCAGGCGGACGCGGGTTCCCAAAGTTCGCTGCAATTCTTCGACGATCGATTTGAGATCAGGATCAAGTAGCGGCGCCTGTCGCCGCCGTCGCCGCCCAACCAAGAGCGTGCGCACCATCTTTTCAGTTTCACGCGTCGACAGACCTTTCGAAATGACCTCGCGGCAGGCCGAGATTATCAGCGGTTCGGTGTGCAGGCCTAATAGCGCCCGCGCTTGTCCGGCCGGTAGATTGCCGGAGATGACCTCTTGCTGAACTTCGCTCGGCAGTGTGAGCAGCCGCATTGAATTGGCGATCGCCGGGCGGCTCTTGCCAACCTTCTCGGCCATCTCTTCCTGGCTCCAATGAAATTCATCCTGCAAGCGACGATAGCCGTTCGCCTCCTCGATGGAATTGAGATCTTCGCGCTGGAGATTTTCCACCAGGGCGATTTGCATCGCCTCATGATCGCTGGCGTCACGGACCACGACCGGCACATGGCTCAAGCCGGCGCGCATGGCGGCGCGCCAACGGCGCTCGCCGGCAATCAGCTCGAAGCCGTCATTCTTGGGGCGAACGATCAACGGCTGAATTATGCCCTGATTGCGAATCGACGATGCGAGTTCAGCAATCTTAGCTTCGTCGAAAGCTGCGTCTTGGCTGAAACGGACTGGTGGTAATCCGATCGACGGCAACTTGTTTGGGCGAACTGCCTTGGACGTCGTTTCGACTGTGGCAGATTCCGGCGCGGCGGGAATGAGCGCGCTGAGTCCTCTACCCAAGCCCTTTTTCTGCATTGGCATTGCGTTCTCCACGATTAATCAACTCCTTTGCTAGTTCTCTATAGTCCAACGCCCCGGTTGAGGTCGGATCGTACAAACAAATCGGTTTGCCGTAGCTCGGGCTCTCGCTAAGGCGGACATTGCGGCGCACGATGGCATTGAACATTTTGTCGGGAAAGTGCGAGCGGATTTCTTCGACAACCTGATGCGACAGGCGATTGCGGCTATCGAACATGGTGATGACGATACCCTCCAGGTGCAAAGCCGGATTCAAACCTTTCTGCACCAGATTCATGGTTTCCAGGATCGCGCTCAAACCTTCGAGGGCGTAATACTCACTTTGAATCGGAATCAACAGCGAGTCTGCCGCGGTCAGTGCATTGAGGGTGAGCAAGCCAAGGGAGGGCGGGCAGTCGAGCAATACATAGTCATAATGGGCCACCACCGAGGCCAAGGCGTCTTTGAGGCGATACTCGCGGCGTTCGGCGTTGACCAGCTCGACTTCGGCACCGACCAAATCCTTGGTCGCGGGAATCATCAGCAGATCCGGGACCTCGGTTTGGCATATCGCCTCGCCGACGAAGCGCGTCCCGTCCAGGACATGATACAAGCTAGCCGTTACTTGAGCGCGGTCGACGCCCAGACCTGTAGTGCTGTTTCCCTGCGGGTCGATGTCGACCAACAACGTCCGCTGCGTCTCCAGCGCCAAGCTAGCCGCTAGGTTGATCGCCGTTGTAGTCTTGCCGACGCCGCCCTTCTGGTTCGCTATTGCAATTATTTTACTCACAAAAAGTCTTTATAAATCAATAGTTTATAACTGTATTACGTATTTACTAAGTATTACCACAAATACTTATGAATGAGAAGCACTATTTCCTGTTTCACGTGAAACAGAAATAATCCGTCTTCGACTAGCGGCTCAGCTGAAGGGATTTATGTCGATGCGGTAATTTGTCTAATCAAGATTAGGCGCTCTTGCGCTTCTTTAAATAGAAGGACAGTAAGGTTATCGCGGCTGGCGTGATACCGGAAATTCTTGATGCTTGACCAAGCGAACGAGGTTGAATTCGGATCAGTTTCTCACGGACTTCTCGGGATATGCCACTGATCTGAGAATAATCGATGTCCTCGGGAAGCCTGACATCTTCCATTTTCTGGAATCTCTCGACGATGTCATTCTGGCGATTGACGTAGCCCGCATATTTGATCTGAACTTCCACCTGTGAATCGACATCGCGCGAGTATTTTACGAGATCTCAGGAAATATAACTCTAATATCAGACAGGGAAATCTCTGGTCTACGTAAAATCTGGCTCAGCTTTGTGAGATTTTTTAAGAGGCGTTTTGCCGATCGCTTCAAGGCGTGAATTGGTTTCGCTGTCAGGATTCAATTGCTTGCTATCCAAGTATCCGAGTAGCTCGTCAATGGCTGATTTTTTGTCTTTGAACCTCTGGTATTCCGCTTCTCCCGCCAGTCCGATCCGATGGCCGGTTTCGCAAAGTCTTAAGTCGGCGTTGTCTTCGCGCAATAGCAGGCGGTATTCGGCGCGCGAAGTAAACATTCGATAGGGCTCGCTGTCGGTACCCTTGGTTACGAGATCGTCGATGAGTACGCCGATGTAGGCCTGGTCACGGGAGAATACCAAAGGTTGCTCACCGCGCAGGCTCAAAGTAGCATTGATTCCAGCCATGATCCCCTGGGCCGCCGCTTCTTCGTAACCAGTGGTGCCATTGATTTGACCGGCGTGATAGAGCCCTTTAACCAGTTTGGTTTCCAAACTAGGGAAAAGCTGTGTGGGCTCGAAGTAGTCATACTCGATGGCATAGCCATGGCGCATGATTTCTGCTTGCTCCAGCCCTTTAATTGATCGAACCATTTCAACTTGGACATCCAGTGGCAGGCTCGTGGACAGGCCGTTTGGATAAACCTCAACGGTGTCCAATCCCTCCGGTTCGAGGAATATCTGGTGGCGATCCTTGTCTGCGAAGCGATGGATCTTGTCTTCAATCGACGGGCAGTATCTTGGACCGCGGCTCTTGATCACCCCGGAATACATCGGCGAACGATGCATCGCACTGCGAATGATTTCATGAGTGCGGCTGTTGGTGTAAGTGATGTGACAAGGCACCTGGCGTTGCGTGACTCCACTGCTTGAAAAGGAGAATGGCTGGGGTGGCTGATCGCCGTCCTGAACCACGAGTTCCGAATAGTCGATGGTTCTACTATCAAGCCGTGGGCAGGTCCCGGTCTTTAGCCTGCCAACTTTGAATCCAAGGCTGACTAAAGACTCGCTTAGGCCGTGGACGGCAAAATCCCCAGCCCGCCCCGCCGAATAGTTTCGATCGCCAATGTGAATGAGTCCCTTCAGAAATGTCCCGGTTGTCAGAATTACCTTCCGGCCATAGAAGCGTTCGCCGATCTGAGTTTCGACTCCTTTTATCAGTCCGTCCTCAACGATCAAAGCTTCAACACTACCTTGCCTAAGGGTCAGTCCCGGGCAGTTTTCCAGCACCCGCTTCATGCGCATGCGATAGAGCGCTTTGTCGGCTTGAGCCCTGGAAGCACGCACAGCCGGCCCTTTTTTGGTATTGAGAATGCGGAATTGGATGCCGGTTTCGTCGATCGCTCGGGCCATCTCACCGCCCAGTGCGTCGATTTCTTTAACCAGGTGGCCTTTGCCAATGCCACCGATGGCTGGATTACATGACATCTGGCCGATGTGATCCAGGTTGAGGGTCATCATCAGTGTGGTGCAGCCCATCCGAGCCGCAGCCAGACAAGCCTCGATTCCGGCATGGCCGGCCCCGACGACAATTACATCGAATATTACATTGGAAATCATTGTTTCACGTGGAACAGCGTGCGTCTAATTTTTAAAAACTTTCAATTAAAATATTAATTGAGACTATTTACCAATACAAAAATTACTAAAAATACGTTCTAAAATATCCTCATTGTGAACCACTCCAATGATCTCTTCGAGGGCTTCACGGGCATCGTGCAGATCAATGGCGGCTAACTCCGGTGGGAACCCCTGGTTTAGGGTAGCGATCGCTCGCGTTAGGCCATCGGCACTCCGAACCAACTCGCTGCGATGGCGCAGGTTGGTTACGGTTACCGGCGATTCAACTGCGCAGCCGAGGATTAGTTCGCGCAAAGTTCTCTTCAATGAGTCAATTCCAGCTCCTGATTTTGCCGAGGTTGCGAGCATTTTAGTTTGCTGGTTTGCCGAGATCGAATGAAGGTCGACAACTGTAGGCAAATCACTTTTGTTTACGGCAATCACGACCTTCTTGGCACCGATGTTTCGTAGCAACGCGCGATCCTCTGAAGTCAACTCGACGGCACCATCGATGACCATCACCAAGGCATCCGCTTTCTCCAAGTGCTGGCGGGATAGTTCGACGCCAAGCTTTTCAATCTGGTCGTCGGTGTCTCTGATCCCGGCGGTATCCCAAATTACAATCGGCAAACCTTCTAACGCCAGCGATTCTTCTATCACATCCCTCGTGGTGCCTGGAACCGGCGTGACGATGACCCTGTCAGTACCCAGCAAAGCGTTCAACAAGCTTGACTTGCCGACATTGGGGCGACCGCAAATACACACCGTGGCACCTTCGCGAAACAGCCTGCCCCACTCATAACTATCTGAAATCAGGTTGATTTTTGTGACTAAGGCAAGGATTTTCTCGACCAAGCGGTGACGCTGGAGGAGCTCGATTTCCTCTTCAGGGAAATCGATGGCGGCTTCCACCTGGACCATGATGTCGAGCAGTTCCTCGCGCAGCTCGCCGACATGCTTCGACAATTCACCGCTGGCCTGATTCAATGCCAGCTGTGCGCCCTTCGCAGTCCGAGCGCGAATGAGATCGAGTACCGCCTCGGCCTGGGCGAGATCGACGCGTCCATTCAAAAAAGCCCGCTTGGTGAATTCGCCCGGTTCCGCTTGGCGAACGCCTTGAGTAAGGATTAGAGCGAGAATTTGTCTGACCAGAAAATTGCCGCCATGACAATGCACCTCGACGACATCCTCGCCGGTGTAACTCCGCGGTTTGCGCATGATCGTGAGCAGTACTTCATCGATCGGTTGCGCGTCCTTGCGGATCGCTGATTTGCCCATGGTAGAGAGTATGCGAGCGAAGTGTACCGTTGCGATTGTTCGGGCGGGTAAAAATCCGCAGCGCGATTTTCTCCGCATCGGGTCCGCTGATTCGGACCACGGCGAGACCGCCTTCGCCCGGCGGCGTGGCGATCGCGGCTATGGTGTCTTCCTGGTACATCGAGCCGGATAATCTTAACAGCTCTCCGATCCAAGACAACCGAAGTTGAAAGTGTGAATCCGTTGGCAATTATCTTGTGGAGTGCCTCAAGCTGTTGGTAGTTTATCGGGGGAGTAACTCAGCACGAAGTTCCTAGCGCGGCAGAGCCGCAGCCATTGAAGAATGGTCGCAAAGAACGCAAAGGGCGCAAAAAAGGTATCGCGAGCTCGTAGGTGTGCGGGTCTGAAACCCGCCCGTACTCGCGAGTTGGCGCATGCGCGAAATTTGCGCAAGCCGCGCAAACTGTGCACGGATAGTAGTCACGGAGGACACGAAGGTTTGGAAAATTATTTCTCTGAACTTCGTGCTCTTCGTGCCTTCGTGGTGAACACTTCTGGTGCCCGTGAAGCTGCCAAGCTTGCTTCAGTCATCGGATGATTGGTGGTTAGACGGGAACCCGAGCCGCCCAGCCGGCGAAGAAACCTTAGGCGGATCTGGCGGTGGAGCAAAGCAAGCACCGTCGATGATCGACGATGCTTGCTTGACGCGGGACAGAATCTCTCGGTTATTGCCGGGTAATTGTCAGAACTGCAGTTTTCTTAACGCCACTATAGGATGCGGTGATTGTTGGCGAAAACTTTCGGTTCACTTTGACAGTTGTAACAGTGAAACTCGCGGATGAACTGCCGGAAAGAACAGTTACGGTTGTGGGAACTTTTGCACGGCTGGGAATATTGCTCGACAACTTCACCACTAAACCTGCCGCAGGCGCGGGCGCGGTGAGCGTCACGGTCCCAATCGATGTGGCGCCGCCGGTGACTGTGAGCGGGTTGAGGGTTAACGAAGCCAGACTTGCCGATACCGATGCTGGCGATGGCAATAAACTGATCGACGCCGACTTGGTCACATTGTTGTAGCTTGCCGAGATATTTCCTGCCGTCAGCGAACTCACTGCCGATGTGGTTACAGTGAAATTCGCTGCACTAGCGTTTGCTGGAATTGTCACCGACGTTGGTAGCTGCGCCGACGCAACGCTGCTCGCTAAGTTCACCACGATACCGCCTGCCGGTGCGGCGCTGGTCAGCGTCACAGTGCCGGTCCTCGATTGGCCTCCTGTGGCAGACGCCGGCGTTACTGTTACTGAGGAGAGCGCCGCTGCCGCGGGAACTGGATTGTAACCGAGTTGAATGACTTCAAAATCGCTCGCCGTCAGATTGGCAAAGGCAGGATTCAAAATGCCATTGTTCCAGCGGGTGTCGTAGGTGCCGGTGATGTACATGTCCGAGCCGTTATCCGCAACGATCAAGCCGTATCGTTGCATGGCGCGAAAGATTTTCTGCACGTTGGGATCGCTGGTGCGCTGCGCGACATCGACGGTGTTCTTCAAGCGCAAGCGCGCGCCCATGGGCAACGCTCCCATGGTCGAACCGGCGCGATGGGAGGCCGGATAAACATAGCCGTTGGTCGAGCGCACGGTCACGCGCAACGCATGTTTGATTTCCGTTACGTTGGGATCATAGGCTTCATCGTAGCGGACCAGTCCGGGCAGGATTGCCAAACCCGCCGCATCGGCCGAAGTCCACGTGTCCGGCCGGCGGTTGTTCGTGTTCATGTCGAAGAACGCCCCCGAGCCGGCGTACCATTTCCCCTGGGTGGCGTTGTAGAAGACATTGTAAAGCTCGTACAGATGGTTGCGCTCGCGATCGACTAGCAACAGATGGCGATCCTGTGAACTGCGCTTGTCGACATTTCCCGGATCGCCGCCTTCGACCCAGTACGGTTGAGAAATCGCTTCATTGGGAATCGGGTAAAACGCAACGCTTGTACCGGTCTGCAAATTCACGCCGTCGCTTTCATCCCAATACTGAAACTGCACCGGTTTACGATCCTGCATCGGTAACGTTGGTGAGAACCGCGTAGGGCATGCCATAGATGCCGAATCCGCTGCCGGAATTGCCGCCGAAGTCTGGGTGGAGCCTTCGCGTGCCGCCGTTATTGATAAAATTGATGTAGCTCGAAGAGTTCTGATCCACCGGCCAGCTGCTGATATCGAGATTCCACCAGTTGTCGGCCGGGAAACAGCGGCAGCGGCTGGGGCAGTACTCCGCCGCGCGTCGCGTCCAGCGCCAAGGCTGGAAGCACCGGGGCGAAAAGGAAGGATAGTAGTGTAACTAAGGCGACGATCCGACGGGTCTGTGAATATGGATAGCGAAATGACCAACCAAGCATGCTTGCCTCCTCGGCGGTTTGCACAGCCGAGATTTATCGGGGCAAGCAATATGCCATGAATTTATTGACGCAAATTTTCAGTGGTGCGCCGGGAAGTTCCTAGATGATCGACGGATATGGGCTGGTTTAGTTGTGATTCGGCGGATTTCCCTGGCGACGGTACAGATGTGTTCGCAACGTATCGCTGGCCGCGAGCTTGGTTGTGCGCCGATTAGCGCAAAGTTTTCTGCCGGATCGCCATGTCTTCAGAGCCGGCGAAGGCGAACCGCTGCAACGCTTGCTGATTCAGTTCGATGCCCAATCCGGGTTTGTCACTTGGCGTCAGATAACCGTTGTCCACTTTGAACGGTTCTTGTAGCAGTTCCTCGCGCAGCGGGTTGTAGGTGTAGTCGAGTTCCATGACGATGCAATCCTGCAGCGCCGCGGAAAGATGAACGCTTGCCGCCAGCGCGACGCCATCGCCCCAGGTATGAAACGACACCGGCACCTTGTGCTTGGCCGCCAACGCGGTGATCTTGCGAATCTCGGTAATGCCGCCGGCGCGGGCGACATCGGGTTGAATGAAATCCACCGCGCCGCGCAGAATGAAATTCTCGAAGCCATAGGTCATATGCAGATTTTCGCCGACGGCGATGGGCGTATTGCCGCGTTCGCGGAGAATCGCATGCCCTGCTATATCCTCGACGAAGAGCGGCTCCTCCAACCAAAAAGCGCCGGCGTCGGCAAATGCCTGCGCCGCCTTGATGCCGACGTCGATGCTGTAGCCTTGATTGGCGTCGGTCATGACGATGAAATCTTTGCCGAGCTCTTGGCGCACCGCGCGGACGATGCGGATGTCTTGATCCAGATCGAAGCCGACTTTGATTTTTACGCCGTGAAACCCTTGATCGGCGAACTCGCGCGCCCTGCGGGCAACCTTCGACGGCTCTTCGGGATAGAGCGCGGTGGCGTACACCGGAACTTTGTCGCGCACTTTGCCGCCGAGCAGTTGATAGAGCGGCACACCGCGCACCTTGCCAAGGATATCCCAAAGCGCGACGTCGATGCCGCTCAGCGCCACGACGCCGATGCCGCGGGTGCCGAACTCCTTATGGCCGCCGCGGACGTAAGCGGTGTCCCAAATCTCATCGATCTCGGTTGGATCCATGCCGACCAGCAGCGGCTTGAGCACCCGGGCAACGATGAATTCAATCAGTTCGCCGTTTCCGGAAGCCGAGCCGAGACCGTAGACGCCGTCATCGGTTTCTACTTTGATCAATGTCGTCGAGCGCGTGTTGCGCACCCCGGAACGGCTGAACACCTGTCCCGCCGCCGGTATTTCCGCGCGCAGACGAATGGTTTTTACATCTGTGATTTTCATCTTTAACCTGAAATATTTCTTCTACTTGGCGTCGTCGATGAGCTTGGCCCGCTGCGCAGAGGACTGCGCATGAGCTGACCTGACCAGGCAAATCCCAAGAAGAGCGCCGCCGGCAACGCATCTTAGGGCCTATTTCATCTCCCAGTATTGGCCTTCGATGGCGGCGCCATCGGCTACCGCGAACCCTTCTTCTTCCTCCATGCGCTTGTCGCCTTTGACGTCGACGCGCAGCACCGCCGGACGGTCTTTGCGCGCCGCGCTCGAGCGCAGGATCGCCAACGGCACCGTGCCGGTGCTCTCGAAGTAATAGTAATAGCCGTCGGGCAGCATGATGCCTTCGCCTTTATTCAGCACAGTGGCCTTGCCTTCTTTGTCGTAGAACGTCGCCTGGCCATCGATGACCACGAAGGCGTGATCTTCACCGGGATGGGTGTGCAGCTTATTCTTTCTGCCCGGTGTGTAAAAGTTCAGACCCATGGTCAGCGCACCGGATTTTGCCAGCGGCGTGTGGCTTCGTCCACCGGTGAGCAGATTGGTTTTCAATTTGAACGTCGAAGCCTGCATATCGTTAGTTCTCCTTCGAGTGTCCTCAATCGATGAATCTAAAGCGCATCACGTCAGTTCCCAGAACTGCCCCGGGATCGGCTCGCCGTCCACCGTGATGTACTTGTCTTCCACTGCCGTTCGCTTGTTACCTTCAGCGTCCACCCGCGTGAATTCCGGCTTGCCCTTGAGCGCGCTCACCCGCAACAGCGCCAACGGCTTGTCACCTGAATTTTCAAAGTAGTAAAGGGTGCCCACCGGCAACATGATCGCCTCGCCCTTGTTAAGCACGTTCGGCTGATTTTCTTTGTTGTAGAACGTCGCCTGGCCGTCCATCACGACAAAGGTATGATCCTCGCCGAAATGGGCATGAAGTTTGTTTTTACGCCCCACCGCATAATAGTTAATACCGACGGACATTAATTCGGTGTCGGCGAGCGGAATGTGACTTCTGCCGCCGGTGATCATTGGCGTCTTGAGCTTATAGGTAAAAGCGTCCATAACTTCGTTCCTCCTTGGTTTGAAGTCGGTATACGATTTCTCTGCTGTCTCGTATATCGCAGACGATCCTCCTTGAAAAGGGTCGTTCGACTGGTCTATTTATTATTATCTGACTCGACGGTTAATCTGAAAGGACAAGACAATGGCCAAAATCGGACTCGCCTGGGTCAACCCGGCACCGCTCACCAAACCGGAAAACGTCGTCAACTTCGCCAAGAAATGCGAAGCCATGGGCTGCGACTCGATGTGGACCATCGACCGCATCGCCTACGACAATCTCGAGCCGTTGACGATTCTCGCCGCCGCCGCCGGCGCGACGCAGAAGATTCGCCTGGGCACTTCAGTCCTGCTCGGCAACACCCGCCACCCGGCGCATCTCGCCAAAATTATCTCGACGCTGGATTTCATCTCCAACGGCCGCGTCACCATCGGTCTCGGTTTCGGCAGCCGCGAACCCGACTACAAAGCCGTGGAGATTCCCTATGAACACCGCGGCACCAGGGCAGTCGAGCAAGTGCAACTGATGAAACGGCTCTGGACCGAGGACAATGTTACGCACAAGGGCAAGTTTTTTAACGTCGAGAACCTGAGCGTTGGACCGCGAGCCGATTCAAAAACCCCATCCGCCGCTGTGGACCGGCGGCAGCGCCGAAGCCGCGCTCAAACGCGCCGGCACTTGGGCCAACGGTTTTATCTCCGGCAGCGCGGCGATCGCCGACTTCCACCTGACCTGGGACAAGATCGCCAGCTACGCCGCCGCGGCTGGCCGAAACCCCAACGAAATCGCCAAAGCCAGCTTGGCGTTCATGGCGATCAACGACGACAAAGCCAAAGCGGTGAAAGTCGTTGAAGACTATACGATGCGCTACTATGGCCGCATCAGAACCGCGGTCGAACCGGTCTCGATCGTCGGTAGCCCTGATCAATGCGTCGAGAAGATCAATTATTTTCTCAGCAAAGGGCTCGACACACTGATCATCGGCGTCGCCGATCCCGATCCCAGGCAGTTGGATCTGTTTGGCGAGAAGGTGCTGCCGAAGGTTAAAGCGTAGGAAAACCATCCGGCCGGCAAATGCGTTCCAATTCAATCATGCACGCTTGACTCCGATGGAGTCTTAAGATCAGTTTGGAGGCGCAGATGATTAAGGCGTGGGACGCCGACGGCCATGTATCGGAATCCGAAGTCACGTTCTCGGACAAATACTGGGATGCGAAATTAAAAGATCGCCGACCGGCCATTCTAGAGACCGGCCCGGACGGTCCGCTCTACTGGATGATCGATAGCCGCTCTTTTCCTGTGCGCAGCGGGCCCAATCAGCAAGCCGGCTTTCCCCTCAGCAAGAACGGCGTCGCGGCAAGAGTCACGCCGGGAATCAGTCCTCACGATCCCGTCGAAAGCGCGGAAATGCGCTCGGTCAAAGCTCGCCTCGAACAATTGGACCGGGAGAATACCGCGCTTCAAGTGATCTATCCGACGATGTTCCTTTCCTATCCGATCACCTATGATCGGGATTTGGCGGTGGCGATGATGCGCGCCTACAATAGCTGGGTCGCCGACCTCGCCAGCCAATGTCCCGAGCGCCTCAAGTGGGTCACGGTGATCGACCCCATCGATCCGCAGGCATCAGTGCGCGAAATCGAGCGCGGCAAGAAGCTCGGAGCCGTCGGCGTGATGCTGCTCGGCGTCACCGGCGACGTGCGCGTCGACGATCCGCCGATGGAGCCGATTTGGGCGGCGGCAAACGACACCGGGCTTCCCGTCGCGGTGCATACCGGACACAGCTTTCGCGCCCTCGGCCAGGTCAACGACACGCACCATGACAAGACGGCGATATCGTTTTGGCTGACCGTGCAGTTCGCCTTCCACCGGGTGATTTCCAAGGGGATCGCCGACCGCTATCCGAACTTGCGCATCGCCTTTCTCGAAGCCGGCTGCTCCTGGGTGCCCGCGTTGGTCGAGCGGATCGAAGAGTATAGCGGCTTTCCCGGGGCGCGCGCCGGAGTCGATTTTCACCGGGGCTACACGGGCAAACATTGGCCCAAAGAATACATCGAGCGCGGCCAGATTTACTTCGGCTTCGAGGTCGACGAGAAACTGCTGCCGTTCGCCATCGAAGAGTTTGGCGACCAGTGCTGGGTTTACGGCTCGGATATCCCGCACGGCGACCGCCTCTACGGCGCCGTCGATGTCTTCCTCAAGCGAAACGACATCAGCGAGGAGAGCAAGCGCAAGCTGCTCGTCGATAACACCGCGCGCTTTTACGGCCTCTAAAAGTGGAACCGTTAGGGCTTTCCTAATCAAAGACAATCGCGCTCGGGCAAACAGGAACAGTGCGGTTGTTGGCAATGCTCGAGCCCGACAGATGAGTTGGACGTCAGGAGATGTATCTCATTGCCGGACCTGATTTCGGGTTTTTTTTCTCAGACACCGGTGAAATGATTTACCGCACGACGACATTTACGCGCTGCACGCCGTTGTTGCCATAGCCGCCAAAATTCCACTGCTGCACGGCCGGCTGCACGTTGCCGATGGCATCGCTCGCGCGCACCTGGAGCAGGTGCGCGCCCGCTGTGGCATGCCATTCGAATGTCCATGATCTCCAGGCAAAGGGTGATGCCGATTCGCCGAGTTGGGCATCGGACCAGGTCGCGCCGCCGTCGACGCTGACTTCGACACGCGACACGCCGCCATTCCCTGCCCACGCTTTGCCCGTGAGCGTCACGGCACCGGCGTCGACGAGCCGGTCGCGGGTCATGAAGTCCGGAATGCCGGGAGGAATCATCAGGGCGCGCGCTCTGATCACGTCGACCACCTCTCCCGGGTCGTCGGCCGACTGCGCGTAACGGTAGGCGCGGACCATTTGATAGCCTTGAAACGGCTCGGCAACGGCTTCGATTCGGTTCAGCCATTTCACGCTCGCCATGCCGTACCAGCCCGGCTTCACCAGCCTTAGCGGATAGCCGTGCTGCGGCGGCAGCGGCTCGCCGTTCATTTCATAGACCAGCAAAACCTCGGCCTTGGTCGCTTCTTCGACGGTCAGACTGCGCTGGTAGTGTTGCACCTGATCGCCTTCGACGCCGCGATCCAAACCGGTAAAAACAATTTCCGCGGCAGCGCCGCTGACGCCGGCTTCCTGCAGGATGGTTCGAAGCGGCGTGCCGGTCCACTCGGCGGTGCCGATGGCTTCGAGTAGCCAGGGTTGGCTGATGCGCCGCGGCGCAAATAACGCCCGGCCGTTGCCGGCGCATTCCATGGTCACCGGGATGGTTTGGCGCGGCCGCTTTTTAATTTCCTCCAGAGTCAGCTCGAGGGGGGTAGCGACTTGGCCGGCGATTTTCAGGCGCCATCCGTCGGCGTCCACCGCCGGTATGTCGTAATGGATCAGCAGATAGTGCAGGCCGGTTGGCGTGATCGGATAGCGCAGCGCCTCCAGCGGCATGCCGCGATTGCGCAGCGCGAGCTGCAGCTCCTCTTTATGCAGCGCATCGGTTTGAGCCAGGCCGCTGCCGTCGCCAACCGTTGGGAAATATTTGTTCGCGCTGTTTTGTTCCATATGCGCCAACCTCTCGCTGGATGTTACTTTTGACCGCGATCAAAATGATTGGTTATTCAGGCGTTGTGCGGTGCGCCGGGTTCGGTTTGTTTTATGCACCACGAAGCGTCATGAGCTTGCGCTCGACGACAGACAATGAAGATGGATCGCATAGCCATTTGCTCGACTCGTCATCCCGCGCACGCGGGAATCCAGGATTGGTCTGCGCCCGATTAGCCTGGATACCCGCGTTCGCGGGTATGACGGAACCGCTGCCTCTTCGTGTGCAGACCATCGCCTGACGTGTATTTTCTAAGAGTGCGCGAAGGACACCAAGGTTGCGGATGACGACACCTCCGAAATTTGCGCGCTTCGGTCCTTCGTGGCCACAGTCAACCCAGAAGAACCAAACGATTGAGTAAAATCATCCCGCCCCAGCCGAGCAGAGCGACGCCCACCGGCGCGCTCAGTTTGCGGCCCCACGGCAAGTTCTTCTCCGCGGCCATCACCGCCCCGACCACCAACATCCAGGCGACATTGCCGACCCCGACCGCGAACATCAAGAGCATCAACGCCCAGCAACAGCCGACGCAAAACAGGCCGTGATGAAGTCCGAGCAAAAATGCATTGCGCCGCTCGTGGCGGCCGCGCCAGTACTCGGTGACGAAACTCAACGGCGCGCGGCACTTGTCGAGGCAGCGGTATTTCCAGCGGCTAAACTGAAAGCCGCCGGCGAGGAGCAGCGTGCCTGCGCCGATAAGCCACGCGTTGGCTTCAAGCCAGGAACTGCGCTCGACGATTTCGTGCAGCAGCCAATCGGCGCCGTGAGCAAAAATACCGAAGCCCAGCCATACCCCCAGATAGCCCGCGATCACCAGGGCCAAGAGCTGAAACTGATCCTGGCGCCGCGCGGTCAAGCGCCGGAAAATTTCCAGCAGCGGCAGGATCGTCGGCAACATCATGGCCACTGTCATCAGCGTCCAACCGACCAGGTAGAGTGTAATCGGCAGCAGCAGAGAATCGGCCCCGATGGCGCCGATTTGCCCGTGGCCGAGGTAGCGGCCATAGGGCGAGCGATCCCAGATCCACAGCGCGCACCACGCCAGAACCACCAGCGACGCCATCAAGCCAATGAAAGCTCTACGGTCGGCCATAGATTTTCCCCCGAATCGTTGTCTCACTCCGGGCG
Organism: uncultured delta proteobacterium; assembly: GCA_963847445.1. Taxonomy (GTDB): domain Bacteria; phylum Desulfobacterota; class Binatia; order UBA9968; family UBA9968; genus DP-20. Next base: position 207,428 of record CAWJZV010000007.1, on the reverse strand, counting down.
CGGGATCTTAGCTCTGGAAGATGAATCTTCCCTGGATCGCGTTGTGATCCTTGAGGTCGATGTTTTGCCCGAGGGCAGGATTGTTCATCCTGTACTTGGTCGCCTTGGCGACGTACGCCGGCGAACCGGGAATGGTCGTGAATATCGAATCACGCAGCGTTGTCACCTCGCCGTTGGGACCGCGAAAAGGCTCCATCTCACAGTCGGCCACGTTGCCGATGCGCAAGGTTCCTTTGCCTTCCGAAACTTGAAAGGTGATCGGCGAGCGCTCGACGGAAACTACCTCGCCGATCAATTTCACCAGGTCGGCGACCGGACCGCCCTGTTTACCTGTGTACACCGTGAGCAGCGCATCTTCCTGCTGTTGCGTGGCGCGCTCATCGATGTGCACGACGACGCGCCAGTTGCCTTGCAAGATGTTGCCGGGAACATGCGCGGTGAATCCCATAGTGAGGCCCGACACATCTACGCCGTCGATGTCGCCTTTTTCGAAATGGTGCGCCAACGCCGTATCGCAAGTGCCATTATCCGGGTCCATGCCGACCCAGCAGGGACAAAGCACGTCGCAATTGCAGACTTCGAGAAGGCTGCCTTCGAGTTTGTATGCCATAAATCCTCCCTCCTTACAGGTAATTTCGTTTCCCCTAAAAGTCGCATCCTCCACGAAGTGCTTCATGAGCACGCTCGCCTACAGAGCATGAAAATGGTTGGCATTCCCAGAACATGATCCCCTCAATTCGTCATTCCCGCGCACGCGGGAATCCAGGTTTGTTCTGCGCCGAATTAGTCTGGATACCCGCTTTCGCGGGTATGACGGAGCCCCGCAAGCTCTTTGTTGTGCATATCACCCCTCACATGTATTTTCGAAGGAGGTCACGGACGCGCCGAACACAGCGATTTATCGACTAGGAAAAAAAAGATGTCAACCCTAAAATGTCGCGGTAGCTGCCACGTCTCGCAACATCTTAAGCTACTCGTGATAACCCAGCGTACTCTTACGTTTGTGAATCTGCCGCCGGGGCGAGGTCCGCGTTTGGGCCGTTACAAAGCTGAGCGCCAGCGCAAGCATGGCTATTGGTTATCCGTCACGGGTGCCTCAATGAGCGATGTCGCGAGAATTCGCGTGACCGTGACTTTCGCGCTACCGCTGTTGTTGCGGTAGAAGACGTTGGTCAGGCCTGGGACCATCAGGATGGCGTCATTGACGTAGAGAAAAAGTTCACCTGTCGCATTTGCCGTGATGTCGGAAATCAGCACCCGGTTCGGCCGCAAGCGCTTGGGGTCGCGAGCTTCGCAGTCGAGCTGCTTCTTCTTGAACTCCTCCGGCGCGGGCAACGGTGTATTCTTGATCGCGTCCAAACCCGAGAGTTCCTCCTGAGGGGGCCGGCAGTCTTTGAAACGGACCGACGGCAAAGGCGCATCAGGCTGGAGCACATGCTCGTAATTACCAACCTCGCCGATGCGCGCAATCGGCTGAAACCAGTTCTCCCGCCACCAGCGCTTGAGCGGCGCCGCCGTGTAATGCCGAATGCTGTCGGCGCTGAACCCCGCGACGTCGGCGCGTATGCCCTTGTCGAACCACTCGCCGTTCACGCCCTCGTCCATGTCGAGGCGAATGCGATACTTGCGGCCGACGATCAGCCGGAGCCCGGTTGCGTGACACATCGAGTCGGTTCGGAAGGTCGCCCCACCGAGCTTTTCATCTTGCGCCGACGCTTTCTCCGGTGTGGCCACACAGTAGGACCCACCCGTGCTCACGAGGTCAAAGAGAGCGCGATGCGTGACGGAAAGGGCGAGGGCTGCGGTCACAGCGAGGAAGGCCATGGGTGCGAGCGTTCGGGCGACGAATCGGTAGCCTAGAACCGCGGCGGGAGATGTCCGCACCACCCGCGCAAAGTTTAGCAGGAAGCCCGGCATTGCCGGGTTGGTCCTGCCGGCAGGGCGCACGAACCTGCGGAAAGCCCATCCGAGCCCGCACGCGATAGCACTGCAGACAAACAGCAGGAAGAGCCATGGCGGACTCGAAAGCGCCCGTGCCGCAATTGCCAGGACGACAAAGATCAATGTTGCATTGGCCAAGGCATGGCGTTGTCCGGTCGGCCGCAGGCAATCGATCACGACCCCGCTCACCCGCGTCTGCACGTTCCATGCGCCGCGCGCTCGGTCGCAGATGCGCTTGCGCAGGAGCCCGCTGAAGCCGAGGCTTGCGAACAGGGCAACAACGACGAGCGCCGCCCCGGCGGGATTGCGTACGAGCGCGGTGAGCCAAGGCTCGGCAAGTCCCGGCAAAAAGCCCTTGATCAAGCCGAGGGTCCAATCCACCGGCCCTCCCGCTCTGTCATTCAGGTGATCGGTCACGCCCTCGATGCGCAGATATTGCGCCACCAGCGGGAAAACCGCGACGATTAGCACCAGGGCCAGTGAGACAAAATAGACGACGCGGCGCCACCACACGGTATCGAGCACAAGCTTGAAGATGTCCGTGCGCTGGGGGCGCGCGATCGCGGCGGTCACCAGCTCATCGACCGAGGTGAGGACGCGGTGGCGCATTTGCCAGGCGCGCCGTTCATCGTCGGAGAGCGGCTTGCCGGCGGAATTGGCTTCCGCCAACCTCTTCTCCACTTCACGCAAGGCTTCCTTCACCGCAGCCGCTTCGAAAGCGACCGGCGGTCCGTGCGGCGCGAGCACAGTAATCCTCTCCGGCAGTGAGATCGGCGCATAGCCGTCGCTGCCGCAGGTCATCCGCATCATCACACTGCCATGGACAATCGGCGTGATGCCTTCACCCATAAGCAGCTGAGCGTCGCGCGGCTGGTAACGCCAAAAGACACCGAAGCCGGAGCGCGGGTCGTAGATGCGTCCGGTCGGCGCGGCAAGGGCAATATATGAATCGAAGACGGATGGCTCTAAGCGCAGCCCCTTTTCGGCGGCTTCTTGCAACATCCAACAAAGCGGCACGTAGGACAGGCCGTCATCGGGATAACCGCCGCCAACATCGGAATGGGCTCCGGCAAACCAGACCTGTTCCAGCCGGTCAGGTGAGTTCCCTTCTGTTGTGCCCTTGAGCTTCGTCTCGTTCCAGAGAATCGGATGAAAGGTTCTGCGCTCGTCGTCGAGACTCAGTGCGTGCCGAGCGTACTGCACGTTGGGTAACAAGGAATCGTCGCGGAATTTCATCGGCCAGACCCATTTGTCGACCGCCTGCGTAAGCTCGTCGACCGGCAGGCCATAGGCGACGACGGTATCCCACACTCCGAGAAAATGAACATTGATGCGATCGCGGCCGCGATCGGCGGTATCTTTCTTGACCGCCTCGTAAGAGCGTGATCCCGTCATCAGGTTCCACAGGGAGGTCAACCGGTCGCGAAAATACCGGCCGATTACGACCCACGGTATCATCGTCGCGAACGCCTGCTTGCGATAGGCGCGGTACGCGGCGAGAGCGTTGCGATTGAGCTCCGCCTCCGATTCGAAAGTGACCAGGCCCTCGTGATGAATCAGCGCAGCCAGCACGCGCACGGTGAAAGCGCCGCGGCTGAAGCCGAACGCCCAGATACGATCGCCATCCTGATAATTACGACAGAGAAATTTGTAGAGGTTCAGCACGTTGCGCTTCACCCCGACGCCGAGGGCGAGCCCGAGCACCCGCAGGATCTTGATACTGGAGGTGCCGACGCCATCACCGAAGGCGGCGAGTTGGCTTCCGTCCGTGAGAGTAATCGCCTGATACAGGCGCCAGACGTTGGTCTTGAACGGCGTCGACGCGCTGTTGCCGGTGCCGTCCGAGAGAACGATCAGATTTCGTGAGCTGTCAGCCATGTCTCACCTGACGCGGTCGCTGAAACTGGCCCGGCGAGCGCAGCGATGCGGCTCTAGCTCGCGCAGAGGAGAGGCCGTTCATGGACCATGATTGATAGGAATTCGCTCTGGCTTCGTCACCGAGCACTCAAATAATTGGCCGTTTCATATTTTTACTTAGTTAAAGGGCTTGTGCCGCGCACTACCGGCAGCCCCATCTGCTGCCACAACAGCATGCCGCCATGCAGGTTGGCTACCCGAGTAAAGCCGGCATCGCGGAGGATGACCGTGGCCTGGCCGGATCGCATGCCCGCGTGGCACACCGGAATCACCGGCTTGTCCTTGGGAATTTCCCCCAGGCGGTCTTTCAGTTCGTTTAACGGGACACATTGAGCCGTGGCGATGTGGCCCAGCCTGTCCTCCAGTTCTTCGCGTTGGCGCACGTCGAGGACGTGGACTTCAGCGAGATGTTCGGCGACCCACTCCGGATCGATCTCGAGCAGCCCGGCGTAGCTCCGCCGCACCGGCCCCCAGTCCGCCGGCCGCGGCACCTTTTCATTCTCCGGCTTGCCGCACCGCAGATTCGCCGGCACGGCAACGTCAATCTGCTTGGGATGCGGCAGGTTGAGGTTTTCCATGAAGCCGACAAAGTCGCGCTCATCGGCATTGGCCGCCGATGCGCGGATTGTGCGCCCGCTCCTCGCGCACCGAAGACATGGTGCGGCCGCTGTAGTCGTGGCCGGGAAAAATCAGCGAGTCGTCCGGCAGGCTGAAGATCTGCTCGGTGATCGAGCGGTACAGCGTGCCGGCGTTGCCCTGCTGGAAATCGCAGCGACCGGCGCCGCGGATCAGCAGACAGTCGCCGGTGAACGCCATGCCGTGGTCGTCGGTCACGTAGGTGACGCAGCCGTCGGTGTGGCCGGGCGTGGCGCGCACTTCCAGATAGCGTTCCCCGAAGGCCACCCGATCGCCATGATCGAAACGCAGGTCCGCCCCCTGCACCGCAGCGCCGTAGCGCCGCGAAATGCCGATCCGGCAACCGGTGGCCTGTTGCATCAACCATGCGCCGGTCACGTGGTCGGCGTGACAGTGGGTGTCGAGCACGGCGAGCAGCTTCAACCCGAGTTCCTCCAGCAGCGCGCGATCGCGGAAGTGTTGCTCGAAGACCGTGTCGATGATCACGGCCTGCAGGCTTTGCGGGTCGCCCACCACGTAGGTATAGGTCGACGAAGCGGCGTCGAATAGCTGGCGGAAAATTATCTTGCCGAAGACTTTATCCATCACGGTCCGCTGCAACCGGCTGTGCGCTGCCATTCAGCTTGGTCAGCAGGCTCCCACTCAACCACAAAAAGCTGACGATCTGCAAGAAAAAGAAGCCAAAGCGTGCGGCTAACACTATGTTGGTCTGAACCAAACATGCATGCACTGATCACGGTCTTAACCTGAACGACGCTTGAGCGACGAAAACATAAGGATTAAATCGATCGACGCACGCCGATGTGGTGCCGCCAACCTGATCAACTGACGATTGCGTGCTTGCGCAACAAAATCCCGCAAGCAAGGTTTTGTGCAGCCGTACTACAGTCAGGCGTATTCGTCGTAGATGCTGTCGAACTTGCCGAGCTTGAACCCGGCCATGTTCCGGCAGATCGTCCGAACCTTCTCCTGATCCTCGTCGCTGGTCGCGCTCGCCGCGATGGCGGCGGCCGAGCGCTCGGTGTGCTCGACGTCGGCGCCCTTGTGAACGATGAAGAACTCGCGGGCTTGCTCCGACATGTTGTATGGTTCCTTCGCCAGGTATTCGTCGAACTCTGTGGCGTAACCTTGCACCATCGTCTCGTTGGACAGCGCCATGGCACGCATCTCAGCGACGGACACCAGGAATATGCCGTGAATGCACACCGCTGTGTGCACCAGGGCGCCGCGCACCGGCACGGCCTTGTCGAAGTCGGTCTCCGTGAGTCCCAAGGAGAAGCCCAAAGTCTTGCACATGTTGGGATGGGTCAGTTCCTCGCCCATCGCGGTGGCGTACGCTGTAAACGTCCGGTCATCGGCGGCGTGTTGGGTCGCCCCAAGGGCGAACGCCTTGAGAATGCCCATATTGTGGATGTAGTGCTGCAAGGCGAAGCCTTGGATCCGGCGGGTGGTGAGCTTGCCTGCTCGCAGGTCGGAGAAGTAGCGGCTCTCCATCAGCCGGTCCATGCCCGGCTGGATGATCTCCCTGATTACGGAGTCGACGAACTGCCGGTTGCCCGTGTTCGGAGGCATAGATTGTTCTCCTCTCAGAAAAATCGCCACTGAGGCACGGCCAACGAGAAACTAAGAATTCTGCTAACGGCGGATTTCACAAATAAATCTGCCAGCACACTCTGGCGCCAAACATTGCCGCAGCGGTTGGCTTCAAACAAGTCTGATGGAAGTGCGCTTCGGGGTAACATGACGTTTCCCCTCGTCGATCATGATCGCATCTGTGAGGCGCTTACTGCATCAGGCCTGTACCAAAGGTAACGCGATAATGTCAAACCAGTTTAGGGCAGCGCGTTGGTCTCTGATCTGCATCGGGACGCGACTAGAAGAATTCAACTTAGCTTTCGTTGCATTGCTATCCAAAAACTAACACCAACATGTTTGTCATAGCGTACGGCTTTAAAATTCCGGGAGTCGAAGATTCTCGGATTCGGAAATTCCTCTCGCCAAGCATGTCCTGAGCAACGTCGAAGGGGCGCAAAGACGCCAAGTTCGGAGGGGATGTCATTTCGACCTAAAGGAGAAATCTTTCTTAGATCCCACGTGTTCCCTCGGGTTGACGGGCATCGCCCGTCACCTTTGCGAGCTTAGCGCCTTTGCGAGAGATATTCCGAGTTTCGATTGCGGCTATTCGCCGAAAGGCGAACCTCGTTTCCCCGGCCGGGTCTGGGGAAAAGCCTGTGCTACTATCCGTGATTGTTTGCGCAGCTTGCGCAAATTTTCCGTACCGGTACTCCTAAGTTGCCGTGCTCAATGAAGAAATTTAATCTCACCACGAAGGACACGAAGAGCACGAAGTTCGGAGTAATAACTTTCCGAACCCTTCGTACTACTATGTTGAATAGTTGTCTCCGTCTGCGCAAATTTTCCGGTGCCGGGAATACTGGAACATGGGATTGACTCTCGCAAAGACGCAAAGCTCGCCAAGTTCGGAGGGAGAGATGAATTATCTTGAAGCATTTATTCACCGTTATTTTCCGGCCTTTGCGGCCTTTGCGTCTTTGCGAGAGATATTCCGAGTTTCGGTTGCGGCTTGCCGCGCTAGGACCTTCGTGGTGAAAACTCTTTCCCGTTTGGTTGCGGCTGTGCCGCGCTAGGACCTCCTTCGAAAATACACGTGCAGCGATGATCTGCGCATCGATAACGACCCTCTGTTCCGTCATACCGGCGCAGGCCGGTATCCATCTCCCCTACCGCCCCTGGATGCCGGCCTGCGCCGGCATGACGAATCTAAGGAATGAACCCCGGGAGGGGGATTCCGGTATTTTCATGCTCGGTAGACGAGCGTAAGCTCATGAAGCACTTCGTGGTGAAAACTCTTTCCTATTTGGTTGCGGCTCTGCTGCGCTAAGTTCTTTGCGGCTATTCTTCTTTTCAGTTGCGGGCGCCGCTGCGCCAGGTGCTGAAAACAATCTCTTGCAGGCTGCTCAAAAAGATCCAGAGGCTAGGCGCGTGAAAAATCGCCGAGCGGAGGCGTACATCGGCAGTACGTTGACGCGAGGCGATCGAGCGCAACGAAGCCTATGGGTCTTTTTCAGCAGCCTGCTTGCTACTGAGCAATGCGCTTGGCGAACTCGGCGGGCGAGGCCATGGCCAGGGACACCGGCATCATCAGGGCGCTGATGACGACGAGTCCCCAGATGGCGGTGGAATAATTCCCGTCCAGGTCGAAGATGATACCCATGACGAAGGGGCCGATGACTCCCGCCGCGATCGGCCCTCCTTGCAGACAGGCCCAAGACTCCGCCGATGGTCCGGGTGCCGAACATGATGCTGCCGACGGCGCCGCGCATGGGAACCAGGCAGCCGAAGCTGACGCCGAACAGCAGCGCGAAGGGCAATGTCGCCGTGACCGTATTGACCGGCACGACCTGCAGGTACAACAAGGCAAAGCCCATCATCGCGGCGACGACGGCCAGGACGACGCGATAGTCCATCCGGTCCAGCAGATAGCCGCCGCCGATGCGCCCGATACCGCTGATGACGAAGACGATCGACATGACCACGGCCGCCCAGGTCGCGGTAAATCCGAGATCTTGCTGGAAGTAGGGAATCATGTGGACTTGGACCGCGGAGTTTACCGCGAAGGTACCCGACAAGTAGCTCGTGAATAGCCAGAACTCCTTGGTGCGGAACACCGCGTGCAGCGTCAGCCCGGCATTCGTTCGGCGGGGCGATGGGCCGCTAGGGCGTTCCGTCGACGCGCCCTCCTCCGGCGGGTCGCCATCAGGCCGCAAACCGTAGGGCTCCGGCCGGTCGCGCACCACCATGCTGAGCAGCGTGACGCCGACCAGGATCACGATGCCGTAGCCGAAGAGCACGACGCGCCAACCGTACGCGTCCTCGATCTGCGTATTCAGTATGACGAGGGGCGAGCCGAAGATCGGACCGGTTACCGCCAGCCCGGTGGCCAGGCCGCGGTTGCGGCGAAACCAGCGCGAGATGATCACCGGCCAGGTAACCGCGTGGCTGACGCCGGATGCGCCCAGGGAAATGACCACGAAAAAGACAAAAAAGGTGACGATGCCGGTGGTGAAGCCGAGGCCGATGAAGCCGACGCCCGAGATGACGGCGCTCCAGAAAATCAATTTACGCGCGCTGTAGCGGTCGAGCAGGAAGCCGACAGCGGGACTGACGATGCCGGACTCCAACTGGCGCAGCGACATGGCGGCTGAAATCACCCAGCGGTCCCAGCCGAAGGTGCGTTCGATCGGGATCATCAGAACGCCGAAGCCCTGGAAATAGGCGGCGGAGAAGATCGTGTTGGTCGACGATACTCGCGGCAACCATGTACCAGCCGAAAAAAATCCCACGCTTTTTCCCGGATTTTTCAGCGGCAAGGGTATCGATCATGCCGCGCTCGCTGCGCGCGTCCGGCGGGGCAAATTGTTAAAGGTAGTCATCGCGGTGCTGGCTGTTTTCCGATCTTAGCAAATTAGCTGAGCATTTCGACCGGAGCTAAGCATTTGAACGCTGCAACGGAAGGTCGCAGAGTAAATCCATTTTCATACTGAGCTGGCCGACCCAGTTGAACGGGCCGCAGTATGGCTCAACGTTTGGACCCAAGCGAGGCGCCTTAACGTTTGGAACGAATTGAACGTCTGGAACGGAGCGCAGCGGTGCAACGTCGTAAACGAGCCGGAGTGCTAGCGTTTACCCAACTCCGTCAACGCTTCGGTCAGATAACTCAGTTCGACGAACTTGCGGACATCGGGCGGCGGTCCCTTGGCCCCGGTTTGTTCGGCGTAGACGCGCAGGTTATTTTTCATGCCCTCGATGTTCGGTCCGCCGTCCACCGGCCAAAGCCGATTCTGCGTGTAATATTCCCAGCCCTTGAGGGCGTGAGCCGGTTTGAGCTGCATTTCCTTGGAGATAAATTCCACCGCGGCGTCGCGGTTGTCGTGCAGCCAGCGGTGCGATTGGACCATCGCTTTCATGAAGCGGACCATCACCGCAGGGTTTTTTGCCGCCCACGAGCGCCTTATGGCGATGGCGGCGGCCTGAAAATTGGGAACCGCGTCGATGATCCGCCCGAGGGTATTGAAGCCCAGCTCCTCGGCGGCATGATTGAGCGGCACCGCCACCGTGGTTGCGGTAATCTGGCCGGACTGCATTGCCGAAAGATTGCTCGCCGAGCCGCCGGCGACGATCAGCAGTTTGTAATCGCGCGGGTATTCGAGGCCCTTCTGTCTCAAAGCTTCCTTCAACGCGGTCACCGTGGCGCTGGTCAAGGAGGACGCGCCGATGGTGCCGCCGCGGAGATCTTCCACGGTCTTGTAGTTTTTCCCGGCGATGAGCACCTGGGCCATGCCATTGATGATGCCGCCGGCGATGGCGAAATCCAGCCCGCGTTCGCTGGCTTCGATATACGGCTCGGGTCCGCCTGAGCCGATTTGCAACGATCCCGCCGCCAAGGCTTGCAAGGTCATCGGCACGCCGCGCAGCAGCAGCAATTGAACGTCGAGTCCCTGTTGTTCGAAAAATCCCCGCTTGGCGCCGACCCAAAGCGGACTGTATCCCAGCGTCTTGCTCGACGCGCCAAGAAACACTTTGGCCCGCTCCTGGGCTGCCGCAGGCGTCTGCAGCAAAAGCACAACTAAACAAGCGACCGCGCCGAGAGATTGGCCGAGCATCGTGTCCTCCGATAAATTTTGCCTGGATACAGTGACTATCCGGCAGAGTCTCAGGAAATTTTAACCATGCGACATCATGCCAGACTTACATTATTTGTTTTACCTGCTGTCGGCCGCCGGTTGCAAATCCGCGACGGCGCAAAAAAGCGGGCATCGAAAAGCTAGTGAAACGTTTGTACGAAATCGAGCCCGCCGTCGTCAGTCGAGTGAAACAGAGACACGAGGCGAAATAGGATGATAGAGAGCGGCGATTTTTATCGTTCTACAATTGCGGCGTTACGGTAGCTCGATCAATTTCTACGAGTGTGTGTTGTTCCAATGCGGCTTCTACTGCCGACAAGTGACGCTCGAAAAGAGAACATATATCTTCCGTGGACATGTTTCCGGTCTTGACCAAGACGAGCTTCCAGGGCCGGCCTAAAACCAAATGGGAATAAAAGAAGTCGGAGTCTTTCGAGATAATGACACGGCGCTCGTCCAATGAAATCTGATTGAGGACGGCGTCCTTCGTGGCATTTTTCGCCGGAAGATCCAGCGTGTGGATCGCGTCGTGGCCGTGTCGCGCCAACACCGCGCAGAGGCTCGGCGGTAGATGCGCGTCCACGAGAAATTTCATGTGAGTGGCAAGTGAATGGTTTTGGCAACTAACATCCGGTGCGCGAATTCATGACAAGCAAGGATATCTTCGCGCTCCAGATCCGGAAACTGCTTTAGTAGACTTTCTATCGTGTCACCACCGGCAAGGTATTCCAGAATCGTCTCAACCGGATACCGCATATTTCGTATGCAAGGCTTGCCGTGGCAAATTTCCGGATCCACAGTGATTCGGGACAGTAAGCTTTCGTTGGACATAGGACGACTCCTACACGCTCGCTTGGGAGGCATGCTCTAGCACTGAAGACCAAACTAACATAGTTAGAACGTTAGCCGGATTTCACCCCGTCGGCAAGTTCGCGCTATATGCCCAAGCCGAGAGATGCGCTGGTTATGGCAAGGAGGCAACAGGCATTAGTCAACAGAAGCAACGTTCCAGACTTACCAACCGTTCGCGACGATGTGAATTTGCCGGGCAGTTTGACGCGGCGGAAATTTGTCGAAACGTGAAACGATCGAAAGCCGGGAGCTTAGCCAAACTTCGTAATGGTTCAGATTCACAAAAAATTGGTAGGGGCGAGCCTATGTGGTCGCCCGTCCGAGAGGGCAGACACGCGGGTCTGCCCCTACGTCAATCCGTCGTTGAACCTAAAATCGAACCACTACCCAAGCGTCGGAACGCTTGACAGGAGCCTAGCGGACAAACTACGTTCCGCGACGATAGCCAAACCAACGGAGGTGGTCGCATGGCGAAAGCGCTCGGCGTATTTTTGCTGCCGATCTATTATCTCGGTATTGCCGGTCTCGGCGCGGGCTGCCTCGGTCGAGGACTTCTACAAAGGCAAAACCATCCAGTTCGTCGTCGGCGGCACCGCCGGCGGCGGCTACGATACCTACACCAGGCTGATCGCGCGCCACTTCCCGCAGTACGTTCCCGGCAAACCGTCCACTATCGTGCAAAATATGCCGGGAGCGGCGATGCTGATCGCGGCGAATTACACCTATCAATAGCGCGCCCCGCGATGGCACGGTCATCGGCCATTGGTCCGGCCCGCTTATTTTACAGCACATGATGGGCAACCCGGCGGTGCTCTTCGAGGGGCGCAAGTTTGGCTGGATCGGCATGCCGACGGCGGACTCGCTGGTGTGCATCACCACCGAACGCAGCGGCATCAGAACGGCGGAGGATTGGCGCAAGGCTAAAACACGGGTGAAGCTGGGGGCGATCGGCCCCGGCACCAGCGGCACCGACGACACCAAGCTGCTGGCCGCCGCCACGGATTTCCCGCTGCAGTTGATCGAGGGCTACAAGGGCACCGCCGACATCAGGATCGCCGCGGAAACCGGCGAAGTCGACGGCACCTGCGCCTTTGGCTGGCAATCGGCGAAGGTGACTTGGGCCAACTCGCTGAAGGCCAAACAGATTCATGTCGTGCTTCAGACGATGCTCGAGCCTCATCCCGAGCTCAAGGGTGTCCCTCTCGCCATCGATTACGCCAAGACCGACGAAGGGAAAAAACTCCTGCGCATCGCCGCCGAGCTTTACGGCAAACAGAGACTCTATTCGCTGCCGCCAGCGAGTGCCCGAACAGCGACTACGAATACTGCAAAAAGCTTTCGTCAGCACTCTGAAAGATCCGCAGTTTCTCGCCGAAGCGGAAAAGGCCAAGCTCGAGATCGAGCCGATCGATGGAGCAGGCATAGAAAAGATGGTGAACGGATTGTATGAAATCGAGCCGGCCGTCGTGAGTCGAGTGAAACAGATACTCGAGGCGAAGTAGGAGGATAGGCAGCAGGCAATAGGCAGCTGTAAGCGAGAAGTTCCGGCGACAGGTTTTGTTGGCGCCGGTTGATTCGCAATGCAGGATGCGACCCGATAATTTCAGTCTGATACGGCGGGCAGGCGAACAGTTAATTAGATTAATCGAGTTGTTGGATGCAACGTGTTGGAGACATCGCCGCACGTGAATAAGTTAATCATTACCAGAGGCACGACCGCAGATTTCCCATGGTCCGACTCAGGGGTCGAGGTTTTCATGTCCGGTAAGCTTGCTCGAACATAAACGCCGGCAGCTCTTTGCCGAGCCCGCGTTCTTTGGCTCGTTTCATCACCGCGGCGCCGACACCGGCGAATTGAACGCTGAGTCCGTTGTTTTTCAGGATGGTGATTTGTTGGTCGTCGCTTCGCCGCGGTGCTTTGCCGCAGACCAGTTCGCCGATTTCCCAAACTCTGTCCCAACTCACCGCGCCCCGTTCCAAGCCTTCGGTCAGCCAGATCGGTTCGTCGTTTTTGATCTGGTCTCTCGCGCTGACGACGATCAGCGCGGCGCGGCGGAAACTTTCGTCGTCGAGGTCGCGGCGGCGCAGCACCTTATCGCTGTTGACGATGGAGCTTACATAGCTGCCTGCTTCCAACCAGCGGCCGTCGAAGACCGGTTCGTTCGAGTTGGTCGCGACCACGACAATATCGCAGCCGGTGACCGTTTGCCGCGGTGAATCCACCGCAGTGACCTCGGTGCCAAGCGCATGGGTCATCTTGGCGGCGAAGTTTTCACGGTTCTTTACCGTCGGGCTGTAGACTTTGATGCGCTGGATTTTCATGACGCTGCAGAGTGCTTCCAGTTGCGGCCCGGCCTGGGTGCCGGAGCCGAAAATTCCGATGGTTCGGCTGTCGCTTTTGGCAAGATACTTGGCGGCGATGCCGGTCATCGCGCCAACGCGCATGCGTTGCAGCGCGCGATCTTCGATGATCGCTTCGAGTTGGCCGGTCTCCACTGAAAATAGCAGCAGCCAGCCCATGTTGCGGTTGCCGATTTTGCGGCTGGTTTCGTGGCCGCTTTCGTTGCGCTCCATGGTCGAGTCGATGCGCAGAATCGAATAGCCCAGGGCCGGCACGGTGCCGGTGAAAACCTTGAGAAAATGGGTTGCGCCGCTTTGCGCCTGTCCGTAGGTATGGATGCGCGGATTGTTCCACGCTCGTCCCATGCCGAGTTCGTGATAGGCTTTCTCCACGGCGTCTATGTAATCGCCCATGGTTAAAAGCTGCTGGACGTCTTCGTTTGCGAGAAATAGCGCCATCGTCGATTTCCCTTCGCGGTCAAGTTGAACGACTGGAACTTTTGGCACAGCTGTCAATCGCGAATGTCCTGGAGAAACCATTCGGTCGGGATCTCACGGCCGAGGCCGGCTTCCTTGGCGAGTTCGTAGACCTTGCCCGCCACCGCGTGGAACTGGGCGCCCTGCAGATTGCCGCGCTCGGAGTAAGTAATCTGATCCGCCGAGCTGCGCCCTTTCGCCTTGCCGTTAACCAGGTCGGCAAGCGTCACGCGCCGATCCGGCAGGGTGTTGCCGTGCTTGCGCCGATCGCGGCGGCCATCGCCATATTTATTTTGCTGCGGGCGCGCCTCATAGCCGACATGCTCGGCGTCGGTGGCGAGCTCGGGATGGCCGGTGGGCGCCGGCGTGTCGCCGAAGCGCAGGTAAACGTCGACCCTTTTCAGGCTCTCGGCGTCCGGTTTGCCGGTGCCGCCGACCACGACGATGTGGGTGCCTTTCTCGAGCAGTGAGCCGTCGGTCACTTCGACCGCGGAGTCGGTGAGCGCGGCCAGGATGTGCGCGCCCTTGTAGACCTCTTCCGGGCGGCTGCAGACTTTTACCTCGATATTATATTTCTCCGCCATCTCGCGGCCGAAGCGCTCGCGGCTTTCGCGCGTCGGGCTGAACACCTGCAGCTTGTCGATTTTGCGCACGCGCGTGAACGCCTCCATATGCGTGCGCGCCATGCCGCCGGCGCCGAGCATGCCGACCACCTCCGCGTCTTGGTTCGCCAGGTACTTCACGCCGATGCCGCCGTCGGCGCCGACCCGCATGTGCTGCAGGTGGCCGTCGTTGACGAACGCCAGCGGCTCGGCGTTCTCGACCGAAGTCAGCAGGATCAGGCCGCAGTAAAGGCCGGGCCGCATGCAGTACTTTTCCTGCGTGACGACGCCGTTGTATTCGCTTTTCATAAACGATGTCGGACTTCATGCGGATCGCGAAGTAGCCGGCGGTCGATCCTCCCTCCATGGTGCCCCACTGGTAGTTCTCGCGCCGGATCGCTGGTCGGAATCCGGATGTCGATGCGCGGCCGGCAGACCGCTTCCTGGGCGGCGAGCTGCAAATAAGATTGTTCCAGCGCCGCAAGGGTGTCCTCCATGGTGAGGAGCTGTGCCACTTCTTGGTTGTTGATGATCAGTGTCATTGGCGTCCTTACCTCTTCATCCTTCCTACTCTTAGCGCCTCACACGCCTTAAATTCGCGCTAATCAAAGTTCCGAGTTTCGCTCCGTTAAACGATTTGAACGGAGCAAAGCGGTTGAACCACTTGAACGATTTGAACTCCTATCCTCCGATGGGCGGCATCTTGGGAAATTTGGCCAGCGCCGGATCCATGTGATCCCAAGGTTGCGCGCTGGTTGTGAAGATATCCAAGGTCGGCTTATACAGGCTCGGGTCATCGAGGCTTCCCGCCGTGATCATCGCGAGATCCGGCATGGCGCTGGTTTTGCCGAACAAACTCGCGCCGCACTCCGGGCAAAAACCGCGGCTCAAGGTATTGCCGCTGTCCGCTTTACCGTCGTAATACTTAACCGTGCCCGTGATCTTTAGCGCCGCGGCCGGCAGACCGATGTCGGGTTCATAGGCACCGCCGCTGGCCTTTTGGCAATCGCGGCAGTGGCAATTGCCCATGAAAAACGGCTCGGCGGAACATTCGTAGCGCACCCGACCGCAAAGGCAGCCCCCGGTAAATCGAGTAGCCATAGTTATTACTCCTTCCTTGTCCGTCAATTCTTAACATCACTACTATCGCCAATAGTTCGAGAAATCGATATTGGCACGTGTCGACGATAGATATGCTCGTGATTGAGCCGATTTGAACGGAGGTTGGAGAACAGGCTGAGCTTGCGCCAGAAGTCGAGCGGCTGAAGTGATTCGGTTAGTTATCCAGGCGGGACCTCAGGTTCCAGTTGAACACCGGAGAGCACCTCGGCCTCGAAACAATTGGAACTATTGGAACCTCTGGAACGATTGGAACAGTCTTCGCTATCAAGTTGAACGCTTGACATGCGACTAGCGGACAAACTACGTTCCGCGACGATAGCTCAACCATCAGGAGGTGGCGTATGACGCAATTGCTCGGAGTAATTTTGCTACCGATCCTTATCTCGGTATTGCCGCTTGCGGCGCGGGCGGCCTCGGTCGAGGAGTTCTACAAGGGCAAAACCATCCAGTTCATTGTCGGCGGTTCCGCCGGCGGCGGTTACGATACCTACACCAGGCTGATCGGCCGCCACATCGGTCAATACATTCCCGGCAAACCGTCCACTGTCGTGCAAAATATGCCTGGAGCGGGCATGCTGATCGCGGCGAACTACATCTACAATAGCGCGCCCCGCGACGGCACGGTGATCGGCAATTGGTCCGGCCCGCTGATTATGCAACACATGATGGGCAACCCTGCGGTGCTCTTCGAGGGGCGCAAATTTGGCTGGCTGGGCATGCCGACGGCGGATGCGATGGTGTGCATGACGACCGAACGCAGCGGCATCAGGAGCGCAGAGGATTGGCGCAAGGCCAAAGCCCGAGTCAAACTGGGAGGCAATGGCCCCGGCACCCCCGGCACCGACGACACCAAGGTCCTCGCCGCCGCCGCGGAATTTCCCCTGCAGGTCATCGAGGGCTACAAGGGCACCGCCGACATCAGGATTGCCGCGGAGACAGGGGAACTCGACGGCAGCTGCACACTTAGCTGGCAATCGGCCAAGGTGACCTGGGCCAACGCGCTGAAGGCCAAACAGGTTCATGTCGTGCTGCAGATGATGCTCGAGCCTCACCCCGAGCTGAAAGGTGTCCCGCTCGCCGTCGATTTCGCCAAGACCGACGAGGGGAAAAAACTCCTGCGCATCGCCAGCGAGGTTTACGGCAAACAGCGGCTCTACTCGCTGCCGCCGGGAGTGCCCGAGCAGCGGCTACGAACACTGCAAAAAGCCTTCATCGCCACTCTGAAAGATCCGCAGTTTCTCGCCGAGGCGGAAAAGGCCAAGCTCGAGATCGACCCGATCGATGGAGCGGGCATAGAAAAGATGGTGAACGGATTGTATGAAATCGAGCCCGCCGTCGTCAGTCGAGTGAAACAGATACTCGAGGCGAAGTAGAAAGATAGGCAGCGGTAATCGCTGATAGTAACCGATAAACCGTTGGTAGAAACCGCAGGTTTGTAACGGGACCGGCCGTTCGAGAGCGCGGTGAAGGCGCGCTAGCAAACATAAACTTTAGTTTCCACTCCAAAATCGGCACGCGTTTATGGGCGATTCTGTCTTTGTCAGTTATGCGCGATTGGACCAGGACTTTGTCCTGCAGCTTGCACAGGCTCTCAAGGAACATGGCGTTTCGATCTGGATAGATCAGTGGAACATTCCTGGCGCGCGTTGGAACAGCACAAAAAGATCAGTGCCCATACTCTATCAGCCGTGCGACGATTCCGCGTCAACTGCTGGAAATTGAATCCGCGGATTTTTCCGGTGGGCTGAACGAAGAGCTGGTCGATCGATTAGCGCGGCGAGTTGCGTGGGAAGAAACCTGAAGTTCCACATCCGAACGAATAAAATTCATCAGCGCCCTCTACGGTGTTCCGAAGGACGCGCGCGCCTTCGACGAACCTTAGCCATGCTCAGGCTGTCGATCTCTCAAAGCGGCTCAGCGACGCCCAGTTTATCGCGCTCCGCAATATTAGCGCGTGGCGCAACCGCTACGACCGCAATGCCAGAATAATTTTGACAAGCGATGCTCCAACAGTCGGCGCAACATTCGAAACGGCACGGACGTTTGAGATTTTGACGCAATTCGGGTTGTTCAGAGTTTCGCCCGATTCGCGGCAGGGAAATCGTGCTGATCTTTCCTATGATTACACGCCGCTATTTTTCTCCTATACAAACCTTCAGCGTTACTTGCGGGTTGCTAATGGCTTAGAAAATGAAGAAGCAGCGGATTCCGAATACTGGCTTTCGTCCAGAGGCTGATCACGCCGCCTAGGGACTCATTGATCGCTGCGCATCGGGAAACTATCAACTGTCATCAAACCAGTGCAGCGATAAAAAATCATCTATGATAATAAGTCCGGCTAAGAAAAAAAGCAGCGCAAATCCCGCAAACAGCAACTTCATGACAATGGTTAAAATCGATACTGGAGGCATCCGCCACTCCAAGCCAAAGTCTTCAAAAACGGGTTTCAGGGCGCATTGGAAAAGCGGCTGGTACGGCTTATAAAGCGTGCGCCGCAAATATGGCGCGTATAACCGTAACATCCTGGGTGTCCAGTCGGAGGAGAAGCGGACAAAGCCGGATACTCGACCGAACCCGGTGAATCCGTCAAACTCGGGAAAGACAACGCCGAGCATTTTACTCATCTCTTGTCTAAATGCCGCATAATCCTTCTTCTTCATGTTCAGAACCAAGACTAACAATTTCGTCGGATCCAGGCTTTCAAATGCCTGTTTCAGCTCCCACCTCAGGCCTGTGCTGTGACCGGCTCTGATAATCACCAGGGCAGCAGAGCGCATTTGATCGCTGACCACCGATTGCCACTGCGCATCTGACACATATAACCGGGCGGCCCCGGGTGTGGGCAGCTTCTCACCCGGTCTGCCGATTGCTACCAGGTCGCCAAAAGGTCGCACAACGTCGCTTAGTTGTTCCTCCTCTGTAACGGCGCCTGCAATCAACCGAGGCAATAAAAAAGACCAACCGATAAACCGTAAGACCGAACTATCGGTGTCGAACGCTCTTAGATAAAGGACGTCCGGTTTGTTGTCCCCGATAATACTCTGGGCCGTCGCCTTCGCCCTATACTGGCGGCCGCGCCTATACAGAAATGCCCCTCCGACTATCATGACCAGTGAGATGAGCCCTGTCGGAAATGGGACGTCGATCTCGCGGGCATTAAAGTAACCGACAATAACGGAAACTAAAAACCCGCCGACAATTGATGTAATGCCGCTGCGTATTTGAACCGTTCCTGGTGCCACTCGATTTTTCCTTCAATCCCGACCGGCCCGCGGTCACGGGTCTGCCCGCGTCAAATCCCAACGCGTGAAGATCTCCGTCTTGCTCGCAGGCAATCTATAGAACAAATCCGAGAAAGAAAAAAACCAAGAGTCGTGCTTGAGTCAGTTTCGTGGAACGAGATGATGGGATTACTTTTTGATTGAAAGGCCGGCGCGTCGCGTGTTAGTAGCGATTCGTAGAGCGGTCCGATAACGGACGATCAATTAGTTATGGCGAGCCAATGTTTTAATCGGCAAAGACCATTCAAAAAAAGAAGGGCAAGGGGGAACGCTCGCGGTCCGGCGGAAGCTAGAGCCAAAAAGCTTTCATCAGGGCGAGAGGTTATAAATCATGAAGACGACGGATTGGCTGATGCGGGGAACCCACGACGAACCTGCGATCGACAAGATCTTCGTCGAGCTGTGCAGCCGGCTGCGGGTTGCCGGCGTGCCGGTGGCCAGGGCAAGCCTGCACTTTCGCACCCACCATCCGCAATGGCTCGGCGCGCGGATCATCTGGCGCAGCGGCATGCGCGACGCTGAGATACAGACCGTCGGCTATCACGTCGAGGCGACAGCGGAGTTCTTGAAGAGCCCGCTGCGCGCGATCATCGAGGGCGCCAATGAGATCAGGCAGCGGCTGCAGAGCGGCGCAGTGGAAATCTTGAATCATCCGCTGTGTGAGGAGCTGCGCGCCGAGGGGCTTACCGACTACATCGCCTGGCCCCTCGACCACACGCTGGGCAAGCGCCATCTGGTTACTTTCGCCACCGATGCGCCGCGCGGCTTCGACGACGATCATGTCGAATTGCTTGCCGAGATTCTCCCCGCCCTTGCTCTGGTCAGCGAAATTCGCTTGAAGAACCAGCTCGCCCGGACGCTGCTGGAAACCTATGTCGGTCCCCATGCCAGCGAACAAATCCTTGCCGGCGCCACCACCCGCGGCAGCGGCGTGACGGTCGATGCCGCGATCCTGATCTGCGATCTGCGCAACTTCACCGCGATGTCGAACCTTCGGCCGCGGGATGAAGTCATCGATATTCTAAACGGCTACTTCGACGCCATGACGGAGCCGATCGTGCGCAATGGCGGCGAGATCCTGAAGTTCATGGGTGACGGCCTGCTGGCGATCTTTCCGCTTAGCAATCCGACCGCCTGCGGCGATCTGTTGCGCGCGATCGGCGAAGCGCAAACGGCGCTCGCCAGGCTGAACGAGCAAAACCTGTCGGCGGGGCGCGATGCCTTGGGCTACGGCATCGGCGTGCATGTCGGCGAGGTCATGTACGGCAATATCGGCTCGCGCAATCGCCTCGACTTTACGGTCATCGGGCCGGCGGTCAACATCGCGTCGAGGCTCGAAAGCTTGACCAAGGAGGTCAAACGATCGGTGCTGTTTTCTAAGGATTTCGTTGAACGCGCTGGCTGCGAGAGCCAGCTGGAAGACGTCGGATCCGTATCCGTTGAGGGGTCTTAGTGAGCCCGTCACTGCGTACGCGTTCTCAACTGGCGAAGTGGCGGGGAATCAAGCGAGCTAGTGTCCTGGTCCATAAATACGTTTACTAAATGCTCTGTACTTCCCCCTTTGAAAAAGGGGGATAGAGGGGGATTTGAATCTATTGCGCATACGTAAATCCCCCCTTCCCCCCTTTTTCAAGGGGGGTTCGTTCTCGTCAATGCTTGGTCATATTCATCGAACTTCTGGGTCAGGACACTAGGGTGACCGGTATAGTCTTGGATTAGGACATTAGCGTCTGAATTAGCAATTCCACAAGTACGAAGTGCGGTTCCAGGTCTTGCAATCACGGATTTGTCGCACCGCAATACACGACCCGTAATCTCCGCGCGTAACCAGTTAGGCCTTGATTTTACAGAGGCGTCTGGTGGCTCTGCGGGATTCCATAGTTGCGCATATGCTACATAAACGCAGCTTTAAACAACTATGCGCAACTATGACTGTGTATAGATTGGTTAATTGCGCATATAGCGAGGTCATACACGGGCGCATGGCCCGGAAGGCGGCGGCCGCTCACGTCGCGCAATGGATCCAGGAGAACGTGGCTCCTGCCGACCGCGAGCGATTCAGGGAGATGGCCGAAAGCGAACTGCTCGGCCTGCACGAAGGGAATTACGCGCGCTACGAGATAAGACCCGCCGAATTCGCAGCGTGGCGGCAAGTCTGGACCGAAACAGCCGCATGAATAGCGACGAGGTTAGCGCCCGGTCTTGCGATCGCATATTTGTCGCACTGCAAGGAGCGCCCGGTCAACATCGCGTCAAGACTCGAAGCCTTGACCAAGGAGGTCAAACGATCGGTGCTGTTTTCGAAGGACTTTGTTGAACGCGCGGGCTGCGAGAGCCAGCTGGAAGACGTCGGATCCTATCCGTTGAGGGGTCTTAGTGAGCCCGTCACTGCGTACGCGTGGAAGTGTGCCATTCCAATCCGTGCTTGAACTTTGAAAACTTGCACCCTTTAACCGCCGTTAGTTTTTAACGTTTTGAATGCAGCGAAGCGATTGCACGGCTTCGTTACTTAATTAGCGCGTGGCATCGGTTTTTCTTAGAGGAACTCTGCGTCATTGTTTGGTGTCTAATTCCTTGATCGCCTGGCGGATGGGATTGAAGTCTCTCACTCCGTCCAACGCAGCTTTTTTCTCGCCCAGTCGATCGATCAGGCTTTCCAACTCAGCGTCGGTCATTTGCCCGTCTTTGGTGAGCGCTTTTAGCTCAACGTCGTAGGACTGGCCCGCTACCTCTTGAGTCTGCGCCAGCCATTTTGACATCACGGCAATGGTCTCCTGGCGGTTCGCCGCGATAAAGCGATTGGCCCTAAGGACCGCGCGCAAGCTTCGGTTTACCACCTGCGGATTCTCTTTCAGCAGACGATTCGAGGTGAATAAACCCGACGCCGGCAAGCCGACCTCGGGCGGGCCGGCCAAAATATTATAGCCCAAGTTTTTAAGCAGCAGGTCGTGCGGCGGCGACAACGACACGGCCTGAACAACTCCGGTCATGAGCGCCTGGGCTCGAAGCGCCGTATCGCCGATGACGATCTGTTGGAGCTGAGTGGGATTAAACCCCTTTGAGCGGAGGAGTTCCTCCGCGACGATACTGTCGGTGCCGCGTATCGTTGCGATCCCGAGTTTTTTCCCTTTGAGCTCCTGGACGTTTTTGATTTCGGGCCGGGTGACCAAATAATACACGCCTTTTTTGAGCGCGACTAAAACCAGCTTCAGTGGAACGCCTTGAAGAATGGCCCGAAAGGTACTGGTGAATGACGTGGTGAACGCAACGTCGCCGTTCATCACCGCCATCGCGCCGAGGCGCGGGCTCACCTGAATCAGTTCCACCTCCAGCCCTTCATCACGAAACAAGCCCTTGTCGGCGGCGACGTATAACGGCGTGACGGTGTTGCTGCGGCTCGAATAGGCGATTCTGATTTTTTGCGCCTGCGCGACCGTCACGTCGGGAAAAACAGCGCCGAACGCGACTGCCGGAAGAATTGTCCAGACAAAAAGTCGAAATTGCACCGTGCGTCTAGAGCATGCCATGCCTTCCACCTCATTG
Organism: uncultured delta proteobacterium; assembly: GCA_963847445.1. Lineage (GTDB taxonomy): Bacteria > Desulfobacterota > Binatia > UBA9968 > UBA9968 > DP-20. The sequence continues at coordinate 185,012 of CAWJZV010000007.1, read as the reverse complement.
AAAATCTTGCGCCAAAATCTCCGGTAGCGTTCGAATGCTTCCACGAAGATCGAAAGTCTTCGGCGCACCGGAATGCTAGGGAAAACTCTGCGGCCTGTCAACGCAATTCTGCGCTCTGAACGTTGACTACTGCACCAGTCAGGTGGCGGGGTCCGATCAGGTTGAGTTCCAAGGCTCTCGATGTTTTCATCTTCAACGGCTTGAACTGAGCGAAGCGGTTGAACGACTCGAACGGCCTAAACAAAAGTGTGGGGCATTGGCTTTTCTTAGCGGGGTTTTTTTAGAGCGAAAAAGTAGCCTCTAGGCTTTTAAAGACGCCTTTCATTTTATCTTCTGTCGCAAATTCGACTGATTTCCCCGGTCCGATCCCGATCTTACGATCCGCTTATCCTTTGCTCGCGTCGATCTGCGCGGTCGCTTCGAGGCTGTTCAAGTCGATGACCGTTACGCTGTTGGCCAGACTGTTGGCGACGTAGGCGCGCTCGCCGTCCGGTGAAAAAGTTGTGTGCGAAGAGCCGAGCCCGGCCGCCACCCGGGCGGCGACCTTACGTTCCACCACGTCGATGATGCTGACCCAGGGATCGCCGAAATGGGTGGCGACGGCGTAGCGGTTGCCGGGAGCCATGTCGAGGCCGTGCGGATACGGCCCGACTTTCACCACCGCCGCGCGGGTCCTGCTCGGCAGATCGACGACGCTCACCGAGTCCTCGAAGAAGTTCGCTACCAGCAGTGTGTTGCCGTCCGCCGTCAGGGTCGTCTGATGCGCCGCCTCGCCGCTCGGGATCGTCGCCAGAAGTTGAAAAGTCTGCGCGTCCACCAGCGAGATGTCGTGCGACCGCGAGTTAGCGATGCAGACCGTGCGATCGTCCGGCGTGACGATGGGATGAGACGGGCCGTCGCCCACCGGTGTTTCGGCCAGCACTCTTCCCTGTTCCAGATCGACGCTAACCAGGAGGTTGCGCGCCGCGTCGGGAACGTAGGCGCGCCGCCCGTCGTGGCTTACCGTTGAAGCGCTGGGCTTGCCGCCGATCGGTAAATTGGTTCGCTGCAACTCCGCGTCGTCGCGCGCTACCGTCAGGATGCCGTTGCCTCCGGGCAGGATGACGACGCTGCCGTCTTCCGCCGCCGTCGGCAGATTAGGGCTCTCGCCGGTGCCGATCCGTCCGCGGGTTTCGAGGGTTTCGGCGTCGAGCCTGACCATGCTGTGCGTGCTGCGCTCGCAGACGTACACCCGGCCCGAGCGCGGGTGCACCGCCAGGTGCGAGGTTCCTTGGTTCACCGCGGCGCTCGCCGTCAGGCGCTGGCGCTCGGTATCGAACAGGAACACCGTGCGCTCGCGATCCACCGCGTAAAGGCGCCGTCCGTCGGGCGAGATGCCGATGTGATGCACCCCGGGCCCGTTGCCCATCGGCTGCCAGGCTGCCCGCGTAGCCGACCATTCCCATTCACCATCGCCAAGCCGCGCAATGCGATGCGCAATCCCCGCCTCGACAAAGCCCATATACGAACGTCGCGGATTGGTATCGACGATGGCGCGCAGGCGCGTGCCCGGCTCGAGCTTCAAGTAGGCCTGATACAGCGCGGAAAAAAGCTCGGCCGTCGCCGTCGGGCGAAGATCCAACTCAACTACAGCGCTCACGCTCGTTCTCTCCTTCTTTCTTCAGTGCTTCGCTGCCGCCGATGCTATGGTCGTATACCACGCCGTTCGGCACGCACAAAGCTGTGGAGGCATCCCCCCTCTGCGGAAGCAAAAACTCGCTCGGCGAGTACGAAGGATTGAAAAAGTTGGTTTAGATATCTATAAATAGCTCAAGGTTGGCGACAAGGTCGCGTGCGCGGTCGAGAAGCTCGGCGCGCTCGAAGTGACGCTGGTCCTGAGGGGAGAACGCGATGACGAAAGGCCGGAGGATGACAGCCGCGGCGGCACTCGCAGCCACGCTGACGGCGGCGGGTTGCGGCGGAAACGAGGTATTGCAGCCCACGGTCAGCGTGTCGGTCGGGCAGCAGCTGATCGACCTCAAGAGGGCGCGTGACTCGGGCGCGGTCAGCGAGCGCGACTACGAGCGCCAAAAAGAGCAGCTGATCGACAACGTGAAGTGACGGCGGACGGAGACGCTTTATGCAAAAGATTTTTGACTTTGCCCTCGCCGCGCTCGTCATTGGAACGCTCGCAGGATGTGGCAGCGATACCTACGTCCGAGTGCAGGGCACGACGACCATCTCCAAAGGACAGGAACTCACTGACCTGCAACGCGCGCTGAAGGAAGGCGCGATCAACCAGCGGGAGTACGACCGGCTGTACGCGAAGATCCTCGCGCGGCCGAGCTGAGCGCATTCTTAGACAGACGGATCTACGAACGCTGCGTCGGTATCCAGCGAGATGCCGAGCGGTCTTACGAAACTGCGAATCGCGGCGTCGGGGTGTTTGAATTGAGAACGGAGATAATTCGCAGCTCGGGAAAATGGTTGCTCATCAAGCGGCATCGCAACCTCTAGGTTTGGAAGATCCTTTTCAAAAACTTTGTCCAGCTAGTCAACAACGTCCCTCTTGTGCCCTCTGGCTATCCATTTCAGTACATGGAGGACGCGTCGGTGTCTTTGCTTCTCTGATAATGGCGTGGTGGCCTCCCTCAGCCGACGACAATGTTTTATAACAAGCAAATAAACGAAACCTGGTAGACATAAAAATCACGGAATATCGCGAGTGTCGCACGTTGCCTCCCGCCAACAGTGTTTGGAAAGCAATTTCTCACAAGACTAAGACGCCGTGATCATTTTTCTTGAAACCCTAGGTTTTTAAACAGCCTGTATAGATTTATCCTAATCGACTTTTATCACACGTCGGGCATACCCTCTGTATTAAATTCAGGCGCTGCAAACTTATGATCATCGAGAGATCTGAGGAAATCTGCTTTGGTGCGCCATTTTTTGTAATTGTGAAATAGAAATTGAATTGTCGCTAATGCTTCAAAAGAGAAATCCTCCAGTAGTGAAATGTCATTCAGACCAACTCCGTGATGGACAAAATCTGAACGCAACTGGTAGATTTTAGGTATCATATCGCGCTTTCGCAGACGGTCGTCTTTTCCAGGACCTGACAAGATCGCCATGCGTTCTCGAAGATTTTGAACAATATTCTCAGTTGAATCTCTTACAAAAATCGCTTCGAGTGCCGTAACTACGTACAGCAATCTTTCAGCAAGATCCGGCTTAAGAAGACTCTTGGACAAGTGGATTGGCAGCACCAAGTAGAATATTTTGGAATTCGTTGCGGTTTGAGATTATTAGATTGTGGCCGCACGCCCATATTCCTTTAAGATTGCTGTCGACTTCATCTGAATTCACTACCCATTGGTGTAACATTTGCGGATAAGCTGAGTGCGTTTGACCGACAATTTTCATGTTTTGGACCTGTAATGCCATCTGAGTAGGGCGATCAAAAAAACTAGGATCGAGAGGTGCCCACTCATGCGGATTAATCATCGAAGGGCACGCAAGTCGCAGGATGCAGATGGCTTCCTCCGCTTTCTGATATGCAATTTCTTTCCCCCGTACGGGTTCTGCATTTACCGTAACAATAGCCGCCGTTATCCCTTGTATTCTTGCTCTCAACCGATTGAAGGCAACCTTTGCTTCAGGATCGGTTTCTGAATATGTTTTTTCGTAATCATCCATCATCCCTTTGGTTACCCGCCGAAACGTTACCGATCCAATTCTAAAAGGTTTGGGAATCGTTACGATTGGAATTGGTAGCCAAACTTCGTGACGTTTGATTGCTTTCGATGCTGCGGAATCAATAAACTCCGTAAATTTTTGCGGTGTATTTGTAGAATTAGCAACTCGCGCTTGTACCCAATCGATACTTGACCGGTAAACGAACTCCGTACTCAGCGAGTCACGATATACCTTATCGTTGGCGATACGGTGCGCGACGGTAACAAGAGTTTTATGGTCCTCGCCGACAATACCGACCAGTCCGGCAGGCGAATCAAAGTAACAAGCAATTTTTTCGCCTTTATAGTTGACCATGTATTCCCGAAGGGTCCCCGGTATGATGTTCTCTGGACCGTAGCTTGCTTTTATGTAAACATCTCCGCTTTCTTGGTTAATAGGATTCCGTGCGGTTTGGTGTACGATGCGAGAAGGTATGTTCGCCATCGTGGTATCGTAGGCTTCAGCTGCTTTTTCGTGCAACATGATTGTTTCCGAACGTAACTCTGGGGTTAATGCTCAATATGCAATCCCCACCACTTTAGCCGCGAAGGTCGCGCTTTGGCAAGTAGAGTTCAGCGTGTGTATTTATTGAACGGGTTATAGAAAAGCTCAAGGGAAAGGGCGCGAAGCGGAGGAGGAGAAGCTCACCATCGCGAGAAATCTTTGGGACTGGGATCGACGAAATAGTCGAAGCAACGGCTCGCGAGTACGCAAAACGGTCCGAGTCATTGAGGGGTAAGAGTAAGCGCGACAATGAGGGCAAGGCTTTGTTGGTAGCGATGTAACGAGTCGGCAAGTAGGCGGGCACATCGGTAGAGCGGTGGGATTGGAGAAAAACCTCATCGGTGAGATCGGCGTTTTTGCGGATGAACTCGAGAGTGGTACAGGAAAAAAAGCTCGCCCGTCGAGTACGAAGAATTGAGGAGGCTTTGGCAAAGAGTAAAAAGCGGATTTGCCCTATTTGATCTATCACGAATTGGCGAGACATCGAAGGCGACAATGACATCGTCCCCTTAAAGCTTCTATATAGCGTTTGTGGAGTCGGACGGAACTATGCCAAAACGATCTTTTCAATCAACGTATTGCCCCACTAGTGTCCGGACGTTAATCGAACAAATTCAGTTGATTAGGTGAAACCGAGTTGAATGTCATCGGTGACGATCTTGTTAAGTAGTTGATCTAACGGGATTCGTTCGAACATGGTCAGGCTCAAGATCTGTAATATTTCATACAAGCTGGCCGAGAGGTTGAGTCGTTTTTTGACGATGGCGACCAGCACGTAAACCGAGACGGCGATCCAGATTTGAGTCTTGACCGCGTTCTCGGAGGTGCCGAAGAACACTTTGATACGAAGATGCTGCTTGATCCATTTGAAAAACAATTCGACCTGCCACCGGCAGCGATAAAGCTCGGTGATGGTGAACGCCGGCAAGGTGAAATTGTTGGTGAGGAACACCAGGCGCTTGCCGGTTGTGGGGTCTTTGAACCGGACCCGGCGCAGTGGCGTGTCGAAGTCCTGCTTGCGAGTAAAAGCCGGTGAGCACGATGGTCTGATCGCAAATCAACCCGGTGCTTCGATCGACGGGATGGGAATAACGGCGCTGGGCTTTGAGATTGGACTTGGCGCGAGTCACAAAGAAGCTTTTCGCCTCGTGCAGGCGATAAAGCCGATCGAAGTCGATGTAGCCTCGGTCCATGATGTAGAAAGCGCCGGGCTCGGGCAGCAACAGGTCGAGGACATTGACGTCGTGCAGTTTGCCGTCGCTGATGTGGAGGAACGAGGGGATGTTGCCGCGCAGGTCCAACAGCGTGTGCAGCTTGATAGCCGCCTTGGTCGAGCGAAACGGCGCCCAGGGAAATACCGACAGGCACAGATCGATGGTGCTGGCATCCAGAGCGTAGACCGTATCTTTCAGATCGACGCCAAAGGGTTCGGCGGCATAGAGACGGCGGGCGATGGCAATGAGCGACTGGGCAAAGTCGGCGTAGATGCGCCAGTCGCGGCTCTCGTTGGCATCGGCCAGGGTGCTGCGCGATACTCGGCTCTTGATGCCCATGTGGTAGAGCTTGCCCGCTTGCGCGCGCAGACACGCTTCGATGTCGCGCAAGCTTTCTCGATAGGTCAGTTGAGCAAACGCCATGCAGAGATACTGATCGAGACAAGAAAAGCTTTTGACCTTGTGGCTCCCGCCGTAGCGCGCCACGCAACGGCGAAACGTCGTCAGCGGCAGATGCTCGCGTGATTTGCGCGAACACCAGTTTGCCCGAGTTCATCGCAGACCTCCTGCGAGTGAGTTCCTCGCAGGATGGCAAATGACGCGTGCGAAGATTCAAATCGAGACCAAGCAAACTCATGAGTTATCTATTTCAAATCAACCAATTACAGCTTTCAGACCTGCTCAACGTCCGGACAGTAGTGGTATTGCCCATACTTGAAACTGTGATTGACGTTCCTCAAGCAGATGATACTGAGCTCGCAAACGGCTATAAGCTCGTAAGGCGAAGATCAGCTTGGCAATCTCAACATGTTCGATGATGAGCCCTTCAAGCACGAATTTGGAGCAAAAACAGTTTTACAAGCCCTCAATGCAGATAATTTTGTAAGTGTTGCCATGCATGTATCTGTGGCGGCGGGCACCCAAGCCACCATTGATCAAGCCAACAAGAAGCTAGACCGCATATTGGTCGGCGCTCAACGTTAATGAAAAGCTTTGGAGTTTTAATAGCGACATACGATTTAGCTGGCGTGAGGACGGGAGCCACAGTCAGAATCACCAGCAGGCACCACTGGCCTTATTCAACGTTAAATGATCGTCTCGAGTTCAGAGACTTGACCGAGGCATCGGCACTGACCACGACCATTGATACGATCTATTTGGAAAAAACCTGATAGGCATTACCACGCTATGAGAACTGCTTTGGATGCTCTCCAGCTTGGCTCATATTCCTTCAACACGTCGATTCGATTTTTGCAGGAAGCTGTTGCACTTGAAGCTCTCTGCTCAGCAAGCGATACCGAGGTAACGCATAGGTTAGCCACGACATGTGCCGTTCTACTCGGGACCCGCCCCGAAGAGAGAAAAGATATTTATAAACAGGCGAAGCGCCTCTATGGAATCAGGTCGAGAATAATCCACGGTTCTGGTGCGCGAGCTAGGATCGAGGAGCTTAACGAAATCCAAAAGCTCACACGCAAAATTGTGCGGCGCATATTAGGCGAACGATATCCTGCCGGAATATGAATCAAGTCAAAAGCACCGGGACTTCCTTCTTAAGCTGAGTTTAGAGAAAGCGTTGACGCCTTAAAAAGATTCGCAGAGACAACTCGTTCATGATCAGGGCGGTACAAAGGAGGGGGATAAACCGGACGTTGTTGACTAGCTGGACAAACATTTCGTCAATAACTTTAAAAACCCTGAAGTCGATTTTCCGAGTTGGAGCGCTATCTCGGCGATCGCTACGGCAAAATCTTTCACCAACTTGCACCTGAATGGTACTTTTATCGTAGGCATCTTTCTACGTCGGCTGCCGCTTCTGAGTTCTGTCAGCGATATGCCGTTTATCTTGCACGCCTCCGAGATAACCACCTTGATCCCCCGGATCATCGTAATACTGGAGCGTACCCGCACTATCGAGCCTTGCTTATTATCGCCTCCGACTTATCTGTCGGCTATCCCTTAGACTTTGTCCAGCTATTCAACAACGTGGCTTGACCGCTTTGCCCGTCAAATCGGATGCCGTGCTACTTGTAAGGCCAACCCTCGTCCGATTCGACCGGGATATCCTGCTTCCCCTCGAACCAGACGCGGCGTATATGGAAGGAACTGGGTTGTAGAGGCTTAAAACTCATCTCGAACAGCGATGCTGCGATGCACTCGTCGATGTCACCGTTTCCTCTTTCGTTTCTTGGAAGAGGAGGACCTTGTCCTCACTATCCCAGATCCCGGTACTAGAGTCGTCGTAGCTTATTTCGGCGTCGAAGGTAATCGTTGCAGGCATCTCGACTATTGCTGTCTCAGTCGCCAGCGAAATGATCTCGATTTTTCCGTCGTACTCTATTTCGGTCACTTCAACGGTGTTAACGTCACCTTCCTGGTCCTCTAAATAGAAACCGAGGTTCGGAAACGCGTACTCGGCTTTTTTCAGGATCTCTTGTCGTCAAAACGCCTGATCATCTTGCGAATGAATCCTGAAAGAGCCTTGCCTTCCGAGGCCACTGCATCAAGAAATTTGGGAAGGTCCTCGAAATGGTAACAAGGTCCATCATCTGAGCAGGCAGCCTTTATTCCTTGATCTCGGGTGACAATGGCCATGTTTTGTTTTTTTGTGCGACACCATTCTTTAAGCGTTTCAATGTTCAAGGAGTCGGGGAATTCCGCTTTGTTCTTCCCGATACCGAATGGAGGAAGTCGATTAAAATAATTATCAAGGACCGGAGTGAGGAACTGGTTTTTCACCGCTAAGATTGTGATATCAGCGTTCTTGATGAAAGCATCGAGTTGAGTGAAAAGGTCCTCTTCTTATGGCAGCAGCGTCGAGCCCCTTGAATAGCGCCTTCACCTGGGGTACTGACGAGTTTCGAAATATTGGCTGAGGCCTTGATGCGGCGATAGCGCGTTCAACAGTGTCTTTGATGTTGGCCTTTATCCCGCGTAATACCAGGTCGGTTAGGAAAACCGTTATTCGTTGAGTTTTAGCAAGCTCGGTAAGAGATGCGAAGCGTGGTGAATTGTAGTTGAAGCTTGCTTCAACAAAGACTTCCGTATCGAGGAAGACGTTAGACGTTTTGATCTTTGCTTTCCTCTCTTTGGCCATGAAATAATCCCGTTATTGAACTCGCATTTTGCTGTGCTGCCGGCGCGAATACCCCCAGCTACCCCTGTTAGCACGTCCGTTGATCGCGCATCGGCATAGGGTCTACCATCGGAATCTAACAGGTAGCGGAAACGAAAAGAATCGACTAAAGAAGTTTCTGACGAGGGTGTGGCTCTTGGGGTCAGTGGCCTGTTCTTTCAGGCTCGCAACGGCTTGAAATGCCGCCCTCGTCACCTGCATCATCTGAGGAATCGATGATGGTGCCATCTTCTCACCGAATACGTGGCTCTGTAAGTAGAGGAGACCGAAGGATGATGAATCGATCTTGTTTTACAGAAGGAGGGCTGCGTGTCAGGCAAGAAACCAATAGAGCTTCGGGTCAGTGTGAATATGGGTTATCGGCGCCACGCCGTGGCGATCGGATTACCGAGCGCGGAGGTGTTGGAAGAATTTGAGATAGCGCCAGCGACGCCGAGCCCAGGTCTTGAGATCAGACATTTGTCGCAATCCAAGACTCGACCACAGCAACCACTGGATGAAGAATTAAATTACGGTGATCCAAACATTATTGTCTTCGTCTTGCCGCATATCCTCCAACACTTGCCTGCCATCTTTGCAAAGTCTCTGATGTAGGTAACACATCAGCTCGACTTGGGCTCGACCACTCTTTATCTCAAAAGCTGCGTTCCAATATCTTGCCGCCCTTTTCCTGGTAAACATTTTCAAATTTGCGATCGAGTGTATTTAGATTGGCCCCTGCTAGATAGATCTTCATATATCGCTTTATCCTTTTTTCGGATTTCAAGAATTCGGCTAAGGTCTTTGGTGAGTATGTCGTCAAATTGTGAAATGCGATTCTGATCCTCGCCGTAAAGCTATCATTCAGGAAGGAAAGAAGATATCTCCGATAATCACAGTACTTAAGGCGAGGTCTTGCAATAGCACATTTTCCCACTGCAAGGCGCAATCCTGATACACAGATGTCCAGGCATAGGCAGGCATAGGGCCTGAGTATTGATTATTTAGACAGTGCTCGGGTCAGCCTCTCTTCCGTTTGTCTATTCCGATGTCCCTGGTACCAACCGTACAACCGGCTAATCATCGACGGGTCCCGATGCAGCCGCCGCCCCAACTCCTTGATCGTTATCCCGCTCCACTCCCGCGCCAGATAAACCAGCTGGGGGCGTTCCTCTGCTCTTCCCCTGACTTGACGCATAAGAAATACAAACCGGGCAATGTTTTCGAAATCTGGCTCATGTGATAGGAAGACCGAGCTACTCAATAGCTAGGGCACATATCCAATGATGGAGGTTTCTATGCACCGAGTGAATCTGGCCGCAGTAGCGGCGGTCATTACCCTTGGTTTCCTTGGTGGATGCGCGATGCCGGTGTCCGAGCGCTCCGTCACGGCGTACGAAGGCGCGCGGCTGATCGTGGGCGACGGACGCGTGATCGAGAACGCGACGTTGGTTGTCGAGGACACGAAAATCGCACAGGTCGGCGGAGCCGCCGATGTTCGCGTGCCCGCCGGCGCCAGGCGCGTGAACCTCGCAGGCAAGAGCGTGATGCCGATGATCGTCGACACCCACGTCCATCTCGGCGAAACCCGCGAGGCGCTCATACGCGACTTGAAGCAGCGCGCCTACTACGGCGTGAGCGCGGCGTTGAGCATGGGCAACTCGGACGGATACGGCCTGCTCAATATCCGCGACGAGACGATTCCCGGCGCTGCGCGCTTTCGCAGCGCGGGGCGGGGCATCACGACGCCCGAGCCGGGGCGCTCCACCGTGCCTTACTGGATTACGACTGCGGCGGAAGGCCGCAAGGCGGTCGCGGAGATTGCAGGTCACAAGGCGGACATCGTCAAGATCTGGGTCGACGACCGGGACGGCAAGTACAAGAAGCTGACCCCTGAAATGTATGGCGCCATCATCGATGAGGCGCACAAGCGCGGATTACGAGTCGCGGCGCACATTCTAAGTCTCGAGGACGCGAAGGGGCTGATTCGCGCCGGGCTCGACGTTTTCGCGCACGGCATTCGCGACAAGGACATCGACGACGAAGTGGTCGCCATGTTCAAGCAGCGTCCCAACCTGGTGCTCATTCCGAACCTGCCGGATCGAGGCGTGAAGAGTGACTTAAGCTGGCTGCTCGCGAGCCTTCCGGCCGACGAATTGAAAAAACTCGAAGCGGCTAACACGGATCGGCCCAAGGCGCAGGCCCTGTTCGGGATTCAGGCGCGCAATCTGGCGAAACTGAATGCGGCGGGTGTGCGCATCACGCTCGGCACCGACGGCAACCGGCCGTGGGGTCCGCACGAAGAGATGCTAGACATGGTGAGCTCCGGGATGACGCCGATGCAAGTCATCGTGGCGGCGACGCGCAATTCAGCCGAGTTGTTGCGGCTCGCCGACGCCGGCACGCTGGCAGCCGGCAAGAGCGCCGACTTTATCGTTCTCGACGCAAACCCGCTGGACGATATCACCAACACGCGACGCATCTCAGCGGTGATCTTGCGCGGCGCGGCCGTAGACCGCACGCAGCCGGTCCGCTGAGGGTGAGAAAAGGTGACGCGAAGATATTTCACGCATAAACGTTGTTGACTAGCGGGACAAACGTTTCGTCAATAACTTTAAAATTCTTAAGTCAAATTTCTGATTGGAACGCTATCTCGGAGATCCCACACCGGCTCTCTCGGCTATCCCTTGGACTTTGTCCAGCTAGTCAACAACGTCCTGCAACCCAATGGATCCGCTGAAATGAAATTAGCGGACGGCAAATCCGCGATGAAATTTGCTTATCGACGACGACCGCCAGGCGCGCCGGGTCTTGCGACAGCTTGCTGAAACGTAGAGTTAAGTTCTGACAAGCGAATTACTGCGTCGTGCTGCGGCGAGCGCCAACGTAAAGCCTGGCGATGCCGCTTCTAGCGAACTTCTTTGCCGTATAGTTTCTCGATAAATTTCTCTTGGACGAGCTGATCGACAATGCTGTTATCGATGACTTTGGCCGTGAGGGCATCGGCATTGATTCCCTTGGTATGCTCAAATTCCAAAAGTGTTGGAATGGCTCGCGGATCGAATCGAGGAGTACGCTCCGTATAGGTTCGCACCAGTGTATAGGTCTCGTCGAGAAAAACTGGATCCGTTCGACGCAGGTATTTTGCGAGTATCTTCACGGCTCGATCTTTGTCATGGACCATCATTGCTACCCCTTCGACGTAAGCCCGCAGCAAGCGCTCCAACGTCTCTCTATTGCTCTGCAGAAAGCTTCTGTTAACGGCGATGATGCTCATCGGATAGGGGATGTCTAAATCCGCCGCATTCAGCAGCGGCCGCGCCGCGATCTTGGGTTTGATGGTTGTCAGCATCCCGGCGATTATCTTTTGCTCGAAGGCAGCTTGAACCGCTGGTGTTCCTCCGAGAGGCCTTAGATTGACACTTTTTTCCAACCCAAGTTTACGCAACACCAGGATCGACAGCGCATGAGTCGACGAACCGTATTGGGTGATACCCAAAAACTGATTCTTCAGCTGATCCGGATGCGTGATCTCCGGCTGAACATAAAGGGTAACCGGGGGGCGGTTCATCTGCGACGCAATGGCGACCAGCGGCGCGCCGCGAACCGCGGCGCTGACGAGACCGCTGCTGCCGGCTACCATCACGTCAATGTTGCCGCCTAGCAAAGCCTGCACATTGGTTCCACTCGACGGAATGTAGACAAACTGAACATCCAGGCCGTATTTTTTAAGTGCTCCGCTCCCTTCCGCCATCCAGATGCCCGCGATATTCGCGGCAATCGCGGCGTACGAGATCCGCAGCGGCGCCGAGAGTGCCGGATCAACCTGCGTAAGCAACAATAATAATGCCAGGCCAGCGATTTTTATCATGATGTTGGATACCTATTGGCAATTTGTTTTAGCAGGCTGCTGAAAAAGACCCATAGGCTTTGTTGCGCTCAATCGCCTCGCGTGATTTCGTGTTCGCGCGGCATGTTCGCGCGCGCGGATTTCACGGTCACGATTCAACGACACGATCACGGATTATGCGCGCCTCGCCTCTGGATCTTTTTAGCAACCTGCTAGACTTCCCAGCCTTCTTCGGATACATCGATCTCGTTTCCATCCGGATCGCGCAGGTACACGGTTTTATAAGGACTGTCCGCCGGCCGTTCGCGGAGTACCACCTGAGGCTCGCCCGGGTAAAGAAAATCACCCGATTCACGCAAGCGTTCGCCGACTTCTTTGATGCTCGGCACCTTTATGCCAAGCAGCTGCACGCTCGTTTTCGCGATCGGTGGGTTTTTCACAAGCGCTAGATTCATAGTGCCATCCGAAAGATACACGGCCGCCATGCCCGTCGTTTTCGACTCCTTGCGGCCGACCTGTTTCATATCGAGGGCAAACTTGAAAAACTCCGCTGAACGGTCCGGATCCTCCGTGTTGTAGGCGACGTGGCGAGCCATGGCAGGTTTCATCTTTGGCCCAGGGTCCCAGACGCGTTGGCTGAGTTCGATATCGTTGCCCGCAAGATCGATGAACCGCTGATCTTCATAACGGCCATCGTTCGGACTGGCAACGGGAGTAATCGCCGGCGTCAAGCTCGCGAGTCGGCGATTGGCTTCGGCGAGGTCGTCAACCTGAAAGCCGATATGATTCATACCCACTTCCGGCAGAATCACTTTGCCGTCAACGACAACCCCGGCACCCCGGCTATTTCCGACGCCGGCCTGCGGCTTTGGCTTGGCCGCACCCGGTCGAATCTGCAAGCAGTTGAGATTGAAATAGCCGTCACCGATATAAAATGCATGAGGACTGTTCTGGAAAGGATTCCAAACTTCGTCCCAACCAAAGACAATCTTATAGAACCTGGCGAGACGACGGTTGTTATTTGTACACATCGCCATGTGTGTGATTCGGCCCATGAAAAATCCTCCTCGGTAAATTCAAATGGTTCGAACATATTATCGGGGGACGATGGTTTTGCAATAGGATCAGAAAGTGAGAATTAGGGTACGTTGTTGACTAGCAGGACAAACGTTTCGTCAATAACTTCAAAAATCCTGAAGTCAATTTTCCAAGTTGCAGCGCTATCTCGGCGATCGTGACGGCAAAATCTTCTACCAACTTGCATCCGAATGACGCTCCTATCGTAGGCATCTTTCCACGTCGGCTGCCGTTTCTGAATTCTGTCAGCCATACGACATTTGTCCAGTGCGCCTCCCCGATAACCCACGCATGGATCCCTCGAATCATCCCACGGTGAAGCCTCCCTGGACTATCGAGCCTTGCTTGCGGTAGCGACGCTTACCGCCTCTGACTCTGTCTGCTATCCCTTAGACTTTGTCCAGCTAGTCAACAACGTCCATTAACCTTTCCTCACGCTCGGCAAGCGCTAGCTGGTCACTTTCGCTAACGATGCGCCGCGGGGCTTTGACGAACAAGCTGGAAGACGTCGGTAGTTATCCGTTGAGGGTCTCAGTGAGCCATCACTGCGTAGGCGTTCGCAAGCTAGAGAGACGGGTTGAGTCTTAGACTAGGAAAAAGCCAAGCCCGAGATCATTGACCAGATCGATGAAGCCGGCATAGAAAAAATTGTCAACGGCTTGTATGAAGTCGAGCCCGTCGTGGTGAGTCGAATTTGGGTAGAAGGCGCTGTCGAAAGTAACGTCGTGATTAGTTATCGGAGTCTTTGGTTAGCAGTTGTACGACGTTTAGTTTAGTACAAAGGTACTGATCAGAGAGAACGCTTGAGACATTGTGCAACCATTCCGTAGACTGTTGAGCCATCCAAGCCGTCTAACCGATGTTCAAGATCTTCTAATTTTCCGAGTTTGCTTGTCCATCTTCCGTTTCTGAGTTGTCTAGCCATATGTGTGGGTTGGCCTTGGGCATTTGCATAGATTGCGACCTTCTCAAAGCCTTCTTCGAACGAATCACTTGAGCAAGGCTCGAACCCCGAGAACGAAAATGCGATTAAAAATGCTTCGACGGTTTCCTGCCGTGGGGCCGCTTCAGGCCAATAACTGGAACCGCTTGGGTCCGGCCACCACCACCGGTCAGTCTCACCAGCAGCCCAGGCTATACAATTGTACTCGTTTGTGACCGGGCTTGTGATTTGATACCCGGTTTCTCGCAATCGAGGAAATAATGCTTCGATTGACATCCTACCAGGTGTAGCCTTGATTTCGCCCCCACTCTAACCACGCGGCTGTCATTGCTCCTAGCCGCCCGCGATCAGAGGGCGCGACGGGGTCGACACCTGTCAAAGCCTTTAGGGCGGCAAACCAGTGATCAGGTTTATTTTGAAGTTCCCGAAGGAGTAACGGAATAATCACTGGCCCCAGTCCGATAATTTCTTGATACGCTTTGTGCAAAACCATATTCGTCGTGGACGAGATTAACTGTGTGTCGGTCTGCCACTCACTTACAAGTGAGTAAAACCGGTCCATAATCGTCTCGCGTGTCAGCGGAAAACGGTAATGTGCTTCAGCATCAATGACCCGCAGGGCCAGCGCCAACGCGTCAGCCCCCACCCCTTCATTATTCATGTCGAACATAAAGTGGGGATACGAAGCCCATCTAGTTGGTGATGTCCATTTTGCAGACTCGGCAAGTCTCATCGAAAAAGCTCCCGTGCTTTGGCAGTTATACTTTTAAAGAATACGTCGTTCTTAAGATCGTGCAATTCTTCTAGCATCTCCCAAGATGCTGGTTCGTCAACGTCATAAGCTGCTTCTCTAAAAACGTCAATATCCAATATGAATGGGAGTCGTCTTGTCTCAGTGAGTGGCTCCATCGTTTCTGTAACTACAATCTGTGTAGCCGCGTCAGCGGCTGGCAGTCGCAATTGCAAGAAAAATCCAGCTAATCCCTGTGGTAACCCGGGTGCTATCTCAGGTCCGGTAAGAACATAATCTTTGAAATCTCTGAATGGTACGGGTATTTCGATACGATTAATGTAACGCAAGGCAACTCGTATGATCTGAGTTGGTTGCGCGATGGCCTTATAGAACTCCCATAAGTGTAAGGCTTCATCACGAAAGGTCTCCCACCTGTCATAAGGTTTCAATCGATTAAAGGTAAATCCATCTAGGCGACACTGAACAATGTTCTTTCCGTCGGAGGATGAAAAAAAGTACCCATCTGTTCCTCCTGACTTGTCAGACAACTGTGGCCCATCCGTACCAAATTGAAGGCTTCCTTTCCATAATTTTCTATCTCGCTTATTCGGGTAGCGATCCCGAACACAATCTTGAAAGGCCACTAGCTGATCAAGATTGACGGCATCCGACAAGCTAACACGAATGTCTAGTAAGGCTTCGGTAATAGGGGCCCTTGGAAAAATTTCACGCTCAGCCATTGTCTCAATTCAGCGAAACGTCGATCCTATCGACCATCGCATATCGTACTTAATCCGTGAAGGGAAGTCTCAATCTCTATGGAGCCAAAGCGCTTTGAAAGCTGCTTATCTGTTCAGGACTCGAAGTAATATACCTTAACAGTTCTAATTTCGCACCATGGCTTCGATCATAACCATAGAGTTATAGTCCTTATAATATAATGATCGATTATTTCTCACCCCTCAAAAATGGCTTCCAGTTCCACTCACAATCCCGATCTGGAATGGTGAATGGGAGCGACAAAGGGGTCTCAAGTCTACGTTTAGCTCTTGACCGACGACTGGGCATGAAATAAACGATCCGCATGGCCCGACCGCTGCGTATTGAATACTCCGGGGCGTTCTACCACGTGATCAATCGTGGCTAATCGCGCCGGGACATCTTTCTGGAAGATAAAGGACGGCAAACTTTTCTCGACTTACTCGCCGAGATCGCCCGGCACTGGAAATCGAGATCCATGCCTACTGATTGATGGGGTCATCCTGACCCTGCCCATAACCGGGTTGTCCGCTACTGCCAAAGTTTCTTCGAGGCGATGGCCGCGCCGTCGGCCAGCGACTTGAGCTTAGCCCAGGCGATGCGCGGGTCGATGGTCGACTCGGTGCGCACGAAGGTGCCGAAGCCGCAGTCTGTGCCTGCGATGACGTTTTCGCGCCCGACGACTTCGGCGTACCGGACGATTCGCTGGGCGACAAGCTCGGGGTGTTCGATGAAGTTGGTCGTGGAGTCGATGACGCCCGGAATGATGACCATGCCATCGGGGAGAGATACTTCCTTGAAAACGACCCACTCATGCTCGTGCCTGGCGTTGGCGCCCTCGAAGGAAAGCGCGCCGACATTGGCCTTGAGCGCCACATCGATGATGTCGGCAAGCGGGATGTCGAGGTGGTGCGGCCCTTCGTAGTTGCCCCAGCACATGTGCAGGCGCACCCGATCCGCTGGAATGTCGCGCAAGGCGTGATTGAGAGCCGTCACGTGCAGTTCGGCGATTTTCTTGAACTCTTTAGTACTCAGATGGGAAAACCGGTTGTGGCGGCTCGATCCCAAGTCGGGGCAATCCACCTGGAGCACAAAGCCGGCGCGATGGATCGCGTCGTATTCCTCTTTCAAGGCGTCCGCCAAGGCGTATAAATACTTCTCCTCGCTGCCGTAGTATTGGTCTTTCATGAAACTCGGCACCACGCCCGGCGAGGCGGCGGTCATGAAGACCTCTTCGGCCTTGACCGCTTTGACAGCAGCCTGCAAATTATCGATCTCCTTGCGCACGGCGTCGCGATCCTTCCAGGCAATCGGGCCGATGCACGCGGGGCGCTTGGGGCCCGTTCGTTCCATGCGGCGCGCAGTGTACTCCGGGAAATCCTTTGCTTCCCCTGGGTTGGAGATCCCGCTACTTTCACCGCCAAAGCCGGTCAAGCGGTCCTTCATGTAGATGGAGTAGCCTGGCTTACCCTGCTCGCCGTCGTTGAGGACGGTGACGCCGATCTCGAACTGCCGACGCACGACCTCCGCCACAGCAGAGCGAACCCGCGTGGCAAAGGCGTCCTCATCCACCGGCTGCTTCTCCTCCTTGCACAGCACCATTTCCACCAGATCGGTGGGACGGGGCAGACTGCCGGTGTGGGTGGTGAGAATTTGCTCGGTGCTGCGCTTCATTGTTTTCCTCCCATATGGGGTGACGTAAAAAATCACTACAGTCACAGCGCAGGGCTCAGGTCAATACTTGAATCAGTTGCACGGGCAGCAACGAATTCTACCATAAGTATTGAGCTATTCTTTGTGCGCAACTGGCAACAGTAGGTCGTTCAACCGCTGCGCTCTGTTCAAACCGTTTAAAATTTTCCAGTGGTCGTTCTCGTAGGTCCATCGACAAGCTCGCCGAATCCGGGCGGTGGGCGGCGGTGTCGTTTGATGCTTTCAAACGCTGAGGCGATCGCGAAGAGCGTTGTTTCATCGAAGGGGCGAGCGAGGAATTCCAAAGCAACGGGCAGCTCGACTTTTTTCGGCCCTTCCAACCGGCTGCCGTTGGGATCTCGATCGTCCGGCACGCGATCATAGACTTCTCGGGTGAATCCGGCCGGCACGACGATGGCCGGAAAGCCGGTCTCGGGGCTGAGACTGACCGCAAAGCTCGAGCCCGAACCTCTGTAGGTGTCGAGGTCGGATTGCAGCACCGGCTCGCCGGGTATCAGCGTCGGATCGGACATGACCGTCCCGGCTTTGAGAATTTTCGGCTCGGTCCGCGTCTCCACGGTTTTCGCCAGGCGGTTGGGCAAGATGATGTGCGGCGGGATCGTCGTGTAGGCGTAAACCAGCGCGTCGAGACTGTTTTCCGCCATGACTTGGAGAATGATCAGCCGCAAGCTCTGCATGCGCACCAGATGATCCATTTGCGCCGGCGTGTCCAAAGTAGCGGCATCGTCGCTGAACGCTCTCTTGAAATTATCCAGGCTGCCGGAAAACATCGGCATGGCGAGCATGTCTTCAAGATTTTTGAACTTCGCATCGCCGCGCTCGCGCAGGTAGCGATTGATCGCGTAGTGCGCTTCGTGGCCGCGCGGCTGCGCGGCGAGCATGCGCAGGTTCACGCCGCGGGCGCCGGCGGGAATCAGGGCGTGATCGAAGGCCATCGACACGATCCGGTCGATGGGCTTGGCGGACTCCGGAAACGCCGCGGGGAAATTTCTCGCCAGCCAGCCGGGCTCGAGATAGGGAACCAGATCGGCGATTGCTTTGTCGACGTTCACCGGATCGACAATCGTCGCGCCGGCCTTTTTCATATCGGCGATCGCCTCGTTGGCGACGCGAATCGGGTCGCGATCGGCGACGCTCGCTTCGATCATCAGATCGCGCAGCACCCCCAGCCTTTTTCCGCGCAGCGATTTTCCACCGGCAAACCGCGCATACGAAAGCCTGGGCTGCGCGGCGCAAGCCGCCGTGACCGGATCTTTGGGATCGTAGCCGGCGAGCACTTCCAGAAGGATCGCCGTGTCTTGCACGGTGCGGCAGATCGGGCCGCCGCGGTCCCTGGTAAATGACAGCGGCACGATGCCGTCGCGGCTGACCAGCCCTTGGGTCGCGACCAGGCCGACCAGACTGCAGCACGATGACGGAAAGCGCACCGAGCCGGATGTGTCCGTGCCCAGGGCGCACATGGCGAGGTTGGCCGCCACCGCCGCGGCCGAGCCGCCGCTCGATCCCCCGGGTATCCTAGTCGTATCGTAAGGATTGCAGGTCTGACCGCCGAAGGCGCTGCGGGCAATTCCCGCGGGAGCGTACTCGTCCATGTTGGTCTTGCCGAGAAGGATCGCGCCGGCCGCGCGCAGCTTGGCGACCATGGTGGCGTCGTCGGGCGGGCGATCGTCGGCGTACTGCGCCGCCGCTGCCGCCGTCGTGCGCATGTCGAAAGTATCGTAGTTGTCCTTGATCGCGATCGGGATGCCGTGGAGCGGGCCGGCAAATTTGCCGGTGCGGGCGAAATAACGGTCGAGCTCGCGCGCCCGATCCAGCGCGTCGGGATATTTTGCGTCATCGCGCCCGGTGTGAGTTCGTTTCAGTTTCTCGGGAAAACCGAGCTTGATGCGCTTGTCTTCTTGCAGATTCAGAGTGATGAAGGCATTGAGCTGCCCGGCGTTCGGGATCGGCGTAATGTCTCCCAGTTGCAGTCCGGTGGCGGCATCGACATCGCCGCCGACGCAGACGCCGTTATGGGCCCTGATGCGCTCGAAATAGCGACTCACGAGCTCCGCTGCTGTCAGCTTCTTGGCGCGAAACGCCCGATGCACTGCGGTAATCGTCGCCTCTTCCACGCGGAAGGCAGTTTTCTTTGCCGCCCTTTTATTTGAACCTTTTGACTTTCGCCGCGAGCGCATGATTCACCCCTCTCCGGAAGAACCGAGCGTCAACCTAACAAACCGGCGCCGTCGGGTGCAATCGCTTATTTGAAAAGCTGCGCAGGGCATCGTAGCGCGCAGGTAATTTCCTGCCACGGCTTACCGCGCCACCGCGGGACAGGCCAGGAAAAAAAGCTTGCCCGGCGAGTACGAAGGATTGAGGCGGCTTTGTTAAAGTAAAGAGCAATAAGCGGACTTGATCCCTTTCGCTTCGATCAATCGCTCGTGAACAGGTCTGGGGCACGAGAACCCCCTATAACGATTCGTCGTCAAGTGCTGCGCGCAAAGGACAAAAACGTCGTGATGCCGTTTTCGTGGCTCATGAATTGTTCTCCTGTTCGAATTGAGGTCTCCTACAGTTAAATTCTTTTGCTACCGACTGGTTCAGAAAAAAATCGATAAGCTTCTCGAACGCGCAGCCAAAGGAAAACTCAAAACGCGCGTGGTGGTGATGTAGGTACGGGGTTTGAGGATAAAGTTAAGTCATATCAATCTAGCTTGAACCATAGCCTCCTTATTGACATCCCCTATCGGTTATCGGACGTTTCGGGTTCTCGTAATGCTGGGTATTTCTTGGCACCTGACAGCGCCGGGAACTTTTGCTTCACTGGCCCACGCATGTCTCTTCCAACCAAGCCGGCAGGGACGTGAGAAAATCTCACCGTGCGAACCTAATCGAGAAGGTTCTTAGTCTCCTTTTGTTTCGGCCATTTCGTTGCAACAATTGTAATCACCGGTTTTGGAAAATTAATTAAGCACGGCACGCAGGCAAACGCCGGCCTGTTAAGGACTTGTCGTAGGGTTTCTTCGTATGGTGAAGGAGGGTCCTCAAAAGTACCAAGGTTCTAGACTTTTCGAGAGAGGAAACGGAATAAACCGGAGTTCTACGTAAAGGTTTTCGACAAGCGCGCGATTCACTTAGTCCAGGTCATTGCTCCTAACTTTCCCCGATCGATCTTGCCAAGCCCGGTGCGCGGCAGAGATGAGAGAAATTCCACGGCCTTGGGCGCTTTGTACGGCGCCAGTGATTGCTTGCAGAACTGAATAAGTATGTCGGCGCCGCAGTTCGCGCCGGGATTTAGAATTACGAAAGCTTTCAGCGCTTCGCCCCATTCTGCGCTTTTGAAGCCGATCACCGCGGCGTCGGCCACGTCGGGATGTTTGCGTAGGATGTCTTCGATCTCCTCGGGGAAGACGCTGATACCGCCGCTTTTTACCATGTTTTTCTTGCGGCCTGAGATGTGCAGGTAGCCCTGGTCGTCGACGAAGCCGATATCGCCTGTATGGCACCAGCCGCCTTGGAGGAATTCTTCCGTGGACTGAGGGTTTTGGTAATAGCCTTGGATCGCCAGAGGAGTGCGGACGCAGACTTCGCCTTCTTTCCCGAGCGGAAATTCGCGGCTGTCGTCGTCGGCTATGCGCACGAGGACGCACCAGATCGGTTTGCCGACGGTGTCGCCGTGGGTTTCCCAATCTTCTTGACCGATGGTGGTGATCTGGCCGCAATCGGTAGAGGCGTAGGCTTCAAAGAGATCGGCGCACAACCTCTGTCTCGTCTCGCGGGCCAATTCCCCCGAAAGATGGCCGCCGGTGATGCCGAGGTAGCGGAGCGAAGACGTTTGATATTGATCCAGCCGTTCATGGCGCAGCAAGCGCTCGCACAAAGTCGGTACGAGCATCGTGTAGGTGATCTTTTCTTCCTCGATGGTTTGCAAAAATGTTTCCGCGTCGAACTTCTCTTGGATGAAAATCGTGCCGCCGAGATACAAAATGCTCATGACCGAGCCGCGGCCGGCGTTGAAGTGAACCGGTAGCGTCATGAGCGCGCGCTCGTCTTTGTGCATGCCCTTGGTCATGCCGTAGTTCATGCAGCGCAACGAGTAGGTCTCGTGGTTAATGCTGCACGCCTTGGGAAATCCCGTGGTGCCGGACGTGATCATGAGCAGGAACGGATCCAAACCCTGAACTTGAACTTCGGGATCGCTGGGCCATCCTTGTTCAATGGCTTCTTCGAAGGAGATGCTGTTCTGATCGCCGCTATCCGCAACGACGATGACCCTGCTGGGTTCGATGTGTTGCCGAGTGAGGGTCTTCAGCGCCTCGGTTTCCTTGCGTTTTTCCAGAAAGAAAGCTTTAGGGGCGAAGAAGCGCAGCATCGCAGCACACTCTTGCCCACTCCAGTTGAAATCGAAGGGCACAGCGATGGCGCCGATCTTGGCCACGGCGAACAGCGCTTCGAAATGCTCAGCGCGGCTGCCGCAGGAAAGCCCAACCAGGTCGCCTCTGGTGACGCCCTGAACGAGCAAGTAATTCGCTAATCGATTCGTGCGCTCGTGGAATTCTCTATAGGTGACCGTTCGATGCGCGTCGACGATGGCCCGCTTGTCGGGAAAGTGTTGCGCGTTGCGCGGTAACGATTCGCCGATATTCATTTCTTGTTAGGTCAAGGCGTAAGGGGTTAGGTGTAAGTAGTGAGGAGTTGTGAGAGGCCCTCTCACTCCTCACCGTTCACCCCTCACGCTCGTGAAATTATTTCTTCCACACCGCGTCGACGAAGCCAGTCTTTTCCAACTCCTGAATGAAGCTTGCGTCGACGACGCTAGCTGGATCGAAAGTCTTAGCGCGCGGATCGCGAGCCTCCAGGGTTTTAAGCATGAACTCGATGCCCTTCATGTTGACGTAGGGAACTCGGTCCTGGTAGCGCGTGACGACGTCATAAGTCGGTTTGAGCACGTCGGGATCGCGGTTCTGCGCGAAGTCGGCGGTGACCTTCAAGACAAACTCTCGATTGTCTTTGTAGTAGCGCAACCCTTCGACGAAAGCCTTCATGACCTTCATCACGGTGTCGCGATGCGTTCTGATATAGGTCTTGGTGCTGGCGAAGCAACTGCCGGGGTTGTAAAGGCCGAGCTTGCTCATATCGATGAGCGGATTGAGCCCGAGCCTCTCGGCGGCGATATCCTGGGGCGGGATGAATGTGGAGCCTTGGATCACGCCTTTGCTCAAGGCGGCCAAGCGCGTAGGCGCGCCGCCCACCGCGACCACGCCGAAGTCACGATCGGGAATGAGGCCGCGCTCTCTGAGGATAAAGCGTACGACGCTGTCTTCTTGCGAGCCGATGGTGGTGACGCCCAGTTTTTTGCCTTTAAGGTCCGAGACGGTCTTGATATCGGGCGTCGTGAAAAAGCGCCAATAGAGCGTGTTGATACCGCAAGCGAGATAAACGGTGTCGGCGCCGCCGACGGCGGATGCGACGAGAGCCGCGCCGCCGAGAAACGCCATGGGCACCTGGCCGGAAACCATCGCGGTGGTCAAGATCGGGCTGCCTTGTATGTAAACGATATCGACGTCGAGCCCGTTCTTTTTGAACAGGCCGCCTTTGCGCATGACGTCGATAATCCCCAGCGACGCCACCGGGGCCGGGTAGCCGATCACGAGTTTTTCAAGCTTCTGGGCGTGGATCGGAGCGACGCGGGCTAGTAATAAAACCAACAAAATGAAACTAACTCGTTGAAAAAAAACCACGGTTATCGTCCTGCCTTCTTGAGTTCGTCATTGATCGCCCGGAGTATCGTGAAATCATATACGTTCTCGGGTGTGATTTCTTTCTCCGCTTTAAGCTGCTTGCGCTGAAAACTGATAATTTTCTCTTGGGTCTCGCGCGAGATCGTGCCGTCCTGCGTATAGCTCTTCAGAGTCGCTTTGTAGATCCCGAGAGCGTCGTCGCGCGAAATCTTGAATCCTTCAGCCATCCGCGTGACCGCTTCTTTCTCGTTCGCGCGAAACCAGAGCAGCGCCCTCACCGTAGCACGAAGAAAACGCCGAACAAGATCAGGTTTTTCTTTAAGCATTCGCTCCGTGAGAGCGGCCCCACCGGAAACGATGTTCAGATCATAATCGCCGTAGAAGAAAAGCTCGTTAAGCCCTTGCTTGCGCGCTATGATGCTCTCTGTGGGATTGGTGATCGCGGCGTCGAGGCTACCGCCGAGCAGCGCGGCCAATCGGATCGCGCCGGTCCCGGTCCCTTGAATCACTACGTCCTTGCGCGGATCGATGCCGTTAAGCGCGAGAACCTCGCGGGTCATTTGATCGGTATTGGCGCCGAGACTGGAGACGCCGATCAGCTTGCCGCCCTTCAAATCTTGCAGGCGCCTGACCTTCTTGCCGCCGAAGAACCAAAAGAGCGGCCGGGTGTCGAATACCATCACATTTTTTAGCGGCGCGCCGTGCAAGATCGCGGCGGAGGTCTGGCCTAGGATTTGGCTGAAGTCAAAGCTGCCGCCCACGAGTCCTTGGATGCCCGCGGACGAAGTCGCCGCGATCGTCAGAACATTGAGGTTTTCTTCTTTATAAAATCCGCGCTCCTGGGCGATTTTGTAAATTAGCACATTGGCGCTGGTGCTTCCCGAGGTATGAACTTTCACGTCGTCAACAGCCGTCGATGGCTGAGCGCCGAAAAGAAATATGATCATGGTAGTGGCAAGAAACACGGACAAACAAGCTAGTTTGGTTGATGTCATGTTCACGACTCCTTTTTGACAGTTTCCTCAGGTTCCTGCCCCGCCGCCACTGCCGCCGCCGCCTTGCGCAATTCTTCCGGCCAATGGCCCAGTTCGTAGCCATGCCAAGGCGATTTCGGTTTTAAAGGCGGCAATTCCAGTTCTTCCCATAACCGCCGGGCGCTCTCCATGTATTCTTTGGCGGGCAATGCTACGGGCGGGTAGTTCCATTTTCTGAGGGCGTTGATGAGCAACGCGGACGAGCCGTGCGGCTCAGGGTAATGGTGATGCCAGCCCGGCTGCGCCGGTGACACTGCCGAGGGATCCATCATCGGCCGCCTCCCGGTCACGGTTTGAATATCGCGATGCGGCTGGACGCGAAAAACCATCGCCCACATTACCGCGTCCAAATCGTGTGGATCGATGTCTTCGTCGACGACGATGAACATTTTGCCGATACCCGGCGTTAAGCTCGCGGCGGAATTCAATGCCTGCCAGGCATGGGCGGGTTGGCGCGCTTTGAGCTGGATGACGAATAGCCCCCAGCCGCCGCTCTCTTCGTGAATCGCAACTTGCTTGACACCGCTCATACCGATGCTTTCTTTGAGTCCGTAGTAGAAGATCGCTTCCGTGGCGATCTGTTTGAGCTTGCTTCCTTCGCAGGGCGGATGGGCCGCTACGAGATCGAGTAGAATGGGGTTCTTGCGGTGCGTAATATGTTTGACGATAAAACGCGGATACTTGCCGCGGCCGGCCATGTATCCGGAGAATTCTCCGAACGGCCAGTTGTGGTCCATCTCGTCGGGTGAGATCTCGCCTTCGAGAATCATTTCAGCTTGCGCGGGGACGTAAATCTCGGCGGTGCGGCAGCGAACCAACTCTAGCGGCTTGCCCGCGATTGCTCCGGCGACTGCATATTCATCGACGCCGTAAGGAAAAGTCGATGCCGCCGCGTAAATGAGATTCGGCATTGGCCCGATGACCACGGCAGCTTTGAGCGGCACGCCTTTCTCCCGCGCTTTGTCCAAGTGAATTCGTGAATCCTTGCCGGCGCCGAGACCCACGGAAATTCGCCCGCCTTTACGAATGTAGCCGCTGTAAATGCCCACGTTTCGCTGCCCGGTCTCCGGATCGCTGGTGACCCAGAGCGCTGCGGTCAGGCGCAGAGAGCTGTCGAAACCGGGATTGCCCAGTGGCACGGGAATCGCGTCGACGGCGTCGTCGAGATTGCTGTCGATTTCAATTTCCTGAACTGGTCCTTCCGGCACGACAACGGGGTCGATAGGATTTTTTTGAGCATTGAGCCAGCGAGCGAAAATCTCATCCTCTTGGCAACCCATGCCAAGGGCGTAAATAGCTCGCGACGAGGCACAGGCCCCGGAGAGAACCGACATTTTGTACTTACGGCCGCCCACGCTGGCGACGTTCTCGAATAGAAAAGCCCTTCGCTCGCTCTCCGGTAGACCGCGGAATTGCCAACGCACTAAAGGGTGAAGCTCGGTCTCGCGGCTCACTTCACGTTGGATGCGAAAGAGCTTGTCTCGGCTTTCTAAAGTTTGGATATACTGACTAAGATTGAGATAGTAGCCCACGATTGATCTCCTATTTTTTGTACAGCTGGTCGATAAAGCCGGAGCGGCGAATCTCTTCCACGACGGTTGAATCCCAGAAGTCTTTTTCGGAAAACTTCGTGGCGCGGGGATCGTCGAGTGCGGCCATGTCCAGGTGAATGCGGATCGACTCGGGATTGGCGCGGAGTCATTCTCCAGGCGGCGCGGTGGTTTCGTCGTAAAGATAGCTCATGGCGGCCTTTCGGAGTTTTGAAAATATCTCTGCAAGATTTTCAGGCTTTCGTGCTACTGATGGATCATGAAGTGGATGCCTTCCATATAGCCTTTGAGAAAATTGATCACCAGCTTGCGGTTCTGCTTAAGCAGAGTCGCGGTGGTGTTGATCCCACCGCCGGGAGTGGCTACGTCGAATTTCTCTAGGACTTTCAATCCCTCGTTTCTGGCAATGCGGAAAGGGAACTCTTGTTCGGACAATCCGCCGCGGAAAGTGTGACATCGAATCAAGGACAAGTTCACTTAAAACCACCTTCCGGTCAGATAGTGATTGATGTTTCGCTGAACCATGCGCGTCTTGCCGAAAGACGCGTAGGCGCCGCCGAGCATGTGCTTGGCTACCTCGTCCGTGCTCTTGCTGCCCGCTTTGATTTCCTGCAGGTGGCCGTAAAAATCCTCGAGATAGTCGTGCATTCTTTTGAAATAGGCCCGGCCGGCCTGTTCGCCCTCTACGGTCGGACCGTGGCCCGGCACCAACTTCTTGTAATGGCTGTCGAAGAGCGGTTTCAAGGCGGTCAGCCAGTTGGGAATGTTGCCGAAAAAGGTTACCGGGTGCACTTCGGTGTAAAGCAGGTCGCCGGCGATTAGAATCTCTTCCTCTTCGAAATAGATCGTCGTGTCGCCTTTGCTGTGACTGTGGCCGTTCTCGGCGCAATACTTGAGATGCAACGTCACGCCCGGCAGCGTCACTTTAGTGGAGTCGGTGAACAGAACATCCGGCAAGGTCAAGCAGAGGCCCGGAAAGCGCGCGTATAACTCCGGCACGGGCTTCATCATGCGTTCGAAGTCCGGTCCGCCTTCTTCTCGCATGGCCCCTGCGGTGCCGGCGCTGGCGACGATCGGTATGCCGCGTTGGGCGAAATAAAAGTTTGCCGAGGTGTGGTCGAAGTGCTCGTGGGTATCGATGAGATAGCAAACTTTGGAACAGCCGGTCAACTCCAGCGCCTCTTCGACCTCGTCGATGCGCCGGATGTCAGCGTCGATGAGCACGGCGCTGTCGTCTCCTCCTTTGACGATGCCGAAGTTCGTCGAGCCTTCGGGACCGATGACGGCGTAAACGGATCGACTTACTTGTTTGAGTTCGGAATCCATAGCTCATCGCCTTATCCGAGTCGTCGTCCGGTTTCAAGCGAGCGCGGTAGTTGACCGGAAAAAATTGCGGTGTTATTCGCGTATAAACTTTAGCAAGCGGAAAGAGGATTCGTTCATGATCAAGGAAGGCAAGTATACGTTGTTGGAAACGCGCGGGGCGGTGGCGAAGGTCACGATCAATCGGCCGGAGAAAAGAAACGCGCTGAGCCGCGATGTGATCCGGGAAATATTGTCTGTGTTCGAAGAGCTGCGTCACAATGACGACATCGCCGTGGTTTTGACCACGGGCGCGGGTGACGTGGCTTACTGCGCGGGACGGGATTTATCGGAGTTTCCCACCGAGGGCGGCAGAAACCGCGGCACGGACCGGCGCGCGGAGCCGCGCGCTTATCACGTCGCCGAAGTGGTACGGACTTTTCCCAAGGTCACGATCGCGGTGGTGAACGGTTTCTGCCTCGGCGCGGGCATCACCTTGCTCTTGCCGCACGATCTCGCGATCGCGTCGGACAAAGCGCAGTTCGGTTTGCCGGAAATCAAGCGCGGTTTCTTGCCCTACCCGATCATCGCGACGATGTTCAAAACGCTGATTCCTACCAAGTTCGCTTTCGAGTTGATCCTCACCGGGGAAAATTGGGACGCGCAGCGTTCCATGGCATCCGGCTTGATCAACCGCGTCGTGCCGCACGAGAAGCTCCAGGACGAAGCATGGAAGTGGGGCGAAGAGATCGGCCAGTTCGACAAAGTCACCCTGAAATACTGCAAGATGGCGGCGCATTCTTCTATGGAAGCGGCGAGCGTACCGCTGGCCGCCGAGATCGCCTGGCTCATGCAAGAAGAGCATGCGCTGGTCAATCCGCGCGCTTATGCAGGTACGAAAGAGTTTCATAAGTAGCAAACGGCAGCGGTCGGTTGTCAAAGGATAGCGTTTAAATTTTCGTATCGGCCCCCTCTCTAACTCTCCCCCGTCAAACCAGGGGAGAGAATCGGAGGGGTACGCATGCTCGAATGAAGAACCCCGCCGCAAGCAGTGGAGTATCAGAACCCGGCGACGAGATCTTATCTCAAAGGTGTCACCCCCGAATGTTATTATCGGGGGTTCAGTCAGAGTTCGCCTGGATTCCCGCTAGAAGCGTGCGGGAATGACGGCGTAAGAATTCACCATTGCACAGCAAGCTGCGGGGAATTGACCCGCAGCGATTTATAGCTGCAAGGTTAGGAAGGATGACAACTCATGGTTCGCGTCACGTTAATCGCAGGCGATTTACGGGGTCAAGTCTAGGTTTAGCTTTTGACCTACGACCGGGCATGAAATAAACGATCCGCATGGCCCGACCGCTGCGTATTGAATACCGCGGGGCGTTCTACCACGTGATCAATCGTGGCCAAATCGCGCCGGGACATCTTTCTTGAAGATAAAAGGACGGCAAACTTTTCTCGACTTACTGGCCGAGATCGCCCGGCTCTGGAAAATTGAGATCCATGCCTACTGCTTTTTGAGCAACCATTACCATCTACTGGTGTCGACCCCGGCGGCGGGTGAATGTGGCTCACCCACATGCATCAAATTTACTGCCTCTTTTGGTATCGACGCTAAACTCTTCATCCGCATTGCGTCCGTGTAACCTGATAGATGTAAACAGAGCTTGCAGCACAGTCCCGTAGTGGCCCGCCTCGTTTGGGTGCTGGATCGTAGCTAGATTGATTGCTTGGCTCTTCCACGCGGCAAATGCTTCACTGCCAGACACGCTGGGATCGCCAAGATGAAGGGTGCTGCCTTCCCGCGAAACGATTGTCTCTGTTGATGTCGATAGCTCTGGTGAGATTATCGATTGAGTCAGCTTGACGAAATCGTCTCGGATTCGCTCGCAATCAAAGCTCAGGGCTGCCGAAGAATCATTATTAAAGCGTTTTGGATCTCGCTTGTATCGGACATAATCCCCGAGTGTAACAACGTGATACCTATAAGCACCGATCAACTTGGCAAATGGATGGCTCCAGCCAATGAACCTGAAGTAAAAGTACGTCGCGGTCAACGTAATGATTACGAGCACCGCGACGTACTTCGCCGTTCGGGAAAGCAGAGGGTTCATATGCCAGGCTGTTGGTTTATTGCGATGAGCGCTAAACAACGTAAGCGGCGGTTCGATTTTCCGGCAAAAGCTGCTAGGCGCGCGAGCCGCCATTCCAGCGCAGCAGGTTCAAAAATTCCCTCCGGGTTTTGGGTCCGTAGGTGAGATAGTGCGGTTCGGGGCGCTCGCGGTAGGCGAGACGCTCCCGCGCGACATGATCGCTGGAAGCGCGCTTCTTTACTTCGTCGGCGCTGATGCCGTAGGGCCGCGTTGCGTTCAGCCCGAAGATCTTCGCGCGTAGCGCCGGGGTGATCTCGGGATAGCCGTGCTTGGCGCGCAATTCGGCGCGCGATCTGAAAAGTGCGAAACGCCTGGATCTGATCCTGCGGCGAGCCGTACCATATGGAGTCGGTGCCCCAGAGCAGGTTGTCCTCGCCGCAATGTTTAAGGAGTTTGCCAAGCGCATGCGCTGCGCCATCGGGGTCGCGCATCAGGAAGCGCCAGGTGCTGCCGAGCTCGGCGTAAACGTTGCTGTTGGGTTTGACGTCGTTCTCGACCAGCGATCGGATCAGGGTATCGATGCCGTCGCTGGCACCGCGCCCGGTGTAAGCGCGCTCCGGGACGCCGCTCACGAAACCCGAATGATAGACGAGGAAACTCACGTCGGGGAAGCGCTTGGCAACAACTCCAATGTCGCTGCACTGGCTATGCTCGTAGGATTGTTTGCCGAAGGGCAGTCCCTTGTGCACGCAGATCACTTTGACGCCGAGCGCGCGCGCCTTCTCGATGAAGCGCGTGCCGATGGCGTCAGATAGAAAGAAACCCTTGCCATCGACGCCCCACTGGGTATAGGTCTTCCACGCGCTCACCTTCCAGCGTTCTTTCAGCTCGTCCATTGTTTCGAGATCGCCAGGCTGATTGGGGTTTACCCGGCCGTGCACCAGCAGGCGATGCGAGCCTTCCATGCGGTCGACAATGCGGCGCACCGCGTCCGCGGCCTGGATCGTGAGCGGTTCGGAATCACGGCGCGACGGCACGAACGAGAGCACCATCATGTCGGTATCGCTGTCGAGAAACACGTCCTTGACGAATTCCTCGGGGCCGAGGCAGTTGAGATAACTGCGCGCATCGGGTTTGGCGGCGAGAGCGCAGCCGGCTTTGGGCGACCATTTGAAAGCATCGGCAGGCGCTGCTTTGACCCAAGCCCCGGTTGGATCGACGAAGTGCCCCTGCACGTCGAAGATAAACTCACCCTTGCCGCCGATCCTCGCCTGCGCGAGCTGCGGCTCGAGGGCAGCCTCGGCCTCGAGTTGGAAGAAACCGCCGCGCTTCCCCACCGCGGCGTTTGCCGCATTGAACGCCAGCAGCGTGCTCGCCGCGCCGCAAGCGGAGATAAGAAAATCGCGACGACTCACAGCCAAGCGCTTGGCGTTTTGACTCGCCGCTTCGTGTGCCATGCGGTTGGCGGCGCGATTGGCCGGCGAGAGCGGAACGGGGACAAATTCTCCGTTCGAAGTCGTATCCAGTTTGATCGGCAGTCGTTGGCCTTCAGGATCCATCGCGTGTTTCATGGCATTGACTATAGACCAAGATGCCACAGGTGGCGAGCTTTGGCTACGCGAACCTTCGGGGTCACGGCTGCTCCAGGAAAGATCTCCTTGAACGCTCCAGGTTGTTGACGTGCAACGCCGATATTCGCGCTGGCGCACCATGCTATCGAGCGGCCGAGCAAGGAAAACATTGGGATCAGGTCTCGCGGTAACACATTTGTCGCAGTGCAAATCTCGCCCCCCTCATCGTTCAGTTAGGTGTGGCTAAACTCATGGTCCTCGCCTTTACCGAAAAAAATAATTGTTATAGGCTGCGAACGATTGAAAATTCCTTAGAGCAAGGTGTCATGGCGAAAAAGAAATTAGCAGTGGCGGAGAAGGCATCAAGCATTCCGGCGCGCGGGTATCCCGATCTGCACGATCACTTGGAGCAACTCGAAAGAGAGGGCTTGCTGATACGGATCGACGAGCCGGTGGACAAAGACCAGGAGATGCATCCGTTGGTGCGCTGGCAATTTCGCGGCGGCATCAAAGAGAAAGACCGCAAGGCGTTCTTGTTCGAACAGCCGGTGGACGCTAGCGGCAAGCGCTACGATATTCCGGTCGCCATCGGCATTCTGGCGGCGAACCGGCGGATCTACGGCATTGGTCTCGGCACCGATCCGACAAAAGTCAACCAGCTCTGGGCGCAAGCGAAAGCGAATCCGGTCCCGCCGGTCGAGATTCCTTCCGAGGCGGCGCCGGTGCACGAGATCGTCATTGCCGGCGACGAGCTGAAAGAACCCGGCCGGGGACTCGATGGTATTCCGGTGCCGATCTCGACGCCGGGTTGGGACAACGCGCCCTACATCAGCGCAGCGCACTACATTACCAAAGATCCCGACAGCGGGATTCACAACATCGGCACCTACCGGGCGATGATCAAGGCGCGCGACCGGGTCGGCTGTAATCCTTCGCTGGAATTGGGCCAAGGTATCTATGTGCATTGGGAAAAGTATCGCGCGCGCAAGGAAAAGATGCCGGCGGCGCTGTGCATCGGCGGCGTGCCGGCGATCTCTTATGTTGCCGCGCAAAAGCTTGCTTACGACGTCGATGAGTTCGCGGTCGCCGGCGGACTCGTGAAAGCGCCGATCCGTGTCGTCAAGGCGAAGACCGTGCCGCTGATGGTTCCCGCCGACGCGGAGATCATCATCGAAGGTTTTGTTTCGACGGAATATCTCGAGCCGGAAGCGCCGTTCGGCGAATCCCATGGCCACGTCAACCCGAAGGAATACAATCCCTACATGGAAGTCACCGCGATCACGCGGCGCAAAAAAGCCATTCTCTGCTCGATCATCAGCCAGGTGACGCCGTCGGAGTCGAGCGTGATCAAGAAGATGGCCTACGAGCCGCTCTATCTCGATCATCTGAAAAACGTTCTCGGCATCAACTGCGTGACCCGGGTGATGCTGCACGAGCCGCTGACGGCGACGCAGAAGCTGACGGTGATTCAGATGCGCCAGCCGAGCCAGGCCGAGGTCTGGCGTGCCTTGATGGCCGCGGTCACTTTTCGCCCGTCGATGTCGAAGATCGTCATCGCCGTCGACGATGATATCGATCCCGAGAATCTCGATGCGGTGTTCTGGGCGCTCGGCTACCGCTCGCAACCGCACCGCGACGTGCAAATCATCCGCGGCACCGATGTCGGTCATGCGCCGCGCCATGACGCGCGCGGCGGCGCCGACGATTCCTGTTTGCTCTGGGATGCGACGTTGAAAGAAACGTTTCCGCCGATTTCTTTGCCGAAGAAGGAGTACATGGAGCGCGCGCGCAAACTCTGGGAGAGGCTCGAGTTGCCGAAATTGGAGCCCGAATCGCCCTGGTACGGCTACTCGCTCGGCGATTGGAATCCGGAGCTTGACGAGGAGGCGAAGCTCGCCGTCGCCGGCGAGTTCTGGCAGACCGGCGAAAAGATTGCCCGCGAACGAAAACGCACCGACGAAGTCGCGGTCAACACTTCTTATTACGGCCAGCAGAAAAAGAAATAAGAAGTTTCGAACGGGTGCTTCGAGCATCTAAATCGATCTCGCCGCTTGATGACGGCAGGTAGAGGGATTTTCGCTCACCGGGGTAACCCGCAATTCCCGTCGATCTCTCTTTGCCAAGGGGATGTCACGTGGTCGAAAAGATCGACGCACTCTATCAATCGTCCGCAGGAGCCCTCGATGGATTACAAAGCGCTCAAATGGTCGGTGCACGACAACCCTAATAACCCCGGCGAACCGTGCATCGGCGTCATCGCCTTGAATCGCCCGGAGAGACTCAACGCCGTCGACCCGCTCATGCGCCTGGAGCTCGATGCCTTATGCAGCGAGATCGCGCGCAACTCCATCGTCAAGGTCGTGATTCTGACCGGCGAAGGGCGGGGCTTTTGCGCCGGCGGCGATCTCAAGTCGGAAGGCGACGTGCTCGGCGCCTTCGAAGGTTCCATGGGTATCACTGGCCCGTACAAGGAGATGGCCGAGTACTTTTTCAACGATCTGCGCCACCGGGTGTTGCAGAGCGCCATGCGCAAGCTCGAAGATTTACCGCAAGTGACGATCGCCGCCATCAACGGCCCGGCGGTCGGCGTCGGTCTCGAGATGGCGACGCTGTGCGACATGCGCATCGCCTCGGATCGCGCGCGCTTCGGCGAAGTGGCGGTGCCGGCCGGCTTCGTGCCCGAAAGCGGCGGCGCGCGCAATTTGCCCAAGTTGATCGGCATCGGTCGAGCGATGCGTCTGATTCTCACCGGTGAGATCATCGACGCCAAAGAAGCATTGCGCATCGGTCTGGTCGAAGAAGTCGTGCCGGCGGCCAAGCTTCTCGATACCGCGTTCGCTCTTGCCGGGCGCATCGCGGCAAATCCCTATTTGTCCGTGCGGCAAGCCAAACGGCTGGTGAAAATGTACTGGAACTGGAATCGCACCGACGAAGGTTATCAGCAGGAGCTCGATGCCGTGCTGGAAATCACCCGAACCAAAGACTGCCAAGAGGGCATGCGCGCCTTCGTGGAAAAGCGCCCGCCGCGCTATACCTATCCCTACGATGCCGACTGGCCGTTTCCGAAAAAAGGCCCGGCAAAGAAACCCAAGAAATAGCCGGTGATCGACTCTTCCTCCAATCAGCGCGGACAACTATCGCGTGGCGCCGGAAAAATTGAATCTCGCGCACGAATGTGCTCGACGATCCGATCGCGCGCGGTTGCGGTGCGCGGATCGCGCTCGTCGGCGAGTTCGGAGTCGTCACTTACGAATCGTTGCAGCAACGGGTCGATTCACGTGGCCGCCGGCTTGCTCGATCTGGGATTGCAGCGCGGCGATCTCGTGCTCATCAAGATGAGCAACTCGCCGGAGTTTGCCGTCGCGTTTCTCGCAGCGGTCAAGCTCGGCGTGATTCCCGTTCTGGTCAACTCTCTGCTTACCGCAGTCGAGCTGGCCGCCGTGCTCGAGCAAACCAGACCGCGATTAATCTTCACCGAAGTATCGCGCCATGACGCCGTGCGCGAACTGCGCGGCAGCGACTTTGTTCAAGCACGTCGTTTGCGCCGGCGAAGCGGACGGGAGTGAAATTCCATTCGCAAGGTTGGAGACAAAGTCTTCCACGGCCGTGGTTTCGGCCGATACGCGCAGCGACGAGCCCGCTTTCATCGTTTACACCTCCGGAACGACCGGCAAACCCAAAGGTATCGTTCATGCCCATCGCTGGATTGTCGCACTCGGTGATTTGAACCGCTACCGTTTGCCGCCGCAGGAGAACGACGTGGTCATGGCCACTGGCGAATGGAGCTTTATCAGCGCCCTGGGCCACAATTTGCTTTTCCCGCTGCGCAACGGGGTCACCGGTGCGATCCTTCCCGGCCGCGCCACAGCGGAAAACGTTTTGACTGCTGTCGAGAGGTTCAAAGTCACCGTGCTCCATTGCGTCGCGACGATTTATCGCCGCCTGCTCGCGATGCCCGAGTTCGAGAAGCAGCACGATCTAACAAGCCTGCGCTGTTCCCACTCGACGGGCGAGGCTCTGCGCGAGGCGACCTATGCGGAATGGAAGCGGCGGGTCGGTTCTGAATTGTACGAGCACTACGGGGTATCCGAATACCAACTGGTGATCGGCAACGGCGTGAGAGATCCGGTTAAACCGGGATCGGTCGGCAAACAACTTCCGGGAGTCGGCGTGGCGATTCTCGACGACGAGTTTAAACCCGTGGTCGGCGGCGAGCTCGGCCAGTTTGCGATTTCGACCTCGGATCCGGGACTGTTTCTCGGTTATTACAAAGACCCGGAGCGAACCGAGGCGGTGATTCGAAACGGCTGGTATCTCACCGGCGATCTCGCCTATCAGGACAGCGAAGGCTACTTCTACATAGCCGGCCGGCGCGACGACTGCTTCAAGAGCCGCGGCATTTTCATATCCCCGACCGAAATCGAAAACGCCCTGCAGAAGCACCCCGCGATCATCGAAGCCGCGGTCGTGCCGATACCCGATAGCGATATCGGCAATAGGATTCACGCCGTCGTGGTCTTGGCCGACGGCTACAAACCGTCGGCTGATTTCGCCCAATCCATCCGCGAAAGCCTGCGCGGACAAATCGCCCCGTATAAAATCCCTCACGACATTGAGTTCGCCGCAAGCCTACCGAAAAGCGCGGTCGGGAAAATTCTTCGCGCCGGTCTAATCAAGCCGAGCTAGAAGAGCGTTTGGTCTACCATCGGAAACTTGTCGGTAGCGCTTAACTAAAGTATCTTTGCAGGCGTCGTGCTAAAACGCATACTCATACCGGTCGCCATCCTTGTGCTGATAGCGGTTGCGCTAGTCATTGCCCGCGAGACCAGGGAAACCGTCGCCTTTGTGAGCGCCGTGCATCCGCTGATGGGGCAGGCTTTGCTTTGGTTTCTGCTGGCTCTATACGCCGCCTGCATTCTCATTCCCGTCGTTACTTTCGCTCGGCTTCCAAAGCGGCTTGTTCCGCCGCCCCCAGAAGACGCTTCCGCGCAAGCCGCGTACTTGGAAGAGCTTGCGCAGCGCCTTCGACGAAACAGAAATCTCAATAACCGGCAACTTACGGCTGCGACCGTCGGACCCGCTCTTGCGGAACTGGCTCAACTCTCCCGTCAAAAAACCGCGGATACCGCCATGGCAGTGTTTCTGAGCACCGCAGTCTCGCAGTCGGGCCGGCTCGATGGCCTGATGGTCTTGGTAACGCAGTGTCGCTTGGTTTGGCAGATCGCCCACCTCTATTGGCAGCGGCCCGCGTCAGGCGATCTTATTGCGCTCTACGGCAACGTTGCTGCTGCGGCATTCGTGGCACAG
Organism: uncultured delta proteobacterium; assembly: GCA_963847445.1. Taxonomy (GTDB): domain Bacteria; phylum Desulfobacterota; class Binatia; order UBA9968; family UBA9968; genus DP-20. The sequence continues at coordinate 148,810 of CAWJZV010000007.1, read as the reverse complement.
AATGTCGAGGATATGGACCTCAGCGAACTGATCGAGCCCTTGCTTGCGCCGGTGTTAGCGAACTCGGTCGTCGCCGCGATTCCCGGATTCGCACAGGTCGCTAGTTTGGTCACGACGTCCTGTGTCGATGGCACGGTCAACGCGTTTCTCACCCTGAGAATCGGCTGTCTCGCCAGCGGCTATTGCGGCAGCGTGATCAAGCCCGCTGCTAAATCCCTGCGGCATACAGCAACGCTGGAAGCAGCCGGTATGCTCGGCTCGGTCGCCAAGCAAGGCGCGGAGCGGATCGGAGTGGTGATTTGGAACGCCGCGAAGAACACCACGGGGAGCGCCACTTCGGCACTGACCGGCACAGCGATCGCGACCGTCGAGCAGGTCTCAGCCGCCGCGCAGCGAGTTACCAACGCAACCGGCGCACGCGCCGCAACCGAGTTTCTCGTCCAGCTAGTCGCCAAGGGCGCCATAAAGACTTCGACCGCCATCGCCGAAGTGGTATCCCGGAAAAGATGGGAGCGTTGAGTAAAAGCGCGTTGGGCCGAGAGTTGGTCATGCATTGTCCCCGAGGTCAGGTCTTGCCTTGCCCCATCGAAGAACAAACCGATTGTAAACGTTAACTCTAGACAGATGACCAAGCATGAAATAAACGATCCTCATGACCTGATCCATGCGCATGCAATATCGCGGGGCAATTGACCGCGTCATCGATTCTGGCCAACCGCGCAGGACTCATCCCGGCCGATAAAGGACAGCGAAGTTTGTTCGACTTGCTCGCCAAATCGCCGGCTTTGCAAAGTTAAGAATATGCATACTGCTTGATGAGCAAACATTACCATCTACTGGTGTCGCCTGGCGACGCCGCATGGTGGGGCTGGTTGGACTATGCGGATTTTCTCATCTATGCCGCGACCGTGGAGACGTCAGAGAGAAGCGGGATGGTGTTTGGCGCGCCATCTTCATTCCATGCCCAATCTTCACGTTGTCCATTTCATCGGCCATTCACTCGGTAGCCGCGTTGCGCTCGAGACTATCGATCGGTTACGCCAGGACGGCGGGCCGGCGGTCGGCAAGGTTTGCTTAATGGCCGCGGCGGTACCATTGGAGAAGGCCAAAACCGGCGGCAGCCTCGCGGCAGCGATCGGGCATTGCGCCGAGGTGCGCGTCCTGCATTCGGACGATGACTGGGTGCTTAGCGCCACCTTTCCTCAGGCCAAACTCTCGCCGCCTGCCAGCGAAATTTGACGGCAGCAGTAAAGCCCGCTAGAAGAATTTTTTCAGCCATACGGACCAAAGGTTGTTTCTCGCTAACCCAGATGGTCTGGCGCTAAGCTTGCAACCGAGAATATGGCCAGTTGCCTCAGCGCTCCATACTTGTTCATGTGCAGCTCTCACCGTCAATTTCTGTTGGGTCGCGCCCAGACTCGATCGAACTTTCGAGTAGAGCCCGTGAGTCATGGTTAGCGCGTGAGGACCAGCAGGTAGCCGACGCCGTCGATCACATAGGTTGCGATCGACTGTCGGCCAATGCGTCCGATGTTTGCGCGGTATAGAGTCTCGCCGATCTTACCGTCGGCGGCGATACGACGGATGTGCAGGCCGCCAAGTGCGTCGAGCAGCAAGAGCGATTGTGCGGTCCCGACACGAAGATGGGCAACGACGGTGGCGACGGTTATCTGCGCCAGCGGAGGGGCTTCGTGCCACACCCGCGAGCCGCGTGAGCCGTCGTCGTTCATCCGATAGACCGATTGGCCGTCCCCGAAGGTGAACATGAAGGTCGATGCCCCAATGGTGTACGATGCGATCGCCATGAGCCGGCCAAGGCCAAAGACCCCGGCGGGATTCGACACCACTGCCTCGGGCCGCCCGTTCGTCTGCAGGCGCACGATGCGGAGATTTTCGCTCGCACCGGCAAGTGCCACGAACGCGCGATTGCCTGCGCGAAAAGCACAAACCTGATCCCATGTCCCTTTCAAGAGGCTTGATGCTTGCTCGACGATAGTCCCGGGATAGACTCGCGGCCCGATCGACCCATCCGTGCCGAGACGCCTGATAGCCGTGTTGTTTTCGTCCGCGCTGGCGAGCAGCGCCAATGCGCTGTCGCCAATCGTGAAGGATGTTGCAGCCGTGAGTCCCCGTGAGAGAGTGGCTTCGCTGGCTACCGCGGCGAGCATGCCGTGGTCGTCGATCCGCCGCGTGATCGCCCGGCCACTCTCGTGGGCGAGAAAGTGCAGATAACTGGTTTCGCCGAGCCGACTGGCAAACGTCGGTGATAAATCGGCGGATAGGCGGCGCAGCTCGATGCGCTCGCCGAGGGAGCCGCCGGCATCAATTTTGTAAGTGGCAACATCGCCGCCACGGGCCTTGCCGCGCACCGAGCTGACGGTGTCGCGGATGAAGGTCGTTGTCTTGTCGTGCACGAAGGCGCTGCGCGCGATGGCGTTGTGGCTGAGAAGTTTCGTCAGGTCGTGCTCCTCGGTGGCCTGCTCGATGTGCTGGCCGTTCTGCCAATGCGCGAGATCGTCACGCTGATAGAAGGCGAGCACAGTCTTCGGCACGTCGCCGACGCTGGACACACCTCCCCCGAGGTCAGCGCCGTCCCAGGAGACGAACAGGTCGACCGACAAATCATTACCCCACCGCCAGTGGTCTCTCGTCATGCCGGCGAACTTGGCGCAGCCATGGCTCTGGCCGACGAGGATGACGTGTCGCCCGCCGTCGGCGCGGTACTCGTCGAGGATGTCCTCCCAGGTCCGGATGCCGGCGGGACGCACGGGCTCGAGCTCGGAGTTCTCCCATTTGCCAACGACGATCTTGTTGGCGAGGCCTTCGTCGTTGCTGCGCCTGTTGCAGTAGCCGGAATTGCGGATGCTCTTGAGCTCGCTCGCCAGGCTTTCGTCGTTCATCAGTCTGAGACCGAGGTGCTCTAAGAAGTTCGTGCAGTTTTCGTCGCAGAGGTCGTTACATTGCACGTTGCGATTGGTCGTCAGCGTTCTGATCAGCTCCGAGGAGATGCCCCGAAGCCGACACCGGGCTTCGTCGACCTTGATACCGTGATCCGCGAGCACCGCCTGTGCGTTCGGGTTTCCCGGCGGAGTCGGTGGCGCCCCAGTCCATGCTCCGCCCATCGATAGCAGGATGAGAATCCGCGGGGCTTCGCGTGTGTCGACGGGAAGGGGCGGCGTGAACGCGGGCTTGGCGCGATTGTCGAACGACGACAGCCGACAGCGGATGGCCGTGGAGCCCGCGTGCAGCCGCACGCGGCCGCTGCCGCTGGGTTGCTGCGGCGGCGTCCAGATCGTGCTGTGATCGATCCATCCGGAGGGTGCCAACTCCTGCAGGACCACCGCCGACATGGTGCGCGGTTCGAGGCCGACCAGCGTGAACTCGAATGACACGGCTTCATCCGTGAGGATGGTTCGGCGCACATCGGCGCGAAGACGGACTTGCGCTGACAGCGGGCGATGATGAGTGGCAGCGAACTGCATGACGGGATCCTACGACGTTATCCGGTTTGTCCGTATAGAAAGATAAGAAATTCAAACAAGCAGTTTTTTGACGCGAGCTATATCGCCGAGGCGGTGAGTCGTCAAGTCAGGGTTGGGATTAAACTTGCGCTCTTGCTGCGAGTCGTAAGAATGATTGAGGTAGCTCTGCTGGTGTCAATTGAAGGGAGAGTCTATAACGAAGACAGCGGAGGGATTAGCCCGGCTTGCGCATCATATCGCGCGCCCATGCCGGTCATTTCCCTTAGGCCGTGGAAACCGCTGGCTCGACCGCGGCTACCTCTTGTGGAATTTCCTCGGTCAGTTCCTGAGCCAATACGACTTTATTTTTTAAAGTCGCCGCTCCAATGATCGTCGCGAATGGCACATCGGCAGCGTCGCGGCCCATGCCGATGCGTACAAGTCCTGCCAGCGGGGCCAGTCGCGTGGCATCGAACAGATACCAGTGATTTCCCAGATAGGCTTCGAAAAAGCCATGAAAGTCAGGTGGATCGAGGGCGAGGGCTGGCATTCGAAGATTTGCCGCGGATCGATGTGGTGTTGATCTCGCACGATCACTACGACCATCTGGACCTCAACACCGTAAAGCGCCTTGCCGAGGCGCGTGATCCGCTCTTTTTGGTTCCGCTCGGTCTCAAGGCGTGGTTCGCGGAGAACGGCATGACCCGGGTCGAAGAGATGGACTGGTGGCAGGAGCGCGAATATCGCACCGTGAAATTCGCCTGCGTGCCGGCGCAGCATTTTTCCCAACGAACATTGTCGGATGCGAACCAACGACTGTGGGCGTCATGGGCGGTGTTGAGCCCCGAGCGACGACTTTATTTCTCCGGCGATACCGGTTATTTCGCGGGATTCAAGGAAGCCGGCCAGCGGCTCGGTCCGTTCGACATCGCGGCGATCGCTATCGGCGCCTATCAACCTCCGGAAATCATGAAAGCTGTGCACCTGACGCCGGAAGAAGCGGTGCAGGCCTTCATCGACCTCAACGCCCGCGTGCTACTCGGCATCCACTGGGGCACCTTCGATCTCGCGGAAGAGCCGCTCGATGAGCCACCGCAACGGTTACTAGCCGATTTCCACCGCCGCAACATGGATGCGTCACGTGCCTGGATCTTCAAGCTCGGCGAAACTCGTCGGTGGTAAAATCAGTTCCGAGAGTCAACCAATAGCGCGGTCATCAGGCTGTAAAAAAAAGTTCGCGTCCGTTGTTGCTTTGCCCATTCGCTTGATTGAATTGGCCACCTAACGAGATACCGTAGAGTCACGATATGAAACGCTCCGGAACCGCCGATCTGCCGCTTCACGGCGGCCGCGTGCCGCTCTGGCTCGCTGAACGCATGACTAAACTCGGCACGGCGATCACCGAGGCCATCATTCATCATTACGGTTCCTCGGCTTTCCTGTCACGACTGAGCGATCCCTTTTGGTTCCAAGCGCTGGGCGCGGTGATGGGCATGGACTGGCACTCTTCGGGGATCACGACATCGGTCATGGGCGCGCTGAAGCGCGGTCTGGCGACGCGTGCAGATGAGATCGGCATTTACATATGCGGCGGTCGCGGCAGATTTTCGCGCAACACGCCCCAGGAACTGCGCTGGATTGCCGACCGTCGCGGATTCGACGGCGAAGCATTGGTGCGCGCGAGCCGCCTAACCGCGCGGGTCGACAACAATGCCATTGCCGACGGCTTTCAGATCTACCTCCATAGTTTTGTCCTGGCAGCGAATGGAGAATGGGCCGTCGTACAGCAAGGCTTGAACGATCGAAGCGGCATGGCGCGCCGCTATCACTGGCATTCCGCCACGCTCAACGATTTCGTGGCCGAACCGCACACCGGCATTGTCGGCGAGAATCAAGGTTTCATAATGAATCTCGTAGATGCACAGGCAAGACCCGCCCAAAGCGCACTTTTGGAAATCGCTCGCGAAAAGCCGGAGACGACGCTAACCGCCGCGCGTCACCTGCGGATGCCCAACCATCACGAGGTACGCGCGGAAAACATCGATCTCAAACGTTTGGGCGCAGTGCTTGCCGTCGCCTATGAGCGCGACTTACGGCAGTTCGCCGAGCTGCTGCTTCTCGAAGGTATCGGTCCGCGCACGCTTCAGTCGCTGGCGTTAATTGCCGAGGTGGTGCATGGCGCGGCGAGCCGCTTCTCGGACCCGGCGCGATTTTCCTTTGCCCACGGCGGCAAAGATCGCCATCCGTTTCCCGTGCCGTTGAAGACCTATGACGAATCGGTCAATTTTCTTCGGACCTCCCTCGATAGGGCAAAGCTCGGCGGCGGAGACAAGCTTGACGGCTTGCACCGGCTGGATACCTTCGTGCGGGCCGTGGAGAGCGAGCTCGAACCCCACGCCGACTTCGATGCGGTGGTAGCCCACGAAAAGGCGATCTCGCCGACAAGGGCGCGTCGCAGGCGATCGCCAAGCTGGCCGCCACACTGTGAGATTCCGCCAACTTGAAGAAAGATCTATTAGCTGACAAGTGCTGCCTACGAGCCGCCTTGCGGCGACGTGCCGGGCAACAATTGATTGTTCTTGAGCGCGGTGACAACCGTGGCGACGTAATCTACAATCGCCTGATTGGCATTCTCCGGGTCGATGGTGCGGATCGTGCCGGTCCAGACAATCTCATTCTTCGCTGCGTTAAACAGCGTGGTCTCGGAGTAATAAACCGGATACTGATAGAAGTTTGGCGCCGTGTAGTAGTCGCCGCCGTACCACCCCGGATGGTACCAACGATAATAGCCGAATCCGAAGTAGGGCTGATAATAGCCCGGGCTCGCATCGATGCGCTGCTCGACTCGTATTAACCGAGTGACCAGCACACCGTCGGCGCCGGCGCTTTGCACGGCCGTTTTGATACTCCCCTCGATATCTTTTCCAGGGTCTGCGACGAGCCGGTAACTGGGCAATGCATCGACGCCGGCCGCGCGCAGTTCGGCGACAAACCGATCCTCGAAGTTGCGCCGGATCGCGTCTAGTTCAATGGCTCCGACCACCATTATCTTTCTAAAAACCGGTGGCGCGCTCGCGTAGTCGGGGTTGCTCCACTGGCTGACGATTCTCTTGGCAGAGCACCCGCTTGCCGCGACCAGCAATCCAGCCGCTATCACGATAAGTAGCCGGTGGCGTTTCATCTCTCTCATGATGGATCTATCCCGGGCTGCACATGGATAGGCAAATTAAACACCCTCTTTCACTGACGGGAGCTTTAGCCCCGGACCGACGAGTAGTCAATTACCCAAAAGACTCTCCTTCAGGTACCAGGCCGGACTTTTCAGCAATTGCGTTTATGTCCATCGGCGAAGAGCATGATTTGTTGCCGCATGAGATTGAGCATCGCTGGTATATCGCCCGCACTTCGGCGCTCTACGGAACTTTTAATCTTCCGCGCTTCCACGCTTCTAGAATAAGCCGTGCGTCCAAGGACCAATTCAGATTTATGCCTTTTGGGAGAGACAACCGGTCAACTGTGGCATCACTGCTTAATCTCCCGCACCATGGTCACCACGTTCTTATTGACGGCAATGAACGGCGCTTGCCAATTCTCGTTAGGATCGGGGAAGGCTTCCGCCTTCACGTTAGTCAGCGCGAGGAACTGAATTTCTGATTTGTTAAGTAGGTCGGACAAGCGCGAACTATAACCGCCTTCGCCGGCCAACGGGATAAACAGCGTTCCGCGAATCTTGTAGGTATCGGTGAGAATTTCAACTTCAACACGTTTGCCCTTGTAGGTTGCTCGCGCCATATTGCTCCCCTATTGCCGCGTTGGATTGGCCATTGCCTGATACGTTACCCGTTCCTCGGCGATCTTGGTTATAAACTCTGGTTGCGTGATGAGAAGCTATTGCGCCTTAACGTGCGCGGATGATTCGAAAAGCGCTGACATGGGCTATTAACGGCTAACGTTCGGGTGAGCCGCGACGGCTCCGACAATTAAATCTACTTCGGTTGATTTATCCACCAGCTTCCGCAGCATGTCAATGTTAGTATTCCCGCCAAAAGCAGTCGCGGCGAACGACTATCCCGCTAACGAGCGATGAGTTGCTTCGTCTGTCAGATTGCAATCAGTCACCGCAATTCTTGCTCATGCCACTGGAGGGCGAGATTTTTGAGATTCTCCGTAAACTGAGCACTGCCAAGTCGACCAAGGACAAATGGTATAGGAAATTAGTTGATGCGGAAGGCGAATTGCAGGAAGCAAAAAGCGAGTTGGCCGAGCGCTTAAAAAAATCGATGAGATCCATCTGATGGAAGAAATCTGAGCGCAAGACAACGCGAAGTGGGGTCATGGGGACCAGGTCTCGCAATCGACCAATCCGTTGTCGCATTGCAAGACCCGGCCCCGACTTCGCTGCCGAGGACGCGAAGGAGATCCCTGACCGCGGGTGCTAGTTGATGGCTCGCGCCAGCACTTCGACTCGCCCCTCGCGCTGCGAGCACTGTTCGCTGGACGGATTGCACATGAACCGATCCGTACCGAAAGTGCCGGTCTCGATGCGATCCGCCGACACCCCCGCCTGAATCAGCGCGTCACGAACGGTCGCGACCCGGCGCTGGCTCAGCGGCAGATTGTACTGATCGGTGCTCTGCCTATCCGTGTAGCCGGCGATGCCGAGCCGCACGGACGGATTCTGGCTCATGTAGGTTGCGACCTCGGCGGGCTTTCTCGACTCTGAATAGCGGATGTCTGGCCTGTCATAGTCAAACATAAACTCCTTCACCAACGTCCAGCGAACCCCCGGCTGCGGCGACAATGCCGGCGCGCCCTGGGCCCCTGTGTTTCCTGCCGGGCCTTGAACGCCGGTTACCCCAGCCGAGCCTTGCACGCCGGTCATGCCAGTAGAGCCCTGCACACCGGTCATGCCGGTAGAGCCCTGCCTCCCGGTCATTCCCGTCATCCCTGTCGGACCCGCTGGGCCGGCTGGACCCGTGCACGCCGCCGCCAACAACATTCCCGCGCAGAGCGGCAACAGCGCAAGTCGTAGTCGTCGTTGCGTCGTTGGTCCTCCTGGCGAAATGGCAAGCGCACCCGCTGCTTCTTTAATCTGTTCAGTTTTTCCACTCATTACCGTGCTCCTTTTCCTGCACCGAGGCGAACCGCCAGCGGTTGTCTGGTGCGGTTGTGCGGCATCGATCGTGCCGCGTTGTTAATAAGGTCATGTCTCTGTGAAACTGTCTGTCTTGAATGCGCCTTTCCTCATGACCGAGATCGACAAAGATCGCCAAGCGCAATATTAATTTTTTATTTAACTGCTTGACGCTACGCTGATTCGGGAGGGTTTGCTGTTCAATACTGCACGGTCTTGAAAAGCAATAGCGCGCGGCTCGCGCAGATACCCGGATGGGTATTTCGCACCAAACCGGCCGGTCGGTGCGGAGCATTCCGCTCCTGTAGGGGTTAAGTTAAAACGTTAAGCGACGCTGGATAACCGGGCTCATACACTCCTTTGGCTAGCGTTTCGCCCACTAGAAATGTTTCAATACCGGCTGCATCTATGCGCCGCGGTTACTGTGCAATTTTTTTTGTAATCTGGTTCATCGCCTGTGCGGGTGTCGCAAACCAGCCCATCGCCGGACAACCCGCGCATCACGCGGTGGACGGTTTTCGCAATCCCAATGCGGATTTCCAGCGCCCTTCAACGTGGACGCGCTGGAGTTTCATTGTGCGCCGATTGTGGGCGACTTCCATGTCACCGCGGACCTTCGTCGCGCCGCGCGTCGCCAACGACGGCGCCTCCTGCGCGCCGGCAGTGTCAATCCGAGCATTACCTGGATCGGCCACTGCGACCCTGTTGGTACAAATCAACGGCGTCAATATTCTCACCGACCCGCAGTGGAGCGAACGAGCAAGTCCGGTGTCTTGGGGCGGCCCGCGCCGTCTAAGCCCTCCCGGGCTGGCATTCGAAGATTTGCCGCGGATCGATGTGGTGTTGATCTCGCACGATCACTACGACCATCTGGACCTCAACACCGTAAAGCGCCTTGCCGAGGCGCGCGATCCGCTCTTTTTGGTTCCGCTCGGTCTCAAGGCGTGGTTCGCGGAGAACGGCATGACCCGGGTCGAAGAGATGGACTGGTGGCAGGAGCGCGAATATCGCACCGTGAAATTCGTCTGCGTGCCGGCGCAGCATTTTTCCCAACGAACATTGTCGGATGCGAACCAACGACTGTGGGCGTCATGGGCGGTGTTGAGCCCCGAGCGACGACTTTATTTCTCCGGCGATACCGGTTATTTCGCGGGATTCAAGGAAGCCGGCCAGCGGCTCGGTCCGTTCGACATCGCGGCGATCGCCATCGGCGCCTATCAACCTCCAGAAATCATGAAAGCTGTGCACCTGACGCCGGAAGAAGCGGTGCAGGCCTTCATCGACCTCAACGCCCGCGTGCTACTCGGCATCCACTGGGGCACCTTCGATCTCGCGGAAGAGCCGCTCGACGAGCCACCGCAACGGTTACTAGCCGATTTCCACCGCCGCAACATCGATGCGTCACGTGCCTGGATCTTCAAGCTCGGCGAAACTCGTCGCTGGTAAAATCAGTTCCGAGAGTCAACCAATAGCAATAGCGCAACAAAGGGTCAGGTCTTGCATTGCCACATAAGCACTGATATTACCCCGCCATGGCACGACCGCTACGGATGGAATTCGCGGGAGCAGTCTACCATCTGACCAGCCGCGGCAACGCCCGCCAGAAGATTTTTTTCAGCGACGCTGACCGAGAGTTGTTTCTCGACACGCTCACCCAGGTGGTCTCGCGCTACGGGTGGATCTGCCATGGCTACTGTTTGATGGCCAATCATTATCATCTGCTGGTCGAGACGCCGCGCGGCAATCTCGCCATCGGCATGCGCCAGCTCAACGGTCTATACACTCAGAGTTTCAATCGCCGCCACAAGCGGGTGGGGCATTTGTTGCAAGGACGATACAAGGCAATCCTAGTTGAGAAGGAGTCTTACCTGTTGGAGCTGTGCCGTTATATCGTGCTCAATCCGGCGCGAGTCAAAGGCGGGGTCGAGCATGCCGCGTGGAAGTGGAGTAGTTACCGGGCCACCGCGGGACGGGCCAAAGTGCCGGAGTTGTTGAGCGTAGATTGGGTCCTTGGGCAATTCGGCAAGCACCGGCGGACAGCGCAGAAGCGCTATCGAGCATTTGTCAGCGACGGATTGGCAGAACGGCCATGGCAGGAGCTCAAAGGGCAGATTTACTTGGGCAGCGAAAAGTTTGTCGAGCGGCACTCGGCGGCAGGCAAGCAACTAAAGGAGATTCCCCGGGCGCAGCTCAAAGCGGCCAAACCGACCTTGGATCGGATCTTTGCCAAGAATAAACAAGCAGGGATCGCGCAGGCGTATCGCGAGCATGGCTACCGGTTGCACGAGATCGCCAGCCATTTGGGAGTGCATTACGCGACGGTGAGTCGCAGGCTCAAACAGCTCGAGAAGTCGCGTTAGGATATTGGCGGAAATCGGATTGCAAGGTCTGGCCCGGTATCGATAGCTCGCGATATTTTTCTCGTCAAAGATAAACGGTATGCGACTTTTATATTTACCACCGGCACGCCGGCGTGCCGAGGCCACGGAGGAGCATCATGACAGTTCGCATTGCCCAGTTCGTGCACGCCGCCAGTGACGTGGTGGACGAAGCCTTCCTGCGCGACTTCCCCGAGGTCGAGGTGGCCAAGGCTCGACAGCCTCGAATCCCTCGCCAAGGCACTCGACGGCGCGGAAATCCTCCATGTTTACAACTCCGCCTTCACCGCGGAATTCGCCCGCCTGGTGCGTGACAAAGGGCGGGCCCTCAAGTGGCTCCAGTTCACCACCGTCGGTGTCGAAATCGGACTGAGGGCGGGGCTGCCTGACGGTGTCTGGGTCACCAATAGCGGCGACGTCAGCCAGCGGGTGCTAGCCAGCCACGCCATGGCTCTGATGCTGGGCGTCATGCGCGGCTTTCGCCGGTTCGAGCAACTGCGCGCACGGCGCGAGTGGGCGCGCCACGGCATGTCTTCGCACATACTCGACCCCGACGGCGCGCGCATGGTGATCCTCGGCATGGGCCACATCGGCCAGGACATTGCGCGCAAGGCCAAGGCGTTCGATATGGAGGTGATCTGCGTCACCCGCTCGCCTTCCCCCGCCGTGCCGGAGATCGATCGCGTGGTGTCCCGGGAAAAAGTAGACGAGGTCCTTCCCAGTGCCGATGTGGTCATGGTGGCGATGCCGCTGGACAGCGACACCAGGGGATTTCTGAGCGCCGAAAGAATCGCGCTCATGAAGGAGACGGCAATCCTCGTGAACATCTCCCGCGGCAAGGTAGTGGACGAGGCGGCACTGGCCCGCGCCCTCGCCGAGGGCCGCATCATGGGGGCCGGACTAGACGCTCTCGCCGAGGAACCGTTGCCCGCAGCGAGCCCGCTGTGGGATCTCCCCAACGTGCTGCTGACGCCCCATGTCGGCGGTCAGGGCGGACGGCAATTGTGGCGGCGGATGAGCGAACTTATCCGCGACAACACGCGCCGCTATCTTTCAGGCGCGCCCCTCAAGCATGTCGTCAGAACCCCCGACGGAACGCTTCAAGGTTTTTGAAAGCCACCGGTTGGAAGCTCTCTTCGATAATTGACTAATCGATCTAACTTCGACCTAGGCGAACTCTCACAGAGTGCCGGCCAGCTTGGCGATCGCCTGCGAGGCGCCCTTGTCGATCGGATCGCCGTGGCCGAAGACGGCGCGCTGGAAGGTGAGTTTCGCCAGCTTCTTCACACTCTGGTGCGCCTGGGCCATGTCGGCGGTGTACTGGGGATTGGGACCGCCGAGCTTATTGCCGATGTTGTTCATGGCGTCGCCGAGGATGAGCAGCGATCCGACCGGATCGAATACGCATAGGTGACCCGGTGTGTGACCGGGGGTCGCGATCATGCGCAGGCCGAACACTTCGTCGTTATCACCGACCGCCTTGAGCGGGCGCGGCGACTTGATCTGCGCGATGTCCGCGGCGCCGGCGTAGGCCGTCGCCTTGACGGCCGCCCCCAGAACTTCTCCAACACTGCCTATGTGATCGGGATGATAGTGGGTCAGGATCACGTGGTGAACCGCATCCCAATTCAGGCCGGCGGTGCGAACTACGTCGGCGATCTTTGACCCATTGTTGGGCGTGCCGGTATCGACCACCGCCGCCTCCTTGCCGCGGACCAGGACGTAGGCATTGACGACGCCTAAGTTCACCCGCAGTGTTTCGGCTGGCCCCAGGTTCTGCGCGTGGGCGACCCCGATCGCGAGATCGCGCCCGCCGATGGCGACACCCCAGCCCCTGCGCCCGAGGCCGAAATTGAGTTCGCTCCATACCGCGAAACCGCCCAAGGCAACCTGGGCCAACCAGGTTCGGCGACTGATTTGCTGACCTTTACGCATTGAACACCTCCAGTCTTCAAGACAGCACGGTTGTCATGGACATGTAGCCGGCGCGGGAAACATGCAAAAATGTCTCGCCTCAGGTTGCGAAAGTCAATCGCGCGGGAGTCGGCGCAGCACCGGGCGGCGGCGTCCGAGGACCCAAGTGCGGCGCCAGCTCTGGCAATAACCCATTTGTCGCTATACAAGACGCGACCCAGCAGCGGACCGCATCAGCGCCGGACAATACTATACAAACGAAAAACTATGCTCAGCGGCGGCGCGGCAAAAACGTTTTTGCCTGCTATGGCTCTAGTGATTTTCTGCGCCGGCGATAAAACAGCAGGTAGAAGGACAACATCGCGTAGTTGTAGAAAAAATCTTCGATGGGAATCGTGAACACGCGCAGGCCGAATATCGCCGTAGGATTGTACTCCACAACCGGCAGCGCGGTCAGCACTGAATTGACCAGCAGAAACGGGATGTAACAGATCGCCAACCACGTCCAATAACGGCGGCTGGTCAGCAGCGGACGGTCCAACCAAGTAGGCGACGGTGAGAAAAAAACTGCACGAGGCCAGCGCTTTCGAAGTGTATCCTTGATCACGCAGCGCCAAACTCGCCGCGGCCAGCAGGACGATCACCGTGATCAATACCGGAGTCGACATTTTGTAAAATCTGTCTGTAGTCGCAAATAAAACCACCTCGTAGATGAACAGGCAGCTATAAGGCACGGTGATGAAAAAAAGCACTTCTTCGAGCGGGATGTTCAGCAAGTGAACGCCGGTCAGATATTTGCCGTTAAAGCTCCATTCGCCGCGGGCGGTCACGAGAACGTCCCAAATCAGATAGCAGGCGCTCACGACACCGGTCGCAAAGCCGACGGCGGGGATCTGGCGGAAGTAGGCTGTTCGCTTGTCAAATGTCAGTGCAAGCGGGATGGCGATAATGAAGACATTGATGAAAAGATAGGTGTATGACATTTCAGTTGAGTTTTGCGAAGATCCCGCGCGTTGGCACGGAGCGCACGGGCTCTTCGCAAAGACCGTGTTGGGCCAGAATCGCGTTGGCGCAAAGAACTCCGGATGTAAAGGCGCCTTCCATAAGCATCGCCGGTGTGCCGGTTTTTACCCAATCGCCGGCAAGATAGAGATTGGCGATCGCCGTTCGATACTCGGGCCTGTTCTCATGCAGGTTGGTATAAAAGGCGGTGAAATCACGCCTGACCTGCAGATGCTCATGAATCATCGTCGCTGTGCGAAGCTCGGGAAAAAAGCCATGAAGCTCTGCGCAAAAAGCCGCTTTGACATCGGCATCGGCAATTCCGTCGGGCAGCGCGTAACAGTGCAGCTCGTAGACGCCGCCGCCGGAACGGCGCGCCCAGTCCGCGGCGTTGTTATCGAATTGATGGTAGAAGGTCACGGAGTCGAGAACGGCGCGCTTTTCGGTGATAATGAAGACGGGGAAGTTGTCGCCGGTGCGCCGATCTAGCCAGATCCGGTACACGGCGTAACCGCTGGAAGCTTGCAACGAGGTCAGCTGCGACCAAGTCTTTGCCGATGCGGCCTCGATCCAGGGAGAATGTTGACAAATGCTGCTTGTACCGGTCACGTCCGAGGCAAGGATGAGGTAGTCGAACGGCTCGGCTCCGACGGTCAACAGATTATTTTCGCGGCCAATCCCCTCGACCCGGTGGTTCAAGCGGATCGATACATGGTGGCGCTGTAGATGGCTAAGGATCGGTTCGAGTAGCGCGCTGTGATAATCGGTATCGAAGTAATCATAGAGCAAACCATGATCGTGGCTGAGATAGAAAAAATGAAAACTCTTCATCAGCTCGGCCGTGCTCAACTTTTCTGCGGGCGCGAAGAAGGCGCGCGCGAAGGTATTGAAGGTCAGTCTCAAGGGCGATGGCAGTTGAGCTGCGCTGGCGAATTCTGCGAACGTCATTGCCGTCATATTTAGCGAAAGTCTTCGCTTCATCGTATTCCAAGAACTCGCCCATTCGCCAGCTGGGCGGATTGAGCAAGACATCGCGGAATCGGAAAAACTTGTTTTTCCCGAGCGACAGTATGTTGAGCACCGGCGTGGTCTCGACATTCTTGAAACTATATTTTTGGCCGTCGCTCGCCAGCACCAGGTAGTCGTCGATGGTCTTGAAGCGCTGGTGCGCGCCGATTTTTTCCATGAAGGCGCGTAAGTTGTAGTAGTGCCGAAAAAAGGCGTGAAAGCCGTGATCTACTTTGGTCGCATAGCCGTCTGCGAAAGCGACATCCCACGAGCCGACTTTGCCGCCGATGTAGGAGTTTCGCTCGAAAAGAGTAACCTCGAAGCCGCGTTCCGCGAGCACCGAGGCGGCGCCGATACCGGCCAGGCCCGCGCCGATCACGGCAACTTTCTTCGCCGGCGAAACCGATACCGGCTTGCGCCGATCGACCTCGTTGATCGTTACGCTATAGCCGCCAAGTTTGTTTCTGATGCGCGATTGTAGGAAGGCTTTGAGCACGGTAGTGAATTCCCCGGATGCGCGAGCCGAGTTATCGAGATTCCACGGCGGAGGCTTGGCGACGAATCAGTCGTTGAACGCGGCGGACGGTGCGGTTGATTTCAGTCGGCTGCAGGAGCGGGTCGGCGTCGAACGCCTGCTGCTCTTCCTCGATCATCAAGACATCCTGGCGCACCAGATTGGCCAACAGCCGCTTTGCCACGTTGGTTAGAAGCCGCTTGATCAGACGCCGCACGACAAGCGGCGCTTTTTTTAAGCCGTCAAATTTGGCCAGCGAAGTATAGTGAATAAGATAGGCGTCGGTGAAGCGCTCGTTCACGGGCCGGATCAGACAGAAGATTTTGAAATCGTCGCCCAACGTCGATTTCCAGTTAGGATATTCATAGGTCACGGTCAAAGGCGCGGAGCGAAGCTTCCGCAGCGGCGGAATGAAGAGCTCTAAAATCGAGGCGAGATCCTTTACGCGATAGTACGTGGTGGCGTCATAAATTGCCGTCACTCGATCATCGGCCTCGACGACCTCCTTGAGCGCTTGCGCGGTCCACACCTGGTACTGGGCGTGCAGGCTGCCGTGATACATGTCCATCAAGTTTTCGATCAGGTAGGAAAAATGCGCGCGCGAGGTCA
The DNA here is from genome assembly GCA_963847445.1 of uncultured delta proteobacterium. Lineage (GTDB taxonomy): Bacteria > Desulfobacterota > Binatia > UBA9968 > UBA9968 > DP-20. The sequence continues at coordinate 132,790 of CAWJZV010000007.1, read as the reverse complement.
GTCTTACCCAACTGGGAATTTCGTTGAGATCGTCCCATTCGCTCATGCGCATCGGCGCGACGGTCGCGGCCACCTCAGGATCGCCGAGAAAAATCCATACGAAGCCGTGCTTTTCGAGAACCGGGAACGATCTAACCCGACAATTGGGCAGGCTGGTTTTGGCCGCGAGATGGGGCACGTGAACGCACCGGCCCGCGTCGTTGAATTGCCAGCCATGATAGGCGCATTCGATCTTGTCATCGATGACGCGCCCGTGGCTGAGCCGCACGAGCCGGTGCGCGCAGCGATCCTCTAACGCGCGCAGTTTGCCGTCTCGAGTTCTAAAGAGGACGACCGGTTGGCGCCAAATCTCCCGCCCCAGCGGCTTTTCGCGGACGTCCGATGCCTTGGCGATCATGTACCAGCAGTTGGGATTGATGCCGGTGCGGCGGATCGTGGCCGTTCAACTGCTCGGCGCGCTTGGCGCAGTTTGTGATCTCTGACTCCATGGAGTTGTCGGTGGTACGCGGATCGAAGCATGAAAGATAAGATAAATGGTTTCGCGGCACAAGTCAGCGAGTTGCGGACGCGCGAGTAGGGGTAAAAACTGCATGGCCTGGCCGCTGCGTATTGAATACCCCGGGGCGTTTCCTACCAGTCATCAGTCATGGCCAATCGCGCCGGGAGATCTTTCTGCAAGACCGAGGACGGCAAAGTTTTCTCCGCTGATTCGTCGAGATCGGCCCGGCTCTGGAAACGTTGAGATCTAAGCCTACTGCATAATCCGCAATCATTACCATTTATCAGGACACATCCCTTAGCTCTCCCTCATGAAATCACGCGGCCAACCAAGCGATCATGACAAGGCGTCCACCGCTCTTTGAGCCGCAAACATTGGCCCAGCGATCACCTCGTGGGTTTGAATTCGCCAGCCATGCTGCGTAAATTTGTCGATACGTTAGTGTCGTCTGACCTGCCTGATTGGATCGATGGGTTCAGACGGCCGCCGACGGCCAGGCGAAGGGCATCCTTCGATACTGCGTAACCCGGCCGGTGCTGGAGCCAATTTCCGTTAGTGCATGGTAGGTCGAAGGAAAACTAGCAGTCGTGGGTTGCGGTTTCCTGGGATAAACGAGAACGCCAGCCATGCCTCATTATTGGAGCTGAGATGTCAGGGTTAAACGAAACGAACCATCGTCTCAATGATCTCGTGGACGACCGGCGGGATCACATTCTCGGCCCGAACGAGGCGCCGATCACGCTTGTGGAATATGGCAGTTACGACTGCCCGCATTGCCGCGCCGCTAACGAGCGCATTGTCCAGGTCCGCGGCGAGTTCGGCGATCGTCTGCGCTACGTGTTCCGGCATCGCCCGATCACCGGCAGCGACATTGCCCGGCGCGCCGCCGAACTGGTCGAATCCATCGCGGATGCCGATAAGTTCTGGGATGCCCATGTCGCGCTGATGACACGCTCGAAAACCCTGACCGAGGATGACCTGCGCGCCGTCGCAGATGAGCTGGGCCTGGCGCGGCAAAATGCGCTAGATGGGCAAGAAACGCAAGCGACGATCGAGCGAGCCAAGGCCCGCGTTGATCGCGATGTCGAGAGCGCGCGCGCCAGCGGTGTGCAATTCACGCCAACCTTCTTCATCAACGGACGGCGCTACGACGGCCCCTGGGATGAAAGCTCTTTTTCCGATGCGATGCTCGCGCCGCTCGGCTATCGCGTGCGCACGGCCGCGCTGAGCTTTGCAAGCTGGGCGCCTTCGACCGGCGTGTTGCTGCTGCTGGCGTCGGTCCTGGCCGTTGGGCTCACCAACTCGGCGCTTGGCCCCGGCTTTGATGCATTTTGGCACACTTATTTCGGCTTCACGTTCGGCGAGTCCGATTTTCGCATGTCGTTGCTGCATTGGGTCAATGACGGTCTGCTGACGATCTTTTTCCTCGTCGTCGGCCTTGAGATCAAACGCGAATTCACCGTCGGTCATCTGGCTAGCTGGCGCTCCGCGGCGTTGCCGATCGCAGCGGCGATCGGCGGCATGGCGGTGCCGGCGCTGCTTTATCTGCTGGTCATCCGACCAGGGCCGTGGTCCATCGGCTGGGGCGTGCCGACGGCGACAGACACCGCCTTCGCGGTCGCTCTGATCGCGATGATGGGAAGGCGAGTGCCGATCGAGCTGCGTATCTTTTTGACCGCGGCCGCGATTGTCGACGACATCGGGGCGATCATCGTCGTAGCTCTCTTTTATTCCGGTGCTGTGAATTTTGCCTACCTCGCCGCTGCGGCAGCGTTCACCGGAGCGCTGGCCTTGCTGAACCGATCGGCCGTTTATAACGTGTCAGTTTATCTATTGCTGGGCGTCGGCCTGTGGGCTTGCGTTCACGCCGGCGGTTTGCACGCGACGTTGGCCGGCGTCTTATTGGCCGCGTTTATTCCGACGCGGCCGCCGCCGGATTTTAGAACGCTAGCGATGCAGGCGGATACGATACTGGCGGCGGAAGCGCGCCACGGCGGCGAGCAATTGCGCCAAGGGGCTTCGGTGCCCGCGCTGCGCGCCTTGGATGCGATCCATGATCGTCTGGAATCTCCGGCGGACCGGCTGTTGCGCAATGTCGGCCCGCGTTCGAGCTATCTCGTGCTGCCGATCTTTGCATTAGCGAACGCGGGTGTGGCGATAACGCCGGATGTCCTGAGCGGCCGTGAACCACTCCTGCTGGCGATCACGCTTGGGCTGGTGATCGGCAAGCCGTTGGGATTCATTGCGGCGTCGGCTTTGGCCGTGCGGGCGGGGCTTGCGCAAAAGCCCAACGCATATTCCTGGCGGCAACTCGCCGGCGCCGGCGCGCTCGCCGGTATCGGCTTTACCATGTCGCTTTTCATCTCGGGCCAGGCGTTCCCGGTGCCCAGCGATTTCGCCGCCGCCAAGATCGCTGTGTTCACCGCTTCGATAGTGTCGAGCCTGGTCGGCGTTGCGGTGCTATGGAACGCCCATAGTCAAACAACCGCAGACGGAGAATGATGACCGAAAAGAACAGGGCTCTGCCCCACTTTCTGTGATCGGTCGGGACGCCGGAACTCAGATTCGCCAGTTCTCGGTCGCGGGGGCAAACTTCTACTTCTCGACTTTCCTGGTCCGTGCGGATACCGCTTCGGTAAATTGACCAGACACGATAACGCTTGAGCGCGGCGCTCTCATGCCACTCAATTCCACAGCTCGCGGGTCGCCAATCGGGCGCCCTCCGCCAACGCGGCAAACTTAAGCCAGGCCACGCTGGGATGGGTATCGTTGAAGCGCAGAGCGGAGGCGGCAAAGCCGCAGTCGGCTGCCGCGATGACGTTCTCACGCCCGACTATTTTTGCGAACCGCACGATTCGTTCGGCGATCAATTCCGGGTGCTCCACCAGGTTGGTGGTATGGCTGATCACGCCCGGCATGAGGATCTTACCGGCGGGCAGCTTGACGCGCTCGAAGACATGGTATTCGTGTTCGTGCCGCGGGTTCGCCGCTTCGAACGAATAGGCGCCGGCGTTAATCTGCAGAAGGATGTCGACGATGTCCTTCAGCGCCATCTCGTGGATGCGCGGACCGACATCGATGCTGTAGCAGGTATGAAAGCGGACCTTCTCGGACGGGATGCCGCGGAGCGAGTCGTTGATGACTTCGACGCGCTCGGCCGCCCACTTCCGGCAGTCGGCGACGCTAAGCTCCGGGTGCATCATATAATAGGTGACCAGGCGCGGATCGTCGATCTGGAGAATGAATCCGGCGTCGACGATCGCCTTGTACTCTTCGCGCAGCGCGTCGGATACGGCCTTCTCATACTCTGCGTGGGAGCGATAGTATTCGTTGGCAAAAGTCGCCGCGACGTAGGCAGACGAGATCGCAGGCATGAAGACGTCCTCGATGGTGCGGCCTTTTGTCGCCGCTTTGAGATTGGCGATGTCGGCCTGAACCGCCGCGTGGCCTTTATAGCTGACCGGCCCGGTGCAAGTATCGACGCCGCGCCCGCGCCCGCCGCGCCCGCCAAACGGTTCGGCGATGCGTTCGGACCAGGCGTAGTAGTCGGGAAAAGCGAGATATTCCCTGCCCGCCGACCGCGGTCGCATCTCGTTGCCCGGAGCGGGCGGCTTGCGCTCGAAGCCGCTGAAGCGTTCGACGACATAGCCGTAGAAGCTCGATTTGCCCTGCTCGCCGTCGGTGACAATATCGATGCCCGCTTCGACCTGTTGCCGCACCACGTCGGTTACCGCCTCGCGCACCCGCCGCGCGAGCTCGTCGCGGTCGTAAGGCTGTCCCTGTTCTTTTAGCCGCAGCAGAGGTATCAGGGAGTCGGCTCGGGCCAGGCTGCCGACATGGGACGTGAGAATTCTTTCGCTGCTTCGTTTCATGGTATCTTTTCCCTTCCGTTGGCTGCCCCTAGATCGCGCACTGTCGGCGCGCGCTGTTCTCGCGGAAAATAGCCGCACGGCCGGCGTTCTGTCAACTCGCACAAACGATTTGACGGGTTGGAACGAATACGAAGTCGAAAAGATTAGGTCTTGCTATCGCATGTATGTGGCAATGCAGGAAACGACCCCATTACGCCGGACGAAAGTCGAAAGATTGCGACAGCTTACCGCGCCGGCAAGGGATCGGCGCCGGAAAGTTTTTTGAATGCTTCGATAACCTCTGGTTCCCGTGGCATGTCTGTGATCGCCTTCTCCAACTCCTCGGCCATCAGCGGCGCCGCGTCGTCGCCGGCGAGCTTCTTAAATTCCTTGTGAAATTCCGGGTCTCTGAAAGTTTTGCGCATCGCTTCTTGGAGAATTTGCACCCGGTCTTTGGGCGTTCCCGGCGGCAGAATGTTGGGCGATCCGGTGGCCCGGAATCCGCGCAGCAGCGCCAGGATCTTTCTGTCAAGATCCGTTTTAGTGAAGGTCTCGAGCTCGGGCACCTGGGCAAACTGAGACGGCCGGATGCCTTTTTGCACTTCGATGATCGCGTGGAAGTCGACGAGCTGCTTGGAAATCCACTCGGGGCTGCGATGGACGACGGTCTCAGCCAGGTTAGATCTGCCGTCCACCTCGCCGCGCAGCAACGCGATATCGATTTCCTGCGTGGTGTAACCCGTGACGAATCTCGGATCCTTGAGGCCGAGCAAGTAGGCGAACAGGCGGCCGGTAAGATAAATCGGATGCCCCACTGCCTGGGCGCCGATGCGCAATCCCGATAGGGCCCGTAGTTTGGCTAAACTGTCGGCGCCGAGAGCTTTGCGCGTCGCGAAGATCCATTGAGCGCCGCCGTCGGGGGAGCCTAGATAAATGGTTTTGTCGAGGTCGTATAAAACACCGGTCTCGCCAAGCACAGCGCTCGGCACAAATCCCGGCGTCATGGCACCGATGGTCAGGCCGTCCGGGCGGGCCGTTCGATATATGTGATTGGCGGCTTTTCGGCCGCCGCCGCCATCCATGAACTCGTGAACGATGGTCGGATTGCCCGGAAGATATTTTCGCAGAAACGGCGTCTGCGCGCGCACGCGCAGGTCTCCCGTGCCGCCGGCCGCGCGCGCCTGGATGATCGTAATCGTCTTGCCCTCATAAAACGACGCCTGCCCGAAAGCCCACTGCGGCATCGCCAAAGATATGCCAATCGCCAACCCAGCAATTGCATCTAAACGAGCATTTCCAGTTCTCATCGCGATCACCTTTCTTCGCGCTGGAGTTAGGTGGACAGATGCGCGGTCGAGTCGGTGAATTCGGCGCACCGCCAATTCCCCCGCAAGGCTACCTAATAGGATTCGCGGTCGCTAAAGTCAAAGCCTGCAGCTAGTAATTTTCCGCGCGGGGAAACTGCATCCGCGGCGGAACAAAAACAAGTCTACGTTTAACTCTTCACGGACGACCGGGCATGAAATAAACGATCCGCATGGACCAGCTGCGCATTGAATTCCCGGGGGCGTTCTACCACGTTATTAATCATGCCAATCGCGCCGGGACCTCTTTCTGCAAGACCAAGGACGGCAAAGTTTTCTCGACTGATTCGCCGAGTTCGCCCGGCTCTGGAAAGTTGAGATCAATGCCTTTTTTGATGAGCGACCACTACCAGCTACATGGTGTCGACCCCGGCGGCGGACCCCTCTGATTCTTGGACCGAGACGAAAGTGCGTGCCCCAATGACTTCCGCCATCCGAACCGAACTTGTATTCTGGACTTATCCCAAGCGTTCATTTCAAGTTTTAACTGAGTCATTGTCGATGCCAGGATTTTCTACCCGCAAGGGTGGTTTGACAGAAGTTAGAATGCCACTATATACAAGGAAGTTAGCTGACGCCCCATGGAGAGGAATCTATGAAGACACTGCGATTGGAAACCACTGCGCCGTTCCAAGGCTTGGCCGAGCTGGTGGCCTATGACGAGGGTCTGTTCGAGAAAGAAGGCATCCAGATCGAGTGGCTGGACCGTGAGAAAGGCCTCGACAAGAACCCGCAGCTGCACATCACCGATCATAAGGACGCCTCGCGTTACACCAGCCACGGCCGCATGATGGAATCCGGCCAGGCTGACCTCTACAACGCTTGCGAGTGGGGCAATTACTCGAGGGTAGAAACCTCCAGCGTTGGCAGCCGGCAGCTTGGCCGTCGTTCCATGGTGAATTTCGCCGCCCTCGTCGTCCGCGCCGATTCGCCGGTGCAGGTGCCCCAGCAATTCGCCAACGTGCAGATCGGCATCCCCTTTTACAGCGGCACGCACTACCTGGCTTTGCAGATGCTGGAAGGCTTCGTGCCGCGCGAGCTGATCAAGATCGGCCGGGTGCCGAATGGCTCCAATTACCGCTTCAAGATGCTGATGGATAAGACCATCGAAGCGACGACCCTGACCGAACCGTATATTTCGTTGGCGGAAAAAATCGGCTGCCGGGTGGTTATTTCCGCTTTCCACCACGGCACCGATGTGGCGTCCGATCGTGTCGATGCTGAAACTTACGCCGCCTTCAACCGCGCGATCCGCGAGGCGGTCCGGCGTGTCATGGCGAACAAGCGCGCCTATATGCACTACTTCATCGACTACTATCGCGATAAGGATCCGCAGATCAGCCAGCTTACGATTGACGATCTGCGCGAGAGCCGCCTCTATCTGGTCGATCCAGCGCCGATACCGGCCGATGAACTTCAACGCACCTACGATTGGATGAAGAGCTGGGATTTCCTCGAGACCGCGCCGTGCGCGAACGATCTCGTCAACCTGAACGCGTAGCAGCAAGGCGACGAGCGGGCGCCGATAACAAAATGAAAGAGTCGGATTCGGAGTGTTTACCGCATTCGCTCCAGTTCAAAGCGTTGCGCAGAAACAAGACGTCTGGAGACCGTCCGTCGGCCGGACAAGCGCAGGGTCGGGTTTGAAACCCGCCCTCTTTGGAGATTTGGTCAGCCGAACCCTTCGTGCCCATCGTGGTGGGTTACTCGCGATAAACTACCAACAGCGCAATGAAGAATAGCAACAAAGAATCGGTTCGACTGGATCTAGCAGGTGGAGGTGACTAGCATGGCCTTGGTACGGTGCGTTACAGAAATGGGTATGGGAGTGGATGTACACGGATTGGATTACACCGCTGCTGCCAAGCGGGCGGTATTCGATGCGATTCACCACAGCAGCTTGGGATTTCCGCGACTGGTGGGCAAGACCGCAGACGATATGCGGGTGGACGTAACTATCGGCGTGCCCAAACCCGAGGCGGTGGATCGCCAGGCGGTGCTGGAATCGCTGCCGCACGGTGGCGGCCACGTCAACGTCGTCCAGGGCGGACTGCAGGTCCTCAATGAAAAGGGCGATGACGGTTGGCTGATTGCCAACGCAATCATCGTCGTCAGCATCGACGACGGCAAATAGTTCGGGTCACTGGCGGGTCAGATTGACAGATTGCGCTGGTCTTCGAATCGCTAAATGTTGCCTGGCGAACATTTAGCGTCGGCCCGCTCCGGTTGCGGCTCCGATAATATCCGTACCTATCCGTAGCATTTTGTTGCCATTCCGGAATGGTTGTGTTGACCATATCGCACTCGGTGTGGGGCTTTTTGTTTTGCGCCGTGAAAACTGTGACAGCTTACTTTTGGTTTTGCTGGACGAACGGTTTCCAGTTCCATTCGAAGTTCGGATCGGTGTAGGCTTCGGGCGGCATTAATGACGTAATCCCGCGTTTGGCCATTTCGCCTTCGAATTTTTCGCGCACCCATTTGTCTTCGTTGCAGTATTCGATCTGGTCTTTGGCGCGGTCTTCGACCTTTTCCGCGTGGCCGTGGAACTGCATGGGCGGATGGAGCGCCAGGTAGCGCGCCGGCTCGCCGCCGGCGTTGAAGTGCTGGTGAAACCATTTATTCGGCGGCACGAACAGACTCGCTTCATGCCAGGGCACGACGACTTTGTCTTTGCCCTCTTCCCACATGATCGAGTAGCCTTCGCCGACGGGAATGACGATCACCCGGCCGGGACCATGGCGGTGGGCTTTTTTGTATAAGCGCGCGTCGAACACCGACATGTGGCAGGACATCTCCGAGTCGGGGAACTGAATATAAACGCTGCGCCCGCCGGCGCCGCGCCGGGCGTTGCTATCGAGCTTATCCCAGGCTTTCATGTCAGGAAAAAAGTTGCCGTACCAGTAGGCGCGCCGGCCCCAGCTCTCGTCGAGATTGTTTTGCGAGACCATCTTGGCTTCGGAATAAAAATCCATCTCGTTCTGAATGTCGGCGCCCTCGTAGCCATTGCCGAAGATAAAATTGACATCGCGCACGCCGGACAAGGTCAGCGGCATGTAATTGTAATGCAGCAAGCGCACCGGCTTGTCGCCCTGCATGTTGGTGAACTGATGGGTATAGTTGTGCGGCAGCAGAAACATGCTGTGTTTTTGCCACTCGAATGTTTTCTTCGGCCGTTTCTCGCCGGCCCAAATCGTACTGAGGCCACGCCCCTCGACGACGTAGACGATTTCATCGAGGGCGAATTTCAGCGGCGGTAGACTTTTACCGGGAGGAATCTCGGTGACGCGCGCCGAAGTGACCCCTTCCTGGCCGACCAGTTGGATGAAAGCCGAGTTACACTCGCGGGCGTCCCACCATTTCAATTCCAATGTCCGCAGGTCTTCGATGTAGTAACCGCGGTAGATGGGAATTCCCTGGGCCTCCATCCACTCGTCGTAGGAGTAAAACTTGCTCCACATTCTTCTTTCCGCTTGCATCGCTTTGGACATTACCGTGAGCCCTCCAGAGATTTCTTCTCGACAGTCATATCACCTTGGAAATTCGAATTAAAACCGCTCACTTGACGAGCACGACCAGGATCGTTCCGGTGACCGTCAAGGCGGCGCCGATGAGGACGCGCAAGGTCAAGGACTCGACATCGCGGAGAAAGATTGACGTGAGCAAGAAGTGTCATCACCGGATTGGAACTGACCAAGGGCTCGACGATAACCACTTTGCCGTGGCTGAGCGCAAAGAACACCGACAGCATGGCAGCGGTATTGAAGACCCCGGCGGTAAATAGCCACGACGCGCTGCGGCGGGTCAGTTTGAAAACTTTGCCTGCCGCCCTGGATTTGCAGCAGCGCAAAAGAAAACAACGCCGCGATTCCGGCAGTGACGGCGGCGGCCAGAAGCGGAATGTTAACCAGTTCCAGACCTGCTTTGCGCAAGATCGCCGAAACCCCGAATGCGACTGCGCCGACCAGCGGGTAGATCACATCGAACTTGCGCCACTTGCCCTGGGCTGGCTTGGCCATCGACAGAACGATGACGCCGCCGATCACCAGCAGCGTGCCGACGATGTTTTGCAGCACCCAGGTTTCGGCGAGAAAGATCACGGCGAAGATCGAAGCGAAGATCGGCGATGAGTTGGCGATCGGCACCGAGCGGGCGACGCCGATTTTCTCGATGCCGACGTAACTGAGCGTGCGGCCGATTCCTGGGGCGAAAACTCCCGCCGCGACAAATATCAGCAGGGCCGGATTCAGCCAGGGCCGACAGCGGCACGAAAAACGGCAATGCGCACCACAGCACCACCGCGCTCATGGTTAGCGATATCAGCGAACCGGTCATGGCGTTGGAATCGACCAAGACCGCGGCGAATCAGAATATGCGCGATGGAAAAGCACAGCGCGGCTTGAAATGAAAAATAGACAGCCAAGTTCATTTATTGCACCGTTACCACCAGCACCGTACCCGCCACCGTCACCAGCGCGCCGGCCACAACCCGCCAGGAAAGCGTCTCCAATTGCCGAAGAAAGATCGAAGCCCAGACTAGGGTCAATAGCGGATTGCAGGCGACCAGCGGTTCCACCCGAACGACGGTGCCGACGTTGAGCGCGGAGAAGAACGACAGGATCGCCGCGCTGTTAATCAGCGCGCCGCCGAAGAGCCAAGCGCTGCTTTGTCGGTTAAAGCGTAAGACGGCGCTGCCGCCCCTGAACCAAACGATGGCGAGTAGAACGACAAAGGCCGTGCCCACGGTTACAGCGGCGGCCAGCAACGGCACGTGAATCGCCATCAAGCCGCTCTTGCGGAGCGTCGTTGAGATACCGAATGCGAGAGCGGCCAAGAGCGGGTAGATAACATCCTTTTTGTCCCACTCTCCGCTCGCCGGCCGGCTGGTCGATAGGATGACGACACCTAAAATGACCAGACAGGTGCCGAGGATATTTTGTGCCAGCCAAATCTCGCCGAGCAAATAGCACGGCGAAGATCGATGAAAACATCGGCGAGGTATTGACGATCGGCGAGGAGCGCGCCACGCCGATGCGTTCCATGCCGATGTAACCCAAGGTTTGACCGATGGCCGGGGCAAAGAAGCCGCCGGCCATGAAGTAGCCGATCGTCGGGGAGCCAACAACGAAAGCGGCGCCAACAGACTGGCAAGGGTCCAGAAAATCACCGTACTGGTGCCCAGAGAGATCACCGACCCAGTGAATGCATTGGAGCCATCTAAACCACGGCGGACAAAGATATGCGCGATGGAGAAACAGAGTGCGGCTTGGAAGGCGTAGTATTCGGCCATTGACGATAAATTTGGTTGCAGAAACACTACGCGTTTATCGGAGGTAACGTAGCCGAGAGCGAGGTGAACTCTCGCCGCATCGATTGGTTGAATTTAATCTGATCCTTCGCGAGCTGCTAGAAACCCGGTAAGCGATAAAACTTCGCTGGATTGGCTTCCAGGATCTTGGTCTTGGCCGCGGCGCTGATATCGCTGGCGATCCTGCAGCGTCTTGGCGGCGAAACGTTCGCGGTCGCCATGGGGCATGTCGGAGGCGAACATCATTTGCCCGTCGCCGACTAGATCCAGCACATGCGGCAACAGAACGTCTTCCACTTCCGAGCTGAAATAAATGTTGCCCTGCTTGATGTAATCCATCGGCGCAAGCTTTTCGATCGGCGCGGTGCGCGACACGACGTTGGCAAGGTTTTTCCCCGAATGCTCGAAGCGATGATGCAGCCGCTCGAGAATGAAATGAACCCACAGGCAGCCGGCTTCGAGATAGACCACGCGCAGATTCGGGATACCGGTCGAAGATGCCGCCGCTCATCATCGACACCATGCCCATGAGCACCGGCATCAAGAACGGAATCACGCCGGACGGATAAATATGGGTGTAGAGATTATTGAGCGCCGGGCAGGCCCAGCCGACATGAACCGCTAACGGCAGCTCTTCACTGGCGACCGCTTCGTAAAACGGCAACAGACTATCGTCGTCGAGCAGCCGATCGCCGGCCGTGCCGAGGATCATCATGCCGACGGCGCCGAGCTGTTTCGCTTCCTTAACTTGTTTTACCGCGCCGGGAATGTCGTCGAGATTGGCCACGCCGACCCACTTCAACCGCTCCTGGCCGGACAAGCACGTCGCCGAGCCAGCGATTATAGGCGTGGCACATGGCGCTGGTGTAAGCGGGATTGCTGCTCAGCGGATAGGCGAGGAACAGCGTCGGATAAAGCACTTGGAGGTCGATGTTCTCCTCGTCCATGATCTGCAGCCGCTCGCTTCAAGTTAGTCAGCTCCATGCTGCCGAGGGTATCGGGCTTGCGCTGGGCATGGCGCACCGGTTTGCCGTTATAACTTGCCGGCGTGCCGAGGTTATTGCAGCCGCGGCCGACGCGGCGCGGAAACAACTGCTCGTCGATCATCCAATAGGCGAGGCCTTCTTCGGTTCCCGGAACGACGACTGGACGATGGGCGCGAAAGGCCGGGTCGAAGTACTTGTCGCTAAAAGTAAGCGGATTTTCTTCAACATGGCCGTCGGCATCGATGACACGCATGAAACCCTACCTCCAGCATCTATCGATAATTTCTTATATAACAGGCAGAGAGCGTGGGGTCAAACCGCGCCATGGGTTGGATTTTGACGTTTGCGATAGCACGCGCAGCTATTTGTAGAGGGCGTCGATGAAACCGCTGGACTGCATTTGCCGCACGAAGCTGTCGTCGAAGAATTTTCTTCGGGTCGGCGTCCTTGGCTTTCGGGATTCTCCCGGCGAGATCGTCGAGCACCGATTTCATCGCTTCCGCCGTGGTCAGCGGCACGCGCAGCAGGTATTTTTGCACGTCGATGTCATAGGACTCGGCGAGGGCGTTGGGATTGGTCGTGCGCAGATATTTGCCCATGACTTTGAGGGCCATGATTCTTGTCGCGCTTGGCGCGGGCGATCGCTTCGGTCTGCGCCATCATGTAGCGGCGCACCAGATCGGCGTCCTCTTTAATCAAACGGCCGCGGGTGGTCATGCCGGTGAAGGCGTAAGGAATGCCCAACGACGCGACGTCGAGTAAGCGTGTGGTGGCCAAGCTTCAAGGCCTGGGTGATCGCCGGATAGGAAAGAATGCCGGCTTGAATGCGATTGGTCTGCAATGCGGTGACCATCGACTCCATGCCGCCGACCTGGACGATGGCGACTTCTTTCTCCGGCACCAGACCGAAATGCTTGAGCGCCATGCGCGCGCCGACATCGATTGACGTGCCGAAGCGGGTGATGCCGACGGATTTGCCTTTGAGCTGTTCCGCCTTCTCGATCTCCGGCCGCGCCATCAGACTTTGCACGAGCGCGTCGAGGGTCGTGCCGACGACCATGACATCGGCGCCGCCCAAGGCCGCGCTGGCGGTGGTGCCGCCGGAGATTTGCAAGAACTGCACTTCGCCGGCGATCAGCGCGTTCATGCCTTCGACGCCGGTGGGAGTGGCGATGACTTCGACGTCCAAGCCATGTTTATTGAAAATCCCCAGCTCGCGGGCGATCCAAGGCGGACACATGACCGACGACAGCGAGGTGAACGCCATGCGCACTTTGCGCAGGGGCTGAGCATCGGCCGCGAAGGCGGAGGCTGCTGGAACAAGGCTCAGCGCCAGCAACAAGAAACCGAACCATCGACGGCCCATCGAATTAGTTCCAGCCGTAGAGCCGTTTGGCATTTTCTCCCAAGAGCCGGTTTTTCGCTTGTTCGGAAATATCCTTACGGCCGCGAATGGTTTTCGTCACATTAGGAAACATGCCGTCCCAGTGCGGATAGTCCGAGGCGAAAAGGATCTTGTCGTCGCCAATGCGTTCGATGGCGTAGGGCAGCGTCTCTTCCTCCGGCTCGAAGGCGAAAAACCAGTTGCCCTGGCCGATATATTCACTTGGCTTGTGTTTGCACAGCGGCGTTTCGACTTTGCCGCGCTTCTCCCATTCCTCATCCATCCGTTCGATCCAATAGGGAGCCCAACCCACGCCGCATTCGAGAAACGAGACCCGCAGTTTGGGAAACTTCTCGGGAATGCCGGCATACATCAAACCGGCAAACTGAATGAAAGTCTCGACGGGACGACCGATGGTGTGCATGAAAATAAAACTGTCGAAACGTTTGTCACCCGCGGGACCCTCGCGCCGATTGTGCACGCTGAGCGGGACATTCAATCGCTGCATTTCTTCATAAAGCGGCCAGAAACTCTTCGATCCCAGATGCTCTTTCATGCCTTGGGTCGCCACCGCGATCGAACTGAGGCCAAGCTTGGTTACCGCGCGATTGGCCTCGGCGACCGCCGCCTCGGGATCCTGCAACGCGACCAACCCGACCGCTTTGAGACGCGGACTTTGTTTACACACGTCGGCGACATAATCATTGTACGCGCGGGCGTAAGCCACCGCATAGTCCCGTTCCATGAAACCGTTGACGGCGAAACTGCTGGTGGGAAAAAGCACCGCGACATCGATCCCCTCTTTGTCCATGTCACTGAGTCGGGTCGGGATGTCGACGTGTTCTAGACCGCCAACCAAACCGCCCAGCCCCGTGTCCAAACCGTCCGACGGCAGCAGCGGACCGCCGCGCTTATTGTAGGGATCGACAAGATATTTTCTGATATCGCTATTGGTCTCGACGATATGGCCGTCGGCATCGATGGTATTCATGGTTAATCCTCCTGAAAAAAAATCTCGGGCCGTTGAAGTGATCAACGGCCCGAGATTAGTCACTCCGGATGGATTCTGTCAATCGCAAGAAGCTGGTTTATTTAACTGTGGCGCGAGTTAGTACTCGGCACGCTGGCGCTGCATGCGCTGGATCTCTTGACGCTGGCGCTCGATCTCGGCTTGGTTGCGATTGATCTGCTGCTGCTGCTGGGAGTTGGTGTTCTCATGGCCTTGCAGCTGATCGCCGACCAGAGCGCCGGCACCGAGACCCAGGGCGCCGCCGATGAGAGCTCCCGCCGCCGGCCGCCGCACCGCGGCGCCGACGATTCCTCCGGCCGCTGCGCCGCCGAGGGCACCGATACCCGCACCTTTTTCTCTGGTGCTGAGCGAGCCGCCGGAGCAACCCGACAATAGAATTGTCACCGTCATCATGCTCGCTGCCGTTCCTCTGATATAATGCTTTCCTGCTTATCATATGCTTCTTCCTCTCGATCTCTCCCCTAATAGCCTTTTCCTTTAGTTTTCTCGTTTCGCTTTGTCGCGATTTTCGCCGCCACGCTCGGTTTCCGCAGTTCCTGCCGCTCGTCAGCCCGCACCCAACCGCGGGTCGGATCGGCGGACCACTGGGCATTGTGATTCGCGCTGCCCTTGCCGCTCATCTGGGTAGCGGCTTTGTCGTCGCGGTGGTTGGTTAAATGTTTACTCTGATCTTTGGCCGCGGCTTGACTGCCGGCACTGATTAGCAGCGCACCGAGAATCAGCATAACAACGGTACGGTTTTTCAGCTTCACGACCGAACCTCTTTAGTCTTGCGAAGATTGCGCCGAAGGCGTCGCTATTGCCGTGGTTGGGCTGACAGTAAACGCCGAATCGATCGGGGTAATTCTTACCTTGGACAGGTTCTGATTGAGGCAGCGCGCCATTTCCCCAAGCAGTGCTAAAATCTTCACTGGACTATTGCTACTCATGATCGCTATCTCCTTTCGCCTGCTAGGTCTCTGATTGACCTATACAGCAACCCCAATGCCAAGAGAGAATCGTCAATATTCCAACCGCTTAGCGAATCGACGTAGGAATCTAGCTTGGTAATAACGGGTGCTGCCAAGAAGAAATTACCAACCGTTTAACGGCGCGCTTGCAAGGCCTGAATGCGCTCCGAGATGGCCGGATGGGTGGCGAAAATACCGCCGCCGGTGTCGCCATTACAGCTGCATCAGCCAGGCGAGGGTATTGAGCATGGTGTTCTTCGAATAGCCGGCGCGCTGGAGCAGCTTGATGGCGTGGCGGTCGGCGGCCAATTCCATGGGCCGGCTATAGTGGCCGGTGACCAGGGTTCCCGCGATGGGTGCGATGGCACCGCTAGCCGGGAAATACTTTTTCCAACAAAGCTGCACCCAAGCCGACCCCAGCGCCGAGCACCTGCGCTTTGGTGGGATGACCGAGATCTTCATGGGCGATCTCATGGGCGAGGACGCCGCGCAGTTGCTCGTCGCTGGCTTGCCGTAGTAAGCCGGTGGTGACGTAGAACTGGCCATTGCCGCCACTGGCGGCGTTGATCTTGGCTTCATCGACGATGGTGAGCCGAACATCTTCAACGGCGATGCGCTGATCGGTCGCCTGCAAGAGCGGCAGCATGACACTGCGAATTCGATCCAACTGCTGTTCGGCGCGGGGTTTAGCACGCTCGGCATCGCGCCGATCCTTGCGCAAGGCGTGCGCGCCGGATGTGGCAAAAACCACCAGCAACGCTTGCAGCAACAGCAAAGTCCTTAAATATTTCTCCATCGCTCCGCTCCTCGCTCAGAGTTTGCGCCAAGGTTCTGCTCAGCCTTCCGCTTCTAACGCATGGCAATGGCTATGCCAAAGGCACGGATGGAAATAGAATCAACCACTTGGCGCGCGCCAGGCGCGGATAGGAATGGAAAAAAAGTTATGCCGAGGGAGAAAATTACTCGTGCGAGTAGAGGGTCAGTTTGGCGTTCAATGTTTTCGGCGTGATGCCGAGCAGCTGGGCGGCGTGGGTCTTATTCCCAGCCGTCGCCGCAAGCGCGCGTTCGATCGCGACGCGCTCGGCTTCGGCGAGGGACATGGGCGCGAGATCGGAGGCTTCTTCGACCAACGTCGACAGGCAAAACTGTTTGAAGTCCGCTGCGGTCAAACTCGCTCCGCTAGTTAAAACCGTCAAGCGCTCCATGGCATTGCGCAACTCGCGGACGTTGCCGGGCCAGTGATGGCTGCGCAAGGCGGCGCCAAAATCGCTTGACCAAGGGAGTTTGGCCTTTTGATACTTCGCCGCGAAGGATTCGAGAAAATATCCGGCGAGCAGCTCGATATCCTCAGCCGCGCTCGCGCAGAGGCGGCAGTTCCAGATAAAACACGTTCAGCCGGTAAAACAGATCCTGGCGCAGCTTGCCGTCTTTTACGGCTGTTAAAGGTTGGCGGTTGGTCGCCGCGACCACGCGCACGGAAACTTGAATATTTTTATTGCCGCCGATACGCCGTATCTGGCCTTCCTCGAGCACGCGCAAGAATTTTGGCTGCACCTCCAACGCCATTTCGGTGATTTCGTCGAGAAACAGCGTGCCGCCGTCGGCTTGTTCGAAACAGCCGAGATGACGATCGACGGCGCTGGTAAAGGCGCCCTTCTCGTGACCGAACAGCTCGCTTTCCATCAGCGTCGGTGAGATCGCCGCGCAGTTGAGGGCGAGAAAGTTGCCATCGCGGCGCGGCGATAGATCGTGCAAAGTTTGCGCGACCAATTCTTTACCCGTGCCGCTCTCGCCGCTCACCAGCACCGCCGCATCGGTGGCGGCGATCTGGCCGATCTGTTGATAGAGCTTGCGCATGGGCGCCGACTTGCCGATCAAGGCGCCGTAGGAACCGAGCGGCGACTCCAACCGCTGGCGCAGCGCGCCGGTTTCACGCGACAGGGTAATTTGCTTCAGAGCTTTTTCGAGCACCGTCGCGCAAGCGCTGTGGCTCCAAAGGTTTCGACAGGTAATCATAGGCGCCAAGCTTGATCGCTTGGACCGCGGTGTCGATGGCCGCCTGACCGGTGACGAAAACCACCGCGGCTTGTTGCACGCGCTCGCCCAGGGCAGCGACGAACTCCAAGCCGGTCATCCCCGGCATCATCAAGTCGGTGACGATCGCTTGGGGCAGTTCTCGGTCGCAAGCGGCCAGCGCAGCCTTGCCGTCTTCGGCCTCGCTGGCCTGATAACCCCAGCTGTCGAGTAAAACGGTTAGACCCTGGCGGGTCGCTGCGATCGTCATCGACGACCAGAACGTGGGACGTGGACGGGCCATTTAAACAACTGCCTCCATGGGTAATTGCACACGAAAGGTCGCGCCGCTGCCGTTGCGCTCTTGATAAACCAGCGAGCCGCCGTGGGATTCGACGATCAACTGACTCAACGGCAAGCCGATGCCGCTGCCTGTGGCTTTGGTGGTTTTGCCGAACTCGAAGATTTCGCCACGCTGGTCGGGCGGCACGCCGGGGCCGGCGTCGCTGATGTCGATGATCAGCTGAGCGCTTTGCGCTTTGGCGCTGACAATGACTTCGCCGCCGTCGGGCTGGGCTTCCATGGCGTTGCGCAAAAGATTGTCGAAGGTCTGGCGCAAACGCGTGGCATCGCCGGAAACCTGCCAGGGGCCGGGGGCGAGTTCTTTCATTAAATTTATCTTCTTCGCCTGGCACGCCGAACCGATCGCTTCCAAGCTGGTGTGCAACACGGCGGCGACGTCGATCGGTTTCCGCTCCATGGTTACCGGCGCGGAATAGTCGGTAAAGTCGCGCACCAGACGGTCGACCTGGCGAATGCTCGAGTCCAAGGCGGTGATCGAGCGTTGGGATTGCTGATCGTTGTCCTCTTCCGACGTCAACTTGTTGCGCAAGACTTCGAGATGGATGGCCAAGGCGTTGAGCGGCGTTTTGACTTCATGGGCCAGCGTTCGCGCCGCGATCGCTAGCCGCTGTACCGGCGCGGGCGCGCCGACGTTTTTGCGCTGCTTCATGACCAGGCGATCGATCAAGTCCAAACTAACGCCGACTTCGTCCTGGCTGCCATACTGCGGACGGGCCGCGTAGGTGCCGGCTTCGGCTTGGCGCAGGGTGTCGGCGATCAGGCGAAAACGGCGCGTATAGAGCGTCGTGGTCAGAAACGCCGCCACCAGCGCCACGCCACCGCCGAGGACGAACAGTAAAGTCAGCTGGTGCCATAGTCCGGATAGCAGCCCCGTCCAATCGGCTGGGTTGAGCCAGAGCCGCAACCCGCCTGGACTGCGCACGCCTTGAGGCATCTGCAAGGGCACCCAGACATCGTAATAGTCGTTATTGCCCTGGCGTTTGGTGCTGGTGAGAGTTTCGCCGTTGCGCAATTTATTCATGACCAGAGTCGTCGACGGCGACTTCTCGCCATCGCCAGCGACTGACGTGTACAGCAACTGCCCGTCGCCGTTGACCACCCACATGGCTTCGATACTGGCGCTCCGGTCGACGAAGGCGCGCATCAGGCCGCGGACATCGTCATGGCGCGGCGCGCTGTAGCGGGTGGTCGTGGTGGTCGAGGATGGTGCCGACCGGCGGCCATCGAAAACATTGCCGAGAAATCCCCAGAATGACGCCGGCGCTTTTTGTGCCTGCTGCTGGCGCTGGACGATCACCGGGCGCTCGCGCAAGCTATCAGCCAGGGCGATCTCGACCTGGCGCGCCATTAACAACGCGGTCTGCAAGGTCGCTTCGGCGGTTAAGCGCTGGGCGATCAACCAGATACCGGCACCGAGTAGGCCGAAAATGACTACCACCGTGGCGCAAAAGACGGCGATTTGTTGCTGGCGCAGGCTCATTGCCGAAATAGAATAACAGATCGGCCAAATCCGGCAAAGCAATGATTTTCCAGCGAAAAAAGCGCGAGCTTGAACCCCCTACCCCTTTGTTGCATAGTTACTGCGATGATCACCGACAGCTTCAATCGGCCGCTCAAGGACCTGCGCATTTCGGTCACCGACCGGTGTAATTTCCGCTGCACCTACTGCATGCCGATGGATGAGTACGAGTGGATCGATAAGAAAGAGATTTTGACCTTCGAAGAAATCGCCCGCATCGCCAAGCTCTTTATCGAGCGCGGCGTCGAAAAGATTCGCCTCACCGGCGGCGAGCCGCTGGTGCGCCAAGACCTGCATCGATTGATCGAAAAACTCGCGCCGCTGGACGGCCTCATGGACCTTTGTCTGACCACCAATGGCGCGCTGTTGGCCAGTCAAATCGGCGCCCTCGCCAAAGCCGGACTGAAACGGGTGAATGTCAGCATCGATACCCTGGATGCCGATAAGTTCAAACGCATGACCAAGCGCGGCGACCTCGACAAAGTGCTCGAAGGAATCTTTGCCGCCAAAGCCGCCGGTATGGCGCCGCTCAAGCTCAACGCCGTGATCGAGCGCGGCGTCAACGACGACGATATCTTGCCGCTCGTGGAGTTCTCCCGCGCCAACGGCTTTGCCATGCGTTTCATCGAGTACATGGATGTCGGCAACTCGAACAACTGGACTTCGGCAAAATTGGTGGCGAAAAAACAGATTATCGAAACGATCCACGCCCGCTATCCGCTGCGGGAAATCGGCCGCGACCAGGGCAGCGCGCCGTCGGTGGATTACGAATTCCTCGACGGCCAGGGCGATATCGGCGTGATCGCTTCGGTGACCGAACCATTTTGTTCAAGCTGCACGCGGTCGCGGATTACCGCCGACGGGAAATTCGTCACCTGCCTATTTTCCGATGTCGGTCATGACTTGAAGGCGCAGCTACGCAGCGGTGCCAGCGACGACGAGATTGGCCAGTTCATCGCTAAGATCTGGTCTGGGCGCACCGACCGTTATTCAGCCGATCGTCTGACCGCGCTCAATTCGTCGAACTACGATCCCAAAAACCATAAGAAAATCGAAATGATCTCGCTCGGCGGATGACGCAGCTTCGCCGGCTGCCTAGTGTTCGACCGTTGCCGCTACGGATTTGCCCGCAACTAATTTTTACCCAGCAGGCCGCGCCGCTCCAGACTGGCGCGCTCATCGGGTTGGAGCCGTTCCAACGGCACGTAGCCGCGCTCTTCGTAGGCCCGGCTGCAGCCGCCGACGATGCCGTCGGCGATGCTGACGCCGACAGCGAAACCGTTGGCGCTGCACTCGGCGGTGGCGCCGCTTTGCGGGTGAATCAGCTTAGTCGATCGGCTTGAGCAGCCGGTGAAGGCAAGAAGGATTGCCATCGCCGAACTGAGACCGACGGTGCCGGCGAAACCTTGGTTGGTCATATTGTAGACTCCAGTTTGTCACAGCATGGAGGTTTCAGTTGGTTAGACGCAACGGTTAGTCCACTATTAGCGTTACGGCAAAAATTATTGCCCGCCACTCGGGCTTGAGATAGCTACAAACTTTCAACAGCCCAAGGAGTATTGCATGTTGCTCGCAGACAAAATCGCTTTGGTTACCGGCTCCACTCATAATATCGGCCTGGCGATCGCGCGGGCGTTCGCCCGCGAGGGCGCTAAAGTCGTGGTGCATTCGCGCCATGAAGCGGACGCCAAGAAAGTTGCCGAGGAGATCGGCGGCGATTTTTTCGCCGCCGATGTGTCCGATGCTGAACAAGTCAAGGCGATGTTCGATCACATCAAGACCAAACATGGCGGCCTGGATATTCTCGTCAACAACGTCGCCCACTCGAGCAAGGGCGGTATCCTCGACATTACGTTGGAAGAATGGAACCGCATACTGGCGATCAACCTGACCGGCTACTTTCTCTGCATTCAACATGCCGGCAAAATGATGAAAGCGCAGGGCAACGGTAGCATCATCAATATTTCCGCCGCCTCCGGCGAGCGATCGAGCCCCGGTGGCGCGGCCTACTCGATTTCCAAGGGCGCGGTGAATTCCCTAACCCGACAAGCCGCCGCCGACCTGGCGCCAACGATCCGGGTTAATGGTTTGATCTCCGGCCTGGTCGGTACGCCGATCGGTGCCAAGGACATGGGCAGCCGTAAACCGGAATACGACATCATTCCCCTGCGCCGCATCGGTCAGCCGGAAGATGTCGCCGAGGCCGCGTTGTTTCTTGCCTCGGATAAAGCGAGCTACATTACCAATTCGATCTTGCCGGTGGACGGCGGCCGGCTAAACTCCATGGGCAGCGGCAGTTCGCGGTGAACTGATCCCAAGCGAGTTCGATGGGTTTTCCCCTCTCCCGGGACGGTTGGTTATTGTTCGCCAGCTGCGGCGTGCGTTCTTTGGCGTATGGTTTTCTCTCGGTCATCCTTGGACTTTATCTCGACGCCATTGGCCTAAGCGCGACGGCGATCGGCTGGATATTCACTGCGGCCCTTGCCGGCGGCGCGGTGATGACGATCGTCATCACTGCGGTGGCTGACAGCTTTGGGCGAAAGACTTTGCTGATCGTCGGCGCAGTGCTGATGGCGCTTGCCGGCTTGGCGTTTGCCGTCAGCGACAATCCGATGGTGCTGACGCTCGCGGCAATCTTCGGCACCATCAGCCCGTCGGGAAAAGAAGTCGGGCCGTTTCTCTCACTCGAACAAGCGATCTTGCCGCAGGCCACCAGCGATCGGCACCGCACCGCGGTTTTCTCGGCGTACAATCTGGTCGGCTCCTTCGCCGGCGCGCTGGGCGCGTTGACGGTCAGCCTGCCGTCGCTCTTCTCATTGACGACCGCGATTGCCGGTTACCGATTCTTGATCTGGGGTTACGTCGCTTCGGCACTTTTACTTGCCGGGCTGTTCACCCTGCTCTCACCTGAAGTCGAAGCGCCAAAGAAAACCCGACCGTCAGCACGCCAGCTCGGTCTGCAAAAATCCCGCGGCATCGTCATCAAGCTCGCCGGGCTTTTCGCTCTCGACGCTTTCGCCGGAGCATTCATCGTCCAGAGCATCGTCGCTTACTGGTTTTATCTGCGTTACCAAACCGATCTGAACGCCCTGGGCGGGATCTTTTTCGGCACCAATATTTTCGCCGCCCTGTCCTTTCTCGCCGCGCCGGCGATCGCGCGCCGAATCGGTTTACTCAACACGATGGTGTTCACCCACCTGCCGTCAAACTTGCTGATTCTGTTGGTGCCACTGATGCCCAACGTGGAATGGGCCACCGCGGTTTTACTGCTACGTTACTCGCTCTCGCAAATGGACGTGCCGACGCGGCAGTCTTACACCATGGCCGTTGTCGATGCCGACGAGCGGGCCGCGGCGGCCGGTGTGCTCTCCGTCGCGCGCAACGCCGGCGCCGCGGTTGCGCCGTTATTCACCGGCGCGATTCTCGCGGTTCCAGCATTAGGATTGCCGTTCCTGCTGGCGGGCGGAATCAAGATTGTCTACGATCTGTGGATCTTCGCCGTGTTCCGCCATGTGAGGCCGCCAGAGGAGAGTCAGTAGTTGCGGGATTGCGTGATCGAATTGCTAAAACTCTGGTGGACGGGCATCGACGATGCGGACGGCGGGATCGTCCATATGTTTCGCGAGCCATTCCGTTTCAGCAAGCAGTTGCGGATTTGCGTAGCCTCGTTGATGTACCGGGGTGATCGACATAACGTTCCTCCTCTTATATGCGCGCGATGACTTCCCCTCCAACAGCGGTCAGGACAACCACCAGCCAGGGGGGACATTTCCAAAACATCAAGAGTCCGAAAGCAACGAGTCCAAGGCCGAAGTCCGCGGGGGAGTAGATCGCGCTTGTCCAGACAGGTTTGTACAGTGCTGTCAGCAGCAATCCGACGACAGCCGCGTTGATCCCTTTCAGAGCAGACTGGAAGACCGGTGCCGAGCGAAGAGAATCCCAAAAAGGAAGCGCGCCGACGACCAATAAAAAGGATGGAAGAAAAATCGCCACGAGGGCGAGGAAGGCTCCGGTCCAACCATTGGGTTCAGGACCCATCACGGCGCCGAGGTAAGCGGAGAATGTAAATAACGGTCCCGGCACGGCCTGAGTAGCGCCATAGCCAGCGACGAATTGCTCGTTGGTAATCCAACCCGGTCCAACCACTTCGGTTTGAAGCAGCGGCAGAACCACATGACCGCCACCGAAAACCAACGAGCCGACACGGAAAAAACTATCGAAAACCTCTAACGTATGGCTGGGCTGCATCTGCCGGAGCAGCGGTAACCCAATGAGAAGCGCGAAAAAGATGCTCCCAAGCGGCGATTCCGGTTTTTTTCCCGATGGGAAAGCGTATATGGGAGAGTGAAGAAGAAGCCGTCCTGGAAAGATGATCAAGCCAACAATACCGGCGATGGCAATCGATGAAAGCTGCCCAACTGCGGTGGGCCATGCGAGCGTGACTATTGAAGCGAGAACAGCAATGGTTGCGCGTTCACGATCCGGACAGAGCGAGCGGGCCATGCCCCACACGGCTTGGGCAACGACTGCTACGGCGACGACTTTGAGGCCGTGCAACCAGCCGGCGTCGGCCGCGCTGGCAAACGCGCCGATCCCAAAGGCGAAGGCGATCAGCGCCAGTGCCGATGGCATGGTAAAGCCCAGCCACGCGGCGATGCCACCGAGCAGACGCGCGCGGGCAATACCGATGGCGATACTCACCTGACTGCTAGCTGGCCCGGGCAGAAACTGGCAAAGAGCTACGAGGTCGGCGTAGCTTTGCTCATCGATCCATTTTCTTCGCTTTACGTACTCCTCATGAAAATAGCCGAGGTGAGCGATGGGACCGCCAAAGGAGGTTAGGCCCAGGCGTGTCGAAACCCAGAGAACCTCGAGAAATGATCCCGGGTATTGGTCGGCCAGCGCGTCTTCGGCGGCAATTTGTCCGGGTTCACTCATAATTTGCCGCGGCCATTTCCACTTGCGATTGTCTCATCGCGACAGTCATTGGTCCGACATCTGCCACTTTTGATTGGTCACCGGCGGCACCGTAGGTCGAATAATCTGAATAAACTTGTGCCCCGACTCGGTGTGGCAGCCGTTGCACGCGCTCAACGTCTCGTCATAGGCTTTCTGAAATTCGCCAGGATTCTTCCGCTTTATCGCTTGCTCCAGTTGAGCAATCTGGGTTCGCAGAACGGCATCCATCACGCCGGAAATTTTCACGCCGTTTTTTTCTGCGTTTAACTTCTTGACCGCTTCCATGGTCTCCTCCAGCTCATGGAGCTCGTAGACGGCGAGGTCCCAATTCGCAGCTTTAGCGGCAAACCAAAGTTTTCCCGCGTGCAACTGGATCGTCGTCATATATTCGCCGAGCCCCGGCGCCAGGTCCTTGACCGTGGCAAGCTCCGTTTCCACGCGCTTCAAAGACGCTTGACCAGCCGCGACGCCGCCCCCGTTAGCAATGCCGGATTCGCGGAGCCGCGATTCCAGGGTAAGAACTCGAAAAAACAACACTGCGATCAAAATCCCGAAAAGAATTAAGACCCCTGATAGAAAGGCTCTTGCCTTCATATTGATCTCCCGGATAGTCGGACCAAAGCGCCGTTTAAAGAAATTACGATCGGCGGATCATTCGTCTTCCAGCAATTCCCCGAACAGCTCGCTAACTTTCTGCCGCGCGACGGCCAAGGCTTTTCGCCCAAGAAGAGTCGCTTGATACATTCGCCGCGAGCTTTTGCCCGAGCGCTCATTGGACGATCGCAGATACCCCTTCCGCTCGAGGCCGTGCAGCAGTGGATAAAGAGTGCCCGGACTGAGCTTGTATCCATGCCTTCCAAGTTCCTCGATGAACCATAAGCCGAATACCGGTTCCTTTGAGGCGTGGTGCAGGATGTGCAGGCGGATCAAACCGCCGTAAAGATCCTGATCCCGTCGATCCTGATTCTCCTGCTTTTTTGACTTCTGCATTTCGTTATCGAAATGCGATATATCGCTATCCTAGGTTTCCGTCAAGCACCGATTTTTAACTCAATTAGGCATTGATCGGGATGATGGTGGCGCGATCCGAGGGGTTGGGTAACTGCTCCGGCGCTGCTGCGAATTGGCGCTCTTCCTGCTATGGTTGGGCAGAGGAGTAAAGGCAATGGCAGATATTGGTGGGGAGATATTGACTATCTCTGTATTGATCCTGGCGAACGGCGTGTTTGCGATGTCTGAAATGGCCGTCATCACCGCTCGGAAGTCGCGGCTGCAGGATTGGGTCAACAAAGGCAACGCCCGCGCTAAAGTCGCGCTGGAGCTGGCGCAAACGCCCAATCGATTGCTCTCGTCGGTGCAGATCGGCATCACACTCATCGGTATCCTGACCGGCGCCTTCGCCGGCCGCGGCGCGGCGGCGTGGTTGGCGGAGTATCTCAAGGCGTTGCCCGGTCTTGAGCATTACCACCAAGAAATGGCTCTGGGCCTAGTCGTACTGATCATCACCTTCTTTTCTCTCGTGATTGGCGAATTGGTGCCCAAACGGTTGGCCATGCGCCATCCCGAAAGCATCGCCACGTGGGTCGCCATGCCGCTACGCGGCTTTGCCTGGCTGTCAGCACCGATGGTGCATTTACTCAGCGCGTCGACGGAACTCGTCTGCCGACTGTTTGGCCGAGCGCCGGCACAGCAGGCGCCGGTGACTCAGGAGGAAATCACGACGTTGGTGCAGCAGGGAGCCGAAGCCGGCATCTTTGAAGAAACCGCGGAGGACATGGTCGATGCGGTGCTCCGTCTCGGCGCTAAAACCGCGCGCTCGCTGATGACGCCGCGCACGCAGATCGCATGGCTCGACCTGGAAAATACCCTGGAACAGGTGTGCGCGAAGATCGCCGAGAGCGGTCACTCCCGTTTCCCGGTGGCCGCTGGCAGTCTCGATAATGTTACCGGCGTGGTCCAGGCGAAGGATTTACTGGCGCATACTCTGACTGGCAAGCCGATCGATCTCAATGCTCTGATGCAGCAGCCGCTGTTCGTGCCGCGAACCATTTCCGCTTTAGAATTGTTGGACTCGTTCAAAAAAAGCAACAAACATATCGCGCTCGTCGTCGATGAATACGGCGGTATCGAGGGGCTGCTAACCCACCACGACATCCTCGAAGCGATTGCCGGCGATATTCCCATCGGCGAAAAGGCCGCCGATCCAAAAGCGGTGCGGCGCCATGATGGCTCTTGGTTGCTCGACGGCATGTTGAGCGTCGATGACTTCAAGGAAATCTTTCATGTCGAGACCCTGCCGGGGGAAAAGCGCGATGCGTTCCAGACCTTGGGCGGTTTTATTTTCACCCAGATGGGCCGCGTCCCAGCGGTAGCAGAGTCCTTCGAATGGCGGGGATTACGCTTCGAGATCGTCGACATGGACGGCAAGCGCATCGACAAAGTGCTGGTGCTGTCCAAGGACGCTGTCGACTCCGTAAATGCTGCGCCGGAAAGCGCGTCGCAATCCCAGCCAAAAACACCGAGCGGGATCGGTAATCAGACACCGTGATCGCCGCCCCGGCGATTCTGTGTCTAGCAATCTTCTAGTTGCTCGGTGGCTGTGCTTGGATCGACGCGTAGAGGGCGTCGTAGAGAAAAGATGCTTTTTCGACGGTCTCGTGATCGTCGTTGGTGACCAGCGGAAAGCCTTGGGAGATCGTGCGAATTCCCACCGATTCTTCGGTCAAGTGAGATTCATCGGCAAAGTCGGCGCCGCGCACCATGCGCGCCATTTCCTTGAGCACGGCATCGCTCGAACAGTATTCGCTAACCAGGGCTTCGAAGGAGCAGCGGCCCTGACTGTCTTTATGCGGATAGGTCGCGCCGGGGGCATCGAAGCCTTGGGCCTTTTCACGTTTTTGTACTTCGGCAACGTCCGCCGGCTCAACGAAGATAAATTCGGCCTGGCGGTCGATGAAACCGGCGGATCAGCCAGGCGGTGGCGACCCGGTTGACGCGAATCTGTTTGCGCGTGACCCACTTCATGCGACCCTCTCAATGAAGAATCGGGTAAAGAATCAAACCGACCAGACCGGCGACTGAAACAATGACCGGCTCGGGGATTTTGTAGCGCCAAAGGATCGCCAAGCTGACGATGGCGATCAGCGCTGTGGGTACGTCTTTAATCGCCCGGGTGCCGAGCACCAAGACCGCGCCAGTGATGGCGCCGGTGGCCGCGGCGGTGGCGCCGTCGACAAAGGCCTTGAGTTGCGGGTTGTCGCGATGGCGTTTAAACCAGGGGGCAGGAACGATGGTGAAGATGTAAACCGGCAGAAAGATGCCGATGGCGGCCATCACCGCTCCAGCGAAGCCGGCAACGATAAAGCCGATGAAGGCGACGGTAATGACGACAGGTCCGGGCGTGATCATCGCCACGGCGACGGCGTCGAGGAACTGATGATCGGTCAACCAGTGGAATTGCTGAACGACGCCTTGCTGCAAGAACGGAATGATCGCCAGACCACTGCCAAAGACAAAAGCACCGGCTTTGGTGAAGAACAAAAGAATTTGCACGAGCATGTTGCCGGAATCGGCTGCCGAACCGGTTTGGCGCAGCCATGCTTCGAGCAGCCAAATGAGCAAGCCGAGCACGACTCCGCCGAAAACCATGAGGGATCCTTGCTTCGCTCCTGGCCAAGCCTTGACAACGAGAACGACGAGCCCGGCGAGTATAAAAAACTCCGCCAGTTCCGCCTGGGCCCATAGAGTGACCGCGGTAAGTACGGCAAAGATTCCCCAGAGCAAGGGATCGCGCTTGTTGGTGCTGCGGGCGAGCTTGTAAGCCGCGATGGCGATGATCGCAATGACGGTTGCGCCGATCGCATAGAACAGCGCCTGCATCCACCAGAGCCCGCCGTAGGCGACGTAAACCAGCGAGATGCCAACGACCATTAGAAACGAAGGCAAAACGAAGGCGATTCCAGCCAAGGTCGCACCGGCGATGCCGGCCTCGAAATAACCGATGGCTATGGCGACTTGCGCGGCCAAAGGTCCGGGCATGATCTGGGCGAGCGCCAAGGACAGCTTATAAGTATCTTCGGTGATGGATCCTCGTTTCTCGACTAGATCGCGGTGCATGAAACCGACCAAGGCCACTGGGCCACCGAAGCCAAAGGTGCCGAGGTAGAGAAAGTACCGGACCAGTTCAGCAAGCGTCATGCCCCCGGCTAATAGCACAGGCTGTCCGGACAGGACCAGTCCCCGGTGGAAAAATCACCGCGGATTTACTAGAGATATTAGCGAGGAGTCATTCACATGCTCAAAGTCATTCCCGTCGAAGAAGCGGTCGGTTTGCCGCTGGCGCACGACATCACCGAAATCATTCCCGGCAAACATAAAGGGCCGGCGTTTCGGCGCGGCCATATCATTCGTCCGGAAGATGTGTCGAAACTCTTGGACGTCGGCAAGGCGAATATTTATGTCATGAACCTGGAGCCGGACGAACTGCACGAAGAAGATGCGGCGCGCCGCTTGGCTAAAGCCGCGGCTGGGGCGAATTTAAAATTAACCGATCCGAGCGAAGGTCGAATCAATCTGGTCGCGACCATTTCCGGTTTGCTCAAGGTCGATGTCGATCTGCTCTATCGTTTCAATTCTCTCGGCGATCTCATGCTCGCGACGTTGCCAGGCGATCGCTACGTCAAAGAAGGCACGGTAGTCGCTGGCACGCGGACGATTCCCGTGGCTGGTCAAAGAGGATCTGGTGCAAAAAGCCGAAGCGCTGTGCAAGGACCAAGCCGATCGTGGCGATTCTGCCGATGCCGGCGAAGCAAAGTTCATCTGGTGGTGACCGGCAGCGAAGTCATTCACCGGACAGAATCAAAGACGGTTTCGGTCCCAGTGGTGACCAAAAAGGTCGGCGAGCTGGGTTCGACTGTCGAGTCGGTGAAGCTGGCGCCGGACGATCCGGATGTGATTGCCGGCTTATATTAACGACGCCAAGCAGGCGGGCGCAGACGTGATTCTCGTCAGTGGTGGCATGTCCGTGGACCCCGACGATAAAACGCCCGAAGGAATTCGGCGCAGCGGCGCGATCGTGGAGACCCATGGATTTCCGATTTTGCCCGGCTCGATGTTCTTGATGGCTTATCTTGGCGAGACGCCAGTGATGGGATTGTCCGGTTGCGTGCTGCACGATCCGTTCACCGCCTTCGACGCTTTGCTGCCGCGCTTGATCGCCGGTGAGAAAATCACGCGTGCCGATATCATGGCGATGGGCCATGGCGGCTTGGCGAAGAAGCATGATCATTGAAGGAAACTGAGGATCGAAGATTGAGGATGGCAGGAATCGCTATCCTCGATCTTCGATCCTCCATCCTCGGCGTTAACGGGAGAGAAGTTATGGATGTGTTACGAACTTTGAAAGAACGTTGCGACCCGAAGACTGCCGCGTTGATCGTCGTCGACGTGCAGAACGATTTCGTTAGCCCCGACGGCAGCGCAGGCAAGCGCGGTGAGGATTGCAGCGCGGCGCTAGCGATGGTGCCGAATCTGTTACATTTGATTGACGAGGCGCGGCGGATCGGGCTGACCATCGTTTACATTCGCACCACCCATAGCGAATGGACCGACACGCCGTCGTGGATCTATCGGACGTCGCAAAAGAGCGGGCTGAGCACTTGCCGGGAAGGGAGTTGGGGCGCGGAGCTCTATGACGGTATTTCGCCTTTGCCATCGGAGCGGGTGGTGATCAAGCACCGCTATAGCGCGTTCATCAACACCGATCTCAACACGGTGCTCAAGGCGCGCAATATTCAAAGCGTTCTGGTTTGCGGCGTGGCTACCAATGTGTGCGTCGAAACCACCGCGCGGGACGCCTACATGTACGATTATTACGTGACCATGATCGACGACTGTTCCGCCGCCTACGAAGCGAAGTTACATCTCAGCACGCTGGATAACATGCGCCGTCACTTCGGCCTGGTCGCGTCGTCAAATGAGATCATCGAAACTTGGCGCGATCTGCCGGCCAAACAAGCGCCTGGGCTCTAATACTTCCGATTCGGATTATTTAATGCACAATAAAAAAGCCCGGTAGGACATCTACCGGGCTTTTTTTAGTTGAGAGTATTTTTCTCAGTCTACTTCATCATGTCGGCGTTGATTCGTTCCAACGCTTCGACTGGCGGCTGCAAGATAGTCCTGTCCCAATTCCGACAGCGGTGTGTCGCAAAGATTAAGTTCTTCGGCAAATTCCTTGCGGTTGGGGTTGTAGTAGATCAAACCGGTGAGAAACTTGCCTTCGGCGATGGCGCCATGGATGGCTTGAATCGCATTGGCTTTGCTGGTCGGATCATAATGCTTGCTGAGTTTATGGAGAATAATGCGCGAGCCGTCGTGCATCGCAACTTCATGATCCGTGCCTTCGTCGTAATCAGCCTCGATATTTTCATAGGGCGGCACAAAGTCTAAATCGTGAATCGGATCGAGGTGGCCTTTGACGTATTTCAGACTCTTCGTCGATCCCTCGTGGTTGTTAAACGTCACGCAGGGACTGATGACGTCGAGGATCGCGCTACCTTTGTGCGCGAGGGCGCCCTGCACGAGCGGCGTGAGCTGCTTGCGGTCGCCGGAAAAGCTGCGCGCGACGTAGGTGGCGCCGAGGGTGATCGCCAACTCGGCTAAATCGATGGCGGGAATGTCGTTGACTTTGCCGCCTTTCATGACTGAACCGACATCGGCTGTCGCGGAGAACTGCCCTTTGGTCAGGCCATAGACGCCGTTGTTTTCGATGATGTAGGTGATGTTCACATTGCGCCGCATCATGTGGCAGAAGTTGCCGAGGCCGATGGCTGAGGTGTCGCCGTCGCCGGAGACGCCGATCGGCAGCAGCGTATGGTTCGCCAAATTAGCGCCGGTGGCAACCGCGGACATGCGGCCATGCACGGCGTTGAAGCCAAAGGATTGGCTCAAAAAATAGGCCGGAGTTTTCGATGAGCAGCCGATACCGCTGAGTTTGACCACCTTGCGCGGGTCGATGCTGCTTTCGTAATAGGCGCGCTGGACCGACGCGGAGATTGCGTCATGGCCGCAACCTTTGCACATGGTCGACGCCGCGCCGTCGTAGTCTTTTTCCGTAAGATTCAGGCGATTCACTTTTGCTTCTGCCATTGTCGTATCCTTATTGTCGTTAGGCGGTTTTCGCTGTTTGGGCGGCGTCGAAGATCTGCTTGACGACTTCGCCGGCACTGACGGGGAGACCGTTGTAGACGAGAATGCTGGTAATCTTGGCACCGAGCAGCGGGTTCTCGTCTTTTATGATCGCGGCCATCTGGGCATCGCGGTTTTGCTCGACCAGATAGATCGTGTCGTGCTCGGCCAAGAAATCCATTACTTCGCTAGTCAGCGGCAGCGCGCGGATCAGCATGTGATTGGTTTTCAAGCCGCGTGCCTTCAATCGATCGCGGGCTTCGCGCACGGGCTCGTAGCTCGAGCCGTAACAAATGATGCCGGTCTTAACGCCGCGCTCTTTTTCAATGATCGGCTTGGGAACAAACTTGCGGGAGGTGTCGAACTTCTTGCGCAGACGGTCGAGAATGTACTTATAGTCATGCTCGTCCTCGGAATACTTGGCGTCGGCGTCGTGGCCCGAACCGCGGGTGAAGTAGGAGGCCAGGCGATTCTCGTTACCGGGCACGGTGCGATAAGGAATGCCATCGCCGTCTTGGTCGAAATAGCGGCGGAATTTCTTGCCGGCTTTGGTCCACTCATCCAAATCCTGGGCGCTTAACCGTTTGCCTTGATCGTAGGGTTCCTGGTTCAATTTGAGTGGTTCCGACGACCACATGTTCATGCCCAGGTCGAGATCCATGGCGACAAATACCGGTGTCTGGAAGCGGTCGGCGTAATTGAAACTCTGGCGCGCGAGGTCGAAACAGGAATTCATGTCATGGGGAATCAGAATAATATGGCGGGTGTCGCCATGGGAAGCGCCGTACATCAACGACATATCGGCCTGCTGTGTACGCGTTGGTAAACCCGTAGACGGTCCGCCGCGCTGAATGATGAAAAATACGCAGGGAATCTCAGCGTAGTAGGCGAGACCGATGGACTCGTTCATCAGCGACACGCCCGGCCCCGAGGTCGAGGTCATGGAACGAGCGCCAGCCCAACCGGCGCCGACGATCATACCGGCAGAGGCGATTTCGTCTTCCGCCTGGACGATGGCATAAGTCTTTTTGCCATCGATCTGCTTGCGCAGGCGCGGCAGGTAATACTCCATGGCTTCGGCGAGCGAACTCGAAGGCGTGATCGGATACCAGCAGATTACCGAGGCGCCGCCGTAAACCGCGCCGAGAGCGGCTGCGGTGTTGCCTTCGGTGATGATTTTGCCTTTGTTGCCGTCGGGGATCGGCTCGAGATCGAGCGATGTTCTGTTTGTAGCCTTGTTCTTTGCAGTATTGATAGCCGGCGTCGATGCAGACCAGGTTCGATTCGATAACCGCCGGTTTCTTGCCGAAAGTATCTTCGAGCACCGCTTTGATGACCGACATGTCGATGCCGAACAGATAGGCCAACGCGCCGACATAAACCATGTTGCGCTGTTTGGCGCGCAACGGCGAAGCCGGGACCAGCTTGGCCACGAGTTTGTTCGCCGGAAAGCCGATGTATTGAACCCCGTCGCGCTTCAACGTCGGCGAAAGCGCTGTCGAGTCATCGTACAAAAGCACCCCGCCATCGCGCACGCGATAGATGTCTTTCGCTGCCGTAGTGTCGTTGAACATCACCATCACGTCGATGACATCCTTGCGGCTCATATAGCCGTCGCCGTTGGCGCGAATCTGGTACCAAGTGGGCAGGCCCTGAATGTTCGACGGGAACATATTTTTCGATGAACAGGGTATGCCCATCTTGAAAATCGCCTTGAACAGAATGTTGTTCGACGACGCGCTACCGGAACCATTTTCGGTGGCGACGCAGATGTTTAAGTCATTGATTAACGGTGTCTCCAAAATACAGCCTCCTTAGGACTATCTGGCAGCTCTCCGATTCTAACATAAGCGCTTTGAAAGACAACGATTTAGGGTCCTCTAGCCGGGAGTATACTGATCGTCGGTGTCGAGGGCCTGGGCGACTTCCTGCCAACTCCGGCGCACCTGCTCATCGATGTTAAACGCTTGAGCGTATTGGAGAATCTCCGGCATGGCGATCAGACCAAGCAGTTGGTTTGGCTTGTCCTCTGATCGGCATATTGCGAATGTCGCGGCGATACATTTCGGCCAAGCACATCGCCCACTAAGGTAGCGCGCGGCATGGCAATCAGCGGCGCGGTCATGACTTGCTTCACCGGCGTATGCTGGCGATCCATATTCATCGTCGCGACCCGTCTCAGCACGTCGCGCTCGGTAAAGATGCCCGTGGGCGTTCCCGCGGCGGTAACAATTACCGCGGTCAGGCCCTGCTGATTCATCAAATTCACCGTGGTATGGACCGTTGAGGATTCGTCGACGGTGACGATCGGCGCGGTCGGGATATCGCCCACGGTTCGCGATTCGCTGATTCCCTGACCCAGTTCCACGGCGATATTGAGAATGCGGCGCATGGAAACGATGCCGATGATCTTACCGCGCCGGCCGCGTACCAGCAGATGGCGGTATTTGCCGCGATACATCCTAGCGAAGGCGTCGACGATGTGGGTTTCTTCGCGCACAGCCCGCACCGGCGCGGTCATGACATCCTTTATGCTGGTGCTTTTGGCATCGATGGCCGTGCCAAGGATGCGTTTGAGCACATCCTTCTCGGTGAAGATCCCCACCGGCACCTCGTCATCGGTGATGATGATACGCCCGACGTCCTCGGCGACCATGGTGGCCATGACGCTCTCGACCGTCGCGGAAACCTTTGCCTTGACCAAGTCGGTGGTCATGATCTCGCTGACTTTGTTGGACAGCATGGAGCACCTCCTGAATGATGGACGACGCTTTAGCGCACCCGGAGACTTCAACAAACGCCCAAACGACTATATCACTGTTGTAATCGGCGGCCACAAGAATTATTGCCAAGGAGCCGGCGAGCATTGCGGGCTGGCTTGGCAGCATGTTAGATTTCTTATGTTTCAGGGAGGCCAAGGAATCCATGAGCCGCAGAGAACCGGAATCCGAGGTAGTCACCGAGACCAAGAAAAAGGTCAAACGGCCACCGCTTTATAAAGTATTGCTGCATAACGACGATTACACTACTAAGGAGTTCGTCGTGCAGGTTTTGCAGTATGTCTTTCACAAGGAGCAGGCTGAAGCGCTGCAGATCATGCTCCACGTTCACAAAAAAGGCATCGGCGTCGCCGGCGTCTATACTTATGAGATCGCGGAAACCAAAGTCACGCTGGTCGAAAACCTGGCGCGCCAGCATGAATATCCACTGAAGTGCACATTGGAAGAGGCGTAAACAATGATTAGTAAAGATCTCGAAGCGACGCTTAACGGCGCTCTCAAGGAAGCCAAAACCCGCCGGCATGAATATGTCAGCCTGGAGCATCTGCTGTTCGCTCTGCTGCGCGACAAAGACGGTAAAAGCACGATCCTCGCTTGCGGCGGCGATCTCGAAAAACTCCACAAGTCACTGGAGGAGTTCTTCGACGGGCAGATGGAAACGCTGCCCGCGGGAGTGGACCGCGATCCGCAACAGACTTTAAGCTTTCACCGGGTGCTGCAACGCGCGCTCATTCACGCGCAATCGGCGGAGCGCAAGGAAGTCAACGGCAGTAATGTCTTGATCGCCATGTTTCGCGAGCCCGATTCCTACGCGGTTTACCTTTTGGAGGAGCAAGGCATCACGCGCTTCGATCTGGTCAATTACGTTTCACATGGTGTGTCGAAGATCGGCGGCGACGAGGAGCCGGCACCCCAGGGCGATGACGAGGAACATGACCACGAAGACGGCGAACGGCCGGCGCGGCGGGTCAATCCGCTGGAAGCATTTACCGTCAATCTGGTTGAGAAGGCGAGCCAGGGTCATATCGATCCGTTGATCGGCCGCGCCGACGAGGTTGAAAGAACCATTCATGTGCTATGCCGGCGGCGCAAGAACAATCCGATCTATGTCGGTGACCCCGGCGTAGGAAAAACCGCCATTGCCGAAGGGCTGGCGCTGAAAATCCATCATGGCGAAGTTCCCGACGTGCTCAAGAGCGCGGTTATCTATGCCCTCGACATGGGCGCTTTGTTGGCCGGAACCAAGTTTCGTGGCGACTTCGAGGCGCGCCTAAAAGGCGTGCTCAACGGACTCAAAAAGCAGCCCGACTCGATCCTTTTCATTGACGAGATCCACACCATCGTCGGTGCCGGAGCGACCAGCGGCGGGTCGATGGACGCATCCAATATTCTCAAACCTGCCTTGGCGTCGGGTGAATTGAAATGCATCGGCTCGACCACCTATCACGACTACAAAAGCTATTTCGAACGCGACCGCGCCCTGGCGCGCCGGTTCCAAAAGATCGAAGTGCCGGAGCCGAGCCATGAGGAAGCGATCAAGATTCTTGAAGGGCTAAAACCGCACTACGAAAAACATCATGGCGTGCACTACAGCGCCGGGGCGATTCGCGCGGCGGTAAAACTTTCCGCCAAGCATATCAATGACCGCTGCCTGCCCGACAAAGCGATTGACGTGATCGACGAGATCGGCGCCGCGGTCAAGATTCAACCGGCGGACAAACGGCGCAAGTCCATCGGTCCCAAAGATGTCGAGAAAATGGTCGCCAAGATCGCCAAGATTCCGCCGCGCAGCGTGTCGTCGTCGGACAAGGAGCAGTTGCAAACTCTGGAGCGCGACCTCAAGCTGGTGGTGTTCGGTCAAGATCCGGCCATCGACATGTTGGCGAGCACGATCAAGCTTTCCCGATCAGGGCTCGGACATCCGGAAAAACCGATCGGCTGTTTTCTCTTCGCCGGTCCGACAGGCGTCGGCAAAACCGAGCTGGCCAAACAGCTGGCCAAAACCATGGGCATCGAGTTTCTTCGCTTCGACATGAGCGAGTACATGGAAAAGCACACCGTGTCGCGCTTGATCGGCGCACCGCCGGGCTACGTCGGCTTCGACCAGGGCGGTTTGCTGACCGATGCGATCAACCGCAATCCCTATGCGGTGCTATTGCTCGATGAAATCGAAAAGGCCCATCCCGATTTATTCAACATCTTGCTCCAAGTGATGGATCACGCGACGTTGACCGACAACAACGGCAAGAAGGCCGATTTCCGCAACATCGTCCTGATCATGACGACCAACGCCGGGGCGCGCGAAATGAGCGGCACGCCGATCGGATTCGGCGACCGCACCAACGTCGGCAAGGGTAAAGAAGCGATCGAGAAGATGTTTACCCCCGAGTTTCGCAACCGGCTCGATGCCATGATCACTTTCAACTCGCTGAACCAGGAAAACATCGAGCGGGTGGTCGATAAGTTCATCATCGAACTGGATCAGCAGTTGAACGAACGCAAGGTCTTCCTCGAACTGACCAACCGGGCACGCCAGTGGTTCGCCGAGCGCGGCTACGACCCGACCTTTGGCGCGCGGCCAATGGCGCGGCTGATTCAGAACGAAATCAAGCGCGTCCTGGCCGACGAAATCCTTTTCGGCAAATTGCAAAACGGCGGTAAAGTCAAAGTCGACGAGCAAGACGGCAAGCTGGTGTTTTCTTACACGACGACGGTGGAATCGACGCCGGCGCCAACCCCGGCGTAGACCGGTCGGCGATTTCTGACCGGGCGCTTTCGCTTACTCGTGCGCCGGCTTTTTCATGGACCAGTCCATTCTCACGTTCTTTCTGGCGCTCTTTGCT
This sequence comes from uncultured delta proteobacterium, assembly GCA_963847445.1. GTDB lineage: Bacteria > Desulfobacterota > Binatia > UBA9968 > UBA9968 > DP-20. The sequence continues at coordinate 95,756 of CAWJZV010000007.1, read as the reverse complement.
AGTCATTTCGCCATTGAGTTTGGGCTCAATGAGTTAAACCTACGCCATGTTGAAGCCAGCTCCGCCAGAAACGCGATTCCTGAACCTTTCCACGGCAAAATCGCCCTGCAGGATTACGCAAAATCCGTCGAGTACACACTGTCCAACGGCCGGTTTCAGCGCTGGTCTGAAATCTACGGCAGTGCCATTTTGTTAATCGTGCTGCTGAGCGGCTTACTTGGTATGGTCGATCGGTGGTCGGCTCATTGGGCAAGTAGTTTCTCGTTCGGCGGCTATGGCCAAGGAATTATTTTCTGCTGCGCCGTCGGCGCGATCCTCAGCCTAACGGCGCTGCCGACCGAGCTCTATTCGACCTTTGGCATCGAAGCTAAGTTTGGCTTCAACAAAACCACCATCGGGCTTTACCTGAGCGACAAACTCAAAGGACTCGTCTTAGGTTTGCTAATCGGCGTGCCCTTTTTGCTGGTGGTGTTGTGGTTGATGGATATCATGGGGCGGGCTTGGTGGCTTTGGGCTTTTGCCTTTATCTCGGCATTTCAACTGTTGATGATCGTGATTTTCCCGACCTTCATTGCGCCCTGGTTCAACAAGTTCGAGCCGCTCAAGGAGGGCGAACTGCGCCAGCGCATTTTAGCCTTGGCGGAACAGATCGGTTTCAAGACCAGCGGCATTTACTCGATGGACGGCTCCAGGCGCTCGGCCCACTCCAACGCGTATTTTACCGGCATCGGTAAAGCGAAGCGCATCGTCCTGTTCGACACTCTAATCGACCAGATGTCGACCGCTCAAGGACTGGCCGTGTTGGCCCACGAGATGGGCCACTACAAAATGAAACATATCCGTCGCATGCTATTGGTGCAGATGATTTTTCTCTTTGGCGGGCTCTACATTCTCAGTTTACTCGTCGACTACGCGCCATTTTTTGCCCCTTTCGGTCTGGCGCCGTCCAACCACGGCGCGCTGGTGCTGTTTTCGCTGGTCGCCGGTCCCTTTACCTTTTACTTGGCGCCATTCGTGAACCGCCTGTCGCGTAAGCATGAATATGAAGCCGACGGATTCGCCGTAAAGACCCTGCGCGACGGTAAGGCGATGGAAGAAGCGCTGATTAATTTGACGGTGAAGAATCTGTCGAACCTGACGCCGCACCCTTGGTATTCCGCATACCACTACTCCCACCCAACAGCGGTTGAGCGGATCAATGCGATTCGGCAGTTGTCGGTCTAGCAGCGCATTACCTTTCCGTCACTGAGCGATCACCTCTCCCTCGGCAAAAACACCAATTTCTTGATTTAGTGGCGGTTTGGACTGCACTACGGTTCAATTAAAGCCGACTCCACGTGGGCCGCCCATGACAACATGCATCCACTAAATTGTTGCGGGTATTATTGACAAAATTCCATTTCTTACGGAGCTCATCTCTCAATCAATATAAGATTTTAAATCTGTCAATTTTACTAAAATTGAGTTATATAAACATTGGGAGAATATAATGGTACGAATCGTCGTTGTAATCATTACCGTTGTTGTTTTTCTGACGGGCCCGGCATTTGCTGCTGAGCCGCTACCTGACAAGCCCACATCTTGGACTGGCCTCTACGTCGGTGGTCATTTGGGTTACGGGTGGGATCGGGCCATTTGGACCAGCATCAGCGCGCCGTCGCCGGTGGTCGACTATAATCAGGGAGCCCGCATTACCTCACACCCGGTAAGTGGGGTGTTCGGCGGCGGCCACCTAGGTTTCAATTATCAAGTTGGATCGCTGGTTTTCGGTATCGAACCTTCCTATTCCGCCGGCCATTTTCACGATGGGTCGAGAAGCAATACCGGGTCGGGTGACGATGAGTATACTACAAGGATCAATCACCTGTTCTCAACCGTTCTGCGAGCCGGTTATGCGACCGATAGATGGCTAACTTATCTCAAAGTTGGTTACGCCTCCGGTAGCGTCAAGACACGTTTGGTCGATACCGTCGGTATAGAACAAGGTGACGGAAGGAGCTCCGAACGCCACCATGGATTCGTCATGGGGCCAGGAATCGAATTCCGAGTCACACCCAACATCATTCTCGGAACCGAATACAATTACTTAGGCCTTGGTTCGGAAAAGCACTCCGTGGGCGGCTTAGGTAGTGGTCTCGGCCCGGTGATCAACAAAGTTGATCTCCAGGGGATGCATCAAATTAACGTCCGGCTTAGCTACCTCTTCGGTTGGTAGGACCCTTAGAACCCGCCATCATCCTAAGAAATTCCCTGCTCAGAAGAAACTTCTGGAAACGGTAAAAGCGCGCTCCCTCAGGACCAAGTTCGCAACTTTGTCGAACCCTGAGGCACCGAAACCAATGATGGTGCGTCTAAAGTGGGTCAAACGGTTGATGAAAATGAGTGGAAGAGAGAAGAAAAATGGTCGGGGCGAGTGGATTTGAACCACCGACTTCACGGACCCGAACCGTGCGCTCTACCAAGCTGAGCCACGCCCCGACCCGGACAAACTAACACACCGCAGAGGGAAAACAACTGCCTCGTGAAGCGAGGCATTGCAGATTACAAATTCCATATTACAGATTGTCGGAAGGACGCGTTTGGAATCTGGAATTTTAAATTTGGAATTGGCGGCGCGGTGGGGGTGTGGGTTAGCCCACGGCTTGGCGCATCTGGCGAATGGTGTCGGTGTAATTTGGCGTTTTGAAGATTCCTGAGCCGGAAACGATCACCTCGCCACCGGCTTGGACCACTCTGGCGATGTTGTCAGTCTTAATGCCACCGTCGACCTCGATGAGCACGCCTGGTTTACGGGCATCGATTAACTTCCGAACTTCGGTGATTTTCGGCAGCACGTCGGCGATGAACGCTTGGCCGCCGAAACCTGGGAAGACCGTCATCATCAGAATCATATCGACTATCGCCAAAGCAGCCGGCGACATTGCCGAGCGGCACATCTGGATTGACCGCGATCGATGGCTTGGCGCCGAGCTCGCGAATTTTTTTCAATGTAGTGTTGGGATCGATGCAGGTATCGGGATGGATCGACACCCAGTCGGCGCCGGCTTTGATGAATTCCGGCGCGTACTTGTCGGGGTCGGTGATCATGAGATGAACATCGACGGTGATTGTCGTAACCTTGCGCACCCACTCGACCACCACCGGGCCGATGGTGATATTGGGCACGAAGTGGCCGTCCATAACATCGACATGAATCCAATCGGCGCCGGCCGCTTCCACCGCCTGGATCTCGTCTTTCAATCGGCTGAAATCCGCCGACAAAATCGACGGAGCGATTTTCATCGCTGGCATCTAAGTCAACCTTTCTCATGCGCGCGGCAAAAAAACCATCGGTGTCGTCGCGCTGGGGCAGTGCCTGAAAATATTTATCGCGCACCATGTGGCGCGCTGATTCGGGAAGATAGCGCGCCGCATCGGTCAACTCAAACTGGCTATTTTCGCGCAGGAAATTCTCGACGACTTGCTCGTTCTCGTCGACCGTCAACGTACAGGTGGAATAGACGAGAACGCCGCCAGTTTTCAAGTGCTGCGCCACGGATTGCAGAATCCGCGCTTGCAGCGCGCAGAGCCGGGCGATGTCGCTATCGTCGCGCTGCCATTTGATCTCGGGGTGAGAGCGCAAAGTGCCGAGACCGCTGCATGGCGCGTCGACGAGGATGCGATCGTATGGACCAGCAAGGTTGGCCGGCAATGCTTTACTCGCGTCGGCGCACATGGCTTGAATCGAAGTCGAGCCCCAAGCGCTCGGCATTTTGAGCGATTCTCGCAACGCCGCGGGCCGAAGTATCGATGGCCACGACTTTACCTCGATCGCCGATCAACTCGGCGAGATGGGTTGCTTTGCCACCTGGCGCGGCGCATGCGTCAAGAATCAGGTCTGCCGGACGCCGGGCCGACCAGGTATGATACCAGTTGCGACGGCTTCGCTTTGGACTTGAAAGTAGTCCTTCGGTAAAGCCCGGTAAAGTCTCGATGCTCGCGCCAATGGGCAACCGAATGGCTTGCGGCGAGACGGCGGTGGGTTCGGCGACGATGTGCTGTTCGCTGCCAGCGTTGCGAGTAATTCTCGCGGCTGTCTTACCGTGAGTTGACCCGTACCACCAGCGGCGTTCTTTGATTGCTCGCGAGCATTAATGCTTTCGCTTGCTCATCGCCAAAGTATTCGAGCCAGCGATCCACCAACCATTGGGGATGCGAATACTCATCGGCTAGGTTCGCAGCTGAACTCTTGATCTCCCTCCCCTTGCCCTCTTCGCCAATTGCCTGAGAAAACTGCGCAGGACGCCGTTGACGAAACCGGCGCTTTTGGGCTGTGTAGCTTTGGCGATCTCGACGGCTTCGTTGACCGCGGCATAGGCAGGAATCTTGTCGAGAAAGAGCAATTGATAGAGGGTGACCCGGAGTAAATTGCGAATAAACGGATCGGTATCGGAGAGCGACCGGTTAAGCAACGGTACAAGCTTGGAGTCGATCCTGCCGCGCCAGCGCAGCGTCCCGTAGGTCAACTCTGTCAAAAGCCCGCGGTCGGCGTCTTTAAGATCATCGCTGCGCAAATGGTGATCGAGCAGTAGGTCGGCGTAGGCCGTCTGAATCTCGACTTTGTGCAGGATCTCGCCGGCGATTTGGCGGACGTTCTTACCGTCATCCAAGGCGGTCACCGGGTTTAATCCTCGCGCCCTTGATAAACTCGACGCCCGCCAGCCGTCTCTTGTTTTCTTGCTGCACTTCTTCCAGGCTCAAGACCCCCGACGCGGTCGCGAGCCAAAATCCGGCGCCATCGGCGCGGATGATTTCGCCAGGGGCGCCGCGCCGCTCGGTGCTGACAATGCTGGCGCGATGAACCTTCAGCATTTTGCCGGCGAAATGCGTGAAACTTCCCGGCCAAGGGTCGAAGCCGCGAATCCGCCGCTCGATTTCTATCGCCGGGCGTTGCCAGTCGATGAGGCCGTTTTCTTTCTTTAAGATTGGCGCAAGGGTCGCCAGGCTTTCATCTTGTTCGGTTGCGCTGAGCGTTCCTGTCTTTGAGCCGGCGCAAAGTATCCAGCAGCAGCCGGGCGCCGATGGGTGTTAGCTCGGTTTGTAGCGATCCGGTGGTTTCCTCACCGCTGAGCCTGATAGCCTCTTGCAAATAGATCGCCCCGGCATCCATTTTTTCCACTAGCTTCATGGTGCTGACGCCGGCTTCCGCTTCGCCGTTGATAATCGTCCAGGCGGCCGGCGCGGCGCCGCGGTATTTCGGCAGGAGCGAGTAATGTACGTTGACGCAGCCGTGGGGAGCCAGCTCGAGAATCGATTTCGGCAAGATACGGCCGTAGGCAACCACCACAATGATGTCGGGCAGCCAATTGCGCAGCGATTGAAGAAATTCCGGGGTGCGAATTTTTTCCGCGGCAAGAACCGGGATGGCATGTGACTCGGCCAATTTTCGTACCGGCGAGGCGGAACTTTTCTGGCCGCGCCCGGCGCTGCTATCCGGCTGGGTGACCACGCCGACGATGGTATCTGGGCCGGTGAGGAGTTGCGCCAAAGTCGCCGCGGCGATTTGCGGCGTGCCCATAAAGATGATGCGCCAGGGTGCTGCCATGAAAAAGACTCGACGAAACGATGCGGCTGATATTTTAGAAACTTGACGGACGCGATTAGATCATGATGTGCGCTGATTCGTGTGCCGGCTCGACGCCGCTGCGCAGACTCTTGATACGCTTGCGGGTATAGAGCTCACGCTTTAACCGGCTGATCCGGTCGATGAATAGTTTGCCATCGAGGTGATCGATCTCATGCTGCAAGGCCACTGCCAGCAAACCTTCAGCTTCGATCTTGATCTCTTTTTGCTGCTCATTGAAAGCGCTGACTTGCACTTGCGCCGCGCGCTTCACCTCGGCGGTGAAGTCGACGACACTGAGACAACCCTCTTCCCAGATCACTGAACCCTCCGCGTGGGTTATCACTGGATTGATGAGCTTATAAACCTGCTTGCCGGGATTCTCGTGATCGGTGTCGAGAACCACTACACGCTGAGATACGCCGACCTGCGGCGCGGCGAGGCCGACACCCGGCGCGGCATACATAGTCTCGAGCATGTCGTTGACCAGCTGGACGGTTTTCGCGCCGAATTCGCGCACCGGTGACGCGACCTTTTTAAGTGCCGGCTCCGGGTATTTAAGAATTTTTAAAATAGCCATAACTTACTGAATTTTATAACATGCTGTAAGGATCGACATCAATCTGCAGGCGCCCGCCGCGGCCATCGGGAGAGAACCTGCGGGCGTGGTTGGCAAATTCCAACAGGCTGGTGCTATTTTTCCCTTTGAGCAGGAGCTGCCAGCGAAAGCGATTGCGCAGTTTTTCGATGGGCGCGGCCGCGGGGCCGAGCACTTCGATGCCGGCGTTAAACTTTGGCTCGCGGACTTGGAGTCGGCGTAACTGTGCAGCTACGGATTTCGCGCGCCTCTCAACTTCTTCAGCCTTGGGACCGTCGAAGCGTAAATTAATTAATTTGGCGAAGGGCGGATAGTTAAGCGCCTGGCGGAATTCGCTCTCGACGGCGAAGAAACCCTTATAATCATGGTTCGGCAGGTGCTGAATCGCATAATGATCGGGGGAGTAAGTTTGAATCACCATGCGGCCCGGATCGTTGCCCCGTCCGGCGCGCCCGGCGACTTGGCTGAGCAGTTGAAAAGTCCGCTCGGCGGCGCGGAAGTCGGGTAAGTTCAACGACAGGTCCGCGGAGAGAGCGCCGACTAGTGTCACGCCGGCGACATCGTGGCCTTTGGTGATCATCTGGGTGCCGACCAAGATGTCGATGTCACCGCGCTCCCAGCGCCTGATCAATGCCTCTTGAGAGCCTCGCTTGCTGGTGGTGTCGCGGTCCATTCTCGCCACTCTGGCCTCGGGCAGCAGTTCGCGGAGTGCCTCTTCAACCTGCTCCGTACCGGTCCCCACTGGGGCCAGGCTTGGATTTTTACACTCCGGACAAACGTCGCTCATGGCGCGGCGATAGTCGCAGTGGTGGCAAGCCAGCAGTTTACGCCGCAGATGCAGCGTTAGTGTCACGCTGCAATGCGGACAGTGCCAGACATGGCCGCATAAGCCGCACTGCAAGAAATTGGCGAAGCCGCGGCGATTGAGAAATATCAGAGTCTGGCGCTTGTCGAGAAGGTTTTGCTTGATCGCTGCGATAAAGCTTTCGGCCATCAAGCGCGGCTTGACCATCTTTTTAGCATTCTTCTGTAACGCCTCGGAAGGCTTCTCTGGTGCAGCCGGTTTGACGAACTGGTAGCGCATATCGATGGTTTCCACCGCTGGCAACGGACGCTGCTCCACTCGTTGGGTCAGTTCGACCAGCTTATAACGCCCCTGGCGGCAATTCTCGTAGCTTTCCAGGGCCGGAGTAGCGGAACCCAAGACTACCGGACAGCCCAACTGTTTGCCGCGCACCACCGCGACATCGCGGCCGTTGTAACGCAGACCTTCTTCTTGTTTGTACGACGAGTCATGTTCTTCATCGACGATGATCAGGCCGAGATTCGCCAGCGGCGCGAAGACCGCCGAGCGCGCGCCGACGACAACATCGACCTCGCCGCGCAGAATCCGCCACCATTGGGCCCAACGCTCGGCGCCGGTGAGCGCACTATGCAGCACGCCGACTTTTCCCGGGAAATAACGGTGCATTTGGTCCAAAAGTTGTGGCGTCAGGGAAATTTCTGGAATTAGAATTATACTGCGCCGGCCGCGTTCGCGTGCGTATCCCATGGCGCGTAGATACACTTCGGTCTTGCCGCTGCCGGTGATGCCATGGAGCAAAAAGGTTTCAAAACCACCCTGATCGATTGCCGCCGCGACGGTGTCCATGGCAAGCGCTTGTTGCGAATTTAGTTTAAGCGTCACCGGCGCATCGATGTCGGAGACCGGTGTCAAAAGCAGGGGAACTTTACGGCGCCGGATTTTGGCCAAGTGCTCAGCCTGGCTTACCACCCCACGGATCTCCAGTTTTGCCAGGGCCCGGTCAATGCGCCGACCTGAGAACAGCCCAATTAACGTCTTAAGGCTAACTTTGCCTCTACGTTTGCTGAGTTCCTGCAATACCTCGCTTTCCAACTCGTCCTCTGGGATCGCATCGCGTTGCTGCAAGATTACCAACCGTTGACTGTCGCGGCGCGAATTGGGCGGTAGAATTGTTGCAACCACGTCGCCCAACGGGGCGAGATAGTACTGCGAAATCCACTGTGCCAGTTTTAGCAGATCGGCATCGATAATCGGCTGGTCGTCGAGAATCTCGCTCACGTCTTTGACCATACTATGTGGCGATTCATCGACGATGCTCAGCACCACTCCGGTCACTTGGCGTTTCTGCAGCGGCACTAGCACGCGCGTGCCGGGCGCAAGATTGGCTAGCAGCGCGCCGGGCAGGCGATAGATCAGCGGCTCTCTGTGGGATGACGGCACGACGACCCAAGCGAACTTCTGCGCCTCGTGCATGGGTAGTTTCTTACCGGCGCCTCCCGGCAAATGCAACTTTGCGCAAAATTGTCCAAGAACCTCATGATCGTGCGAACTCGTCGCTTAGCAGTAACCCAGTTGGGGTGGGTAAAATGGCATGAAACTGCCTTAACTATCCCTAAGGTGCCACGGCGCTGCTGGGGAGTCCCTTGGCAGTCGGTTTGCTTATGAAAGCAGCATAGAAGTTCTATAACTATACATAATTTAGATATAATTTTAGTTGACTTAAGGGGTCCCTTTGGTTGCGTAATGCTCACTCTTGCCAATAGTTTCCATCCTCTATCAAACGGCCTCTAGCGATGGCTCACAGTAATAACGTCAAAAAGGTTCGCGAAGCGAAGATGTTGAGCAAGGCTGAACTCGCTCGTTTGGCGGGTATATCGCCGTTGACTCTCGATCGCATTGAAAAAGGCAAGGACTGCCGCATGGCCACCAAACGCAAGATCCTGTTGGCTTTGGGATTGTCGATCGAGCAAAAAAATTCACTCTTCAAGCAATAATTTTAATGACGCCACTCTGGAACAAACTTAAATTCGGCGTTCTCGGCTCCCTGGGCTGGGGGTAGCGGATATGTTGCCCTCGACATCGGCTCGACCTCGATAAAGATGGTCGAAACCGCAATCGACAAGAATGGTTATCATCTTTTGAATCTAGGTGTTGTGCCGCTGCCAAGCAACGCGATCAAAAATAATATGATCGTCGAACCTGGGCCGATCGTCGATGCCATCAAGCGCCTGATTCAACAAAGCGGCGTGACGTCGAAACAGGTCATCTCCGCGGTGCCGGGTCGCGCTGTCATCATGAAAAAATTCCAGATGCCGAAACAAGAGTCGGCCGAGTTGGAAAATAACATTGAATTTGAAGCGCAGAATGTGATTCCGGAGAACATCGAGAATGTCAATCTAGATTACCAGGTGTTAAGCCAAACGGAGGATGGCAACCGGATGGAAATCCTTCTGGTGGCAGTCAAGAAAGAAATCGTCAATAGCTACACCGATGCGATCTCGGAAGCTGGCCTGACCCCTACTCTGATGGACGTCGATTATTTCGCGCTGGAAAACATGTTTGAAGCTAACTATGAAGCCGACGGCATTAAGGGCGTGACCGGTTTGATTCATATTGGCGCGGAGAATACCAGCATATCGCTGCTGCAAAATGGCGTATCGACATTTACCGGCGATCTATCCACCGGAGGTGGCTATTTTACCGACAGACTTTCACAGCATTTAAATCTATCACGCGAACAAGCCGAGAGCTTCAAGATCACTGGAGTTTCGGAAAAGGCTGTGGGTGTAGACCTTGAGTCCGCGTTACATCCCATTTCAGAGGAGTTGGCCGAAGAGATTCGCCGGACGGTAAGTCTGTATGGTGCCGTGCCATCTGACGATAACGACGGGCTGAAGGCAATTTATCTAAGCGGTGGCGGGGCGCGGCTAACCGGCCTGCGCGCGATGCTGGAAGAGCGTATGAGCGTTCCGGTGAAGCTCAGTGAACCGTTTAAGGTTTTCAATGTCGGCAGAAAGATAGACCGGAATTATCTGGCTGAGAATGCGCCGGTATATGCGGTCGCGACAGGGCTGTCGATCCGCAGGCCAGGAGACAAATGATCCGCGTCAATTTACTTCCAGTAAAAGAATTGTTGGCAGCCATACGCCGGCGGCGCGAGATGACCATTGGCGGTATCGTGCTCGGGATCGCCGGACTGATTATCGCGGTTCTGTTCGCCCATCAGTATTATCAACTCACGTCACTCAATTCCGAGCTGGCGACCCTGCGTAACGAAATCCAGGCACTCAATACCAAGGTGAAGCAGGTCGGCGACTTACAAAATCGAATCAAAGAGTTCACCGCCAAACACAAGGTCATCACCGATCTCAACCGAAAAAAAGCCGGTCCGGTAGGTGTCATGCAAAGCTTGTCCGACGCGACACCGACGCGACTTTGGCTTACCGAGTTTAAAGAAATCGGCGGTCGGCTCACCATGAACGGTATCGCGGCGGATAACCAAACCGTGGCGGACTTTCTCAAGGCGTTGGCAAAATATCCCTATTTCCGAGATGTCGAATTAGTGGAGACGGCTCAAAGTAGCCAAGACGCCGGTCCTTACAAGCGTTTCGCGATCAGAGCTTCGGTGTCGTATTTGCCACCTGCGGCCGCGGCGGCTGCGCCTGGCGTTAATCCGTCGACCAAACAGGAGCAACGCGGTTGAACCAGCTACTCGACAAATTCCTCGAACAGTCGGTCGCCAGAAAAATTGGCATCGTGGCGGGGATTATCTGTTTGGCGTATGGGTTGTATATCAGTTTCGTTTACAGTCCGAATTCTGACGCTATCGCTAACTTAGCCGAAAGTGTCCAAATCGCCCGCAATGAAAAGTTGGTCAAAGAAAAAAAAGCCGGTAACCTGGCGCGGCTTGAGAAAGAGCTTCGGGACATGGAAACGAAGCTCAAGGAAGCGGTCGCTCAACTGCCTGATCGCAAGGAAATTCCCGACCTGTTGACCAATCTTTCTAACAAAGCGCGGGAGGCAGGCTTGGAAATCGTCCTGTTCCGTCCGCGCAATGAAGCGTTCCAGGAGTTCTACGCGGAAGTCCCGGTGGACATCGTGGTGCGCGGCGGCTTCCATAATGCAGTGGGGTTTTTTGACGAAGTCGGCAAACTAAATCGCATCGTCAATATCGATAATATCGAATTTCGCAATCCCAAGGTTGTCAACGATCAGATGACGATGGATATCTCCAACCTGGCGACCACCTATCGCTTTCTCGATGACGCCGAGCGTAAGAAGTTCGCCGCCGATAAAGTCAAAACCAAGAAATAGATTGCCGTGTTGCGAACGATCAAAAATACACTTACCGCCTCACTCATTCTCTTGGCCGGTAGTCCCAGTGCTAGCACAATCAAGTGCTCCGCCAATGGCCGCAAAAGCTGTAGAGACCGCAAAGACGGTTGCGGCGGCCCAACCCGTAAGTAAAGCAGAGAAGGCGGAGAAATCGACCGCGGTTGCGCCTTCAACCGAAGGCGTCTCCGGGGCCTCAGAGACCAAAGCCGAAGCACCGGAGGCGCTACGATTGGCGCCGGGGAGGCGCGATCCGTTTCGTCCAATTACGTTGAATGTGCGCACGAACACACGTCGTCGGGAAAACCTATCCCCTCTCGAGCGCTTCGAAATCGGCCAGCTTAAACTCGTCGGCGTCGTTTGGAACGTTAAAGAACCGACGGCCTTGGTCGAAGATAGCTCGGGGCTCGGTTACATGGTCAAAGTCGGTACGCCGATCGGTTCAAACGATGGCAAGGTAAGAGAGGTTAGGCGCGATAGTCTAATCGTCGAGGAGTTTTTCGTCGATTTATACGGCGCGAAAAAGAGACGCGAAGTCAGCATGAGGCTGGCGGTGGAGCAGTAGGATGAATAGAATCGACTCATATCATCGGCAAAAATCCGCAGGCTCGCTCAGAAGCCATTACACGCGGCCGTTACGTTATCTACCTTTGTTGCTACTAGCTGTCCTGGTAGTCATTTATGGCAGCGCTTGCTCGAACGTCACCTCGGTGGAACCGCAACCAAGCCCCACGGCTAAAACACCAACACCGCCACAGCCGTCCGCTCGCGCCGACGAGGAACAACTACAGATTCAAGATTTTTCGGTTCGTGAGCAGTCTGGGCAGACGATTTTGCTACTAAAACTTTCCAAGCCGATCTCGCAGTATCGTCATTTTCCATTGATCCAGCCGGCAAGAATTGTTCTGGATATTATCGGCGACGCCAGAACACCAGCGGATCTTGAAACCTTTCGTGTCGGCACACAATTGGTCGGCACTGTGCGATTCAGTTCAGCACAAGGCTCCTTGAGACTCACCGCGGACCTGATTCCGAGCACGCCGCCGGTCTATACCGTGACGCCGGAAAACAACGGCCTGCGCATCGTCATCGGCAGCGACGATCCAAAAATTCCCGGCACACAGGAGCGTACGCTAGTGCTCGGCAGCAAGCGGATGGATAACGTGGTCGGCCAAGCGCGGGTGGCGTTGGGCGACAGCCTGGCTTCCGCCTCAACAAGCGGGGTTAATATTCCTGACGAGAAAAGGTACACCGGGCAAAAACTGTCCTTCGATTTCAAGGACGCCGATATCAAAAACATCTTCCGACTTCTCGCCGAAATCAGCGGTCTCAATATCATCGTGACGGCCGACGTCAATCGCAAGGTAACCCTGCGCTTGGTGGAGGTTCCCTGGGATCAAGCGCTCGAACTTCTGATCAATACCAATGGTCTTGGCAAGGAGCAAATCGGCAATGTCGTGCGCATCTCGACCGCGGGCACCCTCAAAACCGAGCGCGATGCTGTGGCGGCAGCACGCAAGTCGGAGGAGAACCTCGAACCGCTCCTGACCGTTTATTTCAATGTCAACTATGCTAAGGCCAAGGATCTCGAGGCGAAAATAAAAACGGTCTTGAGCAAGCGGCCGGATGTCTCGCTGGTGATCGATGAACGCAGTAATACGATCATGATTCGCGACGTAAAAAAAACCATCGAGGACGCGAGTACGCTGGTCAGCAAACTGGACACCCGAACCCCGCAGATCTTGATTGAATCCAATTTAATTGAAACGACACCGACCTTCGCCCGGGCGCTCGGGCTGCGACTCCAATTTAACAGCGGGGGGGCTAACTTCAGCAGTGCTCAAGGAGCCGGATCGCCGTTCGCCGGAAACAGCTCGGCTTTCCCTCTAGCCCCCGGTGGATTTGGCGGTACCGTCTCGGTTATTCAAAGTGTGTTGGGCGGTTTTAGAAATCTATCAGCGACGCTTGAAGCGGCTGAAAAGGAAGGCAACGCGCGAATCATCTCGCGCCCGTCGGTAGTCACGCTTAACAATATCGCTTCGACAATTCGCAGCGAGAAGATCTTGAGAATTAGCTTGCCCAGTTCGACAAACATCGCAACGGGTAGCGGTTCTTCGGCGGCTGGTGCCGCGGTGGCAACGGAAAAAGTCCCAGTTGGTATTATCCTTACCGTAACACCTCAAGTTTCGAGCGACGGCTATATCTCGATGAATATCAATGTCAAATCCAGTACGATCGCGGATTCGCCGACAGTTACTGGCTCTACGAGCGTGATCCCGTTCGATGAGATTAATCGCGAAGTAGTAGCCAATGTTTTGGTCAAGGACGGTGAAACGATTGTCTTGGGTGGTATTTTGAAGGACACGAGCTCGGAATCAACCGGGGGCGTGCCCTATCTAAGAAATATTCCAGTCTTGGGGTGGCTCTTTAAGAGTGAAGCGATACAAAAAAACTTTGAAGAGCTGATGGTTTTTATCACCCCAAGAATTATCGACGCCGGCGCGTCAAATCTCCCGTCCGCGGAACAGATCTGGCGCGAGCAAATGGGGAAAACCTATGGAGACCAGTCATTTCCGCCGCGCATCGCGCCGTAGCCCGATGAATCCCTAGTTTGGCCCGGAGGATTGGCATTTTCACTTGCCGGTTTAGCGGGCCCTCGCACTTCCCCAGTAGCTGACAACTGTGCCAGTCACAATTTTTAACACCCCTCGGGGTTTGACGAACCTCATCTTTTCTAAAGTCCGCCGTTTTCCGAAACTAACGACAATTGCGATAGTTTTCTAAGCCTCACATTCGTCGGTTTTCGGCATTCTGACAAAAATTGTCAGCGCCTCAGTGGTCCGACGCTAGCGTCGGAATCACTCTGACCTTCCCAGACTACGTCAATTTCCCGGGATCATCTTGAAAGTACGATCGCGCTTGCTTGGCATGCTAATAGCTCATTCGGTGGATCGAGAAACCAATGATCGACCGACGACACTCGAAGCGAAATTTGGGTATGAAAAAGAGGCTGCGAATCTTTCAAGGCGCGACGAATGGTCGTGGCTTCACGCTGATCGAATTGATGGCGACTCTGGGCGTAGGCGGGCTGTTGATGGTCATCGCGATCCCGGCTTTTAGAAGTACCCTACCGAGGCTTCGGCTTAATGACGCAGCACGCCAGGTTGCCACGGAATTGCAGCAGGTGCGGATGAAAGCGATCGCCCAAAGCATACCCCATCAGATCAATTTCTCGACGTCGACCTACATCGTTCAGCGCTGTAACGGTACCTGCGCTGACGACGGCGGCAACATGGCCATCCCGGAAGGTATAACCATAACGCCTCCTGGGACTTCCCCGCAGTTTCAAACTCGCGGCACGGTGCCGGCAGCGACGACGATTCGCCTGAGCAATGGCACAACGAGCAAGTGGGTCTGCGTGACGGTGATCGGTAGGATTAAGATTCAGGATAGCGTTTGCACCTAAGGTACTCGTACCATCCAATGCAGATCAAACAACTCAAGAGTTCAGCGGGATTCACCCTGGTGGAAATATTGGTCGCCTTGACCATCTTCACCTTTGCGGTGCTCGGTCTAGCCGTCGGTACGGTGACGATCACGCGCACCAATAACAACAGTCATTTGAACGCCGCTGCGATCAATCTCGCGCAGGCGAAGTTGGAAGAACTCAGAGCGATGAAAAACACAGCTTTTACCGCCTTGTCATGCCCAAACTATTCGACGTCTGGGTGTTCTGATACCCAGGCCGCGTCAGGCTTCACGTATACTCGAAGTTGGATGATCACAGCGAACTCTCCAGCTGCCGGTATGAATAAGATCGATGTCAAAATCAATTGGACGGACTACACGGCTCAGAGTATGACATTCTCCTCGTCGGTCGCACAGTGAAAAGCCCAATGAATTTCTACCCTCAGCCGAATGACAAAATGGCCATCGCTAGCGCTCAAAAACCAGCGGGGATTTACCCTGACGGAACTTCTGGTCTCCATGGGGTTATCCCTGTTCGTGTTGGCCGGTGTCGGCAGCTTGTTTCGCGCCCAAACCCATACGGTCAAAGGCCAAGAAAGCAAAATGGAAGCGAACGAATACGCGCTTACGGTGGC
Source organism: uncultured delta proteobacterium (assembly GCA_963847445.1). GTDB lineage: Bacteria > Desulfobacterota > Binatia > UBA9968 > UBA9968 > DP-20. The sequence continues at coordinate 80,316 of CAWJZV010000007.1, read as the reverse complement.
CGACATGGTGGTGCGAGAAGTCCGGAACGCCGGATATTTTCCAACCACCGCGTGCGATGCAACGGGTGGGATCACGGCGGCAACGGCCACGGGTATAACCATTCAATACGACAAAAACAGCAACGGCGCGTGCAGCGGTGATGACGAGATCGTCGCCTTTGCCTACGATAGCGCCAATATGAACGTCACGCGCAACGGCGTAGCACTTTCGGATGGAAACGTCACGGCGGTAGAGTTCACCTATTATCCGCAGCAGACAACGAGCAGCGCGCCAGCGCCCTACTGTGTCTCAGCCAACGTACCGTCCGGTTGTAGTGGGACTTTGTCGTCAAATTACAAGACCGTGCAGAAGATCACCATCGCGCTGACGGTCGCGCCGAAGAGTACCGACAGCAACTTTACCGGCTCCCCGGTGACCATGACGTTGACCGCGGATTTGCGGAACCATGGAGTCTGACCGTCACGGGACGGGCGAAAACCTATCGAGGGCAAAGCATGAAAGCCAGGCTCAACAATAATCAAGGAATCAGCCTCGTCGTCGTGTTGATGGTGATGGCGATCCTGCTCACGGTAATCAGCGCTGGCCTCATTTTTAGCGGGATCAACACCAAAGTGGCGATGAATTATCGAACCGGTTCTCGAGCGTTCAACGCTGCCGACACGGGCATGTTGGCGATCGCCCTGTCGGTCACTCCCGGCGCGACGCCGTCATCAACGCCGGTGACTTTGGGGAGTAATCTTTGTTACCGGTTCGGCAAACGGGATGGCACACTTCCGTCCATGACTCCGACTATGAAGAACGAAGTGGGTTACTCGCTCGGGTCCGGCACCGGCTACAATGTTTCCGGTTATTCGTTCTATCAGTACCAAGTGAATGTTACCGGCACTTATAGTCTCGCATCGGGGTGTCCATCGGTAGGCAATGAATCGGCTGCGCGCGAGGTCGAAGCCCTCGCACTGTACGGTCCAGTCGCCCAGTAGGAGTTTCATTTATGAAAATCAGAAAAGCTTTAGCGTTGGTCCAGATCGTTTGCATTATCTTCCTAAATGTCAGTCATGTTCGCATGGCTAGGGCGGACGATAGCGATATCTTCGGCAGCAACATTGCGCCGAACGTCCTCATTCTTTTCGATGACTCCGGCAGTATGGATGACAAAGTGCCGGCGAGCGGTTACAACTCCTCCACGACCTACACAACGCCTAACACCTACACCACGGCCAAGGTCTATCGAAAGTATACTAAGAAAAAGTCTTGTAAGCCCAGTAGCACACCTTGCTACAAAGAATATGCCAGTACGGTCAGCGCTGTGAGCAGCTCGTCGGCGCAGACGGCTCTCAACTCCGCTGGCTATTGGAGTGGAAAAATCTCCGGATCGAGTGTAGATCTCTTTGTCGGCAACTATCTGAACTATTCGAAATGTACGCCTTGCCAGGCGGATGAAAAAAGATCGTGGTAGCGAAACGGGTCGTTAACAATCTAATTACCAACGTGGAGGGAGTTCGCTTCGGCGTGATGAAATTCAAGTATAGCCCAAATGGCGCGACGATGGTCGCTGAGATCGGTTCGAGCATCTCGACGATTATTGACCGCCGTCAATGCGCCTCACGCCAAATGGTAGCACGCCGCTAGGCGAGCAATTGCGGGATGCCGGTAATTATTTCAAGGGAACCTACACGGGCTACAGTAGCCCAATCCAATATTATTGTCAGCCTAACTTTGTTATTCTCATGACCGACGGCCAGCAAAACGGTTCGCTGGACGTTCACACGGAAGCGACCAATCGCTACACCCAGGACCATTCCATGGCGTTTCACCGGTAAGCAGAATGTCATCGTTCATACAGTAGGCTTCGGTCTGTCGCGCGGACATTGCACGCTGGCGGAACGCTGAATCTCAAAACGCACGGCCAAGAATGGCGGCGGCAGTTATTACACCGCGACACCGAAACGGCGCTGGAACAAGCGCTTGAGAATGCGATCAGCCAGATTCATGGCGGCGACTTTTTCCTTCGCGACACCGGTGGTGCCGACCACTGGAACGAGCGGCACCAGCCGAGCGTATCTCGCGTCATTCCAGTCCAACCCGTCGCGCCCATTCTGGCAGGGTTACTTGAAAGCCTATAACCGTGACTCCAATGGTCTGATACCCGTTGACGTTAACGGACTGCCTTCCGGGACCCCGGCCTGGGACGCCGGTCAGGCGCTTAGCACCAAGACGCCGGCAAGTCGAACCATCTACACTGTAGTCAGTGGCGCAAGGGAAAGTTTCACAACTAGCAACTCGGCTATTACCGATACTCTTGTTGGGCGTCTCAGGTCAGCACAGAAAAGAACAGCGTGATCAATTATCTCCGTGGTACGCCGGACACCAACGACGAGGATGGCGATGGCATCACCAACGGAAGATCGACCTTGGAAGCTCGGCGACATATTTCACTCGACCCCGTGCTTGGTTTCGCCGCCCTTCCGGGCGTCATCCGACTCAACCTACAATACCTTTAAAGCCGCTCAAGCGAGTCGGACGTCGGTGCTGATCGCTGGGGCCAACGACGGCATGCTGCACGCTTTTAAAGAAAGCGACGGCGCTGAGCTGTGGGGCTTTCATCCCGCCCGATGTCCTCGACGATCTTGTTGACATGACGGCACGCTTCGGGCGCACATGAATACAGGTCGACTCCAGTCCGATTGCTGCCGATGTCAAGATCGGCGGCAGCTGGAAAACCATCGTGATCTTCGGTCAGCGCCGCGGCGGTAACGAATTACTATGCTCTCGACATCACCGACACCACCAATCCGCTGTATCTGTGGACCTTCAACCGATGCCCGCCTTGGGCGAGACCTGGTCGGAGCCGGCGATTGGCAAAATCAAAATGACGATGGCACCGACAAATGGGTGGCCTTTGTCGGCGGCGGTTTCGATAGCACGTTCGCCAACTACGGAAGCAGCAACGTCGTCAGCGAAGCCTTTTTTGCAATCGACCTATCGAACGGCTCCAAGCTTTGGGAATTCTCGTCGACCGTGGCGAACTCGGCCGACGCTGCCTAGATGAATTTTAGTCTCCCGGCCGCGCCGACGGCGGTGGATCTCGATGGCGACGGTTATATCGATCGAGTCTATATCGCCGACGTCGGCGGGCAAATTTGGAAGTTCGATATGTCCAAAGCGGCGTCCCTTGTCAGTGGAACGGTGAAGAACTGTTCGTCAACCACCGATACCGATTGCTGGATGGGCAAACGATTATTCGCCGCGGCATCGAGTCAAGCTAATCCACCGGCCGCAGGACAGTATTATCCCGCCCAAGGAATGTATTCACCGCCGACGCTCGCCTATGACGGTAATCGCAACCTATGGCTGTTCATCGGCTCCGGCGACCGCTATCACCCGAACAGCACGGCGTCGAATCGTTTCTATGGGATCAAGGAAGACACGACCATGGCCAATGGGAGTACCTTGACAGAATCCAGTTTGACCAATGTCAGCAGCGGGACTGGGACGGTTACCCAAGGCTGGTATGTGCCCCTGAATAGCAATGAAAAAATTCTAGCATCGGCGGATGTGTTTAATTCCGTGGTGCTTTTTACCAGTTTCACGCCGTCGACCGCGGCGGTCTGTGGCGGCGGTGGCGGTGATGCTAAGCTGTACTCGATCAACATGACCACCGGTGACGCCGCGCTCAACTTGACGACTGGGGCGGTTGCTGTTGCCGGAACCGCGGCTCTAACGCTGGCCAAGACTATCGGATCGGGTATTCCGTCCAAACCGATCATTATCATGAGTCAGCAGGGCAATCAGGGAACACCCTACGTAATATCTGGTACGACGAACCAGCAGATCTCGACGACCCAAATACCGCTGGTCGCGCTACGCAAGCTAATCGGTTGGCGCGAGGTGTTTTGATGCAACTCTCTGGTGCTGTTGTCCTCGTCCTGCTAATTGCAATTGGCCCCGCGAGTGCCCAGTCCGAAGTTCCGGAAATCTCACCGAGGGTGCAGGCATTAAAGCTGTTTCGCCAGGGCAGTCTACGCGAAGCCATTCCCGAGCTGCAAAAATCGCTGCAAAAAAACTCCGCCGACGCAGAGGTACGCTTGCATTTGGCCTTCGCCTACGACCGGCTGGGTTCGACGGACGAGGCGATCGCTGAATATCGACGCGTTACAGAAATCCAACCGAACAGCTATTTCGCCTACAATAACCTCGGCGTGCTCTACGACAAGCAGGGGCGCTACGATGAGGCGATTGCGGCGTTTGACAGCGCCAGCAGAATCGATCCCAATAATGCCGGCGCTAAAAATAATCTTGCAACCGCTAGGAAGAACAATGCAGCGATTCAAGAACGCCAGGCACAAATTCAAAAGGCGGAAAACGCCGCTGCAATAAATCCCAAGGATCCGCAAGCAAGCTTTCATGTGGCGCGCCTGCACGCGCACTACGGTAACCGCGAAGCGGCCTTGCAATGGCTCGAGCGCGCGCGCCGGCAGGGCTACAAAGACCTGGCTTCAGTGAAAAACGATCCCTCTTTCAAAGGCTTCAGCAACGACCGCGATTTTGAACTCATTCTAGTCGGTAATTAGCTCGTTGCCTATTGTGTCCTATCCTTGATTCGGCTTGGGCGTAGCTCCGCCCGTTATGGCACTGCGTGGCGTGATAATGTAGGATACGCCCATGTTGCGCTATTTCACCGCGGGGGAATCGCATGGCCCCTGCCTAACCATGATCATCGATGGGGTGCCGGCCGGTTTCCCTGTCCAGATTTCCCAAATCAATCACGATCTTTGGCGCCGTCAGCAGGGCTATGGCCGGGGCGGCCGCATGCTTATCGAAAAAGACGAGGCGGAGATCCGTTCGGGCATCCGTTGGGGCGAGACCATGGGGTCGCCGATCGCTCTTGGGCATCGAGAACCGCGATTGGAAAAACTGGACAAAGAAAATGTCCGCCAAGCCAGAGGACCGCGACGATAAGATCGCTGTCACCAAGCCACGGCCAGGCCACGCCGACCTGAACGGTGTGCTCAAATACGACCGCACCGATATTCGCGATATTCTTGAACGGGCTAGTGCCCGTGAAACTGTCGCTCGAACCGCGGTTGGTTCCTTTGCCAAGCAATTGCTCGCGCCATTTGGCATTCGCATCATGGGCTATATTCGTTCCCTCGGCGGGATTACCGCCAATCTGGATGGCCTGACCTACGGTGAGACCTTCGAACGCTGCCGAAGAGTCGCCAGTGCGCACCGCCGACAAAAACGCCGAAGAAAAAATGATCGCGCTCATCGAGGAGTGCAAAAAAGAAGGCAATACTCTGGGCGGCGTGTTTGAAGTCGTCACCCTCGGTCTACCGCCGGGTCTGGGTAGCCACACCCAATGGGACCGTAAGCTCGACGGCCGGCTGGCGCAGGCATCTGATGAGCATTCAGGCAATGAAAGGTGTGGAGATCGGCCTCGGTTTCGAAATGGCGCGCCGCCGTGGATCGCAAGTCCACGACGAGATATTTTTTCGATCCGGCGAAAATGGTGACCGAAAGCACACCGCGCATCGTCCCCACCGGTTTTTATCGCGGTAGCAACAACTCAGGCGGCACTGAAGGTGGCATGACCAATGGTTCGCCTCTAGTCGTCCGAGTGGCGATGAAACCGATCTCGACCCTGATGAGTCCGTTGCAATCCGTCGACACGCGTTCGAAGCAACCCACCGATGCCTCGGTGGAACGTTCCGATGTCTGCGCCGCACCGGCCGCAGCGGTGGTCGGCGAGAGTGTGGTCGCCTTCGAAGTGGCCAAAGCGTTTCTGGAAAAATTCGGCGGCGACTCCCTGCGCGAGATTAAGCGCAACTACGAAAACTATCTCGAGCAGATCAAAAACTACTGAACTTGCCGGACCTGCAAAACATTGCGCTGATCGGTTTCATGGCGGTGGGCAAGAGCGCCGTGGGGCGCAATCTGGCCAAACGTTTGCGCCGGCGCTTTATCGATCTCGACCGCATGATCGAAAAGCGTGCCGGCCTCAAGGTTCGGGAAATCTTCGAGCTAAAAGGCGAGCCGTACTTTCGCGAATTGGAAAAACAGACGCTCGCCGACTTGGTGCAGCAGCCGGGACATGTGATCGCCACCGGCGGCGGCGTGGTGATGGACGAGGAGAAGTCTTCACTTGCTCAAAGATAAAACGCTGCTCGTCTGCCTAACCGCATCGACGGAGACAATCATGGCGCGAGTGGGTAACAGCTCCAAGAGACCGCTGCTCAAAGGACCCAATCGGCGCGAGCGCATCGAAGAGCTGATGGCACACCGGGCCGATAAATACGCTCAAGCTCATGTCATCCGTCGATACCAGTGAACTGACGCTTGAACAGGTGGTCGACCAGATTGTCGCAGCGGTTGGACAGGTCTCGATAAAACGATGCAAAGCTTAAATGTCAATCTTGGCGACCGTTCTTACCCGATCCATATCGGCGCGGGTAATTTGCCACGCATCGGCGAATTTCTCGAACAAGCTGGATTGCGCGGCAAAGTCGCGGTGGTGACCAATCCAACCGTGGCCCAACTTTACCTCGATACCGTCGGCAACGCGCTCGAGGAGTCGGGATTCGCGGTTATCCCAGTGCTCATTCCTGACGGTGAGGAATACAAAACTGTCAAATCGCTTCAAACCATTTACGACTGCCTGATCGCCCAACGCTTCGAGCGCAAGTCTTGCGTGCTGGCGCTGGGCGGCGGTGTGGTCGGCGACATGGCAGGATTCGCCGCGGCGACCTATTTGCGCGGTGTGCCCTATGTCCAGGTGCCGACAACGTTGTTGGCCCAAGTTGACTCCAGCGTCGGCGGCAAGACCGGTGTCAACCACGCCGACGGTAAGAACCTCATCGGTGCTTTTTATCAGCCGAGACTGGTGTTGATCGATGTCTCGGTGTTGCGCACGCTGCCGCGCCGGGAACTCTGCGCCGGTCTGGCCGAAGTGATTAAATACGGTGTTATTGAAGACGCTCAGTTTTTTCGCCTGCTTGAGCAAGAAATCGCTGCGCTAGCGCGGCTCGATGAAGATTTACTGATCGAGACGATCGCGACTTCCTGCGCCATCAAAGCGCGGGTCGTCGAAGTCGACGAGCGCGAAGACGATTATCGTGCCGTGCTCAACTTCGGTCACACGATCGGTCACGCCTTGGAAGCGGTCACAGGTTATACCCAGTTTCTCCACGGTGAGGCGGTGGCAGTCGGCATGGCTAAAGCTGCGGCTACTATCGGCGCGCCACGGTTTTTGCGATGCTCAGAGTTTGCAGCGCATCGTTCAGTTGATCGAGAACGCCGGATTGCCAAGCGAGATCCCCGGCGATGTTTCACTGACTGGCTTAATTCAAGCGATGGAAGTCGACAAGAAGGCAGCCGGCGGCGCAAATCAAGTTCGTGATGTGCGAAGGGATCGGCAAAACGCGATTTCACTGGTTGGTGCCGAGCGAAATCTTGCGCGGGCTCGGTGCGTAGTCACAGTTATCCACGGCTAGCGGAAAGCGGGAATCAACGATGGCGAAAGAAACCCAAAATTCTGATTCTCAACGGACCTAATTTAAATCTTTTGGGAACTCGACAGCCGGATATCTACGGCAAATTAACGTTGGCGCAGATCGAAAAACGAGTGCGCGCCCTGGCCAAGGAGTTGGCGGTGGAAATCGACTTTCGCCAATCCAATAACGAAGGCGAATTGGTCACCTGGATTCAACAAGCGGCCGGCAAGTTCGCCGCCCTCGTGATTAATCCGGCGGCCTACACCCACACGAGCCTGGCGATGCGCGATGCGATTTCCGCCGTGGGTATTACCGACCATCGAAATTCATATTTCCAACATTCACAAGCGTGAGCAATTTCGCCATCACTCGTTTATCGCCGAGGTGGCGGTCGGGCAAATCGCGGGATTCGGATTGGATAGTTATCTGTTGGGATTGCGTGCTGCCGTGGCGGGCCTTTAGGCGAAAAAAATGTTATTCAAACAGCTTGCCGCTGCCAAAATTTTTCTTATTCATCTCGTCGATTAATCTATCTCGTTCCTTCTCCAGATCGATGGTCTGGCTGCGCAACTCGCTGAGCTCTTTTTGCCGCGGCGTATATTGCGGCAGGGTGGTGTCGTAACGCGGCGTAGCCTCGGGCGGGGGCCGGGTATCGACGATGGTTGGTGGGAGAGTACTAAACGGTGACGGTGTTACCAGTCTCGTCCCGGTGGGATCGCTGGGTTTGTATTGCGCATCGAGCGCGCGCGAAACGATGTCGTCTTGGCGCGCTTTCATCTGCGCTTCGGTGGTTAGCAGACTCGGGTCTGAACTGGTTGTGCCACGGATCGTCTCGGAGTAACTATCCCTTGCCGCTTTTAGTCGTTCATTGACGTCGATTAGTTTCTGTTGATAATCCTGCTCTTCCTTAGCTCGTTGTTCTTCCGGCGACAGCGGTGGTTCCGGTCTTGTCGCCGATGGCAAGGGAGGCGGTGAACTTGAATCCGCTGTGTTGACGGGCTCCGGCATCGAAGCAGGTATAGTTAATCCCTCGTCAGCCGTCTCGGCAGACTTGCGAATCGCCTTGACCTGACTTTTGCTGATGCCGATCTCGCCGCCAAACCCGTGAAATTTGATCATTCCTGATTCTTCACGGTAATCCTGTACGGAAATTTGCCGGCCGTTATTTAAAATCAAAACATACTGCGCTTCGGACTGGCTGATCCAGAAGAGCGCAATCAACAGGGCCACTGTCGCGGTTGTCTTGATGATCATGTCACCGATTATACCACGGCGCCGCGCTCAGTTGTACTGTTTCGATCGTGGGGCACAGGTGACATTTACAGGGTAGCTGGTTCGTGTTAGCGTTTTAGTCCCTGGGGGCAAGAATGGCATGACCGAAAAATCGACCCGAATGGTTGTTTTATCCCTTTCCTTTATCCTCGCTGCCACGGTGAGCCTGGGCCGGGCCGCCGAGCCTAAGATTCAAATCCTTTCGCCCAAAGACGGTTCGCAGATCGCCGAAGACCAAAAAACGATCCTGATTAGCGGCAAAGTCGCGAGCGATAATGTCACGCTCGGCCAATGTCGATATATTTTTAATTCTCGATACTTCCGGGAGTACGGTCAACTCCGCCGGCGCCGAATTTGCCAATCAAGCCGAACTCCCGGATAAGTATGCTCTTTGGCGGCGCGCCGAGCCTGCAACCGCAGATCTCGATTTCGCGGCGCGGCATGGGAATGGGCGCCCCTACCTTCGAATCAACGCGGATCAACTTACGTCATTCAATTCTTGGCGCTGAGGTCGTCGCTTCGCGCCGTTTGCTGACCCAGTTGAATCCGCAATCGACCCGAGTCGGAGTCATCACCTTCGCGAAGGAGGGGCGCTTGGTTCAGCCGCTGACGAATGATTTCGAGCAAGTGCGCCGGGTACTCGATGAAGTCTATTGGGCCGGACCCAACGGCGGCACCAACATGGTGGAAGGCATCCGCCTTGGCATCAGCTGAGCTTTTGGGACTTGGCCAGAGCGCCAAACGGCAAGATGCGATCAAAGCGCAGTTTTTCTTGACCGACGGCTTACCGTCATTGCCGACCGGTGACGGCCGGGGCGTGGCCGAAACCGATGTCCAGCTCACTGTCAACGCCGCACGATTGGCCGGCCGCGCCGGCATTAAAATTCACGTCTTTGGCCTCGGCGACGAGGTCGTCAACTTTCCTTGGGCGGTTCAAGGGATCGCCAAGGAGAGCGGCTGGCACCTACACGCCGCTATCGCGCCCGGCTGATGTCTTGGCGATTATGGATCAAATCTCCGTCGTCGGCGTCGACTTTGTCCAGATCGTTAACCAAACCTCGGGACAGAAGGCGGCGAACTTACGTCTGGCGGCGGACGGTTTTTTTGCGGCGGCATTGCCGGTGGTCGAGGGCAAGAATCAGATCGATGTCCTGGCGCGTTCCAGCGACGGCTCGAACAGCCGCGCTTCAATCATCTGTCTTCTACCAGTCGGGAACCCAGAAGTCCTTGGAGCTCGAAATCTTTCTGGAAAGAGAGAAGAAGCTAAAGTTAGAAGTTGAGCAGATTGGGCAAAACTCCAGAAGAGATTCAGCGAGACGTCGAGCGCCAGCGGCAAGAAGGCTTGCGCCGGCCGCAACAATTACCGCCGTCCAACGAAGGTCCGCCGCGCTAATTCTCCGACTCAAAAATTCGCCGCTAACCGTTGTCAGCGCGTCTTGCGTTCGGCTTCGGCGGCGATGGCGATCTCGGTGGCGCCGGCGCGCTTGATGATCGACATCACTTTGACAGTCTCGCCGAGTAAGACGTCTTTATCGCCGCGGAGAATGACGGTCTTGTTGGCGTTATTATTGAGAGCTTCCTGAAGGGCTTTTTCTAAGCTTTCCTCGCTGACCTTCTTTTGATTGACAAAGATTTCTTTCTTCGGTGTCAAAGTCACGGTTGTGCCGCGGCTTTCGGTTTGGGTCGCCACCGCCTTGGGCAAATTCACTTTGCCGCCGGACTCGATCATCGCCGAGCTGGTAATCATGAAAATGATCAGCAAGACGAGAAAGATATCGGTGAGCGGCGTGATATTGATCTCGGCAACGATATCGCCGTTGTCCTCGCCGCCGCCCAGGGGTGTCATCGCCATGGCAATACCTTAAAGGCTGGCATTCTGGAGAACCTTGCCGACCTGGATGCGAAAAAGCGCATTCAAGCTGCCGATGCGGGTCTGAAAATAGTTGTAAAAAATTACCGCGATGATGGCGACCGCGAGACCTAACGCAGTGGCGACCAAGGCTTCGGAAATACCCGCAGCGACGACCGCAAACCCGCCGGTGCCGGCGACCGCCATGCTCTCGAAGGAGCGAATGATGCCGATAACCGTGCCCAACAAGCCGATGAACGGCGCGCTGCTGGCGACGGTGCCGAGGATCCATAAGATGTTTTTTCAGCTTCTGGGTTTCTTCGAACATCGCCTCGGTGGCGATGCTGTTGGCTCGGTCGGGTGAGAGATCTTTTCGTGACTCGAGAATATTCAAAAAAATTCTGCCGGCCGGGGAGTTCGAGTTCTGCTTACAGATCGCCACGGCGAGATCGCGCTGGCCCTTCTTGAGCGGTTCGTGCAGGGAATCGGCGATCCGCAGAGTCATTGAGCTCAAGATTACGCAGCGACCACAGCCGTTCGAATACGACGGTGACGCTGATGATCGACAACAAGATCAGCGGATAGGTGGCGATGGCGCCTTGATTAATGATCGCTACGAGATCCAGACCTTGCGGTTGCATGGAAGACCTTTCCGGTTACTCCAACGAAGATGAACGAAAATGACAACTAATTCAACGAATCGCCACGAACAACGCGCGCCAGGACTGGACTAACCGCGAATGCCAACGGTCACGGTAAACTGCATGCGCAGCGGTTCGTTGGCGAGATCTTTCAAGCTCTCCGGAATGGGCGGGAAGGGCGACGCTTTTTTCATCGCTTCCACGGCGCCGGCGTTGAGCCGCGGGTCTGACGATTCCAAGACATCGGCTTTGATCAATTTGCCGCTGCGGTCGAGGGTAAAGACCACGCCGACCTTTCTGCAACCCGGAAACGCCATCGGGGAATTTCCACACGGACTCAACCCGGCGTTTGAGTTGATTGAAATAATTATTGAAATCAGCCGCCGGAATGCCTTTCAAGCCGGTGCTGCTGCCACCCCCGCTACCTATCCCGGTGCCGCCACCGGCGATGCCAGTTCCGCCTTTAGTGCCACCGGGCACGCCATAGGGCGCGGCGCCGCTCCCCGTACCCTTTAAGGCACCGGGAACCTGCGCGCCTTCTTTCAACGCTTTGATACCTGGCCCTTCCCCGCTGCCCTTGAGCGCGGCGAGACTTTGCTGAGTGAGCGCCAGTTCACTGGCAGTACTACCGGGGAGATTTGATGGCGCTGCCTTTGTCGGCAAACTCACCAGAGAATCCGGCGAAGTTTCCTTAGCATTGATCGTTTCTCGGCTGTCGGTGGCGAGCACTTTGGGTCCTGGCAATGGGACGGCTTTGGGTTCTGGAGCGGCTTCTGATTTGGTCGACGGCGCGGTGCTCTCGACGGTGCCGCTGTCTAGTTTGCCGGTCTGTTGCCGCGGCGGGATTGGCAGACCAAGCTTGGGCATCGTTTTCGGCCCGCCGGCGCCTTGGCCGGGACCGATACTCTTGGTTTCCGAGCTACCAGTGCGCACTTCCATCAGTTGCACAGAGATCGGCGTTTCGGCGGCGGGCTTGACGATCGTCAGCGCCGCTGTGCGTAAAGCTAAGAGAAATAATAGCCCATGGAAGATCAACGACGGCAATAAAAACGGGCTGCGGAAGAGCGATAGCAACCCAGCATCTTCGCTTGACGAGGAATCGTAGGTCATTTTAGCTGCCGGGAGTCGCGAGAGGTCTAATTTCGCTGGTAGGCAGGGGCACTTGATCTTGTTTGGACAGGATCTCCAGTCCTGGAGCATTGACATCCCGGCGCACTAGCCTGCCGTTATCGTAGAAAGACCAAAGATCGGCGACGCCGTCACCGTTTAAGTCGCGCTCTTCTTTCAGAACGATCTCTCCGTCTCTAGAAATGTCGTAGAAGATCCATAGATCCGTCCGTCCTTGGCCGGTGGAATCCTTCTCTACTTTCTCAATGCGGCCGTTCTGATAGCTTGCGCGATAGGTCATGCGGCCTTGTCCGGTCTCGTCGCGCTCTTCACGGACGATCTTATCCATCTCGTAATAATAAATGGTGTCGGGGCGACCGCTGCCGCGACGATCGACATCGCGCCGGACCATCTGGCCATCTTGGAAATAGCTCCAGGCATCGACGCGACCATCGTTCTTGGTCGCTTCTTCCTGGCGGATAATCTCGCCTGGCTTCTGCGGATTGTAGTAAATCCAAATATCGGGCACGCCGTCATTGTTGATATCGCGGACTTCGACATTGCGAAACGGCGGCGGCGACGGCGGGGTGCTGGTGCGGGCAACCGTGATGGCGCCAGCAGGATTACCCGACTGCGGCGGAGGATTCGACACGGCCGGTGCCGGTTGATTTACTTGGGGTGGCAGGCGCGCCGGTTGCGTGCTGACCGGCTGCCCAGTCACTCCGGCAATCTGATTTTCCAAGGCGCGCTGACGTTCGATTTCCTGCTCGATGGCACTTTCCAAGACGCGGTCTTTGTCGGATTCCCTTTGATAGCGCACCTGGGCTTGAGCCTTCTCTTCGGCGATCTTCGAATCGGCGCTAAACATGCCGTAGGTGAAGCCGATCACACCCATGACCATGCTTGCCGGCGCACCGAAGGGTCCGCCGAAAATGCCGCCGAGAAAGGCCGCTTTCTGAGCACTCTCAACCGCATGAGCCCAGCGTCGATCATTGTCGATTTTAGCCTGTTGGGGGTTGGCAGTTGCGCCAGGAACTTGCCCGGAACCCGGCGGATTCTGGGTTACCGCGGTTTCGCAACCCTGGGCGATGAGACCTAATATTATGAATGCAGCGAGCCTTCTCATTAAACTTTGCCAACCTACACGATCCTACTAGATTTCAATGTCCCTGGGCAACCCGGTAATGCGGGCTCTCAAAGCCTACGCCGGCGGCGGTGTCAGCGCCATAGCCCGGTGCTCTTCCGCAACGGTTCCGAAGGCGGGCGACGCCCGCGGCGGTTCGCCATCGGCGACCGCTTCTTGACTGATCACCTGTCCGCCTGCGAAAACATAGCGTGCGGTTATCTTACCCTCGGCCTTTAGATCTTCAAGCTGTTCGACTCGCTCGCCGTTGGTAAAATTCACCCAGACATCGACGCGCCGGTCGCCATTGGTGTCGGCTTCTTGGGCGCGGATTCGGCCTTTTTCGTAGAGAATCCTCAGATCGAAAAATCCATCGCCGTCGGTGTCGCGCTCTTCGCGCACGAGCTCGCTATTGTCAAATTCGTAAACGATATCCCATTTGCCGGTGCCTTTGGTGTCGCGCAGCCGTTTGACGACCTTGCCCTGAGCAAAAGTCTCGATTATATCCATGCGGCCGCGCCGGCCGGTGTCCTCCTCCCGGCGTAAAACCTGCTCGCCGTCAAAATAGACGATCCGGCTCACTTTGCCGTCGCCGCGCAGATCTTCCTCTTGTTTGACCAAGCGGCTGCCTTGATAGTAACCCCAGAGATCGATCTTGCCGTTGAACTTGCGGTCCAACTCCTTGCGCACCAGTTGGCCGTTCTCATAATACGAAAAACTATCCGGCTTGCCGTCGCCGTTGGTGTCTTCATCGACGTGGCTGATCTGGCCATCGCGCAAATGGACGGTGCGGTTGGACTTGCCCGTTGATTTGCTATCTTCCTCGCTGCGCACCGCTTGGCCGTTCTGGTAGTAAACCCAAACCGTCGCCTTGCCGGAACGGCTCGGGTCTTGGCCGCGCCGTTCGATCTCGCCAGCCGCGTCGTAGAAATACCAAGTGTCGATCTGGCCGTCGTTTTTACTGGCGACCTCTTGGCGCACTGGCTGGCCCGATTCATAGTAAGCGATGGTGTCGGCCTTGCCGTCAAAGTTGAGATCCTGTTCCACCCTTTCGACCTGGCCTGGCTTATTGTAATAAGTCCAACGATCCATTTTGCCGTCGCCGTTGGTGTCCTGCTCCTGGCGCACGACGCTGCCGCGCTCGTCATAGTAAAAGCTGGCGATGGCTTGCTGGCCGAAGGTTGGCGGGGCTGATTGCAGCAGAAACACTGTTACCAGCAAAAATTTGGCGGTCATGGCGAAGTACCGCGTCATGGGAAATCTACAATCCGTCAGGCGATCGTCAGGCTACGCCAGGGGGTTGGGGATGTCAATTCAGTTATCGCGCGGCCATCAGTCGATCGCAATTTCTGCGATCGATCATCGACCAGGCGACTCGAGGTACCGTTTGATCGCGCTTTACCTTGATAATCTGGCACAGTCCGGTAAGTTCAGCGTTAGGTAAATTCACCGGCGAAAGCTACGCAGTTATTCTGTGCCTCCAGCATCAATGACAATTTCACGTAAAGGCAGCGACCCGGCCCAGCAATCTCCGGCCGATCGGTGGTTCCCCTGGGCATTGTTCAGCTTTGTCCTGTTGATTCTGTTTTATCGACTCGGCGGGCCCGTCTTGTTTGAACCCGACGAAGGCCGCAACGCCGAGAAGGCGCGCGAGATTCTCGTCTTGAACGACTGGATCACGCCCCATGAAAACTTCCATGCCGTGCTCGATAAGCCGATATTTTTTTATTGGCTGATTGCGCTTTCTTACAAACTCTTCGGCGTTTCCGAATGGGCGGCTAGATTGCCATCGGCGCTGGCTGCCTTTGGCTCTATCGTCATGGTCTACGTCTTCGTCCGCCACTGGTGGGGCGAATGGGAAGCCCGGTGGAGCGTCTTGGCTCTAGTCACCAGCGCGGGTTATTTTGTCTTCTCCCGCCTGGTGATTTTCGACATGACTTTGACCGCCTTCATCATGCTAGCATTGTGCGCTTTTTACCACGCTGCCCACGACACCAGGCTCGACTGCTAACTGGACCACCTGTGCGATTTTATACGGCGCTCTCGGCGCCGCGACGCTAACCAAGGGGCTTGTCGGTCTGGTCGTGCCGGGTCTTATCGTTTTCTTTTATCTCCTGCTTAGCAACAGCTGGAGGAGTCTTGGGAAAGATACGCTTGTTTCCCGGCGTTGTGCTGTTCCTCCTGATCGTAATGCCTTGGTATATTTTGGCCGAGCGGCATAATCCCGGTTATCTCCGTTACTATTTTTTGGAAGAGCATTTCGGCCGTTTCTGCGACTGAGAAGTTTGACCGTTCCAGTCCCTGGTACTTCTACCTCTATGTCGTGCCGCTGGGATTATTGCCTTGGACCTTCCTGCTTCCGGCGACGGTAAAGTATCATTGGCGCCGCCGGCTCGACGATCGGACCTTGTGGTTGATCTTGTGGGCGATCTTGCCGATCTTGTTTTTCTCGATGTCCAAGTCCAAGTTGCCGCATTACATTTTGCCGAGCTTTCCACCACTGGCGATTTTGCTCGGTGTCGCCGTGAGTCGCCTATTGAGCGATTCTCAAGACCGCCTGCCGCTATGGCTTCGGCGCGAGCTGGGTTGTTTTAAGTTCATTGTTCATCTACTCGGCCGCCGGGGTGATCGCGCCCGAGATCTTTCCCAAGATTATCCGCGGGCGCTACGATAGCATCGCGATTTTGTTCTGGAGCAGCGCGTTTGTTTCACTGGCACTGGTTTATCTCGCTTGCAAGACGGGATCTCTGGACGAGCGGTAAACCGCCGATATGTTTATTTCAGTCAGGGCTTCGGCCTGTTGATCTTTTTGCTTACGCTCAGCTGAAATGATGGTCTTGATAGCGCCGGTCAGATCGTCCCAGGAAATCGCCGTAAAGGCGCTGCCGTACATCACCCCAACGACACAGATGGTCTCCTACGATACCTATGCCGAAGCGTTGCCATTTTACCTCAAAACCGACAAGCCGCTGTGGGTGGTGACCCACAGCAACAAGAAGCGCACGTTCTTGGGCAATTTTTACGCGCTTACCGAGCAACCCGAACCGATCACCCGCTGGGGGAAATCTCTGTTAACTTTCGACGAGTTCGCCGATCGTTGGAAGAGCTCCGACACGCCATTTGTGATCCTGGTAAAAGAGAAGAATCTGCGCCCTTTGGAACGGCTCGTCGGCGGGGTTCCCAAAAGAGCTTGCGGCGCACGACGAATATTTAATCGTCGCCCGACCGTAGGCTGACGCTAATTCGCTGAATCTTTGCGCTCTGGCGCGCGCCGATCGGGCGGTACCGGCGGCGACGCAGCATGACTTTCAATCGGAAGGAACTGCATGAATAGTTTTCGTCATCGCCGCCGTGTTGGGGGTCGTCGAGGGCCTCACCGAGTTCTTACCCGTGTCCTCCACCGGCCATCTGATCATCGTCGGATCATTTGCTCGGCTTCGTCGGCGACAAGGCCGCGAGCTTCGAAGTGGCGATTCAGTTGGGTGCGATCCTATCCGTGATTTGGCTCTACTGGCGGCGATTTGTGGGATTGGTGCCTGGTACGAGGCAATTCACAGCGACGGCTGCATCGAGCTTAAATGGTTGGCCGGGTCTCTGGCGTATCGCTCTGGCGACGCTGCCGGCGTTGGCGATCGGCTACCTGGCGCGCCATGGGATCAAGGAAAAACTTTTCAATCCGGAAGCCGTCACCGCTGGCGTTGGCGGTGGGTGGTGTGGCGATTCTACTCGTCGAGCGGTTCGCCGCGCGCCGCCGTGCCAACGCTTTGGACGCGGTGACGGTGGTGCAGGCGTTGGGCGTCGGGTTATTTCAAATCTTGGCGCTCTGGCCCGGCACATCACGAGCGGCGGCGACCATCGTCGGCGGTATGATACTCGGACTCGAGCGCAAGGCGGCGGCGGAATTCTCGTTTTTGATCGCAGTCCCGGTATTGTGCGCGGCGTCCGGCTACGAGCTGCTCAAAATGCGCGACCAATTTGTACTCGACGATGCCGTCACCCTGATGATCGGCTTGGTGGTTTCATTCGCCGTGGCGTTACTGGCGATCAAAGGATTTGTCAGCTACCTAAGCCACGGCAAACTTGCGCCGTTCGCCTGGTACCGCATTGTCGTTGCGCCGATCTTCTATTACCTCACGCGCGGCTCGGGGCTGTAAGCATTCGCTATTCAGCGCGAAGTGCGAGCGCCATGACTAGCCGGTCTCTAGTCATGATCGTGGCGGTGCTTGATCCAAGCGAAGATTTGATTGCGATAGATATAACCGACCACGAGGGCGAGCAAGGTGACCGCCATAAAGATCGCGAAAGTGCGATACTCCTGATTGCGAATCGTTGCGCCCTGCATGGTGAGAAGATACGTGCCGGGTATGCGGCCGATGACGGATACCAATAGGAAGGTAGTGACGCTCATACGGCTCAAGCCGAGCACGTAGCAAAGGTAATCTTTGGGAAAGCCGGGAAACAGAAACAGCACGAAACAGATCGCCACGCCGGTCTTGGTGGTGAGGAAATTGAATTTTTCCAAGACCTCGCGCTTGACGAAGCGTTCGACGAAGGGCCGGCCGAGGATACTCGCGAGCTCAAAGGCCACCCAAGAGCCGATGGACAGGCCGAGGGTGGAGAGAATAAATCCGATGGTCTCGCCGTAGACAAAACCGCCGGCGACGCCGGTAAGCTCGCCGGGAAAGGGCGCGGCGATCACTTGGAGAATCTGAAACACCACGAAGACCGCCGGCGAATAGGGGCCCAAGCTGTTGGAGAAACTTGCCGAGCTTATCGCTGCTGGAATAGATGCCTTCGAAATCGTCGAGCTCGGCGCCGGGAGGCGCGAAGGCGCTAAACGGCCGCGGAATGTAGCGGCTGAAAAAAAACAGCAGCAACATGAGGCCGATGAAGATGGCCCCGCGTATGACGAGCCGGCGGCGCTGATCCATCATCCGGCGCTTTATAGCAACTATTGATTGCAAAGACGAGAGCCGCATTGCGCCGAGCATGCCATTATCGGAGCGATTCGCCTTGCTTGGTTTGGACGGGGTTGCTACTAAATAGTTTAGTATTCAGAAATATTTATTCTTCATGTTTGCCGATTTGACATGCGGTGCTCTGAGCGAGCTGGAGTCGGGCCGCAGCTGGAGCAGCCGGGAGATCGCCATGCGCGTGGCGGCCGGCGCCGCCGGGCTGCGCGCCCATGGGTTACAGCGTGGCGATCGCCTGTTCATACTTTACGGCAATAATCTCGAATTCTTTGTCGACCTGCTGGCCGCGTGGAATGTCGGCGCGAGCGTTGTGCCGGTGGACAACCGGTTGACGCCCTTTGAAGTCGAAAACCTAGCGCGGACGGTGACGCCAAAGATCGCGCTCACCGATGCGACGGTGCCCACGGCTCTTGGTGACGTGCTGGTTGCGCTTGGAGTTGAGCTGCTCGGCTCCAGCGACTTGGCGGCGGACGCGGTACCATCGGTACCGTCGGCCAGGGCATTTTGCGCCGCGCGTCTCGACGATGAAGCCTTGATTCTGTTTACCTCCGGCACCACCGGAGTGCCCAAAGGCGTGGTTCACACCCATCGCTCATTGCGCGCGCGTTGGCTATCTTTGCGCCAGAGTCTCGGTATTGATTGCTTTCGCCGCACGCTATGCTTGTTGCCGACCCATTTCGGTCATGGCTTGATCTGCAACAGTTTATTTCCCTGGCTCTTCGGCCAGGATTTGATCATCGCGCCGCCATTCAGCCCTTATTTGTTAATGCGCCTTGGCCCGATCGTCGATGAGCAGAAGATTACGTTTCTCTCCTCCGTGCCATCCATGTGGGGGTTGAGCTTGAAGGGCAGTAAGCCGCCGCAGGGCAAAACCCTCCAGCGTATTCATTGCGGCTCGGCGCCCTTGTCAGCGCACCTATGGGGTCAGATTCAACAATGGTCGGGAATTCGCGCGGTGTATAACGCCTACGGCATTACTGAAACCGGCAGTTGGGTGGCCGGCACAAGCATTGAAGACTTCGAACCGGAAGATGGCCTAGTCGGTGTGCCTTGGGGTGCGGTGATCAAGATTCTCAAAAACGCCGAACCGCAGACTCCGTTTGCCGCCGGCGCCGAGTGCAAAGTCGCTGAGACGGGCTATGTCTGGATCAACACGCCGGCGCTGATGCAAGGCTATTACGGCCAGCCCGAACTCACCGATCAGGTGATTTCGGGCGGCTGGTTCGTCACCGGGGACATGGGGCTCATCGACGATCGCGGCAGATTCTATCTCAAGGGGCGCGAGCGGGACGAAATCAATAAAGGCGGCGCCAAAGTCTATCCCGCCGATGTCGACGCGGTGGTCGAACGGTTCGAGCCCGCCACTGCGGTATGTACTTTTGCCATCGCCGATCCGGCCTACGGTCAGAATGTCGCCATGGCGGTGGTATTGAGCCGTCAGGATGACGCGACGCTGCGCCAGCTCCATGGCTGGCTCAAAGAGCATTTGGCGGAATTTAAAATCCCCCAGCGCTGGTATGTCGTCGACGAGCTGCCGCAAAACTCGCGCGGCAAGGTGAGCCGTGCGAGGGTGCAGGAACTGTGTGCGACATTGAAACCTGTGGACTTGGTCGGACTGTTACGGCGAGGGTCGTGACGCCGGCAGCGACGCCGCTGTTTTAACAAAACTAATACTTGGAAGTTTACGATGACGGACCGCGAACGAAGCCGACAGGAGCTGATCGACTTTTTACGGACGATCCAAAGACCAGATTACTCGCACGCGGCCATTGACGAAGAGTCCGGCTTGGTCGAGTCTGGTTTGATCGATTCGTTGGCGTTGCTGCAGATCGTCACCTACTTAGAGCAGGTCCATGGCATCGACTTCAGCGAGCGCGGCATCGACCCGGAGGATTTGCGCTCGGTCAATTCCATCCTCGATTTAATTGCCCGCGAAGCGGCGTCATGAATCTCATCACCCTGAGTAAGGCTTACCGAAGTGTTTCGCAGTTCCATGAAAACGACCGGTTGATCGCCTGGCTGAGCGGCCAACCCTGGGTGATTTGGCTGACGCCGGAACGGCGCAAGTCGGTGCTTTTTTACGGCGCGATAATCGCCGGGGCGGTTGGGGTCTTCAGCCGCAACGCGAAGTGGCGCGATTATCGCGCACTGACGCCGTGGTTGGAGCATGGCCTGGCGTTTCTTATCCTGCTTGGACTTCTTTTCGTACTTTACCGCGCCACGGTTCGTTTCAAGCAGTTGCCGCCGATGGTGCGCCGCCGGCCGCAGATCTGTTTTCATTTAATTTTCTGGCTGCTGCTGGCGTTGCTGTGGTTTTTCCTGCCCAGTGATGGATTTGTCGTCGCGGTTCTATCGGTAATTTTGTTGTCGTTTCCCTACTTGATCTGGCGTGCGGGCTATATGCTTTTGTCGGGTCAGCGCGGCAAGGCGCAAAACAGCCGGTTTCGCGATCACTTATTTTATATTTGGCCCATTTGGGATGGCACTAATACGCCGCCTGGAAAGGGCCATGATTATTTGTCGCGCGCCGTGGCGCAAACGCCGGACAGCTATGCGCGGACCATACTCGGTGGCTTTAAACTCTTGTTCCTGGTGGCACTCTGGAAGCTAGTTTTGGAACTGATCGCGGCTCTGATATACGGCGATCCGAAAAGTCCTTTTAGCGCGCTGTTTCATGATTACACTTTCGGTTTGCCGCGGGTGAAGCAAATCCTCGGCCGGCAAATGGCGTTCCCGCTGGTGCAAATATGGCTCAGCCTTTATCTGGAGCTGGTCTGGGAGACGCTTTCGCTGGCGGCCAAGGGGCATGTCTGGGTCGGCGTGATCCGGCTGTTTGGCTTCAATATTTTTCGCAATACCTACAAGCCGCTGCTGGCGCAAACTGTCGTAGAGTTCTGGAACCGCTATTATTACTATTTCAAAGAGTTGATGATGGAGTGCTTCTTTCTGCCGACCTACGCGCGCTACTTTCATAACTTGCCGATGTTGCGGCTAGTCGCCGCGATTTTTGCCGCGGCCTTCGTCGGCAACATGTACTATCACCTGTTGCAGCACAAAGAGCAGTTGGTTGTCGGCGACTGGAATGGACTCTGGTCGCTGCTCGGTGCGCGATTGATCTATTGCGCGTTGCTTACCGCCGGCATCGCGATCTCCATGCTGCGCCAGCAGCGCCAACGCAGCCGGCCGCCAGCGGCGCATAATCGGACCCAGCGAGTCAGTTATGCATTCTGCGCCGCATCGCCTGCGTCTGGACATTTTTCGCCGTCATCAATTTTTGGAATGTCATCGCGCCTCTCTACGATCGCCGAGCGGGCGCGATTGTTTTTCTCGCTGTTTGGACTGTAATTAGCTCGGAGCCCGCACCAGCCAATGTTTGAACTGCCGCGCACGACGTTAGCCGTCGCCATTTGCCTTGTTGCCGCGCTCATTTTGACGGGGTTTCGCCTGTGGCTCTATTGGGAACGGCGCGCCGACGTGAAAGAGCTGACCGGCCGGCAAAAGTTAAAACTATTTTGGATCGGTTTCCGTTTGGACGCCGTGATCGTCAGCCGAGGCTGCCTGCCGCTGGTGGTTGCCGCGCTGACGTTGCCTGGTGATTTCCTCATTTCAAGTCAGTTTTTCTTTGGGCTCTACCTCAGCGTTCTTTACTTCACGATATTTTTTGCCGAGATCGCCGGTATTTTCTTCTTTCGCTTCTATGATTTCCGGCCCAACTATCTGGTATTCGAACATGGCGCCGATCGCGAGGTGCTCAAGACCGTCGCCAAAGCCTATCCGCTCGTTCGCATTTTCTTGCTAAGCGTGATCGGCGCTTGGTTGGCCGTGATTGCGGTGCAGTTTATCGCTCCACTGGCGCCGGGCAACCCAGTCAGAAGCGATTACCTGTGGTTGTCGGATCGCGCAATGACATTGTTCTGGCTGCTATTCGTCGGTTTCGCCAGCCGCGGCACCTTCGACCACCGGCCGCTCAATCCGAGTCTGGCGTCGTTTACGACCAATCGGATCGCCAACGAGATCGCCTGTTGCGGGATTTTCAATCTGCTCTACGAATGGAGTCAGCGCGCTAAAAATGAATTTGCCACGCTCAAGAGCGTGACCCAACTGCCAGCGGCCGATGAAGCGATAGCGCGTTCGCGCAGAGTTTTAGCCCAGGACGGTCAATTCGCCGACGATGGGCCTAATCCTCTGGTGCGGCGAATTACCAATGCGGCGAAGGACGCGCCGCTCAACGTGGTGTTAGTCGTGATGGAGAGTTTTACCGGACGGTTGACCGGATGTCTTGGCGGAGTGCCGGCGCTTTCGCCGGAACTCGACAAGCTTGCGCGAGAGGGCTTATTGCTGGAACGCTGCTACGCCACTGGAGAGCGAACCATCCAAGGACTGGAAGCCGCGGTCTGTTCGTTCCCGCCGCTTCCTGGCGAAGGGGTGGTCAAGCGGCCGCAGGCACGGCAAAACTTTTTTACCTTGGCGAGTGTGCTGCGTGGGCGCGGTTATGCGACGAGTTTTCTCTACGGCGGCCAGGGGATTTTCGATCACATGCTGGCATTCTTTCTCGGTAACGGCTTTGACCGTTTCATCGAAGAAAAAGATTTCTCTGCGCCGCTCTACAAAAGTCCCTGGGGTGTGTCGGATGAAGATTTATTTGCCCGAGCCGATAGCGAATTTCGTCGCTACCACGAAGCGCGCCAACCGTTTTTTGCCACCCTACTGACAGTATCGCTGCACTCGCCCTGGCAATTCCCGGCGGGGAAAATCAACCCACTGGCCGCCGATACCAAGCTGCCGCCCGGCTTTGAGCTCAATGAGCTCAATAACTTTCTCTACGCCGACTACTGCATCGGTCAATTCATTCGCGCGGCGCGCCAGGCGCCGTACTTCGACGATACGTTATTTGTCTTTGTCGGCGATCACGGCGTGCACTTGCGCGGCAACGAACTTATTCCCATCGACGAGTACATCGTCCCGGCGCTGTTCCTCGCGCCGAAACATGTCGCTGCCGGCGCGTATTGCCGCGTAACCAGTCAGATGGATTTACCGCCGACCATCATGGGCATCGTCGGCGGCGCATATCGCAGCGCATTTTTCGGCCGCGATGTGCTCAAGCCGCAAGCCGAAGATCCAGTCGCCATGGTGATTTACAACAAGAAGCGCTACGGCATCGTCACGGACCGAGAGCTGATTGTCCTGCGCGAATCCGGCGACCGGCTGGCGTATGAGCGCGCTGGCCATGGCAAGCCATGGGCAGAGATAGCGATGAGCGCCGACGCAGGCAGCAGCGAATCCGACGACGGCTTAGCGATCCTGCGCAGCGCCGAAGACTGCTCGTCAGTGGCCGCTATCATGCTAATCCGCACAATCGGTGAACGCTGCGCTGGTCGTTGCTCGCATGTTGCCGCGTTCTAACGGCTCTTTTGCATTTCCTTGAGCAGGTCCTCGACTTTTTTCAGCTCTTCGCCGTAGCCGGCCCAGTTGCCTTGCTTGAGTAGTTCCTGGGAGCGCTGGAAATGATCCAACGCCTGGCGGGCCAACGATGTGATCGCCTTTGACGGGCGTGGCCACTGCCGCGGCACTGGCGGGCTGGTGCGCTGGCGTCCGCCGCCGGCTTGGCGCCAAAGATGCGCTGCAGGGCTTGGTCGAGCGTTTCTTCCATGGCGATGCGGTTGCCGAAGGCGACCAATCACCCGCTTCAATTCCGGCAATGAGCCTTGCTCCGCGGCCAGATAGAGCGGCTGCACGTAGAGCAACGACTTTTCGATGGGGATGGCGAGCAAGGCTGCCGCGGAGCACCTGCGAGCCGCGCTGGCTCCACAGCGTCAGTTGTTGGGAGATGATGGTATCTTGGTCGATGCGCGCATCGATCTGTTTGGGGCCATAGACCAATTTCGCTTTGGGAAATTCCAGCGCGGTTAACTTGCCGTAATTTTTGCCATCGCTGCGCGCCGCCAGCCAGGAGCGCATGTTGTCGCGTTTATTCGGCGTGAACGGTAAGAGCAGGATGAATTCTTCCTTCTCCTCCCCCGGCAGGCGCATGATCGTGTAGTAGGGCTCCATTTCGCGCTCGCGGCCCTCCATGGTGCGCCGCGGGATGCTCAGGAGATCCTCCTTGTTAAAAAACACCTGAGGGTCCTGCATATGGTAGGTGGCGTAGACATGGGCCTGGATCGTGAAGAGATCCTGGGGATAACGCACATGGGCGCGCAGATCCTCGGGCATGGTTTCGAGGGGTTTAAACACTTGCGGAAAGATCTTGGCGAAGGACTGAATGATCGGATCCGCTGGATCGCTCAGATAAAATTCCACCGTGCCGTTGTAAGCGTCGACCACCGCCTTGACCGAGTTGCGAATATAATTCATCCCTTGCCGGCTCAGCGGTGCGGAATAGGGAAAACGGGCCGAATTGGTATAGCCGTCAATGATCCAGAATAACCTGCCGCCTTGGGCGATGACGATATAGGCGTCAGGGTCGAAGGTAATAAACGGCGCGATTTTCTTTACCCGCTCCTGAATCTTCTGATGGAAAAGTATCCGGCTTTCGCTGGTGAGATCCTGCGATAACAAGATTCGCATCGACGCGTGGTGCGCCGCGAAAACCAACTTGCGCCAGAAGCTGCCGATCGGCACGCCGCCCTTGCCTTGATAGGTCGTGTAAATATTCTGATCGCCGGCAGGATAGTCCAATTCCTGCGACTTGGTCCGCACTAAAACATATTCATTGGCGAGCTCGCCGTAGTAGATCTCGGGGCGGGTGATCTTGCAGCGAAGTGGTCGTCAGCGGCGGAATATCTTTGATGAAAAACTCGGGCTGACCACTGGAGGTCACCTGATTCACCGGTCCAAAGACCACGCCATGGCCATGGGTGAATGTCAGATGCTCGTTGATCCAGTTTTGACTTTGCAAATGGCGATGTGACAGCTCGCGGGCGGACAACATCACCTGGCGGTAGGTGCCGTCGATGATATAGCGGTCATTGTCGACATCGATGAACTTGTAATAAGGCCGGATCTCCTGGAGCTGGGCGTAGCTGGTCAGGAGCGGCCGATGATCCCAGAGGCGGATATTATTGATGGTCGATTCATTGCGCTTCAGGTCGGCGGCGGTTAACTGCTCCTCAGCGGGAAACTCCTTGGTTTCAATTTTATCCAGGCCGAAGGCGAGCCGGGTGAATTTGATGGTGCGCTCGATAAACGAACGTTCCGCCTCGATTTCATTGGGCGTGACACGGAAGCGCTGCAGCAGCGCCGGATAGGCATTGAGACCCAATAAGTGGACCGCCACCAAGGCGCCGACGCCGAGGAAGACGAACTTATAACCGGTGCGGGCGATCTGCGCAAAGCAGAGCGCCGCGGCAATGAGCGCCAGAAACGTCAGCACGCGGAGCGCCGGGAGAGTGCCATAGATGTCTGCATAGCTCGCGCCGAAGGAAACGCCGCGCGGCGAATGCAACAGATCGAAAGCCTCGAGATAGTAGCCGCAGGCTTTGATCAACAGAAACACGCCCAACAGGATCAGCAGATGGCTGCGCGCGCGTTCGCCGAGAAAAAGGCCGCGTGCAGTGTACTCAATGCCACGATAGACCAGGTAGACAGCGGCGCTGGCAACGGCGGTGACACCGATGGCGAAAATCGCCCAGTGATAGACAATGCGCAGCCAGGGCAAAACAAACACATAAAAACCAACATCGCGGCCGAACTGGGGATCTTGCAAATTGAACGATACCGAATTGACAAACAGCGAGAATTGTTCCCAATGGGCCGCCCCTTGGGGTGCAGCCATCAGGCCGACCAGCAGGGCGCCGGGGAGAAGCAGCCGCTTGAGAATTGGATCGATCAGCTCCGGTGGCGGCAGCTCGATAATGTTTTCCGCGCTGGAGTAGCGAAATCCGCCCGATGTCGAGGAGGCGATCTTCAGATTGACATAAATGAGCAACGCCAGAAGAGTGCCGGCAACGGCGCCAAGTGCGAACTTATAAGTCAAGATCGTTCCAAAGAGCGGGCTGTAACCAACGTCCTGGAACCACAGCCAGTCGACATAAAGCCCGATCGCCTGGCGAAAGAACATTACAACAAGAACGAATACTAATATTGTCACGCCGCCGAGTCTGCGCATCGGGCCTCCATCGATTTTGACTGAGCTGGTAGAAGTGCGGGGATCGTATAGAAATTACGGCGGCGAGGCAATGCCGTTGGTGAGGTATCTCTAATATCTCAGAAACCAGTCGAGTAAAAAAAATGGCGCTTGGTAGTGCCAAGCGCCATTTTAATTTAAAGCGGGTTAATGTCGGATCGCTTATTCAGCACCAACTTTGGGACGCCACTTGTCGAACCGACGCTCGTAACGGTCGATGACTTCGGTCAGGGTCATACCACTGATGGCGAAAATCAAGACGCCGACGAACACCTTATCGGTTTGGAAGGTCGCGCCGGCGACCGTAATCATAAAGCCGATACCGGCGGTTGCGGCGTAAAGCTCGCCGACCATGACACCGATGAGTGCGCGGCCGACGGCAAGGCGTAAGCCGGTCAGAATGAACGGCACGGTGGACGGCAATACGACGGATTTGAAGATCTGCCATTCCGATGCGCCAAAGCTTCTGGCGGCAGTGAGCAAGTTGGCCGGAGTGGTTTTGACGCCGTCACGGGTGTTGATCAGCAGCGGAAACACCGCGCCCAAAAAGATGATGCCGACCTTGGACAAGATGCCGATGCCGAGCCAGATGATGACCAGTGGTAACAAGGCAACGCGAGGTGTGGCATTCATGGCGTTGACAAAGGGATCGCAAACGTACGCGAAACGCTTGTACCAGCCGATGGCGATGCCGAATGGGATCGCAAAAATGACCGACAGCAGGTAGCCCCAGAAGAACTCAATGCCGCTAACATAGAGATCGTTGTAAATCTCCCCCGAGGCAAACATCTGCCAGGCCGCCTTTCCCACCAGCGACGGCGCGCTCATGAACATCGGGTTAATCAGCCCCGCCCAGTTGCCGATGGTCTCCCAAGTCAACAGGAAGAGAATCACCGCGGTACCGCCGAGGATCTTTTTTTCCTGATTGAGATAAAACTTATACGCAGACGACGCTTCGGCGACGCGTATATCCATTAATTGTTCTTCTTGCGCACCTTGAGCCATAAGGGTCTCCTTTGTGGGGTTTCTATTAAGTTCTTGTTACCGACGCTTAGTGTCGGCAGCAGTACCAAAAGGGTCGGATGTTGTCAACTGATAAGTGAGCTCCGGTTAGCTAATATTTCTATCGAGTTTTAACCGTTCGTCGCCGATACTCTCTGCGGCTCACCTTGACAATCATTAACCTATTAAATACTTTAATTGAAACTAATCCCGCCGGTACCAGGAGATAGCATGAAACTTCTCTTTATTACCCCACCCATGGGCAATTGGGCGCCGTGGGGCGACCGTCATTTGGCCGTCAACTCATTGCACGCTCAGGTCGCGGCTTTTATTCGCGAGAAAAAAGCCGCGGAGGTGGCGGTCCTCGACTGCCGCGCGCTGGGGTTGAACGACGACCAGATGATCGATGAGGTGAAGCGGCAACGGCCGGATGCGGTGTTCTTTGGCGCCATGATCGCGGCGGCGGGCGGCGCGGCGACGCTCAACCGCTTTCATGCGGCGATGCAAAAGATCAAAGAATTCGCTCCCCAAACCGTCACCATCGGCGGCGGTTTGATGTACACCGCGGTGCCGCACAAGATTATGACCGAAAATCCGCAACTCGACTTCGCGATTGTCGGGGTGTTTGCCGACAATGAACATGCGGTTGGGGAGTTGTTGGAGGAACTGAAAAAACCTGCGCCTGATTTCAGCGGCATCAAGGGCTTGGCCTACCGGAAGAATGGCGAGGTCGTGCTGACCCCGGCGCGGCCAGTCATTGCCAATCTCGATGAACTTCCCCTGCCAGCCTACGATCTGTTTCCGATGGACAAGTATTATGGCTATTCGGTGATACCCAATTACAACGAATCGGTGACTTCTCGGGGATGCGAGGGGGCTTGTCATTTTTGCTACGAGTGGTGGTTGGTCGACCAGCGCAATCCACGGGATTTCAGTTCGCACCGCACTAAAGGCGGCAAGCGAGTCGCTGATGAAATGGAACTGCTCAACAAGACTTACGGTGTTAAGCGCTCTGACTTTCATGGACGACGACTTCAACTCCGACCGGCAGAAGATGGTTGACTTGGTCGAAGCGCTGGAGCAAAAAAAGCTGGACATGAGCTGGTTCATGCTCAGCCGGGCGCAGAACTTGATTCGCGACATGGACCTGGTGCCGCGGCTGCGCAAAGTCGGCTTGTATCAAGTGTTGATCGGCATCGACGGCGGCACGGACGAAGAGATCGCCGAAGCGCGCAAGGGAACGATGAAAGTCGGTGTCAAGGAATTGAAAGAACTAATTCAGTTCCTGCGCAAGAACGATATTTCGACAATTTCGACCTATCTCAACGGCTTCTGGGAAGACGACGAAGCCAAAATCCGCCAGCGCGCCAAGGCGGTCGACGAGATCGATCCAGACATCGTCATGATCCAGGTGCTCAATCCGATCCCCGGCTCGCCGATCTATAAAGCGGCGGTGAAGAACAACATCATCGAAGTCGACAATCTGAGTCTCTATGACTTGGAGCATAGCGTCATGCCGACTAAGCACCTGACGCGCCAGCAGTTGGGTGAGTTGACGGGCTGGGCCTTTCAGTCTTTTTACAGCAAGCCGGGCCGCATTGAGCGCATCTTGAATGGCTACACCTCGCCTTACGTGCGGATGAAGTTCGAATCGTTTAAAAACAACGCCGCTAAATACGAAAAGGGCGCGGCGGAAGATAAGGTCGCGATCTAGTGCTGGCCGAGCCATGGCAGAAGAGAAAAAGCTCCCCACACTTCATGGCAAAATCGCTCTGGTTACCGGCGCGAGCCGGGGCATCGGCGCAGCGGCGGCGATTCGACTAGCCCAGGGCGGCGCGGCGGTGGTCGTCAATTACCATCAAAACCAGGAAGCGGCGCAAAAGGTTCTTGGCCAAGTGGAAGCCGCCGGCGCCCGCGGCATGATCTTTCAGGCCGATGTCACGCAGCGGGTGCAGATCGATTCGATGGTCAACGCCGTCAAAGATAAACTCGGCGCCATCGACGTGCTGGTCAATAATGCTTACTTTCCATTTCAAGTTAGCCCGCTCCATGAAATCGCCTGGGAAAAGTTTCATCAGGCGATCGACCATGAACTGTCGGCGTTTTATCACTGTGTGCAAGCCTGCTTGCCGGATATGAAAGAGAGAAAGGCCGGCAAGATCATCGTTGTCAGCACCCGCTTGGCGCAGCAACCGCTGCCGCGCATGGGCGCCTACGCGGCGGCCAAGTCGGCGCTTGGAATCGATGGCCAATACGATGGCGATTGAGCTCGGCCCGCTGGGGATCGCCGTCAATGTGGTAACTCCAGCGTTCACGCTGACCGATGCTTCGATGATCATGCCGGAGGCGTTTCGCGAGCGAGTCAAAGAAACCCGGCCGCTGAAAAAGCATCTCTATCCGGAAGATGTCGCCGGGGCGATCGCATTTCTCGCCGGCGATGAGGCGAGCATGCTGACCGGCAGCCATATTCTCATTACCGGCGGCAGTCATCTGCAGACTCTGAATAAGTTGAAAATGGTAATTGAGAATTGAAAATGCCGGATAACAATTTCTCAGGGAAAACTCTGCGTAATCTATATCCGAATCCTAAATTTTCCATTTTACCATTTTCCATTTTGCAATTGATTCCCCATGCTTTCCCTCGACGAGATCATCGCCAAGCTGACCGACATCGTCGGCCCGCGGCGGATTTCGACGAACCCGATAGACAAGATCAACTATCAGCATACTCTGGCTTACGGCGCCTATCGGGCGTTGCCGGACGTGATCGTGCGTATAGAGTCCGACGCCCAAGGCAATCACAAGGTTGCCGACATTTTGAAATTCGCCAACGAGCATAAGATTCCCATAGTCGCCAAGGGCGGCGTCGGCATGGGCATCAGCTCGCCGCTCAAGGGCGGCGTCTTGCTCGACATGCTGGGCATGGACAAAATCCTCGAAGTAAATTCGCCGATGCAGTACGTGATTGCCGAGGGCGGTGCCAGTGTGTACGCGATTCATCATGCGCTGCGCCAGGATGGATTGATGCTGCCCAACTTTGGCACCTACGGGCCGGCGGTGGTTATCGGTGCGATGATCAACAAAGGCGGTATCGGCTATGGCATGACACGCTACGGCTGGATCGCCGATATGGTGCTCGGCTTGGAAGTCATTCTCGCCAACGGTGAAACCATTCGCTTGGGTGCGCTGGCCAATCAAGGCACGACCTTCGGGCCGTTTCAAAAATGGATTCACCTGCCGGATCTGTTGGGTCTGTTTACCCTCGCCGCCGGCTCCATGGGGATCATCAGCAAAGTTTGTCTACGCGCGATTCAATGCCAGCGCGAATGGCTGCATGATTACTGCTACGTGTTTCGCCGCGATCAGCTGCAACAGGTGCAGGATTCCCTGGTTGAATTAGTCCGAGGCGAAGTTGTCTACGACATCCACTTCACCGACCGCTGGCAGTATCACTGGCCGATGGCAGAGGGGCTGTACGACAAAAACAACATTCCCGACGACGGCTGGTTTTTCCTAAAAACCGTTGTCATGGCGCGTGACGCGGACGAGCTGGCGTTCAAAGAAAAGCGCATGCGGCGCATTTATGAGAGCGCCGGCGGCGTCGACGTGCCGGAGATCGCCGACAAAGCGATGGGGGCGAAGGCGCAGGAGCTGGGTCTGCATGGCTGGCCCGACTGGCATGTCATGGGACCGGACGGTTGGTGTGGTACGGTGGTGCGCCACACCGGCATGTTCGCGGTAACCTCGAAGATGTATCCGCTGCGATTCCTCAAAGAAATGTACGATCTCGACGAAGCCGCCAAGCGCGAGTGCGGCATCTGGGACGCCGAGCACTCGCCGCAGCATGATAGCTACGTCACCCGTGACCTGGCGATCAAAGAAGAATATTTCACTTTCTACAATCCCTACGACGACGAAGATGTCGGCCGGCTGCGCAAGTGGATGGGCATGGTGGCACAGTTCAGTAACGAACGCGGCGTGGTTTGGACCGCCCCGACTCTGAGCACCAAGGGGCCGATGCCCTATAACCGACTCGGCAATCTTTACGATGTCGTCAAAGAGATCAAACAATTGGTCGATCCGAATAATATTCTCAATCCGGGGGCGCTCTATTAGGTCCGTTCAAGGTTCCCTTCGGCAAGCTCAGGGCCTGAGTTTATCGAAGGCAAGCGTTCAAAGCTTCAACGTCGGAAACAGAAATCGGGAAAGATTGGTATCGGCAGAGCTAAAGTAAGGAGGGAATTATGGGACTAGGCAGACAGGATTTTTCCGGAAAAAAACTTTCGCCGCAGGAAGCCGACGCAGTGATCGCGGACTTAAAGAAATATTTACTCGACATA
Organism: uncultured delta proteobacterium; assembly: GCA_963847445.1. GTDB lineage: Bacteria > Desulfobacterota > Binatia > UBA9968 > UBA9968 > DP-20. Next base: position 48,393 of record CAWJZV010000007.1, on the reverse strand, counting down.
GCCGACCGCTGGCTGATCAAAGGTCGTTTCCACACCGACATGGGCAACGGCACGCTGCCGATGGAGGCGATCAAAATCTTTTGGCAGAACTGGCACGGCTTTGTCGCCGAGATCAATAATTTCCACGGTGTCGCTTACCAACGCCATTTGCCTTTTTTTAAGCGCCATCCGGAGCTGCAAAAGCATTTCGCCGCCCATGTGGCCGATGAGATGATTCATCCCAAGCCGCCCGGCCACATTCAGATCGTCCTCGAACAGGGACGCAACTTCGGACTCAGCGACGATGAGATGGTCGAATACGAAATGCTCGCCGAGTGCCGCGCGTTCCTGGAGTACTACCGCGGTGTGCTCTACGAGGGCACCATGGTCGAGTGGTGGGCGTCGTTTTGCGTCGAGGAAGCCGTCGGTCATTGGGCGCGCTTCTTCGGTACGACGCTGCGCAAGGTTTATAATTTCCCCGAAGAAAAGATCGTCTATTTTCGTGTCCACGCCAAGGCCGATTTGGAAGAACATGACGGCATCATGGCGCATGCCGATCTTGACTGGATGGTTTTGAAGAACATGCTCATCGAAGGCAAGGCCGAGACCCGTCCGGGCTTCAACCTGGAGTATTGCATGCGCATGGGCACGTCCTACTTCGCCTGGTTCTTCGAGGGTGTGTATCAGCAGATCAAGAAGGAAGGGCTGTACAAAGAATAAACATGGCCGAGTCTAATCAAGAGGAAATCTCACCCCGTCCGTTGATGCGGATACTCGGCGACTTTGCCAACAGCCAAATCTTGGACGCCGCGCTGGAGTACGATTTTTTCACGCTGATCAACAAAGGTTTCGATAGCGCGGAAGCGGTGGCCCGCGAAGCCGGCACGGACGCGCGCGCGACGCGCATCGTGCTCGACAGCTTGCCGGCGTTGTCATTGATCGAAAAGCGCGACGGTAAGTATTTTCTCACACCATCGGCGCAGGCGTTTCTGGTCAAGGGCAAATCTTCCTATTGCGGTGATTTCCGTCATGTCGCCTTGGCATTGTGGGATGGCATGGCCCATCTTAAAGAATCGCTCAAAACCGGCAAGCCGCTCAGCCGAATGGATACCAACACCGAGCTGCAAGTTTGGGAAAAACTCGTGCTCGGCATCATCGTCATCGCCGAACCGGCGGCCAAAGCGCTGTGCGATATTCTAAAAATCGGCAGCGAGCGCAAAGGTTTGCGCGTGCTCGATGTGGCCGGCGGTTCGAGCATATTCGGCATGACCATCGTCACGCGCGATCCGACCGCCCAGGTCACGCAACTCGATTGGCCCAACGTCAACGCGGTGGCGCAGAAGGCTAATAGAGAGCGCGGCTTGGAAGGCAAGATTCGTTATATCGACGGCGAACATCATACCGCGAATATCGAAGCGAACTACTACGACCTCGTTCTCGCCAGCAACTTCTGCCGCTTCGAATCGCCCAAGGGCAATCAGGAATTATTTGCTAAAGCTTTTTCGGCCTTGAAACCCGGCGGAATCTTCGTCGTCAACGACTTCGTGCCCAACGAAGAGCGCACGGAACCGACTTTCGCGTTGCGTTTCTCGGTTTACACGCTGACGCATACGCCGGAAGGCGAGTGCTGGACGCTGGCGCAATATTCCGACTGGATGAAAATGGCGGGATTCAATTCAATTGCGACCCACGGCGACATTGCCAACACTCTGCCGGGGACGACGCTGATCTTGGCGACGAAGACTTAGGAATCGGATGATTCCACCGCAAAGAACACAAAGAAGAATTTCCGAAGGACGTAGCTAGCTACGCCGTTTTTTGCTAAGCGCGATGATGACTACCAAGCAGCCTCGTAGGATGGGCTGAGTTCCGACGAAACCCATCGGTTGATGTCACACGCGGAGTTGATTGAGATGGGTATCGCTTCGCTCCACCCATCCTACGGGATGGCCGGATTGCGTAAGAATTTCCTAAACGAGTTTCTTCCCGCCGCTTTCCCAGCGGGTGAGGCCTTTGCCTTGCTCTTTGCGGCTGGCGACGATGCGGCGCCATTTTTCTTCGTCGTCGAGTAGTTCTGCTTTCTGATTGGGCGCGTGGGCGGTGATTTGCAGCCGATTGTTGTCGGGATCGAAGAGATAAATGCTGCGCTCTCCTGCCGGTCTCAGGCCATCGTCGGCGCGTTTGTCGCCTTGACTCTTGCCGCCATGGCGCTCGACCAGAGCGACCATGGAATCGAAATCTTCCTGCTGCACGTCCATGGCCATGTGACAGCCGCGGCCATGTTTCTTGCTGCGCTCAGATAGTTCCGCGACTTCCACGAGACCGATCATTTGGCCGTTTTGCGTCGCCATCATGGTTTCCTCGCCGCATCGGATGGGCGCGCCTGTGCCGAGCACTTCCGAGTAAAATGTCACGGCCTTTTTCCTATTGCAGGTTTCGAAGACCGTGTGGCTGATACATTCCGTCCGCGGTTCGGCGCGGCGCAGACAGAATTCCAGATGGTTGCCATCGGGATCGTCGAAATAAATCGAGCGGGTGAGCGGCGCATCGGTTGCATGTTCGACGGGACCTGTGAACGGGTACTTGGCCAAGCGCAAATTGTTTTCAACCTGCGCGAAACGCTCGCTGCTGACGCTGACACCGATTCTCGGCGCGCCGCTCGGCGCAATGCCGGCGCTAACGCCGGGTAAATGTAGGCCGATGATATTGTCGCCGGCGAGCACGTAGGTTTGGCGCGGGCTGCCGTCGGGATTGCGCCTGGTGGTTTTGAATTTAAGCCCAAGAGTTTCGACGTAGAACGCCTGGTTCAATGCCAGATCGCGCACCGGGATCGCGATATGATCGATGGTTTCGACGCCGTAACGAATTTCTGCAGCCATTCAATTCCCTCCAACCATTGAGCCTGCTGCCCACGGTAACCGTATCTAAAATCGCGGCGCAGCGTCAACGACCCAGCCGACAATTACTTTTTACATAATTTCGGGAAAAGTAAACTGTCTTTTGCCCAGCCGCCGGGCGCCTGTTTTCTCAATAACCACGGTGTCGCCGCAGCGGATCGAATCGGGCGCGTCGCCCGGCATGGCGCCGGGCTTGAGCACGAAGACGTTGCCTTCGCGCAGCGGCAGATCGAGATGTTGGGTGTAGGTAGCGCTGGTGTACATATCGCCGGCAACCTCGCCGGTGATTTGCGGCCGGTCTTCGCCGATGCCGCGGCCGTGCAGCAGCATGCCTTTGGGAATGAAGCCGGCTTCACGAACCAGTTTCTGATAGAACTCGATCACGGCGCGATAAGAGATGCCGGGCTTCATGAACTTCACCAGTTCGTTGAAGACATTTACGCTAGTATCGAAGGCGCCTTTCAGTTCCTCGGGAATCTTGCCGAGACAAGCGGCCTGCACGGTCTGGGAAATATAGCCGCCGTATTTGGCTTCGAGTTCCGTGTTGATAAAGTCGCCGGCTTGCAGTGGCCGATGGGGCGCGATGCGGCAGGCCCAAGGCACGCCGGCGCCTGCGCCCCAGTGGGTCATCGATGGATAATCGCCGCCATTGGCGATGATCGTCTGCCAAATAGTCGCGACCATGTCGTTCTCCATCACGCCGGGACGCGCTTTGGCGAGGATCGCGGCGACGACTTGGTCGAGGATCTCGGCGGCGCGTTCCATCCAGGCGACTTCTTCCGCGCCTTTGATCGAGCGCGCGTCTTGCAACAGCTCGGTGGCATTTTCAAACTTGGCTTCGGGAAACGCTCGGCGCACGCCGTCGAGCATGCCGCTGACGACAGTTCCCTCGGGCGCACGCAACAGGCCGCTCAAGCCGCTGACGCCGATGCGCCCTTGGTCCAACTGCAACTCCTTCATGCGCGCGATCATCGGCGGGCTCCATTCGCGTCGTGACGGGCGAATGTCGGTGACCCAGTCCTGGGCGATGCGCCACCATGCGATTTCGTTGCTGCCGCGGACAAAAGCGGTGGGCTCACCGGCCAGCGGAAAGACCACGGCAACTTCGGTCTGGTGGCCGCCGATGTGAGTGAGATAGCGAATGTCGGCTTGGAACTGATCCCAGTGGCTCTGGTTGGGAAATCCAATGATGGCATCGAGCTGCTCCCTAGCCATCAGCTCGCGCACCCGTGCCCAGCGCCGCTCACGTTCCACGGCGCTGAATTTTCCTAGGCCAAAGCCTCTTTCGCCGCTGTTTATCATGCCTTTTGTACTCACTTTCTTTCGATAATTCGTTGTCTTATAAGGAATCGGCAGCCATGGATCAATGGTTTGCCTAGCTTTGACCGAATCTAGGTGCTAGAGTCCGGCCGTGCGGATCACACGCCAAGCTGCCGATTGCGCCGTGCAAGTCCGCGGCATTTAAATCCCGCTCACGGGATATCCCTATGCAATATCTGGCCATCTGCGAAGACGATCTGTTATTTCAGTTCATGCGCAATGTCGCCACCGAGCAGGGCGACGTGCGCTACCTCGTGCCCAATGCAAATATCGCCCAGCGTATCAAACGGCAACGGGGTAAGGTTTGGCATGGCGATCTGCTAAAAGAAGAGACCTACAAAAAAATCAAACTGCACCATGTCGATCAGGCGGTGGTTTTTGTCCGTGACGGTGACGAACAGGATCGGGTGTGCCGCTTGTTGCGCGCCCTCGACAAAAATATCCCGATCGTTTCCTTGACCTCGGAAAAAAACGGCAAAAAGACGACGAAAGAACCCGACGATCCGTTGTTGCGCCACTTGCAGCTCGCCGATATTTTCGCCGAGTTTTGCGCAACTCAACTGCTCGACACTCTCAATATCAAGAAAGTCGAGCGCATCCGCTCGTTGTTCGACGAAGGCAAGAAGATCCACATCCTGTTGCAACATGATCCCGATCCCGACGCCATCGGCAGCGCTTTGGCGCTGCGCGAGTTGCTCGGGCGCAACCGTACGACCACGCCGATCGTGACGTTTGGCTCGATCACCCGCCCGGAGAATTTGGCGATGATCGAGCTGTTGGAAATTCACATCGATCAGATCACCCCCGATGACTTATACAAAGACGGCGCGCGCCTAGCCATGGTCGACGTCCAGCCGCCTTACTTTGAGCAGACCCTCGGACGGGTCGACCTGGTCGTCGACCACCATCCGAAGCGGAGCAACTTCAAGGCGCGCTTCGCCGATTTGCGCACTGCCTACGGCTCGACGGCGACGATCTTCACAGAATATCTACGTGCCGCCGGCATGGAGCCGTCGCAGCGCTTAGCCACCGCGCTGCTCTACGGCATCAAGACCGATACGCTGTTTCTCGAGCGTGGCAGCAGTCTCGCCGACTTGAGCGCCTTCAACTACCTTTATCCGATCGCCAACAAGGCGATCATCGCGCGCATCGAGCGACCAGCCTTGCCGCGGGAAGATCTTGAAGCGATGGGCCGGGCGTTGAGCCACCTGCAAGTCGACAACGCCGTCGCGGTGATCCATTTGGGCGAAGTCAACCGCGAAGACGTGATTCCGCAGATGGCGGAGTTTTGCTTGCAAATCGAAGGCGTTGACTGGAGCGTAGTGTCCGGTTTAGTAAACAATCGCGTCGTCATCTCGGTGCGCAATGTTGGCTACGTCAAGAGCGCCGGCGAGATCATGAAAAAACTCTACGACGATATCGGCAGCGCCGGCGGCCACCGTGCCATGGCCAAAGCCGTGGTTCCCCTCGACCGTTTCAAAGAGCGCTTCGGCGAAGTCAGCGAGAAAGTCATTCGCGAAGCGATGCTGCCGCTGATCGTCGACCGCGATCAAATCGAGCTGGAGTTGCGATAAACGGATTCGTTGGAGTATTGGAGTGATGGAGTGGTGGGTAATCCGGACCTCCAATACTCCAGCACTCCATTACTCCGCTGCCATTCTTACCTCGCCAATTGACAAGCGAACCCGCGCCGCGATAGGTTCGGTCCACCTGAAAAATCGGGTTCAGGAGGGCGCTATGGAATGCATTAATCTGGGGCAGAAGATCGACGAGCCGCGCGCGCAGGCAAGATCAAAAATAACCATTTTTTTGGCACGGATAATTTTCGCTCGTGGATGCTTTACTTCGAGCCGGGCGACGACACGCCGATGCATTTCCATCAGAATCCGGAGACGTTTCTGGTGGTGCAGGGGGAGTGCTCGATTAAAGATATCAAGGGCGGCGAGCGGGTGGCGAAGAAGGATGACATCGTCTTTTTCCCAGCCAAAGAATATTACCAATTAATCAATAAGGGGACCGAACCGTTGGTGTTGTTCGGCAATCGTTCCGAACCGTTCGGCATTGGCATCACTCGTGCCGAAGCCGCAAAATAAATCTCTACGTTTACAAACTTTTCCTAGGAGTAATAAATGCCAAAACTACGTCATCTGGCGATTCGAACCGAAGATACCGGCAAGCTCGCAACGTTTTACATGGACGTTTTCGAGATGGAGGTTCTGCACAAAGACAAACAAGAAGGCGGCGCGGTTTACTTGACCGACGGCTATTTCAATCTCGCGATCCTGCCGAACAACGAGCAACAGTCGCCCAACGGGCTGTACCATTTCGGTTTCGAAGTGGAGAACGGCGAGAAGATCGTCGAACGGCTAAAAAAGTTCAATCCCAACAAGATGCCTAAACAGCGCCCCAATGGCCGGCCCTATGCCGAAACACGCACTTCGGATATTGACGGCAACTATTTCGATATTTCCGAGCATGGCTTTCAAGTCGTCCAACCGGTGGGCGGCAAGGAAGATAATTAACTGTCGTCCCAGAATTTTCAATCCAAGGAGGACAATATGCCTAAGATCAAACATTTGGCCATTCGCACGGAAGATACCGGCAAGCTCGCGACGTTTTACATGGACGTCTTCGAGATGCAGATGCTGCACAAGGAAAAAAACGAAGGCGGCGCGATTTTCCTGACCGACGGGTATTTCAATCTAGCGATCCTGCCCAACCATGAACAGAACGCGCCCAACGGCCTGTACCATTTCGGCTTCGAAGTGGAGAGCGGCGAGAAGATCGTCGACCGAATGAAAAAGGTCAATCCCAACAAATTGCCGAAAGGCCGTCCCAACGGCCGTCCCTATGCCGAGACCCGCGGCTCCGATCCCGATGGCAATTATTTCGACATCTCCGAGCATGGCTTTCAAAATGTCGTGCCGCTGGGCGAGAAAAAGAGCGACTAGTTAGCCGAAACGATAGCCGCTTCTCGTATCCTTGATTGGGCCGGCGAGGACGATACTCTCGCCGACCCAAGGGCGAAACAAACGGGGTCAGCGCGATGACGAGAATCACTTTGCCTCATGGCCGCCGAAGGTTGTATGGCGCGTGTGCTATGTTCGTTATCCTCTCGCTGGTCCTTTGCCTGCCGAGTCCTTCGACCGGTCAGACCTAAATCATATCTGTCCTCCAGCGTGACCAGCGAAAGCATGACTCATGTCTGGGTGGCGCGCGAACGCGGCTTGTTCAAAAAATATGGCGTCGACATGCAGTTCATACTCATGCCGCGCAATCCCTTGGCCATCGCAGCTTTGCTTGCGGGTGAAATTGACGCGGCGATCATCGGTCCCGGCCATCTCGTCAACGCCGGTCTGAGCGGCGCGGAGCTCGCCGGCATCGCCAACTTCAATCAGAAACTGGATTTTCGCCTTAACACGCGCCCCGACATCAAGAAGCCGGAGGACCTTCGTGGCAAACGGATCGCGGTCAGCGGTCCAGGATCAACGTCGCATCTGGTGTCGATGTTGGCGCTTCAAGGACTCAACTCGATCCGGTTCAAGCGAAGATTTCTTTTCTGACGATACCGGGGACCGAAATGAACCGGCGCTTGGCCCTCGAGAGCGGCAGTGTCGATGCCACCACGCTAAGAGGCGCGATGGGCGAGGTCTACGCCAACAAAGGTTATACCTTGCTTTATAACTTGAAGTCCGCCGGCGTGACCCTGCCGCAGAACATGATGGTGACGACGCGGCGCGCGGCGGCGACAAAGCCGCAGGTGATCGAAGGCCATTTGAAAGCCACGATCGAGGCGATCGCGATGATCAACGATCCGGCGAACAAGGAACTCGTGAACCGGCTCTTGGCAACTAACCTGCGTTTGAGCAATCCGGCCGATGTCGAGGAATCCTATCAAGCCGTGATCACCAACTATGAGCGCGCGCCGCACACCAGCGTCGAGGGAATGAAGCGGCTGCAAAAGCTCTTAATCCAGCTCAACCCAAAGATCGCCGACGTGCGCGTCGAGACGCTCATCGACAACTCGTTCATGAACAAGCTCGAAAGTTCCGGGTTCATTCAGGGCTTGTATAAAAAGAATTGATCATTCACTCGCTATAATAATTGACATCGAAGATGGAGAATTTTGCACCGTGAGAACGGAAAACATCCCGTGGTAGTTGTCGGCGGCGGCAGCGCCGCCTTTGAAGCGGCGGTGGCGGCCAAGCAAGCCGGCGCGCCGAAAGTCGTGATGTTGGAAAAAGCGCCGGAGCCGGAGTTCGGCGGCAACGCGCGCTATTCGCACACCGGCTTTCGCTGGGTGTTTTCCGGCGCCGATGAGATCCGCCAGTTTCTGCCGGATGTCGACGACGCGATGTTTGCGAAACTCAACTTGCCGGCCTATTCCGCGGAACTGTTTCACGCCGATTTGCAGCGGGTCACGCGCGGCCGCATCGATCAGGAACTTTAGCCGACGTGCTGGTGAGCCAGTCCAACGCGGCGATTCATTGGATGCGCGAGTTGGGCATCAAGTGGGAGATCGATAGTCACGTGGTGATCGACGGCCGTTATTATTTCGAGCCGGGATTGGTGATCCATCCGGTCGGCGGCGTCGGCGGCGGACTGGGCCAATTAGGCAATGGCGCGAGATCGCCCTGGGCATGGGCGTCGAGCTGCGCTACGAGTCGCGGGTCAAAGCGTTACTCGGCAACGACCGGCATATCGAAGGCGTCGTGGTCTCCGATCCCAACGAAGAATACGAAATCAAAAGCGGGTCAATCGTTCTTTGCGCCGGCGGCTTTCAGGCGAATGCGGAAATGCGCGCGCGCTATCTTGGCGCCCAACGCCGATCTGATGAAGGTGCGCGGCAGCCGGCACGACACCGGCGAAGTGCTGATGATGACCTTGGCCATGGGCGCCAAGGCGGCCGGCCATTGGCAAGGCGCCCACGCGACGCCGATCGATTCGACCTATCCCGACGTGGAGATCGGCAGCAAAGCCAATCGTTACGGTTATCCGTACAGCATCACCGTCAATACTTTGGGACAGCGCTTTTTCGACGAAGGCGAAGCGCGCCATTCATATACTTACGCTAAGACCGGTTGGGCCGTGCTCGGCCAACCCGGCGCGTTGGCGTATCAAATCTACGATCAGAAGACGATTCCGCTGCTTGGCAACCGTTACGAGTTCTCCACGCCCATAGAAGCGAAATCAATTGACGAGCTGGCCGGCAAAATCGGCATCGAGCCCACCGTGCTCAAGCACACGGTTACGGAATTCAACAACGCGGCGCGCAAGGATGTCGTCTTCGACGCGACTAAACTGGACGGCAAATGCACCGAAGGCATCACGCCGAAAAAATCCAACTGGGCTAGTCCAATCGACAAGCCGCCCTACTGGGCGTTTTCGATAACCGGCGGGGTGACCTTTACCTTCGGCGGCTTGCAGATCAATACGCAGGCGCAGGTGTTAAATACTTCGAGTAATCCGATCCGCGGCCTGTTCGCCTCCGGCGATATCGTCGGCTTGTTCTTTCACAATTATCCGTCGTGCACCGGGACAGACGCGCAACGTGGTGTTCTCGCGTTTGGCGGGCAGAAATGCGGCGGCGCAGGGGCTGTGACGCCGCGGGGGCGGCGTCACGAATTCCATATTACAGATTCCAAATTCCAGAATTCTCGGGAGCGTTGGTTTGATGGGTGTCGCTGCGCTCCACCGAATGGAGGTGCAATCGTGAGAACTGAAAATATCCCGTTGTAGTTGTCGGCGGCGGCAGCGCCGCCTTTGAGGCGGCGGTGGCGGCCAAGCAAGCCGGCGCGCCGCAAGTCGTGATGCTGGAGAAAGCGCCGGAGCCGGAGTTTGGCGGCAACGCGCGCTATTCGCACACCGGTTTTCGCTGGGTGTTTTCCGGCCCCGAAGAGATACGCAAGTTCCTGCCGGACATGGACGACGAGCTCTTCGCCAAGCTGCATATCCCAGCCTACACCGCGGAACAGTTTCACGCCGACCTGCAGCGGGTGACCAAGGGACGGATCAGCAAAGAACTGTCCGAGGTCTTGGTGACACAGTCCACCGCGGCGATCCATTGGATGCGCGAAGTCGGCATCAAATGGGACATCGACAGCTATGTGATCATCGACGGGAAATATTACTTCGAACCGGGGATGGTGATCCATCCGCGCGGCGGCGTTGAGGGCGGACTGGATCAACTCATGCAGTGGCGCGAGATCGCCACCAAGATGGGCATCGAGCTGCGCTACGAGTCGCGGGTTGCGGCGCTGCTCGGCAACGACCGGCGAATCGAGGGTGTGCGTGTCTCCGATCCCAATGAAGAGTATGAAATTCGCGCCAACTCGGTGATTCTGTGCGCCGGCGGATTTCAGGCGAGCGCGGAGAAGCGGGCGCGCTATCTCGGCCCCAACGCCGACCTGATGAAGGTGCGCGGCAGCAAGCATGATACCGGCGAAGTGCTGATGATGGCGATCGACATGGGCGCCAAAACCGCGGGCCATTGGCAGGGCGCCCATGCGACGCCGATCGACGCGACCTTTCCCGATGTCGAAATCAGCAACAAGGCCAATCGCTACGGCTACACCTACGGCATCACCGTCAATTCTCTCGGCCAGCGCTTTTTCGACGAGGGCGAAGCGCGCCATTCCTACACCTACGCCAAGACCGGTTGGGCGGTGCTTGGGCAGCCGGGTGCCATCGCCTACCAAATCTACGATCAGAAGGCGTTGGGGCTTTTGAACCAGCGCTACTACGAATTTTCCCATCCCATCGAAGCGCACACGATCGAAGAGTTGGCGCAGAAAATCAGCATCGAGCCGATGATTCTCAAGCGGACCATCGACGAGTTCAACGGCGCGATCCGCAAAGACATCCCGTTCGACGCGACCAAACTGGACGGCCGCTGCACCGAGGGCATCACGCCGAAAAAATCCCACTGGGCCGATACCCTCGACAAGCCGCCCTACTTCGCCTACGCGATTACCGGCGGCGTGACGTTCACCTTCGGCGGCTTGCAGATCAACACCCAGGCCCAGGTGCTCAACACCTCGAACAATCCGATCCGCGGCCTATTCGCTTCCGGCGACATCGTCGGTTTGTTTTTTCACAACTATCCGTCCTGCACCGGTCAGACGCGCAATGTGGTTTTCTCGCGGCTGGCTGGAAGAAATGCCGCGGCCCAGGGGCTGTGACGCCGCGGGACGCGGCGTATTTCAGATTTCAAATTGCCGATTGAATGCGTGAGGAGATTGATTCTGTGATTGCCTATGCGGACAGACTTACGCGTGGCTGAGCGGACGATGGGTATCGCATTCGCTCTCCTCGTCCTGCATAAAGAATTTCCTGCTGAGATTGATGTTTTGGGGAGTTCTGCTGATGACCTGCCCCGGTGACGTTCATTCAGCGGAACAATTCTATGAGGGCAAAACGATTCAATTGCTGGTGGCGAGCGGACCCGGCGCGACCACCGACTTCGGTGCCCGTTTGGTGGGCCGTTATCTGGGAAAACATATGCCGGGAAATCCCGGCGTCGTCGTGCGCAATATGTCGGGCGCCGGCGGGTTGATCGCGGCCAACTATCTCTACAATGTCGCCAAGCCGGATGGCTTGACGATATTGGCGGTGAGCCGGGCCAACTACATGGAGCAAATCATCGGCCGGCCCGAGGCTAAGGCGGACTTTCGAAAATTCAATTGGATCGGCAGCTTCAACAAAGCGCCGATGATGGCGGCTTGCCGTTCGGACACGGAATACAAAAGCATCGCGGCGATCCGCGCGGCGAAAACCCCACCGCGCTTCGGCCAATCGGGCACCGGCAGCATCAGCTATATATTCGCCAACTTGATGGAGCGGCTGCTCGATATCAAGTTGAAAAACGTCACCGGATTTCAGGGCGGCCGCGACACCGATCTCGGCTTGGAACGGGGCGAGATAGATTGCCGGGCGACTTCCGATGTCACGGTGATTCGCGCGCCGTGGAATCGTTGGATAAAAGAAAACTATGTCACTTTTATCGTCCAGCAAGGGCCGGAGAAAAGCCCGTTATTGCCGCCGGTGCCCACGCGTGGCGGAACTCGCGCGCCCCGAGGCTAAGCCTTATTTAAACTTAATGAATGTCATGCTCGCTTACACCGAGTTCGACCGCCCCTTCGCGGCACCGCCGGGTGTGCCCAAGGAGCGCGTGCAGATTCTGCGCGACAGCTTCGAGCGGATGTTGAAGGATAGCGAGTTTGCCGCCGAGGCGAAAAAACTGCTCGACTGGGACGGCACGACGTTCCTGAGCGGCGACCAACTGCAAAAAAAAATCATTGCCACCGTCACTCAACCCGCCGATGTCGTCAAACGGGTGAAGGAAATCATGGCGGAATAGGAAACTCCACTGCTGCGGCTGGTTGGAATCCCTCGCGTTAAGGGTATTTGAAGACTTGTCATGCCGGCGCAGGCCGGCATCCATCTTCGCTTGTGCTGCAAGTCTAAGAAAGCCTGGATTCCGGCCTGCGCCGGAATGACGGATTTAAGAATCTGCTGCTAGTCGACGTATGCAAACTTCCTCGGTTTTTTTCCCACAGGCATTCAGTTTGCGGAATCGCCGTGATGCCCGCGGTCAACGCTACGGTTCGATCACGCCAACACCGCCTTGATTCATCACCTTGGTCCCATAACGTTTCGAGAGGCGCACCACTCGCTCGATCACCCGATTGGCCACTTCGCCTTCGGCGAGCACGGGGCGGCCGCGTTGCGGCCTTGGCCGGCCGAAGCCTTGGTCGATGGGGTAGATTTTTATGCTGGTCAATTTCTGCTTGCTGAACTCGCAGACCGGGAACATGTTTTCCCAATAGGCAGGATCGCTGGGATGGCCTTTTTTGCCGCCGTTGGTGCGGGCGTCGAGGAAGTCGGACGGCGTGGCCTTGAGATCGAGATCGAAGCGCTCGTAGGCGTCGGCGGGAAAGAAGCCGACGGTTTCGTTTTGAAAGACGAAATTGCCGACGCTGTAAAAGATCGGTTTGCCCTTATAAATTTCCACACCCATCGGGAAGTGCGAGCCGTGGCCGACGAAAATGTCGGCGCCTTCGTCGATCGCCTGGTGAGCGAACTTGGTGACGAAGTCGGCGGTCTCTTCCAGCTCCGCCCGCGTGCTTGCCGTCAGCAGACTGCTGCCGCCAAATTCATGACAATGAGCGCTGACGACGAGCCAGTCGGCTTGGCGGCGCGCTTCGCGGATCCAGCGTAAGTTATCTTGCAGGTCGCGCGGGTTGGCTTCGGTGGCGATGGAGAAACCTTCGCCGAAGACATAACGATTGCCGAGCAGACTCAACTCGGCGGCGTTGGCGTTGGCGAGTTCCTTGTCGCTATAAAAATGTTTGCGCGCCCGCTCGGTGCTTTTTTCAAAGCCGAGTTCGCGGCTGATGCGCTTGCAATTGTTCGAAGGCCGCGGCGTCGACGTAGTAGACGGTCTGGAAGCCCAAGCGGATTGATACCGGGCCGGCCGCGCAAGTCAGGGCGCTGTTCGCCGGCTTGGTTCCAGGGTCTGAAGGTCGCGGTGGTGGCGACCAAGGCGACTCGGCCGTTGGGCGTGTCGAGATAACCGGGCGCGCGCGCTTCGGCGAGATTTTTCCCGGTGCCGGCGTGAACCATGCCGGCGACATCGAGATGCTTGAGGTTGGCGAGCACGCCGTCTTCGCCGTAGTCGAAGGCGTGGTTGTTGGCGCAGGACACCAGATTGATGCCGAGCCATTGCAAGTCTTCGAGGAGCTTGGGGTCCGTGGTCATGAACGTGCCCTGGGTGATCCCCGGTGTCCCTTCGTCCCAGGTGTGCACCGTGCCTTCGAGATTGGCGAAGCGGGCGTCGGCGCCGCGCAGGATCTCGCGCAGTCTGAGAAAACGCTCCTCGGTGAAGGGCGTTAATTTGCGCGTGAGCATGGTATCGCCGGCGAGGGCGATGGTGAAGTTGCCTTGTTCAGATTGGTAAGCCATCTCGGTCTCCTAAAGTGTCGATTATGTTCTTGCCGGCAGTTGTCATACCGAGGCCCTTCGGCTTCGCTCAGGATGACATCTCGATACGTAGTCGCTTTATTTTAGCCCCATGATTTTACGGTAGGTCTGGAAATATTCGTTGTAGCGTGATGCCAAGGTCATGGGGAGAGGCACGACTTTGGTTTTTGCCGGCGTTTCTTTGAGAATTGGCGAAGCCACATCGGTGCGCGGCACGAAGTAGCCGGCGGCGGCGGTGATCTCTTGGCCTTCACGCGACAGGAGAAAATCATTGAACAGCCGCGCGGCGTTGGGGTGGGGCGCGTCCTTGACGACGGCGGTGCCGAAGGTCAAACCGATCACCGGTTCGGGCGCGATCCACTCGATCGGTGCGCCCTCCTTTTTCAAACGGTCGACGCCATTGGCGAAGGCCACGACCACCGCGGCGCGCTCGCCGGCGGCGAGCAGGGTTTGGATCGAAGAATGACCGGTGCGGAACTGGATATCTTGCGCCGCGAGCATTTTTAACAGCTCGACGGTTTTCGCCTCGCCATAGTACTGCATCATTCCGGCCATCCATTTGCTTTCGTTGTCGTCCATGAGCAGCTGGCCTTTCCACTTGGCGGCAGTCAGATCCCAGAAGCTTTTCGGGGCATCGGCGGCGCTGACCATTTTCTTGTTATAGGCGATGACATTGAGGGTCGCGGACGCCATCACCCACAGCCCCTTGTCGTCGCGGTACTCGGCGGGAATCGCGGCGCGCTCGGCGGAAAGGTAGCTATCGAAGAGCCCCTTCTGTAAAACTCCGTAGAAATCGAATGCCGACTGATGGACAACGTCGGCGCGGACCTTGCGCGCTTGGGCTTCGGCGATCAGCCGGGTCGCCATGCGCTCCGAGCCGATACGCGTGGCCTCGACCTTGAGAAAAGGATATTTTCGTTCGAAAGCGCCACTGAGTCTTTGCGCCGATGGAGCTTCCATAGAAGCGTAGAAGACCACCTGGCCCTCCTTCTTGGCGCCGTCGATAAGCGCTTGCGCCCCCGCCGGCGAGTTCACGAGCAGAACCCAAAAGAGGCAGAACCACAGTCTAGCCGAAAATCTATAGGCCATTCAGAACCTCCAGATTGAACCGCGATTCGGTTGTGATGATTAGCATCGAATCTCGGCTAGCGTCAATCGCCAATGGTTTTCTCGCCAAGCGCGAAATACGCCGCTTGTTGAAACCCCCAGAGGCCGACTTTACCTTGACAACTCCGCGCATTTCCAATACAAAATTCACTAGATTGAAGGATCATAGCGCGCAAGAATCCATACCTTTTCGGTCCGGGGAGGTATGGTTTTTTTTAATAGCACCCATGACATGAATCATCCTTTTTTGCCCTTGCTGGTGATGTTCGCGGTTGCGAGCGTGATTGTCCTCGCATTGCTGACGGTTGCTTCGCTGTTCGGTCCAAAGTCGACCAATGCCGCCAAAGCCGAACCCTTCGAATCCGGCAACCCCCCCCGAGGCGACGCGCGCATTCGTTTCTCGGTGCGCTTCTACCTGGTCGCCATGTTGTTTCTGATTTTCGACCTGGAAGTCGTGTTTCTTTATCCCTGGGCGATCTATTTTCGCCAGTTGGGGGTCTTCGGTCTGGTGCAGATGGGCATCTTCCTGGTCATTCTGACCATCGGTTATGTTTATGTCTGGAAAAAAGGCGCCCTTGAGTGGGATTGATCGTTCATGGCTGAAGCGAGCCCCCAACTTCAACATATCCAAGATCGGCTTGGCGCCAAAGTACTCAGCCTGACCGAACCCCAGGGAGACCAGGTCGTCGCCTTGGATCGTGCCGGTTTGCGAGAGAGCTTTCGCTTGCTCAAGGAAGATCCTGCTCTCAGTTTCAATTTTCTCTCCGACATCACGGCGGTTGATTATTGGCAAAAGCAGGAGCCGCGCTTCGAGGTGGTCTATCAATTGGTCTCGCTCCAGCAACGCCGCCGCCTGCGCGTGCGCGTCGGTGTGCCGGAAAGCGACGCGGTGGTCGATTCGCTGACGCCACTGTGGCGCGGCGCCAACTATCTCGAGCGCGAAGTTTGGGATCTCTATGGCATTCGCTTTAGCGATCATCCAGATTTGCGGCGAATTTTGCTCTACGACGAATTCATCGGCCATCCGTTGCGCAAGGACTATCCGGTTAACCAGTGCCAGCCGCGCGTGCCCGAACGCCATGTCGACGGCACTTTCGTCGACGAGCGCTCCCGTAACAAGCTGCTGCGCTTGCAGAAAACTTTGGCGAAAAAGAACTAGCATCTCTGCCCGAACAACTCGATGAAAGCCGATAACCCAGAGCTGCCGCATGAGATCATGGAGTTACAGATGGGACCGTCCCATCCGGCGACCCATGGGACCATCAAGTTCAATCTCAAGCTCGAAGGCGAAAAAGTTCTCGACTGCGATGTCGAGTTGGGTTTTCTTCACCGTGGCTTCGACAAGAGCTGCGAACAGGCGACCTGGACCCAAGTCATTCCCTACACCGACCGGCTCAATTATGCCTCGTCGTTGATCAACAACGTCGGCTACGCCCTCGCCGTGGAAAAGCTCATCGGCGCGGAAACCCCGCCGCGCTGCCAGTATATTCGCGTGATTATCAGCGAGCTGGCGCGACTCTTCGATCATTTAACCTGCTGCGGCATGGCCGCTTCGGAGTTGGGCGCGATCACCGCCGGTTTCTATATGATCGAAGCCCGCGAATTGATCACCCGCATCATCGAAAATCTCACCGGCGCCCGGCTGACGGTGACCTATGTGCGCATCGGCGGGCTCAAGCATGACCTGCCGGAGGATTTCGCCGAGCGCGTCACTGCGGCATTCACAACGATCCGCAAGCTACTCGACGATTGCGACCGCTTACTGTCGCGCAACCGGATTTTTCTCGACCGCATGGCCAACGTCGGAGTGATCTCGAAGGAATCGGCGCTCGATCACAGCCTGACCGGGCCGATCCTGCGCGCCACCGGCGTCGACTACGATGTCCGCAAGGCGTTCCCTTATTTGGTTTACGATAAATTAGATTTCGAAATCCCGGTGGGCAGCCGCGGCGATAACTACGATCGCTTCCTGTGCCGGCTCGGTGAGATCCAGCAGAGCATGAAGATCGTCGAGCAGGCGCTGCGGCAATTGCCTGTCGGTCCGGTGTGGATCGAGGATGCGCGATTCGTCCTGCCGGAAAAGGAAAAAGTTTACGGCAGCATCGAAGGCTTGATGCATCATTTCAAAATCATCATGGAAGGCATTCAGGTGCCGGCGGGGGAGACCTATAGCGCGGTGGAAGGCGGCAACGGCGAGTTGGGTTTTTACATCGTCAGCGACGGCGGCGGCAAGCCCTATCGCTTACGCGTCCGGCCGCCTTGTTTCATCGCCATGGGCGCGTTTGCCGCAATGATCAAAGGTTACATGGTCGCGGATATCGTGCCGACCTTCGGCATGATTAATATGATCGGCGGAGAATGTGATCGGTAAATTAGGATAGTCGAGGATAGAGGATGAAGGATAGACGATAGACGAAATACGAGGTTTGGAGGTCTTTCTTTCAATCTTCCATCCTCGATCTTCCATCCTCGGCCCGTAACAACATGGCATTAGAATTTTCACCTGAGACGCTGAAAACATTCGAAGCGACGGTCGCGCGCTATCCGCAGAAGGAAGCGGCGATGCTGCCGGTGCTTTATTTGGCACAGCGTGAATTCGGCCATCTCGGGCCGGAGGCGATCGAATATGTCGCCAAGCTGATGGGCCAGGCGCCGGCGCGCGTCTATGGCGTGGTGAGTTTTTACTCCATGTACAACATGAAGCCGATCGGGCGCCACCATATTCAGGTTTGCCGTACGCTTTCCTGCGCCTTGCGTGGCGCCGAGGAAGTGACGGCGTTTCTCAAGAAGAAACTTGGCATCGAATGCGGGCAGACCACCGCGGATGGCAGGTTTACGCTGGCGGAAGTGGAGTGTTTGGCCTCTTGCGGCAGCGCGCCGATGATGCAAGTGAACGACGACTATTATGAAGACTTGACCGAAGAGAAGATCGACGCAAATTCTCGACGGCATGAAATAACAATTAATAATGGAGAATGGAAAATTGAAAATGACAGAATCCGGAACATTCTCCATTCGCCATTTTTAATTATCAATTTCGACTTAAGAGTTCATGGAAAAACTTCTCCTCCGCAATATCGGCGTTCCTGGCTCGCACACGCTGGCAACTTATCAGTCTCGTGGCGGCTACGGCTCTTGGCGCAAGGTAGTTGAGGGCATGAAGCCGGAGCAGCTGATCGAAGAAGTCAAAGCCTCCGGTCTGCGCGGCCGCGGCGGCGCGGGTTTTCCTACCGGCATGAAGTGGAGTTTCGTTCCCAAAGACAGTCCCAAGCCGAAATATTTGGTCTGCAACGCCGACGAGAGCGAACCGGGAACCTTTAAAGATCGCTTGCTGATCGAGCAGGATCCGCACGCGCTTATCGAGGGCACGATGATCGCCGCCTTCGCGATTCAATCGCATACGGCGTTTATTTATATCCGCGGCGAGATGGTGTTTGGCGCGACCCGGTTGGAGCAGGCGGTTGCCGAAGCCTATCAGGCCGGCTTGATCGGCAAAAATCTCTTTGGTACCGGCTACGACTTGGATGTCATCGTGCACCGTGGCGCCGGGGCTTATATCTGCGGCGAAGAGACCGCATTGCTGTCTTCTCTCGAAGGCGGCCGCGGCTGGCCTAAAGTCAAACCGCCATTCCCGGCTACCCATGGTCTGTTCGGCTGTCCGACGGTGGTGAACAACGTCGAGACCTTAGCCGCCTTGCCATGGATTATCGAGCGCGGCGCCGCGGCTTATAGCGCCATGGGCACGGAAAAGAGCAAGGGCACGAAGCTGTTCAGCGTCAGCGGCCATATCGCCAGGCCGGGGGTCTACGAAGTCGAGATGGGTTATCCATTCAAGAAATTTCTCGAAGAAGATTGCGGCGGCGTGCCCAACGGCAAGAAATTAAAAGGCGTCATTCCCGGCGGCGGCTCGATGCCGGTGTTGAAGCCCGATGAGATCGAAAAAGTAAATCTCGATTACGAGTCGGTGGCGGCAGCGGGCAGCCTGCTCGGCTCGGGCGGCGTTATCGTCATGGATGAGACTGTCTGCATGGTGCGGGCGGCATGGAACATTGCGCGCTTTTACGCCCATGAGTCGTGCGGCCAATGCAGTCCCTGCCGCGAAGGCTGCCACTGGATGGAAAAGATTTTTTACCGCGTCGAACATGGCGGCGCACAAAAGAACGATTTAGATCTGATTCTCAACATTGCCGGCAACATCGCCGGCAATACGATCTGTCCGTTCGGCGACGCCGCGGCGATGCCGGCGGGAGCGTTTATCAGAAAATACCGCGACGAGTTCGAAGCGCATATCGCGGCGGGGAAATGCACGGTGAGAGGTTAGGAATGGAGTACTGGAGTATCGGTGCAATGGAGTGATGGGGCCGGACCCATACTCCAACACTCCAGTACTCCATCACTCCAATCTTCATTATGGATCCAGTAAAAATCATTGTTGACGGCCAAGAAGTCGTCACCAGCAAAGGCAAGACCGTGATTCAGGCGGCGGCCGAGGCCGGGGTGTCGATCCCGCATTACTGCTATCACCCGAAGCTGTCCATCGCCGGCAACTGCCGCATGTGCATGGTCGAGATCGAAAAAATGCCCAAGCTGCAGATTGCCTGCAATACCCAGGTGACCGAGGGCATGTCGATCCTGACCCAGAGTGCTAAGGTGGTCGCGGTGCGCAAAGCGGTGTTGGAATTTCTGCTGATCAATCACCCGGTGGATTGCCCGATCTGCGACCAGGCCGGCGAGTGCCAGTTGCAGAATTACTATATGGAGCATAACCGCGAGGAGAGCCGCCTCGAAGTCGGCAAGATCCACGACCGTAAGAAGACCATATTCGGCCCCAACGTGGTATTCGACGGCGAGCGCTGCATCAAGTGCACCCGCTGCGTGCGCTTTTGCCAAGAGATCACCAAGACCCATGAGCTGGCGGTGGTCAACCGCGGTGATCACTCGACGATTTCACTATTCGACGATGCCGTGCTCGACAACCCGTTATCCGCCAACGTCGTCGACATTTGCCCGGTGGGCGCGCTCACCGACCGGGATTTTCGTTTCAAGGTGCGGGTCTGGTATTTGGACAAGACCCCGTCCATCTGTCCGGGCTGCAGCACCGGCTGCAACATCAGCGTCGAGGCCTATCAAAACAAAATCGCGCGTTTCAAACCGCGCGTGAACGAAGCGGTCAACAGCCACTGGATCTGCGACGAGGGGCGTTACTGTTTTCACGATCTCGCCGGCGGCGAGCGGCTGACCACGCCGCTGATTCGCCAGGAAGGCGGACTGGTGCCGACGACTTGGGAGGTGGCGTTGCAAGCCGTGATCAATGGTCTGCGTGGCGCGCAGCCGCTGGCGGGAATTCTTTCCGGGCGCAGTACCAACGAAGAGGCGTACTTGTTCGCCAAGCTAATGCCCGAGCTCGCCAAGAATTGTTCCATGGAAGTTTTCTATCAGGAACGCCAACTCACCGAAGTTCAAAAGATTCTGATGAGCCCGGACCGGTCGCCGAATTTCCGTGGCGCCCGCGATATGGGAGTTAGTAGCAGCGGCGGTTTCGCCGGGCTGATGCAAGCATTGGCCGGCAACAACTTTTCCAGCGCCTTCATCGTCGGCGAGGATTTGCTCGGAGCCAATGGCGACAGCGCGCAGATTCGCCGCGCTTTAGAGAGACTTAGTTTCCTGGTGGTGCAAGATACCAAGCTGACAGAGAGCGCCAAGTTGGCCCAGGTGGTTTTACCGGCGGCGCATTTTGGCGAGAAAGAGGGCACCTACACCAATCGCCAGGGCCGCGTGCAAAAGCTCAATGCCGCGGTGATCTGCCCCGAAGGGGCGCGCCAAGACAGCGAGATTTTTTTACGCTTACTCGATGGCGCGGGGCAAAAGCTCGATTATGCGACGCCGAGCGACATTTTCACGGCGTTGACCAGAGAAGTGATCGCCTACAATGGACTAACCTACGACTCGATCGGCGATCAAGGGTATGCATTGGGAAGTGGCGGTGGCGCAGCGTCATGATCGTCGATCTCGCGATTATCACCCTTAAAGCCGTGCTGGTTGTCGGTATGGTACTCAACCTCGCCGGCGTTCTTGGCTGGATCGAGCGCAAGGGCAGCGCGCTGATCCAAGACCGCATCGGTGCCAACCGGGCGTCGATTTTTGGCTTCGCCGGCATGGGTCTTGTCAACACGTTGATCGCCGATCCGCTCAAGTTTCTTTTTAAAGAAGACTTCATTCCGCCCAAGGGCGACCGCTTCTTGCATACCTTGGCGCCGTGCATGGCGCTGTTCCCCGCACTGGTCACCTTTGCGGTCATTCCGTTTGGCGATGTCCTCAACATCGGCGAGCGCTCGATCAACCTGCAAGTGGCTAATCTCAATATCGGCATACTCTACGTCTTCGCCATGGGCTCGCTCGGTGTCTATGGCATCGTCATCGGCGCCTGGGCATCGAACAATAAGTTTTCCATGCTCGGCGGCGTGCGCGGCTCGGCGCAGATGATCTCCTATGAAATCGCCATGGGCTTATCCGTCATTGGCGTTTTGATGGTTTACGGGACGTTAGAGCTGCAAGATATCGCCCGCGGCCAGGGCATGCTGATCCGCGACCTCATGCCCAGCTGGCTGAGTTTTTTAAGTCCGCTGGTCGGTTGGTTGCCCGCTTGGGGAATATTTCTCCAGCCTCTGGCCTTTTTGCTTTTTTTTACCGCCGCGGTGGCGGAGACCAAACGCATCCCGTTCGACTTGCCGGAAGGGGAGTCGGAGCTGGTCGCCGGCTATCATGTCGAATATTCCGGCGGCAAGTTCTTGATGTTTTTTGCCGGTGAGTTCGCCGAGATCGTCACCGTCGCCGGCTTGGTGACGACGCTGTTCTTCGGCGGCTGGCAGGTGCCCTATCTTTTGCGCGACGGTTTCCATTTCCCCTGGGGCGGCACCTGGCTGCTGCCGCATATCCTAATCGTCTTGCTGCAAGTAACGGCATTCACAGTCAAAGTGGTGTTTTTCTGCTGGCTGCAGATTCTTCTTGCGCTGGAGCGTGCCGCGCTTTCGCTACGACCAGGTCATGCGCTTGGGTTGGAAAATGCTCTTGCCGCTGGCACTGCTTAACGTCGTCGCCACGGCGATTTGGATCCTGGCGGCACAGTGAACGATTGAATCCATGGATACCGCGAGTCTGATTTTCTACCTGTTGGCTACCTTGCTGGTGATCGCGTCGCTGTTGGTGGTGTTTTTGCGCAACGTCGTCCACTGCGCCATGGCGCTGGTTTCGGCGCTGCTCTTGATCGCGGTGTTGTTCGTCACATTGCAGGCGCCCATGGTCGGAGTGTTGCAGGTGATGGTCTATGCCGGCGCTATCATGGTCTTGTTTCTTTTCGTCATCATGCTTCTCAACCCGGCCGCGCTGGAGCGGCAGCGCGGTCTATGGTGGGGCTTCGGGACAATCCTGGGGCTGATGTTGGCCGGTGTGTTGGTGCCTTTGGTGATGACCAACGATTTGCCCGCCGATCCGGTAGCCGCCACCGAGTTATTCGGCAGTCCGGAAATGTTGGCTAAAAGTTTGTTCAGTGATTTTGTTCTGCCCTTCGAAATCGCCTCGGTGTTGTTACTGGTGGCGATCATCGGCGCGGTGGTATTGGCCAAGCGAGAAAATTGAGTTCCATGATTGCGCTGCATAACTATCTGATTCTAAGCGCGGTGATCTTCGCCATCGGCGTCATCGGTGTGCTCATCCGGCGCAATCTGATCGTCATCCTCATGTCCATCGAGCTCATGCTCAACGCCGTCAACCTGACTTTCATCGCGTTTTCACGCTATCTGGGCTCGACCGACGGCCAGGTGGTGGTGTTTTTCGTCATGGCGGTGGCCGCCGCTGAAGCTGTGATCGGCCTGGCCATCGTCATATCCGTCTATCGCCATCGCCAATCTTTGGATCCCCAGGAGATGCAGCTGCTCAAATGGTAGAGACGAGTCAAAACCTGGTGAGCACCGATCTGCTGCGCTGGATTCCGCTGATTCCGCTGTTGGGCAGCGTGATCAATTTGTTCTTTGGCCGCGCCATGGGCAACCAACGTGCCGGTGCCCTGGCCTCGGCGGCGGTGGGTGCATCGTTCGCGCTGGCTTTCTATATATTTTGGCAACTGCCGGCAACGGGAATTTTTCGCGACCTGGTCTATACCTGGATTCAGTCGGGCTCGTTTCAGGTCAATTTCGCGTTTCAAGTCGATGCGCTGACCGCGGTGATGCTGCTCGTCGTCACCGGCATCGGTTTGCTGATCCATATTTATTCTTTGGGCTACATGGGCCATGACCCAGACATGGTGCGCTTTTTTATCTATCTCAACCTGTTTATCTTTTTCATGCTGGTGCTGGTCATGGGCGACAATCTGCTCTTGCTGTTTGTCGGCTGGGAGGGCGTCGGCCTGTGTTCTTATCTCTTGATCGGCTTCTGGTATCACGATCACAATAACACCATCGCCGGCAACAAGGCTTTTATCGTCAACCGCATCGGCGACTTGGGTTTCATCATCGGCATTTTCGTTTTGGTGGCGGAGTTGGGCCGCCAGGGCATCTGGACCTTGGACTTCGGCGAGTTGCAGAAGCATGTGAAAATGCTCTCACCCGGCACGATCACGTTGATTACCTTCCTGCTTTTTATCGGCGCCACCGGCAAGTCGGCGCAACTGCCGCTGTTCGTCTGGCTGCCCGATGCCATGGCTGGGCCGACGCCGGTGAGCGCGTTGATTCACGCCGCCACCATGGTCACCGCCGGCGTCTATATGACGGCGCGGCTGCATTTTCTCTTCGCCTTGGCGCCGGCGACCTTGGCGGTGATCGCCGTGATCGGCGCGGCGACGGCATTTTTCGCCGCCACCATCGCGCTGACCCAGAACGATATTAAGAAAGTCCTGGCCTACTCGACGGTGAGCCAATTGGGCTACATGTTTCTCGCCGTCGGCATGGGCGCCTTTGGCGCGGCGATCTTTCATGTCTTCACCCATGCATTTTTCAAAGCTTGCCTGTTCTTGGGTTCGGGCAGCGTGATCCACGCCCTCGGCGGCGAGCAGGATATGCGCAAGATGGGTGGGCTCAAGGCGCATATGCCCAAGACCTACTGGACCTACGTCGTCGCGACATTAGCCATTGCAGGGGTGCCGTTCACCGCCGGTTTTTTCTCCAAAGATTTGATTCTCTGGCAGACCTTCAGCCACGGCGCAGGAATCTTATGGGGCGTCGGGCTACTCACCGCTGGCATGACAGCGTTTTACATGTTTCGTCAACTATTCATGGTCTTTCACGGCGAGTGCCGCGCCGGTGACCATGCCAAGGCGCATCTTCATGAATCGCCAGCGGTGATGACTTGGCCGCTGATGATTCTTGCCGTCGGTTCGATCTTCACCGGCTGGTTGGGCGCGCCGGAATATCTCTGGGGCAGCCGTTGGGACCATTGGCTGGCGCCGATTTTTGGCCCCGCCGCGGAACATCATGATTCCGTCAGCACCGAATTATTGGTGACCGCCCTGACTTTGGCCGTGGTGACCGCGGGAATTTATCTGGCTTACCTCATGTACGGAAGGCCCGGGGCGCGGACTGCGCAACAGACAGCCAACGGCATTTTCTACGACATTTCGCTTAACAAATATTACGTCGACGAGATTTACGATTTTGTTTTTGTCCGTCCGTTCACCGCGCTAGCCAAATTTTTCGCCAGCATCGTCGATCCTTGGGTGATCGATGGCGCCGTCAATGGCCTGGCGGCCACGGTGCGCGGTTTTAGTACCGTCTGGCGCGGCTTGCAGACCGGCAACGTGCAGCACTACGCGGCGATGTTTTTGGTCGGAGCCCTGGCTCTACTCGCCTACTACCTCGGACAACTGTCATGATCTCAGCTCAGGGTTTCGGAGATTTGACTCTGCTACTCGCCATCCCGGTGATCGGCGCGGCGTTGTTAGTGTTTTTGCCACGGCGCCAGTCGGCCGGGCTGTTCTCCGTCGCGTTGCTCGCCGGCGCGGCGGCGTTTCTCTGGTCGCTAAAAATACTCGTTCGCTTCGACGGCACGAATGGCGAGATGCAGACTGGTCGAGCGGGTGGCGTGGATGCCGGCCTTTGGCATTCAATATATTCTCGGCATCGACGGCATCAGCATTTTTCTGGTTTTGCTCACGACTTTTCTCATGCCGCTGGCGCTGTTGGCTTCCTGGTCGGTGCGCGACAAGGTCAAAGAGTATTTGATTTTTATGCTGCTCTTGGAAACCGGCATGCTTGGCGCGTTCTTAGCTCTCGATCTGGTGCTGTTCTATGTCTTCTGGGAAGTGATGCTGGTGCCGATGTATTTTTTGATCGGTGTGTGGGGCGGCACGCGGCGCATCTATGCGGCGGTGAAATTCGTCCTGTTCACCATGGCCGGCAGTTTGCTCATGCTGGTGGCGATTATTTATCTGGCCACACGTCACGCCCAGGTCAGCCAAGTTCTGACCTTCAATGTCTTGCAACTCTATGACCTGCATCTGCCGGTTGAGCAGCAAACTTGGTTGTTCCTTGCTTTCGCGTTGTCGTTCGCTATCAAGATACCGCTGTTCCCGTTTCATACCTGGCTGCCTGACGCCCATGTGGAGGCGCCGACTGCTGGATCGGTGATTCTCGCCGGCGTGCTGTTGAAGCTCGGCACCTACGGCTTTCTGCGCTTCGCCATGCCGCTCTTTCCCGACGCGGCGATCGCGCTGATGCCCTACCTGGTCGCCCTATCGGTCATCGGCATCGTCTACGGCGCGGTGGTGGCGATGATGCAGAGCGACATAAAAAAGCTCGTCGCCTATTCGTCGGTCAGCCATTTGGGCTTCGTCATGCTCGGGCTCTGCGCCCTCAACATGCAGGGCGTGCAGGGCAGCATCTATCAAATGCTCAGTCACGGACTGTCCACCGGCGCGCTGTTTCTCATGGTCGGCATGATCTACGACCGCCGCCATACGCGGATGATCGCGGAGTTTGGCGGGCTGTGGAAACAGATGCCGGTGTTTTCAGCTGTGCTTCTGGTCGTGACCTTTTCGTCCATCGGGCTGCCTGGCCTCAACGGTTTCGTCGGCGAATTTTTGATCTTGCTCGGGTCGTTTAGCGTGACGCCGCGCTGGACCGCAGTGGCCGCCACCGGCGTGATTCTTGGCGCGGTCTATATGCTGTGGATGTTTCGCCGGGTGATCTTCGGGCCGCTCAACAACCCGGAGAATCAAAAGCTGCAAGATCTGAATTGCCGAGAATGGGTCATTTTAGCGCCGATCATTTTCTTGATCCTCTACATGGGTGTCTATCCGCAGCCGTTCTTGAGCCGCATGCAGCCGGCGGTGGAAGTTAATTTGAAACGAATCCTCACCATGCCAGTCATACCGGTGGCCACTCAATCAGGCGTCAGCGCGGAGCACAAGACCGATGGACGTTAATCTCCTACCCCTGCTCCCGGCGCTGCAAGTGCTGGTCGCCGCACTGGTGGTGACTGTGCGCGATCTATTCATCAAGGACGGCGAGCCGCGCGGGATATTGGCGTTCTACAGCCTCATCGGTCTCGCTCTGGCCGCGGCTGAGGTCCTATTGTTGCTCGGCGGCGGGCAGGAAAGCGCCTTCAACGACAGCTACATGCTCGACCGCTTCGCATTGTTTTTCACGATGATCTTTATCATCGCCGCAGCGCTGACCATTCTCACCTCGATTCATTATGTGCGCCAGGCTGGCATCCGCGAGGGTGAATTTTACGCCCTGATCCTGTTCGCTACCATGGGAATGATCGTCATGGCGGCGGCCAACGATTTGATGGTTTTCTTTCTTGGTCTGGAGACCATGTCGATCGCGGTCTACGTGCTCACCGGCATGTGGCGCGCCAACGGCCGCTCCAGCGAAGCGTCGATGAAATATTTCATCATGGGTGCGTTCGCCACCGGTTTCTTGCTCTATGGCATCGCCTTGATTTACGGCGCCACGGGTTCGACTAATTTAACCCAAATCTCCGCTTATCTGCTCGACCAGCCCACCGAGTGGCCGGTCTATCTGATCGGCGGCGGATTCTTGCTGCTGATCGGCTTCGCCTTCAAAGTCGGCGCGGTGCCGTTTCATTTCTGGGTGCCGGATGTCTACGAAGGCGCGCCGACGCCGGTGACGGGTTTCATGTCGGTGGCGGTCAAAGCCGCCGCTTTCGCCGCCTGGGCGCGCATTCTGCTCTACAAGCTCTCACCGTTGGACAGCGACTGGGTTTTCCCCCTCTGGATCATCGCCATCGGCACCATGACCCTGGGTAATCTGCTGGCGATCACCCAACATAGCATCAAACGCATGCTGGCATATTCCAGCATCGCCCATGCGGGATATCTGCTGATTCCCATTGTCGTGGGCGTCGAATGGGGCGGGCTGCCGCTGTTGTTCTATCTGCTCACCTATTCATTCATGACGATCGGCGCCTTCGCCGTGCTCAGCAGCATGGCGGAAGTTGACGAGCCTCGTGATAATTATAGCGACTTTGCCGGCTTGGGCTTCAAACGGCCGTTCTTGGCGCTGGCCATGGCGGTGTTCATGCTATCGCTCGCCGGTTTCCCGCCGCTCGCCGGCTTCACCGGCAAATTCTACGTTTTCCGTTCGGCGGTTTTATCCGGCCATTTGAACCTCGCCATCATCGGCGTGCTCAATAGCCTGCTGTCGGTGATTTTTTATCTGCGAGTCATTGTCGCGATGTACATGGAAGAGGGCGGCGCTGAGGGAAAATCTTTTCGCCAAGCGCCGTTTGTTTACATCGCCATCGCCATCGCGCTGTTCGGCACCATCTATTTGGGTATTCTGCCAGCCGATGCTCTCGACTGGAGCCGCCGGGCATTCAGCTCGTTGGAATAATACTCATTCACCACGAAGGCACGAAGAACACGAAGTTCGGAACGTAAACATCCGAACCCTTCCGCCTTCGTGCCCCTTGAAATACCTGTGAGGCGATGATTGCACCACAATGAAGAGCTCCGGGCTCCGTCATGCCGCGCAGGCCGGCAGCCAGACCCATCATCCACCTGGATACCGTTTTTCAACGGTATGACGGACTCTGTCCGTCACCTGGATTCCCGCGGCGCGGGAATGACGCGTCAAGCAGACCGCCTATGGGGAATCCCACCATTTTCATATTCTTAGACGAGCCTAAGATACACTTCGTGGTGAAAATAATCTCTGCGTTAGAAACCGGTTAGTTCGCTTTGACGAAGAAGCCGATAGCCACCGGCACTTCGGAGGTGCCGGGCACCGATTCTTCCGACCTGCCTGATTTGAAATAGAGCTGGGCGGAACCGCCGCCGTCGAGATTCAATAACTCAGGGGTGTCGAGTTGCCATTTGCCGTTGGCGAAGAGCTCTTGCAGCTCGACGAAACTCAAGCCGCCGAGCACGGCGTCGGTCACCGCGATGACGATGCGGCCGGCTTTGTCCACGCCGAGCACGGCTCGGCGGGCGTAGCGACCGAGGTTACGCATGGTCTCCACCGGCGCACCGCGGTTCAACAACAGCGGCCCGGACTGGAGCGCTTCGCTCGCCTGGGCCGGCGAGAAATCGTCCCGGTGCATGACCGTTGGATGGCCATCGGCGATCGCGAAAACGCCGGTGTAGAGTGCGTGTTTGGATACGGCGCGATTGATCTCTTTGTTTCCGGTCTTCAGATAAGCCAGCGGCCGGCCGCGCTCGTCGAAATAGTTGGCATTGATCGCCGCGATGGCGCCGCTCTTTTCAACGACGCTCTTTGCCGTAGTGCCTGTCATGTGGAAATCGCCGCTCGATAACACCCGCGCGCTGATGAACTTAGGATCGAAGCGCAGCAGCTTTAGTTCGAGGGTGTAGTTCGGTTCGGAGCGCAGGAAGGCGATCTTGCGCTGCTCGACGCCTTTCTGAATGGTTCGCCAGCTACCTAAATCGGTGGCGCTGAGAGTGCCGCTGATCTTGAATCGCCCCGCTGTTTGACCCTGCACCGGTGCAGTTTGAAAAAACAGCGCCAAGACAATCAGCCCAGATGTGACGGGGAAAAGCTTCATTGTCTGTAAAAGCATAACAAACCGACACCAAAAGAACAGTCATCGCACAGTTGCTTCTCGTTAACGAGCTTCCTGCTAACTGGACGAGCGGCAAATCAATCTTGGAGGATATCATGGATAAAACTTTTCGAATGATAGTTCTTTTCTGCTTAGTCGCGGCATTACCGGCTTGCGGAAACAAGGAGGATCAGGCGGCGCGCGACGAAGCGGCCAAGCAGGCGATCCAACAAGGCGCGCAGAAAGAACAGAAGATGATGGAAGGCATGGTCAAGGGCGTTGAGACCGTCGAAAAGAAGATGACCGAGGCGAAGGAGGAGACGAAAAAGTAAACTTACTTCGTCCATGTTCAGTTCCGAGCTGCAAACCGGCATCGCCTACGCGCTGCTCGCCGGTGTGCTCTGGGGCATCGGCCCGCTGCTTTTAAAGCGTGCGTATAGTCAATAGTTTTGTTCACCACGAAGGGCCTAACGCGCACAGCCGCAACCGAAAAGAAGAATGGCCGCAAAGAACGCAAAGGGCGCAAAAAAGAATCGGGAGTCGTGCGGCGGGTTTGAAACCCGCCTTCTCGGATCTGGCGCATCGAGAAATTTGCGCGCAAGCCGCGCAAACTTTCACGGATAGTGCACGTAGGGTATCGTCGGGCGTGCTTCGCGCACCGGTTAATCTCGGATTGTCTCGCTCAAAGGACGCCAAGGTTGCAAAGTGACGGGCCGAGGCCCGTCATCCCGAGTGAATACGAGGGATCTCGGAAAGATTTCTCCCTTCGGTCGAAATGACATGTTTCCCTTACCTTTGCGCCGGTTGCATGCTTAGCGCGAGGAATATCCGAATCCCCGAATTCGTTATTTATTAGGCGTGATTTCAAAAACCGCGCGCTCCAACTGCGGCGGCGAGTCGCGCAGCGTCAGCACCTGTTTGCGCAGCGCCTCATCGCTCACTCGCTTGGCTGTGCAGGAAAGCTTTTCGCCCTTAACCGTGATCTCGACGGCGCCGTTTTTGATCATATTCTGACACCAATGTTTGCCTTGCACTCTGGTCGAGGTGGCGTAGAAATTTCCATTGAAGAATAGAAAACGTAGCTCAACGGCGCGCGGCATGCCGCTCTTGCGGCCGGTGGTCGTGAGATCAGCAACCAGGGTGGAGCCATCCTTGAGGTTCATGCGCCGGAATATATGGTCAACTTCGATATGACACAAGCTTTGGCTACCTTGACTCCCTCGCGGATCGAGGGATAAGCTTGGCGGCGATTGGACAGTTTAAATCCTAACGACATCCGAGTGGAGGCGTGATGGCAGCCAAGAAATCGACCGGCATCAGTGCAACCATGATCAAGTTCGGCGGCGGCATTAGCGCCGCGCGGGCGCTGCCCAAGGCTAAAGGTAAACGGCCGGCGGTGATAATTCTCCACGAGCGTTATGGCGTCGATCAGCATACCAAGGACCTGACCGCCAAGCTGGCCCAAGCGGGCTTTGTCGGCTTGGCACCGGATCTGTTTCATCGCTTCACCGGCGACCGCAAGGCGGTATTGCGCGGCGAGCAGCGCGTAGACCTCACCGATGATGGCGCGCTGGCCGATCTGAACGCGGCGGTGGAATATCTCAAAAGACTGAAACAAGTTGACGGCTCACGGATCGGCATCATCGGCGTCTGCCAAACTGGCCGTCAACCGGTGCTGCTGGCGGCCAAGCGCGACGACATCGCCGGCGCCGTGGTGCTCTACGGCGCGGTCGGTGGCCGTGAGTGGCAAGGTAACGACCTGCGGCCTACTCCAATTGACGAGCTGGTCGCCCAGGTGAACTGTCCGGTTTTGGGGATTTTCGGCGAGGCGGATCATATCATCTCCGTCGACGATGTCGCGCGCTTCCGCAACTGCTTCGAGAAATCGAAAAAGAGCTGCCACATCCGCATTTACCGCGACGCGCCCCATGGTTGGCTCAACGACACCATGCCGGGGCGTTACCGCAAAGAGGCCGCCAACGACGCCTGGAAGCTGATGATGGCTTTTCTCAAGAAGTGTTTCGCCGGCGGCTGGGATAAGAATCGGATTTTCTGCACTTACGAAAGCGATTACTCGACGACCTACAATTTCAAGAAAAATGTTCGGATGGAATAGTGGGGGGAATGATGAATTTATTACAGAGCCAGATTTTGCTGCGTGTTCTGGCAATACTCGTCGGATTGACGATTCTTACCACTGACGATCCCGCGTCGGCGGCGGAACGGGTGACGATCGCGACCCCAAGCCGCGGACTGTTCGAGTTTCCCGTCGTCGTCGCCATGCGCAAAGGATTCTACCGAGACGAAGGGATCGAGGTCGATAAGATTCAAATGCAGCCGGCCATTGGTGTCAAGGCGTTGATGTCCGGCGACGTCGATTATCTGCTCGCGTGGGGTTCGGCGCTGCGCGCAGCGGTAAGCGGCGTGCCGATCAAAGCGGTGCTCGGTTTTGCCGGCCGGCCTCTGCATGTCTTGATCGCCCGCCCGGAGATCAAGTCGCCCAAGGATTTGAAAGGCAAAATCATCGGTGTCGATTCGGTTGCCGGCACGGTCGACTATCTGTCGCGCGTGGCGGTGCGCCACTTCGGATTCGAGCCGGAGAAAGATGTCAAGATCATCGTCACCGGCGAGAGCCCGACACGCCTGGCGGCGTTGCGCGCCGGCGCCATCGACGCGACGCCCATCGATGTCGCCTTCGCGGTCAAAGCCGAGGACGAGGGGTTCAAACGGCTGGTCTATTTGGGCGACCTCATTGAATTGCCGCTTTCCGGCATCGCCGTGATGGAGCAGAAACTTCAGACCCAGCGCGATCAGATCAAGCGAGTCGTGCGCGCCGGCGTGCGCGGCCTGCGTTTCATGAAACAGAATCGCAACGAGACAGTCCAGATGCTTGCCGATTATCTGCGCATCACGCCGTCCCAGTCCGCCCGCGCCTACGACGCGTCGATCAATTCGTTTACCGACGACGGCATTATCTCCGACAAAGGCGTGCTCCTCGACGTGCAGCTCACCAAGGAACGGCTCAAGCTGACCAAGGATATTCCGCTGAGTCAGCTGGTCGATTGGAGTTTGGTGCGGGAGATCAAGTAGCATTGTTTTCAGCTGAGCGAAGCGTCCCTAGATCATTTTTACGAGTTCACTTTATCGGAGATACTATAATGCTCACAGGTTCTTGCCTTTGCGGCGGTGTGAAGTATCAAATCGACGGCGAAATTAGCGCGTTAACCAACTGTCACTGTAGCTTGTGCCGCAAGATGTCGGGGTCGGCGTTTGCCAGCGGGGCGGCGATTCCGGCTGCGGCATTTCGCTTCACGGCTGGACAGGAGCTGCTCAAGGAATGGCAATCTTCGCCGGGGAATCACCGGGTATTTTGCGGACGCTGCGGCACGCCATTAGTGAAGCGGAAAGATAAAGATCCGAGCAGCTTACGCTTCCGACCCGGCAGTCTGGACAGCGATCCGGGTGTGAAAATCTCTAAGCACCTTCACGTCAGCTCGAAGGCGCCGTGGGTCGAAATCAAGGATGGTTTGCCGCAGTCGGGATAGGGAACGGAAGCCAGCGATCAGCAATCAGTAGTCAGAATCTGTTGCCTCGATTCAACCTGCCCTTGAAGCTGCCACGCTCATTTTACGAACAGTCGACCATCGATGTCGCCAAACAATTGCTCGGCAAGTTTCTCGTGCATCGGCATGACGATAGAGTACTCTGGTCGGGCGGATCGTTGAGACAGAAGCCTATCTTGGCCCGCACGATCTGGCCTGTCATGCTGTCTAAGGGACGAACCAAGCGGACCGAGGTGATGTTCGGCGCGGCGGGGCACGCCTATGTTTACTTTATCTACGGATTCTACAACATGCTGAATTTGGTCACCGAAGCGAAGGACTACCCGGCGCGGTGTTGATCCGAGCCGTGGAGCCAGTGCGCGGGATCGAGCAAATGAAGCAAAACCGCAAGAGCGAACGGCTGCACAATCTCGCCAGCGGCCCAGGCAAACTTTGCCAGGCGTTCGCCATCGACCGATCGCTCAATGGCGCCGATATTTGCGGCAAAGTCCTTTACCTCGAAGACCGTGGTGAACCGACGCCCGAAGTTCGCTGCGACGCCGCGCATCGGCGTCGACTACGCCGGCAAGTGGAAAGACAAACCGTTACGTTTTATTGTTCGTGACAGCGAATTTATCTCGAAAGGTTAAATCCACTCAGTTGGGCGGAATTCTCGATGAATAAGCACGTAATCCGAGCGGACATCAGTGCAGAACGGTTAGCCGAGACTGGGCCGGTCGTGTCAGGAAGCTGGGCGCGGCAGCATGACGAACTGGGTCGCGAGATCAGAGGCGAATTTCTCATCGACACCGGCGCCTACGGTGCGATGATCGATCTTGCCGTCGCCGAGATGTTACCCTTGTCGCCGCTCGGCACGCGGGCGGTGCATGGCATCCATGGCTATGGCACTCTACAACTTTACATAGGCCGCGTGTATCTGCCGGCGGTGGATGTGGACGGTAAGCCAACGCTGTATTCGACCGTGCTCGAATGCGTCGGCGTGCCGTCGCTGCGCGAGAAGAGCTACGAACATCGCGCCGATGTCATCGGCATTCTCGGCCGGATGTTCTTGCGCAACGCCAGCTTCACAGTCGATCATCCGGCGGGAAAACTCGAACTGGTGATCGTTGGCGCCGCGCGACAAGCAACTCTAGAAGATCAATGAGTGCAAACTCGAAAACCATCTACGTCGATCTCGACGATGTGCTATGCGAGACCGCGCGCCATTTCCTCGCGGTCGTCGAGCGCGAATACGACAAACGGATCGCGTATGAAGAGCTAACTGATTTCGATATCGGGACGTCGTGCGGCCTGGGGCCGGAGGAAACCGAGGAGCTGTACCGCATCGTGCATCGGCCGGATGAACTCATGCGCATGGCGCCCATCGGAGCAGCCATCGCCGCACTGGGGCAGTGGGCGAATGACGGTTACGAGATTGCCATCGTGACCGGCAGGCCGCCCGAGTCCTATGAACCGTCGTTGGCTTGGTTGGCGCGTTATCGCGTGCCGCACCAATCTTTTAGCATGGTCGACAAGTATTCGCGCTTTACCACTGACAACACCGTGGCGATTCGTCTCGACGAGCTGGCGCAGCGGGAGTATTGTTGGGCGGTGGAAGACTCCCTGCCGATGGCGCAGTTTCTCGCTACTCAGATGAAGCTTCCCGTGGCGCTGATCGATTGCCCGTGGAATCGCGTCAGCCGAAGATCACGCCAATGTTGGCCGCTATGCCGATTGGCCGACGCTCGCGGCGCAGATGCCGAAGAAAGAAGATAGGAGAATTGGCCGCAAAGAACGCAAAGTTCACAAAAAGGGATAACCCAGTGGTTGCCTGCGATGCGATCGGCGGCAGGAGATGATCGGCAGAAGATTTTCGCAAGCGCGGTAAATTTTAATGGATAGCAAGACAACTTATTCACTGTCGCAGTTTGTCGCCGACCTGCGGTCGATCACGGCCGCCACGGCGGATGAACGGGACATCCTCCGCCAAGTTGCGCCGCTGGCCGAGCGCTTGGCTGCCAGCCCAGGGCTTGAAGAACGAAGCGCCGATTCATTCAAACGTCGAGAAAGGCTTCAGCTTCAATCTGCTCCATGAAGAGCCGGATCATGGGTTGGCGGTGGCGCTGTTGAGTTGGTTGCCGGGCGGCGCGACCCTGCCGCATAACCATGGTACTTGGGGCATTGTCGTCGGACTCGAAGGCGCGGAGAAAAACATTTTCTGGCGGCGCGTCGACGACGGCAGCCGCGCCGGTTATGCGGAACTCGCACGGGTCGGCGAAATGGACTGCGTGCTTGGCCAGGCTGTGGTGTTGCCGAACTCGATAATTCACAGCGTCGAGAATACTACGGACGAACCAAGCGTATCGCTGCACGTCTACGGCAAGAACGTATACTATACCGGTCGTTCGCAATTCGATATCGTTAACAAGCTCGAACTACCATGGGGCAAAAGCGCTTCGTGAATTTGGGAGGTATCAAGCCATGACGAGAGTACTAGCCTTGGTCATGACTCTTTCTCCTAAGTCTGAGTGGAATCAGCCAGGGCGCCGAAGCCGATGCGCCAACAGCGGCTGCTCGTCGAAGCGGCGCGTAAAGAAGGCAAGATGATTTTCTACACTTCGGTGGAGACCGAGTTTGCCCGGTCGCTCACCGGCGCCTTCGAGGCCAAGTATCCATTTATCAAGACCGACATTTTTCGCTCGACCCATGACAAAATCTTTAGCCGCATGAACATCGAGCGCCAGACGAATACCTACGTCGCCGACGTGGTCAGCGTCGGCGAGTTTGAAACCTACCACATGCAAAAGAAAGGTTTTCTCGCGCCTTACAAATCACCCTACGCCGCGGTCTATTCCGAGGGATTCAAAGACCCGAACGGTTATTGGACCGACCTTTACGACAATCTGATCGTCACGGCGTACAACACCAACAGAGTCAAACGCGACGAACTGCCCAAGCGCTGGGAAGATTTGCTGCATTCACGTTGGAAGGGGCGCATGGTGTTGGATCAGAATGAAGATCGCTGGTTTGCCAACATGCTCCACTTCATGGGCGAGAAAAAGGGGCTGGAGTTCATGCAGTCGTTGGCGAAACAAGAAGTGGCCATTCGTAGCGGCCGCTCGCTCATCACCCAACTGCTCAGTGCCGGCGAGTTCGACTTGCAGATCGTCGCCTACTGGTACCGGCCTCATCTGATGAAGAAACAGGGCGCGCCGGTGGATTGGCTGGGATTGGAGCCGGCGATCCTGGCGCTTCATCCGATCAGCATCGTCGAGAGATCACCGCGCCCCAATGCGGCGCGCTTGTTCATCGACTTCGCGCTATCGGATGAAGGCCAGAGAGTTTTTCTCAAGCGCGGCCGCGAGCCGGCCATGCCCGGCTTAAGACCGGAGGGCTACCCCGGTCATCTCAAGGTGATTCCCAGCCGGGTGCAGTTGGCTGAGAAGCTCGACGATTATAGCCGGCAATATCGCGCCCTGTTCGTGCGCTGAAACAGTTACGGATTTCCAAGTTGCCGAAATTCCTCTCGCCGTCGAGCCTGAGTCGCAATCCGAACGTCGTCCAGACTCTGTCTTCTCGCGCCGGAGCAAGTAGATCTCGGTACTGCTCTGGCGACTTAGCGAAGACGAAGCGCAGGATTCCTCGGCTTAAGGCAGACTTTGGAATTTCAGTTACGACTCGTCTTCACAGGCACAAAGATCGCCCCTCGCTCAGCATTCAGGATGTTTGAACGACGCCAGCTTAACTTAACGGCGCGCCGCTCTTCGAGTGGCGCTCGGTCAGTTCCAAAAGATAACCATCGGGATCTTGGATGAAGGCAACCTTATCCTGGCTGCCGGGACGGTTGGGCTGAGGGCCGAGGGTAAATTTCACGCCTTCGGCTTTTAGTTTTTCGCTTAACGTGTAGAGATCGGAAACATAGATCGCGACATGGCCGTACCACTTGGGCATCGCCGGGACATGGCCGGGGCCGCCGGTCTCGATCAGCTCTAGCCCAGGATATTCATCTTCAGTGCCATAGCCGATGTAGCCGACCCGCTCGTTCTTATCAGGCGAGGGGCGCAGCCGCTGCACGTCCATGCCCAACAGCCGCGTGTAAAAATCCATGCTGCGATCGAGATCGCTGACCAGCATCATCGTATGACGAATGCGAAAGGTAATGTCGTCGACGGTTTTTTCCCCTGCCACTTGATCCTCCTGAAGCTCGCTAAATCTAATTCAGCGCGCGAACGCTCTTTGGCGGCGACACTAGCTTAGGAGCGCGTGTAGGGTCAAGCGCGGCCAGCATTCGCGTGAATGTCCCGCTCGATGATGGTTGAAATCCTGCGGCGCCATGAACAGGCAAATGGCCGGCGTCAAGCGGCGGGAAACTCTGTCATGCCGGCGCAGGCCGGCATCCAGGGGTGGCAGCGCCCGAGAGCACTGAGCAGTCATTGGCGGTTCTCGCCAACTCGGCAAGAATAAATGTTTCTACGACAGGGCCTTGATGAAAGCGCGGCGGAGAAACACACCGATCAAGTGGCGCTTGTAGTCGGCGCCGCCCTCGATGTCGTCGACCGGATCGGCGGCCTGGGCTAAGGCTTCGGCGGCGTCGCCTAGTTGCTTTTCAACTTGCGATCTCGCGCCGGTGAGCAAGCCGTTGGCTTTGTCGGACTGAGTCGGTGCGACGCTGACGCTGCCGACGACGGCGGCAGCTTTTTTGATACTGTCGCCGTCGAGTTCCAAGAACAGCGCTAGTCCCAACGTCGGCCGTTCTTTGAGCTGGAATTTTAAATAAGCGGCCCGCTGGTTTTTTGCCAACACTGGAACCTCGACGCCGACCAACAGTTCATCGCTGGCGAGGGAAGTTTCATAGGCGCCGGTGATCAGTTTATCCATCGCCAGGGTTCGCGCTCCGGCTTTACCTTGAACATGGGCCTTGGCGCCGAGTGCGGTTAATAACGTCGCTGGATCGGAGTGCGGCTCGGCGAAGCAGAGATTGCCGCCGAGGGTGCCGCAGGCGCGCACGCGGATGTTTGCCACCTTGGTTTCCATCTCGGCCAATACCGGCAGGCTTTGTTTGACCAACGGCGAGCGTTCGATGGCGCGATGGGTGGCGCTGCCGCCGATCATGAGCGCGCCATTTTTCAGCTCGATCTTATTCAAGTCGGGAATGGTTTTGACATCGACCAAGTGCTCATAACGCAAGAGGTCATGTTTCATGGCGAGCAGCAGCTCGGTGCCGCCGGCGTAGAGCCGGCCTTTTTCACCGTACTGGGCGAGCATCTGCGACGCTTCGGCGACCGTGTTGGGTTGATGAATGGCAAATTTTCTTAAGGGCATCATAAATAATTCTCGTTCAAGGGTTTCAATCGTTCAATGGTTCAAGGTTCGGCGGCTCCAGGTTTCAGTCGTTGAACTTTTAAACTTTTGAACCTTGAACCTTTTTCTCTTTGAGCGCGCGCCAGACTCGTTCCGGTGTGAGCGGCGCTTGGCGGATACGCACGCCGACGGCTTTGTCGACGGCGTTGGCGATATTGGCGGCCATCGAGTTTAGCGACGCTTCGCCGCCGCCTTTGGCGCCATAGGGGCCGACACCGTCGCGGTTTTGCACCAAGTGGAGCTCGACTTGTTTCGGTAAATCGGAGAAGCGCGGCAAACGATAGTCGAGGATCGAGCCGTTCATCAACTGCGAGCCTTCGTAAACTAGCTCTTCGAACAGGCCGATGCCCATGCCCATGGTCGCGGCGCCGATGTCTTGGCCTTCGGCCAGCGCCGGATTGATCGCCAAACCGACATCGCCGACGGTGGCGAGCTTCTCCATGGTGATCTTGCCGGTGTCTTCGTCGACGGAGAGTTCCACGCCGGTGGCGGCGGCTTCCCAGAATACCGGCAGGGCAGCGAACCTGCCAGCCTTTCTGATGTACGACCGGCCGATCACTTCGCCGTCGGGAAGCGCGTAAAATTTGCTGATCACTTGCGACCAGTTGAGCTCGACCTCGCCGCAGCGGACGCCGCCGCGCACTTTTTCAATCTCTTCGATCTTTACCTTGAGCACGTCGGCGGCCATGACGACCATCTGCTGAATCGCTTCCTGGCAAGCTTCCATCACCGCGCTGCCCATCAGCGTCGTTGTCCGGCTGGCGCCGGTGGAACGATCGTAGGGCGTGATCGCGGTGTCCGACGACACCACGTTGACCTGGTCGTAGGCGATGCCCAATTCTTCGGCTGCGATCTGCGGCAGGACGGTGTGGCTGCCCTGGCCCAATTCTGTGCTGCCGGTCATGATGGTCGCCGAGCCATCGGCATGAACGCGCACTGCCGTTGAAGTCAGCGGATAAGCGCCGGCGTCGCTGCCGGAGACGGCGACGGTGCGGCCATGGCCTTTCGCCAACGGCGTGCCCCAGCCGATCGCTTTGGCCGCGGTGTCTAAATCTTGTTTGAGCGTGCCGTCGAAGGGGCGCATGCCGGGAAAAAATTCTTCGCCGGGTTTGGCCGCATTCTCGAGGCGAAACTGGTAGGGATCTTTGCCGATCTTGGCCGCCAGCTCGTCGATCTGCGACTCGCCGGGCAGTGTCACTTGGGCGCAGCCGAAACCGCGGTATGAACTTGCCGGCACGGTATTGGTATAAAGCGACATGTTCTCGATCAGCACGTTGGCGATCGCATAGGGACCGACGCAGCGGTTGGTCGATTTCTCGACCACCAGCGGGCTGTTCTCGGCGTAGGCGCCGGTGTTCATCATGATTTTCGCCTGGCGCGCGATTATTTTACCGTTCTTATCCACCGCGGTGCGCATCCAGGTGTAGGCGTCGTCGCTGCGGGTGGTCAGCATCGCTTCTTCGACGGTGAGCTGCAATTTCACCGGCCGCTTGGCTTTCCACGAGCAGGCGGCGACCAGCGGTTCGACTTTGGTGTAGGACTTGCTGCCGTAACCGCCGCCGACGAAGGGCACGATCAAGCGGACTTTACTGACCGGTAGATTGAAAATCGCTTTCAAATCATGGCGCACCATGAACGGGTGCTGCGCCGACGAATAAACGTTTACGCCCTGATCGCTGACATCGGCGATGGCGACATAGGGTTCCATGGCGTAGGCGTAGGTCATGGGAAAATAATAGTCGCCCTCGATCACCGCAGCCGCTTCCTTGAAAGCCTTGTCGACGTCGCCCCACTGAATCTTGTGCGTCTGGCAAATGTTGGTGCCTTTGCCGGCGGTGACTTCGCCCTCGAAACCGCGCAGCGCGCCGGCTTCGAATTTCCGGTCGTGCAACAGCGGCGCGTCTTTGGCAAGCGCCTGTTGCGGCGTGAAGATGCCTTTGAGCTCTTCGTATTTGACGTCGATGAATTCCAAGGCTTCGAAGGCGGTGCGTTCGTCGACTGCGACCACGGCGGCCACCGGTTCGCCGGTATAGCGCACTTTGTCGATGGCCAACAGCGGATGGTCTTTGACGGCGTGGCCGAAGTAGGGATTCAGCCCGTCGAGGTCGTAGCCGGTGACGACACAGTAGACGCCGGGGTGGGCTTCGGCTTTCGACTTGTCGATGGAAATAATTTTCGCGTGGGCGACGCGGGCTGCGCAGCACTTTGGCGTAGGCCATGCCGATGAGCCGCAGATCGGCGACATATTGCGCTTTGCCGGTGACTTTCACCCGGCCATCGCGCCGCGGAATGGAATGATTGACGATGTGAAAATCAGTTGGCTTTTCGGCGCTCACTTGGGATCTCCTTGGACATCATGCCGGCGGCGCGTTGGATGGCGGCGACGATCGGCACATAGCCGGTGCAGCGGCAGATATTGCCGTCCATGTGATGGATGATCTCTTCGCGAGTCGGGTTGGGAATCTCATCCAATAAAGCTTTGGTCGCCATGATCATACCCGGCGTGCAGAAGCCGCACTGAAAGGCGAACTCGTCGATGAAGGCCTGCTGGATCGGATGCAGCGTGCCATCGGCCTTTTCCAAGCCTTCGACCGTCAAGAGGTTTTTGCCGCGCGCTTCGTAGGCGAGATAGGTGCAGGCGCTCACCGGCAGATTATCGACCAGCACCGTGCAGGCGCCGCACACTTGCACCTCGCAGGACACTTTCGTGCCGTTCAAGTTCAACTGATTGCGCAGCACTTCGGCCAGCGTGTCCGCCGGCTCGCACTGCACCGACCAGGGCTTGCCGTTTAGGGTAAATTGCAGATTCATGAGTCAGTCCAATTGGAGTAAGGGAGTCCTGGAGTGCTGGGTTTTCTTAGACCCAATACTCCATCACTCCGCCACTCCATCTCTCCAATCTTTAGTTATACCGCGGCAGAATATTCTCGGCCCACAGTTCCATCTGCTCGGTCAAGCTATCCATGGTCGGATAGATGATCTTGAGTTCAAAATGCTGCACGCCGTTCTCGATAAACTCATCGACGCGGCGGCGCACATCGTCCACCGAACCGAAGATATGGCGGTCGAGGGCGAACTGCATGCTGTCGATGTCGCGCTCGTAGCTCTCGCTGCTGGTTTTGAGTGTCGGCATCGCCAAGTTCAAACCTTCGTCGCGGGTCTTGGCGATGGTGGCTAACTTTTCGACGGCGATGGTGATCTTCTTTGGATCGCGGCCATTGTCTTCGGCGGTCTTGTTGAGAATATCGCAGCCGACTTTCATTTCTTTCGGCGACAGCCAGCCGGGAATCCAGCCTTCGCCGTATTTACCGGCGCGCTTGGCGGCGAGCTTCATCCAGCCGCCGACCCAGACCGGCGGATGGGGCTTTTGAAACGGCTTGGGAAATACCTCGGCATTGTTGAATTGGATGAAATCGCCTTTGTAAGAAGCCAGCGGTTGGGTCCAGATCGCTTTCATCGCTTCGATATATTCGTCCGTGCGGTCGCCGCGGCGATCGTAGGGCACGCCAAAGACGCCGAACTCGTCCGACTCGCGGGTCGCTTTGGAACCCAAACCGACGCCGACCAGCAAACGGCCTTGAGCAAGAATGTCTAAGGTCGAATATTGTTTGGCGGCGTAAATCGGATTGCGGCAGGGCATGACCAAGCAGGCGACTCCAAGGACGATTTTTTTGGTCTCCGCCGCGAAGTAGGACAGTATCGTCGTCGCTTCGAAGAAATTGGCATCCTGGGTGTCGGTCAGCGCTTCGGCGGCGCCGGAGGAAATATGATGGCGGTGCATTTCCGAGCTCCACACCACATGGTCATGCACCCAGACGGCGTCGAAGCCCATGCTTTCGGCCGCCTTGGTCGCTTTAACGATGTTCTCGATGCTCGACAGCGGTCCCGAGTTGGGCACGCGCACGCCAAAGGAAATTTTGTTCATTTTCTACTCCTACTTGGTCTCGGTGATTTCGACTTTGTGGTACTTCAAGTGGCGGTTATACCAGTCGACCACATTGGCGGCGACATCGTCGAAATAATCGTTGTAAATGCCGTAGTGGGTGGTTTTCTTATAAAGCACCAGCTTCTTCGGCTCACCCGCCGCTTCGTATAAATCGAAGGACTGCTGTTCCGGCGTCACCGCGTCGCCTTCGACGGCGATGAAGAGCACCCCGCGGGGCGAAATCTTGTGGACCAAATCGATGGGACTATATTCCAGGATCGCCTCGGCGCAGGCGAGCGGCATGGCGTCGGGAATTTTATCGGCCACGTCTTTCTTGATCGTAGTGGTCACGCGCTCTGGGGTCTGCACCATGACGCCGCCTTCGCGGGCGCTGACGATAGCGCCTTTGCCGGTTAGCGCGCGTTGCTTGCGGTCGGCCTCCATGCTTTTCAAGTAATCGACCCATTCGTACTCGCGGCGCATGGAGTGGAGCCACTCGCGGCCGCTGCTGACGCCCAGGTAACTGACGCAGCATTTCACCCGGGCATCGATGGCCGCGACGTAGACGGCGTTGCCGCCGCCGGTGCCGCCGGAGCCGTAGGTGGCGAGCCGGTCGGGGTCGATATCCGCGCGGGTTTCCATGAAGCTGAGCGCGCTGCGGATATCTTCCGCCTGCCATTTGGGCATGACCCAGCCGCGGTCGTTGCCTTCGCTATCGCCCCAGCCGCGATAATCGAAGCACAGGCAGGCGTATCCGGCGGCGCAGAGCTTCTCGAACATCAAGATATAGTGCTTGGCGTCTTTGAGGCCGAGAAAGCCGGGACCCTGAACGATGCCGGGGTACGGCTTGCCTTGTTCGCCATCCGGCAAGTAGAGCACGCCGGCGAGCTTGATGCCTTCGCTGTAGAAATTTACTTTTTCGGTACGCATTATAGACCTCCAAAAGCTCCGTTCAAAAAGTTCAAACCGTTCAAGTCGTTCAAACCGTTTTGCGGATTCGGATCGGACGTTTTGAACTGTTTGAACGTCTTGAACAGCGGTTTACGCGCGAACCGCGGGCAGAACTTCTTGGCCCAGATAGTCGATCTGCTGATACCAATCGGCGTAGCGGAAGCGCAGGTCGTAGACAATATGATTGAGGCCGGCCTCTTCATAGCGCTTGGTGTCGCGCGCGATGTCCGCCGGGGTGCCGGCCATCAGCAAGCCTTCGATGTCTTCAACCGTAGAGAAAGTGCCGGATTTCGGTTTCACCCAGGTCTTTTTGCTCGGCGCGTTGCCTTCGTTGATCAGACCCTTGGTGTTGACCTTGCTCAGCGCGACATCTCGATTCTTATCGATACTGGTGATCGGAATCGCGCCGGTGGTGACCATTGGGCGGCCGGCGAGTTTGCACTGCTCTTCGAGATACTTGACCATTTTATTAAACGTCGCCGTGGGAATACGTCCGGGCATCCAGCCGTCGCAGTAGTCTGCTGCGCGGCGCGCCGAAGCAGGCGTGCCGCCGCCGTACCAAATCGGGATCGGTTTTTTTGGTGTCGGTTTGAGCTCGACGTCTTTGAAATCGTAATAATCGTCCTTGTAGCTGATCTTTTCACCGGCCCAGAAGCGGCGGCAAAGTTGGGCGTTGACCTTGGCGATATTGGCGCGATCCTGCAAGGTCGTCTTGGTATGACCGGCGGCTTCGAATTCATGAGGAAAAGTGCCAAGGCCCAGACCCATGATGATGTTCTCGCACATCGTGCTCAGGCCGGCCATGGACTGTGCCAAATGGATCGGATGGCGATGGGAGATCATGGTGCCGGTGCCAAGGGTGAGCTTCTTGCAGACTGAGGAAATCGCCGCGAGCACGAGCAGCCCTTCGATATGGGTGTTGTCTTCCCCTTCCATGCCATGGGGCTCGAAAACCAAATGGTCTCTG
Organism: uncultured delta proteobacterium; assembly: GCA_963847445.1. GTDB lineage: Bacteria > Desulfobacterota > Binatia > UBA9968 > UBA9968 > DP-20. The sequence goes on along the minus strand of CAWJZV010000007.1, from coordinate 4,347 downwards.
ACCCAAACCGAGTCGAAGCCATAAGCCTCGGCTTTTTTAGATCCCTCGATACATAGTTCAGTAGAGCCATACTCGCAAAAATGCGGCAGCAGTAATCCAAATTTTAGTTTTGTCGCCATTCGTCTCTCTCCTTGTAATGAATAATGATTTCAGGATTGAAGCAAAATTCTTATCACATTTTTCTTGGCAAAGTCCATGAGGGTAGCCGCAATGGAAGCGGCGCCGAATCGAGGCGAAAGTGAAGCAATACCCCGAATTTGGCCGGCTTCGATAACCCAATTGCGGACTCAACCCCGAAACTCACCACGGATTTTGGTCTAGGCGGCTAACCCTTGGCCAATGCCTTAATGAAACCGCTCTGCTCGATCTCGCGCAGCAGATCGGTGCGGATGAAGCTGTCGTAGTCGGTGGTGCGCGCTTTTGGATCTTTGTCCTTGATCTGGTCGAGGACGGTTTTTACTTCTTCACCCGATGGTGTCGGCACCAGACGGAAATAGCGCTGGGTAAACAATTCATAGGTCTCGTCGAGCACGGCCGGCTCGTCCATCTTGGTATATTTTTTCAGCACGCGGATGGTGAAGTCTTTGTTGCGCTTCAAGCTATGCGTCGACTCGATGATCGCTTTGAGAAAATTAATGACGATGGAGCGATGGGTTTTGATGTAGGCTCTCGGTGGTCATGTAGGAGAGGCCGGGATATTGAATGCCGAGATTGCCCAAATCCATCAATTCTTTGAAGCCTAAGTGCTTCGCTTTAGTCAGCGCCGGCGACGACAGCGCGCCGCCATGGATGGCGCCGCTCTGCAGGGCGGCGAGGATTTCCGGCAGGCCGCCCAATTGCAGGAGGGCGACATCTTTTTCCGGCTCTAGATTGATCTTCTGCAAATATTTGCGCACGCCGAAATCGCTGAGCGCGCCGAAGCGGGTGACGCCGAGCTTCTTACCTTTCAAGTCTTGCGGCGAGCGCAGGTCCGGATGGACGATCAGGCTTTGCGGCGTGGTATTTATCAGTGTGGCGAACATGACGGTGTCGGCGCCGCCCACCTTCGCCAAGATGCTGCCGGTACCGGCGCCTTGAGTGATCTGGGTTTCGTTGGCGATGGTGGTCGACATGGCGCGCGGCCCGCCGCCGATGTAAATCAATCCGACATCGAGGCCATGTTTATTGAAGATGCCGGCATCCACCGCGACCCAAGTCGAAAGCGACGCGGCGCCGATGGAGGAATAGCTGACGCGAATCCGCGTGAGTTCTTTGCTTTGGCCGAAGCTCAGGACCGGCGTCAACATGAGCAATAGAGCGACTGGGAAGAAACGCAAAGTTCGGTTCATGGTCAATCCTCCACAAGCCGTCGTATATCACCCTTGTCCGCCGCCAAGCAAAGAACATTTCATTAGGATTCGGAACATCTCCCGCGAAGGCCAAGAACGCTAAATCCGTATTCTTGTCATTCGACCAAAGGGAGAAATCTGTTCCCCGTTCCGGGATGACGGGCCTCGCCCTCCTCCTTCGTCCTTCGCGCCTGCGCGGGACGATCCGGTTCCGAACGGTGCGCCGACCCTACGCCCGTGTGTTTCGTCCCGAGCCGAAGCAGAGAGATCTAAAGACAGATCTTCTCCCTTTGGTCGAAATGACATGTTTCCCTTACCTTTGCGCCCTTTGCGTGCTTTGCGCGAGATAATCCGAGTTTCGGTTGCGGCTCTGCGGCGCTGTGAACTTTGTGGCGAGATCCGTTCCATCATAATCCTAAGCGTTGACACTGCTTGACTGCGGGAAGTAAGTTCGGCGCAGGTTCATGGAGGTAGTTTATGGCCGGGCCGCAGAAAGAGTTTGAAGTTCATCCCTATGTCCAGTTCATGATGGACAAGTACAGTCCGTACAAGAATTGGATCAAAGCCGAGGGCGTGCCGATCGTCGGCGGTGAATTCGTTCAGGACGTGCGCACCGAACCTCTGGGCTACTGGCCGCGCAAGGACTGCAAAGGGGCGATTTGCACTTTCTCCGATCAGATGGTGGCGGACGGCTATATTTGCGAGATCGACGCGGGGAAAAGCTCCAAACCGCAGCGCCAACTCTACGAAGAGATCATCACCGTCGCCGCCGGGCGCGGCGCGACTTCGGTGTGGTATGACGGCACTGCGAAGCGGACCTTCGAATGGGAGCGCGGCAGCACCTTCGCGATTCCGTTGAACGCCTGGCACCAGCATTTCAATGCCAGCGGCAGCGAGCCGGCGCGCTATTTCGCGCTGACCAGCCAGCCGGTGGCGTTCGAGCTCTACCGCGACCCGGAGTTCATCTATAATACCCCTATCAGTTCAAAGACCGCTTCGATCCCGGCGACGTCGAGTTCTTTTCCAAAGAAGGAAAATATTTCACCGAGTACTACGGCGGGATTTTGCACTCCAATTTCGTCCCCGACATTCGCAAGATCAATTTAGTCGCGCGCGAAAAGCGCGGCAAAGGCACGCGCAACATGTACATCCACATGTCCGGCGGCTCGATGCTGGCGCATGTTTCCGAATTTCCCGTCGGCCGTTACAAGAAAGCGCACCGGCATGGCCCCGGCGCCCATGTGTTTTTGCTCGACTCCACCGGCTACACGCTGATGTGGCAGGAGGGCGCAAAGCCGCAGCGCTACGACTGGCATGAAGGCACGGTGATCTCGCCGCCGGCGGGCTCCTGGCACCAGCACTACAACACCGGCAACCAGCCCTGTAAGTTTGTCGCGCTACACGCCAACACGGCGGTGCAAGGCGAAGAGCGCGGCGTCGAGCAGATCGAGTTCGAGGAAGGCGACGAGTGGATGCGCCAAATGTTCGCCGACGAGTGCGCTAAGAATGGCGTGAAGGTGGATATGTAGGGCGCGCGGAGCGCGCCCAATGGAAAATTGAAATTGACCAATGCAAAATTGCCGACCAGAACATCGACCGAGGGAGGACATGGGTATGGTCTATGATGGTCTTCGGGACAAAATGATCGCTGCGAGCTTGTAAATGGTGATTCCAAACTTCTTGGTATTGCCTATTGGCTGATGACGCCTTGGTGTGGGAGCGGGGCCGCCCGAATCAGCGGTGCAACGTCAATACGGCAGCCGGGTGCCGATGCCTTTTTCCAGAGCGCCGCGATAGATGTGATCGGCCATGGCGATGTCTTGGTTGACCAGGCCGATGGCGCGGATGAAGATGCGTTCCTGATCGGTTTGCCGTCCTGGCTTTTTGCCGGAGAGTAGCTCCGGCAGCTCGGCGTAGAGGTCCTTTTCGCTCAAATAATTCTCTTTGAGCATGCGCTGCATGTCCGACTTGTTTTTGCAGTGGAGCCAACTGTCGACGATGAACTTATCGGCATTTTTGTAAACTTCGCTGTCTAACTCTTGGTTCTTGCCGATGGAATAAACGGTTATTCCTTCGCCGAGCCAGCTGTCTTTCACGAATGGCGTCGATGTGGTGGTTGCCGAGATCACGACATCCGCGCCTTTGAGCGCTGCTTCCGTGGATTCCACGGGAACGACGTTTAGTCCGTATTCCTGGCTGATTTCTCTAGCGTAGTTTTGCCGCGATTCGGGCGTGCGCGAGGTGACGCGGATTTCTTTTAGATTGAACGCTTGCGCCATTACCGGCACGGCGGCGCGTGCGGTGTCGCCGGCGCCGAGCATCGCCATCGTGCTGGCGCCCTTACGCGCGAGCAGCCGCATGGCCACGGTTGCCGCCGCGGCGGTGCGCGCGGCGTGGCACCAGTCTTCGTCCATGAAGGCCAGGATCTCGCCGCCTTCAAGATCGCTTAAGATCAATATCCTTCTCGGACCGCGCGGCGGGCGCGAGACATCGCGGCTGCCGCCGGCCGCTTTGATCGAACGAATGCGAAAGCCGGCTACGGGCGATGTCTGCAACGCACAACCGGTAACCCAAGACTGCCAGCCTTGCTCTGGTTTGATCGCGAAGTCTTCCGGCGTGGACCAGGTGACCCGCCCCTCGCTGTGGTCGCGCAGTGCCTGCTCGGTGATCTCGATGGCTCGGCCGAGGTCGAGGACTTTTTTGACGTCGTTATTCGACAGGTAGAGGATGCCTTTGGTGTCCATAATCACCGTCCGGAATTTTTTTCTCCCGCAAAGTAATTCATGTACCAATCGGTACAACACAGCAAATGAAAATGAGCTGCGCCACGTTCAAAGCAACGACGGAAAATCCCCCAGTGGCCCCCTTTGCCAAAGGGGGCGGGCCGAAGGACCGGGGATTTTTGCCTCTAGTCGGCATTTTCATAAGAGCCGCAAAGGACGCAAAGTTCGGAAACATTATTCCATCGCCCTGCGGCAAAGGGCTAACATGCGGGTTTGTTGTAGGGGCGACCGGCGGT
>CAWJZV010000006.1:0-208132 GCA_963847445.1 uncultured delta proteobacterium | reverse complement strand
GTCGATGCATTTACCTAGAACGTGAGCGTCGCGAATTTTAAAAAATATCTGGAAGTCCTCACCGGCACCAGTTATGGGACCCGGAGGGAAATCTGTTGGACGTATTTGAATGAGTTCGTAGCGCATGAACGCACTCAAGCGCGGCTCTGAAACGCGCCCAGCGGCAGCGTGGAATCAAGTAGCGATGGTCGAGGGAAACCTAAAAACTCCGTGTGAGATAGGAGGCTAAAGTGTCAACTCTGAGAGTCATAGATTCCGACGGACATGTCCAAGAGCGCGATGCCGATATCAGACCGCACCTGGAAGAGCCCTATTGCAAAAGACGCGGGTCGCTGTTGCCGGGTGATGAGTGGGATTCCAGCATGTATGGCACGCTTGGGCTGAGGGTCAGCGACGTCGCGATGAGACTTCGCGACATGGATAAAGAGACCATCGATACTTCAGTGCTGTTCCCGACCAGTGCCTTTCACATGAGCCGGCTTACCGAGAAGGACTACGCAGCGGCGTATTGCCGCGCTTACAACAACTGGATCGCTGAACACTGCAAAGCAAGCCCGCGCATCAAGGGAGTAGCTCTCGTGCCCTTTCAAAATGTCGCCGCCGCCGTGGAGGAAGTAAATCGTGTCGTGAGCAAGCTCGGACTGGCGGGGATTGCCATTGCCTCTTTTGGCATGAAAGAGCATCTCGGCAAGCCGGAATTTTGGCCGATCTACGAGGAGATCCAGCGGCTCAACGTGCCGCTGCTAGTGCACAATTCCCGCCAGGGACCGGCGGGCGAGATTCGTTACGATACTTTTCTCTTCAAGCATACGATCGGCCGCCCCATCGAGACGCTGATCGATTGTGCTGCGCTCATGTATGGCGGCGTGCCGGAGCAATTTCCCAAGCTGCGCATCGCCTTTCTCGAATGCGGCGCGGGTTGGGTGCCTTACTGGATGGATCGCATGGATGAGGAGTGGGAGAAGCGAAAATCAGAGGCGCCATTGCTCAAGGCTAAGCCCAGCGAGTACATGGCCCGCGGCAACTGGTTCTACGCCGCCGAGCCGGAAGAGGCGACGCTACCCTTTGTCCTCGATCGCGTCGGCGAGGACGTGATTGTTTTCGCGTCGGATTATCCCCACTGGGACGGCAACTTTCCCTACATGGTCTCGACGCTGAAAGACCGTAAGGATATTTCGGAAAGCGCGAAGAATAAAATTCTAAGTGCCAACGCCATGAGACTTTACGGCTGGGATCGCTAAAGCGCATGCCAGCTTCGAGACTGTGTCGCAATTCGCAAAAGTCCGATCGCTGCCGTCCTGAGCGCAGCGGAGGATATCGAGATTCCTCGGCGGAGTTTATCCTGAGCAAAGTCCAAGGCACTCGGGATGGCACAAGGAGTCGAACCATAAGATCCATGAGAGGGCGAAAATAACGTTAATTCGATTTGACGTTGACAGCCGACAAGGGCGTTGATTATAAGCGACCTCAGAACCAAGTTCGTAGCAACCGAAGCATTTCCTCACGCCGGTCCAACACCGACCGGGAGATTTTGGCGATTCCACAAGCATAGGAGGCGACCATGGCTTACGATGTCGTGATCAAAGGCGGACGGATTTACGACGGCAGCGGATTGCCTTCCTATTTCGGCGATGTCGCGATTAACGGCGATCGGATTGTCGAAGTGGGGCGGATCAATGACAGCGCGCGGCGCGTCGTCAACGCCGAGGGGCTGGCCGTGTCGCCTGGCTTTATCGATTTCCACACGCACATGGATGCCCAGCTCCTGTGGGACCCGCTGGCAACTTCCTCTTGTTTCCACGGAGTGACGACCCTGATTCCCGGCAACTGCGGCCTGTCGCTCGCCCCTTGCCGCGCGCAAGACCGCGACAACGTCATCGGCAGCTTCGTTCGGGTCGAGGCGATGCCCTCTCAAGTGCTGCGCCAAGCGGTCAAATGGGAATGGACCAGCTTCCCGCAATATCTCGACCGGCTGCAGGAGAAACTCGGCGTCAATGTCGCCGCGCTCATGGGACACTGCGCCGTGCGTCAATACGTCATGGGCGAGGAATCCTCGGAGCGCGCCGCGACGCCCGCGGAAATCGCTCAGATGAAAGCCCTGGTCCGAGAAGGCATGAAGGCTGGGGCGATCGGTTTTTCGACCAATCAAAATCGCCGCCATATGCGCGAGGATGGTCGGCCGATACCGAGCCGCCTGGCCACCGACGAGGAGATTGTCGAGTTGGCGAGCGTGCTGGGCGAACTCAATTGCGGCTCCATGCAAATCTCGCGCGGCACCCTGGGAACTGCGCGCCCGGTGGAGGAAGACATCGATTTCTTTCGCCGCCTCGCCTCGACCTCGGGCCGGCCGGTGATCTGGCAAAGCATCGCCCATCGCTGGAACGCCCCCGAGCTGTGGCGCAAGCTGCTCGATCTGGCGCAAGACTCCCTCGCGTCGGGAGCACCCTCTTATCCGCTCACCAACGCCCGTCTGTTCAACGGCCGCTTTACTCTCAAGAACGCGCAAACCTTCGACGACCTGCCGAGTTGGAAACAGGTGATGTTTGCCCCGGTGGAGCAACGGGCGGAGCTATTCAGCGACACCGAACGGCGCCGCCAGCTCCGTTTCGAAGCGGTGGAAGATAAACGACCGACGACGTTTTCCCGGCGCTGGGATCAGATCTTTTTAATCAAAGCCGCCCAGGCGAAAAATCAACGGCTTGAGGGTAAGAGCGTCGAAGAAATCGCCCAGTCGCTGAATAAGGACGTGATCGACACCTTTCTCGATATCGCGGTGGAAGAAAACCTCGAGACCATGTTCCAGAATTCCGGCAGTCGCGACGAGGAAGCCACCGCCGAGATCCTCAAGAGTCCGATCACTTTGGTCGGCCAATCGGATGCCGGCGCTCATCTCGTCTACCATGCCGGCTACGGCTACGCGACGCGCTTTCTCGGTTACTGGGTGCGCGAAAAGGCCGTGATGCCGTTGGAAGAAGCGATCCGCAAGCTTACTTTCATGGTCGCGTCGGTCTTCGGTCTCTACGATCGCGGCCTGATTCGCCCAGGCATGGCCGCCGACCTGGTGCTTTTCGACCCGCAGACCGTGCGCGAGTGTGAGCCTGAAATGGTCAACGACTTGCCGGGCGGTGAAAAGCGTCTCATCCAACGCGCCACCGGCGTAAAAACGACGATAGTCAATGGTGCAATCTTAGTACAGGACGGCGAGCACACCGGCGCTTTTCCCGGCCGCGTCTTGAGAAACCACCACAACGGCCACGCATCTTTGTAGAGGTCAGCGGCTAAATGCGACAGCCCCGTGGAAAGCTATAGTAATTGCCCACAGAGGCACAGATTTCCTAGCGCGGCTGCGCGGCAACCCAACGGGAAAGAGTTTTTCGCCACGAAGTGTTTCAGGTGCTTACGCACACCTACGGATAAAATGGCGGAACCCGTAGGATGTGGTGAGTCCGCGAACCGCATCGAAGGAGTGCAGCTTATCAACGATGTGGTTCCCTTTGGTCACCACATCCTACATACCCATGCTACGACGTGGTGGTCTTGAAAGATTGTGTCGGCTCGCGCAACCGCGAGTTGCATGAAATGGCGCTCAAGTTGATGGAACAGACGTTTTTCGAAGTTGTCTCGGCTGCCGACATCAGCGCGATTTGGGATCGAAAATGAGCGCAACGAGAAAAGTCTTTCTGATATTTTTCCTGATCGTTTGCGCCGGTCCTAACCCGACGGCCATCGACGCAGCTGACGACAAGACCGTCGAGCTCGCCAAAAAAGAAGGCCGAGTCAATTTCTACACGTCCATGGGCGCGGAAGAAAGCAAGCTGGTCGCGGACGCTGAATTCCGGTTGCAGCAGCACTTCTTTCCTTGACAGCTCCCTCTCTCTGCTGCAATAAACGACACTTAGAAGTTGCTGTAGCCGCAGAATCGTCGGGCTTTGACCAATCGCAACCGCGCCAAGCATCCAGAGCGCGGCAGGAGGAATCATGTTTCGTGTAGACGTCGATGCCCATATAGACGAAACGGAAGCAACCTGGGAATACCTCGACGATGGCGCACGCCGCTTCAAACCGGTATTGGTCGATCCGGGAGCGGCGACGGCGCCGGGCGATGCCCGGCCGCACCGCCTCTGGCTGATTGACGGCACGATCCAGCTCAAGCGCTGGCGCGATGACCTGCGAACCGGAACGGTTCAGGCGACCCGGGAACTTCTCGACGTGGACGCCCGCGTGCGCCACATGGACGAGTTGCGCGTCGACGTGCAGGTCCTCTACCCGACTCTATTCCTGCACGCTTTCACCGCTCGACGCAGAGATCGACGTGGCACTGTGCAAATCCTACAATCGCTGGATCGCCAGCGGCCACGGAGAAGAGCCGCGGCAGGCTGCGCTGGGTCGCGGTGCTGCCGATGCTCGATATCGACAAGGCCGTGGAAGAGTTGCGTTGGGCCAAGGATCACGGCGCCTGCGGCGTGTTCAAGAAGGGCATCGAAGCTGGCGGCCGCGCCGCCAGCGATCCACATTTCTTTCCAATCTACGACGAGGCCAGCCGCCTCGACCTGCCTATTTGCATCCACAACGCCAACGGGCACACATCGAGTCCGCCACGACCGAAGGGTCCGGCCTCGGCGGCGGCATGATCGCCATCGCCGCGTTCAGCGCGCTCGCCGAGCATGGCATCCCGGACATGTTTCCCAAGCTTAGAGTCGGCTTCATCGAAACCGGCGCTTCCTGGGTGCCCTATCTCTATGCCGATCTGGAGGCGAAGAAACTTCGGCGCACGTTCCTGCCGATCAATTTCAAGGAAGACCTGTTCCGCCGCAACCGCTTCTATGTCGCCTGCCAAACCAACGACGATCTTCCTTACATCCTCAAGTACGGCATGGAAGACAATCTGATGATCGGCACCGACTATAGCCACGCGGATCAGTCCGCCGAGATCCACGCCCTCGACGTCATCGAGCAGCGCGGCGAAAAAGGCGAAATCCCCGCCGCCGTCGCCCGCAAAATTCTCGACGATAATCCGCGCCGGTTTTACGGGTTATAGGCAATCCATGTGACCGTACAGAGAGAGTCTTTCAACTGACCGAGGATAGAGAGCATCTCGATCACGCACCGCTGAAGAGCCTTGCTGAACATTTCAGTCGAGCCAGCTCGGTGCAGATTACCTTGAGGAATCATAAAATTTGATCATCTCGAAACCTGTGACGCGCATTCGCTAAATGCGACGAAATACCTGGGGCGCCTACCTTCCCAGGAGTTTTCGATGAACGGCAAATATCAGCCATGAACGTGACGGAAAATCGTTTGACATAAGGCGACAAGTGAGGAGATTTTTTTGGGTTCGGTTTTCATAAGTTATCGAAGGGAAGATTCCGAAGGTCAAGCTAGAGCGTTGTTCCAGGACCTGGTGGCCAGGCTCGGCCGGGACTCGGTGTTTATGGACGTGGACAGCATTGGCTTAGGACGGGACTTTCGCGCGGTCCTTCAGGAACGGCTGGCGACCTGTGATGTGATGTTGGCACTGATTGGACGGGACTGGGTTGATGGCACGGACAAGTCAGGTCGGCGCCGACTCGACAATCCCGGCGATTTCGTGCGCATGGAAATTAGCGCGGCTCTCAAACGCAATATTCCGGTCACACCGCTGCTGATACACGGCGCGCAAATGCCCACGGCGGAACAATTACCGGAAGGTCTCAGCGACTTGGCGTACCGCAATGGATTCGAGCTTAGCCACAACCGTTGGGAGTCCGATGTTCAGGAGTTGGTCAAGCGGTTAGGTCTGGTGACACGCAATGATACGCCGCCAGACGCAAAGACCGGTGCAGCGGCGCCGACGCGACAAGCCGCGAAAAAGCCTTGGTTTGCCATTGCCGGAGCGTCGGTGATCGCCGTCGCAGTCGGTGGTTTTTTGTATTACCAAAAGACTCCTCGAGAGACGGTTAAGACCGAAAAAGCGGATCCGTCGGCTGGCGCAAACACTGCAGCGAACAAACCTATTGCTGACGCTGAAAGTGCTAACCCACTCGTCGCGGCGGGCAAAGGTAAGCTTCTGGGTGAGGCTCCGAAGGCGGGCGGGTCTTCGCTATCGATGGCGAAGAATTTGCTCGACGCGTCACTGACTGAGAAAAAAAACGCGAGCTCTGGTGTTTCTGATAAGCGCGGCGGCCAGGAGAAAACCCACACTTTAAATTCATCTGATTTTCAATTGAAGATCAGTACTGAGGGCAGTTACATTAGCAGTCCGTTTAGAGTTGACCATTTGGATCTCAGCAGGGATTTTCTCATCAATTTTCAAATTAAATCGACCAGAAATGGCGGTTCCACCCGCTACGGCATCGCATGGAATTACCGCCCCGAGGATTTTCTGCTGTTTACTCTTCACTCGACGAATAGAGGATATTACTCCATCGGTCCGGGAAGAAGTCGAACGTACGCGCCGTTTTCACGGCTATCGGAAGGATTTACCAGCATCAATGGCGAGAATAATTTCGACACCCTGCAAATGAGAATGAACGGAAGTGCCCTGGTTTTTGCGATCAATGGCAATGAAGTATGGCGAACAACCAGCTATAAGGTGAATTCGAATCAATTTGCCTTTTGGGTAGCCGACTATTCAGAGGCATTGATAAAATCATACACTGTGCATCAGTAGCTTACATTAAGAAGTAAAAGCGCAGTATCGACGATGATCGCGCAGGTTCTCGGGCTGTTGGCCGTGCGCGGGATAGCATAGCGAGACGAATACATCGAGCCGTACAGATGAATCTGCTGGTCGATACATCTCTTCGCGTTGGATATGATATCAATACGGCAATCTGCCACTGGCCGACCCCGCTGCCGCGTACCGTCCATGCGGAATCCTGATGGCATATGTCGGATCACCTTTAGTCTTCGATATTTTCATCAACTACAGCCATGGCGATGACGGCAGCGGCTGACCGTGGCAACAATCCTTGCGACAATTTTGCTGAGCCGACGAAATATGGTAGTTTACGATCGATGCAAGCGAAGAAACGAAAAATAAAGGCAGCGAGCCAAACCGGCAACATAGAGCTGACAAAGATTCGCCACGTCATCAGTGCTCTGCACGTCGTCCCTAAATCAGGCGGTTGGGTCGTGACCACAAGCGGAGCGGGCCAGCCGACTCAAGAGTTTACGCGCAAGGAAGACGCCGTGCAATTTGGCGAGTCGGTGGCAAAACGCAACAGAACCAGCCTGATCATTCACGGACGTAACGGAAAAATCCAAGACATTGACACGCGCGCCGCAGACCCTCTCCCGCCTCGCAGCCGGAATCACTGACGCATGGCCTCTTACGAGGACAACGTCTTCATCAATTGTCCGTTCGATTCGGAATACCGCGCGATTTTTTACGCGCTTGTCTTCGCCGTTCACGACTGCGGTTACAGCGCCCGCTGCGCCCTCGAAATCGATGATTCCGGCATAGTTCGAATTCAAAAAATCGAGCAAATAATTGCTGATTGCCGGTTCGGCATCCACGACATCTGCCGTGTTGAAGTCGATCCCCAGACTCAACTGCCGAGATTCAATATGCCGCTGGAGCTCGGATTGTTTTTAGGGGCTAAGCGGTACGGAGACAAGCGGCAACGAACCAAGTCCTGTAAGATCCTGGACAGTGACAAGTTCAGATTTCAGAAATTTTGTTCTGATATCTCGGGCCAGGATATCTCCGCCCACCACGGCAATCCGGAAGAAGCGATCAAGGCCGTGCGCAACTGGTTCGGTAAAACCAGACGCAATGTTTTAATTCCAAGCGGTTCGAAGCTCGCCGAGCGTTATGGCAAATTTCAAGGTGATCTGCCGATACTCTGCCAATCGCTAAAACTTACGGTCGCCGAACTGACGTTCCTCGATTTCCAGAACATCCTTGTCGAATGGCTCCGGGCAAATCCCTGGTAAACGAATCCAGCATTGAGTTGAGATGTTTGCCATCGCGATAATCTAGAGTGGAATCTCGCGGAGGAATATCATGCGCTACGAACTGTATTATTGGCCCGGCATACAGGGACGCGGAGAATTCGTCCGGCTCGCCTTGGAAGACGCCGGCGCGAAATATGTGGAGGTCGCGCGCCGACCGCGCGGGATGGCGGCGATGTCGCGCGCTATGGACAACCCGTCGGTCAAGCGGCCGCCGTTCGCGCCGCCGTTTTTGCAAGCCGGCAAGCTCGTCATCGCCCAGACCGCGAACATTCTCTTATTCCTCGGCCCGCGCCTCGGCCTCGCGCCGAAACCAGACGCCGGCCGGCTTTGGGCCCATCAATTACAACTCACCATCGCCGATTGGGTCAGTGAGGTTCACGATAGCCATCATCCGATCGCAGGCGGCTTGTATTACGAAGAGCAAAAGCGTGAAGCCAAGCGCCGCGCGGAGAATTTCATAGCCGAGCGTCTGCCGAAGTTCTTGAGTTATTTTGATCAGGTCTTGGCGCGCAACGGCGGCCGCGTGCTTGTCGGCAATAAGGTTTCCTACGTCGATTTGTCGCTGTTCCAGATGATCGAAGGGCTGCGCTACGCCTTTCCCCGCGCGATGACCAGGCAGGAACGCAAACAGCGCCGAGTGATCGCACTGCACGACCGAGTCGCGGCGCGCCCCCGGCTTGCCGCGTATCTTGCCTCCGAGCGGCGCTTGCCGTTCAATCAGGAAGGAATCTTTCGGTATTATCCCGAGCTCGATGATAGGTCATGATGGAAGATCAACAGGGCCAGCAGTAGAGGCCTCGTTTCCTAAACAAATTGAGAAATGTGCAATGACTCCAGGCCTGACCCTGGTCATGACTCCCCGGTCATGACGGAATCCGAGTGACTCAGGACTGCTCGACCTGGCCTTACTGTTTTAATGTCTTGAGAGAAAATGGCCTATGGCGGCGGATCAAATCGAAATCATCACGATTGAAAGTATACAGGTCGGCGCCGATGCGGCAGGCACAAAGTGCTAATAGGATATCGTTTAAAATCTGTTGCATCTTCGACTTGAGGCCGGGCTCTTTCCGCGTGATACGGGCGATGATCTTGCCTGCTTCTTTCCAGTCTTGGAAATTTGGAGCGATTACGCGATTGGCCCGTTCAAGTGATCTGACGTATCTCTCGACCAGGCGGACACCCTGGCTATCCAGTGCCCCGGCGTAAAGTTCCTCTACAACAACACCCGCAAGATAGGTTTGAAACACTAAAGGTAGGAATCTTCTTTCAAAAAACGCGGCGCCACCCTCGGAGCGCATGGCAAAGAGATAGACATTGGTGTCTAAGAGAATCGGCACGAATGTTAGTCGTAGACGTCGACGAATCGGCCGCGGCCTTTGCGGATCAAATCCTTTAGGGTGGCGTGAATCTCTCGATTGATAAGACTTTCGTGCAGCGCCTTGGTCACCGCGTCCTCGTTTGTCGACGCCTTCAAGGTTTTACGTGCTCTGCGAAGAAGGTTTTCGCTCAGTCGAACCGTGGTTCGCTTATCGCCCGCCATAACATGCCCTCCAATTTTGAGGATAACACTCACTCCGCCAGGCTACAAAGCCTAGACCCCACCCGTCGCCCACCTTCCCGACTCGCAACCGTCGGTGGACACCGCTTTCCCGCAACAGCCGCGCCACGAACTAGGAGTCGTTTGCCGCGGTCAAAGCGGGCAGAATTTCTTCCAGATAGATGCGCAACTGCGCGTTTAGATCTGCGCCGATCGGGCGAATCGCGACGTGATCGACGCCGGCATCGATGAACTCTTTGACGCAGCGGACGCAGTGGTCCACCGGTCCGCAGGCGGTCCAGATCTCGACGCCCTGCCGGGTAAAGTCCTTTTGATAATAAGCGTCGAGAAAAACTTTGGCTTCGCGAAATGCCTGTTCCCGATCGCTGTTCACGGCTACGCCGTAGTACAAAACCGTTTTGAAGGCGTCTGGATCGCGGCCCTCCTCGACCAACATTTGCCGCAGTCTGGCCTGGTGATCTCGAAACATCGAGAGCTCGATCTGGTTGCTCATCCAACCATCGGCGTAGCGCGCGATGCGCCGCAAAGAGCGCTCGACGCCGCGCTCGCCGATCTGCGCCGCGCGCGGTGTGCCGGCGATATAAATCGGACAAGGCCGTTGCGCGGGCTTCGGCAAAAGATTGACGTCTTCGAACGAATAATACTTGCCGTGAAAGCTTGCGTGTTCGTCCGTCCAGAGAAGCCGCAAAGCCTGAATCATCTCTTCCAGTCGTCCGGGCCGCTCTTTACTCGCCACACCCATGACTTCGAGCTCCTTGGCCGCCATCGGATGCTGGCTCGCAGGATAACCCATGCACGCCGCCAGCCATGTGCGTCCGCCCGACAGCACGTCGAGGCTCGCCCACTGCAAGGCGAGCAGCACGGGATTCCGCTGGGCGATCGTCGCCATGCAGGCCACGCCTAGTTTCACGCGCGAAGTCCGAGCGGCGATGGCGCCCAGCAGAGGAATGCATTCCAGCCGCGGCTTGCTCAAGATACTGTCGCCGACCCATATCGCATCGACCGCGCCGGTGGCCTCGGCCCTTACTGCCATGTCGATGAGCTCCTCGGGCGGGGTTCCGCGCGTAATCAATGCGCGGTTGGACAAGGTTAAACCGAAAGTCGTTTTTTTCTTCGCCATGCCGGCGAGCATAGGACGAGCCCGTGTTAACTTTCAAGCGCGATCTGCTCGTTTGTATCGCAAAGTTTCCTTCGTCGATCTGTCGCTTTAGAATCAAATCAAGAATGTGCGACCTCTCCAGGGCTGATCCTCATTGCTTTCGCTATAGACCAATGCTACACGCAACGCTTATGAAGCGAATTTTGTGGTTGTTGATACTCGCCCTATCGCCGTGTGAAGTGACAGCGCAAAACCAGTTCTACCAAGGCAAGACCATTACGGTTGTCGCCGGGGTCAGCGCCGGAAGCGTCTACGATATGTACACGCGGCTCATGACCCAGCACATGGGCAAGCATATTCCCGGAAATCCAAGTTTCGTTGTGCAAAATATGACCGGCGCGGGATCGATCATCGGCGCCAATTATCTGTATAACATTTCCAAACCCGATGGATTGACGATCGGAGCGGTTCAACCGTCGATATTCTTCAACCAGCTCCAGAAACATCAAGAGGTAAAATTCGACTGGGCAAAGTTCTCCTGGATCGGCAGCTCGGACAAGTCCGCTTGGCTGCTCTATATGCGTGCCGATCTGCCTTACAAGAGCCTGGCCGACGTGCGCCGGGTTAATGCGTCGCCAAAATGCGGTTCCACCGGAGTCGGCACGTCGGAAAGTTATATCCCGAAACTCTTGGAGGAAACACTTGGGACAAAATTTACCGTTGTGTCCGGCTATCAAGGCGGTGGCGATATCGACCTCGCCGTCGAGCGGGGAGAGCTTCAATGCCGGGCGTTGACTGTCCAGGCCTTTCATTCCCGCGAGCCCTATCATGGCTGGCGTAAAAACAACTTTACCCGGATCGTGATGCAGACCGGGCGAGTACGCGACCCGCGCTTACCGGATACTCCTACGCTTGCCGAGCTCATGGACGAGCACAAGACCTCGGCCGCCGCACGCCAATTGGTGCCTGTGGTCTTGGCGAGCGGCGACTTCGGCCGGCCCATTATCGCACCTCCAGGAGTAGCGCCGGACAAGGTCAAAATTTTACGCGACGCCTTTATGAAAACCATGAATGATCCTGAACTCCTGGCCGAGGCGAAAAAAAGGAGCTTGAGCATTACGCCGACGCGCGGTGAGGAGCTTGAGATGTCGGCAAAGAGCGTCGTCGTGCAATCGCCCGAGATGCTGCAACGATTGAAAACGCTTATGAATGAGTAAGCGGACTGGCAACGCGATATTTAAGCGTAATTCTCGCTGAGCGCAGTTGATCAACTGGTCGACCCTTCTTCCTAGGCTCCAAAAGCGAAATGGGTCAAGTTGTCCGCAGAGCTTTAATAAAAAACGGCCTTGACCCCTGTCTGACCGTTGACCCACGCCCACCTTCGACTCACATTCATTCGAAGGCTCGCAACAGATCGCGTTTAGCCGCTCCCTTAGTTAATGTACGAGTCCAGATTTCGCAGCAATTTTCTTATCCCGTCTTTCTTGATAGGGCAGGAAACGCTCGCTAATTTAAACCATGGCGCCTGAGAAAATTTCCGCGCACTGCTGCATCGCCGGCGGCGGCCCGGCCGGCATGATGCTGGGTTATCTGCTGGCGCGCGCCGGCGTTAAAGTCTTAGTGCTGGAAAAGCACGGCGATTTCCTGCGCGATTTTCGCGGCGATACCATTCATCCTTCGACCCTCGAGGTGATGCACGAGCTGGGATTGCTCGATGAGTTTCTCAAGCTGCCGCATCAAGAGGTCGACGAGCTCAACGCCCAAGTCGGCGAGATGTCGCTCACTATCGCGGACTTCCGGCACCTGCCGACCCGCTGCGGCTTTATCGCCCTCATGCCGCAGTGGGATTTTCTCAACTTCGTCGCCGAAAAAGCCGCGCGCTATTCCAACTTCGTTTTGATCATGGACACAGAGGTAAACGGCCTTATCGAAGAATCGGGGCGTGTGATCGGGGTGCGCGCGAATACCCCAAAAGGCGCGCTGGAAGTCCGCGCCGATCTGGTCGTCGGCGCGGACGGCCGGAGCTCGATCGTGCGCCAACGCGCCGGTTTGCAAGTAAAGGAATACGGCGCGCCGATGGACGTTCTCTGGTTTCGGCTCCGTCGAACTGCCGAAGATCCCGTGGCGACCATGGGCAGGTTCGATAGCTGGCAGGATTTTTATCGCGCTCAATCGCGGCGACTATTGGCAGTGCGGCTACGTCATTGCCAAGGGCCAGTTTGACGAGCTGCGCCGGCAAGAATTTGCCACGTTTCGCGCGGCGATCGTGCAGCTTGCGCCCTACGCCGGCGACAGCGTGCATGAGCTGCGCGGCTGGGACGATGTAAAACTTCTGACTGTTCGTGTGGACCGATTGATCGATTGGTTTCGGCCGGGTCTGTTGTGCATTGGCGACGCCGCTCACGCCATGTCTCCGGTCGGCGGCGTCGGCATCAATCTCGCGATCCAGGATGCCGTGGCGGCAGCCAACGTTCTTTTCCAACCGCTGCGGCAAGGACACCTCGCCATCGATCACCTGCGCCAGATCCAGCAGCGGCGCGAGTGGCCCACGCGCGTGACCCAAGGGTTGCAGGTCGCCGTCCAGCGCCGGATCATCGCCCGGGTGTTGGGCGGCACCGGACCGCTCACGCCACCGCTCGCCTTGCGTTTGCTGGCTAAAGTTCCATATCTCCGGCGAATCCCGGCTCGGCTCGTCGGCCTCGGCATCCGCCCGGAACATGTGAGTCCGGAGCTCCTACGTTCATGAAAATCGAACCGCAGAGGAGCGTCACAAGAGAATTGCCCATGATTAATGTGAGGCTCGAACCCCGAGTCGCTAGCCAGCAGAGATAAGGACCAACAGAGCGACAAATTGCCCTTGACGACCGGCGCGCGAATGTATTACGACCGGCTTTAGGTCTTAATTCCAAACAGTAAGGAGGAATGACCATGGCGTATAGCGTAAAGAAAGTCGACGTTTGGGCAGGCGAAATCGCCGATCGTCCGGGAGGGCTGGCCGAGAAGATACAATCCTTAAGCAATGCCGGCGCAAATCTTGAGTTTCTAATCGCGCGCCGCGCCGCCGATAAACCTGGCGCAGGGGTTGTTTTCGTCACTCCAATCAAAGGAGCAAAACAGAAAAGCGCGGCCCAAGGGACAGGCTTCGCCACCACCGATAGCCTCCATTCGGTGCGGGTTGAAGGCCCCGACAAAGCGGGACTCGGCGCAAAAATGACCAAAGCCATCGCCGACGCCGGGATCAACTTGCGTGGTCTTTCGGCGGCGGCGCTTGGGCGGCGCTCGGTAAGTTACTTGGCTTTCGACAGCGCGGCGGACGCGGATAGCGCGGTCAGCCTCTTGAGGAAAGCGCTCAAGTAAAAAGTCGGTGCACCGATAGTTAGGAACACTAACTGGCGGCAATGCAGACGCATGCCGGTGCGCATCTCGCGTCCGAGCGGCGCTTTGCCCTTCAATCAGCAAGGGATCTTTCGCCACTATCCCGAGTTGGATGATCTGGCGTGAGGCGGCGTACACTTGTCCAGCGATGCTAATGTAAAAAACGTCGATACTCAGACTCGACTGCAAAACTGCAAAACTGCTCCGAAGCCTTGTTTGATGGTTACCGCGGAGTTCGCGACTGAACGACGCAAATTATCTTTGTTGTTTGTCAAAGCTTGGGTGCTGGCGAGTGCTCGGTTGACGGCATGTCAAAAGTGACATACAGTCGGGTTAGTGACTTTGGGCGATAACCACTTGTCTGGTTGAATGACCATGCGTAAGCAAAAGAAAACACGTTTGGAGGCGAAGGGTTGGAAAGTTGGCACCGTAAAAGAATTTCTGGGTCTTTCCAACGAGGAGTCCGCATACATCGAGCTGAAGATTAAGCTTGCAGCAGGTTTGAGGCAGCGGCGGCAGCAAAAAGGTTTATCACAACTGGACCTCGCCGGAAAACTTCAGTCGAGTCAATCGCGTGTCGCCAAGATGGAAGCAGGTGACCCATCGGTTTCCCTGGACCTGTTGATCCGCTCCTTGATTACTCTCGGAGCTTCGGACCGCGAGCTGTCTCAGATCATTGCCACTCCGCGAGCCGCCTAATGCAACGGGATTATTTCTTTCGATTACCTTTGGGCGGCTAGCGGGTGATCGTGCCGCGAACTTTTGATAAGTGAAGAGCCCATGGAAGCGAATCCAATTCAAACCCGAGAAGTATCTAAGCTCTACCTTGAGCTTATGCGTGCAACGGGAACATCCGGCCAAGCCGTGCTGAAAACCGCTACGCTTATAAACGGCGCTGCGTGCGTCGCGATTCTCGCATTCCTCGGCCAGGTCTTGGAAAAACACTATCTATAGAGACGATAGTGCAAGCAAAGGTCTTGGCGGACTCACTTCTTTTTTTTGCCTGGGGAGGTGTATTGAGTACCGCCGCCGCTGGAACAACGTATTTGACCTATCTCTTTCAGGGAATGAACCCCTTTAGATTCTGGTATTCTTGTGTAGTAGCTGGCATTTTTGTCTCCGTCTTGTTGGTTGCTGGTTCCTTAATTGTTTTCATGTGGGGTGGATACACGGCCAAGTCGACCTTCAGCGCATTTTCGAAAACAAATCCCCTGCGAATCATCCCGTGATCAAACCAGCGCCAGCCGCGCGGTAGTGTGTCATCCGCGACAATGGGGTCATGGGATGAGCGGCAGGCCTGATTATTGTTTTATTCGTTGCCTCGCTCACACCTGCAACAGGTGAATCCGGTTGATCAATTGAACCGAATTATCGTGAATTTGCGTCTCAGCGTCTCGCTGCGAAGAGATTGTAAAGCCAGCCGAACAAAAGACCTGCGAGACCCTCCGGCAAGTAATGAATAGAGTGTGCCGACGATTAGGGCAATCGGCACGTTGACCGGGTCATATCCGGGGTAGAGCGAGATTAACATCGCCAGGTAGCCGCCGCCGTAAGGACGCAAGATGAGATTCATCAGCGAGATAAAAAGAAAGACGGCGGTTTTGTACAGCGCGCCGGCGATGATCATGGCATTGAGCGACAGCTTCATGTTGCACCATCCGCGAAACACTTCTATAGCCCATTTTCGGCTCCAAACGCTACTCTAAAACTCTCAATAAAAGTGCCGGCGCTGAAAATGTAGCCTTTGCTCCTCGCGCGCTTACGAAATGACCACAGGGCCTGGGTCGATAATGTGACACCTCGATCACAAAGTGAAAATGATTCGGCATCGACGAAAAGGCATACCTCTTAACCGGCTGCCGCGCCTTCGCTAGCGCAAGGATGGCAAGACAGGCTTGGCAGTCCTGAGCCTGATGGGTGGGAACGACAAGGAAGCAAATAAAGCGCAGCGCTAATCTCACCCGCCCAGCGTCTGGCTCATATCGCTCGATGTGCCGAAACGAAGGAAACGTGTCTTTGGTTATTTACTTGTTTGGAAATGGTCCTGCGCGGTAGAAAGAAAACGCAACTTTGGCAAAGAAGCAAAGCCTGACACGTTCAACGCTCAACGAAAAAACTGGAGCCACCCGCCAGAATCGAACTGGCGACCTACTGATTACGAATCGAGTGATGATCGAAACACTAACCAAGAAGACCCAAGCATTCGCAATGATTTGGGCTGCGCAACGTTCTGATCGTTGGGCTTGTTTGCGTCACTTGGGCCGCAGTTCTCGGACAGAAGTCGGACAATTTGCACGCCGAGGCTTTTTTTGAAAACATGTTATGGGGCTTGTTAAGTGAGTACGAAGCTTTTTGCCATGCACCAGGCATCGGTGACGATATAGAGTGTCGCTGGGGACAAGTTTAGATCGTTGGCAAACGTGAGTAATTACACTTTAGCATTGAGCGATTTGAGCAGCTTTCCTCAATGCCTTGGTAATCCAAAATTCAATAACCGTTTGCAAATTTGCATTGATCTTGTGCTTGAGAGTCACCGAATACGCGGGGCCGAGTTCCTGTTGCGCCAGTGATTCCATCTCTTTTCTCCCACTCGCAGTCATTGATGTCGAGGTTCCCGGAGGCAAAACGTTGACAATAACTATTGATTCCGGCGTAGCGGTCTCATTCACGAAGAAAGGCCGAATGGACAGACCAGCCCCAGTATACGGACTCACTCCAATCACTTCCGCCCCGGTATTATGAGCCGCATAGCGAATTGACCATCCGGGCGCAGCCAGGCCGGAAGCGGCTTTGGCCCATTCCAGCTTGGTAACGCGAAACATTAAGAGAACGTCTGACTTGACCAGCAGCTTTTCACCCAATCCATCATACATATAATTTCCCCTAATCCTGTCTCAATCATTGACCAACCTCGGGTCGTTACGCGGTGCGCAGCGATTTCATTCGCTTTTTCCATGTTGGCGAGCGCCGAGCTCCGGGTTCGTCGGCGTGTTACAATCGATGCCAGTGATTTTAGAATTTACACCAGAAGCGCACAATTGAGCATGGGCGATATTTTTCTATAACTTTAGATATATAGGTTATTGACCCAAGAGGAGGCTCGTAAGCCCATCCAGTGAGGTTATGGCAATGTGTGGGAGCAGGGGGGCACGCGCAACGCGTATGCGTACGTCACGGTGCGGAGAGTCTGTTAGCGCGCTGAGCGGACCCTCAAACCCAAGTGCTAGGACTGCTGATTCAGTGACTCGCTTGTGCTTGCAACCCTTCGGCACGACAGTCGTGCCTCGGGTCGTTGACTCTCGTCGCCCCGGAAAAGTAGAATCATTTGCTTTTATGGATCTGAACTTTTCTTTCGAGGGGCGAACCGAACGCCTCATCGCTGCCGGCCGGGTGGTGCTAGCCTCGTTCTCTCTGCTAGCGATCTGGCTCGATCCGACAACGCCTTCCAGATATGCCAGCATTGCCTACCCTTTGCTAATCGCTTACGTGCTTTATGCGGCGGTTGTGCTCATCGTCGTCTGGGCCTCTCATGGTGCTCTGGTCCGCCTCCGAGTTGCGACGCACATCGTTGATCTGATTATCTTCTCTCTTTTCATGTATTTCATCGAAGGGCCGACCAGCCCTTTTTTTGCTTATTTCGTTTTTGCGATAGTCTGCGCCACCTTGCGCTGGCACTGGCGGGGCACCCTGTGGACCGCGGCAGCGGTTCTCGCGGCATTTCTTGGAATTGGATTTTATGCGAGTGAAATCCTCCAGGATCCGGCCTTTGAGATCGATCGATTTATCATTCGCAGCGTCTACCTGGCCGTGGTGGCGGCTCTGCTTGGCTATTTGGGGGCCTATGAGTCGCAGCGGCGCAATCAGCTCGCACAGCTTGCCGCATGGTCACGTACGCCGCTTCTTGCGCTCGAAAAAGTTGTCAATCAAGCCTTGGAACAAGCGGGCGCCATCATTAAGGCTCCGCGCCTTCTGCTGATCTGGGAGGAGTCGGAGGAACCCTGGCTTCATGTGGTTGCAGTTTCCAACGGCCAGCCACAGTGGAGCCGCGAACCGCTGGGAAGCTTCGATTCCATAATCGCCCCATCGTTGGAGGGGAAGAGTTTCTTCTGCCAAGATGTCCGGACTTCCACGGCTGTGATCGTTGACGCGTCTTCGTCTGAAGTTCAACATTGGCACGGAGAGCCCGTGACCCGAAAGTTAGTCGAGCGTTTTAGTATGAAGAGCCTTCTATCCGTAAGCATTATTGGCGAAAACCTGAAGGGACGACTTTTCTTCCTGGACAAAGCTTCCCCGACCTCGGACGACATCATGCTGGCGGATGTTGTGGCCGGGCAAGCAGCAGTAAGCATGGATCACTTTTATTTCTTGCAGCGACTTCAGCAGCTGGCGGTCCGGGAGGAGCGCATGCGGCTTGCCCACGATCTGCACGACGGGGTGCTCCAGTCGCTCACCGCCACTGGACTTCAACTCCAGGCCGCGCTGCAAGTCCTAGACGCAAATCCCGATGCAGTTCGAGTCCAGTTAGGAGCGCTTCAAGATTTGATTTTTCAAGAGCAATGCGATCTGCGCTCTTTTGTCGAGGAATTGAAGCTTACCACGCTACCTCAGAGCGAGACCGATTTTAAAGTCGGCCATCTGCTTGGCGAGTTAGCCACGAGGGTGGAGCGGCAATGGGGTTTTCACGTCGAACTAACAATAACTGGCTCGGATGCGCACGTACAAGCCGCCATGGGGCGCGAGATTTATCGTGTTGTACGGGAAGCGCTGATCAATGCCGCCCGCCATTCACGGGGCTCGGTGGCGCGCGCGCAGGTAGAGGTCGAAAATCATCAGGTCCGTATCAGCGTTTGCGATAACGGTGTGGGGTTTCCCTTTCGCGGTTGCTACGATGAGGCTACGCTAACCGCTTTAGGGATCGGGCCCACCATGCTCAAAAGCAGAATCGCTTCTCTGGCGGGCTCGCTGATCATCCATTCCGGCGAATCTGGCGCGCGGCTTGAAATCATGCTGCCGCTTTCAATGCGTGATAATTGAGATGTCTATTAGTCTGATACTTGCAGACGATCACGCTCTGATCCTTGACGGCTTAGAGAAGCTCTTCAGTCTTGAGAAAGACCTCAAGATCATGGCCCGCTGCCTCGACGGCGAGGAGACTCTGACCGCGTTGCGCAAACACAACCCGGATATTTTAATCCTCGATATCCGCATGCCTGGCAAAGGCGGCCTCGCGGTGCTTCAGGCGATGAGAGATGAAAATATAACCACACCTGTAGTGCTTCTTACGGCCGCAGTTGATGAGGAAGAGGTGGTCGAGGCTATTCGTCTTGGGGTACGTGGCCTGGTGCTAAAAGAACTAGCCCCCAAACTCCTGATACAATGCGTCCGCGAGGTGCACGCAGGCGGGCTCTGGCTGGAGAAGCACTCGGTGA
Organism: uncultured delta proteobacterium; assembly: GCA_963847445.1. Classification (GTDB taxonomy): domain Bacteria; phylum Desulfobacterota; class Binatia; order UBA9968; family UBA9968; genus DP-20. The sequence continues at coordinate 188,733 of CAWJZV010000006.1, read as the reverse complement.
CTACGGCGTTACAAAAACTAATCCGGCGCGAGTCCGGAAGGCAGGAAGCCGCTCAGATTCTGACGGGCCGGGAGATAGAAATCGTTAAGGAGGTGGCCGCGGGCCTGCGTAATATAGAGATAGCAAAGCGGCTCTTCATCTCTGAAGGAACGGTCAAGATACATCTGCACAACATTTATCAGAAGCTCGATCTGGATAGTCGAACCAAACTCACGCGCTACGCCCAAGAGAAGAATCTCGTCTAATATCTCCCAACAGAGCATTCTCGGTTTGAGATCCAGCCATTAAAAAGCACCTCTCAGAGTGAGAGCGGCCAAGAGTGGCTTGGATGCGGCATCTACGATTCAAGCCACTAACCGGAGTAAAGCTATGACATCGAAACGTTCTGCTCGACGTCGCCCGCTTTACGAAAAATGAACACCAGGGCCATGCTCGGTGATGTGACGACTCGATCACAAAATGAAAATGATTCGGCATCGACGAAACGGCAATACCGCTTAACCGGGTGCTGCCGCGCTTTCGCTAGCGCAAGGATGGCAAGAAAAGCTTGGTAGTCCTGAGCCTGATGGGTCGGAACGACAAGGAAGCAAATAAAGCGCAGCGCGGATCTCACCCGCCCTACGTCGGGCTCATATCGCTCGACGTGCCGCCGGCGGCGGGGACGTAGCACTTCGTCGTGTAGTCCATCACCATGCGATCGGCGTTGAAGCGCCAGCCCAGGGTGCGGATGGTGCGCTTCATGCGCTTGATCCAGCCGCGCGGCAGGCCGTCGCGGTCGCGCTGGTAGTACAGCGGGATCACTTCTTCGCGCAAGGTCTTGTACAAGTCTTCGCCGTCGCGGGTATCGTGAACATCCATGTTCGTATGGGTCTTGCCGGTGCCGATGGCGAAACCATTCAGCCCGTCGTAAGCTTCGGCCCACCAGCCGTCGAGGACGGAGAGATTCAGGCCCGCCGTTCAAAACCACTTTCATGCCGCTGGTGCCCGGAGGCTTCCAACGGCCGGCGCGGATTGTTCAGCCACACATCGACGCCTTGGACGAAATGGCGGCCGACGTTGATGTCGTAGTCCTCGACGAACACGAACTTTTCGGCGAACTCCGGATTGCGCATCAACTCGGCGATCTGCTGCAAGACCCGCTTGCCGGGTTCGTCGTGCGGGTGCGCCTTGCCGGCGAAAACGAATTGCACCGGGCGCTTCGGATCGTTGACCATCGAAGCGAGCATTTCGATGTCCTTCAGTAGCAGATTGGCTCGCTTGTAGGTGGCGAAGCGGCGCCCGAAGCCGATGGTGAGCGCGTCCGGGCTCAGCACTCGGGCGATTCGGCGCAGGTTTTGCGGCGGCTCGTCGCGGCGCTCGGCCTGCTCGACGGCGCGTTGGCGGACGAATTCGATCAACCGCGACTTCAAGCTCAGGTGGGTTTCCCAAAGCTCGCCGTCGTCGACCGACTCGATCGCTTCCCAAATGCGCCCCTCGGCGCCGTGCTGGTGCCAGCCGCTGCCGAAATGGCGGTCATAGAGCCGGAACATTTGCGGCGCCAGCCAGGTGGGGACGTGCACGCCGTTGGTGATGTGGCCGATCGGCACGGCGTCTTCCGGCTTGCCCGGATAGAGTCCAGTCCACATATTGCGCGACACTTCGCCGTGCAAAGCCGATACGGCATTGGCGCGGCGCGAGAGTTTAAGCGCCAGCACGGTCATGCAAAACTCCTCGTAAGCGTTGCCGGGATTTTCCCGTCCAAGCGCCATCAGTCGATCGTGCGACAAGCCAAGCTGCTCGCGCAGCGGTCCGAGATGTTCCTCCATCAGGTCGGAGTGAAAGCGGTCATGGCCCGCCGGCACCGGGGTGTGAGTCGTGAAAACCACCTGGCGCGAAACCCGCGGCGCCGCTTGATCGAAGCTCAACCCCTCGTCCTCCATGCGGGTGCGAATCGCTTCGAGCACGGCGAAACCGCTGTGGCCTTCGTTCATGTGCAGCACGCTCGGCGTGATGCCCATCGCTCTCAGCGCGCGAAAACCGCCGACGCCGAGCAGCAACTCATGGCGGATGCGCATGCGCGCGTCGCCGCCGTACAGGTTCGCCGTGAGTTGCAAATCTTCCGGCGTGTTGCCTTCTACGTTTGAGTCGAGCAGCAACAGGTCGCAGCGGCCGACTTTCATGCGCCAAACTTTGGCTTTGATCGAGCTGCCGCGGGTCTCGATTTGCACGGTGACCGGCTCGCCATTGGCGCCGATCGCCGGTTCCATCGGCTGTTCATTCACGTCGGTTTGGAGATACACTTCTTGCTGCCAGCCGTTGAGATCGAGCTGCTGGCGAAAATAACCGTGGCTGTAAAATAGCCCGACGCCGACCAGCGGGATATCGAGATCCGAGGCGCTCTTGATGTGATCGCCGGCCAAAACGCCGAGTCCACCGGAATAAATCGGAATCGATTCATGCAAGCCGAACTCGGCGGAAAAATAGGCCACCGGACGCGGCCGCAGCACGCCCGCGTGGTTCGCCCCCCAGGTGCGATCCGCCTGGAGATATTCCTGCTGGCGCCGGTAGGCGTAATTGATCCGGCCGTGCAGCACGAGCTCCCGGGCCCGGCGCTCGATCCCCGCTAAGGGCATCTCGCCAAGCAGCGTGACTGGATTGTGATTGAGCTGGCGCCATTGCGTCGGGTCGAGGTCGAGAAACACGTTGACAGAGTCCTGATCCCAACTCCACCAGAGATTGCGCGCCAGCGACCAGAGCCGCTCCTGAAGCGGCGCGATGAAGCGCGCCAGAGTGCGCGCTTCAGAGATCACCGGCGCAAGCTGCGCGGCGGCCTCGGCCATCATGCGGATTTCGACGTCTCGAAAACTACGATCCTCGATGGTTTGGACGACCAGGACTCCCTGCAAGACTCCCCGATCGACGAGCGGGACGCCGAGGAACGACTGGTAAGCCTCTTCGCCAGCTTCTTTAAAATATTTGAAGCGTGGATGATTTCTCACTTGCTGCACCGCGATCGGGCGCACTTCCTCCGCCACCAGGCCGGATAGCCCTTCATGGATCGGCATGCGCAGGGTGCCGATACATTGCGGTCGAAGTCCAAGCGTGGCGGCCAGGACCAGGTTGGCGCGATCCGGCTCGAGTAAATACGCCGAACATACGTCGGTCTGGAATCTCTTAGCGATCAACGCGACGACGTTCATCAAAGTTTCCGCCGGCTTGCCGCCTTCGGCTGCCAATGCGGCGATTTCTTCCAACGTCAAAACGTAATCCGCATCAAGCAGCGCGGGTTTGGTTTGGCTCAAGGTCTAAATCCCTTCGCGGTCATTTTACTTTTCACCATACACTGGGGCTACGGATCAAGCCCCTTCGACAATAGTTTTACGAGAAGGCGCTATTAAAGAGCAACTGCCATGCCGATGCCGGAGGAGAAACTGCCATGCAGATTCATTTGATTTCACAAGCCCGGTGCATGAAATCACGCCGTGACGTGCCTAACTAATGGGCCGGCTGCCTAATTTATCACCCGTGATTTGCTCACGACAATAAATTTTTGCCTCGGCCAAAAAAATCTAGACTTTTTTACCGCATCGCAGTAGCATTTCTGCTGCGACTTTGCTGGTTCGTTGCCGCATCTCGATCAGACATCCATTTCGATTCGGTATAGGGCAGTCGTTTAGCCACTCGCCCGGTGGAGTAGTTAGATCTGGCCATTTTTCTTTTCCGCAGCCGGTCTCGTCCTTGCACGCGTCGCGGTTCAAACGCTGTGATCAGGCTTACCTCACTGCTTTTCCTCGTCTCGTGCCTTTGCCGCACCTTGGCATTCGCACAAGCAGAGGTGTCCGGTACGTTTCCCTCGGAAATTTCCGAAGCGACAGCGCTCTTTCCAAATGCGTTCGCCGGCATCAATGGAGTACAAATAGATGCCACTGCACCGTTGTCGAAGGTAAATTTTGCCTTGGAGTTCGGCCGCAAGTTGCTCGAAGTAAAAGCGTCCTACTTTGAGAAGCGTATCCAGGAACCCGCGGCCCTCGGCAGCGCGAGCGATCCGATGTGGTTGGGGAAATATGCCGATTTACTCGCCGTGTCATCACAATTTGGCGGGAAACTCGTCGGCGAGGCCGAAGCCGCTTACAGCACGCTGGGCATCCCGCCATCAAGTGATCGACTACCCATGATGACCCGGTTAGGAGTGCACGGACGCTGGGAAAAGTTAGGTTATGGGTTGTCCACTCGTTCTTCCGGTCGCGGTTACGTATCGCCCGCTGGCTTGAAGACGGAGCACGCTCGCGACGAAAGTCAAATCTGGGCGGAATATGACTTGGGTCCATACCGGGTGCGCGGTGCCGTCGGGGAAATGTCGGAAGACAACTTCGATACCCGCCAGTTGACCCTTACCAGAACGACGGCGACATCCTTTTACCTGAACAAACCGGGCTGGAACGCGGCATTGTCGTCGAGTTATTCAACGATGGCGAACAACGAACATTTAGATCAAAAAACTCTTGCGCTTAGCCATGGACTGTCTTTCGCCTACCGGTTCACGTCGCTGCTTACGCTTGAGCCCAACGTGAGCTTCAAGCAGGAATGGGCGCCGATCACGAGCCTCAAGACCGATACTTGTTCGGCCGGCTTCGGTCTAACCTATACGCCTTCTCGCGACCTGCAATGGATCGGACGAGCTTCTTACGCCCGAGACTCGAGCGAAGACCCGCTCAGAGCGGGATCGCTTGTAAATGCCGCCACGGGCTTGAATTGGAAACTCGGTAAGTCTTTCTTGGGCGAGCAATCGGTGTCGTTGCAACTGGAATACAAGAACGAATCCCGGCTCACTGCGCCGGACCACCAGCAGACAAATCTCACCGGAACGGTTCAGTTCAAGATCTTGGGCTTTTGAGTTTTTCCTCATCGGGCATTCGCAATCGGCTCACTGTTCAGACTATTCTTCGGCGTGAGAAATTCTGACGCCGGTACAGTATGTGAAAACGATATCAGAGAGTGCTTATTTGATTGTGCGCGTTCCTTTGCCGTCGGCGATTTCCGTGAACACGTTTGCCGCTTACTTCTTGATCGAAAAACCATCAAGCGAGGCGGCGCGCAGTTTCGTTTCACCCGGGTTCGAGGGAGTAGAACGAAACGACGCGCCGCGACGAACGATAAGCGCTTGATTCAAGATCTCGCACCAGCCTCAGAAGCCGGACACATTCTGCAAAAGCCTTTACTCCGATACCGCTCAGTTGGCGAGAATTTTCTTCACCCGCTCGACGACGTCCGGCGGAGAGTCAAAAATCTCTTTTACTAATTTTTCCAGCTCTTCACCGGTCGCGGGGTCTATATCCATCCGCCCTTTTTTCGCTTCCTCAATCACTTCGGGGTCGCTCAAGGTTTTGACAAAGGCGTCTCTCAGCATCTTGACTCGGTCGGGCGGGGTGCCCGGCGTCACCATCATCGGCCGGCCGAAATCCCCGGCCGCCAAAAGCACCTGCGCGAGACGGCGGCTGCTTGCCGGCACCTTGTATTGATCAAAGAGTTCGTTGAGCGTCGGCGCGTCGGTGACACGCGGATCCTTTTTGCTGGAGGTGTAAACGAGATGCCGGTCGAAACCCCGCTTGTGCCAGGTATCGAAGGGTTCCCGGCCAAAGTGGGCGGACATGCTGTGCGCGCGGCAAACCACCTCGTTTTTCTCCACCGCCAGATCGATCTCGGTGCCGCCGGCATAGCCCAACACCGTGTTGAACTTCGCCCCCACCGTCTCCTCCAACACTTTGGACAGGATAAAATCGCTGCTCGCGGTGCCGCTGCCGCCGCACTTGGGCGGCTCTTTCGCTTTGATGATCTCCGCGATGGACTTGTAGGGAGCGTCGGCGCGCATGTAGAAGACGATGGCTTCAGTCACCGGACTGCCGATGAATCGGAACTTGCGCATATCGAACTGGACTTCCTTACGGCCGACAAACTGGTCGATGTAGACGCCGTTGAGCGGCATCACCAGGGTCAGACCGTCCGGTTTCGCGACGTTGAATACGTGGTTGGCGGCGATCACGGAGCCGGCACCGGTCATATTTTGCACGACGAACTCGGGCTGGCCGGGAATATACTTGCTCATGTACTTGCCGAACAGACGGCCCCACCGGTCATAAAATCCACCGGCCGTCGAACCCACCATGATGCGAATGGTCTTTCCCTTATAAAACTGATCGCCCTGCGCTCCGGCTTTGGGAGCGATGTTCGGAAGTAACATTGGAAAACAGAAAATCAGCGTAAGCAAAAGCACTCGTTCTTTCATAGCAATCTCCTTTCGCTGCCTTGATCCTCTGACGTAGTGACGGTTCAACCCTCTGCGCGACTCATTCAACCACTCTCTCCTCCCGCCATTCGTCGACTATATCGAAGCCTGATCGGTGTCAAGGCCAATTCGAATGGTTGCCTGGTTGACACGACATTCTAGTTTAGAGTATCGGTGAGGCACAGAGCACAACATTGACGAAGCAAAAAGACTGTTTTCTAGTGAGAGGAAACAGCGACAGGCCGACCAACCGCGCCGTGTCATCGCCTACCAAGAAAATTATTTAGAATAAAAATAGTGGAGGTGTTTATGCCCGCTAAGCGTATCGATGTTAACCAGCACCCGGCGTTGAAAGGAGCGGGAGCTGGCAAGCATGAGAGGCTCCTTTTCAATTCCGACAACTATCATGTCTGGATTCACCATAGTGTACCCGGCGACAAGGGGCCGATGCATAGACATACGGCAGATCAAGCCTTTTACGGTCTCCAAGGGGAATGCATGATAAATTTCCCGGACGGGACGAGGCAATCCATTACCCCGGGCGTGATGGTCGTCATCCCCAAGGGGCAGTATTACCAACAGGAAGCGCCAAGCCACACCGGCTATGTTTTCTTGGGCAGCCGGGCGGAAACCTATGCCAATTCTCGTTTCGGTCCCGAAGGTCAAGAAATCAAGGCCGGCGGTAAGGCGCTAATCGATTAACGAGCGCATAAATCGTTTCCGACAATCAAACCGTTTACCGCCGTGTCGGTGATCCTGTGCCGTGATCGAATGGGCTAACCGGTCTGGCATATCAATCTGATCAAGAACAAATCTTTTCCTAGCGCAGTGAAGGTCCGGTGGATAAAGCCGCTGTCGTCGAGGTTGCGCGTGCGTCTCCGCGACCGGGTCGCGTGCACGACTCGCGCCTGGTCATCGCCATTGTCTGAGGGAACAGTGTGTGCTAACGAGGCACTGTGTCAATCTGATCCTCCGTGAAATCGCCCAGGAGGTTGCCGTGAAAAAACTGGCTGTGATGATTTTCTTGGCCATGCCGTTGAGCATCGGGCTCCCCGGACACGGAATCTCTCAGTCTCACTTCTATCAAGGCAAGACCATCAATGTTGTCTACGGGGGCGGACCCGGAGGCACGGTTGATTTGCGCTTCAGAGCGACCGCTTCTGTTCTGCGGAAACACATACCGGGAAGACCGACCTTCATCATCGAGTACATGCCGGGCGGTGGATCGCGAAAGGCCGGCAACTACATCTATCGGGCGCGACCGGACGGGCTGACCATGGGCGTTATGCTCTCAAGCTTTGTACCGGCGGCTGTGCTCGACTCCACCGGGGTTCTCTATGACATCAATAAACTAAACTATCTTGGCTCACCTACCAGCGGCGAACCCTACATTTTTTTGAGCCGTAAGGAGGCGCGCCTGGATAGCATGGAGAAGCTCCGTAGCGCCTCAGGCGTGCGCATCGGCGCCCAGTCTGTCGGGCATAATCTTTACAACATCGGCCGCATCCTCGCGTACCTGGTCGGCATGAAAGAGCCAAAGTTCGTTACCGGATTCGCCCAAGGTCACGAAGTCAATCTCGCCTTGATGCAAGGCGAGCTCGATGCTCGGTGGACCATTCAGGCCACTCTGGTACGAGAAGCGCCCGACTGGATCGACAAGAAACTGATGGATTTTCATGTCGTCAACGAGGTTCCGAAGGGGCGAAGACACCCTCATCCCGTCTTCGCCCGGCTGCCCGATATCGAACGGTTTACGAAATCGGAGAAGGACCGAAAACTTCTTGCCATGCAAAGGGCCTTTGTCAGTGCGGGAACTCCGTTCATCCTTCCTCCGGGAACACCCCCCGATAAGGTCCAGATCCTGCGAGAAGCGATGCGCAAGACTTTTGCTGATCCTGAATTCTACGCAGAATTTAAAAAGCTTGTCGGCGAGGAGCCCACGCCGTTGCCGCCGGAGGAACTCGAGAAGGCAATTCGTGACTTGCCCCGGGACCGTGAAGTTGTCGAATTGTTTAACAAGCTCTCCGGCGCGGACGCCTTGCCTTCAGCACCGTAGGCTGTGTCACTTTCCGCCGGCGCCATGATCAGGTCGGCGCTCACAGAATACAAGTTTTTGTTGGAAGGTTTAGCGTCGAACAGGGTATGAGTTGATTACTCGCCCCCTTGCGAACTCAGAACTTTATCTACGTTGCCCTGTAGTCGACAAATTTTCTTAAAAGCAAAATCTCTTTCTCGTGAAGGCACCGTTCCGAGATCTACACTCTGTTGCCGCATGACGGCGCGTTACCGATGGTTTAGAAATCCGCTCTGAGGAAGAGTGTCGCCACTAGCCGAACGATGAATCAAGAGGCCGGCCGCAGTTCCTATTTGCTTTGCTGCCCAATGAATGCGCTGACGATGTCGATGAAGCGCATGGTTTCCGGCTCAACAGGCGACGGCACCATGCGGTGCTCCGGCAGGCCGTCGAAAGTATGCACCTCGATGGCGCCGCCGCATTTGCGATACGACGCGATGAAACGCTCCTGCATTTCCAGCGGATGATTTTTGTCGTTCGCCTTCAGCAAGTACAAAATCGGCGGTAGTTCGACCTGCTTTTCATTTTCAATGATCGATTGCGGACTGCCTTCGGCCATCGCTTCTTCCGTCCGCCAGTATTCAATATGCGCCGTGATATGTTCTTCACGGTTGAACTCCTTGGCGAAACGAAACCGGTACAGCGGGCAGATCACCGGCCAGGCCGCGATCACATAGGCGAGGCTGGCGTCGATCTCAGGATGGTTCGGCAGCGGCAGCGTAGAATAAGCCGCGTGCCGCGGCCGCAGCGCACTGAGCACCACTTGATGGCCGCCGCTGGAATTGCCGAAGGCGCCGACAGTGGTCGTGCCGTTGAACTCCGCCGCATGCGTCTTGAGCCAGCGAATGGCTAAATTCACGTCGCAGATCGACGCCGGATAACCCGCCTCCGGCGGCTGGCGGAAATCGATCGCCGCCACCACGATACCCTTGGCCGCCAGCGCCCGGTCGACGCCGGCGTTGTTAGTCCGGTCGCCGTTGTGCCAGGCACCGCCGTGCACGTCGACGATGGTCGGAAACGGCCCGGATCCTTTGGGTTGATAGACGCGCGCGAGCCAAGGCTTGCCTGCCTGGCGTTGATACTCGACATCGCGCTCTGCGACTTCATATTCAATGTTCGTAGCCATGGCGGGAATCTACTGCTGGACGGGGTCGCTCTGCAAGTCCAACGAAGCACTGCCGGATCGACTCGATTGTTCAGTTCAATTACTGGCCGCATTCGTTTGATAAACTTGACACTCCTACACCGAATGCATAAGCGTTCCGATATTTTTCATGACGCGTGTTATAGTCTATGTGGAATAGCAGGTGCGTAATGACAAAAATTGCAGGATAAAAACCTGCCGGATATGAACATAAAAGAACTGGTCCTGACGCCGCAAGAGGCCTTTGACGAGGCCTTGTTTGTTGCGGTTTTGTATAAGAAGCTGTCCATCCCTCGCGATGGCAGTTTGGCGGTGGTGCCGCTCAAGCGCTCGGTGGACGCGCGCGGCCGGAACATAGTCGTGCGCGTGCAATACGACATCGTCGAGCGCGCCAACATCCCGCCGCGACGCACCAAGGACTACCCTCGGTCCATAGCAAAGATCCGGTCGTCATCATCGGTTCAGGCCCGGCCGGTTTGTTCGCCGCGCTCCGATTGATTGAATTGGGCTATAAACCGATCGTGCTGGAGCGCGGCAAAGATGTGCATGCGCGCCGCTACGATCTCGCCGCTATCAACAAAGAACATATCGTCAATCCCGACTCGAACTATTGCTTCGGCGAAGGTGGGGCGGGCACTTATTCCGACGGCAAATTATACACGCGCTCCAAGAAGCGTGGCGACGTGCAGCGCATCCTGGAGATACTGGTAGCTCATGGCGCCAAGGATGAAATCCTCTTCGATGCCCATCCGCATATCGGCACTAATAAGCTACCTAAACTCGTTGCCGAACTGCGCGAGAGTATCAAACAGGCAGGTGGAGAGGTTCATTTTCAAACCCGCGTGACTGATTTCTTGCTCGATGGAAGTGAGATGAAAGGCGTGCGCACGCAGCATGGCGATGTCATCGAAGGCCGGGCGACGATTTTAGCCACCGGCCACTCCGCCCGCGATATTTTTCACTTACTGTACGATAAGAAGATTCTGATCGAAGCCAAGCCTTTTGCCCTAGGTGTGCGGGTGGAGCATCGACAGAGCCTCATCGATAGCATTCAGTACCATTGCCAGGCAGACCGAGGTGTATATTTACCCGCCGCCGCCTATGCCCTGGTGCATCAGGCGAAGATCAATGGCAAGGACAAGGGCGTGTTTTCCTTCTGCATGTGCCCCGGCGGCTTTATCGTGCCGGCGGCCACTTCGCCGGGCGAGCTGGTCGTCAATGGCATGAGCCCTTCGCAAAGAAATGCCCGCTTTGCCAACTCGGGCATTGTCGTGGCGGTGGATGAGCATGATTACCAACATCTGCACCACTATGGTCCTCTAGCCGCCATGCAGTTTCAGGCGGAAGTAGAACAAAAAGCCTGGGCGGTGGCCGGCAAGACCCAAGCCGCTCCGGCCCAGCGCCTGAGCGATTTCATAGAAAACAGAATGTCGTCGAGTGTGCTCGAGACCTCGTACCACCCCGGACTAATTGCGGCCGATATGCGCGCCTTCCTTCCCGGCTTTGTCGCCGACGCGCTCCGTCAGGGGTTTAAGAGCTTCGGCCATAAAATGGCGGGATACCTAACCAATGACGCCCAGATCATCGGCGTGGAGAGCCGAACTTCTTCGCCGGTGCGCATTCCGCGCGACAATGTCACCTTGCAAAACCCGCAGCTGATAAATTTATTTCCTTGCGGCGAAGGAGCAGGTTACGCCGGGGGCATCGTGTCGGCGGCGATGGACGGCGAGCGCTGTGCCGAAGCGGCTGTTCGGAGGTTGCAATAACCGGCGCCGGCAGTTTCATGGAACCCCTTGCGGATTATTCCCTCCCTCACTTCGAGATTCGCCTGCAGAGAATTATGAACCCTTATCCGAAACCCACTTGACCGAAAGAACTGCCGAAGTAGGATGCCCCACATCCAGCCGCTTTGATGATGCTTTCCGCAACATGACCGACAGTGATGCAGCGGATGAGTTCTCTGTCAGTAACACGTACCGAAATCGTGCTCGGCGGGAAAATCCTAGGATCCGATCTGCGTTAGCGCAACAGCTTGAAAACGGAAGCGATGAAGGTCTCCAAACTCGCGCTTGGGAAATCATTTTGTCCGACTAGAACAGGGCGGAGCTTTTCCGCGAGTCCGGGGCCGTGGCAAATCGGCTGCGATCATGTCCTACGGCCGGCAGTGTCCCTAGGGGGAAATTCGACTTATGAATAAAACCTTCCAGTGGTTGATTCTGTTGGCGGTTGTAGTCGGCGGCGCCGTTGCCCTGTACCTTTGGCGCGCGAGCGAGACACCGGCACCGCAGATGGCGCAACCGCCAACGGTTTCTGCGCCAGAGGAACCGGCGATCCGCTATCCGATCGAGGCGACCGGTCAAGCGCAGGGGTCTGACGAACCGTTGCCGGCGCTGGCCGATAGCGACAAGGCGATGCAAGACGCGCTGGCGAAACTGTTCGGTCGGGATCTGCAAAAGTTTTTCAATCTGCAGGGGATCATTCACCGCGTCGTCGCCACCGTCGACAATTTGCCCCTGGAACACTTGCCAGCGCAGATACTGCCGATGAAATCCTTGCCTGGCTGGCTAATCACGACGGGCAAGGGCGAGGAGCTGCGCCTCAGCCCGAAGAACGCGGCGCGCTACCAGCCTTATGTGGGCGTCGCGAAATCGGTGCCGGTTGCGCCGCTGGTGTCGATATACGCAAGGTTTTACCCGCTGTTCCAGGAACAGTACGAGAAGCTCGGATATCCGGGCAAGTACTTCAACGACCGAGTGGTCCAAGTGATCGACCATCTGCTGGCGGCACCCGAAGTGAAAGATCCCGTGCTGCTTACCCAGACCAGCGTACTTTACCAGTTCGCCGATGCGAATCTGGAGAAACTGTCGGCGGGGCAGAAAATCCTCGTGCGCATGGGCGGCGAAAATGCTGCCTCAGTAAAGGCAAAACTCAAAGAGATTCGCAGCGCGTTAGTGGCAACCCCGCCGAAGGGTTGATAGAAAGGCACCGTTGCATTAAAAAATAAACTAGAGCGCGCCGATGATCGAGACAGGTCTTGCATTACCATAATCTGTGATCGCCAGACCCAGCCACGGATACCCCCGCGAAATCTTGCCCGCGGCGGCTGCTATTTCAGACTGGTTCTAGCGCTGCGCGCTCGAGCCTATTAAGCGCAAAATCTTCGTGGTAGAACCCGATTGAGAAGATTTGCTTGGAGAACGCTGGCGCAGTCTCCTGGCTAGCTCCGCGTTTTTAACGGTATCGAGAAGCAAGATGGCCGGGGGATTCACTATTCCCTCTGACCGAGAGAGTCACACTTATGATGCACGTCGCCGCCGGACCATTCACCTTCGACAATACCTATGCGCGCGAACTTGAGGGCTTCTACGTGCCGTGGAAAGCGGCGCAGGTAGCGCGGCCTGAGTTGGTAAAGCTCAACTATGAGTTGGCCGAGGAATTGGGGCTGGATGCCGATGCTCTCGATTCCGAGGCAGGCGCGCGGATTTTTGCCGGCAATGAGACACCCGAGGGCGCGCTGCCCCTGGCTCAGGCCTACGCCGGCCACCAGTTCGGCGGCTTCTCGCCGCAACTTGGTGACGGCCGGGCGCTGCTTCTAGGAGAAGTCATCGACCGCCAGGGCCGGCGCCGCGACATTCAGCTCAAAGGGTCGGGTCCCACTCCCTTTTCGCGCAATGGCGACGGCCGCGCCGCACTCGGTCCCGTTTTGCGTGAATATTTGCTCGGCGAAGCCATGCACGCGCTAAGTATTCCGACCACCCGTGCGCTTGCCGCGGTAATCACAGGCGAGCCCATATATCGCGAAACCGCGTTGCCAGGCGCGGTATTGACGCGCGTCGCTGCGAGCCACATCCGTGTCGGCACTTTCCAGTTGTTCGCCGCCCGCGGTGAGCAGGACAAAGTGCGTCGCCTGGCTGATTACGTGATCGCGCGCCATTATCCGGAATTAAAGGACCAAGCGAATCCGTACCTTGAGTTGCTTGCGAGCGTCAGCGACAGGCAAGCCGCGCTGATCGCGAGCTGGATGCATGTCGGCTTCATCCATGGCGTGATGAACACCGACAACATGGCGATCTCCGGTGAGACCATCGACTATGGGCCATGCGCCTTCATGGATCATTATGATCCGGCGACGGTCTTCAGCTCCATCGACACCCGCGGTCGCTATGCCTACGCCAATCAACCAAGCATCGCGCAGTGGAACCTGGCGCGGCTGGCGGAGACGCTGCTACCGCTGATCGATGCCGACAGTAAACGCGCCATCGCGCAAGCCAGCGAGGTGGTCAATGGCTTTCCAGATTTATATAAACGCCACTGGCTTCAAGGCATGGGCGCCAAGCTCGGACTGGTCAGTGAAGACGAGGCCGATCTCAATCTTGTCAATGGATTTCTTACCGTCCTAGAGAGCAACAAGGTCGACTACACGTTGGCGTTCCGCTACCTCGCCGACGCGGCCCTAGGCGAGGAAGAAAAGATTCGCGCGCTGTTTGCCGATCCGTCGGCCTATGATCTCTGGAGTGGACAGTGGCGGGCGCGGCTTGAGCCCGAGTCGCTGGCACCCGTGGAGCGCGCGCAAGCCATGCGGCGGGCCAATCCTAAGTTCATCGCGCGCAATCATCGCGTCGAGGAGGCGTTGAGCGCCGCAGTGCAACGCGCCGATTACGCGCCCTTCGAAACGCTGCTGAAAATCCTATCGCGCCCTTTCGACGACCAGCTCGAGTCTGCCGCCTATGCCGAACCTGCACCGGAAGGGCGAGAGCGCTACCAAACCTTCTGAGGCACCTGAGTGACGCGTCCGGGCGACGCAAAATGAAACCATCTGGAAAATCCCCAAGGGCGTAGAACAGACTGTGACCATGAGCCCGGATGATACAAGCGAGTAGTTTATTCGGAGAGTTGGAACGGTTAAAGAATCCGACCCAGATTTGTCTAGATTGAAAGAGCCTGTCCCGGCTTTCTTACGAGCAATCAGACTCGCGACTTTCGCTTCAGGAATTTATTGAACTTCAAGACTGTTGACGACGCTCTGCACACCGCGCGTTTCCCAGGCGAGCTTGATCGCTTGCTGGCGTGCATCTAGAGAACTCACGACTCCGCTCAGATAAACTGTCCCGTTGTTGGATACCACCTTGATGCCGGATAGATTCACTTTCTTATCCGCAAGCAGGCGTGCCCGTACGGACTTTGACAACGCCTGATCTTGCGGCGTTTCCGTTTCCACCGCGGGTATTGCCACCGCGGTTTCGCCGCGCATGGTTTGGCAGCCGAAAGCAATCGGCAGCATGGATAAGGCCGCAAAGAAAACAATTCGCCTCTCTACTCGCATTTTCAACCCCCTATCACAAATGATTATTTCAGTCGAGATCGATCGACGGCCGCCGAATCAAGAAGGTTACATAGGCGGGACTTGACCCCGCCGACGCGCTTGATCAGCGGTGCAAAAGCTTCGCGCACAAAATCAACGGTTACCCAGTGCGTCGGGCGCCGCGCCGAGAATTCCGATGGTAGACTTTAAATGCCCCAAGTTTTGACTACTTTATTGAGACGCGAGCGGTAGAGCGCAACGACGCGTAAACTTTGGCGACAGTTTTGTAAACGACGCGTAGAAGGTTTGTAAACTTAGTAGACGAGCGCTAAACGTCACAGGCAAATCGAGTTGGGTACTTTTGTGTTTTCCGCAAAGATACGATTGAAATTCAATGGCACTATACTTGCGCTAACGCAGTACTGAGGTAACATTTTATCCGGAGTGACTTGAGAAAGGACCACGGATGCGGTGTTATTTATTGAAAACAGTCTATCAATAGTTGCGACATGTCGGACTAGTGAACACCGGGGCGTAAAGTCTCAGCTGAAAAATCATGCGGGCTTGTTATAAGCATTCCCATCAAACTAAAGTAGAGAATTGATCAATGCCAACTCTAAACGAACCCCGTCTAACGCTGTTGGCGTAGCTCGGGAACAGCTTAAGGTCGCGCTTCGAGCGCTTCACTACTTCTGTTAATTCGTCAAAGCCTAACTCAATTACAATTATGTTGTCGCTTCGAGCTTAACCTCGACCATAACAAAACAAGGAGATCCTATGGCCACAAAAAAAACGCGGACCAAGGAGAGTAGTTCCCCGAAAGAGACCCCTGCGATTCCTGCAAGGTTGTTGGCGCTGCTCAAAGAAACGGCGGCTCCGAGAAGGTTTGCAAATCCAGCTCCGGTTTCCGTCCGTCAGCTACGGGAGCGGCTTGCGGAGCTGAATCTGAGACCCAGCGTTCCAGTGGAGCGACTTGTGGAAACGGTGAATCGCATCAAGCCGGACGCCGGACAGTCTGTGGCGAAAATGCCGGAAGAAATCAAAAGTAGTCTGCGAGCGATGAAGCCGGAGCAGCGGAGATTGCATGGCAGTAAGATATCGCTGACGTGGTTTCCGTTTCCGTGGCTCGCCTCGCCGTGCGCCGAGAGGTTTGGCTACATGTCGAGCGCTGCGGTTAGGAGCGCGACCAAGTTGGCCTTCAACGCAGTGAATCAGTCGTTATTGGGCCAACTGGGTGGGTTGATGGGCGATCCGGGCCGCGATCCGAATCCGGGATCGCATAATTCGGCGGATCAGGGCGTGTCGTCCATCCCGGCGGGTTACACATATTTCGGCCAATTCGTGGACCATGACATTACCCTGGATGTCTCGTCGTCGCTTGATAGCGCCACGGATGCGAACACGATCCACAATATGCGTACTCCGACACTTGATCTCGATTCCGTGTATGGGAGGGGACCGGCGCTCGATCCGTTTCTCTATGCATTCCCTTCCACGGGTCCGACGACCGCAGTGAAGTTCCAGCTCGGGACGAACACAAATACCGGGCCGGGCGGACCGAGCAACAACGGGACTCCTGGCGGAATGGTAACGCAATCCCAATTCGACGTGCCACGCATTGGGGGGACGAACACAGCCGTGATCGGAGATCCGCGCAATGACGAAAACCTGATCATCGCGCAATTCCACCACGCCATGTTGAGGTTTCATAACAAAGTCGTGGAACTGCTACTAGCGGCTTCGTTCGCCGGTGATATCTTCGCCGAGGCTAAAAAGATCGTGACACATCACTATCAGTGGGCCGTGGTGAACGATTTCCTCAAGCGAATTTGTGGCGCAGCGACGGTGACCAACGCTCTTTCAACGGTAGTGGCGCCGCAAGGCAGTCCCTTTCGCATGCCCGTTGAGTTTGCTGTGGCCGCCTACCGCTTCGGCCATAGCATGATCCGGGACACATACTTTGTAAATTTCAACTTTCCGGCGGCAACACTGGGACAGGTGTTCGAATTCGTCCGCAATCCGCGGCTTCCGGTTTTTTCAAATTGGGTGGTGGACTTCAACGCCCTATTCGATACCGGTGTGCCAGTCCCAGTTCACAATAAGGCCCGCACCATCGACAGCTTCATGGCGGCGGGGTTAGAGTCGCTGCCAGGATTTACCGGAATGATGGCGGTGCTCGCAACGCGGAACCTCAGGCGTGGCTTGGCGCTAGGTCTACCCAGCGGCAAGGGCATGGCGAATTCCTTCGGGATCACGCCGATGACAACAGCGCAACTGACCCAGGGGCTCCCAGCGACGGAGGTGAGTCTGCTGAATTCTAACGGTGGCATCCTGCTGCAGAAAACGCCGTTGTGGTACTACATCTTACGCGAAGCGTCCGTGATCGGCGGAGGAAACGAACTGGGCCCGGTGGGTGGCAGGATAGTGGCGGAGACTTTCGTCCGCATGTTGAAGCGAGATGCAACGTCTTACCTGAACGTAACAGGCGGGTTCACTCCATTTCTGCCATCTGCCGCAGCTGGAGATTTCACAGTGGCGGACCTGGTGACGTTTGCGGGCGTCACCCAGCCCTAGACGGGCTTTCGCTGAGAATCAATACGAGCCTCAGTTGTTAGCCGGAAAGCCAAGCAGGCGCAGCGGCGAGGTCGGAACTTAGGGTCGTATCTTTAAACAGTACGAAACTCTGCGGATCAGTCGCTGGGACATCTCATCATAGCCCACTGGGACTAGGATAGATCGTCGAGTCGCGAGTACTTTTTCATGGTCCGGCCGCGGGATCGTTCTTGAATATTGAGTTATTCGGTTCGCTCATTCGATAAGATAACCATTTCCGTTACCGACAGATTCATTTGCGCAATTTGCAATCGAGTGCTTCTTCCTCTGAGTTGTGCTTTTACCGATCGAGGGAATGAGCTGCTGCGAGATTTCGCAGCGCGCTTTCCCCCGTGGCTTATTTTGCCGAGCTCCAGCCGCTCGGCGGCTATTTGCACTAAAGATGCATCGAGAGACGCCGCCCCATCGCGGTTCTTGATCCCCTGCGAATTGGAGCGTTCGTGGAAGCAGGTGATCCTGCCCACGATACCGGCTTGCCATGGCCGCAGGCCATTTTCGTTTCCCTGCATCGAGTTTTACTCGAACCGAATTGCATCACCTTAAAAGTTGGTTCAAACAGAACCCAGTAGGAAGTTGCAATCCCGAGTGGCTTTCAAATATTGTGGCTGAGCTGCTTGGAGGTTCGATGCAGGAATTAGATTCGGTGGTCAGCGATATCCTCGTCATCGGTGCCGGAGGGTGCGGTCTCATGGCCGCGCTGGTGGCGGCGAAAAAGGGCGTGCGGGTGCTGCTGTTGGAGAAGACGGACAAACCGGGAGGCGGGACCGCTTTCTCTTCCAAGGGCATCCGCGCCGCCGGCAGCCGCCGGCAGCGCGAGTTGAAGATCGCGGACAGTGCGGAACTCTACGCCCAGGATATCCTGCGCCGGAACAACAACGAGAGCGATGCCGTCCTGACCAGGCGGCTCGCGGAAACTTCCGGGCGCGTGGCCGATTTCCTGACCGATATGGCCGGGATCGAATTTCAAATCGGCGAGTTCGCCTTTGGTCATGGGGCGCAGCGATCGCACTCGTGGAAGGCGGATAAAACCATCACCGATTTTCTCTTCGAAACAGTCGAGCGGGAGAAAAATATCCAGGTGCGATTCTCGACGCCGGTATTGTCGCTCCAACAGGAAACCGGCGGCGCGGTAACGGGAGTGGCGACAAAGGATGGTGTGCTCACGGCGCGAAAAATTATTCTCGCCTCGGGCGGTTTCGGCGCGAGCGCGGAATTGTTGGACCGCTACATTCCCAAAGCGCTGGACATTCCTTTTCCAGGTCACCACGGCAGCACCGGCGACGGCATCAAGATGGGTTTGGCGGTCGGCGCGGCGACGGAAAACATGGGCGCCTTCCAGCCCTACCCCGCATACATCGGTCCGGGAAAACGCGCGGTGGCGCCCGAGGTGGCTCTATCCGGCGGCATCATGGTCGACGCCGGCGGCAGTCGGTTCGTCGACGAGACCCGTTATCCCGGCGGTCTCGGCATCAAAATGCTTGAGCTGCCCGGCAAGCAGGCCTACGAGATCTTCGACGAGCGTATCTACCAGCTGCATCGAAACGCGCCGGGACTGAGAAATTTGTCGCGCTATTTCGATGAGGGACTTTTGCTCAAGGCCGAGACGCCGGAACAACTCGCAGGCAGATTGGCCATCGACGCCGAAGGGCTGAAGCGAACGATTGAACAGTATAACGACAGCGCGGCCAGCGGCGGCAAAGACGCTTTCGGACGCGCGCTGCCACAACCGTTCCAGGGACCCTTCTATGGCATCAAAGTCACGGTGGCGCTGTACCACACACAAGGCGGGTTGAAAGTAACCGCCGACGGCCAAGTCCTGCGCGCCGACGGCTCGATCATTCCCAACCTTTACGCCGGCGGCGGAGTGGCCGTCGGCGTATCCGGCAAGGGTTTGGAGGGCTATCTACCGGGCAACGGGTTGCTCGCTTCTTTGGGTCTAGGCATGAGAGCGGGGGAGCACGCGGCGGCTTCGCTCGCTAAATAATATCTTTGGTATCTGATATCATCACGATGGACAGGATCTCTTCGGATGATTGCGGCGGACGCGCGGAGTGCGCGAAAAAAGAGTTTTTCATCAAGAAATAATCCGAACTCTGCGCTCTCCGCGCCTCTGGTGTGAAATGTCTGTCGAAACCTGGGCACCCCGTGGTGCAGATTCGGCTAGAAGCAGCGGGAGGTGTGGTTATGACAAAACCTACGGTCTTAGCGGCCTTGGCGGTAATCGCTTGCGTAAGCTCGGCCGGGCGTGGACATGCCCAGTCTGATTTTTACAAGGGCAAAACGATTACCGTGGTGCAGATCGTCGGCGCCGGCGGCACCGGCGATCTGCGGCGTAGAGCGCTTTTCCCGTTTCTGCAGAAATACATCCCGGGAAATCCAACGATCGTATCCGATTACATGCCGGGAGGCGGAGGTAGAAAGGCGGCAAACCACGTTTACCGCGTCGCCCGCCCGGATGGCTTGACCATCGGCGGTGTGTCGTCTTCTCTGGTGAGCAACGCGATACTCGACACCGGCGGGGTGCAGTACGATATCGACAAACTGATTTATCTGGGATCGCCCGTCAGCGTCTTTCATTACGTTTTTCTCACGCGAAAAGAGTCCGGCCTTAACAACTTGGAAAAATTGCGCGCGGCGACGGGGGTAAGAATCGGCGCTCAAGAAGTGGGACACGACATCTATATCACCGGGCGGTTGTTTGCCTATCTGATGAATTTGAAGGAGCCGCGATTTGTTACCGGCTACGGCGGTCCGGAAATCGACATCGCCTTGGCGCGTGGCGAATTGGACGGTCGGGCGAATGCCGCAGAAACATTGGCCCAGCGCAATTTCGAGGAGATAAAAAAAGGACTGCTCGATCTCCACGCGCTGGTTGAAATACCGAAGGGCAACAGACCGGATGGATTCGAGCGCCTGCCCGAAATCGAAGGTTTCGCCAAATCCGACATTGAGCGAAAACTTTTAGCCATGTACCGCGCCTTCCGGCTTGTCGGCACGCCCTACGTCCTTGCGCCGGGAACCCCCAAGTTGCAGGTGCAAATTCTCCAGGAAGCAATGCGCAAAGCATTCAAGGACCCGGATTTTCATCGCGAGTTTAAAAAACTGTCGGGCTTCGAGGCCTCGCCACTGATGCCGGAAGAGCAGGAGAAAGTGATTCGCGAGCTGCCCCGTGACCGCGACGTTGTCGAACTTTTCAAGAAACTCTCGGGTCCGGATCCACTGCCGGCCCGCTAATCGAAGATCGGTTCAGGAAACACAGGAAGGCTTCGGTCAGTCCAGGAGGGTCAGACCCGGCACCAAGCTTATCAGCTTTTTTATCACTCAACGGTTGGCTGCCGGCGTTATGCGCAGTATCTGCCCGTCGCGCGAGTCGGTGAGAAGATAGAGCGATCCATCCGGCGCCTGGCGCACGTCGCGGATGCGTTCTCGTAAATCACCGAGGTAACGCTCTTCTTGCGCGACTTTGCCGTCCTTGATCACCAGCCGCACCAACCCCCCCGGGGTAAGCGAACCGATGAGAAAGTTGTGCTTCCAGCCGGCGAATAGATCGCCCGTATAAACCGTCATGCCAGAGGGCGCGATCACCGGATCCCAATAGTAGACCGGTTGCTCCATCCCGGGTTTCACCGCGCCTTCGCCGATCTTCAAAAAAGTGTAGTGGGTACCGTACGAGATCACGGGCCAGCCGTAATTTTTCCCCGCTTCGGGATGGTTCAGTTCGTCGCCGCCGCGGGCGCCATGCTCCACGGTCCAGAGCTGGCCGGTCTCGGGATGGAGCGCGGCGGCTTGGACGTTGCGATGCCCATACGACCAGATCTCCGGGCGCGCGCCGTCGCGATTGACAAACGGATTGTCGCGCGGCGCCGAGCCGTCCGGGTTGATGCGCACGACCTTGCCGAGCGTGGCCGATAGGTCCTGGGCTCTCTCGGAGTGATTGAACCGCTCACCTAAAGTCACGAACAGCGTGCCGTCGGAATGAAAAACAATTCTCGACCCCCAGTGATTCGAGCCACCGACCTTTGGCTGCTGACGCCAGATCACTTGGGTGTTTTCGAGCCCGCGCTCGCCGAACCGCCCGCGGGCGACCGCGGTCCCCGCGCCGCCCTCGCCGGATTCGGCGAAAGAGAGATAAACGAGCCGGTCCTTTTCGAATCCCGGACTCAGTACCACGTCGAGCAACCCGCCCTGCCCGCTTGCGTAAACCTGCGGGACTCCGGCGAGCGGTTCGGAGACGCGGCCGTCCGCTCCCACCAGGCGCAATCGCCCTCGACGTTCGGTGACAAGCATGCGCTTGTCCGGTAGGATGGCGAGGCTCCAGGGATGTTCGAGCCCTTTGGCGATCGACTGGACTTGAACAATGCCATTCACCGAGGCTGGCGTTGGCGAGCGCGGCGCCTGACCTTGCACCGGCCCGGACGCACACCCCGTGAGCCAAACAAGGAGCAGAGACCGTTTGAGGCAAGCGGCGATCGCCAACTGGCAATAAGATTTCGACCGCAATTTTGGACCGGCGGTGACGAACGAATTACTGCGTTTACTCGGCAACATAGATTTTCCTCCTGAGACCGCCCGCTGCAAATGGCGCTAACGCGCAACACTTGCACGGCTTGCACGCGACCTCTTGCTCGCCGTGGCTTATTTCTTGCCGAGCTTCAGCCGCTCGGCGGCTTTCTGCACGAAGGACGCATCGAGAGAACCCGAAGCATCGCGGTTTTTGATGCCCTGGGGATTGAAGCGTTCGTGGAAGCCGGTGATCATGCTCTCGATACCGGCTTGCCATGGCAGCGGCAGGCCGTCGATGGCTTCGTATTGTTTATAATACGTGTCGTAGGTGCGCTCGAGAATCACCGGATCCTTTTGCCGGGTTAATTCGACGATCGCTTTGAAAGCCAATTGTTTATTGGTGCGAAACAATTGCATGCCGGCCACGTGGGCGGTCATGTAATCTTCCAGCACCCGGCGATTGCGGTCGCGAAAAGCCCGGTTAACCGTGTGCGGCACGCCGGCGTAGGGCATCTTCAAGTCGAGAAAGTTGACCAGCTCGCGATAACCGGCTTTTTCGAGCTCGTATTCATTGGGCGGATTTACCGCTACGCCGTCGATCAGCCCCTGCTTCATCGCCGCCACCCGGCTGGGAATACCGCCGGCGAGATAGACCATCTGCACGTCTTTCCCGGCGACGAGGCCGAGTTTTTCCAAATAAAGCAACGTCGCGTACTCGTCGAGACCGGCGAGGCCGGCGCCGATGCGCTTGCCTTTCAAATCGGCCGGGGTGCGGATCGTCGACGCATTGACCATCAAGCGCAGCGGCACGTAGCGCGTCTCGGTGGCGATCACCATGACATCGAAATCCCTGGTCGCAATCGCCCGCGACACCGCGGTGCCGCCGCCATAAAGCACCTGAATGTTGCCGTTGGCCAACGCCGGCATATAAGCCGACGCGCCCTGCATCAAAACCATCTCGACGTCGAGATTGTACTTGGCGAAGATCCCCTCGCGCCGAGCGATCCAACCGGGGCAGAAAGTCGCCGCCGGGGAAGCATAAGCGACGATGAGCTTGGTGGCCTGGCCATAGGCGGCGCCGAAATCCGCCCGGAGCGAAAGTAATAGCAAAATGATTAGCACTCTTATGGTCATCGTTTGTCGTCTCAAGTCGAGTCGAAATTTCATCCGCACCGTAAATGTGGACGCCGGAACCAGCACCGCAAACAACTTAATCCAGGCACGGGGGATATGTCCAGTATAACGTGAGCCGACACGGGATGGGATGTTCAACCGGTAGATGTGGCCGGGCCGCGCTTTTTACCAAATTGCGTAAAATGAAATTTTCTTCAGATTGTCACCGCGATGAACCCGCTTCACGCCGCTCTCTACGCTTTACAATCGGCTGTTGGCGCTATAGAAGCGCCAATCAGCAGTCAATTCCAAGTTAAAATCCTGTTGTCGGCTCGCCAGCTATACGACGGCGAGCGATAATCAAATTGGCTGTCGCAAACCTGGGCAAATCATTTTTCCCGAGGAGGAGTTAATAATGGATGACAAAGTGCATGTTGTGGAAGCCTACGGTGCAACGATACAGCTCATGTATAGAGTATTCTTCGAATCATTCACCGCTGCTCAGGGCAAGGCGGAAGAGGAGCGCAATGCCGAAGACCGTTTCAAGGCTGGTGTAGCGCACGCGCGCCACATCCGCGACCGGGCGGTTGCTCTGTTGCAGCAGGTCGTTTAGGCGCGGATCTTAACTTTAAGCGCAAGTTCCGGTCATGACTGGCGATCACATCGCGAAGGGCTAACCCGTCTAACGTCTCTCAGGCTCACGCCTGGCTGCTGGTCACCGTCGGATTGTCGCTGTCATTTTCGATCCGTTCAATGATTGAATCCGTATGCCATCTGTTGCCCGGCTCTCTTATTGCCCTTGGCCAAGGCCAGTTAGATTGCATCATGTTACCTGGGACAAGATCACTTTGCCGGATAAACACCCTACATTCGATCGAGTTCACCAAGAAAAGCATGGGCCTGACCAAAGAAGTCGCGCCGAGCCAAGTGTTCGATTTTAGTTTCGCGGCGAAGGCTTTGGGGCGCGGAAAAAATTGACTCTCTAACACCATTCCGGTGCCGGTAGCCAACTTGCTAACGTTCGAACCATTTGAACCGTTGGAACTATTGAAGCTGATCCTAATCTGACTTTGAACCTTGAACCCTTGAACGTTGAACTCAGGGGAAGCTTGTGACCCCCTCAGAGCCAGCGGTAGCTTGGAGTGAACTTCCTACTGCTGCCGCAACAGCCGGCCGAAGCCAGTAATTGGCTCGCGCATGCCCATCCCGTGCAGCGCCTCCCACGTCCACGCCTGAGTATTGGTCACCACCGGTTTGCCGCTGTCTTTTTCGATCCGTTCGATGACGGAAACCGTGCGCCACTTGTTGCACGGCATGTAGACGCCATCGACCTCGGGATGTTCGCGCAACAGCGCCATCGACAAGTCGTAACCGGTTTCCGGCGCCAGTTGCCAAATCACTTCAGCGTTGGGGCAGCCCAAGCCGCGAAAGGCCACGACCTCGATGCCGTCGTGGGCGAGAAATTTCACCAGCCGCTCGTCTTGGTCCTCGGGAAATGGCGAAGCCATCACCACGCGCTTGAGTCCCAGAGCGCGGCAACCGCGCGTCACCGCGGTCAATACCGTCGAAGCCGGCGTCGCCGTGATCTGTTTGACGAGATCGAGGATTTCCCGATCCGAGCCCGGCCCTTTGTAAGACAGAAACAGTTCGCCGGTGACCATCAGAAAATCCAACGGCTGCTTGACCAAATCGCGGACGAGTCCTTGAAAGGTCATCTCGGCGCGGTGAAATTCATCGTCGGTGTACTTAGCGACATGCAAGTTCCGCGCTTCGATGCGAATGTCCTTGGGAAAGATCTTATAGACATCCGCCAAAGTTTCTTCGCTGCTGTTCGGTGAAATCAGTCCGATTAATTTCATGGCGTGGCTCCTCAATATGTTCACACAGCGGCCAATGGCTTTTAAGGTTTTGTAAGCTCAAAGCAGATTCCGAGTCCTATCGTCGAACAAATCATCCACCGGAAACTTCATCGGAATCAACCCTTGCTGTGTCGCATAATCGACGATCAGCTCCAGGCTGCGGCGAATGTTGGCCAATCCGAACTGTATCGGATCGAGCGCAGTTCCCATCGGTGACATCGCTTGTTTACTTTCGCGAACCATCCGGAAAATTTCTTTTACCGCCGCCGGATTCGTTTGCACCAGCGACTCTTTGACAACCAGCATATGATTGATCGGCAGCACGCCATGTTTTTTGCACCATGCTTGCGCCGCTTCGTTAGGGTTTGGAATCACCGGCTGCAAGCGCGACATCTTTGAGATCAGGGCCGCCGACCACGCCGGCGTCGATCTCACCGTCGATGAGCATCTGCGCCAGCGACTTGCCGGCCGGCGCCCGCACTGCCGTCGGCGGATCGGAATATTCCGCGACATGGGGGTCTTCGAACGTCACCCAATTGATACTGTTGAGATCAACTCGATATTCGTTCTGTAAGACGCCGCGAACCCAAGCCGCTGTGGTGACGGAATAAGCGCGGATGCCAACGCGCTTCCCTTTGAGATCAGCAGGTGAAATCCGCCCGCGCTCGGCATTGTAGACCAGAAACGGATGCGGCAATGCGCCGACCACCACCGCGGGCAGTAGCACCAGCGGTTTGCCATGCGCCTTCGCCTGTAAATAGGTTACGATCGCCAACTCGGCGACATCGTATTTCAAATGGCGCACGACATCTTTAAAGGCTGTATTCGGCACTTTCACGTCGGCGAAATCGAGTGCGACGCTGGACGAATGAACTGCGCCGCTCTTGAGCGCCTTGGTGTTCGGGTAATCGCCCAATAGCGTTCTAAGCGTCAGGATATTTGCATCATTGCTCATCGTGCTTTCTCCTTGAAGGTTTCAAAAGATAGCTTCCGATCCGAGCCTCCTTACTCCTTACTATTCACTCCTCACTTCCCCGAAGTAGAGTCCGCTGCAGAAATCGCAGCAGCACCGGCGCCACCGTGACATTCGGCTCCTCATCGACGCGTCGGCGCGCCGGATTGTCGTCGCGAGCGGTAAACCAGTGATGGCCGGCGCCGGGGATCAGCATGTCTTCGACACCGGCTTCCTGCTCACGCAACGCGGCGATGAAACGCTCCGATTGATTGTGATTCACGATGGCGTCTTCGTCGCCGTGGATAATTAAATAATTTGCGCCGGGCCGCGCTTTCAACGCTTGCACGCGGTGCAGCGGCGAGAAGTATTCGTAGTCCGCTTTCGCCTCGGCGTAGGATTTGCCCATGAGCTGTCTCACTGGATCGTCGGTGCGCTTGGGCGGCTGGGTGACGCGCCACCAATCCGGCAAATCGTAAATGCCGTAAACCCCGACCATGGCGCGAATATGTTTCGCCGTGGCTTCATGCAGCGACAGCATCGCCGCCATGTGGCCGCCGGCGGAGTCGCCGATGGCGCCGAGCCGCAATGGATCGAGATTGAGCGCTGGGGCTTGGTCGATCAACCACTGCAACGCGCGGCAGACATCTTGCCACACGCCCGGCCACGCCGGACTCGCTTGGCTCGACAGACGATAGTCGACCGCCACTACGGCGTAGCCGCGCTCGGCCAGCCATGGCCCCCAGCTCTTGTATTGCCGCTGCGACCCGCGCAGCCACGCGCCACCGTGCAGACAGAGCAGTGCCGGATGCGCTCCTGCGCCAGTCGGCAAATAGAGATCGACACAAAGATTTCCCGCCGCCCCGCCGCCATACGGCACATCGAGGCGAATATCCACGGTTTTGCTCTCGCTCATGTCAACACCCTTGCGCATCATTGACTCGCTTAGCGCGCTTTGCGCCTTTGCGCGGGGATAATTCCCTCTGCTGCTTCCGATACACGTAGCACCGCAACTTAGCGTGAGCAATCGAATTGACAGTCAGGAAGCCCGCGTAATATACCGGGCATAGAGGTATTCGATATGTCAGCGAACGGTTCCAAATCATCTCAGGTCCGCGCGCAGCTCGATCACCCGATCATCGACACCGACGGCCACACCGTCGAGCTGACGCCAGTGTTTTTCGATTACATTAAAGCGATCGGCGGCGCCGGTATGATCGAACGCTACAAGACAGCCGTCGGCAGCCGGGCCAACAACCGCTGGATGGAACTGACCGATGACGAGCGCCGCTATTCGCGTGCGACTTGTCCGCCCTGGTGGGCGCGCCCGGCGAAAAACACCCTCGACCGCGCGACCGCCTCACTGCCGCGCTTGCTGCACCGGCGCATGGATGAGCTCGGCATGGATTTCACCGTGCTCTACCCGACCTTCGGTCTAACCGAACCGCCGCGCATTGAGGAAGAAGAAGTGCGCCGGATCGCTTGCCGCGCTTTGAATGCCTTTCACTCAGACATCTATCGCGACTATGCCGACCGCATGACGCCGGTGGCGGTGATCCCGGTCCACTCGCCGCAAGAAGCCATGGAGGAAGTGGAATTTGCCGTGAAGCAACAGGGCTTCAAAGCCGCGGTGATTTCTCATGTGCAACGGCCGGTGCCGAAAATGTTGCAAGAACATCCCGACCTGGCCGCCAACATGACGTATATCGATCTGCTCGCCCTCGACAGCGAGTATGACTATGACCCGTTCTGGGCCAAATGCGTCGAGCTCAAAGTCGCCGTTACCACTCATGCCACCGGCCAGGGCTGGGGCAGCCGCCGCTCGGTGTCCAATTATATGTTCAACCACATCGGCCACTTCGGCGCCGCCGGCGAAGCGATGTGCAAGGCGCTGTTTTTCGGCGGCGTGACGCGCCGTTTTCCGACGTTGAACTTCGCTTTTCTCGAAGGCGGCGTGCACTGGGCCTGCGGCGTTTACTCGGACATCGTCGGCCACTGGAAGAAACGCAACGCCAAGGCGATTCACGATCTCGATCCCGCCAACCTGGATCGCGCACTGATGCGCCAACTGATCGGCGAACATGGCAATGAGAAAATGACCGCCAAGGTTGACGCCATCATGGACTGGCTAAGCCAGCCCCAGCGCCATCCGAAGAATCTCGACGATTGGGCCGCCTGCCGCGCCGAGAAGCTGGAAGATCTGCGCGATCTATTCATTCCGAATTTTTATTTCGGCTGCGAAGCCGACGACCCGATGGTGGCCTGGGCGTTCAATGCGAAAACCAATCCCATGGGCGCCAAATTGAAAGCGATGATGAGCTCCGACATCGGCCACTGGGATGTCACCGAGATGAACGAAGTCGTCGAAGAGGCCCATGAACTGGTCGACGACGGCTTGATCGGCGAAGAAGATTTTCGCGATTATACTTTCACCAACGCGGCGATGCTGTACGCCGGCATGAACCCCGACTTCTTCACAGGCACCGTCTGCGAAAGTGCGGTGGCTCAGCTGTTAGCGAGCAGTTCGCCGAAGTTGCCGCACGGAGCTCAAGCATGAAACAGCGAGTATGGATATCGATCTTCGCTTCCATGCTGTTTTTCGCGCCTGACTTGTCGGCGCAGAAATCACCGGAAGATTTGCTCGAAGAAATCAATCGCCTGCCTGCCGTCGAACGCCAGCGCCGCCTCGAAGACGGCGCGAAGAAAGAACGCGAGGTCGTCTGGTACTCGACGATGAATCGTGAAGATTCCAACGAGCTGATTCGCGCTTTCGAAACCGACTATCCCTATATTAAATTGAGCTTCGTCACCGCCGGCGGACCGAAGACGTTGAACCGCATCACCGCCGAATACCGCGCCGGCGCCCATCTCTACGACGCCACCGGCTACCGCGCGACTTTTCTCACGCCGACGCGCAAAGCGGGCGTGATCATGCGCTACCGTACGCCGCTGCGGGAATTTCTCCGCCCCGGCTTCGTCGATCAAGAGGGCTATTTCAACGCCACCTTTACGCGCGCCTTCATGTTCATCGTCAACAAGAATTTGGTCGCGCCGAAAGACTACCCGAAATCCTTTGCCAATCTGCTCGAGCCCAAGTGGAAGGGCAAGCTCGCCATGGACAACGAGTCCTACGACCTGCTTGCCGCCATGCTCGATCATTACGGCGACACGGAGGGCCGGCGCATGGCAGAAGCCTTGGGCAAGCAGGAGCCCGGTTTTCGCCGCGGTACTACACTAGTCGGCCAACTGGTGGCCGCCGGTGAATTCTCCATCATGGTCGACGGCTCGAATCATTTGGCCCACGATCTAAAGAAAAAAGGCGCGCCGATCGAATATATATTTCCCGAGCCGTTCATCCCAGTGATGATCCCGCAGGGATTCTGGGTCGCTGCCCGGCCGCCCCATCCGCACGGGGCGGCGCTCTTCGTCGACTTCATGCTGGCGAAAAAAGCCCAAGAGATCATGGCCAACCAGGGGCGCTGGGTGAGCCGCAAAGACGTCAAGTATCAAGTCGACCCCGGACCGCGTAAGCAACAAGTGGTATCCCACGAGAAATGGGGCGAGCGCACCGCTGAACTCGTGCAACTCTACAATCGACTGATCATGCGCGACGCGAAATCATCATGACCATCCGCAAAGCCCTCACCATCGCCGGCTCGGACTCCGGCGCCGGCGCCGGCATCCAAGCCGATCTGAAAACCTTCGCCGCCCATGGCGTCTACGGCACCTCGGCGATCACTGCGATCACGGCGCAGAATACCATTGGCGTCACGGCCGTGTTGGCGGTCAATGCCAAACTCGTCGGCGCGCAGATCGACGCGATCATCGCCGACATCGGCGCCCATGCGGTGAAGACCGGTATGCTCGCTAACGCTGCGATCATCGACCTGGTGGCAAAGAAGATTCGCCAGCATCGCTTAAAGCATATCGTCGTCGATCCGGTGATGGTTGCGACCTCGGGCGATTTGCTGATTGAAAAAAGCGCCGTCGCCGCGCTGCGCAGTAAACTGATTCCATTAGCCACTGTCGTCACGCCGAATATTCCAGAAGCCGAGGTGCTCACCGGCATGAAGCTTCGCAGCGCGGAGGAAACTAAGGAAGCGGCAAAACGAATCGTCAAGATGGGCGCAAAAACCGTGCTCATCAAAGGCGGCCATCTCAAAGGGTCAGCCATGGATCTTTTTTACGATGGTAAAAAGTTCACCGCGCTCAACGCGCCGCGCATCGTTACCAAAAACACCCATGGCACCGGCTGCACTCTCTCCGCCGCCATCGCGGCGAACCTGGCCAAAGGCCAGGATATTGTCGCGGCAGTGACCAACGCGAAAAGCTACATCACCGATGCGTTGCGCCACAGCTACCGGATTGGCTCAGGCCACAGCCCGGTGCATCATTTCTATCGGTATTGGAAAGCGTAGCAGGCGAATCTCAGCCAACCCGAAATTTGCCGTGTGAAATTTGCAATGTGAAATGTCTCGCGCCAGCGAGGCTATGAGGCTACTTGGCGCCCAGCTGCATGTCGGCGACGATGGCGCGGGCGGCGGCCACCGGATCTTTGGCTTCGATAATCGGCCGGCCGACGACGATGTAGTCGACGCCGCCGCGCACGGCATTTTGCGGTGTCATGACGCGCTGTTGGTCGTTGCGATTGCCATCTGACGGGCGAATCCCCGGCGTGACGATGACGAAGCGCCGGCCGCAGGCCTCGCGGATATCCGCCACTTCATGAGGCGAAGCGACTACACCATCCATCCCCGCTTCCTTGGTAAGCAGAGCTAAACGCACCACCTGATCGGCGACCTTGCGCTCGACGCCGACGCGCTGCAGATCGTCTTGGTTCAAGCTCGTCAGCACGGTGACCGCCAGCATGATCGGCTTGCGCAGCTTTTGCTGCCGGCACACCCGTCTTACTTCCTTGGCGGTCAGGCGCATCATCTCCAAGCTGCCCGAGGCGTGGACGTTGAACATTTTCACGCCGAGCCGGGTCGCTTCGATGGCCGCTTTCGCGACGGTATTGGGAATGTCGTGGAACTTGAGGTCGAGAAAGATCTCGCCGCCCAGCTCTTGAATCTGCCGCACCGCCTGCGGCCCGGCGTGGGTGAAGAGCTGCTTGCCGATTTTGAACATGCCGACTTCGCCGGCGAGCTGGCGCACTAACTCGGCGGCCTGTTCCAAGTCATCGACGTCGAGGGCGACGATCAATCGCTCGCGCATGGAACCATGTTTACGTACCAGCTCGAGCTTCGAGGTCATGGCTTATCCCTGGACCGCCTGGGCGATGATGGTTTGAATGGATTTTACCGCCTCGCCGAGCGCCACTTCGTCGGTCTTGCCGTTGCGCCGGTTACGCAGCTCGATACAGCCTTTGTCTAGGGCCTTGGCGCCGATGGTGACGCGCAGCGGGATGCCGATCAGGTCGGCGTCTTTAAACTTGACCCCGGCGCGCTCATCGCGATCGTCGAGCATCACTTCAACGCCGGCGCGCTGCAACTCTAGATAAAGTTTCTCGGCGGCATCGCGCAGTTTTTCTTCTTTGTAATTGATCGGCAGGACGAGCACTTGAAACGGCGCAATGGACAACGGCCAGATGATGCCGTTGGCATCGTGGTTCTGCTCGACCGCGGCAGCGACCATGCGGCTGATGCCGATGCCATAACAGCCCATCTCGATGGCCTGCTCACGGCCTTCGGCGTCGAGATAGGTCGCGCCCATCTTCTCGCTGTACTTGGTGCCGAGATAAAAAACTTGGCCCACTTCAATGCCGCGATGGGTCTGCAGCTTGCCCGACTCACAGCGCGGACAAGGATCGCCCGCCACGGCAAGGCGCAAGTCGGCGAACGCACTCGGCGTGAAGTCGCGCTCCTGATCGATATCGATATAATGGAAATTGGCTTCGTTGGCGCCGGTGACCGCGCCGCGCATGCCATGCACCGACAGATCGGCGACGATGCGCAACTGCAAACCAATCGGCCCCATATAGCCGGGCACCACACCCGTCGCCGCCGTCACCGCGGTTTCGTCGGCTAGGGTTACTTCGCGGCAGCCGAGCACCGTGCGCAGTTTCAGTTCGTTGATTTCATGATCGCCGCGCACCAGCGCCGCGATCAAGTCGCCGCCATCGGTCTTGTAAACCAGCGTCTTGATGAATTGATTGGCAGGTAATTTTAGCAACTCGGCGACCTCGGGCACGGTCTTTTTACCCGGTGTGGCGACCTTGTTCAGCTTAGGGGATTCCTGGGAAATATCCCGCGCCGCCGGCGGCCTGCCTTTGACTTCGGCCTTTTCGACGTTGGCGGCGTACTCGCAGCCGTCGCAGCTAACGATGGCGTCTTCACCGGACGCGGCCAGCACTTGAAACTCATGGGACAGGCTGCCGCCGATGGCGCCGGTGTCCGCTTCCACCGGACGGTAGCTCAGACCGCAGCGGCTGAAGATGCGCTTGTAGGTCTGATACATGTTGTCGTATTCGCGCCGGCAATCCTCGACATCGGTGTGAAAACTGTAGGCGTCCTTCATAATGAACTCGCGCCCGCGCATCAAACCGAAGCGCGGTCGCACTTCATCGCGAAACTTGGTCTGCAGCTGGTACAAATTGATTGGCAGCTCACGATAGGAGCGCACCGAGCGCCGGACTAAATCAGTGATTAGCTCTTCATGGGTCGGACCGAGGCAGAAATCGCGCTCATGGCGGTCCTTGAAGCGCAGCAGTTCTTTGCCGTAAAACTCCCAGCGGCCGCTCTCCTGCCACAGTTCGGCGGGCGCGGCAATCGGCAGCAAAAGTTCTTGCGCGCCGGCGCGGTCCATTTCCTGGCGCACGATGGTTTCGATCTTACGAATGACTTTGAGAGCCAACGGAAAGTAATCGTAGATGCCGCGGCTGACCTGGCGAATGTAGCCGGCGCGCATCAAGAGCTTGTGACTGATGACCTCGGCGTCCGCCGGGTCTTCTTTCAATGTCGGGATGAGGGTTTTACTCCAACGCATAGTAGCTCGATTGAGAATGGGCAATGTCGAACGAGACAGAAAAGCTCAGTTGAGCGCGGCCGTCGAGGCTTCAGCGGCTTTTTCGGCGGCGAACTTGGCGACTTCTTCCATCAGCGCATCGACGATCTGCGCTTCGGGAACTTTGCGAATGACTTCGCCGCGCTTGAAGATCAGACCGATGCCCTTGCCGCCGGCAACGCCGAGATCCGCCGCCCGCGCTTCGCCCGGACCGTTGACTTCGCAACCCATCACCGCGACATGGATGTTTTGATTGCTGTACGGCAGCATGCGCTCTTCCACCGCCTTCGCCAGCGCTATAAGATCGACATCGGCGCGGCCGCAGGACGGACAGGCGACAAAGGTCATGCCGTCCTTGCGCAGCTTGAGCGCTTTCAAAATTTCCAAACCGATCCGCACTTCTTCCACCGGGTCAGCCGCCAACGACACGCGAATGGTGTCGCCGATACCTTCGGCCAAGAGCGTGCCTAAGCCGACGGCGGATTTGATCGTGCCGATGCCCGGTGTCCCCGCCTCGGTCACACCGAGATGAAATGCATAGTTCACCTGGTCGGCGAGCATGCGATAGGCTTCGATCATCATCAACGGATCGGAAGCTTTGAGGGAAATCTTGATCTCGGAATAACCGACATCTTCGAGAATATGAATATGGCGCAGACCGCTTTCGACCATGCCTTCAGCCGTCGGGCCGTTGTACTTTTGCAGCAAGTCTTTTTCCAGCGAGCCGGCGTTGACGCCGATGCGGATGGGAATCTTGCGCTCGGACGCGGCCTTGACCACTTCTTCGACATACTTGCGAGCGCCGATGTTGCCGGGATTGAGGCGCAGGCCGTCGACGCCCTGCTCGATGGCGATCAACGCCAGTTTGTAATTGAAATGGATGTCGGCGACCAACGGAATGCGGATTTTTTTCTTGATTTCACCAAGCTGCTCGGCCGCTTCGCGCACCGGCACGGCACAGCGGACGATTTCGCAACCAGCCGCTTCCAAGGACCAGATCTGCTGCACCGTGGCGCGCACGTCGCGGGTGTCGGTCTTGGTCATCGACTGGACCGTGATCGGCGCGTCGCCGCCGACTTTCACTTTGCCCAGCTCAATCTGCCTGGTCTTGCGTCGCTCAATCATGGCTCGACTATAGAGAACCGATTCATTGGGGTCAACTTAACAAATTTGCGCCGTAACGAGAACTTAACGAAGTATTTGGATCACTAAAATTCCGAACATCGTGATCGGAGCCTGTAGTGACCGCCGTCGAACCATGTCCATCCTGGTCAACTCTTCGAATCCTCCGCTACTGCGTCCGCGCCAGACTACGAAGCACCGCTATCATCTTCTTCTGGTTCATCCGGCTGCGGCGGATTAGGCCGCTTGCTTCTCTGCGGCCGTTCGCCCTCGCGCTCTTGCGCCGGTGCAGGGCCATCATCTTTTATTTTACGATCACCCTCGGGAATGATCAGCAAGCGGCGATAAGCGCCCTGGCCGAGACTGCGCGTGGTCAACCAAGGATCGTCTTGCAGCGCCGCATGAACGACCCGGCGATCCGCTGCGCTGAGCGCATCGATGGTGACAGTCTTGCGCTGGCGTTTGGCCTTCTCGCCCAAGCGCAGCGCCATGTCTTGCAAGGTCTGGCGACGGCGCTCGTGGTAGTTCTCGATATCGATGACGACATGCGGCGCTTCATTGCCGGGCCGTTCGCCGGCGATGCGGGTGATCAGGTATTGCAACGCTTCTAAGGTCTGTCCCTTGCGGCCAATGATCAAGCCGCTGTTATCGCTCTTGACCTCGAGGATCGTTTCCTCGCTGTCGACGCCGGCTTTTTCTGCGACCGTCGCGTTCATGCCCATTAAATTTAGAATCTCAGCCAGCGCCGTCTTCGCCTTGGCGACCATCGCCTCGACCTCCGCTGGTGTCAGCGGCGGCGGCGCGTCGGCCGCGCGCGGTTCCGCTGGCGGACGGGGCGAAGGAGCCTGGGCCGGACGTGGTTCAGGCCGGAAACGCGGCTCAGGCGGTCGCGGTCTAGGTTCCGGCGCCCTGGCGCGCGACTCGGCTCTTGGTGGTTCCGCTCGGCGCGATTCGGCCGGGCGCCGCTCTGGAGGCCGCGGTCTGGGCTCCGCTGCTCTTGCCGGTGCCTGCTGGGTCTGCGCGGCCTGGGGTTTGGCGGGCGTCGGGTCGGGTTCAAGATTGAGCTTGCGCAGCGAAGCACGAACCTTCGCTTTCTGCGCGCCAAAACCGAGTATCCCCTTGCGTCCTTCCGAAATGATATCGACGGTGATCTTTTCGCGCCCGACGCCGAGTGCCTTCAGCGCGTTTTCGATGGCGGCGTCGATGTTATCGCCTTCGGTTTCGACGAAATCCATAACTGACCTTCCTCGGCTACTTATCGCTGCGATTGATCCAGTACTGCTGCGCGATGCTCAGCACGTTGTTCACCAGCCAGTAAACGGTCAAGCCAGCGGGAAACGACACGAACATGAAGGTAAACATGAGCGGCATCAACATCATTATTCTTCGCTGGTTGGGATCGCCCGCTGACGGCGTCATCCATTGTTGGATAAACATGGTGGCGCCCATGACAATGGTCAGAATCGGAATGCCGGACGGCAAGAGCGAAGGCCACCAGCCGGGAACTGTGAACTGCAGCGCTTCCCAGTCGGGCCGCGACAAATCTTGAATCCACATAAACGACGCATGGCGCAGCTCGATGGGCGTGCTGAGCGCGTTGTACAGACCGATGAAAACCGGAAATTGCAGCACCATCGGCAGGCAGCCGCCCAACGGATTGACACCGTTACGCTTGTACAGATCCATGATCTCTTTATTGAGTTTCTCTTTGTCGTTGGCGAAGCGTTCTTTGAGCTTTTCCATCTGCGGCCCAAGCTTCTGCATCGACTTCATGGAACTAAAGCTCTTATGCGTCAACGGCCACATGATCAGCTTGATCAGCACCGTCAGTATAATGATGTCGATCCCATAACTGCCGGTGAAACGGTGAAAGAAGTGGAGCACGTAGAGCAGCGGCACCGAGACGAAGCCGAAATAGCCGTGGTCGATGGCACGATCGATGTCCTTGCCCACCGACTGTAGGAGTTCGAGTTCTTTGGGTCCGATGAACAGACGATAGCGGCCGCCGGCCGCCGGTCCGCTCAGCGAAGCGACGAGCGCGGCGCCATTTTGCCGCACCGAAACTTTGTGCCCGGCGCCATTTTCCGGCATCAAAGCCACGAAAAAATAAGTGTGGCCGAAACCGGCCCAGGCGACGTCGCCGCTAAACTCATGTCCCTTACTCGCGTCCACCGTCGCCTCGCGCTTGATCTTGTTATCGACCAAGGCGACGAAGCCTTCGAACGGCGCGCCGGGATTGACCACGGTATGATCGCTTTTGTCGGTCAGAAAAACTTCTGGCACCGGCGCAGTGGCCGCGGCGGACTGAACGGCAACATCGAACTGAATAGGATAAACATTGCCGGTAAATGTCAAAGACTTGGTAATCGTCGCGCCATCGGCGGTCTGGCCTTGAAATACCAAGGTACCCTTGGCTTCGCCTGTGAGTTTAAGATCGGCGCCCTGAACGGAGTAAGACACACTTGCATCATCGAATGGCGCCGGCGCCTGCCAGCGCACACCGAGCGGCAACGGCACATCTTTCGCGGTGGTAATTATTTCCTGGAGCGGGCTTTTAGTATCCGCGCTGGCGCGATAGTTTTTGAACTGAAAGCTTTTCAGGCGCGCGCCGTGGCTGGTGAAAACGGCGATGTAGTTATCGGTTTCAACCTGAATGTTTCGAGCCGCTTGGCCAGGCGGTACGAGAGCCGGCGCAACTTGCGCCGGGACAGCGCTGGGCGCGGCGGGAGTAGCGCCGGAGGGCGGCGCAGCGGCGTCCGTCTTTTCCGCGGCCGGCGCCGGAACTGTCGGCGGCGGGCCATAATAACGGCTAATAAATTCTTGGTAACCGACCAAGACCAGGACCGATAATGCGATGCCGATGAGTGCGCGTTTATCCATTGATTAAGTTCAACTGACCGGATCGTATCCGCCGGCGCTGAAAGGGTGGCAGCGGCAGAAACGCCATAGAGTGTAGAGCAGACCTTTGACCGCACCGTGACGGTGAATTGCCGTTTGCGCATAGGCCGAACAACTGGGGTAAAACCGGCAAGCGGGCGGCAACCAGGGCGAGACCGACAGGCGATAGGCGCGAATCGGCAAGATCAATAACCAGCGGATCATGCGGTTATACCATCCGGCGCCCGCGTGGCGGCGAGAAACTTTTGGCCAATTCGGCGTCGAGCATACTCGACGGCAGGTTCACCGCGCTTTGACGCGCGATGACGAGGAAATCCACCGCTTGCGGCAATGCCGCGCGGCGGCGGCGGAAGAACTCCCGTACTTGCCGTTTGATCCGATTGCGGATCACTGAGTTGCCAACCTTACCGCTAACGGTGATTCCCACGCGGGACTCGGCATGATCGCTAGTTTTGCTGATAACGACAAAGTTTGCGGAATGGATCTTGTGACCGGATCGCGATAATCGCAAAAATTCGCGTCGTTTTCTCAGGCGGGCCGACTTCGGGAACGCTTGATTATCCTTCAGCGCCTTCCCCCGTGGTTAGGTGCGCGCCCGCTTGGGCGGCACCGACACAGTCAATTTTTTGCGTCCCTTGGCGCGGCGCCGTTTGATGACATTGCGCCCGCCCGGAGTCGCCATGCGCGCGAGAAAGCCATGAGTGCGCTTTCTACGGATGTTGCTCGGTTGATAGGTTCTTTTGCTCATAAGACTACTTCCCCTTCAGGCCGCCTGCACAGCCAAGTGACTATATCAATCATACCGTCCAGGCGAAGTCAATTTTAACCGGCCTCGGGTTTTAGCGACCGTTGCATCAAATCGCGCGCCGCGTCGGCCGGCCGCTTAGCGCCATAGAGCACCTGGTACATCTGCTCGACGATCGGCATTTCCACCGCCAAACGCTGGGCCAAAGCGTGCAGCGCGCGGGTATTGCGTACCCCTTCAGCCACGGTGCGAGTCGAACTCGTAATCTCCTGCAAACTCTTGCCGGCGGCGATCTGTAAACCCACCGCGCGGTTGCGGCTCAAGTCACCGGCACAGGTAAGCACTAAATCGCCCAAACCTGGCAATCCCGCCAAGGTCGTCGGATCGGCACCCATGCGTACAGCCAAACGGGTGATTTCCGCCAAACCGCGGGTGATCAACGCCGCCCTGGCGTTCTGCCCGAGGCCGAGACCATCGCTAATGCCAGCGGCGATGGCGATGACATTTTTCACCACGCCGCCCATTTGCACGCCGACCACATCGAGCGAGGTATAAACCCGCA
This sequence comes from uncultured delta proteobacterium, assembly GCA_963847445.1. Classification (GTDB taxonomy): domain Bacteria; phylum Desulfobacterota; class Binatia; order UBA9968; family UBA9968; genus DP-20. Next base: position 150,582 of record CAWJZV010000006.1, on the reverse strand, counting down.
GACTGGCGGTGCTGAGCATCTCTTGGATCGAGAGCGCCACGTTTTCTGAAGTGGAAGCGACTGTCACCGCGGCCGGCAAGCCCCGGGCAACTTCGATCGCAAAGGTCGGCCCGGAAAGAAAGCCATGGCGTTCCTTGCTTGCGGCGCCGAGAATATCGCCGAACAGCTCAGCCATGGTCTGCAGTGTCGGCTCTTCCAGCCCCTTGGTGCCGCACAGCAAAAGCGTTTGGCGATCGAAGTACGCGCGCCGCGTCGGTGAATACTTGCGCGCACCGCATGGGATGGCACGGCACAAATCACCAGCGATTTATCGGCCACCGCATCTTTTAGACGTCTGAGTGACGGCAAGATTGTCGGGCAGCAAAATGCCGGGGAGATAAGTCAAATTCTGCCGTTGTTCCGCCAGTTCGCGAAAACTAGCCGTCGCCATGACACCACAAAGTAACCCGCTCGCCCTTGTCGGCCAGCAGCTTGGCCAGCGCCGTACCCCAACCGCCGGCGCCGACGACGCCAATCTCTCTAGCCATGGTCGATCCACACGAAAAATGATTATTGGCTGAAATCGGCTCGTTACCGCGATAGATCAACGATTGTTCGTCAGGGCTATCGCCACGCAAGGCACTGCGCGTCTAGGCGTCGCCCCCGCCATCGTCCTCTTCCTCTTTTTCCGCCACACGCGCCAGCGACACCAGCCGCTCGCCTTCTTCGAGTTCGATCAAGCGCACCCCTTGGGTGTTGCGGCCGATGATGCGGATATCTTTGATACGCAGGCGAATGATCTTACCGATGTTGGAGACCAGCATGAGCTGGTCCTCCTCGGTGACTTGTTGCACGCCGACGACACGGCCGGTGCGGTCGCTGGTCTTCATCGTGATAATGCCCTTGCCGCCGCGCGATTGCAGCCGGTATTCATCCATCTCGGTGCGCTTGCCGTAGCCGCCCTCAGAAACCGTCAAGACCGCGAAGCCACGGGTGAGAATCTCCATGCTGACAATATGATCGCCTTCGTCCAGACGCATGCCGACGACGCCGAAGGTACCACGGCCGGTGGAACGCACTTGCTCTTCCTTGAAACGAATCGACTGTCCCTCGGCGGTGGAAAGTATCAACTCCTGCAGGCCGTCGGTCAGGCGCACGCCGATGACCTCGTCATGCTCTTCGAGCCCGATGGCGCGAATGCCGCTGGGCCGGGGATGGGCGTAGGCCATCAGCTCGGTCTTTTTGATCAGACCGTTCTTGGTGGCGAAAATGATGAATCGCCCTTCTTGAAATTCGCGCACCGAGAGAAACGCCGAGACTTTTTCGCCGGGCTCGAGATTGAGCAGGTTGACGATCGGCTTGCCGCGCGCCGCCCGGCTCGCCTGCGGCAGCTCATGGACCTTGATCCAATAGACCTTGCCGACGGTGGTGAAAAACAGAATATAGGAATGCATCGAGGCGATGAACAACGACTCGACAAAGTCCTCTTCCTTGGTCGTCGTGCCGATCTTGCCCTTGCCGCCGCGCCGCTGCGCCCGGTAGAGAGTCACCGGGTTGCGCTTGATATAGCCCTCATGAGAGATCGTCACCGCCATGTCTTCGTCGACGATCATGTCCTCGATGGAAATATCATCGGAGTGATCGACGATCTGGGTGCGGCGCTCGTCGCCATACTGCTTCTTGATCTCTTTGAGCTCGCCGACGATGATTTTGTAGATCTCTTTCTCGTCGGCGAGGATCGCCCGCAGCTTGGCGATCAGCGCGACGGTCTCGCGGTGCTCGTCCATGATCTTGTCGCGTTCCAAGCCGGTCAAGCGCTGCAAGCGCAGGTCGAGGATCGCCTGGGCCTGCAATTCGCTCAACGCGAAATTGCTCATCAACCCTTCTTTGGCTTCTTTGCCGTCGGCGGAATTGCGAATCAGCGCGATCACCGCGTCGAGGTTGTCGAGCGCGATGCGAAACCCTTCCAAGATATGCAGCCGCTCTTCGGCCTTGCGCAGATCGTAGGCGGTGCGCCGGGTCACTACTTCCTTGCGGTGATCGAGGAAGCATTTCAGCGCGTCCTTGAGAGTAAGCAGCTTGGGCTTGCCATCGACGATGGCGAGCATGTTCATGCCGAAAGAATCTTGCAGTTGGGTATGCTTGTGCAGCTGGTTGATGACGATTTCGGCCACCGCGTCGCGCTTGAGCTCGATGACGATGCGCATGCCGTCGCGGTCCGATTCGTCGCGCAGATCGCCGATGCCTTCGATCTTTTTCTCGTTGACCAGTTCGGCGATCTGTTCGATCAACCGCTTCTTGTTTACCTGGTAGGGAATTTCCCCGATGATGATCTGTTCTTTGCCGGTGCGCTTGACCGTTTCGGTAAACGCCTTGCCGCGCATTTGAATGATGCCCTTGCCCTCGTGGTAGGCGCGAATGATCGGCTCGCGGCCATGAATAAATCCGCCGGTGGGAAAATCCGGTCCGGGGATATGGCGCATCAACTGCTTGATCGTCATCTCGGGGTTATCCACCAGCGCCACCAAGGCATCGATCACTTCGCTCAGATTATGCGGTGGAATATTGGTCGCCATGCCAACCGCGATGCCGGCTGAGCCATTGATCAGCAGATTGGGAATCCGCGACGGCAGCACCGACGGTTCTTTGAGCGAATCGTCGTAGTTGGGGACGAATTCGACGGTGTCTTTCTCGATGTCGGCGAGCATCTCCTCGGCCAACAGGGTCATGCGGATCTCGGTGTAACGCATGGCCGCCGGATTATCGCCGTCAATGGAACCAAAATTACCCTGGCCGTCGACCAGCGGATAGCGCAGGTTGAAGTCCTGGGCCATGCGCACCACGGTGTCGTAGATCGCCGTGTCGCCATGGGGATGGTACTTACCCATGATATCGCCGACCAGACGGGCGGATTTCTTGTAGGGCTTATCCGAAGTGTTGCTGGCGTCGTACATGGCGTAGAGCACGCGCCGATGCACCGGCTTCAAGCCGTCGCGCACATCCGGCAGAGCCCGGCTGATGATGACGCTCATGGCATAGGCCATGAACGACTCGCGCATCTCTTCTTCGATGTAGACCGGAACCTTTTGCGGTTTGATAGTAGCTTCCATGAATCGCTCGCCAATCTGCTAGGTGAATTATTTCTCGGTGCGGCGCTGGGCAAGGTGCCAGCACCGCCAACGGCGCACTAAATGTCTAAGTTTCGCACCGACAGGGCATTGTCCTCGATGAACTTACGCCGCGGCTCGACTTCATCGCCCATCAACGTCGAAAAAATCAGATCGGCCTCCACCGCATCCTCGACGCGCACCTGCAAGAGCACGCGAGTCTCGGGATTCATGGTGGTTTCCCAGAGCTGTTCGGGGTTCATCTCGCCCAATCCCTTGTAGCGTTGGATATACTGCCCGCGCTTGCCGCCTTCCATGATGTAGGAAAGAATTGCGCCGAAGGATTTCAGCTGCGCCTTGGCGTCGCCGTCTTCGATGGCGTAGGGCGGCACGCCGATGGCGGATAGCTCGCCGAACAGTTTTTTAATTTCTCTGTATTCCGCGCTGGTCAAAAACTCGCGATCGATGACGGTTTGATAGCCGGTGCCGTTGGCGCGGGTCGTGACGACCAGCTTGAAGCAATCATGCTCCGGGTCCTCCTCAAGGGCGCATGATAACGGCGCCTGCTCAGGCGCGGCCAACCCGACATAAGTCGCCAAACGGCTCTCCAGACTCTGCAGCGCCTGACGATCCTTTAACATCTCCTCGCCGAAACCCTCTGCCAACATTAACGCTTCTACCACCGTGCGGTTTTTCCGCTTGCGACCGATGGAGATTAACAACTTTTCCCAGCGCGCGACCTTCTTGACGAACGCCTGCAATGGCTGGCCGACCAAACCGTTGCCGTTACCATTGCCATTTTGCCCGGCGCGCACCCGGACGCCCTCAGTGCCGAGGTCGATGAGATGATCTTCGAGCATCGCCTCATCCTTAAGATAGCGCTCCTGTTTGCCTTTTTTTATTTTATAGAGCGGCGGTTGAGCGATGAAGAGATAACCCTTTTCCACCAGCTCGGGCATTTGCCGGTAGAAGAATGTTAAAAGCAGCGTGCGAATATGCGAGCCGTCAACATCGGCGTCGGTCATGATGATGATCGAATGGTAGCGCAGCTTGGCTTGATCGTAGTCTTCTTTGACGCCGGTGCCCAAGGCGGTGATCATCAGGCGGATCTCTTGGGACGACAGCATCTTATCGAAGCGCGCCTTTTCGACGTTAAGAATCTTACCCTTCAACGGCAAGATCGCTTGATTGCGCCGGTCGCGCCCCTGCTTGGCTGAACCGCCGGCGGAATCCCCCTCGACGAGATAAAGCTCGCTCAATGCCGGATCGCGCTCTTGACAGTCGGCGAGCTTGCCGGGCAGGGAACCGGAATCCAGCGCCCCCTTGCGCCGCGCCAAATCCTTGGCTTTACGCGTCGCCTCGCGCACCCGCGCCGCTTCGACGCCTTTGTTAACGATTTTTTTCGCGTCGGCGGGATGCTCGCTCAGATAACTGCCAAACTTTTCGTTAACCAGCGCCTCGACGATGCCTTTGACTTCGCTGTTGCCCAACTTGGTCTTAGTCTGTCCCTCGAACTGCGGCTCGGGAACCTTGACGCTAATGACTGCGGTCAAACCCTCGCGAACATCGTCGCCCTGAAGATTTTCGTCGTCCTTCTTAAGCTGGCCGCTGCCAATGGCGTAATTGTTGATCGATCGCGTCAGCGCCGAGCGAAAGCCGATCAGATGGGTACCGCCTTCAATAGTGTTGATGTTGTTGGCAAAGGTAAAAACATTCTCGGCGTAGCTATCGTTCCACTGCATGGCGATCTCGACGCCAACGCCATCCTTTTCACCCTCGCAGTGAACCACCTTTGCATGGATCGCGCTCTTGGCCCGGTTGAGATGCTCAACGAACGACCTGAGCCCGCCTTCGTAGAAAAAATCATGGTTTTTCTGCGTACGCTCGTCTTCGATGGTAATTTTCAAGCCGCGATTGAGAAAAGCTAGCTCGCGCAGTCGCTGCGACAGGATGTCGAAGCTAAACTCACTCACTTCGAAGATCTGACTATCTGGTTTGAAAGTGACAAGGGTGCCGCGCTCCTTCGATTTACCGACTTCTTTCAACGGCGCCTGCGGATCGCCGCGCCGATAACTTTGCTGATAGACCTTGCCATCGCGCTTGATTTCGATTTCCAAAGTTTCCGATAGCGCGTTGACCACGGATATACCGACGCCGTGCAAGCCGCCGGAAACTTTGTACGAATTCTTGTCGAATTTGCCGCCAGCGTGGAGTTTGGTCAGCACCACTTCGGCGGCGGAGATTTTTTCAGTGGGATGGAGATCCACCGGAATGCCGCGCCCGTTGTCGATGACGGTGACGCTGTTGTCGATATGAATTCTAACTTGGATCGTATCGCAATGACCGGCCAGCGCTTCATCGATGGAGTTGTCGACGACTTCGTAGACTAGATGATGCAATCCACGCTCGCTGGTGTCGCCGATGTACATGCCGGGACGCTTGCGCACCGCTTCCAGGCCTTCCAAGACTTTAATGTTTCCGGCGCCATAGGCGTCATCTGGTGGATTTTTTGCGTCAGCCATTTTCACCCATCGCTAAATTTCGAAATTTGCTAGAAAAGTTCTGGAGTTAGACAGAGTTTCAGCTAACCAAAATAGTACCGGAAAGGAGCGCGAAAGTAAAGCGTAAAAAGAGCTATAAGGCATTGAATTACCAAGCAATTATTTGAATTTTTCGGACCTTTGGGAAATTGCCGTAAAGGCGCTACGCTTTTGCCGCTCGGTCGGTTGACTCTATGACCCCACTGAGCGACAACAGAGGCCGTGCAAAGCCTCGTCACAGCGTTCAAATACTTAACGATTTTGGGCCGTTGGCGCGCGCCGGCAAGCGATCCTGCGGGATTTGGCAACGCTCCACTATGGTTTCCGCTGGTCGGTTTAGCGATCGGTGTAGTTTTGGCGGCGATCTACTACCTACTGGCTTTGCACGTCGATTCGGAAATTCTCAGCGTTTTAATGATCGCGCTTTTGATCGTCGCCACCGGCGCCATGCCATTGGCCGGGACCAAGAGCACGTTCGATTCCATGCAGTGGCCCACCGCGGCGGCGCGCGACCGTGGCGGGGATATTTTTGGCTTCGCCGCGATCATCATCGTGACCCTGCTCAAAGTCCACGCCGTCGACATCATGGACGACAAAGTGACCGCCAATATCTTTCTCGCACCTGCGTTGGCGCGCTGGGCCTTGGTGGTGCTGCTCTACGGCTACCACGACCGCTGTGAGGAGACCATGCGGCCGATCGCTGAGAATACCAAACTATGGCACCTTGCGGTCACGACACTCATCACGTTAGTCTTGGCAACCTATCTACTCGGCCGCGAAGCTTTGTGGATCGGCTTAGCCTTGTCGCTGCTGGCGCTGCTGAGCCGCGCACTGCTGCATCGTCGTCATGCGATCCTCACGCAAAACAACTTTGGCGCGGTCACCGATCTCAGCGAAGCGTTGACTCTGGTGCTGATGACCGTTCTTTAGAGAATGGCGCCCGGCCGACCCCACTATGGAAATTTTCGAGCCCGTCTCGCCGGTCATCCCAGTCTTCATGCTGATCGCCGCCGGATTTATTTTTGCCCATTGGAAAAAAATCAGTTTGGCATCGGTGACCGAAATCATCGTCTACCTTGGCACCCCTGCGCTGGTTTTCAGCTCGCTGGTGAGTAAACCACTATTCGCCAACGATATCTTGATCTTGTCATCCGGTATCGTCGTGATTTTCGCCGGTGTCGGCCTGCTGATCCGCGGCTACTTCGCCTTGTTCGGATTCGCATCGCGTGGCTTTGCCTTGCCGGCGCTGTTCATGAACGCGGGGAACATGGGTATTCCGCTCGCGTTCTTCGCGTTCGGCCAAGCCGGCCTGCAGCGCGCCACGCTGATGTTCGTGATCATTACGTTTCTGCAGTACTCGTTGGGCATTTACATATTGCACGGCCGCGGCAATTGGCGCGAAAGTTTTCGTTTGCCGTTGATCTACGCCGCCGTCGCCGGTCTGGTGATCAATCTCGCCCAGGTGAAAATCCCGGAAATCTTGCTCCAGCCGGTCGCCATGTTAGGGCAAGCGACGATCCCGATCATGCTCATCAGCTTGGGTTACCGGTTGCACGAGGTGGAGTCGTTACAATGGGGCCACGCGCTGGGCGGCGCTCTGTTACGCATCTTCGGTGGCTTCGCCGCCGCCAACATTGCGGTGTTGGCCATCGGCGCCACCGGCGTCAATCGCCAAGTGCTGCTGCTCTATGGCGCACTTCCCGCCGCCGTGATCAATTTCGTCTTGACCGAAAAGTACCGCCAAGACCCCGCTCTCGCCGCGTCCATCGTGGTTATCAGCACTTTTCTATCCGTCCTGACAATTCCGATCGTCTTGTGGTTGATCCTCTAACGAATTCGACAACCAGTTGACAGTCTAATCTGCGCGTTATAGTTTCCGTTTACATCAATTCGGAGCCCTAGGTTCAAAGGGAAGTCCGGTGTAAATCCGGCGCGGTCCCGCCACTGTAACGGCGACGAAAGCCGCAACTCAGCCACTGTTCGAGGGAATGGGAAGGCGCGGCGAGTAGAAAAAAGCCTAAGCCAGGAGACCTACCTAGAGCGAATCGACCGGCCTCTCCGGAGAAGAGAGAAAGGTTTCGCAATCTTTCCCGTCAATTTTCCAGAGGCCAGTAGTGAGCTCGGATGAAGCTGGCGCTATTTTTTTTCCTATCCTTCGCAGTCCATGCGGCAGCGATCCTGGTTCCCATTTCATTGAATGGACCGGTAACCGATCGCGCCATCCAGGTGACGATCTTGCCGATCGAATCCGCCACTGAACCCAGCGGAGGTCCCGGCGGCGGGCATGCCGCGGCTGATCGAGTCACTGCGAAAAACTTCGCCAAAACACCCACTGAGCGCACCGGCGATATCGCGCCGGCCTCGCCCCCCGCCGCGTTGGAAAGATTGCCGACCGAGAGTCCGCCGGTTGTCGCTGATACGAGTGTAACGTCGATCTCTGGCGTCTCGATGGTTGGTACTGCCAACAGAACGGGTGACAGCTACGGGAGCGACAACGGAGCTGGCGGAAATAATCTCGCCGGAGAAAGATCGGGCACTGGCTCCGGCAACGGTGCCGGCAACGGCGAAGGTTCAGGAACGGGACAAGCTGGAACTCCGCTCATTCAAGCCCGCTATCGCGAAACCCCTCAGCCTCATTACCCGGATAGCGCGCGGCGTGAAGGCAAAGAAGGCCGGGTGCTACTACGCGTGCTTGTCGATGAAGAGGGCAGAACCAAGGCGATCGAGGTCAATACCAGCTCCGGCCACCACATGCTCGACCAGGCCGCCACTGAAGCGCTCAAGAAATGGCGCTTCGTGCCGGCTCGCGTCAGTGGCATACCGATCGAGACTTGGGTCAAGGTACCGATCGAATTTCAGCTGTCGAATGCCAAACGATGAAGCTAAGGAGGCCATAGAAGCTAGACTTATCAACCGCAGAGCGGACCTAGGGAAAGATGTGACTCCAAAAGGATATAAGTCGAAGGATGAATTTTATCCGTCATCCTTAACATCCTTTTCGGAGAATGCCTCTACTGCCCCGCAACTGTAAGAGCTACGAAAGCTGCAATCGAGTCACTGTCGGCGCGGCGCCGACGGGAAGACGCAGCGATTAGGTTTGATGCTCAAGTCAGGAGACCTGTCCGCTCCGCCACAACGTTCCCCTTTCGCGGGAGAAGGAGGGCTTCATGAAAGCACGAGGTTTGGTTTTACTCGTTTTTGCTGGGAGCGCCGGGAGTATCGGATGCCCAGGATACGCTGCCGCCAGTGGTGGTCACTTCGACACGGCTCCGGGATGTCGAGCAACCGGCGAGCCAAGTTCCCGGCAAAGTCATCGTCGTCAGCGCCGATGAGATCGAAAAGCTCGGCGCCAAGACAATCCAAGAAGTCCTGCAATATCAAACCGGCATCGTGCTCTACGACTCTGTGGGTAACGAGTTTCAGCAGACCGTCGACCTGCGCGGGTTCAACGCGCAACCGGTTACCACCACCAGCGTCTTCATCGACGGCGTCCGAGTCAATGAGCCGGATTTCAATACGATCAATTTTAATCTAATACCGCTCGAAGACATCGAACGCATCGAGATTTTGCCTGGAACCGCAACCGTGTTTGGCCGCAATGCCCTCGCCGGTGTCATCAATATCACGACCAAGCGCGGGCGCGCGGACCGGCCGCACATCGGCATGAACATCGGCGGCGGCAGCTACGGCAGGCAACGATACACGTTCAGCACCGATGGTCCGCTGCCGTTAATCCCCAACTTTGACTACTACTTCGGTGTCACGCGCGAGCTGACCAACGGTTATCGAGAGGAATTCGGCTCGCGGCACGCCGGCGCGACGATCACGCGTCTGCTGACAAAACTCGGTTATCGGCTCGGCGACAACACCGACGCCAGCCTCGCCTATACGCGCGTGCTGGATAATATCAGCCAGGCGGGGTCGCTGCCGGCTAGTCGGCTGCGGGTCGACAGGAACGACAATTTGACTCCGGGCGATCAGCAAAAAGACAATCTCCATCAAGTCGCGCTTAATTTGACACAGAAACTTCCAATGGGTTTCTCAGTTGCGCTCAACGGATTCTTCCGGCGCAACGACATCGAGCTGTTTACTCGCGGCTTAAGCAGTGAGGCGACCCTCCAGACGGAGACGAATTCCGGTGGCACGACGATCCAGGCCAGCCACGAGGGCGCCATCCTGAACAAAAAAAATCTTTTGACGCTCGGTGTCGAATACACCCGGAATAAATTCGACACAGCCAACGCGGGGATCTTCTTGCCGGCTTTCACGTTCCAAAACTTACGCTCGACTAAGGAAGATGTCGCGGGTATCTTTCTCACCGATAGTTTTCATCTGTTCGAATCGTTGGTCGTCAACGGCGGCTTCCGTTACGACTGGGATCGCCTTAACTTCACTGATGAAATCGATCCAACTCTCAGCGGTATAAAGACCTACAACCGCGTCAGCCCAAAGGCCGGGCTCGTGTATACGCCGGTCAAGAATTTGAGCTTTTCGTTTAGTTACTCAGAGGGAGTGCGAATTCCAACGGTGGACGAACTATTCGCGCAGGGACCGTTCGGCTCCAATCCGGACTTGAAGGCCATGACCAGCCGCAATTTCGAGCTTGGCGCCAAAGCTCAGCTGCAAGATTGGCTCGACGCGTCGCTGGCGCTGTTTTACACGCCTGTGCGTGATGAGATACTTTTTATAGTCACCGACCCGCTTTTATTCTTCGGTCGCAATGAGAATATATCCCGCACCTTGCGCCGGGGCATCGAGCTCTCGCTTAAAGCTCGCTACCAAAAGTGGCTCGATGGTTTTATCAATTACACCGCCATGAAAGCCACGTTTGAAACCGATGTCTTGCTCTTTTCCGGCCAAGTGAGAAAAGGCGACGATCTGCCGCTCGTGCCGCGCCATCGGGTCGGCGTCGGCATCAATACCTATCCCATCGAAGGCTTAACCGTTTCGCTGTTCGGTAATTATGTCGGCGCGCAATTTATGCAGAGTGACGAACCCAATCAAGCCAAGAAGATCGCTGACTATTTTGTCCTCAACAGCCGTATCGCGTATCAGTGGAAACAATGGACGGGATACGTCAACTTCAACAACCTGACCAACCGAAAGTATTCGACCTCCGGCATATTGGTCAACGAACCGTTCCGTGTTCCCGCGCCGACGTTCAACGTCTTCGCCGGTCTGTCATTCAAGTACTAGATGAAAGCATTCTTGAAAGCGCGTGAGGCCACGTAAGGTATGCAGTGTCCGGCGATAATATCGATTTACGCTCTCGCGACACTGTTAAGTTCCGTCGCTCTGGCAGCGGCCGGAAGCAGAACCATCGTTGACGATCTCGGTTTCACAGTCACTGTCAAACGGGATATCCGCAGGGTCGTGTCGCTGGTGCCGACCAATTCGGAGATGGTGTGCTTGTTGGACTGCGAGCGTTTGAAAGGCGGCACCCGTTACGACTTTTTTCCCGAGGAATCTGGTTAGCAGAATCCAGCGCAAGCAAACTGAAATCATCGGCGGCGGCTTCGACGCGAATTTGGAGAAGATCGTCCAGCTCCAACCCGATCTCATCCTCACCAACGGGCCAACCCAGCAGCGCTTCGCCGTGCCCCTTAAGAACCTGGGCTATGCGGTTGTAAGCCTGTGGCCCCGTGACATGACTGGGCTGGTGAAAGATTTCTTGCTTCTCGGCGAGCTGCTCGGGCAGGATCATAAAGCGCAAAGCTTTATCGACGACATGCAGCGACGTTTTAACGCGATTGCAACCAAAGCGCAGGCTATGCCGAAAAGGCGCGCCTATTTACAGATGTGGACCGAGCCGTTGATCACCGTCGGCAAAGTATCGTTCACCGATTGGCTCGTCAGCGCCGCTGGGGGCGTCAATATTTTCGGCGACATGTCATTTGACTCGGGGCAGATCGGTTTGGAATCGCTGATCCAGAGAAATCCCGAAGTGCTGATCTTTCTCGCCGAACAGGCAGCGTTTGTAAAAACGCTCCCGCGCCGTCCCGGCTGGTCGTCGATCCGCGGCGTGCGCGACCGCCACTTTTGTTTCATCGAAGAACCGGATATTCGCCGCAGCATCATGTTCGTCGATGGCTTAGCAAAGCTGCACAACTGCCTCTTCTCTATAGCCGCAACTGCGGGACCGCTGCGGACGGAGCCCAAGTGAGTCGCCGCAGCGCAACGTTCGTGCTGTTATCAGCAACCCTTTTGGCCACCATCCTGATTGGCCTGAGCATCGGTACAGTGCCAATCTCGTTTCTGGAGTTGTCCGCGACCGACAAAGAAATCTTATTCAATCTACGCCTGCCGCGCGTCCTATCGGCCTTTTTGGTTGGCGGCGGTTTAGCCTTGGCCGGCGCGATCTTCCAAGGTCTTTTTCGCAATCCCATCGCCGATAGCTACCTGCTCGGTGTCTCCTCCGGCGCGTCATTGGGCGCGGCGGCGGCAATCGTCTTCAAACTGGCGTCGCCACTGGCGAACTTCGCCGCCGTCAGTGTCTTCGCTTTTGCCGGATCGCTGGGCGCCCTCGCGTTGGTTTTCTATTTCGGCCATCGCCAAGGCGGATTCTCGATCTTTCGGTTGCTGCTCTCGGGTCTGGGCGTCGGCCTGTTTCTTTCATCGTTGGTCGCCATTTTCATGCTGATGGCCGGCGAAGAATTGAAAGCGCTGATCTTTTTCTTTCTCGGCGGCTTTTCCACCTCCAGTTGGGATACCACCTGGGTTTCCCTCGCATGCATTCCGCTCGCCGCGCTTATCTCCTGTTACTTCGCGCCAGAGTTAAACCTACTGCTGCTCGGTGAGGAGACGGCGCAAAGCAGCGGGGTTCGCACCGGTCGCATTCAACTGCTCTTCGCCATTGTCGCGGCGCTGCTGACGTCGATTTCGGTATCGGTGGCGGGCTTGATCGGGTTTGTCGGTTTGATTGTGCCGCATATGATTCGCTTGAGTTTCGGTGCCGATCATCGAACTTTGTTGCCGCTGACATTTTTTTCCGGCGGGATCTTTCTCGTGCTCTGCGACGCCGCGGCGCGCACCGTCATGGCGCCGGCGGAACTGCCCGTCGGCATCGTCACCTCGTTGGTCGGTGTGCCGATTTTTCTCTACATGATCCGAAAAGAGTCCAGCGATCTGGGTTGATAACATGACATCGACGAGCGCTCTCGAAGTCCGCAACATCGCCTTCGGCTACAACGGCGGCCTGCTGTTAAATAACCTTTCGTTCGCCATCGCCGCCGGAGAACTCATCGCCCTAATCGGCCCCAACGGCTCGGGCAAAACCACGCTACTGAAAATCTTGCTCGGCCTGCTGGCGCCGAACTCCGGCACGGTGACGCTGCACGGCCAAGCCCTGTCGACTTATCACCCCAAAGCGCGAGCGAAAACCATCGCCTATGTTTCCCAGCAACCCGCACTAAGCTTTCCCCTGACCGTACGCGAGCTGGTATCCCTCGGCCGTTATCCCCATGGCGCGCGCGGCAAGGAATCCGCCGCCGACAAACTCGCCATTGCCAACGCGTTGGAAAGAACCGCGGCGATTGAACTGAGCGACCGGCAGTTCAACACGCTGAGCGGCGGCGAGAAGCAGAAAGTCTTGATCGCCCGCGCCCTGGCGCAATCGGCACGGGTCATACTTCTCGACGAGCCGACGCTGCATCTCGATCTCAAGTTTCAATTACAAATTCTCTCGGCATTGAGACGGCTATGCGTCGACGAGGAAATCACCGTCATCACCGTGCTGCATGACGTGAATCTGGCTTCGCTATTCGCCGACCAAGCGCTGCTGCTGAGCGGCGGCGTGTTGCGCGGCTTCGGTCCCGTCACCGAGGTCATCAATGAAGCCAGCATCAAAGCGCTACTGAACGTCGACATGACAGCGATCGCCGGAACCGATTCACGCCCACGCTACTTCGTACCGCGCGATCCATTTTCCAAGTGATCTCCCACCCGAACGCACAAATATGCTCGCCAAAACGCTAATGGTCCAAGGAACCGGTTCATCGGTCGGCAAAAGCATTCTGGTCACGGCGCTGTGCCGTATTTTCAAACAGCAGGGGTTGAAAGTCGCGCCGTTCAAGGCGCAAAACATGTCGCTCAACTCCTTCGTCACCGCCGCCGGCGACGAGATCGGCCGCGCCCAAGTGGTCCAAGCCGAAGCGGCGGGCATTGCGCCGACGGTCGCCATGAACCCGGTGCTGTTGAAACCTGAAAGCGATAATCACGCGCAGATTATCGTCCGGGGCAAACCGCTGACGCGAATCTCCGCGGCACGCTTTCCCCAACTCAAAGCCGAACTCTGGTGCGCGATCACGGAATCTCTCGACGATCTGCGCGGCGCTTACGATGTCGTCGTCATCGAAGGCGCTGGCAGCCCCGCGGAGATCAATCTCAAGGATCGCGATCTGGTGAACATGAAAGTCGCGCTTCACTGTCACGCGCCGGTGTTGCTCGCCGCCGATATCGACCGCGGCGGGATATTTGCCGCGCTGGTGGGAACCCTGGAACTGCTCGAAGCGCCGGAGAAGGAAAGAGTCAAAGCGTTCATCGTCAATAAATTTCGCGGCGATGTCGCATTGCTCACACCGGGACTGGATTGGTTGGAAGCGCGCACCGGAATACCGGTCGCCGGCGTGGTGCCCTATTACCACGATATCCATATCGCCGAGGAAGATTCCGTCGCCTTGGAAAAACGCTACATGATGAAAAATCGCCGCGATTTCGACCTCGATATCGCCGTCATCGCTCTGCCGCATATCGCCAACTTTGATGACTTCGATCCCTTTGAACGTGAACCGCGCGTGCGGTTGCGTTACGTCGAAGCCGGCGACGATCTTGGCGCACCTGATCTGATTATTCTTCCTGGAAGCAAAGCGACGGTGGCCGATCTTGGTTATCTCCGCAGCGGCGGCCGGGTACAGCAGATTCTGCGCGCGGCTTCGGCTGGCGTCCCGATCATCGGCATTTGCGCCGGCTATCAGATGCTCGGCAGCGCCATTCACGATCCCGAACTGATCGAGTCATCGACGGCGCTGACCGCCGGCATTGGACTCTTGCCAGTGGCGACACGCTTTCTCCCAGTGAAATCGACCCATCAAGTGCGCGCGCGCACTTTGGCCGGCTTCGGCCTGCTCGCCAAAGCGCAAAATGCGGTCATTTCCGGATATGAGATTCACATGGGGCAAACCGAAGGTCAGGGGGTATCGCAACCGTTTCTAATCGAGCAACGCTCCCAGCAAATTTGCTCGGATGGCGACGGAACTCTCAGCGCCGATGGCAACGTGGTCGGCACCTACATTCACGGCCTGTTTCACAACCATGGGTTGCGCCGGGCGATATTGCTCGAACTCGCCGAGCGAAAAGGACTGACGCTGGCGCCAAGCGTCGCGAACTTTTCCGCCGACGAGCAATACGACCGGCTCGCCGCTCACGTGCGAGCAAGCTTAAACATGGAGCTGATCCAGCGCATCCTCGCTCAACAGTGAGATCAGCGATTCGCCTTGCGATACCCCAACGCATCCTGGGCGATGATCATCTTTTGCACGTTGGAGGAACCTTCGACGATCTGGTACGACTTGGCGTCACGGTAGTACCGCTCCACCGGGAACTCGGTGGAGTAGCCGTAGGCGCCGAGAATCTTCATCGCCGCGTCGGCGGCGAAGTTGGCGGCCTCCGCCGCGCAGTACTTACCGATGGAAGTCTCCAAATTATTCGGTTTTTGCTGATCCGCCAGCCACGCGGCTCGGTAAACCAGCAGCCGCGCCGCTTCTTCGTGAACGATCATCTGCGCAATCAAGTCTTGATTCATCTGAAACTCACCGATCTTCTGGCCGAACTGGGCGCGCTGGTTGCAGTAATTCAGCGCGGCCTCTTTCGCGGCACGGGCAACGCCTAATGCGCCGGCGGCGCAGTTGAGCCGGGTTTGATTCAACTGCCACATGCAGATTTTGAAACCGTCACCCTCATTGCCTAAAAGGTTCGACGCAGGAATCGGAAAATTGTCGAAGGTCAGTTCGCCCAACGGCGAACAATGCGCGCCCATGGTTTCCAATGACTTGCGCGTCAATCCGGGCTCGCTCCAGTCGGTATAAAAGGCGCTCATGCCGCGGTGTTTTTGCGCTCTATCCGTGTAGGCGTATACCAGCCCGCCGTTGGTCACCGGGCCGTTGGATATCCAAATCTTGCCGCCGTTGAGTAAATAGTTATCGCCGCTGCGCGTCGCCGTCGTGCGCATCGCCGCGACATCCGAGCCGGCGTCGGATTCGGTGATGGCAAAACAACCGATGGTTTCTCCCGACATCAAACCCGGAATGAATTTCTTTTTCTGTTCTTCGCTACCAAATTGCAGCAGCGTCAACGCCGGACCGATCTGCATATTGATCGCGACGCGCATGGCACTATGCACGCGCGCGATCTCCTCGGTGATCAGCACCATGGCGAGAAAACCCAGACCGTTGCCGCCGTAGTTTTCTGGAATCATCGTGCCATAGAACCCCAGCTCGCCCATCTTCCGAACCAGATCGCCGCGAAAATTCTGTTCCTTATCGTCCTTGGCCGCGGTCGGCGCGATTTCCTTTTCGGCAAACTCCCGCGCCAAGTCGCGCACGGCGATCAACTCGTCTGACAAATCAAAATCCATCGTTCCTCCGTAGCAAAAAGTAACTTTCTATTGACGAACCCGCCCAGCGCTTTCGGCAAAAAACTTGTCGGCGGAGTGTTAGATTACAAGCAGCAATACTGTTCATCTAAACTTCGCATGACTCCACCGAACGAACGGCAACCACGTTGGAACGATTGCTATAGTGTATTTAACACTCGATCAAGGTCGGCGGTCGGATCGCCTGTCAGCGTTGATTCCAAAATGTTGCCTTGAGAGTCGTGATGATGGTGTGGAAAGTTCGGAAGATTGGGAAAATGGGGCGCGTTATCCCAGCGCCGCAATGGGATTTCTGAGAATTCCTGATATGAATATCGGATGCTGCCGAAAACTGCTCGAAGCCTTATCTGGAGGGTTTGTCCCGATATCAGCTCACAGCGGATCTTAAAGAGGAAGTTCTCCTCATCGAGCGGATCGCTATCGATGATATGAAAGGATTTGACCTTAGAAGAAGTCCGTAGGAGAGACTCAAGCAGCGGGAGCATTCGGCAAATCCGCCTCCACTGCCTGCCAGCGGGCTAGGAACTGCTCGGCGGCCTGCCATTCCTCTAAATCATCCTCGGCCTGCAAGATCTGTTGTTGTTTGTTCAGATGGCTCAACACAGGGATTGTCTCGGTTCCCTGGCAAAGCGCAGCCACCTGCTTGGCAAAATCTTCCACCGACATCTGGTAGAAGGAGCGAAAATGCTCCACTCGCTCGTGATATTTACTGACCTGACGCCGGACGTAATCCTTGGCCAGCATCTTCAACGCCTCGGCCTCATCTTTACAAATCCCATGAGTGAGAAAAGGGTCAATGATCTTTTTGACGGCGTCCGCGCTCATGTCCAAAACCGTACCACGCCCTCCAGTGCCGCGCAATAATTCTTCAGTTCTCCAATTGGGCTATCTGACACGGAGGTGAAACTCATCCAAGAGCGGCCCCGCAGACGGCAATCCGAAATCTTTATTTTGCCTTCATAACTTTTACTTTTGCCTTATCTGATCACCCGATCCGCCCGCACCAACACATTCGGCGGAATCGTCAAACCGATCTGCTTGGCGGCTTTCAGATTGACGATGAACTCGAACTTGATCGGCTGCTCGACGGGAAGATCCGCGGGCGTCCTTCCCTTCAAAATTTTGTCCACATACGTAGCGGCGCGGCGGAACAAGTCGGCAGTATTCGGGCCATAGTACATGAGGCCGCCGACTTCCATATATTGGCTTTGGAAGTAAATCGCCGGGAGCCGGTTCTTTGCCGCTAAATCCGCAACCTTTTCTCGCTGAGGATTCATGACGGCGCTCTGGGAGCACGAGGAGTGCATCAGCACGTCTTTTGGTTGCGTTTTGAAATGCGGTTTCAATGGCATTGGGATCGAGTACGTCTAGGTATTGAATCTTCACTTTCAACGCCCCTGCGGCGAGATCCACCTCTCTTAACGATTGTACTTGCCTCGGGATGGTTGAAGTCCCGAGCACGGCCACACGCGAGAGTTTGGGAACGATCTCTTTCAGAAGCTCCAGTTGTTTTCCGCTAATCTCCGGGGCAAGGGTGGACAATCCAGTGATATTTCCGCCTGGTCGCGCCAGGCTGGCGACGATCCCGGTGGCAACAGGATCATTATCCGTCGCCATGACGATGGGAATCGTAGCAGTTGCTTCCTTGGCGGGACGGGTTGCTGCTCGGGCCACCCGAGACGATGATGTCGACTTTGAGACGCACAAGCTCCGCCGCGAGCGAGGGGAGACGATCGAGTTTTCCCTCTGCATGTCGAAACTCGATGACAATATTCTTCCCCTCCACGTATCCAAGCTCACGTAGACCCTGGCGAAACGCCTCAACGCGGGCGGGGATCGTGGAAGCGGAGGTAGCATTTAGGTATCCTATCCGAGGAATCTTCTCGGTTGCTGCGCCTCAACTGGAAAGCTAAGCGCCAAGAGTAGAGCGCTAAGAGCGCAGACAAAGAACTTTTTTAATCATTCGGTTTCGATCCCTCTTTTTTGCCGACACCTGACCTCTGACTTCCGGCCTCTGTCAGATGGCTGATCAGCCTTCGGCCGAGCCTATTTCAGCAATCCCCGGGCGATGACGATTTTCTGAATTTCCGAAGTCCCTTCGTAAATCCTCAGCGCGCGCACATCACGGTAGAGCCGCTCCATGATGCTGCCGGCGATCGAGACCGTTGCCGCCGTGAATCTGTAATGCTTGATCGACGATGCGCTGGGCCGCTTCGGTGGCGTAGAATTTCGCCATCGACGATTTCAGTTTGGCATCCGCATTGCCCACATCATGAGCCCAAGCAGCTTGGTAGACTAACAAGCGCGCCGCTTCTAAATCCGTAGCCATCTCAGCGAGCTTGAATTCAATCCCTTGGAACTCAGCGATGGCCCGGCCAAACTGCCGGCGCGTCTTGCTGTAACGAATCGCTTCTTCCAAAGCCCGTTGGGCAAACCCGACGGCGGCGGCGCCAACGCTGCAACGCAATAGATCGAGGGTCTCCAAAGCAATCTTCAAACCGTCGCCCTCGGCGCCGAGCAATGCGCCTTGCGGCACAACGCAGCCGGTGAATTCGAGCACACCGATCGGATGCGGTGAAAGCAGCTTAGTTTTTTCCGTTACGGCCCAGCCTTGCGTGGTCGCGTCGACGATGAAAGCGCTCACGCCTTTTGCTTTCTTCTCCGGCTCAGTCGACGCGAAGACCACGTAGAAGTCTGCGATGCCGGCGTTGGAAATAAATCGCTTGGTGCCGTTTAGAGCGAATTGTTCGCCCTGGCGCAGCGCGGTTGTTTGTAGCGCAGCGACGTCGGAACCCGCCTCCGGTTCGGTGATCGCAAACGCAGCGATCGCGTCGCCGCTGGCAACCTGCGACAAATAGTTTTGTTTTTGTGCGGCGTTTCCCGCCAGCGTAATCGGATAGCTGCCCAGCGCCTGCAACGCGAACATAGTATCGGCGAGCGCATCGCCGCGCGCCAGCTCTTCGCGCAGGATGCAAAGATCGCGCGCTTCGACTTGCTCACGAACCCCGCCGAACTGCTTCGACACGGCATGCTTGAGGAAGCCCGCCAAGCCCAGTTGCTTAACCAATGTCCTGGCGTGCCGCTCTAGATCTTCGCTGCCATGGCCGGCGAACAGATTCTTTTCCGCCCACAAGCGAGCTTGCGCCTGCAATGTGGCATGATCGTGCGTGAAAAAAGGCAACATCGAGAAACTCTAACTAGGATTGATTGAACTTCGCCGGTCGCTTCTCGGCAAACGCCCGATAGCCTTCTTTGAAGTCCGGCGCATTTCCGTCAGCTCATCACCGCGCCGCCGTCGACATTGATCGCCTGCCCGGTCATGCCGCTCATTTGCGACGAAGCGATCAAACATGCCAGCGCCGCAACTTCCGTGGCTTCGATCAATCGGTTCTGCGGCGCGCTGGCGGCGAAGATTTTTAAAATATCGTCGTCGCTCTTGCCGGTCTTCTCGGCCATGATGCGCGCGTTCTCGCGGGTGCGTTCGTCGTCGACATAGCCCGGACAAATCGCATTCACGGTCACGCCCTGGCGCGCGGTTTCCAGCGCTAACGACCGGGTCAGTCCGAGCAGCCCATGCTTCGACGCGGTGTAGGCGGTCACATGGCTGTAGCCGACTTTGGCCGCGGTCGAAGCGATGTTGACGATGCGGCCCCAATTGGCTTCGATCATCGCCGGTAAAAATACTTTACAGCAATTGTAAGCGCCGGTCAGATTGGTATCCAAGGTTCGGTCCCAGGTTGCATCGGACATGTCGGCAAAGCTGACAGCGCTGGCGATGCCGGCGTTGTTGACCAAGATCTGCACGTCGCCCCACAATTCTTGAATCGCAATCCGCAGCCGCTGCACCTCCTCGCGGCGCGTCACGTCACAGGCAATCGCGCGGACTTGTGCGCCATTCTCAGCAATTTTTTCCGCCGCTGTCGCAAGTTTCTTGTGATCGCGGGCTGCGATCGCTACCCGGCAGCCGAGCATGGCGAACTGCCCGGCGATGGCGGCACCGATGCCGCCGCTGCCGCCGGTGACCAGAACGATTTTGTCGGCGAGGTCGTTCATACTCGAACCATAGCATATGCCCTGGCGTGAAACGCAAGACCAACCGCTTTGGCGCTTGTGCTCGCCGGAGGATTTCGATAAAGGGACTGCCAGCCAGACTCGCTGAGAGGTGGATTCGTGCACTATCTAATCATTGGACTGCTACTCGCTTCACTGTGCTTTCCAGCCGCGCCGGGGGCGGACACAAACACTGATAAATCGTCACTGGTTAACTGGCGCGAAGCACAGCCGCCAACTAGCGAGAGCGATCTCGACCGGCTCAATCGCGCCTTTGTTCAGTTGGCGAAAACTTCCCGCCCGGCGATCGTGCAGATTCGCGTCAGCGGTTCAGACAATAGCCCAACCCAAGGCAACCGCGGCTCGGGCTTTTTCATCGATCCGGAAGGCTACATCCTGACGGCGCAGCATGTCATCGACAAGGCCAAGGAGATTGAAGTCCGCACCGCCGATGGCCAGCGTCTGGCGGCGCGCTTGGTCGTCGCCGACAGTCAGCTCGACCTGGCGCTGTTGAAGATTCAAAGCGAGCGGTCAGCGCCGGTGCTGCGCTTCGGCGATTCCGAGCGCATTCAGGTCGGCGACTTGGCGATTGTCTTCAGCTACCCGTTTGGCCGTGAGAGTTCCATGAGCCTGGGCATCATCAGCCGCGCCGGGCGCACCTATCCCGACTCGGCGGGTTACGATTTCGTTCAAACCGATGCCGGCGCCTATCCCGGCGTCAGCGGCGGGCCGCTGTTGAATAGCCAGGGCGATGTCGTCGGCATGATCACCATGGCCTCCGAACGCGGCAATCTCGGCTTCGCCACGCCGATCAATTTAATCAAAAAAATTCTGCCCCGCTTGGTCAAAGGTGAGAGGTTCGCCTGGGGCTGGCTTGGCGTGCAAATGTCGGACATCACTCTGGGCCAGGCGAGATCATTAGGAATTTATCCCGCTAAAGGCGTGGTGGTGAGCTCGGTTTTACCGGGGCAACCGGCGGCGCGGATGGGCGTGCAAAAACAGGATGTCATCGTCGCGGTCAACGACACTCAAGTCGATAGCCCGCGCGAGGTGACTCGCATGGTCGGCGGCCTGGAAGCCGGCCGCATGGTGCAACTTTCAATACTCCGCAAAGGCAAGTCGATTCACTTGACCGTGCCCCTCGGTATCAAGCCCGAGTCGGCCAAGCCGCGCGAAGGTTAGCGCAGACTGCTGAACGATCCTCGGCGGCACGCCGAGGGATTCTGAGCTTGTCAACTAGAAGTCCACTCGCGATTCAGTCGTACCGTTGAAAAATCGTGTCCAGGTGACGGACAGCGTCCGTCATACCGTTGAAAAACGGTATCCAGATTCTGGGGTTGGGATGGACCCCGGTTTCCACCGGGGTGACGATAGGGCCGGCATGACGAATATTCACGGCAACGGACGCCGAGGCCATTTCAACTCTCTCCGAGCGAGACATCAATTGTTCGTCGCCGCCGGCTCTTGATCTCCCGCGGTCAATTTTTTTTGCAGTTCGGTGAACAGCTGCAATTTTTTTTGCACCCGGTCGTTGATGGTGCCGTCGGGATAACTGCCGTCGGCTTGACGCGCGCCGGCGGCGACGCCGGTGAGCACTTCGATGCCTTCATCAATGCTACTTACAGAGTAAATATGAAACTTGCCGGCTTTGACCGCCTCGACGACGTCGCCACGGAGCATCAGATTGTGCACGTTGGCCTGGGGGATCATCGCGCCCTGTTCGCCGGTCAGTCCTTTCAAGCGGCAGACATCGAAGTGGCCTTCGATCTTGAAATTGACCCCGCCGATCGCTTGCACCTCGCCGTTTTGATTTACTGAACCGGTGACAGCGATGCCCTGCTGAATCGGCATTTCGGAAAGACTTGAAAGGATCGCGTAGAGTTCAGTGGACGACGCACTGTCGCCGTCGACGCCATCGTAAGACTGCTCGAAACAAATCGTGCTGGAGAGCGATAGCGGACTTTGCTGGGCGTACTTGCCGCCCAAATAGCCGCCGAGGATCAGCACGCCCTTGTCATGACTCCTGCCGCTCATCTTCGCCTCGCGCTCGATGTTGACGATGCCGCTGCGGCCCAGGAAAGTCTTTGTCGTGATACGCGACGGCTTGCCAAAACTAAAGTCGCCCATCTGATACACCGCTAGGCCGTTGACCTGACCGACCGCCGCGCCGGTGACATCCACCAGCACCGTGCCTTCGGCGATCAGCTCTTGCAGCCGCTTCTCGACCAAGTTGAGGCGAAAGGTTTTTTCCACCAGCGCGCGCTCGACATGCTTGCCGGAAACCAGTTCGGCCTTCTCCTTGCCCGCCCAGTAATCCGACTCGATCAAAAGATCGACCATGTCGCTGAAGCGGGTCGATAGTTTATTCTGGTCCTCGACCTGGCGCGCGCACTGCTCGATCACCCTGGCAACACCGTCGGTCTCGAAGTGGCGGATCCCTTCCCGTTTGCAATAGTCGCTGATGAAACAGGCGAACGCCGTGATATTTTCCTGGGTGCGGTCGACTTCAAAGTTGAAATCGGCTTTGACCTTGAACGTCTCACGGAAGTCGGGATCAGCGGTCGCCAGGAGGCGATAGAGTGAAGGATCGCCGATCATGATCACTTTGGTATCGGTGGGGATCGGTTCCGGCCGCAACCCCTGGGGCGGCACGAAGCCAAAGAAGGCGCCCGGCTCCTCGATGCGCAACTCGCGATTCTTGATGACCCGTTGCAGCGCTTCCCAGCAGCCGGCATTGGCGAGGACTTCCCGGTCGTAAAGCACCAGGTAGCCGCCGTTAGCTTTACTGATAGAACCGGCTTTAATCAGCGTAAAGTCAGTAGTGTAACCGCCCATGATCGGTTTTTTCTCGATGACACCGAAAAGATTGTGATAAGTCGGGTTGGTTTCGACGATGATCGGCGCGCCCTGGGTATCGCCGTTGTCGACGAAAACATTGACCCGGTACGGTAGAAACGGATCCCCCGGCGGTTCGCCGTAGGCCATCGCGCCCATGGGACCGGCTGGCGCCGCCGCCTCGCCTTTGAAGCGCTGCAAGTTTTTTAAAATATGTTCGCGCACGCCGTCGAGGTAGGCCAAGACCCTGGGATAGTCCTGATACTTTTGTTTGAGCTCGGTCAATGGATTGCGCACCAAATAATCGCCGGCTTCGGTCTCCACAGTCTCCAGTCTTGCGGCAATCTCGCGCTCGAGCTTCTTGCCGTCGCGCAGAGTATCTTCGACTTGCTTCTCGATCTCGCTGCGGCGCTCCTCCAGCTGTTTTTTTTCGCTTGGCGATAACGCGAGATAGTCCGCCTCCTGCATCGGCTTGCCGTCTTTAGTCGGCAGCAGCACGATCCCGGAGGGCGTCATGCGCAGGGCGAAACCGGCCTGGCTGGCTTCCGCCATCAAGCCTTCCATCATCTCCTGCTGTTTCTTTTGCAGCTGTTCGATCAGCCCTTGGCGCTGGTGCGCGAACTCATCGCTCTCGAATAGTTTCTTCGCCTCGCGCTGGAGATTCTGAATTAACTGCTCCATGTCGCTCTTGAGCGCTTTGCCGAAACCACGGCGGATCTTCAGCGCCAGGGGCCGGTCGGGATCGCCAAAGTTATATACGTAGCACCAATCCTCGGGCGTCGCAGCATCGGCCGGCGCCGGGGTTAAACTGGTCACCTTTTTGAGAAACGCCTTGATGATGCTGGTTTTGCCCGTGCCGGTAAGTCCGGTGACGAAAATGTTGAAGCCCGGTTTGTCGACGCCTAGGCCGAACTCGATCGCCCGAATTGCCCGATCCTGGCCGATAAAATCTTCCAGCGGCGTCATATCCGCGGTGCAAGTAAAAGGCAGAGCGGTCAAGTCGCAGCGCCAAGTGAGTTTATCGGCAGCTATCTCGAAGCGGTTGGTCATCGCGGCTCCTCTGGATGGTTTATCGATGCCCGAGAATAGGGGCTTGCACGGGGGTCGTCAACCACCGCCACGCCAACGATAGGATTCGACGCTATTGAAGCGACAGAGGACCAGCTGTTTCACCGCGGCAAGCTTGTCCCTGGCCGCGCGGTTACCTCCGACTATGCAATCCGAGTTGAACCTTGAACCGACGCAAACCGCTCTCTATACTTCGACGATGACAACACCGCGCCACCTTCGTCGGTGGCCTGCATGCTGCGTTTCGCTATTTTTGATCGCCACGCTCGGCTCGGGCTGCCGCTCCATCGCGCCCCTGCTGCCGTCAGTCAGTCCGCCCGCCGAAGACGAAGAAGTCAGAATCAGCCGCGAGTTCCGCCGAGAGGCCAAAAAGCATTTCAAGTTTCTCAATCAGCCGGAAGTCGAACGCTATGTCGATCGCATCGCCCGGCGAATTCTCAGCGCCACCGGTCCGCTGTCCTTTGACTATCGCTTTTTTGTCGTCGAAGACCAGCAGCTAAACGCCTTTGCCGTCCCCGGCGGATCGATCTATCTCTTCACCGGTCTCATCGAACGGGCGAAGTCCACCGCCGAAATCGCCGGCGTGCTCGGCCATGAAATCGTCCATATCAAAGGTCGTCATATGGCACGCTCATCGGGACCGGACGCGATATCGGTATTGAGCTTGCTCGCCACCGTCATGTTGGCGCGCAGTGGCTCAGGCGGACAAGCCGCAGGTATCGTCGGCCAAGCGGTTGCCGCCACCCGCCAAGCCGCCTACAGCCGTCAATTGGAAATGGAATCCGACACTTTAGGGTCCCGTTATATTGCCGCCGCCGGCTTCGATCCGCGCGGCACGCTGGCGTTTCTTAAAACCATGGATCAGGAGCGCGCCCTCAACCCGATCGATGTTCCAGCTTATATTTTGAGCCATCCACTCACTCAGGAACGGGTCGCCAATGCCGAATTGGTCGTCAAATCCCTCGGCCCCACCAGTCCGCGGCAGGAAGACAACGAAACCTTAAAGAAAGTTCAGATCCTGATCCGTATGGAGCGGACCAATCGCGAAGCGGTCGTCGCTGAGTATGAGAAGTTGGTCCAAAAGGATCCCGATAACGCTGAGCTGCTTCATTTGCTCGGCTTCGCTCAGTTCCAAATGGGCTTGCTCGCACCAGCGCAGAAAAACTACGAGAAATCATGGCGGCTGCGGCCCGACCATATCGGTTTGCTTCGTGAAATCGGCCGGCTGTCGAGTCAAACCGGCGATTTTGCCTCGGCCCGCAAAGCCTTCGACCGGGCCGTCGTGCTCGAACCCAACGAACCGCTAAACTACTATTATCTCGGGGAGTTTCTCGAAAAGACCGGCGACTTGCGGAGCGCTGCCGGAGCTTATCTGAATGCCCAAAACCTAGCGCCATTGTGGGATAAACCGGTATTTCGCTTGGGTCAGGTCTACGGCAAGCTCGACCGGCTCGCAGATGGTTATTACTATCTGGGCCGGTCACAGTTACTTCAGGATGAAGACGAGCGAGCGCTCGCCGACTTCGAACGAGCGCTCAAGATCGCCGGCGAAAGCTCGCCGCGCGGACAGGTGATTAAAGAAGAAATTAAAACCCTAAGAGATCGTAAACGCTAAATTTACAGGGCTGCGCTCGCACTCATCGACGCTAAAGACAAATTTCTCGTCCGGAGCGGTTTGATATAACGATTTTCCCGCTTGAGTAGCTGTTCACGCAGATAATGGGGGTCAAATCCCAACAAATCGCAGATGTTGGTAAATGAATAGAGCCAATCAGTGTCGGTATCTTCAACCCACTCGATGGCGCTTTGATAGCTGATCTTGCCGGTATCATTGCGCGAGCCGCGGTATTTTTCCAAGCACTCCACCGCGTCTTTCAAGATCGCGATCATCAAGCGCTTTTCGCCCTCAAGTTTGCGCGACAAACCGCCATTGCCGTAGAACTGCGATGGCAGAAAAATATCCGGTTCTAGTATCCTCGCAAGAAAATCATCGTACATTTCGCAACCCACTCCTCATTTATTTGAATCGGATTCTATAACACAGCGTACAGTGGCAGGCAAGAAAAAAAACCATTGGCGGGTCCGCCATTGAGAACCGGAGTTTCGAGAAGAATCGCGATTGGCGGCGATTTGCCGGCCCCGGTAGCTGGGCGGAAGCCCAGACCGAGACCGGCGAGGTGGGTAAAAAAGCGAATTTGTCACTACGTTTAGATGCCGTCCATGAGTCCGACTAATTTAGTCTTAGCGACGTTGTGATCCCAAACCTTCTGCACCACCGAGTCCTTGCGCCGGCCTTTCATGACCCGCTGGGTTTCATCTTCGTTGTAAACCAGCACCGGCCCCAGCAGCGCGGCCTTGTAGAAGCGCGCCGCCGCTTCCTCGAGATCGACGCAGGCGGCAAATACCCACTCGATCGATTGCGCTACCACCATTGACCCATGGCCGCGTAGCATCAAGGCATCCCCCTTGCCGAGCGCCTTGGCCACCGCATCGCCCTGTTCGATGGTATGGATCAGCGCTGGGTCCATGTACTTGGGCAACGCGCCGGGACCGAAGAAGGCGCCGGGATTGGACGAAGCCGGATAAAATGGCTTATCGACCATGCTCAGCGTCGCCACCATGTGATTGTGCAGATGGGCCACGCTCTGGATGTCGCTCCGCGCTTTGTAGGCGCGCGCGTGCATAAAAACTTCCGACGGCGCTTTGTAGTTGCCTTCGATCACCTTGCCGTCGAAGTCGGTGACCACCATATCGTCAGGTTTCACGGTCGCGCGGCTCACCGGATGCGGCAAGATCAGCAAATGATCGGAGCCGGGGATGCGCACGCTGATGTGGCCGCTGTAATCGACCAGTCCGGAGTTAAACAGCATGCGCGACGACATCGCCAGCTTCTTTTTGAGTTCAGTTAATTCAGCCATGGAAATACCCCTTTCAAACTAGTTAGCGGAAAAATTCCGGTCATCATATACACTGAAATAGCCAAGTCGCAACTTGACTCTGGGCGGTTTCACCGTGAAATAGGCAAAACAGGTTTAAGCGAAAGGACTTCATCATGGCGAATAACAGCGCAGCGGGAATCCGCTGGGACTTAAGCGACCTTTTTGCCGCCCATGACGACGGGAAAATCGAAACGACCCTAAACGACTGCCGCGCTCAGGCGATGGAGTTCGCAGAGCGCTACCGGGCAGCACTGGACAATCCGCCAACGCCTGAGCGCCGAAACCCTGCGTCGACGCCCTGCAAGAATTGGCAGTCATCTACGAAGCCCTCGGCCGGGTCGGCAGCTACGCCGGCCTGCTTTACGCCGCCGACACCGCCAAGCCAGAGTACCAAGACCTGGACCAGCGGGTCGAACAGCGCAGTACAGAAATAAGAAACCTGCTGCTGTTCTTCGAGCTGGCCTGGCTCAAGGTCGAAGACGACATTGCCGCCAAGTTGATGCGCGACGAGCAGCTTAAACCCTATCAGCATTATCTTGCCAGCCTGCGTCGCTACCGCCCGCACACGCTGTCCGAACTGGAAGAAAAACTCATCAACGAAAAAGACAACACCGGCCGCAACGCCTTCGGCCGGCTGTTTTCGGAAATCACCTCGTCGCTAGTTTTCAAACTGGAAAAAGATGGCAAGACCGAAGAGTTGAATTTGAGCCAGATCCTCTCGCTGCTCCATGAACCGGATCGCAGCCTGCGCCAACGCGCCATGGAGACGGTCTATCGCGAACTGTCGCAACATGGCCAGGTGTTGACGTTCATCTACGATACCTTGATCCAGGACAACCTGACCATGGACCGCTTGCGCAGCTATCCGACATCCCGATGGAGCCAGCGCCATTTATCCAACGAAATCGACGGCGCCGCGGTAAAAACCATGATGGAGGTAGCGGAAAAAAATTATCCTCTCGCCCATGACTACTTTCGCTTGAAAGCGAAGCTGCTCGAATTGCCGCAGCTCGCGCTCTACGACCAGTACGCGCCGGTCGGCAAAGAAGTCCGGCCCTTTCCCTACGCAAAAGCACAGGAGGCTATACTAGACGCTTTCGAAGCCTTCGATCCTAAATTTCGCACCTTGGCGGGAGAGTTTTTCGCCAACAATTGGATCGACGCGGAAATCCGCAAAGGCAAACGCGGCGGCGCCTTCTGCGCCTCGCCCTCGCCACAGCTCCATCCCTACGTCCTGTGCAACTACGATGACAACCTGCGCGACGTTATGACCGTCGCCCATGAGTTAGGCCACGGACTGCACGGCTGTCTCAGCCGCAAGCAGAATTATTTCAACTATGACACCCCGCTCACCACCGCCGAGACCGCCTCGGTGTTCGGCGAAATGCTGGTGTTCGATTATCTGCTCGATCAGCAAAGCGATCGAGAAGTGCAGATCGCGCTGTTGGCCGGCAAGATCGAAGACATCTTCGCCACCGTTTTTCGGCAAAATGTCCTGACCCGCTTCGAAGAACTCGCCTTTTCGGCAAGACAAGAAAAACGGCTGACACCGGAAGCCCTCGGCCAACTCTGGCTCGACGCCAACGGCAAATACTACGGCGACGCCGTCGCCATGCCCGACGGCTACCGCTGGGGCTGGAGCTACATCCCCCACTTCATCCACTCGCGCTTCTATTGCTACAGCTATGTCTTCGGCCAGCTGTTGGTCCTCGCCCTGTATCGAATGTACAAGGACGAAGGCAAAAGCTTTGTGCCGAAATACGTCGCGCTACTCGAAGCCGGCGGCTCGGACACGCCCGATGCGTTGCTCAAACCATTAGGCGTCGACATACACCAAGCCGAGTTTTGGCAGAAGGGGTTTGAGGAGATCAGTGTGTTAGTCAGGAAGTTGCAATCACTGATCTAGAAAATGCTGAATTCCTCGCCCTGGGATTCGCGCAACAGATTTGATAGCTCCGATAAGCCCGCTCTCGCAGGCTATTACTTCATGCGAAAACTCGGCGGCACGACTTCGTCGATCGTCTTGCCGGTCCAGTGCCACTTGGACACGCTGTCCCAGACTTGTTCGCCCTTGGTCTGAACTTTGTCGAGCAACTCCTGTTCGTCCAGGCGCAAATACTTGCCGTTGTCGACCAGGGTTTCGCCGTCGACGATGACGGTGCGCACATCGCGACTGACGGCGGTTTCCATCAACGAACGGATCGGATCGTGCACGGCGCCGAAGGCAATGTCGCGCAGATTGACAATGGCGATGTCGGCTTTGGCGCCTTTCGCTAGCCGGCCGATGTCGTCGCGGCCGATCATCTTGGCGCCGCCGAGGGTGATGGAGTTGAAGACATCGCGCGGCTGACCGGCGAGAAAACTCTTGTCGGCGATGCGCGAGGCGATGCCGGCGTAGCGCATGTCGGAGAGAATGTCTTTGGGGAAAGTGTCCGTGCCGATGCCCATGTTGATGCCGGCCTGGCGGTAGCGGTCGAAGGATTCCATGAGAATGCCCAGCTTCAAATATTTAAGCGGGCTATAGGCTACCGACGAGCCCGAGTCGGCGATGATTTTAAGATCGTCGCCGTAGGGATAGGCGAGCCAGCTATGGCCGCTGACAAAGATGCAGTGCGACAATGAAACATCAGGCGCCAGGAAGCCGAGCTTTTTCAATAGCTCGATCGGGGTGCAGCGTTCGCGCTGCATGACCGTGTGGAACTCGAACAGATTGATCGTCGCATGAATCTGAATGCCGACGCCGGCATCCTTGGCGGCGGTTTTGGTTTCCTTCAGCAACGCCGGCGTGCACGAGTCGACATGGCCGGGAAACAACATCGCCGTCATGCGGCCGCTGCACGCGCCGTTGAACTTTTTGGCGAAGTCCACCGCGGTCTGGAGTCCTTTGCTGCCGCGTTCGTCGTTCCAATCATATTCGAGCCGGCCCGCTTTATCGTGAAAAAAGGAAACGTTCTTGTAGCTCGGACCGGCGACGCAGCGAATACCGACCTGATCGATCATGTCGACATAGCGCGCCGGCTCAGCCGCCGGCGCCGCCGATGTCGAAGGTCGTGGTCACGCCGCTTTTCAAAACGTGAATAATCGAAAACCGCTGGCCGATGTCGACGTCTTTCAAATGCGCCGAGTGCGCGCCCTCGCGGGTCGGCCCGCCGTGAGCGAGATAATTCGACGCAAAGAAATCGGTCTTGGTCGAATCCGCGAGAATGTAGTCGCTGGCGTTGATGCCGGAGTGAAAGTGAGTGTCGATGAATCCAGGCGAAACCAAGCAGCCTTTTGCGTCGATCCGTTTGTCGACCGGTTGTGGATAATCTTTGCCGACGAATTCGATGCGATTACCATCGTAAACGACCACGCCGTCTTTGATGATTTCGTGTTCGTTGCCGTCGAAGCCGACAACCCAGCCGCCTTGAATAAGTGTTTTCATTGCCCGTGCCTTTCGGAGATTAAAGTGCGAATCAGTGGCAGGAGTAACAAAAGCAGATATCTTAAGACAAGCCGCAAGCGTAAATCGCTAGCAGCCCGGAGCGAACTCTCGCCCCGGCGCGCCCAACTCAGCGCCCCACAGCTCTTTGAGAAATCCGCTTTTTTCTAGGTGAGCGGCGAAACTGTTGTCGAAAAGATCATCCGACTTTCGCCGCACCGGCGCCGCCGGCCAAACGGGTTTGCTCGATGGTATCGGCCACGGCTTTTTCCGGAATGATCATGCGCCGGTCAACGATCTCCTTGGCGTAAACATCATAAGACGACTGCAATGCTTCGGCGTCGTTGGTGCGCATCACTTTGGCCACCGCGGCTTTAGCCTTGTCAGGATTTTTTTCAACGAAATGGACCGCTTCGGCAAACGCCGCCACCACCCGCTGCACCATGTCCGGGCGATCGCGCAGCATCCGCCCGTTGGCGTGCACCGAGCTGTAGATAAACGGCACGCCGAGATCGACCAAGCGGTAGAGAACATTGAACCCTTCGTTCTTGGCGCGCACGTCGAGAGGCGGAGTGATCACTATCGCCTTGAACGATGTTCATGCGCCATGGCTTGAAAGCGTTCCGATTGGCTGCCGCCCACCGGCCGGATCGTGACTTCGTTTTCCGGAATGTTGAATTTCCTAATCACCGCTTTGGACAAGCGCTTCCTTACCCCTTACCATCTTATCTGCTCCACAGCTCTTTCTGAAACCCGCTCTTCTCTAGGTTGATGACGAAAGTGTTATCGAAAATATCTTCCGCCTTTCGTTTCACCGGCAACCCGGAAGCCCGGTGCAGTTCGACCGACTCGCTAACCGCTTGGCTTGGCACCATCATGCGCCGGTCGACGATTTCTTTGGCGTAGACATCATAGGAAACGTTGAGCGCTTCTTCGTCTTTGGTTCGCATCACTTTAGCCATTGCCGCTTTGGATTTCGCCGGGTTCTTCTCGGCAAACTGCACCGCCTCGGCAAATGCGGCAACCATGCGTTGCACCACCTCGCCGCGCTCGCGAATCATCCGCGAACTGGTATGCAGGGAGCTATAGACAAACGGCAAATCCATGTCGATCAAACGATAAACAACATTGTAGCCATCGTTCTTCGCGCGCACGTCGAGGGGCGGCGTGATCACGACGCCTTGAACCAAGTTCGCTGTCATCGCTTGGTAGCGTTCCGATTGACTGCCACCGATGGGGCGCATGGTGACATCGGCAAGATTAAAGCGCTTGACCAACTGGCGCGACAGCCGATCGCTGAGATCGCCGGGACGCACGATGCCGAGCGACTTACCGCGGAGATCTTCGAGCCGGCGTATCTCTTTCTGGGTGACTAGAACGAAGGGCATCTTCACCAACGGCGCGGCGACAATCCTGGCGTCGATGCCGCTCACCAGCGCGGGGATCGTCGCTTCCGCGGCGCAATAGAGAAACTGAATCTCATCCGCCATCAGGGCTGCCAATGACGGTCCGGTACCGCGGATGTAGATATGTTCGAGCTTGAAGCCGTATTTGTCGAATAAATTGTTTTCCAGCGCGGTGTAAAGATGCACGAATCCGCCGGTGACCGAACAGGTTGCGATCCGTAGACGAAGCGGTGCTTCGCCGGGCTTGGCGATATAAGGATTAGCGTGGGCAAGCCCAAACCAGAAACAAAGCGTAACCGCCAAGACTAGGAAGCGATACTTGGCGGAACAGAAAATTTCGACTTGCGACTTGTTCCTCATCCCTGACTCCTGACCGCCTTATCGGCCCCAAAGCTCTCTCTGAAAGCCGCTTTGCTCCAAGTGATTGACGAAGCTATTATCGTAAATATCTTCGGCCTTACGTTTAATCGGTGTGCCCAACGAACGATAGAGTTCAAGCGAGTCGTTCACAGCTTGCCCCGGCACGATCATGCGCCGGTCGACAATGTCTTTGGTATAGACGTTGTACGACACCTGTAAAGCTTCGTCGTCTTTCGTACGCATGATTTTAGCGATGGCAGATTTAGTTTTGACCGGATTCTTATCGACATAATGAATCGCTTCGGCAAATGCCGCGACCATGCGCTGGACCATTTCGGGCCGGTCGCGCACGGTGCGCGAGGTCACATGTACGGAACTGTAAATAAACGGAATATCCAAGTCGATCAGGCGGTACAGCACGTTGTAACCGTCATTTTTAGCGCGCACATCGATGGGCGGGGTGATGACGACGCCTTGCACCAGGTTCGCCGCCATCGCCTGGTAACGCTCATTTTGACTGCCGCCGACAGGCCGCATGACAACGTCGGCAACATTAAAACGCTTGACCATGGCACGCGACAACCGGTCGCTCAAATCGCCGGCCCTTGCCACGCCCAGCGCTTTGCCTTTGAGATCCTCCATGCGGCGGATCTCCTTGCGGGTGACCAAGACGTAGGGCAATTTAACGAACGGCGCGGCAACCAACTTAACGTCGATGCCGGCCGCCAGCGATGGCAGCGTCGCATCGGCGGCGCAGTAGAGAAATTGGATCTCGTCGGCCATCAGCGCGGCCAGTGCCGGCCCACTGCCGCGGATAAAAACATGCTCCACTTTGAATCCGTATTTGTCGAAAAGACCGTTTTCCAGCGCGGTATAGAGGTGAGCGAACCCGCCGGACACGGCACAAGTCGCGATGCGGATGGTCATGGACCGTTCGCTGGGACGGGCGAGATAAGGATTAACCTGGGCGAACGCGGTGCTGAGAATAATGAGAGGCAGCGAGAGCAGCGCCAATGGCTGAATTAGTAACTTGCGCAATCCGACATTCCTATTGAAACGTTTGATCGTTGCCAACCGCAGACCCATTTAGGAGACCTCGCTTGAAACTTAATCCGGCTATCCGCAGTGGCGGATATTAGACGATTCTCGCTGGTTGCTCAATCCACGAAACGGCATATTCATCGCGCACATACTTATGGGCTGCCGAGAACAACCGGGCGTGGACTTGACGGCGCTGCTGGCGGTCGATGGCCGCGCCAGAGCCAGATCAAATGGACTTGCGGAATGACGCTTTAACGGTTGCAAGAATTATGAGGGAAAAGTTAAAAACCGCTCACTTGCCGGGAGGCTGCTGGGAGGCATGGCAAGCTGAGCGGTTTCCACCCGCCGTTGGGTCAGCGTTTCAATGCCAGGAACAAACTACTCTGACCGCGGCGCACCAAAAACAGGACTGATTTAGCTTTATCACTGCCGGCGATCTCCCGGTTGTAGTCGGCGAGATTTTTCACCGGCCGGCGATTGATCTCGACGAGCAAGTCACCGGAGCGTAAGCCCGCGTCTTCCGCGGCGCTCCCCGGCTTCACTGCCGAGATGACCAAGCCGGTACCCCGCTCTAAACCCAGGGTTTCTGCCAGTTGTGGAGTCAGCGGTTGGACGGTCAAGCCTAGTTCGCCCTCCTGCGCGGCAGCGGTGACTTCGGCTTCCTTCATCTCGCCGATGGTCAGCGACAGTGCGGTTTCCCTGCCATCGCGAATCACTTTGATTTGCACCGCTGCGCCCGGCATCACTCGCGCCACTTGCTGCGGCAGGTCGGCGGAGTCTTTGATTGGCCGGCGGTCGAACTCGATGATGACATCGCCGGTTTTTACCCCGGCGCTCTCCGCCGGTCCGCCTTTCACCAGGTCGGCGACCAAGGCGCCACGCGGCGGATTGATGCCCAAGGATTCGGCAATTTCAGGGCTGAGCTTTTGCACCGAAACACCAATGAAGCCACGCACGACTTTGCCCTTGTCGCGTAACTGCGGCAACAGTTCTTTGATCGAGTTGGAAGGGATGGCAAAGCCGATGCCGATATTGCCGCCGGACTGACTAAAGATCGCGGTATTGATGCCCACGACTTCGCCGCGCAGATTGAGCAACGGGCCGCCCGAGTTACCCGGATTGATCGAGGCATCGGTCTGAATAAAGTTGTCGTACGG
Organism: uncultured delta proteobacterium; assembly: GCA_963847445.1. Lineage (GTDB taxonomy): Bacteria > Desulfobacterota > Binatia > UBA9968 > UBA9968 > DP-20. The sequence goes on along the minus strand of CAWJZV010000006.1, from coordinate 116,031 downwards.
TCCTTGGCCGATATTGCGCCCCTTGGCGCTGACGATACCGGAAGTAACCGTGTGATCGAGGCCGAACGGATTGCCGATCGCCATGACCCACTCGCCGACTTCGAGCCGGTCGGAGTCGCCCAGGGCCGCCGCGGGTAAGTCGCGACCAGCTTCGATCTTGATCACCGCGATGTCGCTCTTCTGATCCTTACCGATGACTTTCGCGTCATAGTTCTTGCCGTCAGACAGTGTCACGCTAAGTTTTTGCGCGCCGTCGACGACATGGTAGTTGGTCAAAATCGTGCCGTTGCCGTCGACGATGAAGCCCGAACCGACACCGCTTTGCCGCTGTGGCCCGCGGGGTGTGCGCCCGCCAAAGAATCGCTGCCAGAACTCTTCTCCGGGATCATTACCACCAAACGGTGAGGGTGCGTCCTGCGATTCCTGCGCCGCGCCGCGGATTCTGCTGGTCGACACGTTCACCACCGAAGGTCCCAGTTTCTTAGCCAAGCTGATGAAGTCTGGTAAACCCTGCGCCGTCGCAACCGAACTGCTTGCGGCATGGGCCGGCTGGCGACCACCATGAAAGTGCTCAATGACGCTTACCCCCCTATACCCGCCATGACGGCGATCGCGCAGGCACCCACGAAGGGGGTCATTTTAGAACGAGTTGGCTGCTGGTCTGAGGACCGAGACATAGTTTTTTTCTTCCTCCGCTTACATTAGACGCGGCCACGAGACGATTGGTTCCTTTGACCTTCTCCCATGGATCCGCGTCGATGGGACGTTCAGCCGGCGAGCGACTGAGCACGCACTTTGAGTGGACGGCCTTGAAGCGCGGCATTTTTCCAACGCAGCAGCCCAGCACGCATGTATTCCGGATCTAGACCGAGAATTTCACAAACATTGTCGAAGGCAAACAAATGGGAGCGGTCTTTGTCGAGGATCCACTCTTCGGCATCACGATGTATCGCTTGCTTACGCTTGCAATTCGAACCGACGTTATCCTGAAAACAGCTCACCGCGTCGCGCAGCACGGCGAACATCAAAACTCGCTCGGCGTCCAAATGCATCCGCCGTGTCTGAGTCGCTAAGTACTGGCTCTCGATCAGTACATCCGGCTGAAAAATCGCCATCGCACGCTCGTCGAGCTGCATGCGCGGCCCATTATTGGCTTTTACCCAGAACGGCTGGCGCTCACGATTTTCTTTATTAGATGTCGCAACCTTCGTTGGTTTTCTCCCCATGAAACACCTCCCCTGAGTAGGTTAGACGTCCCAGACTTACCAAAGTTCCAAAATTTTAAGAAATTCTTGGGCGGAATCCGGGCCGTCAAAGGTCAGGCAATCGCGCCAGGAGACCAGCCAAACGGCCAATAGCGCAACCATGACCTGCAGCGCGATGTTCATAAACGCGGCAGCGTCATGACCATTATGGACCAGAGATAGAGTCTCATCAGCAGAGAAAGTGGAAAATGTGGTAAAGCCGCCGAGAATGCCGATGAATAAATATAACTTGAATTCGGCCGCGAAAATTGGCCGCTGTTCCGCGACCGAGTAATCCGATGACCAAGCAGCCGATAACACTAACCGCGAACATTCCGGCCGGAAACCAGGGCTTGTCCAAAACCGGTACCCAGCCAAAGAGCAGGTAACGCAGCACCGATTCGATAAAGCCGTCCTATTCCCACCAAAAGAATCGCTTTCATGAGTATTTACCGCGCTAAAACTGATAGAACCAATCTAAGATAGCATCGACTTGTCTGCACGAAGTGCACCATGCGATATTAGCGGCGTAACGGCACTAATAATCGTTAATCCGCTCATGCCACGATCTCCGAATCTCTGTGGCAATCCTCGATCTCTGCCGGGCCGCCCCACCGGTTGACCCCACCACGTAAGGTGATAAATTAATCGGCCATGCCACTAGCGACCATCGAAGAAGCGATTGACGAGATCCGCCGCGGCCGTATGGTCATCCTCACCGATGACAAAGATCGTGAGAACGAAGGGGACCTGTGCATGGCCGCTGAAAAGGTCACGCCCGAGGCAGTCAACTTCATGGCGACCTATGGACGTGGTTTGATCTGCCTAACCTTGACTGAAGAACGGGTCCGGCATTTGGGGCTGGCCATGATGGTGTCGGACAATACCTCGCCGTTCGGCACCGCCTTCACCGTTTCCATCGACTCGGCCCAGGGTATCACTACCGGGATTTCTGCCGCCGACCGCGCCAAGACGATTCTCGATTCAATCGCCGACGACGCTAAGCCCCAAGACCTCGCGACGCCAGGTCATATCTTTCCGTTGCGCGCGCGCAACGGCGGCGTGCTCGTGCGCGCGGGCCAGACCGAAGGCTCGGTCGACCTCGCCCGCCTTGCCGGCCTCAAGCCCGCGGGCGTGATTTGCGAGATCATGAAGAACGACGGCACCATGGCACGCCAGCCCGACCTCATGCGCTTCGCCAAAAAGCACAAGCTCAAAGTCGTCACCAACGCCGATCTGATCCAACACCGTTTGAACTACGACTCGCTGGTCTACAAAGCCGCATCGGCGCCGCTGCCGACCCGCATCGGCGGCGAGTTTCAAGCCATTGTCTACAACACCCATGTCGACGAAAGCGAGCACCTGGCGTTGATCAAGGGACAGATTTCGCCCAATGAAGAAACCTTGGTGCGGGTGCATACCAAGTATATACCCGGCGATGTTTTCGGCTTCGAGCTGCTCAACACCGGCGCGGTGATTCAGCGTTCCATGGAGTTGATCGCCAAAGAGGGCAAAGGCGTGATCTTGTATTTGCAGCCTAAACAAAAGGCACATCACCCGGCTATGGTCGCCTATCCGAAAGTCGAAGGTAAGCAGCAAAAAGGCATGAATGCGTCGTTCGTCTATCAGGCGGATTTCAAGGAATACGGCATAGGCGCGCAAATTCTGCGCGACTTGGGCGTGCGCAAGATGCGGCTACTGACCAACAACAAGAAACATCTGGTCGGTCTGCGTGGCTACGGTTTGGAAGTGACGTCATTGGTGCCGATCCCCAGGGAAAGTCCCCTGCGCGTCAACGCCAAAAACCCCAAGGCCAAGGCCAAACATGCCTAGCCCTGCGGGATCGCAAATCTCAGATTCCAAATTTCAGATTCCAGAATTGGGATCGGTAATTTGCAATAAGCAATCTGTAATTTGACATTCCGAGCGAAGCGAGGACAAATGCCGATCTTCGAATACAACTGCCGCAGCTGCGAGCAGCACTTTGAGACCATCGTCTTATCGACACGGGAAAAAATCAGCTGTCCCAAATGCAACAGCAAGAAGGTCGACAAGCAACTGTCAGTCTTTAGCGCTCCGGCAGCCACCGGCGACACCGCGCCAAATGGCGGCGCCTGCACCGGCACGCCACAAACCTGCGGCTGCCACTAGCAAGCGGTCGGGCAAACGTACGCAAAAAACTGTATTTGAAATTTCGCCAAGGGCGGGAGTAGGATGTATCCTCGATCCTCGTTTTGGCAGATCGGCAACTATCCAATCGCGGTCTCGCTGTATGGCAGCTCGTCACACGGAATCTTCCGATGGAGTCATATAGCTCAGCAAATCGGGACGGATGCGCTTGAGCGCTTCGCCGACGTTGGCAAACACGCGTTCTTCAATCAACTGCGCTTTGACCCAATAATCGAGTGACGGCGCGTCGACAAAATTGATGTCGACGTAGCGTTCGCCCACCGGCTCGCCGGTGATCATGACGCGCACCGAATAGCCGGCATCGATGACGATGCCGCGCGCCCCCGGCGGCAGCGGCAGCGCCGCTTTGATCTTCTCCAGTTTATCCGGCGGATACTTGCCGATATCGAGGGAGTAGTAGCCCCACTGGCCAGGCGCGACCTTGAGCTCCTTGAAAATTTTCCGGTTGATATCGACGAGATTCTTCGCCGCCTCGTCCTGATTGTAGTTTTCTAAGAGATCGACGGCCCATTTCTCGATGATGCCTCTGACCGGTGGCACCGCGGACTTGTCGCGCTCCTTGACCGCCCGGCGGTCGATCCACCATTTGGTTTCTTCGAATGCGGGAGGTTTTTCGTCGGCCATACTTTTAGTCTAACTGATGGATACGCAGAGACAAGCCTAGATCTTGAAGTCCTCTAGCGTGCTCTTGGCAAACAGCGCATCGACATCGAGCTTTTTACTAATCAAACCTTGCTCGTGGGTGTACTGCACTAAAGTTTCGAGAATATGGCGATTGGCTTCCAGACCATAGGCCCAGGGATCGGGCCCAAGAGCTTCCCGCTCCTTTTCCATCTCGTCGATGGACCAAGCCATCATATATTTTAGGGCAGAAAACTCGTACATCGCTTCCTGGCAGATCCTTTTAGATTCGTTGAAGGCTTTGCATAAGCTCTGGGCGATCCATGGATGCTGTTCGTAAAACTCTTCGCGGATGACGATGGTGTGCATGATTGGAAAAATCTTCGTGCGCTTGAAATAGTCAGCCTCGACTTCGCGGAAGTTCGGGATCAGCCGCTGCACTTTCGGATGACGCCGCACAAACGGCGATGGCATATGCGCCGAAATCATCGCGTCGATCTCGCCCCGTTCGAGCATGCCGGACAGCGTCTTGTCGCCGGGGATAGGTTGAATATCGATGTTGGCCGGTAGCTTATGCTGCACCTTGTCCTGGCGCCCAGGAGTCTCCTCGCCGCCGGTGAACCATTGCATCTTTTCCGGCAACACGCCGTATTCATGCTGCAAGATGCCGCGCGCCCAGGTCGCCATGGTGATCTGATATTCGGGAACGCCGACGCGCTTACCCGCCATGTCCGCCGGTTTTTTGATGCCCGAGTCGGTGTTGATGTAAATGCATGAGTGGCGAAAAGTCTTCGACGGGAAAACTGGGATACCGATCAGTCTGGGCGCGCCCTTGTCGCGCGACATTAAGAAAGAACCGGTGGACATCTCCGCGACATCGAATTCGCCGTAGCGTAACATGCGCCAAAACGTCTCTTCCACGCGCAACGGCAAGTAGGTCAGATCGACGCCCTCGACCTCGACGCGCCCGTCTTGCAAAGCACGGGTGCGATCATAGTCCCAGCAAGATAAAGTCAAACGAATTTTGCCCATGATGAACTCCTGTTCGATAAATATTGGCGAAGTTAAGCACTGACCGCGGCAAGAAACTGAGTGGCGCTGACGACGAACTGCTCGCTGGCGCTTTGCAACACGACGGCGGCTTCGCCCGAAGCGAGTGTAGTGCGGCGCTGAATTGAATAGAGCTTGCCTTTAAAAGTAACTTGGGCGCCCGGTCGATAGCGCTCAAGGCCTAAATGATCCGGCTGGGGATCGATCTTTTCCATGACCGATTTCTATAACATAGCGCCTGGCAAGCTTAAACTGCCCACGAGACTTGGGCACGGAACCGAACTCCGAACTCTTCAGTCCGGAAATCGCAGTCCCTGCGGCGAGGGGTGAGCCCCCGAACGGTGAAGCCACCCGACGGCGGCCGCAAAGTCCGGTACCCTCCACCACTCTCCAACCCATCCCTTTCCCACAGAGCTGGCTCGACGCACTATGGTAAATTAGTGCTCAGAGGTAGAGTCGCCGTGGAGGAGCTTGCCCTCCACCCACAGTGAACTTGTAACTGCGCTTTTCGGGGTAAATTGACAAGCTCCCAGGTCGAGCCTACAGTCGCGCCAAATTAGGATTATCACCATGCGTATCGCTGTCATGGGCACAGGTGCTGTCGGCGGTTATTTCGGCGCGAAACTCGCCGCCGCAGGCCATGAGGTAGCCTTCATCGCCCGTGGCCGGCACTTGCAGGCACTCCGGGCAAGCGGTCTCCGGGTCACGAGCGCCAATGACGATTTACAGATCGACAACGCACAGTTCACCGACGATATCGCAACGATTGGCAAAGTCGATCTGATTCTGTTTTGCGTCAAATCCTACGACAGCGAAACCGCCGCCGAACAAATCCGGCCGCTGGTTAGCGACCGGACGCATATCCTTTCGCTGCAAAACGGCATCGATAACCCGGAAAAACTCGCGCGCGTCTATCATCCAGAGCAAGTCTTACCGGCGGTTGTCTATGTCGGCGCGCAATTGACCTCTCCTGGAGTTATCACCCATGCCAACGGTGGCCGAATTATCTTCGGACAGAGCGACGGCGGCGCCAGCGCACCGTCTAAATTGCTCCGGGAAATTCTCAGCGCTGCCGGCATCCCCTGTGAGATCAGCGCTGATATTCAGAAAATTCAATGGACCAAACTGCTGTGGAACGCACCGTTTTGCGCCATCAGCTGTTTGGCCCACGCCGATGTCAAACAGATTGTCGAGTCGGAGTCTTTGACTGCGCTTGCGCTCGACTGCATGGCCGAGGTGCAAACGGCCGCGCGCACGCGCAACATCGATCTGCGGCGCGAACAGTTCGATGAGATCATGACGTTTTCGCGCACCCTCGGCGCATTCAAACCCTCCATGCTGCAAGATCTGGAAACCGGCAAACCGCTTGAATACCAAGCCTTCAATGGCATAGTGGTGCAAATACTGCGACGAGCCGGAACCCCAGTGCCGATCAATCAAGTATTTTATGCCACGCTCAAGTTTTTAGATCAAAGAATTCGCGCGCAACTCAACCCCTAAGGAGACTTCATGCCGGCGATAAGAAGCAAAGAAATCCTGCTGTTGCTTTGGCTATTCTTCCTATGCGTCCCGCCGTTGGCTTACGCCCAGGGGACTCAAAAAGAATTGGTCGCCCGCGGTCAATATATCTTCGCCGTCTCCGGCGGTTGCGCTTGCCATACCGAGCCCAAGGGCGTCCATAACGCCGGCGCGCGCCCGTTTCAGATCCCGCTGGGGACAGTCTACAGCACCAATCTCACCTCGGACAACGACACCGGTCTGGGTAATTGGACCGATCAACAGATCATCGATGCAATCATCAAGGGCCTGCGCAAAGACGGCAGCCGACAGCTGCCGCTCATGCCTTACACCCTATACTCCGGCATGGCGCAGGAGGATTTGAAAGCGCTGGTGGCCTATCTCAGGTCGCTCAAGCCAGTCAAAAAAGCGACGCCCGAGTTGAAGACCTCTACACCCTTTATGCGCAGCGTCGTCACCGAGTTATGGCTCAAAGCATTTGGTACTTTTTACGAATCACCGGCCCAGGCCCCCAAAAGCGGCATCCAGCGGGGAAAATATCTGACGAATCATGTCGCCATCTGCGGCGATTGCCACACACCGCGAAACTCCTTCGGCGTGCCCAACCAATCGCTCTACATGGCAGGCTCGCCCAAAGATGGCCCGATCGGCGAACTGGTTCCTAACATCACGCCGGACAAAGAAACCGGCATCGGCGACTGGAAGCGCGAAGATATCGCCGAATTGTTGCTAACGGGAACTAAACCCGACTACGATAACGTTCAGGGTCTCATGGAAGAGGTGATTCGGGGCACGACTCACGGCTACAAAGACATGACCAAAGAGGACGCCCTGGCGATCGCCGATTACTTGAAATCGATCCCAGCGATAAAGAACAAGATGAAATAATCCTGAAATCCGCAATTGAAATACGGCAGTCCACTCGGCAAGTGGCAAGTCCGGAGCAGTGACGCCACCCAGCGATACGATCGCAGCTTCTTATTCCCTCCACGCCACTCGATCGCTTTCCAACCGAGCTGACGGGACGCACCAGGTTTAATCACTGCTTAGCGGTAGAGACCCATGGCTTCACTGCAGAATACTTGTGGTTGGCGCGCGTTAACGCTCAATTCCGAAGTTCGGACTAATTGCGCTTCACCTGCTTCATCACCTCGGCGATCACCTGATCGGCGCTGACATTCTCGGCTTCGGCCTGGAAATTGAGAATGATGCGGTGGCGCAGCGCCGCGTAGATGACGTTTTCGACATCGTCATAGCTAACATGAACGCGCCCATCCGCCAGCGCATTACCCTTGGCGCCAAGAATCACCGCCTGGGCACCGCGCGGACTGGAGCCGAAGCGAATATATTGCTTGATCGAACCGGACGCGCCGCTGCTCTGACCGTTGCCGTGGGTCGCATGGACCAGGCGAACGACATAATCTTCAATCGGCGGAGCGATGAGAACCTGGCGTAGTAGCTGTTTCATTTCATTGACCAGCCCGCCGCCGTCTTCGGGTAAGACCTTGGCACAGTCGCCGATCTCAACGCCGGTGGTGCGTTTGAGGATCTCGCGCAGTTCGTCGGGTGCCGGCGGTACCACCAAAAGTTTGAAGAAAAACCGGTCGAGCTGGGCTTCGGGCAGCGGGTAGGTGCCCTCCAGTTCGATGGGATTCTGCGTCGCCAGCACGATGAACGGCGATTCGAGAATATGCGACTCACCGAAAACCGTCACCTGCTTTTCTTCCATCGCCTCCAACACCGCCGATTGAGTCTTCGGTGTGGCCCGATTGATCTCGTCGGCCAACACCACATGGGCGAAGATCGGCCCTTTTTTGAACTGAAATTCGCGCCGGCCATTGGCCTCGGTCAGCACCTCGGTGCCGACGATATCCGACGGCATCAAATCCGGCGTGAACTGGATGCGTTTGAAGGACATGCCGAGGGCATGGCTCAATGACTTGACCAGCAGTGTTTTGCCCAAGCCCGGCACTCCTTCGAGCAGCACATGACCGCCGGAGAAAAACGCAATCAACACCTTGCGGATGACATTGCCGTTGCCAACGATGACTTTCTGCACCTCTGCTTCGAGACTCTTAAATGTTTGTTGAAACTGTTCGACCTCCATCACACTCCCTTTCCATCAACGAATGATGCCGCGATATTCGATTGGCATCTGCTGTTTTTCCGTGGGCGCGTTGGGTACGTGCGCAGGCAATGGTGCGTTACTCACCGGCAATTGTGGTCGCGCCCGATTGCCAGCGCCACCCGCCTTGGTCGGTTTGCCCTCGGCTTTGCTGTCCGCCACCACGTCCTCCGGCAACTGTACCGTGACATAACCCGCCCCTTTGATGCCTTCCTTGCCCTCGCCGGCTTTATAAAACCGCTCCGCCGGCGGCGCCCCTTGGGGCGGCTCTTCCGACGACCTGATTTTTCCCCGCTCCTTCTTTCGCAGCTCCTTGGTTTTTACCGGTCTTTTCGTTGTTCTGTTCTTTGCCCGGCTGATTGGGGTCGCGCTGGTCACCCTTGGCGTCGCTTGGTGACTGTTGGTTTTTCTCGTCGCCCTTTTCCTTCGGATTGCCCTGCGCGGCACTGCCCTGCTTCATGTCATTGCTCATCTGCGCGCTCTGTTCGCCCTTGCTATCCGAACCGCTGCCATCGCTTTTCTTGCCTTCCCCTTTGCCGTCCTGCGGCGCATTGCTCTGAATGCCGCCGCCGCCCTTATCTTGATCTTTCTTCTGTTCTTCACCGCTGGCCGATTGCTGCTGCTCGGTGCCCTTGAGCGAGTTCGCCGCTTGACTGAGCAGATCGCGGTTTTCTTTTTCTTCTTCTTTCTTTTTTTGTTTCTCGATTTTTTTCTCAAGCTCCTCGGCCGCCGCTTGTTTTTCCTCCGGCGTCGCTTTCGGGTCGTCGAGCTTAGCCGCCAGCGCCTTTAACTCCTGTGCCAGCGCCTTGAGAGATTCTTTCTCGGCCATTTTCTCGGCGACTTGGCGCAGTTTCTGTTGCACGCTCACCGGCCCAATGACCGACTCGGCAACGGGAATGAGCAGGTGAAATAAAATCGCCGCGACCGTCGACACCGCCAACGAGCGGTAGCACGACTGCTTGAATTTATAGGGAAAATCCCGGCCAAACTGGATGCGTTCGCCGAAACCCGAGGTTTCTTGGCGCAGGCGCGCGACCAAGTTCGCCGGTTGTGGTGAGCTTCCAAGCGTCGCCAAGGTAAGAAAGCGATCCTGGGACCTCGCCTGGCGGTCGATCAGCCCAGCCGCCGCCGGCACCGATGGGATCAATGGTCGATAGCGTAAGATCACCAAGAGTAGGCCCAGCGCCGCGAGGCAAGTTGCCATGAGCCAAAAAACCAGCGGCGATATCCAGGCGGCGCGATAGACGGAAAACGCAATGAAGAGCGCCGCCAACACCGGCGGCATGAAGATCAACAATGAATCCCACAGCACATGACTGCCCAAGCGCGCCGCCAGACGAGTGACCAAATTTTCCGCTTCTCTCACCCTCGGGGCCATGGCTTGGAGACGACATCGTGGGAACTATAACATCTCGTAGGCGGTAGCTGAAATGCGAGCTTAGCGATGTGTCGCTAAGGCCTTTTTGCCTTGCACGCGTGCCGGTTCGCGCACCGGCTGGTAGGTTTTAACCGCTTGATTATGCTCTTCGATGGTTTCCGAAAACGCATGGGTGCCATCGTTCTTCGAGACGAAATAGATATAGGGAACATCCGCGGGGTTGAGAGTCGCCTTAATCGACGACAGACTCGGATTGCAAATCGGCCCCGGCGGCAACGCGCCGATCCGATAGGTGTTATAAGGGTTGTCGTCGCGCAGGTCTTTCTTGGTCAAATTGCCGTTGTAATCTTTAAGGCCGTAAATCACCGTCGGGTCGCTCTGCAGCGGCATCTGCCGCTTGAGCCGGTTGTGAAACACTGCGGCGACCAGACCGCGCTCCGCTTCCACGCCAGTCTCTTTCTCGACGATCGAAGCCAACGTCAGTAGCTCGTGCGTGGAGAACTGCTTCGTCGTTGCGGTCTTAACCAATAGTGGTTGGGACGATCTGCGAAACTGCTCGGCCATTGCGATGACAATGTCCCGTTCCGGCGTTGCCGGCGTAAAATGATAGGTGCTGGGGAATAAATATCCTTCGAGACCTTTATCGCCAAGCCCGAGCGCGGTGAGCACACTGGGATCGGCGGCGGCGGCGAGAAATTTCTCCTTGTTGGCGATTTGCATCTTGTCTAAGAGCTCGGCGATCTCCTTGATCGTCAGTCCTTCGGGGATGGTTACGCTATGAAAGATCCCTTTGCCGGCCACCAACCGTTCTAAGACTTCCCAAGGTGCGACGCTGCTCTCGAAGCGATACAGCCCCTGGTGAATTTTTTTCTCCGCGCCGTTAAAACGAGCCCATAAGGAAAAAAATAAACCGTTGGAAATCACCTGTTGCGCGCGCAACTTGCGCGTCACGGTAGCGAATGAATCGCCGGACTCAACTCTGACCTCGATTGGATAGCCACCGCTGGCAGGCCGGGAATAATAAATGTTGTAGAAGAACAGCCCCGCTGCCAGCGGCAGAACCAGCGCCGTGGCAAGCAGTGTGGTGCGGAGGATTTTCAAGTTGGCGAGTTCCGTGACTGGCGCGGAGCGATTACCGGTTAAGAGCGCTCAATTCTCGCTCACGTGGATTTTCATCCAGCCTCTTATTTGTCGAAGGAAACCCGCGAACGGGTCTTCGCCTGGCGCCGCCGCGAAGTGAGTCTTGCGCATGAAGTCAAGCGCACCGGAGTAGTACTCGAACTTGGTCGAAAGTTCCTGGTAGAGATAATAACCGGTGCGGTAGAGAGCAAGGTCGAGTTCGGAAACCGTCCAATAGGACCGGCTGCCCTCTTGAATATAATAATCCAGGGAACCCTTGCCCTCGATGTACTTGCGAAAAATCCCGCTCATGAACAGCGCGTAATCGCCCACGTACTTTCGTAACCTGCGCTGGCGCAGGACATCGGCCTCGTCGGCCGGCATTGCCGGCGCTTGCGCGAGCATCTCGACGACGCTGTCGATCTTGCGTCCACCCCGGCCGCGCATTTGGTAGAGATTGTCGGCCCGCGCAAAGTCGGCCAAGACGTCGGCGACATACTGGGCGACCGTCGCGTCATAAATCCCCACTTGCCAAAAGCTCTGACGCACCACTTGGAGAAAATACCCCTGCAAGCTATTCTCCGGTGCCTTGATTTCCATCGCCATCGCCAAAAGGATACCAGACTTGCGCGTTACTGCAAAGATTTTCCCCTCGATCCGTTTGATTCACGAGATGCGCGGGATCGGCCTAGCGCTTTTTACCTTGAGGAATATAATGGCGCACACAGTCATTGGCGTAAATGGGGTTACGGGAGAAAATCATGGCAAGAGACTTGAAGGAAGACTTTTTTCGGCTTGAGGGTGCCTGGGCGTCTTTTGAACTGATGGCGATCCGACGCCGTCAGGACTATCTGATACCGTTTCGCGTCTTGCGCTGCAAGATCGACGATCAAGTGGACTTTCAGGCGATCGAAAGCCATCGCAGCCACACTGAGGCTACCGTGCTCATCGAAGTCTTCGGCGACGAAGAGCTGGTCGCCGCCGGCGGCCGTGGTCCGGTGCATGCCGTCGATAACGCCATGCGTAAGATCCTTGAGAAACACTATCCGCAATTGTCAGAGGTAACGCTGGAAGAGTTCGACGTGCGCCTGTTGCATGGCGTTGCCAGCGATGAAGAGGAAAACGGCGCCGGTGCATTGGTGCGGGTGCTGGCGATCTTCGCCGACGGCAACCAACGCTGGGGTACCGTCGGCGTCGCCGCCGATATTTTGCAGGCAAGCGTCGAGTGCATTATCGATGGCCTGGAGTGGAAACTCCGCGGCGAGCATAAGCACTGAAACCAGGTGCGCGGCACGGTTTCACTTGGATGACCCGCCTTGTTCCGGCTGACTCAGAACGATCAAGTTAAATGCTGCCGATCGGCGGCGCTGCAACGCCTTGGCGCCGGCAATTTTCTAATCGTATTGCTCTGGCTGTTAACCGGTTGCGGCCTGGAGAATCGGCTGCTCTTTCATCCCACCACCGCCATCGCGCGCACGCCGCGCGACGTCGGTTTAGACTACCTGGATCTCTACTTCACCACCGCCGACAATGTCCGTCTCAACGGCTGGTTCATTCCCCACCCTCAGGCCAGCGCGACGATGATTTGGTTTCATGGCAACGCGGGCAACATCGGCGACCGAGTGGACAACATCAAGCTCCTGCACGACAAGACTCGTATCAGCATTTTTATTTTTGACTACCGCGGCTACGGCCGCAGCCCCGGCAGTTCGTCGGAAACGACAACCTATATCGACGGCGACGCGGCGATGAATTTCGTCCGCACGCAATTGCAAGTCGAGAGCAAAAATCTTCTGATCTTCGGCCGCTCCTTAGGCGCCGCCGTGGCCGCCGAGATGGCGACCCGCCACGGCAGCCGAGCGGTCATCCTGGAAAGTCCCTTCGCTTCAATAAGTGACATGGCCAAAATAGTTTTGCCCGCCTTGCCGATCGGCCCGCTGTTAAGCGCAAAATTTGACGTCATCGACAAAGTTGGAAAAATAACCGCGCCGCTGCTGGTGTTGCACGGCGACCAGGACGAGATCATTCCCTTCGAGCAGGGCCAGAGAGTCTTCGCCGCCGCCCGCCAACCCAAGCAGTTTTATCCGATCAAGGGCGCGGGCCATAACGACACCTTCATCGCCGGCGGCGATGGCTACTATGAGCGGCTCAAGAATTTTATCGAAACCTCTCGCTAGAGTTTTTTGAATCGGAATCGTCAACCAAGCGCGAACCAGCAGCTCTGAATCAATCGAAGTCTTTAGCTCTAGCGGCGCTCGATGGCGCGTAGGCATTGCGCATATACTGCGACACCATGCGCTGAGTGTTGAAAAACGAACCGTTGAGGGCGATGGCGGAGCGCATCACTTGAGCGAATTTATCCGGCTCTTGATAGTAGAGCGGCAAAATCACCTGTTCGAGCTTAAGGTACAGCGATAGGGCCTCCGCAGCAGAATCATTGCCCGAGTTGGCGCCATCGCCGACGGACCAACCGGTCACGCCTTCGATATGGCCTTCGATCCACCAGCCGTCGAGCACGCTAAGACTGGGAACGCCGTTGAGCGCGGCCTTCATACCGCTGGTGCCCGAAGCTTCTTGGGGCCGTAGCGGCGTATTGAGCCAAACATCGACGCCGGAACAAAGCAGTTTTCCCAGCGCCATGTCGTAGTTTTCGAGGTAGACCACGCGCACGTCATTGGCGAGTGATGCCGCGGCTTCGAAGATGCGGCGAATGATCGCCTTGCCGCCGTCGTCCCGCGGATGGGCCTTGCCGGCGTATACCAGCTGGATCGGTCCCACTTTTTGGCTAATTGTTTTCAGACGCGCGATGTCGGTGAACAGCAAATCGCCGCGCTTGTAACCGGTCGCGCGCCGGGCGAAACCCAGGGTGAAAACTTGATCATCGAGCTGGCTACCGGTGAGCCAGCGCACCTGGCGCAGCAGCTCCCGTTTGGCCTGGGCGTGCGCCAGGCGCAACTCGGTCAAAGGAATCCCCACAGCGTAGCGCAAAAAACAGTTGTCTTCGCGCCACTTGGGTAGTGTGCGGTCGAACAATGCGGCCATCGGCGCCGCGCTCCACGTCGCGGCGTGAACTCCGTTGGTGATCGCTTCGATAGGCTGATTGGGAAACATGTCGCGGGAGACTTCGCCATGGCGCATCGACACGCCGTTGACGTATCCCGAAAAACGCAGGGCCAGCTCGGTCATATTGAGCGAGCCGTTCATGACCTGGATATCGCTGAGCACACCGGCGCGCACGTCGCCCAACACTTGGCAAACCAATTCGCTGTGAAAACGATCGTGCCCCGCAGGTACCGGGGTATGTGTGGTAAAAACGCATTGGCGGCGCACCGACTCCACTTGATTGTCCGAATAACGCCGTTCACGCGCCGCGCCATTAAGTTCTTCCAAAAGCGCCAGCGTCGCCAGCGCCGAATGGCCCTCGTTCATGTGAAACACGCGAATGTCTTTGTGACCGAGGGCGCGCAGCATGAGCACGCCACCGATTCCTAAAATCGTTTCTTGGCATAGCCGATAGCGTTCATCGCCGCCGTAGAGAAAGTCGGTTAAACTGCGATCGCTAGAATCGTTTTCCGGCAAATCGGTGTCGAGAAAGATCAATGGCACACTGTGGCCGGTAACACCGGTGAATAGATATTGCCAAGCGCCGATCTGTACGGCACGACTGCCGACTGTCAGCGTCACCTGCTCCGCCAACCGTTGCAAGTGCCGCTCCGGCGACCACGTCACCGGACTTTCCATTTGATTGCCGCGAGAGTCGAGGCGCTGATCGAAATAGCCTTTACGGTGCAGTAATGAAACCGCTACCATCGGCAACTGTAGATCGGCCGCGGAACGCAACATGTCGCCGGCCAGGACGCCCAACCCGCCGCTATAAGTTGGGATGTTGGAATCCACCGCGACATCCATTGAGAAATAAGCAATGGTTCCCTCTTTGGGCGATACATCTGTCATATCCACTCTCATTTGACGAATTTAACGATCTAACGGCTAACGGGGCATTGATGGCTTAGCGGGAAAGGAGTCAGTTTCTGGATATTCCGATAAGTTCTGACGATTATAGCACCATCGATAGTATCGGGCAATTCTACGTCCATCGATTCCTGGTCCCTCTGCGGTAGCCTTAACGCAAACTCGGTGCCTGCGGGCAGTCTGCGATAACTAGCTGAAAACGCGCAGACCTTAGCGTAAAGCTTTGGCCTATTTTGTTGCTCGATTAAGTAATGTGGTGACGGGATTGTCAGTTTGGCACGGCGGCGTAAGGATCACATAGTTGAAATGCTTTACACAAAGAATTCCACGAGTCGTGCGCAGCGAGGGTTCGCAAGACTGCAATGGTCGGTGGCATCATCGGAAAGTTGCCCGCTTGGCCACGGTCGAGCGCCGCTTTTGGCGCAACCCAAAGGCTCTCGGCCACCTCTTCGGAGCTGTGTAAAGGGTTTTGCCCGTGGGGCAGAGCAGCCAAATAGAAATGAGTATCGAAGCGCACAGGATAATGCTCCGGGGTGACGCGATGAAAAAAATAGCTGAGCCGCCCGACATCGCAATATAAGCGCTCAGCGGCCATCAGGGTGGCTAAATCGTATTTACCCTGTTGCAGTTCGGCGCGCTTCTGCGCCAGCCGCGCGCTAAGGCCGGTCGCATCCACGATCGCCGGTTGATTGTGCTGCTGCACGAAAAAATGGATGCCCGCCTCTTCAAACAACTCCCGCACCGCGGCGACCCAATAGCCCAAACAAACTTCCGGTCCGGCCGCGCTGCCGAGCTTTTGTTGCGCGTCGGCGGGCGTGACCCCGCGCACCAAACTGAGCATGGGCGACGACCAATCCGTACTTTCCACCCGCCCGCCGGGAAAAACATAGACTCCAGCGTAGGTGTCCATTTTTTCCGGACGCCGGTTCATAAAAATTTCAAATGCGCCATTGTCGCTCGGTCGCGCCAAGACGACCGTCGAAGCGGGCATGGGTGTGGTTGGCGGTGCCATAGTTAAGTGACTTAGCTAAAACCCGGCGCGGCTGCAACTCCAGCGGAAAACTCCAGTCCGAACTCTGCGCAGGTCCTCTACAAACGCGGCGAAGGCTTGCCGATATGAATATGCGCTCCAGTGGCGGCACCGGGGATGGCGCCGCGAAATGCGACAAATGGAATCCCCGCCTGACGTAAATAGTTGAGCACGGACTTGCCTTCGGCGCTCTCGGGGTGGAGCGCCACATCGACCGCGTTGCGATGATCGAATCTCATGCGTTCATGGGTCACCGTCTGGCCGAGCGCACTGATCGGCAGCCCGCGACCAAAGGATTGCGAAAAAAATCTTTCGATTTTAGCGACCTCCGCCAAAGTAAATCCCGCCGCGCCGTTGAAGCGCAGTAACGTATTGGTTTCGCTGTAACCGCCCAGGGCCAAACCGGGGAGCCGCAGCAATTCATCGCGCATGGTAAATTCAGTGAGAGCGGTGTCGGTTTCGGTGAGAAAGCGTTTGTCATCCTCGAGCCGCAACATCGCCTGCGCCACCGCTTGCTCCGCCTGAATCACTTCAGTGCGGGAAATATATCCCTCATGGTAAAGCTCACGCCGGCGCTGATATTCCGCGGTAATGCGCTTGACTTCCGCTTCGTGCAACGCCAAGAGCGTTTCGGCGCCAGCACGGGTCTCCTTGGTCTTTTGAATCACGTCGTTGCGCGACCGCGCGAGCTCGGAGTCGGTCGGAGCGGACCGCGATGCCTCCTGGCGCGCCCTGGCCCAAGCCCAACTCCGGCGCCAATAATGCCACAGCAAATATTAGCGGTATCGCTCTTCGGCAGGTTTCCATAGGGCTGGCATAACGCGAAACTCTCCCTGAAGTCTATGAAGTATGCAATTGGCGGTCAAGCCCAACCCGTCTCGGAATCTGGTTATCGCCGCAGGCCACTTGTCTACGGACCCAGAAGTTTGCCAGAGCGGTGATCGCCGACTCGCAATCATGAACAGGCAAGTGGCCAACCATAAACCGCCAATTGTCGTGAATTTCAGGTCGCAAGAGATGGGGCAACAAAACATCGAATGAAACTAACACGTTGCTCGGCGAGTGCCGTCAACGCGGCGTGGTCTGGAAGACTGCTCGGCGCGGGGTATGCCATGTCGTGTGGTCAGCCAAAATAGGCGCGGCTGTGCCAGCGCGGCCAACCAAACTAGGGGCTGCAGGAAAATGGCGAGAACACACAATCGGAAATTTTGGCCCAACCGGTAGTCAAGCTAGTGCCAATGTTGGTATCGCGCACACCCATCCAGAATAGCAGCGCGACGACGAATACAACCAAGGTGTACTCGACCAGTCCCTGGCCAGCTTCTTCCCGCAAAAGTTTTTTCATCAGATCCATGTTGCCCACTCAGTGATATTTTCTAGATTGTGCTACGATCCTAACCCTTTGCGAAGCAATCAAGATGCCGAGAGCGTAATCGAGGTAAAGCGCCAACAAGATTGCCCGTAACCGGAGAAACCACGGGAAGTTCACGAGCCAAAATTCCCGTTTGACGGAAATGACCAAGTTGACGGGCGGAGTTGCCCGCCATTGGATGGATGTAGAATCTAGATTACTGGCGAGCAAGCCGTCCCGACGGGCGGCCGACATGAATATGTGGCCCAGTGGCAGCACCTGGAATCGCGCTGCGAAAAGCGACGAAGGGAATGCCGGACTTGCGGAGAAAACCAACCAACGCCCTGCCCTCGCCGCTATCAGGATGGAGTCCGATATCCATTGAATCGCGGTGATCGAACCTTAAGCGATTATGAGTATCTGACTGCCCCAATGCCGTTATCGGCAGCCGGCGGCCGAAGGTTTGCGAGAAGAATTTCTCTACCCTGGGCGCTTCGGCGATCGACCATTTGAAAGGCCCATTAAAGCGCGTCAACTCCGCCGTCTGGCTAAATCCACCGATGGGCAAGGCCGGCATGCGCAAAACCTTTTCACCGAGAACCGCTTCGGTGATAGCGATGTCGGTTTCCGTCACCGTATAACGCATCTCGTGAACGCGCTTGAGCGCCGCGACGAACAACTGCTCGGTCTGTTTAACTTGTTCGTGAGAAAGCTGGCCTTCCTGCAACAGCTTGCGCTGGCGAATAACCTCGGCACGAAGCGTCGCCTGTTCGCTGTTCGAACTGGCCAAGCTGGCGCCGCTCCTTGGCGAGAAATTCTCTCATCTGCGCAATAGCATCGGCGCCCGAAGGCTCAATGCTGATACTGCTCTTCATCCACGGCAGACGAAGATTCTCACGACCGCTGACGAACAGGATCAGCATCAGCGCGACTGGAAACAACGCCGCGCCTGCGATCAAATAGCGATTCTTTAAAACCTCGGCGAGCATGAAGCCAAAAGTGTAAGGGCTCGGCATAAACGGGTCAAGTCGAAATTGCCCGCCAACCGGCTTGCTTGTCAGCTGTACTTCGCTCAAGTACGAAGCCGACTCGAGTTAACAGTGTGCCTTGGGGAAATTACCAGGCATCGCCCACGGCAGTCTAGATCGAAGCCAGCAGTCCCCGCTGAATCAGCTCCTGGGCCAATTTAATTTTGTAGATGTTGTCTTTCAGCGGCTTCGCGCCTTCGAGGGCGATCTCCCCGGCTTGTTTAGCCGTCGCTTCGTCGAGCCGTTTCCCGCGGAGAAACTCCTCGGCCTTCTGCGCGCGCCAGGGAATCGGCGCGACCCCGCCCATGACCACACTGGCATGTCGCACCACGCCGCCGCTGCTTTCGACGATGGTGTCGACGGCGACGATGGCATGGTCCCAAGCCAAGCGTTCGCGCACTTTGTGGTGAAAACCCTTGCTGCCAGCTTTGGGCGTCGGCACGAAAATCTCCGTGACGATTTCGCCGGGGTTGAGAATATTCTCCCGTTTGTAATCCACTGACGGCAGGACGAAAAACTTTTCCAGCGGTAAGGTCTTCTCGCCCGCGGGTCCGACGATCTTGATCTGCGCGCCGAGCGCCACCAACGCTGGTGCGGTATCGGACGGGTGCACGATATAACTCGGGCCAGCGCCGAGGATCGCATGGAAGCGGCCGTCGCCGGTGACGGTGTAACAGAGCTGTCCGCCTTTACGCAGACAGGTGAAATTGGACGAACGAAAATACCAGCAGAACGGCCGCTGGCAAATATTGCCGGCGATGGTGCCGGCGTTACGAATCTGCGGCGATGCCGCGTCGCCAGCGGCATCGGCGAGAATCAAAAGTTTCTCACGAATCGCGGCGTGCTCCTCGATATCGGCCAGCTTCGCCAGGGCACCGATGCGGAAACCGCCGCGCTCCTCGCGAACGTAATCGAGGCCTCGACCGGATTGATGGCCATCTCATCCGCGATCTGATCCGAGAACGACGCGAAGCCGAACACCGATTGCGGATACGCCGGCGCAGCAGCGCATACCTCTTGCACTGGTACGGCGTCCCCAAAGCGCACCATGCCAGCGCCGATGAACTCGCACCGAGCTGGGAAAAACTGCGGCGCTGCGCTGAAGAAGCGAAGAGCTGGCTCGATCAAATCTATTTAGTGGAGTGTGATCGCATTACGACGCCGAAAAAAATCGAAACCCAGATTCGTCAAATCGACGGCACGCCGTTCGTCGTCATCGATGACTGCCAGCGTCTTGGCGACGCCAATGAATCCCTGGATGTGCGCATGCCCATCGTTGTCGAGCAACTGCAAGAACTTGCCGTGAATTTGAAACTACCCCTGCTCGCAATCTGGCCCGATGTCAGCTCCATCCATCAAACACAGCCGCATGCATGGGCCGACAAAGTTGCCAGCGCCGATGTCATTTTGGTCATGGAAAAAAATCAGGCGAGGAGTAATCAACTCACCGAACCCAATCAAGCACTCACGCTGCACATCGTTAAAAACCGCGGCGGAGAAAGAAGCAAGTTGGAGTTTGAATTTCAGCCGGCGTTTGCCAGATTCGTAGCCGTGGAATCTTGATGAGAGGGATTGAACGCGGGAAAAGTCCTACGCCGCAAGATTATTCGTTAAATCTTCAAACAGTGGCAGGTAACCGCGCAGGCGACTATAGACCGCCTTGGCGAGGGCTTCGTCGTAGGTATGCGAGGTTTGATTACGATCCACCAGCATCGCCAGCCACGCCGGTTCGTCAAGGATCCAAGAGTTTTTGAAGGCGAGTTTTAAACAGCTCTTAGGCGACTGACAGTCCATGCCCTCGTCTCGCGCCTGCTCTTGAATCGCCTTCCAAGCCAGTTCGAAACAGAACTCGAAGCGTTGAATCGCTGCGTCACGGCTCACGTCGTTTTCCGGCTGTGCCAAGACCTCGCGCAGGCGAGCGAGCGCCGAAGCTAACGCCTGACGCCGCTTAGTCACAGTCGTTCCCCATGTTTTAGAACTTCGTCGCGCAAGCCCGGACCAGCGGAGCCAAGGTCAAGCAAATCGATTTCATAAAGCGTCGCGATGTCGTCGACAGCATCGTGCAGCAACGCCATGCGCTCCGCGGGAATCGGTATGCCAATCGAAACCGCCACATCGATGTCCGAGTGAGCCACCGCCTTGCCACGGGGCCAAGAACCAAACCAGATCACCTGCGTGTTTTCGCCAAGCAGCGATCGCGCAAGTTTGGCAACCTCGCGCGCGATCTCCCGCGCACGTGCCCCATCGATTTCTCTATTATGAGCTTCTCGCGCCAAGTGAGTCATTTCCGTTAAGGGTGTTAGTTTACCAACGCCCGGTCACCTGTCAATCGCCGATTTCGATCAGCCAAAATTCATCGCCTGCCGCATCAGGCCTTTTTTCTTTTCATTTTGCCTTATTCATTTTTACTTTTGCCTTAATCGCGGTAGGGACGGTCATTGCTGACCGCCCCCCGCACAGATCCGTACGTGCGGAGCTACCGCATACGGCTCTTACCTCGGATGTTGACGTGCAAAAGCTACACGTACACCCAGCAATCCACGCGACCTGGCTACAAACGGTTTCCCGTCCGAGTTCCGGCTCTGTGTCCGGTCCAGTAGCGATTGCTCGGTGTTCTCCTTGGTCAGTCCCCTTCCCTCCCCCGACTCCGCAGGCCTGGGCACTCGGCCTTTGTTCGCCGGCTTCTTTGGTACTATGGAACTGTGTGACTCCCCGATAACGTGCACGTCGGCATTGTGGCCTCGCGCCTTCTCCGACCGATCCGCTTCTACGATAGAAACGGATGTTACCGGGGTCTCTCGGCTTCCGTGAGGAAAGTTTCCAACCGTGCCGGTGGTCTCTGACTCCGTGGGGGCCACATCGAACTCGCCTTTATCGTTCGACATGACTGTTGCCTTCCCCATATTCAGGATAAGGTCGGCCACCTCAAAAGGGTGCTTTCGGAGCTCCATACACCGCCCGGTTGTACCTCTGTGAACGCTTCGCCGTGCCGGTTGCCCGACACAACGCATCACTCGAGGCCAAGGCGACTGGCTAGGTCTTACCTTCGTACGACTCTTTCATTCGCTACCTTCCTCCGGCTTTTGCCGACGCTTCCCGAAGCACCTTATCCGCCCGCACCAGCACGTTCGGCGCAATCGTCAGGCCGTATCTGATTGGATTCGATCCTACCGCCGTAAATCGACCGCTGTCGAGAGAAATTTTCTGCCATCGCGAACCGCGCCCCCGGCTCGCTAGCCCCAAGCACGGGCGAGATTCGCAGCGCCGGTACGCTTCGCTCTAGCGCAATCGTTGTACCAGAACAGAGGCGCAGTGGTGCAGACGGGTTAAGATTTTGAAATTACGGAAGAAACCTGGTTCCCGAGCCATAAAGAACACCCCCTGGGAAAAGCTTCTAAGCTGTCGCCCGATTGCTACACTGTGTAGTCGTTTTGATACTCCCGGCGGGAGAAACAGAAAGACTTCGGTTTGCGGAGCGGTTTATAAAACTGAGCGATGGCTACTGCGGATTTGTTATTGCTGCGCAATGTTCTGGCGCCTGAAAAGAAAAGGCCTGAAGCCCGCCCTACCCATGAACCTGGATTCCGGGTCGCCGCCCGGAATGACGGACTTCGGCCCGTCACTTGGCGCGCGTTGCGACTTGGCGCGAGAAATATCCCGAACCGGACAACTGATTACGGCTGCCAGAGATAGTATCGGATGGGTACCGAGGAGCCGGCGACCACGAGCGCGGCTTGGTAAGCGTCGATGGAATTCAATTCGGCGAGTGACCAACCGGGCACGTCTGCGCGGATCAGTACTTGATCCGCAGCGCCAAGAGTGATTTCCACCTCATCCAGCTTGCCTGATAGCCCGGTGCCCTTGGCTTTGAGAAAGGCCTCTTTACAGGTCCAGCATTTGAAAAACGCTTGGCGCTGCAGCTCGGATGGAAGTCCGCGCAGCGCCGCTACTTCTCGCGCCGTGAAAAATCGCTCGGCGATCTCCTCGAACTTGAAGTCGGGTTTGACGTACTCGATATCGACACCGATCTCGCCGATGAGGTTGACCGCGAGCAAAGCCATTTCGTTGGAATGAGAGAGATTGAAGTCGACGCCGGCCGGCGCCAGCACCGGTGGCAGCTTGGGCTTGCCGTTGCTGCCAAGTTCGAAATGACAGTCGCGCCGGGTCAATCTGTAAATAGCGGCTGAGAATCCTATGCAGCGCGATATGGGCAATCAGATAGCGCCGCCGGTGCTGTTCAAAATGAAAGCGCGCCGCGCGTTCGCGCTCGTCCGGCGAGAGCAGCTCCCGCCCGCCGTCGAGATCGACACGCGCGTCATCTAACGGCACCGCCCAAACATGGACGGTCCGTTCAAGCGCCGGAAGTTCGGCAGGCGCTGCCGGCCAGGTTGTCATAGATTTACTCACCACGGTAAGATAGAGACATCGGATTAGGAGATTACTCCGCAAAGGCGCAAAGACGCCAAGTGACGGGCAAGGCCCGTCATCCAGAGCCGAGGAAACTTCTCTACCTTTGCGTCTTTGCGCCTTTGCGAGAGATAATCCGAGCCTTCACGCCGTATTCTCGCGTGGGTTGGGCGTGCCGGTGACGATCACCCGATCGCCGTCGCGCGTCATTCGCAGATCGTACGGCCCGTCGAAATAGATCATCGTGCGCGGATGCTCGTAAACCGTCGACTTATGCGCGATCTCTTCGACGTAGATATTGAAGAGCTTGCCCGCCGGCAGATTGACGGTCTCGGTGTGCATGATCACGCCGTCGAAAAACACTTCGATCCAATTGCGGTTCTCGGTGACAGCGAGAATGATCCCCGCCGCGCTCGTAAACGTCGCCAGCAGCTCTTCGCCGCTGTCGACGACCTTAGTCTTGGCTTTCTTCATTCGACCCAGTTAAGAAATTTCTCCCGCAAAGGCGCAAAGACGCCAAGTGACGGGCAAAGCCCGTCATCCCAATCCGAGGTTTCTCACAAAGATTTCTCTCTTCGCTCGAATGACATTCTTTTTTGCGATCTTTGCGGCCAGAATTCCGAGCTAGTTCCCCAGCAGCGTCGCCGCATCGCGGATCGTCTTGCCCGACGAGGTGCGCGGCAGCGACTCGCGGATAACGATCTGGTCGGGCACTTTAAAATTCGCCAGGTTGGCGCGCAGAAAACTCAGCAGCTCTTTTTCGACCACCGTCGCGCCCGGCCGCTGTACAATCGCGGCGCCGATCACTTGGCCGCGCTTGGCATCGGGGATGGCGAAGACAATGGTCTCCTGCACGCCAGGATAGGTGTAAATCAAATTCTCCACTTCGGCGGGATAGACGTTCAAGCCGCCGGTGATGATCATGTCGTCGCGCCGGCCGAGATGATAGTAGTAGCCATCCGCTTCCACCTTGCCGACATCACCGGTATAGAGCCAGCCGTTGCGGATACGTTGCGCCGTAGCATCGGCCCGGCGAAAATAACCTTTCATGATATGGGGGCCGCGGGTGATGATTTCTCCCGCTTCGCCGACCGGCACTTCCTTGTCGTAGTCATCGACGATCTTCACTTCCACGCCCGGTACGGCGCGGCCGATGCTGCCCATCTTGGCTTCCGCTTTTTCCGGCTCGACCAGCGTGATCATCGGCGACGTTTCCGTCAGACCGTAACCTTGGATGACTTTGATATGCGGTTGGGCGGTTTGGAACGCGCGCAACAGCGGCATCGGAATGCTCGTGCCCATCATCGCGGCGATCTTCATGCTGCTGGTGTCGTAGCTAGCCAAGTTTTTCACACCGAGCAAAAGCTGAAACACGATGGGCACGCTTTCGAAAACATTGACGCGGTATTTTTGAATGCCTTCGAGCAAAGTAACCGGATTGATCTGATCGAAGATCACCAGCGTGTAGCCCTTTTCCGCTAACTCGTTACACACCACCGGACCGACGATATGCGACATCGGCAGTACGCAGCCACGCATCGTCGTGGCATCGCAGACGTTCATCGCGCCCATCACCTTGGGATACTGCAGCAGATTGCGATAGGACAGCACCACGCCTTTGGGCTCGCCGGTGGTGCCGGAGGTATAAAGTATCAAAGCATCGTCGTCAGGCTTGAGCTCTGGCAGGTACGTCGCGCCAGCCGTAGCGGTGAAACGATGCTCGAAACCGCGCTCGCCCGTGCCACCGGCGATCCAAACCGGGATCGGCGCGATAGTTTTAAAAATCTCTTCGACTTCCGAATAAAGAGTTTGGTGCACCACCAACAGTTTCAAATCGGCGTCCTGCAACACGCCTTCTAGCTCTTTGCCCTTCAAGCGGGCGTCGAGGATCACGGTCACGGCGCCGATCTTCTGCGTTGAATAATAAGCGAGCGGTATCGCCGTGGAGTTGGGCAAGAGCACGCCGACCCGATCGCCTTGGCGGATGCCGTCTGCGATCAAGTGGCCGGCCAGCGCCTGTACGCGCTGATTGAGCGCGGCGAAAGTCAGCTCCTCTTCCTTGGCGATGATCGCGGTCTTGTCCGGTTGGCGCGCCGCCGTCCGCTGTAAAACTTCAGCGGCGTAAAAACCTAGTGAATCGGTATGGTTTGCCATAGCGCAAATGCCCTCTGAAATGGTTTGTACCAGCGCGATAACTGCGCCAGTTCGCCTCGCTTGAGTTTCAACTTACCTTGCTGCGTCGCTAAAAATGCATCGATCTTATTGCTGAACACCGCGCGCCACCATTCGGCGTTACCGCTGATGAGAAAATCGCCGCCGGAATTATCGGTTAAAGCGGTAATCTCGCCGGCGACGAACTGCACGGTCCAGGCCACGTCATTATTTTCCATGTGCAAGCTCAGCGACGTCGTCAGACTGGTGTCGCTGGCAAATTGGCGAAAGTCGCGGTCGCCGTTGGCGCTGTCGACCAGCGCAGTCATGTGTTCGTGCGAGAAAAGCTCGTAGGCTTCCCCCACCGCGGCGCTAACCGTGACCGGCTCGGTCAAGCGCGCATCAACCTTACCCTCCGCGCCGATACCGCTTTGAAAGAATTGGCAATGCACCGCTTCTTCGAGCAGGTCGGTGTAGAGAAACGCTTCTTGAAAAGTTTTGCCGATCGCCACCGTGCCATGGCCTTTGATGATCGCGACTGGATGATATTTAAGCGCCTCGACCACCGCTTCCGGTTTGGTCACCGTCGGCGTGTCCTGGGAAATCACCGGCACGTTGCCGATGGTGTACTTCTCCTCATAGCTGAGGGGCGCGAAGCTGTCATGCGACAACGAGAACGCCAGCACCATCGGCGGGTGCACATGGACGATCGCCTGAGCGTCGGTGCCGGCGTAGACCGCCAAATGCATCGGCGTTTCACTCGAAGCGCGCTGGCTTTTCTTGACCGGTTTGCCGTCGGCGTGGATACGCACCAAATCTTTCCTCGTTAAGAAACCGAGCGGCGCATGCTGGCCGGTGATGAGGAAATCGTTTTCCCCGACACGGCAACTCAGATTGCCGCCCCAGCCACTGATCAGCCGGCGCTCGAAGAGCCGCTCGCCCCAGCGTATCATTTCACTGTCAATTTTAACCACAGGTAAACCTTAGCTAATTTTTGAATAAACCCCAGGGCACCGCTTCCGACCCGACTGCTCGTACCGCGACTCCGGCCGGACAAATCGGCTCACCGAGAAAGGTCGTGACGTCGCTATCATGAGTCGATTCTTTGCGACCCTCGCCGCTAAACAGCTCGATGGGGACACCATGCAAATGCGCTAGCTGCACCGCCAAGAGCGAACCGCAAATCCCTTGCGGTCCCGCGGCCGCCAAGTTGTCATAGAAAAAGCATAACTTGCCAATCTCTCCCTGCGCGAACAACGTGCCCATCATGTTGTCGGAAATCACCGTGGTCGGGGCATTGCGCTTGAGCAATTCTGCTACGATCAAACGCGCGCCCCACAGCTCCGGGCGCATTTCGGGAACCAAAAAGCTCTCAGCTCTCTCCGCCTTCAACGCGCTGAGCAAAAAAGCGTATTGGCTCGGCGGCGGCACGCCGTAGATCAGCAAATATTTTGCGCCGGCGCGCGCCACCCTCGCATCAACCGCGGCTCCCGCCTGGTATTTCAGCCGAAAGGTTGCCGGTGTATAGAGACCGTCCAGGCCGACATAGTTGGTGATAAACTCTTCCGGCGTCAGATCGAACGATGGATAGCGCACTTTGAGATGCGCTTGCTCGCCGGCGACCAATGCGCGGCCATGGTAGACTAATAGTTCCTCGGCCGGCCGCTCTTCGATGGCCACATCGGCGCCGCGCGTGAGCGAACGCGGATCTTGCACCAATGCGTGAAACGGCACGCCGTACACTTTGGCCATGCGCGCGATGGGGTAGGTGCCGACTTTGTTGATGACATCGCCGTTTTGCGCCACCCGGTCGGCGCCGACGATCACCGCGTTGACTTCGCCCTGGGCCATCACCTGCGCCACCGCACAGTCGGGGATCAATGATACTTGCACGCCAGCTTGAGCCAGCTCCCAGGCGGTCAGCCGCGCGCCCTGCAAGTACGGCCGGGTTTCGGTGGCGATGACAGAAAACTCTTTGCCGAGCTCTTTGCAGTAAGCAGCCACCGCGACCAATTCGCCGCTGATGTTACAATGGGTCAACACCCGCGCCGGATTGGGCAGGATCGCAGCGGTGCGTTTAGCGCGGGCGCTGCGCGCCCGGGTGATTTGACCGCCGAACTCCCGCGCCTGGCGCGCGATAGTTTCGCCGACTGGGCCATTAGCCGGTAACTTGTCGAAAAACTCAGCGACGCAACCGCCGAGACTGCGAAAATCGAAGGTCGGACGGACGTCGCAAAATTGCTGGGTTAACTGCGCCAACCGCAGGCGCAGCGGCGCCGGGTCATCGCCCGGGTATTGCTGCGCCACCAGCGCATTGCTGTAGAGAAAGGTCAGCACCTGGCCGTAGGCGCGGGTCCTCATTTCGCGCACGGCATCGAGCGCCTGGACGACCTCAGTCACTTCAATGTACTCGAGTTTTTGCGGGACTTGAATCTCATCGAGAATCTTGAAGCCGCCATCGTGCCATAGAACCGGTTCAAACAGCGGACTTTGGACGACGCTCATTTTCTTAGCTCAATGAAAAGAGATGGCTAAAGGTATTGGAGTGCTTGGCGCGCCACTTCGATGGTCTTTTGCTCGGCTGCGAAAAACACCGGATCGCGAAAGCCGAACTTGCCATAGAGACATTCATCCGACACCGCCAGCACCGCGCCGGCTTTTTTGCCGCGCACCTGGGCGATGGTCAAGAAGGTTGAGGTCACCATGTCGATGCTCGCAACGTTTTGCTGGTTCAGTTGGTCGATCAGTTCCGGCGTCTCTTGAAACAATGCATCGGTGGTGAAGATCCAGCCAAGATGATAACGGACTTTTAAATCCTCCGCCGCCCGCTTCAAGGCTACGACAATACTAGCGTTAGCCACAGTGGAAAAATTCTCGGCGACATAGTAGCGCGAGGTGCCGTCGCCGCGCAGGGCGCCGGTGACGATCACCAGGTCGCCGATCTTGACGTGGTCTTGCAGCGAACCGCAGCTGCCGACACGGATCAAAGATTCCGCGCCGGCGCCGCAAAGAATTTCGGTGGTAATCGCCGTGTCCGGCGCGTAGCGGCCGCCGTTACCGATGCTGACGCGCTTGCCGTCGAGCCCGCCGGTGTGCATCTCGTAGTCGAGGAAAGTGAAACTCTTTTGCGGCTCGTCCAAGAGTTTCAACATCATCTCACTGCGTTCCTTCGGACCGGGGACCAGCGCGTAGGGGCCGAGCGAGTTCGGCTTGAGCCCGAGCATATTGAGCATCCGTTGCGGTGTGAAGTGCGGTTCTTTAACCATAAGATTGAAAAATCAAAGCGCCGGTAAAATAAATTCGAGTAAATCTTCGGTCGGCAGCCCGCCATCGGGCAACTCGCCGAAGGACCGTTGGCACAGCGCGCTCGATGTCAGCATCAGTTCGGCGCCGCTGGCATGCGCTTCGCGCATGCGGTCCGTCGCGTTCCACTGGGCTAAATCGGGATCGGCTTCGGGCACGCCGCCACCGCCGCCGCAACACCAAGCCCAGCGCCGGTTGCGCTCCATCTCGACCAGTTGCAGGCCAGGAATCGCCCGGAGAATTTGCCGCGGCGGATCGTAAACCCCGCAGCCGCGGCCGAGGTGACAAGAATCGTGGTAAGTTACTTTCTTGGCGATCGGCTTGGTAAATTTGAGCTGGCCGGCTTGGAGCGCCTGGGCGACAAACTCGACTCCATGGATAACTTCAAAGCCTTGCGCTTCTTTGGCGTACTCGCGCCAGATGCGTTGGCAACTGCCGCAAGCGACGACCACTTTCTTGACGCCCGCTTGCGTCAACGTCGCCAAATTGGTGTCTTTCAAACGTTCATACTCGCGGCGGAAACCGAGATCGAAGGCGTACAGGCCGCAGCATTTTTCCCGATCGCCGAGTATCGCGAAATCCTCACCGGCTTTTTGCATCAACTTGGCCAGTGCGATGGCGCCGCTCTTGCCGCTGGCGCGTTCCGCCGAACAGCCGGCGAATAGTAGCGTCGAGGCTTTGCCGTCGCTGAGTTGTTTTAGTCCCAAGCCTGCGGCCCATGCGCCGCGCGTGGTTTGCCCCCAAGGACTGTCATGTTGTTGGAGTCCATTGTAAATCGGCCGGTGCGCCGGCAACGGACCGTCTTTTTCGGTGATTTCCTCGCGCATCGCCACGGTGATATCCCATGGCCCGTAACCATCGCCGCGCACGCCGCAGAGTTCCTGGCACATCAGACAGTTTGTGCAGGCGTACATTACCTCTTTCAGCTCCGGCGTGATCGGATCGAGACCATGAAACACCCGCTGCGCCATCAGCCAGCGCGATTTCGGCGTGTGACGCTGAAATTTGTAGTACTCATAGGGTGGACATTTTTCTTTCGGCCCAGGCACATCCTCCATCGGATTGGCCGGCCCATGGCCATAGCACGACCCGCAAAGCACACAGCCGCTGCTGCGCTCGTCGAGTCCCTTGGCATAAAGCCATTTTTTAACTCGTTCGAGTCCCAGCGGTTTGTTGTTTTCGTCTGCCATGAAAATTAACGCCGAAGAAAATTAGTTAAAGTATAAACTGTTATAACTTGCCCATATTCGGTGTCAATCAAACGGCGCATCATCCGTCTGACCTCCGCCTTCTAAAGAATGAATACCCAGATCGATATTGAGAGATTACGGCGCGTGCATCGCCGCCCGTCGGTTACTTCGCCACGGGTTCATGATCGAGCTGCCGCAGCAGCGCCGACAGCTGTTTCTGCTCGGCCTTGCTCAGCCCGGCGAAGATTTCGCCGACGCATTTTTCGAATAACGGAATCGTGCTCTTGTAAAGTTTGGCGCCCCTGTCGGTCAGCATCACATGGACGACCCGGCGGTCCCTCTCGTCACGCCTGCGCGCGACGAATTTTTTACCCTCAAGCCGGTCGACGATGCCGGTGAGATTGCTCACCGTCACCAACATTTTCGCGCCGATCTCGCCGAAGGGCAGGCTGCCAGCATAGCCGATGGTCGCCAGCACGTAGAATTGCGGCGGTGTCAGCCCTAATTCTTGCAAGTCGTCCTCAAGCTTCTTGTGCGAATGCAAACCAAAACGGAGAAAACGAACCCAAAGGCTAGTGCTATAAGAGGTGAAAAACGGCCGCTTGACTTCTGCCACGACGGCAACTTTAGTCGCACGCTAGGGAAAAAGCAACTTATCGCTGGGGCAACGAACGAGCAGCGATGGTCACCACAGGGCATTGCTAACGCGCCAGTTGCGATGTTAGGTACGGTGTAGAGAAGTTCAACTGCCAGTATGAAACTGCACATTCTCGGCTGCGGCGATGCCTTTGGCAGCGGCGGGCGCAATCAGAGCGGCTACCTTGTCGAAACTGCGGACAAGATATTTCTGCTCGACTGCGGGCCGACGACTTTATTGGCGCTCAAGCGCGCCGGCTTCGATCCACGGCGCATCGATACGATCCTTCTGAGCCATTTGCATGGCGATCATTTCGGCGGCATTGCATTTTTCTTCATCGAGTATTTGTATCTCCGGCCCAGACTCGAACCGCTGGTGATTGCCGGCCCGCCGGGGACGGAAGTGAAAGTCCGCGCGCTGTTCCAATTGATGTATGGCGGGACGACCAATGACAAGGAGATTCCGCCGACGCGCTTTATGGTCTTGCATCCTGACGAACCGGCTAACGTCAACGGCATTGAAGTCGTGCCTTTTCGCGTGCCGCACCAAACCGACGAGATTTCGTTAGCCTTGAAGGTCGGCTATGACGGCAAACAGATTTTGTTTTCCGGCGATTCGCTGTGGACCGAGAGTTTCATCGAGCACGCCCGCGGCGTCGATTTGTTTCTCTGCGAATGTTCGTTTTTTAGCGAGCAGCCCGGCATGCATGTCAACTATCAGGCCATAACAGCCAACCTCGACCGTTTGCGCTGCAAGCAGCTCGTCCTCACCCACCTGGGCGAAGAAATGCTATCGCGTAGAAATGAAATATCGGCTGTGGTTGCCGACGATGGGATGGTGCTTGAGCTTTAGTCAGCGCTCTCGCTCAGCTGCCCTCGCGCGCTGCCGGGAATTGCCGGATCAATGACCGCTGGCCGTTTTTGGCGAGGAGGACTTGAGCGACTTCCTGAGCGGCCACCAGTTCGGCATAGGGGCCCACCTGGACGCGATAGGCGGCTTCGTTCCGGCCCGCCTCGGCGACATCGATAAACGCGTCGAAACCCAGCTCGTTAATCTGCCGTGACAGCAATTCGGCGCGTTCCCGTTCGCGGAACGAACCGACTTGCAATACGAAGCCGTCGAGAGATTTAGGCCGCGGATTATCGCCGGGTAGGATGACCGTCGAGATCCGTTGGCGTGACGAGCCTTCGCTGAATACCGGCTTTTGCGTGGTCTGCGACGCGGACTTGAGGGTCTCGTAATTGTCAAAGCCGTATGCGAGCAGGTGTTTGGCGTCGCTCCACATATTGGTGGCGCCCAAGATCGCCACGATCAGTGTCGCGCCGTCGCGCTGCACCGCGCCGACATAACAACGTTGCGCCGCGTGGGTGTAACCAGTCTTGCCTCCCAGAGCGCCTTCGTAGTCCCATAACAGCCGGTTATGATTGCGCACCGAGATGCGGCGCGGCACGACTTTCTTTTTTATCACCGCCAGCGAGTTCACCGAGCTGAATTTGGTCTGGACGATTTCACGAAACAGCGGAATCTTCATGGCGTAGCGAAAAATCGTCGCCAGATCGCGCGTCGTCGAATAATGGTCCGGCGCCGTCAGACCATGAGGGTTGGTAAAATGACTGTTGGTGGCACCCAAACTATGGGCTTTTTTGGTCATGAGATCGGTATAGCGTTCCACCGATCCGCCGATCCCTTCGGCCAAGACCACACTGGCGTCATTGGCCGAAGCGAGCATGATGGCATAGAGCAGCTCTTCGATGGGCAGCGTCTGCCCAGGGCGCAAGTACAACTTGGAAGGCGGCACGCGCGTGGCGTCTTTAGATACCGTCAGGTTTTCGCTGAGCTTGCGGCCGCTTTCTAAAGCCAGAATGGCGGTCATCACCTTGGTCGTGCTTGCAGGCGGTAACCGCAGGTCGGCCTCTTTTTGAAACAGGATCCTGCCCGTGGCGGCATCCATCAGCAGCGCGGACTTCGCCGTCAGATCGTCCTCCGGGGTAAACGACCAGAGCGGCGTGATCGAAACGAGAACAACCAGAATAGCCAAGCTAATCGCGGCAGAAAATAGTTGACGGCAGCGCAGAACCTTTAACCTCTCAATCGCTAATTAGAAGCCAAGCCAGAAGGTTCTCGCTCAGCAATCTGATAATATTGTTTTATAACATGTCCTTGGCAATGAGGACAGCTAAAAACTAGAATTTGCACTGGCCGCTATCGCCGCGTGGAGGGAGTCGTAGCAATTGACCCCGAAATCCACCAGTGGGGAAACGGCAATCGCCCGGGTAAACCCAGAGAGTTGAAGCGACCCAACTTTAGGTCAATGCTTGCGCTGCCCTACTCGCTAACCGGACCCACCATGGTCAAATACTTAGAGACAGGCCCGTTCGCATCACGGCGGCGGGCTTGCCCCTTTCCCGGGTTAATTTAAACTGCGGAATCCCGGTTGCGGGCACTGGCACGACATTACAGCGGATCTGTCGATTACTTTTTAATCGGCGCGATTCCCTGGCGCGAGATTTCCCGCTCGGCGCGGTCGGCAACACCGGCCTGCTCGCCCAAAGCCTCGCGGCGGATGCGCTCTTGGCAGGGCTGGCAAATGCCGCCCTTCAAAGCCTCGGAAGGTTTTGCACAGATCATACATTTTTTAGCGGCTTCGCTCATCACGGCACCTTTCCTCTATTGGCGACCCTGATCAATAACTATTGGAGAATCTTGACCTGCTGCGGGTTCTCGAGAATTATCTCCAAGCCATACTGCGGGTGGTCTTTGATCTGGCCCGTGATTTCAATTTCTTTATTCTCAAAATTCCTCGGCGCCAACTGGTTCTTTTCAAATAGTTCGAGCGCCGAAGCAAAAATCACTGCGGTCAGCGCCTCCCGCGATGGGCCGAAGTTAAGAAAATAAGTATTGCTCTTGGCTGAATGGCCGACGCGAAATACCCGGCCACGTACCCGGGCTGGTTTGCCGGTAAGCGAGCGAATTTTCTCCACATCCCTGGCCGCTAAAGTTGGAACTTCGGCTGCCTGCTCCGCTTGCGCCGCCGGCTCGCCCAGCGGCAGGTATGTCACCCGATGCGCTTGCCCTGGCACCGCGGTGGATGCGCCAAGCAAATCTGCCCGTGAAACCCTTGCCGGCGGTGCGTCGCTGGCCGGTGGATTCCAGCGTTGGTACAAACCATGAGTGAGAAGGCCAGCGGCGAAAGCCAGCACGATGAGCAAACCCGTTCCCGCCGCGCGACTCATTTACGGCTTCCTCTCCCACAGGCGCAAGAAAGCTTGGCGATAGTCCTCGGCGAGCGGCCCGGCGTTACGAAAGAGCAGCAGATTTTCGTCGTTAGTGTTTTCCGCCGAGTGGGTCCAGTTGTACGAACCGGTAAAAACAGTCTTGCGGTCGATGACGGCGAATTTTTGGTGCATCAAGCCGGCCTCGCGCTCCTGGCTGTTTGGATTTGGTGCCTGAAAGCCGGCGCAACGGTATTTTATGCGCTTCGAAATACTTTCCCTTGGAATTTTCCGTGCGGGTGTCGAAGTCGCGGTCGATCACCACCTGCACCGCGACGCCGCGTTTTTTCGCCTGCACCAGCGCGCTGGCAAGGTCATCGTTGGTAAACGCGTAGACCGCCACGAGCAACTCTTTTTTTGCCTGGTCGATCTCGCGCAGGATATGCGTCGAGCATTTGCCCTGGGGGCTGAAACAAGCCTGCACGACCATTTCAGCCACGCAGGCTGAGGGAACAAGGGTGAGCCAAAGCAGCTGCGCGGCAAGTAGGCGAAGCATAGTTACCTTGCTGGAACGACGCTTTGCGGTTGATTGCGGCGGGCGGTCAGACACATGCCGAGAATCAGCTTTTCCATCACCAACCGCGGTTGGCCGCCGCTCGACTTGAGCCGCAGGTCGGCGTCGAACAAGGATTCCATATGGAGGACGAGTTCCGCCATGGCGAACCGTTCGGCCCGTTGAAAGCACATATAGTCGGCGTAGGGACTGCGCGTCAGCACCGCGGTTCCCTGCTTGGCGGCGATCTGCTGAAATTGCTGGTAGCTGATGCCGCGTTTCCAATGTGGCCGCAGGTCGCCGTCCAAAAGCTGCCGGGCAGCGAGCAGACGGCGCACTTCGCCGGCGATGGTGCCCAATATTTTTAACGGATGCTCGCCCTGGCCCATCAGCCGGGACAGTTGCCCGAGCGCGCCCAAGGCATCGCGGTCACCGATAGCGCGGGTGAGATCGAAAATCCAGCCTTCGCCATGGTCGGCAACCACCGCCTCAACATCCTGAGGCTGAATTGCCGGCCGCTCGGCGGCATAAAGTAGCAGCTTGTCGAGCTCCTGTTGCAAAGTTCGGAGATCGTCGCCGGCGCGGGCGACGATCATGTCGCGAGCCTGGGGCTCGATATTCTTGCCCGCCTGGCGTAGCCGTTGGGAGATGAAGTTGAGCAGACTGTCGCGATCGACTTTGCCGTAACGATCACGTTCCAAGCCGAGAAACAATGCCACGCCCAATTCTTCGAAACGTTTGAATAGTTTTGTCCGCCGGTCGACTTGTACCGCGGAGAGCAGCAAAAATGCCCATTCCGGCAACTTGCCATCCAAAAACTCGCCCAAGCGATGGCTGTCGGCGCCTTTGCGTTTGCTCAGATCAAGGTCGCGGCTCTTGACATAAGCCAGCAGCGCGCCGGCGTCCTCCAGTGCCGCACTGCCGTCGGCATCGAGGAGCCCTACGAGCTCACTTGACGCCGCTACGTCAAGCCGCTCCCAGCGCTCCTGAGTCCAGCCTTCGACAATTAAAAGATCCGCCAGCAATTTGGCGGCGTCGTCACGCCGCCCCTCGCGCCAGAGATCGAGGATCTTTTCGCCCATCTCGCCTTTTTGCCCACGCGAGAAGAAGTACGGCGCATTTTCCACCCACAAGACTTTCTTGCCGGGAAAAAATGGCGGCGTCATCAGCGAGCCCTCCACTTGATCCCAGCTCACCGTCCGGCCATCGAAGCGTTCGAAGTTAAAACCTCTTTGATCTTCCGGCACCAAAGTATCGACCACCTGCTTGCAAGTTTCTTGCACTTGCAGATCGTCGCCAAAAAGCAGCAACAGCCGCGGTCCTTTGGCGCTCTTAAGTTCGGAAATGACAGTAGGTAAATCGCGTTTCATGGCGGGTAAGTGGTGAATCGAATGTTATTGAGCCGCGGCCAATTGGGAAATCCCGCCAGTAGATGAAAGTTGCGATCGCCGCGTTTAATGCTTGGGCACCCACATCTGGTTTTTCTCACTCCAGGCGTAATCCGAGCGCCAGACTTTCAAGCCGATCGTGTACTTGCCACCCGATTTGGTGACGAAAATACGTTCCATCGAGTGGGGAATCTCGGTGCGTGCAATGATCATGACTTTTTTTGCGATGCCCTTGTTGATAAGGATGCGGTCGCCCTCACGCATGGTTACTTGGTTTTCTCGTCTGCGCCTACTGGCCATGGGGGAAAGCTATCACCGGCGATTTCCACAGGCAATGATTTCACGCCATAAAGCCGAGCCCATGTACCGATTGTGCGCCGCGATCGCATTATAAACTTGACAATCAGCCGACCCTCCGGTAGCTGTCCGGAGAGTTCTACCACTCCGCAACCAATGAATATCGACGTTCACGCCCACTTTGTTCCCGCCGCACAGCCTGAAAGTCGCCAGCGAGATCGGCAAACGCCACGGCATGAAGCTCGGCTTAAACGAGCGCGGCCGCGAGATCGTTAGCCGTGACGGCAAGCCCTATTTGACCCAACCCAAAGCCGAATTCTCCGACCTCGACCTGCGGCTGTCGATCATGGACAGCCAGGGCGTCGACATGCAGGCGCTGTCGCCGGCGAGTAGCTATTTTTTTTACTGGATGGCCGCTGAAGAATCGTTGGCATACGCCCAGTGGCTCAACGATCGCATGGCCGAAGCGGTCGCTAAACATCCTAAGCGCCTGGTAGCCCTCGGGTCCGTGCCAATGCAAGACAGCGCCAAAGCCGTGGGAGAACTGGAACGAGCGATCGCGAAACTGGGACTGCGCGGCGTCGAGATCGCATCGAACATCAATGGCCGTTACTTCGACGATCCGGCGTTCAATCCTTTTTGGGAAGCGGCCCAAGCCTTGGACGCGCTGATCTTCGTCCACCCTAATCAGGTGGTCGGCGCCGATCGCATGAAGGAGTTCAATCTCGCTAACCTGATCGGCAATCCGACCGACACCTCCCTGGCGATCGCCAAACTGATTTTCAGCGGCGTGCTCGAACGTTATCCGCGACTAAAACTCTTGCTCGCCCACGCCGGCGGCTTCTTACCTTATACCTGGGGCCGACTGGACCGCGGCTATCGGATTCAAGACTCGGCGACGGCGAAAATTTCCAAGCCGCCGGGAGAATATCTCAAGCTGCTCAACTTCGACACCATCACCCATAGCACCATGGCGCTGGAATATTTGGTCGCCAACTTCGGCGCCGATCATGTGGTGTTGGGCAGCGACTATCCCTATGACATGGGCGATCCCGAACCGGTGGCCTCACTGGGCGCGGCGCGTATTGACCGCGCCAGCCTGGAGCGGATCGCCAGCACCAACGCTTGTAAACTATTGCGAATCGGCATTTAGTTAGATCAATTTTTTTCTGGAGGAGCCATGCGACTAGTCACTTTCACGCGCAAGAACCAGCAACGTGTCGGCCTGATGGGGCCGCAGGATCAGATTATCGATTTAGCCGAAGTCAATCGGCGCTATCTCAAAGGCGGCAACGCGCCGTTCTTGGCGAGCATGCAAGCGTTCATCGAAGCCGGCGGCAAAGCGATGCAGGTAGCGCGCAACGCGGGAAAGTATGTGGCGGGAAAGAATCCCGACGAGCAAAAAAAACTCGCCGCCGCCGGCGCCTTGGTAAAACCAACCCAGGCCAAGATCATCTCGCCGATCCCGACGCCAAGAAAGAATTGTGTCATGCTCGGCATCAACTACCGCGAGCATGTCGACGAAGGCGCCCGGGCGCGCCAACTGGATATCAAGTATCCTGACTACCCGGTGTTTTTCACCAAGCCGGCCACCTCCGTCATCGGCCAGTATGGTAAAGTCATCAAACATAAAGTTACCGACAAGCTCGATTGGGAAGTCGAATTGGCTCTGGTCATTGGCAAAAAAGGCCGCGATATTCCCAAAGCAAAGGCCTACGACTACGTGTTCGGCTACACCATCTGTCTCGACATGACCGCCCGTGAGCTGCAGAGAATCCACGGCCAATGGTTCAAAGGCAAAGCCCTCGATACCCTATGCCCGCTTGGACCTTGGATCGTCCACAAGAGCGCCATGCCCGATCCGCAACAAGTGCGGCTCGTCTGCCGAGTCAACGGCCAAGTCATGCAGGATGGTAATACCCGCGACATGATCTTCGACATCCCGACGATCATCGAATCGCTCTCCGGCGGTATGACCCTAGAACCGGGCGACATCATCAGCACCGGCACCCCGTCGGGCGTCGGCTTCGCCCGCGTGCCGCCGGTGTTTCTAAATCCCGGCGACAAGGTCGAAGGCGAAATCGAAGGCATCGGCAGTTTACACGTCGACATCGTCGCGCCGTAATACGCTGACACGCCACGGAACAACTCCGATTAGCAGTGGCCGGATAAAATTATCCCGCCACCGTTCGACAGTTGAAGTCTCCGTTCCATCAACAGTTCCAGAATCAAGCGTTCGGCGGCGCGAATTTGACTTGGAGCTGGTGCTTTGTTAAGGGTGCTGTCGTAGCTAGGGGTGTCTGCCCGAGTCAGACTGAGAGCCTGAAAAACAGGTAACCCTTTGAACCTGATCCGGGTCGCACCGGCGTAGGGAAGCGTGAAAGTCAAAGTCGCGTCGAAGTCGATTCGGCGCAACCCACTTGAAACCGTATTCCCTGACCACAATCGGGTGGTCTGTGCGAATGCGGTTTTTTTATTGTGATGAAAGTTAAAATAAACGGCGAAGAGCGGGAAATTGACAACGGCCTGACCCTGACCGCGCTGTTGGCATCGCTACAAATTCGGCCGGGCCGCGTGGTCGTCGAGCGCAACCGGGAGATCGTCCCGCGCGATAGCTATAACGCGACATTGATCAATGATAGCGACACATTAGAAATCGTTCACTTCGTGGGCGGAGGATGACCATGGAAGACTTTTTTGAATTAGCCGGCACCAAGTTCCGTTCACGGCTCATCGTCGGCACCGGAAAATACAAAGACTTCGCCGAAACGAAAAAAGCCATCGAAGTCTCCGGCGCCGAAATCGTCACCGTGGCCGTGCGCCGCGTCAATATTACGGATCCCAACAAAGAAAATCTTCTCGACTATCTCGACCCCAAGCAATACACGATACTTACCCAACACCGCCGGCTGCTATAACGCCGATGACGCCGTGCGCACCTGCCGGCTCGCCCGCGAAGCGG
This sequence comes from uncultured delta proteobacterium, assembly GCA_963847445.1. Taxonomy (GTDB): domain Bacteria; phylum Desulfobacterota; class Binatia; order UBA9968; family UBA9968; genus DP-20. The sequence continues at coordinate 77,305 of CAWJZV010000006.1, read as the reverse complement.
GCGTCGGAAAACTCGTCAAACTCGAAGTGATCGGCGACGACAGAACGCTTTTCCCCGACGTGCCCGCGACCCTCGATGCCGCCAAGATACTAGTCAAAGAAGGCTTCATCGTCCTGCCCTACATTACCGACGATCCGATCACGGCACAAAAACTCGAAGACATGGGCTGCGCCGCGGTGATGCCGCTGGCCGCGCCGATCGGTTCCGGACTTGGCATTAGGAATCCATACAACATCAGAATCATTTTGGAGCACGCCAAAGTACCGGTGATCGTCGACGCCGGCGTGGGCACGGCCTCGGATGCGGCAGTGGCCATGGAAATGGGCTGCGCCGGAGTTTTAATGAACACCGCCATCGCCAGCGCCAAAGATCCAATCTTGATGGCCGAAGCGATGCGCCAGGGCGTTGAAGCCGGCCGCAAAGCCTATCTCGCCGGCCGTATCCCGAGAAAACTCTACGCCACAGCATCGAGCCCGCTGGATGGCATGCTCAATTAGCTGACCGCCAGTGCCTCAGCCAAATTTCGATCTGTACCTCGTTACCGACCGCAAGCTTACCCACGGGCGTGATCTCCTCTGGGTGCTGGAGCGCGCCTTGGACGGCGGCGTCAGAGCGGTCCAACTACGCGAAAAGGATCTGAGCGGCAAGGAGCTGCATGGCCTCGCGGAGCGGGTTTCCCAACTCTGTCACCGCTATCAAGCCCAATTATTCATCAATGACCGCGTCGATGTCGCGCTGGCCGTCGACGCTGCCGGGGTCCACCTTGGCGAAACTTCCATGCCGGTGCCATTCGCCCGCGCGCTCTTAGGCGCGCAACGAATCATCGGTGTTTCTACGCACTCCCTTGAAGGCGCATGCAAAGCAGAACGGGAAGGCGCCGATTTCATCGTGTTCGGGCCAGTTTATTTCACACCGTCCAAAGCCGATTACGGTGCTCCACAAGGGCTCAACGCGCTGCGAAAAATTGTCGCAAAGATTTCCCTAGCGGTTTATGCTATAGGAGGAATCAAGCTGGAAAATTTGCTGGAAACCCAAAGAGCGGGCAGCCGCGGTGTGGCCCTGATTTCGGCAATCATGAGCGCCGATGAGCCTAGCCAGGCGGCGAAACGGCTGTTAGCACTGCTGACGAGGTAAACCCGTGCCAGAAACCCTTCAACAAGTCATCGCCTATGTAAGAACAAACTTGGCCGGGAGTTTGGTGATAGCGTTCATCGCCGGGTTTCTGGCGACGCGCCTGGTGGCGGCAGAGCGCCGCCCGGGAGTTATCGGGTTCACAATAATCGGCTTGATTGGTTTTTTCCTCGGTCACTTCGTGATTAACTATTACCAACTTAGCGAATATCTCGACAGCCTGCAGGGGCTGCGCATTTTTATCGACTTGATGGCGGCTTTCATCGGTTCCTTCGTCATCGCAGGAATAGTTCACTTCATTAAGCCCACGTAGCCACCCTAGCGCAGTTGGTATAGCAACTGATTCGTAATCAAGTCAGGCGCTGTTTCACAATGGCTTGAAGTTGCAGCGAACTTGTTGCATTAACACAGGAAGACGACAACCCATAGCTCCGCGTCGTTACGCCTAATTTCGCCTCTTCGGGAATTCCGAGCAGAGCAAGAACCAGCTGGAATCTAGTCCGCCTTTTTGAACTCTTGGAGATTGATGCCGTGTTTCTTCAGTAGATCATAGAAATCCGCCCGGTATTTCCCGGCAATCTCCGCTGCTTTAGCGGCACTGCCGCTGCAGTGTTCTAGCAGGCGAATAAGGTATGCCTTCTCAAATTCCGCCCGCGCTTGTTTGAGAGAGTTGAGCGGGCCCTCGGCCGCTAGCAAGTCACCGCGGCGAGCCGACTCCTGGGAACGGACAGCCGTCGGGGCTCTCGTTTCGAATAAGAGCTCTTCCGTGACAACCTCACCCTCAGCCATTGTGACGGCGTACTCTAACGCGTTTTCGAGCTCGCGAACATTGCCCGGCCAGTCATGCAGCATAAGCTTCTTCATAGCTTGAGGCGTGAGACCTTTTACCTCCTTTTTTAATTGCCGCGCGATTTTCTGCAGCAGATGGCTTACCAGGTGTGGGATGTCTTCTTTCCGTTCCCGCAGAGGCGGAAGACGAACCGGAATGACGTGAATCCGGTAGAAGAGATCCTCGCGAAAAAGTCCCCTTTTTACTTCTTCTGCAAGATCCTTTTTCGTGGCGACAATAACTCTGACATCCACATGAATCGGCTTTTCGCCTCCAATGGGATAAAATTGCCGCTCCTCCAACGCGCGCAATAGTTTAGGCTGAATCGACAGCGGCATATCGCCAATTTCATCTAATAAAATAGTGCCTTCATGAGCCTGCGCAAAAAATCCCTTTGTGCTTCGCACCGCGCCGGTGAACGATCCCTTTTCGTGACCGAACAGCTCGCTTTCCAGCAATGCTTCAGGGACGGCGGCGCAATTGATCGCCACGAAGGGCTTATTTTTCCTTTCGCTGGCAAGATGAATCGCCTTGGCGATCACCTCCTTGCCGGTGCCGCTTTCCCCGTGAATATAAACAGTGGACTCGGTCTGTGCGATTCGCGAAACCCCCAACAGCACCTTCTGCATTTTGTCGCTCTTGGCGACAATATTGGGAAAATCAAATTTTTCCTTGAGCAGCTCCTTGAGCCGCACATTCTCAGAGGCGAGCCGGCGATTTTCCAGCGCTCGGGCAATTTGTAATTGCAGCTCCCGCGGATCGATGGGCTTGGTGAGATATCCGTAGGCGCCCCCCTTGATGGCCTCTACGGCGCTTTCGATACTTCCATAGCCAGTGAGAATAATAACCGGCAGCGCGGGGTTTATTGCATGCAATTCCCCCATCAATGACATGCCGTCTTGGTCAGCAAGCTTCAAATCAACAATAGAGAGATCAATGCTATCACCATTTAGTGCTTTTTTTGCCTCGTCGCCTGTAACGGCTGTTACGACATCGTACTTGGCCGCCTCGAGCCTGGTCCGGACCAATTCGAGGAGATTGCGATCGTCGTCGACAACCAGAATTTTTCCCATGGGCATAACAAGCCTCTGGCGATTTTACTATCGCGTCAATCAACCGATCTCAAGGCTGCTTTAATGGCAGGTGAATGGTGAAGGTTGTGCCCTGTCCAGGTTGGCTCTCCACGTCAATTCGCCCAGCCGTGAGATTTTATGATCCTCGCACATATCGGCAGCCCCAAACCCATGCCACGCCACTTCTTAGCGGTAAAAAACGGCTGAAAGATCTTGGCCAGCGTGACCGCGTCAATGCCAAATCCGGTATCCGCCACCGCGATGGTCATCTGACCGGACGAATTTTGCTTTGCGCTCAGGGTTAACTTTCCACCTGCTGGCATGGCATCCACGGCATTCAAAGACAAATTCACCAGCACCTGCTGCAACTGCTGCGGGTCGGCATCGATTCGGCTCAGGTCTGGCGCTATTTCCTTGATCGCTTCGATGTTTTGATTGTAGAGCCGGAGCGAGATCATCTCCAACGTCTTGGCAATGACCTGCTCGACGTCGGTCGATATGAAATCCGTGCTTTTGGGCCGGCCAAATTCCAAAAGATCGCGGACCATTTTTTCACAGCGTTTGGTTTCTTCAGAGATGATCTGTAGGGGGCGATAGTTCGGGTCGGCGGGGTCCATCTCGGCTAACAGTCCTTGAGTAAATCCAAGGACAATCCCCAGGGGGTTATTGAACTCATGGGCCATGGAGGCCGATAGCTCGCCGACGGAAACCAGACGGCCCGAGGCGATGAGTTGCTGCTCCAGTTCGTCGGCCTGTTTGCGGAGCTTTTGCTCGCTTTCCCGCAGGGCCTGCTCCGTCCGTTTGCGATTAGTGATATCGATAATCGACACCAGGACGAAAGTTACGTCATTGATTTGGATCGGGTTGAGGCCGATCTCGACAGAGACTTCCGATCCGTCCTTGCGCATGCCAAAGAGATCGATGCCCGCTCCCATAGGGCGTGACTTGGGATAGGAAAAAAAACCGGCCCGGAGGCCGGCATGTTTTTCCCGAAAACGCTCCGGCACGAGTGAGTCAATCGATTGGCGGAACATCTCCTCTCGCGTGTACCCGAAAAGTTGCTCGGCCTGGGCATTAGCCAAGACTATCTGCCCATCCGTTGCAATCATGATCATCGCGTTTGGAGAAGCCTCGACGGCAAGCTGAAACCGCGCCTCACTTTGCTCGAGCGCTTGCTGCTTGTATCTGCTCATGCATACGGAATAGGTCGACGAACACGGCGACCTTGGCTTTCAAGACTTGCGGAACGACCGGCTTGAAAAGGTAATCAACCGCGCCGCTGGCCACTCCTCGGTACACATCCGCATCCAAGGTATCCACCGCGGAGAGAAAAATGATCGGCAAATGGCGCAGTCGCTCGCGTTGCCGTATCAGTGCCGCCGTCTCAAATCCGTCCATCTCCGGCATGCGCACGTCGAGCAACATCACGGCAAATTCCCGGCGCATAAGTTCGCATAGCGCGTCGGCGCCCGAGCGCGCCGTTACGATGTTGCGCCCCGGCCCGGCGAGTATGGCCTCCATAGCGAGCAAACTCTTTTCGTCGTCGTCAACGACGAGAATGTTCGCCGTGGAATGGGTCATAACGACCTCCCCGTCGCATGCGTTGCTTGCAAATTAACCTGATGGCCAGCATTCCGATCAACTCATCGCTGTTAACCGGTTGGGCGATATAATCGACTGCGCCGGCTTTCAGACACTTCTGCCGGTCGCCTTATCGACCTGGCGATTAGAGCGAGCCTCGGTAGCAGAGCTTAGCCCTCCATTTCGACAAAGAATTTCACAGGCTTCACACAGTGAAGCGTACGGTCGGAAGAAAAACAAGCAGAAATCATTCCATTACTGCTTGGTTGGGATGTGGTGGATTGTTTAAAGTTTTTAGTTTGACGTTGATCGGCTCAAGCCTCCGACGTATAGGAATTTCCCTTCTTTGAAGGCAATTTACCTACAAAATCATTTTCGGATTTCTATGCTTTTCCGGCTGAGCGCGCCATCCCGGGTGCAGACTACTCCGGCAGTCAGTGCAATCCGACATTCGAATAATAGACAACCCCTACACTACTTTATTACTCCACGGCCTCTCTTAATCTCGGCAAAGAGGCGGTCGTGGTGGAGGTCGGTTTGCGCTACGTCAGTGTGGTGCGGATTAACAACCGGGGAAGAAACTGTGGTTTCGAGTCGTGCCTTTTCCGCTTCGAGTTCGCGGATCCGTTGTTCCAGCTCGGTTACCGTATGTTTGGCTTTTTTCATCGCGCGATCTTTTCCGTAGATGGTCACTCTTGAGGAAATCGACTTGGCAAAATACAGAATCCCTGCCATGACGAGTCCGACCAACAACGAGCCCACGATGACCAGATACAAGGGGACATCGTTCCAGACGTATTCATTGAGTCTGATCGTCACGGGGTCAACATTTTGCATTCCAAAGTAAGCGATTGCGATACCGGAAATAACTGCCACGAGTAATACCAACATATTGTCACCTGCTTTCTATTGCGCCAACCGAACTTTCAGGTTGAATTGTCAGAATCTATCGATTTCATCCCGCGCTCACTCGGAGGAATTTGAGAGTCCATGAATAGTCTTCAGCAGCTCCTCGAGATCCATGGGTTTGGTAAAATAAGCGACGGCGCCTTTGCCAAATGCTTGGCTGCGGGAATCACTGGTTGGGTAGGCGGTCATCATGATCACGGTAATATCCGGCCAGCGCTGCTTCATTTCATCCAGGAGCGAGAGTCCACTCACCGGACCCATTCTGATATCTAGCAGCGCCAAGTCGGGAGAGGTTTTTTCGACGAGTTTCAAAGCCTCGTCACCGTTCAGGGCCGTCCGAACCTCATAGCCCCTCTTGGACAGAAACCAATCCAAAAGATTCACGAAGTTTTGCTCATCGTCGACAACCAATACCGATTTGACCATCGATTTTCCCGTGCTTAATGTCCAACGGGTATCCATAACGGAGTCATCGAAGCGCAGATTGCCTCCTCTTCCCAGATTTCTAACGGTATGTCCTGATTAATATTACACTAGCAGAAAACGTTCCAACGCGAATGTTTTTTTAGGTTATTGAATTTAATAGCATTTATTCACCGGCGGAACGTAATAGCGGAGTAGGTTGATAGGAGTTTCCCTATTTAAAGGGGATTTAACCTGATTAATCATGTTTAAAGTTCCGCCAAACGATTTATTTTCGGAAGTCGAATAAGCTACGCTCGACTCCATGACGACTTTTTTCTTGCCGGCTTTCCCGCAATTAGCAGGCAGAGAATCCAGGTGACGGGTAGCGTCCAAATAGTTGCATCACGGTATCCTTATGTGGACGATGGGCCTGGATGCCGGCCTGCGCCGGCATGACGTAAATTCTCTTCGGCTGAGGTGCGGGATTTCAATCATTCCCGAGAAGGACATTAATCGACGATTCATTTCATTGCGATTAATCGTTTGCTGCCATGGTCCCTGCGCTCGTGCTTCATCGATTACAAACTTCACCAGACCAGTCAGACGAGTGCAACAGTAACGATCAACGAATTGATCTTCCTCCCGTATTTACTTCTACGGAGGGCTAAAACAAATTTCGCTCGATACTACGCTCATCGCGTCTGGCACGCGCCTTGCGTTAATGGGGTTTCATGGATTGTCTAAACACAAAACTTTGCGCTTGTTCATGGCGCCGTGAGGCCGGTTAAAGTCGCCCAGTTGAGAGCAGTGCTCCGTCGCGACGTCGAAGCCGGCGCGAGGTTGGAATCAATGATACGCGGTTTCAGATTTCGTAAGAGATTTCATCCAAGGTTAGAGACAAAGGAGAAATTATGAAGCCATTACTTGAGAACGAAAGTTTGAACAGAGTAGCGAATGCGCCGGTAGTGCGTTGTCGAGCAAGAAGGGAAATTCGTACCCATGCAGGAAATGTCCGGCCCGCCACGGTGGGAACGATAATTTCGGAGATCGACAACCTCGGTCGTCATCTTCTCCAGGTACGTTGGGGAAGTGGTATTTGTGCTTACGTATTTCCGGACGAGGTTGAGATAGTGCCTGCCACGGTGGCGAATTGTTTTGCGCACGACACTGATGGTATGCCATCGCAAAAGAACTGAACCGATCACCCCCACCCACTTACTCAGTTTTGGTTCGATGCTTCTGCCGCCGATGTTCGCAGGCAAAAATGACGGACCGTACGCCAGGCTCTACTCGAATCCAATCGAAGATTACATTTCTAATCTCGGTGAGCCGAGCGATTGTTCCGCCAGCCTCCCCGTTCACACCAATCCTCCGCCCAGCGCTCTACTTCTTCTTTCTGGTCGACGCAGCGTTTGTGCATATACTCTAGGAATTTGTCATAATCGGCCTCGGCTTCCACGAGATCGTTGACAGAGAACCGACCCGACTGACTCTTCATGCTTTCCTTGTACTCTCGTCGGCTCTTTTTGAATTGGTCCATCCTCCAACTCCTTCTGTCGAGTGGTGTCACGGGGAGGCGGCGGATTGCCCCGCCCCCCAACGAGGACACCACTATAATTAAGTGCTCTCCAATCGCCTATTTGGTTTTGCCAGAAGAGCCGGCGCCTTCCATCCCTGCGGATTTATTTACAGAGCTGGCCACCAACATTCCGCCCTGATCTCGATAGGACACGCTTACCTTATCTCCGACCTTGATCGACTCAAGAGACTTTTTGGTCGCACTCGCCGTAACGTTGAGGCTGAGGTCCTGCTCGGCGGTCTTGACCGCTAGCTTGCCGGTTTTGGCGTCAACAGAAGTCACTTCACCCATGGCTCGCTTTTCACTGGCCTTGCTTTCCGCGCCCGATTCCGGCTTGGACGGATTCGCGGGCATATTTTGCCCATAGCCACTAGCCGTCACAGCCAGCATTCCGACCCCGACCAAACATGACGTCATAATTTTATTCCGCATACATTTCTCCTTCTGCTTTCTCATTTAATTTTGATTTTCTTATTTCATCGACTTGCTGGACTTTAGCCAGCTCCCTTTTAATTGATCTTTTCTATAAATCCTCCTTTTTTAGAAACAATATTTCCCCGAATTCCTCTCAACACCACCAATAATTGGGTTGGCCGTAATGCCCGTAGAGTTCCGTCTCGTAAGAGCGATTTAGCCGTTCCGGGTTATACTCGGGACCACTCTTGATCGCATGCCGCGACAAATTGACGTACAGGTTGGAATTCTTCCAATCGACCTGCGCTATCCACTGCGGCGAAATAAGCACTTTTTTACCGGGCAACCAATTGCGTGTGTCGGCGATTATGTAACGTATGGTCCAGCTGTCATCGTCAAGTACGAAATCATCGACATGACCGATTTCTCCGTCGGTGGCCTGAATCGAATATCCGGTCACATCTTTCATGCTGCGCAAATGAGAACGGTTGATTTCTTCAGTCAGCACGATCTTTCTATCGATTCCTGCCGCAATAAGATCTTGCGGCAACGTCACAGGACCCCAAATTTCTCCGCCCGTCCAATAGTACGGCCAATCGTAATAGTCGTAGTATTTAACTTCATCTTGCGCAGATAAGGTTTCGTCCATACTGATGTCGGGACTGTTCTTTACTTGCTCTTGGGTGAGCAGAACCGGAAGCCTTTTGTCATTCCAATCGGCTCGATCAATCACGATGGGTGAGATCAAGACTTTGCGTCCAGGCAGCCAGCGATCGGTATCCGCCACTAAGTAGCGAACCGTCCAGTTCTTGTCGTCGAAAATGAAGTCGTTTGCTTCACCGATATCACCGTCCTTAGCGCCGATTGCTGAACCCTTCAGATCTTTCATTTTTCGTAGCATGGTCTGAGTTCCTCTGACTTGCGTTAATGTTAATCACGAAGACCTACCGCAATATATTTCTCGAGATCGTCGATGCGGCGATCGCGCGTGCAACTTCCTATAGACGAGTTAACGCACATACGATGCCAACTATTTCGCCCTTGTCTAACGGTCGCTTTTCAGTGAGTTATAGATTTTATATTTCGTCGCAGGGTCGTCTGTAGCAGGGTTATTCCTTACACAAGAAACCAACAGTGTCGGACATTTTCATCCGAAGAACCACGAATACATCCGGTGCAAATGACGTTATGATTCACAGCTCCAGATCAAGACATTCCGTTCCTTGTCGTGCGCTTTTGGATGGCTTGTGATTTCCTTACCCTCGACATTTGTCGGTGCGCATTTTCTAGATCCCGCCGCAATTGCTTTGGTTCAGCATCTAAGGAGGGAGGTCCCGATCTCATCGCCCAACGGCGAGGAAACCGGGACCCTGGTGCAGGCTGTGATGACGAGGATTTTGGCGCGAAGTCATGCCCACCGCTAAGCAGGCGGTCTTCGGTTCATGACCAAGCCCACGAGAAATAGGATCAAGAACACCACAAACAGGATCCATGCGATCTGAGTCGCCGCGCCGGCCACACCGCTAAGGCCCAATAGACCGGCGATGAGCGCGATCACAAGAAAAGTTACAGCCCAATTTAACATCGACATGTCCTCCTTTCCGCGAAATGTGCTTTCGCTTTTCTAACCTTCTGGGATGCCGCCGCGTTCGAGCGGTTAAATACTACATTCGCGCCAGTCCCAAAATGCCGATCACGATCAGATAAATGGCGACAATGTAATTCAACAACCTCGGAATCAACAGAATCAATATTCCCGCGATGAGCGCCACTAACGGCTGCAGTGCGACGTACATTTGCATGGCTTAAATCTCCACACGCGCGGGTTGCCGGGACAGTAATCAGAACTTCCACGACCGCTGCGGCTCAGGCTCTGCCACGTTTTCTACAGCTACCTTCGCCACTTGGCCGTTCTGGATCATGTGCAGCCGCGAACCATGAAGAACAATAACAAGAGCGGGATCGGAATACCGAGCGCCCATAAAAGAATCCAGCCAATTGCGCCTTTTTCGTTGTTCAGCATTGTCTTCCCCTTCTTTGTGTCATTATTAAACCCCAAGAGTGTTAATCCATGGTACTACGCGACTTTTAGGACTCCCCGACTCTCCGGCCTCGCTCTTCGCTTGGCTAAGACATCTCTGACAATATACGAGACCAGAATATTCGTATTGGCCGACCCTCGGGTTAGCCGCGATACTTCATCGGTCACGGCCGCAATCAAGTCTCCTAGCGTCGCCTTCTTGGATAGTTTTATAGTCATCTTAATCGCCTCCTGTTCGTTGCGCTCCATTGCTCGTCGAGCTCGATGCGCATTTAAGCAACCAATAGAGCAACCGCTATGCCATCCCACCACCATGTGAAATTCTCATTTGTAAAAGACACTTGCGCAATTTTATCGTCTAACTAGCGTGCGACTCGTCTCTAGAAACTGTCGGGAATTCTCTTCTTAGTAGGATTTCCGCTGTCGGAGCTCGCTCCATAACCAACCTTATCGGAAGCTTGCCTCGCTAAAGAGTTTGGTCGTTGTCGAAATGCCTCAAAGGGAGACGCATTTTAGCCGTTCCCATTTTAAAGACGTGCTAGTCATCGCGTTGTCCCAATCTTGGTTAGTTGCCTTACTTAGGCCCTACTCAGGGTAACGGCCGGAAAGAATAACTCTACTATCGGTGTAAGGGAACTCAAATTGCTTTTTATAGCTGGCAAACCGCGAGGAACGCCGAACCCAAAAATGATAGGCGAAGATACAGCGCTCGAACTCAAGCATCGATTATGGAATGGGATAAAATGGCAGAGCACTCCGAAGACAACACAGCCTTTGTCAGTGATTAACCACGATAATTAGCAGGGGAAGACATGGTTTATTTAGGCCTCGCCGTGCTACTCGCCGCCCGCCGTGATCGCGGTTAGCCGGCGCATCATTGTGCTCACCGCTGAGCTTCTAAACTGCTTAAAGCGGATGAGCAAGTTTTTCAGCAAGCGCTATGGGAACTGCCAAAAACTCAGAGCAGCAGGAGCGCAGGGATAATGGCAGAATACCCGCCATGGGGCGGTAAACACGCAGCTTTGTTTCCGCTCCACGGAGGGCTTTCGCACGCCTATGTGGCTGGCGGCACACGGCCACGAACAGCCGCATGTACGATCAGCAGGACGAGACCGACGAGAAACAGGACCCAGCCGACATGTGTCGCCACGGCGGCCACTCCCGCCAGACCGACAAGCCCGGCGATTAGGCCGATGATTAAAAATGCCAGCGCATAGCTCAACATAGGTTCACCCTTTCTTTTTTATCGCTTACCATTTCATCCACCGCTCGCTGGTTTGTATTCTAGTAAATGATCGAACCGCTCTCGATCTGCTGCTTGCGCTGTTCATACTCGCGCCGCGAAATTCTTTCATTCCTAAGATCCTCGTCTAGTTTGTCCATTTGCCGCTTCGCCTGGATCTCGTATCCCGCGCCGGTCGCGAGCACGCCAGTAGCAGCGCCGCCAAGAAAAGCGCAACCCGATTGGGTCACCACCGCCGTCAACAACAAAACTAAAAATGTCTTCATATCTGAAACCTCCTTATTACTGAGCTACATCGTTTCATTCGCAATCGGGATGCCAGTGGTGACGTGCACGAAAAACTGCGTAACTTAAGAAGAACACTCCGTTGAGGATCGAGAGCAGAAGAAACGGCGAGAAGAATCCTTCCGCTAAGAAGGAATTTTCCTTGCAGCGCTCAGCAGACGGGATTGGAAATAAACAGTTAGCCATCGATGAGTAGATGAATTTTGGCCGTCAGGTTTTTTACGCCCTCGCTTTCGATTCGCCTGCGAGCTGGGATTCTCAATGCCAGCGATGGGAACAGAGGCTTTCGCTGCCAAAAAGCACGGAGAGGGCGCAAGCTAGTAGAATTTGCGTCTCGCGCTGGCGGCTATCGCTCTCGCTGGTGAATTTTCGCAGCACTACAATGAGTTCGTTGTTTGTCGTCTCGATATTTTGCGCGTTTATCGTGAGTATTAATGCGGACTCCTTCTCAGTCTCGGTGACTAGATGACTCCAAAGACCCAGAACAAGGCGACTAAAGATATCGGCACAGCGACAAACCAAGCAGTGAGATCGGCCATGTTTTCTCCTTGCCTAGAAGGTTCGAGATTTTATGCAACTTTCGGAATCGGCCTGTGATGAGAAATCAACGCTTCAGCAAGCCTAAACCGTTCCCATGCCCACTTTCTTCTCGGAATGGCCTAGAGCAAACTCTCCAGCTCGAAGCGGTCACGGCTGACATACCGGCCCTCGCCTAAGACGTGATCGCCGCGGCGCAGGCGCTCGACCTGATCGACAACCGATTGACGCGCGTTCGACGGTACTGAGATCATGACCTTTGCCCCCGAGCGTTCCCGCAGTTCAAACAAATCGCGCGAATCGATCCGCTCCACCGTGCCTTCAATTCTTTGAATCTCGCTTCCGGTTCGCACCAGGTCGCGGTCACGGCGGCTTTGCTGCACTCGGATCAAATCGGCGCTGCGCTCTCGGTCACGGTGCCAAACCTGCAGCGCAACAACGTCGCCCACCTCAAGTGAGTTCACCGAGTATTCTCGGCCGCGATAAAGAACTTGGGTATTGTCGTCATACCGAACTGTCTGAATCGAAGCGCCGCTCGAGACCTCCGTAGCGGGGCGCAAATGGATTTGCTTGAGGCGCGAGTCGACACCGGTTATCTCACCGACGAACTCATCGCCATCGAGTTGAGGCGTGGGCCGTTTGATAAGCGCGATATTTTCGCAGGCCGCGCAAGCTAATAGGGTGACCAGCCCAAAAACTGCCAACAACTTGCCCGTTAAAGATTGCATAGTATTTTCCTCCTTGGATCATATTTATCGCGCTTTCTATCCCGGCATCGCCTTCAAGGCTTTGATGCGTTCGCGAATATACGAATGGGTAGCAACAAACCCATCGGCTCTTGCCGAATTTTTTGCCAGCCAGCTCAGTGTCTCGATGATCACGGCTCCCGGATGCCCCGCGCGCGCCAGAATCGCGACACTATGGCGATCGGCGTCGAGCTCCTCGGACCGGGTGAAACTCAAAGTAGTCAGCGGTCCGTTAATCAGCGTTAACGCGCTGCTTTCCGTCGCCAACTGTTCGAGCAAGACCATATTCGTCCCGGTTGCCGATGTCTTCAGCTTGGTGACATGACCAAGATCCTCGTGGGCAATCTCGTGCGCCATTACGCCGCGCAACTGTTCGTCATTGGCTCGCGCCAATAAACCAGTGGTAACGAGAAACTTGCCGCCGCCGCCATTCGCGGCGTTGATGGCGTCATCGGCAACGATGCCAACGCTCACCTGTCGAGGCCTAAGCGAATGGTCCATCGCGGCCAGCAGCGGCTTGATAATTCGATAAAGGCGTTGCGCGGTTTCAGCATCGACATATTTTTGAGTCGCCGCCGGCGCCGGTTCGCCACCGTGAACCTGTGTTCCGCCTAGTGGCGCCACTGCCTGGGCCAGAATGAAAACCAGGCTTGACATGGCGACGACCTCCATTCTTAATGGCGCTTTCGCTAAACTAGTGACCCACGACGTTGATCTTGTCGCTCGCATGATTACTCGAGGCTTACACCTTTCCATCGCCGTTGCGCGCAATTCCACGAAGTCGATAGACCATGCTGGTCGCAATCCATTAGTCGAATTGAAATGGCAAAGCACGTGCCAGATTCCGCAAACCTATCGCGTGGAATATTGCGGTATCTCTTTCGCGAGCAGGTTCGCCATGGCCCTTCTTGCAGGACTCCCGCAAGAAATTATTTTGAGCAACGATCGGAGGAACTGGGATCTACAAATTTACCAGGGACAAAATTAAAAGAATTCTTAACCTCTTGCATTAATCATAGGCCTTAATGATTTATCCTAATGGGATGCGCTACCCGACATTACAAACTACGCGGGCAGGCTTTATGAACTCCGTCCGGCGAAAAGGCAAACTATTTTACGTGACGGTTTAAAATCTGTCGTGCGTTAGGTTACTAGGTGGGAACGAAGGTCGATTTTCAGCGTTGGCAGATTTAAGCCGCGGGCCACCTGTGCACATCGGTGACAGACGATCATGTTCAGCAAAACTATGTCGTTTTCGACGCTGACTACTCGGTAAGCCTCGTCGTTGCAAAGTTCATCACAATGTCGACATACGAATTCCATGGTCTTAGTTGGTGCAAACAGTGTGCCGACGCCAACCTTTCAATTTGGCCAAGCCGGTTCGCTGAATGTGCTATAAACAGGACTTGTATTAAGTCAGTGTATTGTTATTGAGACAGCTGTTTCGGATTCACGGCGACGAATTGGGATTGTCCTAACCAGTAATTCTCGGCCACCAACCCGGTAAATTACTGCGCACATAACCCGCCAGGTTTTACATCGCGGGGTAATTTTAACCCACGGGGCGGGTCGCGGCCGCGCTCGTCAGATTGTCGTCGATCCTGTGCCAATCGACGTTGGCAAAGAACGCGTCGATATATTTATCACGCTCGGCGGGCTTGTAGTCGAGCAGGAAAGCATGTTCCCAGACATCCATGACCACAATCGGTTTGAAGCCGGAGGGCACACCTTGCTGATGAAGTTCGATCCAGTGATTAGAAAGCTGCTCGGTTACCGGATCTTGGTAAAGGATCGCCCAGCCAACGCCGCGCATATTGCCGACGCCGACGAAATCCGTCTTCCAGTTCTCAAAGCTGCCGAAACTCTCTTCGACTGCGCTTTTAAAATTATCAGTCGGCGTGCCGCCGTCGGACGCAAGAATACCGAAGTAATACTCATGCAGGACCATGCCGCCATATTCGAAGCCGAGATGGCGCTTAAGTTCGGCATACGCAGGGTTTGTCGCTGCCGCTTTTTTCTGGCGCATCATTTCGGCCAATTGCTCAGTTATGAGATTGGTATTTTTCACGTAGCCGTCGTAGAGCTTCAGATGCATTTCAACGGTCTTATCGGAAATTCCCTTGAGTCCAGCGATATTGAATTTTTTCGGGCGATAGGATTGAGCATGCATAATTTTATTCCCCTTGTAATTGTTATGAAGAAAGAGTCCAGCAAACTGCGGACCAACAAGTTATCGCCAGTCACGCCATTATTCGGTAGTGGTTCACTTTGATTTCAACCAATCCCCAATGTAGGGGCAGACCCCTGTGTCTGCCCTCTGGGACGGGCGACCACAGGGGGGTCGCCCCTACAGATGATTTCGAAACTGAACCACTACCCATTATTCCGTCTAACAACGTCCCACTCCCGCAATTGTTTTTAATATAATGCTCTCGTTTGTAGGACAGTGCGGCAGCAAAACTTGAGTTCAATTGATGAGTCTTTTTAATTTCTCTGTCAGCACGATGGCATTTCTTTTGCTCCCCTTGCTCTTATGAGGCCGCAATTGGCGGCGCAAAAATAAACAGGGGGATACTATGAAAAGATTGAAACAGTTTGCCATGCTGGGATTACTTGCATCGACACTGGGATTTAGCGCGTGCAGCCCCGCGTTTTGGGGCGGTGCGGCAGCAGGAGTGCTGGGGACCGGAGCCGGTTACGAAGTTCAATCAAAACGGCAGATGGATCAATTGGACGATGACCTGAGATCCGGCCGCATCGAGCGCCGCGAGTACGAACAGCGCAAGGAGCAAATCGAAAAAGGGTCGATCATCTATTAAAAAATAAAGTAAAGAGGCAAACATTCTTACAACCGCCTAAACGTTGACGCCCGGAGCCGGACCGCGGCGTAGGGCAACGCTATCGGTATCCCGCCTGAGCGTCATCTTGATGGGCGCAATAATGTCGCATTGAAACAAAGCGCTGCTGCGACCTGAGAGTCACGAATGAAGCTGAAATTTATGATGAATACAGCGGCGGGGACAGCTCTGGCCCTCTTGCTCGGCAACGGATGCGCCGAGCTGGTCACGAGTTCGGGAGGCGCCGGCTCTGGGGCGCAGCCGCAGTCTAGCGTTCGCACGGTTCCCTTCGATAGCCGCCAGGCTGAACGGCTGAAGCGCACAATGATACCGCTCCTACAGGCGACAGATAAGCGCAAATCGGCCAACCAGGTGCGCATCGGATTGATTGACGATCCGAGCATCAATGCGGCCAATGCCGGTGGCGGCGAATTTTACGTTACGACCGGATTACTACAGAAAGCTAGCGACGAGCAATTGCGCGGCGTGCTAGCCCATGAAATCGCCCATGACGATCTCGGCCACGTGGCCAAGGCGCAGGTGCTCGGCGCCGGATTGAATATTGGTGTAGTTCTGTTGGAGCAATTGATCCCCGGCAGCAGTGCGGTAACACCGATTGCCGGTACTCTGATTGCCCGGGGGTACAGCCGTAAAGAAGAATTCGCCGCCGATCGCCACGGCATGGAACTGCTAGACCGGGCCGGGTTTCCTCCTCAAACCATGGAACGAACTCTCCAATGGATTCTCAGCCAGGAAAAACGCGGCGGCGGCGGTGGTGGGTTTTTATCAAGCCATCCTGCCACGGAAGACCGTATCGCGGCATTGAGAAAGTAAATTTTACGGTTGCCGCAGCAATCTAACGGGTGCTGCCCCGCCTCCACGCAAACGGCTGAATCGCGCCGTTGGCGCGTCAGTTTTTAGCGGATGGGTTTTCTAACCCATGTGAAGTCATCACTTGTCGTGAGCGCGGAGCTCTGCTCTATAACTGCGCTTCGTACGCTACCTGCTTCCGATACGTTTGAAAACGCGAAAGCAGATTTGCCAACGACGGGTCGCCGACACTATGTTTCTCCAGGCGCGCAGCAAGTTCGCCGACACGTCCCATGCGCATTACTGAGTCGAGGATTCTATCGGCGCTACCCCAGTCGCTCCAGCCGATCTCCGGCACAGGGAGCACTCGCAGGCGCGCCGCGCACCGGGCGAGAATCGCCGAGCTGAAATTGACCGCGCATAGGCGCTCATAGGTTTGATCGATATATTTGTCCGCATGGTTTGTCCCTAGCATGATCCGGACGCCCGTGAATGCTCCGTAGAGCTCTGGGACGGTTTGACGCGTCATCTCCCACAGCGTTGCCGCGCGCGCGGCAAACACGAAAGTGTTCCATAGAGCGCCGTCTTGCATCAATTTCTCAGCATGGGGTAGGGACGGTTTTTCCCAAAATCCGCGCACTGCGCGGCTGCATTTATCTTTGCCGTCCTCCAGACTGCTAATCCAGCCGTAGCCCTCTTCGATCCGGTCCGGTGTCATCCCCAACAGAACCGCGCTGGCCGGGAACATTTTGGTTTCCTCAACGGCTTTCGCCACATGGGACATAAAGCCGCGCTCGTTAGAGATGAAATGGTCTGACGGAAACACTGCCACGGTCGCGTCCGGGCAGCGATGGCTGACATGGGCCAGGGGCAACAGGATGCCGGGAGCGGTCTCGCGATTAGCTGGCTGATAGATAATATTCTCTTCTGGCCAGCCGGCGAGCTGCGCGGCCGCTTCCGGCCGGTGGCGTTTGTCGACGATGATAAGAATGCGCTCGCGTGGAATCAGTTGCTGCACACGATCCAAGGTCATTTGTAGCAAAGAGCGTTTGCCAAGAACCGAGCAAAATTGTTTGATACCTCGCCCGCCGCACAGCGCGGAGAAAAACTCCCGAACCCGATTGCCTTCGCCGGCCGCGAGGACGATACCCCAGGTATTTTTATCGGCCATGACCATGATCACTCCTATGTGCGAGGAAAATGTCTCAGGTGAAACAGCAAAACCCGGACCAGCGAATTCATCGCGCCGACGCTGGTCTCGAGCCCGCGTCACGAGGCTTTTTCCCGACACAAGAGCGCGAAACTCACACGAGCTGCAATGAACTGGCAACTGCTGTCCCGGACTTGCAATCAGGCTTTTCGCTGATGTATCGGAACCGGGACAATTTTTGGGATATAGTTTTTACGGTGAGAGGTCGACAAAGCAATACTTTGTCCTGGTCTGGAGCGGCTGCTTGGAGGCGGCGGTTGAGTCGCTGGGAAAGCAAATTTAAGGATAAATTTATAAACTCGTTCTTTAACGACCATCCGATGTTGTGTTTGAATATTTAATTTGCAATTTCAAAATTGCTGAGCGGCAACCTAACGGTAAAGCTCGTGCCGGTTCCGGGTACGGTGCGATAATCGACCCGGCCACCGTGAGCAGATACGATTTGGCGCACCACGGCGAGGCCGAGCCCGGTGCCATGGGATTTGGTCGTGGTGAATAGCTCAAAAATATTCACGCCCGGCGGGATGCCAATGCCGGTATCGGCGAGCTCCAGGCAAAGTTCATTCCCGTCGCGGTAAGCGCGCACCGTCAGCGTGCCGCCTTCGGGCATAGCGTCGACGGCATTGTCGGCAAGATTCACCACCACCTGCTTGAGCCGCTCTTCGTCACCGCTGATGGCCGGCAGATCGTCGGGAACATCGATTTCAAGCGCCACACCCCGTTCGCTATAAGCATTCGGCATCAACACAGAGCCGATTAAACTGTCCAGGCGGACCGGTTTTTGTTCTAAGCGCTGCGGCCGTGCTAAATAGCGAAATTCATGGAGTAGCGCGCCTAAACGGGTGATCTCGCTTTTGATATCGCCCAGGGCCGAGAACACCGAGGGTTTAACCCCGTTTTGCATGCGCGCTAGATCGCGCTCGATCATCTGCACGGTGGTGGAAATGCCGTTGAGGGGATTCCCCACTTCATGGGCAAACATGGCCGCGGTGGCGCCGACCGCGACAAGCCGTTCACTCTCGCGCAATTTTTCCTCGATGCGTTTCCGCTCGGTAATATTTTCGATCAAGTAGAGAGCATAATTGGGCATGGAGCCGCGCACCGCGATCAGAGTGGCGGTGATGAAACACCAAAGCACTTCGCCGTTTTTCCCGATCAGCCGGGTTTCGTGGCGATAATTTGTTGTCTCTCCACGCAGTAATCGTTCGGCATGGCGGCGAATTTCATTGAGATCCCTGGGATGCACGTTCGCGAAAAACTCGTGCCCCAATAATTCTTCGCCGCGCAATCCGAGCATCGCGCAAAGCACTTGGTTGACGCGCAAATAGCGCATTTCGAGATCGACCATGCCGATGCCGATCGGCCCTTCGTCAAAGGCCGAACGAAAGCGCTCTTCGCTTAGCCGCAGCGCCTCATCGGCCTGCTGGCGATCGACGGCCCGGCCTAGTTGCATGGCCAACTGCGCTAACAACGCCGACAGCCGCTGATCTAAAGCGATCGCGCGGTCGAAAAAAATAGCCAGAGCGCCGGCCGGCTCGCCGCCGCCGAACACCGCAAAAACGCACGCCGATACCAGTCCTGCATCGGTCGCCGCGCGCGCCCAAGGCTCAGGTTGCGCCGCTAGATCGTTCAAGCAGTTTGGTCCACGGCCCGATACCGCCAGGCTGGCCGGGTCACTACCGTCGGCAGCGGCCAGCTCAAGCGCAAGTTGCAGTGCGGCAAAGCGTTCCCGGTCTGCTTCGCCATACCAGAGCGAAGTGTGTCGCTCCTGCTGGGAAACAGCCAACATCGCACAGTATCCAACCGGCGACCCCAAATGGCCGCAGATTTGCTCGAGGGCTGCGTTCAAGGCGCCCTCTATACTCGCCGCCTCATGGATCACCTGCTCGGTGCTGCGCAGCAGATTTAAATAAACATGCTCGGCGCGCAGCGCCGCTTCGGCTAGCTGACGCTCGCGGATTTCTCTCCTGAGCTCGCTGTTGGCTTCTTCCAATTCTTCGGTGCGCTCCACGATGCGCAGCTCCAAGCGGTCGTTTAATTCGCGCAACGCCGCTGCCGCGCGGTCGCGCTCCTGGCCGCGCTGCTCAAGCAGTCCGGCCGTTCGGCCGATATCACGCCTGAGATTCTCCACCTCAGTCACCCGAGAATGGCCGCCCATGACCACCGTTTCGCCGCGCCCGAGCGCGCCGGCCTGGCGCGTCAATTCATCGAGCGGTTCGCTAATGCGCGCTTCGACGATCACGGCGAGCAGGATGCCAACGACTAGAAAGACCGCCCCCGCACCCAATAAGGATCCCAAAGAACGCGTTAGAGGCTCCTCGAGATGTGCGGCGGGAATCGCCAGTGCGACCGCCCAGCCATTGGTCGGCAAACGGCTGACTGCCGCGTAGGAGGGCACGCCGTCTCGGTCAGGCCCTTCGAACCAGCCTTCGAGCTGGCCCGGCGTAGCGCGGCGCACCAGCGGTCCCGCGCGCTGACCGACCAGTTCCTGGCGCCCGCTCGTGCCGACGATAGTATTGCGCCCATCGACCACGGTCGCGACGGCCTGGGCCGGCAATTTCTGGCGCGCAAGAATTTCGCCGTACACCGCCGGGGCAATTTCCACCGAGAGCACATAGCGCAATTCGCCGGCGCGCAGCACCGGCACGCGATATCCGACCATGGGACCGGCAGTCGGATGGCGATGAAAATTGATCGGCATGGACTGTTTAGTGGTTACCGTGGCCCGGAAACTCTCCTGCTCAAAGTCGGTCTCGGGCAGGGATTCACCCAATGGATTGACCAACTGCAAAATCTGCTGGCCGGACGGGTCGTGGAGCGCAATGGTGCGCCAAGTGGGACGGCTCTGTAAGACGCGCCGCAGCTTGCGTTGGATCTGGCCGAGATCGCCGCTATCGAAATCCTCCAGAGTGCCCAACGACTCGAGGGGCGTTTTAGTCGCTTCGAATTCGCGATCCAAGGCGGAGGACAGCGCACGCGTCGTTTCGCGCAAGCCGGTCGCGAGCGACGCTTTCTCCCGGCTCGCGAAAAGATTCAGCACCAGCAACGCAAATAGCAGAAACGGCACCATCGACACCACTACTAGCGCAAACAGATGCGCGCGCAGCGAAAGGGTGCCAAGGCGCTGGCGTAGAAATTGATAGCCGAGCAATCGTTTCATTGGCCGCTTCTACATTTAAGCGAAATGGGGTTCAAGCGGTTACGCCTGTGACTGTGACGCTGTTCGCGCCGGTTGACGGCGCAAGGCCTTGCCTTGTTTGCTTTCTCCGTTCACTAGCAGCGTGGAACGCTGGCCGATAGTATCCCACCGGGCCGTCAGTCCAATGATGACAATTAAACCTATGCGCACCGTTAAGTAGTCGTCTCATCGCATCGCTGATCGGAAGTGCGCTCGGTTGGTTTTTTGCTGAATGTAAATTGTCACCAGGATAAAAAGTTGTCGATGAAATTGAGGTTGAACTATTGAACGGCCCGCAGAGGTTTATTCCTGCTGCATCGCCGCCAAAGCTCTTCGAGCCACCAGCCAGGCTCGAGGATAAGTCACCACAGCGTTGACTAAGACACGTTGACCCTCAACTGCTGGCCAGACTCATACCCATGATTCCCCAGCAACCGCCAGCATGGGAATTTTGATCGGCCCTCTTCGAGTCGACCTTAGTCAACCAAATCGCCGCATAGCAGCAAAATATCTGCATTTTCAGAAATCTGCTGGAACAATACTTGCAAATTTCCCTGCGAGGTTTTGGTGCAATGCAAATCCCCGACAGCGGCAACCCGGATGTTTCTTTTTTCACTCATATGTCGAGCCGACGATTCCTTTTATCGGCATTAAGTTCAGCAACAGACGTGCCAAAATACCCTTGGCCGAGTTCCCGACGGCGTTTGGGCCAAAACCCGTGCCTCTGTTTAAATAAGTTAGCGTCCCAGATTTGCGGATGAAATCGCGTTCCGTGCTGCGCGATTGCACATTGAATCGGCGCCCGAGAAATGTCAAAAATATTATCAACAAGATTTTCAGAGAGAGACTTTTGACGAATTCGAATCCGACCGTTGCTCAAGCACCGCTGATTTTTTCGGCGGCTTCCTACAACATCCATCAAGGTGTCGGCCCGGACGGTAGGCGTGATGACCGGCGCATCGTGCAGGTGCTGCAAAACCTCGATGCTGGAATCATCGGTTTGCAAGAAGTCGACAGCCAGACCGGCGAGAATGAAATCTTTCAGCTTAGATATCTTACGCGCGAGACCGATTTTAAAGCGGTCGCCGGCCCGACGCTGCGCCGTCGCGATAGCGACTTTGGCAATGTGTTATTGACACGCTATAAGATTCTTGAGGTGAGAAACGTCGACTTGAGCGTGTCCCGGCGCGAACCGCGTGGCGCCATCGACGTCGACCTGAACATCGGCGGCGCCATCGTGCGCGTCATCGTGACGCATTTGGGCCTCAGCGGCCGCGAACGGCGGCGCCAGACCAACATGCTCAGCAATCTGGTTGCCAAACGTCGCGACAATAACATGGTCGTTGTCCTGGGCGACCTTAACGAATGGCACCCTTATGGCCGTTCACTCCGGAGCATGGCGCGCCATTTTGGCAAATCCGCTAGATTGCGCACTTTTCCTTCATGGATGCCGCTGTTTGCGCTCGACCGCATCTGGGTTTGGCCCGGACAAGCGCTAGTCGAAACCAGAGTGCACCGGCGCACCCCGGCACGTAGCGCTTCCGACCACCTGCCGATCCAAGCGAAAATCACCACCGCGTATTCTTAACGATACCTATCGGCAACGACAGGATCGCCGCCGCAAGAGAAATAAAAAATCTGTTTCGCCCGGTTGAATCACAATTTTCCTAGTTATCATGTGATCAACGATGCGCTCTTTGCACTGGAACGTTGTCAGTTGTTACACCTTTCGATCTCGATGTTGAACTGGTTGAGAAACTCGCCGCTGCTGCGGCAAATCAATTGATGGTCGCGCAGCTCCTTCTCGCAGGTAAAACCGAGTCCGCAAGAAGAACAGATCAAACCAATCGGCATGGCTGGACCGTCGCCGGCCGGTAATTCGCGATTCGCGTGGTGCATCATAGTTTACCTCCTCGTCAATTCCATACTTTTATAACTTCCAATCCCAGGCTCAGAATTGGCTAGCGGTGCGCGCAAAATCACGGCTTGCTGCAACGACTGTGGCTTCACGGCTCGATCGCTTCAGCATCGCGCAAAATTTGTCGTCTCCGAGCTTTTTTCGGGTCGCCTGCTCGTGGGTCGGGTCTTTCACGCGCCAAACTATTGAACAAAACATTGTCTCGACGGTTAACGAAATTAGGAGTGGTCGTTTCGTCGCCCCCATCGGCGTGCAAACTGCGCAAGCGGCGGCGCATGTAAGTATCGGTTGGCCATGTCCAACGGTGCGCCGGCAAATCGTCACCCAAATAGGGCGCCCCATTGACCTTGCTATTGTTGAACACCTGCAACCATAGGCTCAAGCGGTCGTTTGCAGCAAAATTCGCCATGTTCAGATCTCCTTAATTCTCCTTTTGACTTTTTTAATTATTTTTTCGGCATTCTCGACGATACAATTTTCCGCCAATTTCCGCCGATGCGATTGTTGTTGAAATCCGCTGACGGCGGATAATTTAAATCGCGCGCAACGACAAGGCTGCAACCGACATGCCAGCACTAATCGTCGCTGGAAGAGGAATAATCAACGAAGATTAATTGGTTCCAAAATTCCGCGGTCAGTGGGGCTATCCCAAAAACGATACGAAAAGCTTGGGCGTGTATCGAAAACGAGACGCTAGTACCGCGACGAATTATCTACCCGCAGGCATGGCGGCGTACTATATGGAATGGTCCATTTTTATCAAACTTGCCGCAGCAACTTCACAGAGGCGTGACTATTACGGCGCTGATTTCGCCCTGCCGCGTCACGATTTAAACTTATCGCCGGTGATTAACCGCGCGGCACGGCTGCGGCGAAAATAAAACCAGCCCCATTGCACCAGTACCAGCACACGGTTTTGATATTCAACCAGCTGCATCAGATGAACGAACAACCAGGCGATCCATGCG
The DNA here is from genome assembly GCA_963847445.1 of uncultured delta proteobacterium. GTDB lineage: Bacteria > Desulfobacterota > Binatia > UBA9968 > UBA9968 > DP-20. The sequence continues at coordinate 53,611 of CAWJZV010000006.1, read as the reverse complement.
GTAAATCCGGCGAGATGGAATCCTGCCAAATCGGCGATTGCCGTCGCCCGGCCGACTATGGCCATGCTGCCTCGCTCGCGATACTCAAATCGCGGTAAGGTTTTGCCCGTAAGCCGGGAGCCAATGACTTTGGCGACATAGCGACCCGCCTGTTGCGCCACCGGGGCGATGCCTGGCAATGGCTTGCCGCCGCGATGGCGTATAGTTGGCCAGATCGCCGATCACAAAAATTTCCGGATGTTCGGCAAGCGAAAAATCGTCCTGAACGATCACTCTGCCGCTGCGATCCAGGGTCGCAACGCCGCGCCGCGCCAGCGCTGCGCCAAGCTGGGAGGCGCGCACCCCGGCGGCCCAGAGCACGGTCTGACATGGAATCGTCTCATAGATCTTACCGCGCCTGACCGCGACCTGACCGGGACGGATAGCTGCGACCGCGGTGCGAGTTTGCACTGAAACGCCAAGATGGTTTAAAAAACTTTGCGCTTTGCTCGATAGATCCTCAGGATAAGTCGACAGGATGCGGTCCGACGCTTCGACTAGAAGAATCTGCGCGTCGGCGGGATCGATACTACGAAAGTCATGGGTTAAGGTCTTGTTAGCGATATCGGCCAATGCCCCGGCGAGCTCGACTCCAGTCGGGCCACCGCCGACGATGATGAAAGTAAGCCAGGCTCTAAGCTTCGCCGGATCGTGCTCACGCTCGGCGGATTCGAACGCGGAAAATATCCGTCGGCGCATCTCCGTCGCGTCTTCGATGGTTTTAAGACCGGGCGCAACCTCCTTCCAATCGTCATGTCCGAAATAATCGTGGCTTGATCCCGTGGCAACGATTAACGTATCGTAACCGAGCTCGCCGCCGGCAAAAATCACTTTACGCCGCTCCGCGTCGATGTCGGTCACCTCTGCCAGCAGAACTTGCGCATTTTTTTGGTAACGCAGCACCGCTCGCAGAGTCGACGCGATGTTGGCGGGCGACAACCACCCGGTTGCAACCTGGTAAAGTAGCGGCTGAAAAAGATGGAAATTGCGCCGATCTATCAGCGTGACCTGCACGGGTAAATTTTTCAGCGACTGCGCGGCGCAAAGCCCGCCAAAGCCGCCGCCGATCGTTACGATCCGATGCATAGATTACCCCTGGGGCGGCGGGTTAGATAACCGGAACGGGCGCTTCATGAATCTCCCGTTCACCCCGGATAAGGCGCATCAGGGCCGTTAACCGCAGCAGCGTTGATCAGTTTCTCGATAATCTGTGACGGACTCGGTTGCCGCCCCTGGCGATCTAAAGAGAGTAACTGGAGCGTTTTCAGATTGGTATTTGCTGCTGGGCTGAGCTCGATAAGCAGAGGCTCGGCCGCGCGATTTTGTCCGGCATTTTCAGCGGATGTTTTCTTCATTTTCATCATAGCACTTGCCTTGATATTTCTTTCAAACCACCGTTCCTTCGCAACAACCTTCGCAAAACTCAATCCACCTTCTTCGCAAAACTTAATCCACCCGTAAGTTTGGCGCATCGGCACGAGTCGTCCACCAACCGCGGCCACCCGCTGGCATGAGCATTGCTCACAAATTAGTTATGGAACCCTCAACTTCGCCCGATGAGATTTTACCAACGAAGGTTGAAGCGCAACTGATTTCGCAATCGCTGCGCGAAGCGGAAATCGAGCGGCTAGCCGGCGAAATCGGCCGTTTGATTCAAGACTCTGACCCTGAGAGCCGCGAAGAACTCGCACAAAGCGCAAATTCACTGCTTCGCGAGCAGGGGCTGCGCCTGAATCCCGCATCCGTAAACGATGAAGTCGTAGCTGACGCACGGCGCCGTCCGCTCAATCCACTCGCCGCCGGTATTGGATTGATTATGGTTGGCGCGGCGATAACGCTCTTGCTGCCATTTGTCGGTCTGACACTGGCGGCATGCGGCGTGCTCGCCGTGCTCTGGGGAGTAATGATTAGCGCGCTGAAAAAATAGTTAAAGCGAACTATTCACAGAGACTTGGCAACGGTGCGGTGGCCGGGATTGGCACCATCCTGGGCGAAAAAATTCTCGAAATCGTGCCCCTTTTGTTCGACATAACCGGACTTTTTTTCATCTCTCACGATCACCCGATCTCGTGTCGCGCTGGTTTGCGCCAACGATTTACCAAAGTCTCGCTGGGGTCATCGCGCCAGCTAAGCCAATGACTTTATTCCATTTCGCTGAGTGCCTGGCGCGCCGCAAAATAGCCGCACATGCCGTGCACGCCGCCGCCGGGAGGCGTCGACGCCGAGCACAGATAAAGACCCCTTACCGGCGTCCCATACATGCGCCAGGACGGCCGCAAAAATAGCTGCCGCAGATCGGCAGAGCCGCCGTTGATGTCCCCGCCCACCAGATTGGCATTGCGCTGTTCGAGAAGCGCCGGTCCCATCATGTGCCGCGCCAGCACTATATCGCGAAACCCCGGCGCAAATCGTTCGATCTGATTTTCAATGCTATCGAGCATGCTTTGCTTCGAGCCATGGGGCACATGACAGTAGCCCCACAGCGTGTGTTTGCCTGGCGGCGCGCGCGACGCATCGAAGAGCGAGGGCTGCGCAATCAGAACGAAGGGCCGGGCACTCTGTTCGCCGCGCCACGCCGCGCGTTCCGACCGGGCAATTTCTTCCAGCGTGCCGGCGACGTGGACGGTGGCTGCGCGCGCGCACTCGGCGGCTCGCCAAGGCACGGGCGCCGAGAGCGCCCAATCGACTTTGTACACGCCCATGCCGTAGCGATAGTTTCGCAAGCGGCGCTGAAACCTGTGCGGCAAGCCATTTCCGGCGAGCGCCAAAAGTTGCCGCGGCGTCACATCGCATAACACGGCGCGCGCTTTCGGCAACTCGCTAAGCGCGACAATGCGCCGGCGCGTGATAATTGCCACGCCCAGCGCGCGCGCGTAAGAAGTCAAAGCAGCGGTCAAGCTTTGCGCGCCGCCGCGAGCCACCGGCCAACCGACGCTATGGGCGGCAATCGCCAGGACCAGGCCGAATGCCGCCGAGCCCAATGCCTCGAGCGGCAACATGGAATGGGCCGCCAATCCGGCGAATAGCGCGCGTGCCCGAACCCCTTTGAAATAGCTCTGGGCAAAGTTCGCCGCCGGACGAATGCCAAGAAGGCCGAAGCGCGCCAGCGCACATGGGCCGTGTGGCAGTCGCGGCGGACCCAACAGGTCCACCGCCAATCCGTCCCAGCGGGCGCAGAAATAATTCATCAAGCGGCGATAGCAGCCGGCGTCGCCAGCGAGATTAGCCGCAGTGGCATCGATCGAACGTTCGACGATCACCGCCGTGCCATCGTCGAGCGGATGCGCCAGGGGCGCCGGCGGATGGATCCATTGAAGCCCATGCTGCTCAAGCGGCAGGGTGCGAAAAAACGGCGAGCCGATGGCCAGCGGGTAAACCGTCGAGCAGACATCGTGCACGTAACCCGGCAAGGTAAGCTCCCGCGAGCTCGCCCCGCCGCCGGGGATCGCTTCAGCCTCATAGATGACCACCGACCGGCCCGCCTGCGCCAGCGTGATCGCCGCCGCCAAGCCGTTCGGTCCGGCGCCAATCACCACCGCGTCATAACGACCTGCCATCACTAAATAATAGCGCGGGATTGCTGCGCTGTCCGATATTTTGACAGGGCCAAAGTTAAAATCATTCAGTTTCGCAACAAAAAATTCCGCTCCCTTTCGACAATCAATAAGGGAGCAAGACATTGGTCGCAAGAGCCACAGCGTATGCAGATTGGCAATTCGAAAACCTGGCAAGCGACCGCGGGTGAAAATTCCACTGACTTTAGGCGAGCGAATCCAAGCTGAGACCGCTTCTCTGTTCAGCAATTTGAGCGCGTCACCAAGTATGTTCGTGAGAGATTAAGCCAAGCCCGCAGTCTAGGCAGGCGGAAGCGTGGGCGGCGGGCGGATCGCGGGACAGTTTGATTGACGCCTGCTCCAGGCGGCGATCGGTCGGGTGGAAAGCATCTCCGGCATAATTCTGCTTTTGAAAGCCGCGCAGAATATTGACCCAGATGGCGCAATCCCAGCCAAGCGTGGCCCAATAACTCATTGCGTAAAAGTCCGCTTGCAACTCTTTTTCGACGGAATAGTTTTGGAATTGCACCAGCCCATCGAGCCCGAGATGGCGTGCCGTGACCCCCGCTTGTAATGACGGGTTGTTAGCGACGGCGCCGCGCTGGTTCGCATGTCCGGCAAGCTCGTGGGCGATTTCATGGGCCAGGGTCTGCCGCAGCAACCAGCGATAATAGGATTTTTTGAGCGCCAGCTGCGCGAGCTGATAACTGATATAGATCCGCCCGCGGCCAATGCTTACACCGAGCAGATCCTGCCGCGGAAACGCCGAAAGCTGAAAACTATAACGGGAAAACTCGGCGCGCGGATCGGCCGCGTTGAGGATCCGACCGGCTTCGTCGTTAACCATCCTCTCGACTTGCTCATCGGCAACGATCGGAATTTTCGGCGTCAGGTAACAGGACATCATCGCAGTGCTAGCGACAATCAAACCGAACGACAATTTCACAATGCTAATTCTGTTCCAGACCATGCTCTCCTGCCTAAGGCCGGATTGGCGAATCATCGGAAGTGAAAACTGCCGCAGACTAGCATAACGGAAAAGCGTCGCCAACCGCGCCAACCCGCCCGCCGGGCGGCGACTGGCGGTCAGGGCGGATTTCAACACCGCCCTACCAGTCCGATTGGATTGGCGCGCTTTGCCTGTCGCCTTAGCTGCTTGGATTGCGGCTTCGCCGCGTCGGGGAGATTGCGCTTTGACCGACTCAATCGCTAGGTTTCGTTGGACTGGTTCGACCAAGGCGTTGAAATTTGTCGAAAACGCTAGCTGTGCCAAACTTTTTTGCCGCGGTCTGATTGAGCACTTTTTCCAAAGCCTCGTGGTTGAGCGGCTTGGTGAAATGATGATCAAACCCCGCTTGTCCCGAATTACCGCGATCGCTGTCGCGGCCCCAACCGGTCTGGGCAATCAGGGTCATGTGGCGCCATTGCGGCTGTGCGCGGATCTGCCGCGCGACTTCAAAACCGCTGAGACCCGGCAGGCCGATATCGATAAGCGCGACATCAGCCGAGTAGTTGGCTAAAGCCGCAAGCGCTTGCGGCCCGTCAAAAGCGAGCCGGACATCAAAGCCCCATAGCTCGACGAGAAGCCCGAGGCTTTGGGCCTGTAATTTATTATCGTCGACGATTAGAATCCGTATCGGTCTAACCAACTGCGCTGGCCGGCCGTCCGCCTCGACGATGGTTGTGGGCATCTCAACTGCAACCGGGCTGACCGGCGCCACCGGCAACCGCACCGTAAACACACTACCTTGGCCAAGGCCGGCGCTATTAGCCTCAACCGTGCCACCGTGTAGCGCGACCAGGCTTTTCACCAAAGCGAGACCGATGCCGAGGCCGCCCCGGCCGCGTTCCAAACTGCTGTCGGCTTGCTTGAACATTTTGAACACATGGGGCAATAGTTCAGCCGAGATGCCGATGCCGGTATCTTCGATTTGCACGACGATTGCGCCGTTGTCATATTTTGCCGAGAGCCGAACCTCGCCGTTGCCCTCGGTATATTTCGCGGCATTGTTTAAAAGGTTGGAGAAGATTTGCGTCAGCCGGGCACGATCGGCAAACAGACTGACGTCGTTTTCGGGCAGGTCAACGACCAACTTATGCCCTGCGGCTTCGACATCGGCACGCGCGATTGCAACGATATGACTCATGATTTCGCGAAATCCGAGCCATTCTTGGCGCAGCAATAGACTGCCCCGGGCGATCCGGCTAACGTCGAGCAGGTCTTCCAACACGCAGCTCATCTGATCGACTTGGGTATCGAGGATTTCGCAGCACCATTTAAATTTGTCGTCGGCCGGTTGGACACTCTTCAAAATAGTCACGGCATTGCGGATCGGCGCCAGGGGATTGCGTAGTTCGTGCGACAACGTCGCTAAAAATTCATCCTTGCGCCGGTCGGTCTCACGCAGATCGTCAACCAGCTGTGTGAGTTTGTTCTCAAGTTGCTTGCGCCGTCTGAGATCGCGAACGATGGTGATATAGCTGCGCTCGTGCGCATCGTCTTTGCGGCTTACCGTAAGCTCGACGGGAATGACCGCCCCGTCTTTTTGGATGGCGCTAAGTTCCTGAACCTCGCCAAAAATTTTTCCCCCGCTGGTTTTATGCGACCACTGCGCCTCGTCCTTTTGCATGATGCGGGCAAACTCCGGCATCAAGTCGCAGGCGTTGCGGCCGGCCATTTCAGCCGCGGCGTAACCGAATAAATGGGCGGCAGCGGGGTTGCTGTTAAGCAGCGTGCCGTTATCGTCGATTTCCATGATGCAATCGGCCGCCGTGTTCATGATCGACCTTAGCCGCGCCTCGCTTTCGCGCACGCGCCGTTCGGCGCCATGGCGATAGAGCGCGATTTCAAGCTGGGTGTGCAGCTCGCGCTCATCGAAGGGCTTCAAAATATAGCCGAAGGGGCCGGTTAAGCATGCCTGGGCAAGGGTTTCGGGGTCGGAATGGGCGGTCAAGAAAACGATCGGGACGTCGCGCACTTGCGCGATCTGTCGCGCTGCGGCGATACCGTCCAGGGCACCGGCCAGTCGCAGGTCCATCAGCACCAGGTCCGGTTTGTGCTCAAGCACCGCGGCGACGACCTTTTCCCCTTCGGCGACGGTGTCGACGACTCGGTAACCCAGGCCGGTCAAGCGTTGGCTAAGATCAAGCGCGACGATCGCTTCATCTTCGACCACTAGAATGTTGGCGCTGCTCATGAGCTCACCCGCGGCTCATTACCGCCCGGCGAATCGCGCGCCGGATCGATTTTAAAGCTCAGCTCAACGGTCGTGCCCTGGTCGCTGCGCATTTCGATTTGCCCGCCAAGCTGGCGGGTCAGCATGCGCAGCAAGCGCAGCCCCAGCGAATCGGCGCTCTCCCAGCTCGACGGCGCGGCAAAACCCCGGCCGTTGTCGGCGAAACGCAGGCGGATTTCTCCCTGCGGCACAGTTTGCAGTTTGATCTCGATTTCGCCGTTGTCACGGTCGCGAAACGCATGCTTGAAGGCATTGGTCGCCAACTCGTTGAGGATCAGCCCGAAGGAGATGGCGCGATCCACCGGCAGCTCGGCGCTCTCGAGATCGAGGCGGAGTTGCACCTTGGGCAGGCCGCTGGCGTAGGCTTGAAACAGATCGTTGATCAAACTGCGCGCATATTCGGCGATCTGCACGCACGCTAAATTCTCCGACTGGTAGAGCTTCTCGTGCACCAGCGCCATCGAGCGCACGCGATCGCGCACGTCGCGAAAGTCGCGCTGGGTTGCGCCGGCGCGCTCGGCTTGCAGGCTCAGCAGGCTCGAGATGATCTGCATGTTATTTTTTACCCGGTGATGGACTTCCTTGAGCAATATCTCTTTTTCGCGCAGGCTCGCGCGCACCTGCGCCACCCGCTCTTCGATCTCGCTCTCCATGATTTCGTTCAGGCGCGCCAGCTCGCGGGTTTTGCGAAACAGATCGACAAAGACAGCGACCTTGGATCTCAGGATCAATGGGTTGATCGGCTTGGTTAAGTAGTCCACCGCGCCGGCGCCGTAGCCTTCGAGCACGGCCCTATCATCCTGCAAATAGGCGGTCAAGAAAATGATCGGCAGATGCTGGTTCTTTTTGCGCTGCTTGATCATCTGCGCGAGCTCGTAGCCGTCAATCTCCGGCATGCGGATATCGAGCACGAGGACCGCGAAGTCGTAGGTGAGCAGCGCCAGCAACGCGTCGTTGGCCGATTGGGCGCGCACCAGCCGGTAGTCCGGCGCAGCCAATACCGCCTCGAGCGCGTCGAGATTGCGCGCCTGATCGTCGACGAGGAGAATGTTGGTCGGTTCGCTCATACCATAAGAATCAAGGCGGGGGCGATTCATCAATCGCCCCTCGGTCGTGTTCCGTTATCTATATAGCCACAACCGCAGCATCGACAAGAGCTGTTCGGTATTGACCGGCTTGGCGACGTAGTCCGAGGCGCCGGCTTCGAGACATTTTTCCCGGTCGCCCTTCATCGCCTTGGCGGTGAGCGCGAGGATCGGCGTCGAGTGGAACTCGCCGCGCTTGCGAATCTCGCGCATGGTTTCGTAGCCGTCCATTTCCGGCATCATGATGTCCATCAATACCACGCTGACGTCGGGCGTTTTCTGTAACAACTCGATCGCCTGGCGGCCGTTGGTGGCGCTCATGACTTGCATGTCGTGATTTTCCAAAACCGTCGACAGGGCAAAAATATTGCGCGCGTCGTCGTCGACCACGAGCACCTTGTGGCCGTGCAAGACTGCGTTGGAAGAATGCAGCCGTTCGAGCATCTTTTGTTTGGCCTCAGGCAGTTGGTTGATGATCCGGTGCAGGAACAAAGCGGTTTCGTCAAACAACCGCTCCGGCGATTGCACGTCCTTTAGCACGATGCTTTTGGCCATGGTCTTGAGACTACGCTCTTCCTCCGCGCCGAGATCCTTGCCGGTAAAGACCACCACCGGCAAGTGCTCGAGCCGGGGGTCGGTTTTGATGTTTTCGAGCAGCTCAAAGCCGCTCATATCCGGCAAGCGCAAATCGAGCACGCAGCAGTCAAACGCGCCACTGCCCAAGGCCTCAAGCGCGGCCGAGGCGGTGCCGGCGACGACGATCTCGATATCGTCGTGGGCCAAGAGCTCGACGATGCTTTGGCTCTCCGCCTGATTGTCTTCGATCACCAGCAGCCGTTTGACCCGTGGCGTGATGAAGCTGTGGATGCGCTCAAGACATTGCTCGATGCCTTCGGTGGTCACCGGCTTGACCATGTACGAGAACGCGCCGTGCGCCAGGCCATGGCGCTGTTCTTCTTCGAGCGAGATGATCTGCACCGGGATATGGCGCGTCGCGGCATCGCGCTTGAGATTATTGAGCACCGTCCAGCCGAGCATATCGGGCAGGAAAATATCGAGGGTGATCGCCGCCGGCCTGTATTCGCGCGCCAGATCGAGGCCAAGGTTGCCGCGGGTGGCGACCAATCCTTTGAAGCCTTTGTCGCGCGCCAAGCCGAGCAGCACGCGGGCATAGTGCGGATCGTCTTCAATGATCAGCAGCACCGGGTCGCCCTCGGTGATGATGGCGCGGTCGTCGGGAATGATCTCGGGACTGGCGGTCATCACCGACAGCGCCGGGACGTTGACCGGCTCGGCAAAGCCGCCGCGGCGCCACAGCGTGCCGGCGGGTTCGCTGTAGGTCATCGGCAGATAAAGCGTGAAGGTGCTGCCCTGGCCCAAAACGCTGTGTAAGCGGATTTCGCCGCCGAGCAGGGTCGCCAGCTCGCGGCTGATCGCCAGGCCTAAGCCGGTGCCGCCGTATTTACGGCTGGTGCTGGCATCGGCCTGTTGAAAAGCCTCGAAGATAAGCCGCTGTTTTTCCGGTGCGATGCCGATGCCGGTATCGGTGACTTCAAACGCCACCACCCCGGGCGCCTGCTTCAACACCGGATGGTCGGCGCTCCAGCCACCCGCTGCCGTGGTGACTGCCAAGTGTACGCCGCCCTGGGCGGTAAACTTAAAGGCATTGGACAGCAGATTCTTCAGTACTTGCTGCAAGCGCTTGGAGTCGGTGACAAAGCTCCGGCCCAATTCGGCGCTGATTTGCACGTTGAAACTGAGCTTGCGGTTTTCCGCCTCATGGCGGAAAGGTCGCGCCACCATATCGAGCAGATTGGCAAAAAAGATTTCCTCGGCTTCGATGGTCACGGTGCCCGATTCGATTTTGGACAGGTCGAGAATGTCGCTGATGAGATTTAACAGGTCGGTGCCGGCGCCATGAATCGTCCGGGCAAACTCGACTTGCTTGGGCGCCAGGTTGCCATCGGAGTTTTCGCTCAGCAGTTGGCCGAGGATCAAAATGCTGTTCAGCGGCGTGCGCAGCTCGTGCGACATGTTGGCCAAAAACTCCGACTTGTATTTCGACGTAAGCGCCAGTTCCGCAGCCTTCTCCTCGAGGGCGCGGCGCGCCTGCTCGATCTCCTGGTTTTTGCGCTCGACTTCGGCGTTCTGCTCGGCCAGCTGTTGGGCTTTCTGTCCAAGTTGATCGTTGGTCTGCTGCAGTTCGCGCTGCTGCGTTTGCAGCTCGGCGGCCAATTGCTGCGATTGCTTGAGCAGCCCTTCGGTCTGCATGGTCGCTTCGATGCTGTTGAGGACGATGCCGATGCTGACGGTCAGCTGCTCCAAAAACGCCAAATGGGCCGGCGCGAACGGGTGCAGCGAGGCCAAGAGCAGCACCGCTTTGACCTGATCTTCAAACAGCACCGGAAAGACCACCACGGCGCGCGGCAATACGCTGATGGAAATCGAACCCAGCGGCACGGTATCCGCCGGCACGTCGTTGATCAGAATACGGCGCTTCTCCACGGCGCACTGGCCGATAAAGCCGGCGCCCGGTTCGAGCTGCGCCGGATAGCCTCCTTCGCACGCATTGGCGTAGCTGGCGAGCAACTGGAGATGGGGCTTATCCTCGGCCTCCATCTGGTAGATCAATCCCTGGTGCGCGTCGACCAGCGGCGCCAGCTCGGATAGAATCAATTTGCCGACGCTCACCAGGTCGCGCTGGCCTTGCAGCATGCCGGTGAAGCGCGCCAGGTTGGTCTTCAGCCAGTCCTGTTCGGTGTTGCTGTCGGTGGTCTGGCGCAGGTTACGAATCATCGTATTGATGTTGTCTTTGAGCTCGGCCACCTCGCCCATCGCCTCGACCTGAATCGAGCGCGTCAAGTCGCCTTGGGTGACCGCGGTGGCGACCTCGGCGATGGCGCGCACCTGGTTGGTCAAATTATCGGCCAGCAAATTGACGTTGCCGGTCAAGTCTTTCCAGGTGCCGGCGGCGCCCGGGACGTTGGCTTGGCCGCCCAAGCGGCCTTCGACGCCGACTTCGCGCGCCACCGTGGTCACCTGGTCGGCGAAGGTCGCCAGGGTGCCGGTCATGTTGTTGATGGTATCGGCCAGCGCGGCCACCTCTCCTTTAGCGGCCACCGTCAGCTTTAGCTTTAAATCGCCGGTGGCCACCGCGGTGACGACTTTAACGATGCCGCGCACCTGCTCGGTCAAGTTGGCGGCCATGACGTTGACGTTGTCGGTTAAATCCTTCCAGGTGCCGGCGACGCCCGACACCTGCGCCTGGCCGCCGAGCTTGCCTTCGGTGCCGACCTCGCGCGCCACCCGGGTCACTTCGGCGGCAAAGGCGTTTAACTGATCGACCATGGTGTTGATGGTGTTTTTCAACTCGAGGATCTCGCCTTTGACATCGACGGTGATCTTGCGCGACAAGTCGCCGCGCGCCACCGCGGTGGTGACCTCGGCGATGTTGCGCACTTGCGCCGTCAGGTTGCCCGCGAGCAGGTTGACGTTGTCGGTTAAATCTTTCCAGGTGCCGGCAACGCCCGGCACCACGGCTTGGCCGCCGAGCCGCCCCTCGGTGCCGACTTCGCGGGCGACGCGCGTGACCTCGGCGGCAAACGAGCGCAGCTGCTCGACCATGGTGTTCATGGTTTCCTTGAGCTGCAGAATCTCGCCGCGCACGTCGACTGTGATCTTTTTCGACAAATCGCCGGTGGCGATCGCCGTGGCGACCTCGGCGATGTTACGCACCTGGCCGGTCAAGTTGCCGGCCATCGAGTTGACGTTGTCGGTCAAGTCCTTCCAGGTGCCGGCGACGCCGGGGACCTGCGCCTGGCCGCCGAGCTTGCCCTCGGTGCCGACCTCGCGCGCCACCCGCGTGACCTCGGAGGCGAAGCCGTTCAATTGATCGACCATTGTGTTGATGGTGTTTTTCAGTTCGAGGATCTCGCCTTTGACATCGACGGTGATCTTGCGCGACAAGTCGCCGCTCGCCACCGCGGTGGTGACCTCGGCGATGTTACGCACCTGGCCGGTCAAGTTGCCGGCCATCGAGTTGACGTTGTCGGTCAAGTCCTTCCACGTGCCGGCGACGCCCGGGACCTGTGCCTGGCCGCCGAGCTTGCCTTCGGTGCCGACCTCGCGCGCCACCCGCGTGACCTCGGAGGCGAAACCGTTCAATTGATCGACCATGGTGTTCAAGGTCTCTTTAAGCTGCAAGATTTCACCGCTGACGCTGACGGTGATTTTGCGCGACAAGTCGCCGTTGGCGATCGCCGTGGCGACCTCGGCGATGTTACGCACCTGGCCGGTCAAGTTGCCGGCCATCGAGTTGACGTTGTCGGTCAAGTCCTTCCAGGTGCCGGCGACGCCGGCGACCTGCGCCTGGCCGCCGAGCTTGCCTTCGGTGCCGACCTCGCGCGCCACCCGCGTGACTTCGCCGGCAAACGCGTTTAACTGATCGACCATCGTGTTGAGGGTGTTTTTCAGCTCGAGAATTTCGCCTTTGACATCGACGGCGATCTTGCGCGACAAATCGCCGCGCGCCACCGCGGTGGCGACTTCGGCGATGTTGCGAACCTGCCCGGTCAGGTTCGAGGCCATGGAGTTAACGCTGTCAGTCAAATCTTTCCACGTGCCGGCGGCGCCCGGCACCTGCGCCTGGCCGCCGAGCCGTCCTTCGGTGCCGACCTCGCGCGCCACGCGCGTGACTTCGCCGGCGAAGCCATTTAACTGGTCGACCATGGTGTTGACGGTGTTTTTCAGCTCGAGGATCTCGCCGCTGACATCGACGGTGATTTTTTTCGACAGGTCGCCCTTGGCGATGGCCGTGGCGACATCGGCGATATTGCGCACCTGAGCCGTCAGGTTGCCGGCCATGAAGTTGACGTTGTCGGTCAAATCCTTCCACGTGCCCGCGACACCGAGCACCCTTGCCTGGCCGCCGAGCCGTCCTTCGGTGCCGACTTCGCGCGCCACCCGGGTCACTTCCGAAGCAAACCCGTTTAACTGATCGACCATCGTGTTGATGGTTTCTTTCAGCTGCAAAATTTCGCCGCTGACGTTGACGGTAATCTTGCGCGACAAGTCGCCGTTGGCGACGGCGATGGTGACCTCGGCGATGTTACGCACCTGGGCCGTCAAGTTTCCCGCCATCGAGTTGACGTTATCGGTCAAATCTTTCCATGTCCCCGCTATCCCGGGGACCTGCGCCTGGCCGCCGAGTTTGCCTTCGGTGCCGACTTCGCGCGCCACCCGCGTCACTTCGCCGGCAAAGCCGTTCAACTGATCGACCATCGTGTTGATGGTTTCTTTTAGCTGCAAAATTTCGCCGCTGACATCGACGGTGATCTTGCGCGACAAATCGCCGCGCGCCACGGCGGTGGTGACCTCGGCGATGTTGCGCACTTGCGCCGTCAGGTTGCCGGCGAGCAAATTGACGTTGTCGGTCAAATCTTTCCAGGTGCCGGCCACCCCTGGGACCACCGCCTGGCCGCCGAGTTTGCCTTCGGTGCCGACTTCGCGCGCCACCCGCGTCACTTCGGACGCGAACGAGCGGAGCTGGTCGACCATCGTGTTGATCGCTTCTTTTAACTGTAAGATCTCGCCGCGCACATCGACGGTGATTTTCCGCGACAAGTCGCCGTTGGCCACGGCGATCGTCACCTCGGATATATTGCGCACCTGGGCGGTCAAGTTGCTGGCCATCGAGTTGACGCTCTCGGTGAGATCCTTCCAGACGCCGCTGACGCCGCTCACCTGCGCTTGGCCGCCGAGCTTGCCGTCGGCGCCAACTTCGCGCGCCACGCGGGTGACTTCGGAGGCGAATACCGAAAGTTGCTCGATCATCGTGTTGACGAGCTTGGCGCTGGTCAGAAACTCGCCTTCGAGCGGCCGGCCATCACGATAGAGGGCGATGGACTGCGTCAAATCGCCTTTGGCAACGGCGCCCACCGCCCGCGTCACCTCTGCAGTCGGCGAAACCAGGTCGTCGATCAAGCGATTGAGCGAGGCGATCTCATCGGCCCAACCGCCGAACAGACCGGCTGAGGAAAACCGCTCGCGCAGCTTGCCTTCTTCACCGACGACACGGCTAATGCGCGAAGTCTCGCTGGCGCGCCGCGCGCTCGAGATCATAATCTCGTTCATCACCTCGGCGATCTTGCCGAGCGGGCCGCTCCAGGTATGCGGCAGGCGTGCCGTAAAGTCGCCGTTTCGATATCCCAATAAGGCGCTGTAGCATTGCCCCAACTCAATTTCGTGCTCGAGCAAATTGGCTCCGCCGTTGCCGTTGCGCTGGCCGCGATTGCCCTTGCCATTGCGGCTCTTGGGTTTTGCTTTCACCGGCGCGCTTTTGGTCACCAGTTTATCTTGCGTGTCCATGGAAGCTCTCCTCAGGCTTGAGCGGTTTGCTGCGTCACCGCCACCGCGACAAAACGCCGGTGGCGTCGGTGGTATCGAATTTCAATCGTTCTACTGACCGCTGCTCCGACGTTATCAAAATTTTTCTCGGGGACAAGAACTCTTTTGCGGTAAACCATTTTTATAAAAATCACCTTAATAATTAGCCGTGCTTTTGTCCCAAAAATGCGACAGCCAGCGTAAAGAATTATCCAAACCGGCGGCGATACCGACCAATGCGCGGTCATGATTTAGCTAGTGCGAGTTACCTTTCTCGCCGCGCCGGCGCGCTCTCGGCGCGGTACTCGTCCAGCTTGGCCTCGATCGTTTGCTCTGTGCCATCGCGGAGAATCGTCAGCTTGACCGCCGTACCGGGTTTGCTGCCGGCGATGGCGTTGCGCAACGCGTTGCCGTCGACAACCGGTGCGCCATTGAAGGCGACGACGACATCGCCGCGCCGCATGCCGGCGCGGCTGGCGGCGCTGTTGGGACGGACCTCATTGATGATCACGCCGCCGGTTTCCTTCAATCCGACACTGGCGGCGATCTCCGGTGTCACCGGCTGAATACCGATGCCTAAATGGCCGCGCTCAACCTTGCCGTTGCTGATCAGTTGGTCCATGACGTTGCGCGCCATGTTGACCGGCACCGCGAAACCGATACCGATGTTAACGCCGGTGGGCGAGAGAATTTGCGAGTTGATGCCGACCAGCAAACCGGCGGTATTAACCAGCGCGCCGCCGGAGTTGCCTTGATTGATCGGCGCGTCGGTCTGGAGAAAATCTTCGAAGCTGCCATCGCTCAATCCGGTCGAGCGGCTCTTGGCACTGATGATTCCGGCGGTAACCGTTTGGCCGATGCCCAATGGATTCCCTAGCGCGAGCACGATGTCACCGACCCGCGTCTCATCCGAGTTGCCCAATGCCAGCGCCGGCATATCGCTAGCTTCGACCTTGAGCACGGCAAGATCGCTCGGCGGATCGCTGCCGATTATTTTGGCGGAAAAACTGCGCCGGTTAAGCAGCTCGATGGTAATTTCATCCGCGCCGTCGATCACGTGATGATTGGTGAGAACATAGCCGTCCGCGCGCACGATGACGCCGGAGCCCAACCCCGTGCGAATCTGTTCGCGCCCGCCTGGCGCGCCGAACAGACCGCCGAAAAGTTCGCCCAAACGAGGATCGTTGAAAAATGGAAACTGCCGCGGCGCGCGCAGCCGTCTAGCCGAGCGAATCGTCACTACCGACGGCGCGACTCGATCGACGATTGGCGCATAAGATCCCGCCGGGGTGGAGTCGCGATCGAGCCGCGGCGACGGCGCCGCCGGCGGGCTTTCGGGCTTGCTCTGAGGCGGCTCTGCGCGCTGGCAAGCGATCAGCGTCAATAAGATCAAGCCGATCACAGATTTCTTAGCCATGGCCACTCTCGATGTTGAAGCTATTCGCTGACCCAATTGAATAAACTGCTCGGCGCAGTTCAATCCCGTTTTTTTGCATGCAAGATTCTGTCCCGTTCACAGTAACAGGGGCGCGGTTAGCTTGGAGCGGCAAAGCCAATCATTAATTTCGCTAGGGAACGCCTCTTGGGGAGTCGCTACGGCAGGTCAATCTCCACGTTGGGTTGTGCTGAGGCGCGCTCCCGTTTATCACGGCGAAGGTTCGAATTGGAATCGAATCGAGAGTGCAAATTACTATAAATGGGATTGCCCAGTTAGAAATGACCCAGATTCGGGACACTAACTCGTCAAAAAACCTTCTCTTCACTCTGCTATTCATATCTATCGCTCCGCGCGTGCCACGTATTGAGCAGCGCCTTCAATTGTGCAGCAGTGGCATTCTTCTTGCGCTCCATGACTCCGTAATAAACGCGCCGGCGCGACTGTAAAGCTCGCTAATGGTTCGCGCGGTGCGAGCACCCACCACTGACAAATTTAGCAAACCATCGAAGACTGTAAAAAATCAATCGGAGGTGCTTTATGCAAATTAGGGAAATCATGACTCAAGGCGCGGAGGTGGTTTACTTGGATGACGCGGCCCAAGCAGCCGGGGCGAAAATGCGCGAACTCGATGTCGGAGCGTTACCGGTGTGCGACGGCGAGCGAATTCAAGGAGTGATCACTGACCGGGATTTAGCGATACGTCTGGTCGCCGAAGGGCGCGACCCCGCGCGCACCAAGGTGAGCGACATTATGACTCCCGGCGTGAGTTATTGTTTCGACGATCAATCGGTCGAAGAAGCCGTGATGTTAATGGAGGCCGAGCAGATTCGTCGCCTGCCGATTTTAAACCGAGACAAACAGCTGGTGGGCATGTTATCTCTCGGCGATCTCGCCCTGCGCACCGAAGGCACCGAAGACGAGGATCTGGCCGATGAAGCCCTTAAAGACATCTCGGAGCCGTCGGAACCGAATCGATAAGACCGTTAATCGGAGAAACCATTCATGGCCAAGAAATCACCGGCGGTTATCGTCGAACCGAAGCGGCCAAAACCAAAGCGCAAACGCGGCAAGGGCAAATCAATCAAGTAGTCTGCCTAATTCGGGCGGCTAGGCTCTAGCCCCGTCCGGTTTCGAGCGAGGAAATTCAAGTGCTTCAGTTGGTCCTCAGCGCCGCGGGCAGCCATGCGTCGGCGCAAGAAATTGCCGCCCTGTCTCAACCCAGCGAACGCTAGCCTTGATGGGAGCGCGATATAGCTTGCTCAATTTTGCCGATCATGTCGGGGCAATTCCGCCTGGCGGTTTCGAGTATGGTTCGGGCTTGCTCCACGTTACAAGGAATCGAGTAGCCGGCAAACAACAAACCATCGAGCGAATGTTCAATCCGCGTCGCCTTTTCAATCGCCTCGTGGGCGACTGAGTGGAGGGTGATATGACTTCTCAATCGAGTGTAATCCCCGGTGGCCAGTTTAATAAATATCTGCATTGCCGTCGTCTCCAGCTTTATGCCAGACCATCTTTTCTGCTTTTGGTTAATGGCCCCTCGACTTGCTGCCGTTGAGCGGTCAGCTCGAGCGCAAACACTACTTCATGATCGGTGGCTCGCCTGCTCCGCCGTACTGCCCGATGCGCCGTTTAGAATCCTGCTCGAAGGGCTGACGGGTCTGCGAGCCGTCGATGCGACGCTGTCTTTTAGCTTTGGAAGTTTTCTTTTTTGCCGCGTTGCTTCTTGGGTTTTTTATTTTTAGCCATAAAGCCGCCTAATTTTTTCGAGACGCTGTTAACTAACTGCCGCAACTAAAGCGCAGGCTAGCTGGGTATTTCTTCAACCGAAGTCGGCCAATTTGGCCGCCAGCACGTCGCCCGTTTCGATCACCGGCGACCGAGCCAGTAGTTCGGCGGATTTGCCTCCGAGCACTGCCGCGAGTGAACCGGCCGGATGGGCTTGGCGCTTCGCCTCCCCTGCGCAGGCATCGAAAATCGCAAATGTCGACGGGCCGAAGCGAATCGCATACCAGGACGCGGTGGCCGGCTCCTGCTGCACACGCGTCAATCCGGCGCGGAGACAACTTGCCAGCTCGTTTTCTTTTCCAGGTTTTGCTTCTAATCTAATCAGTCGTGCCGCCTTAACTTCTTGCCATTTCGGCTCTGCAGATTGATTGATTTTGGCAAGTCGCGGTTTTCTGAAGATCCGCCTGCGCCGCCGCAGTATGCTCGGCGGCGGAACAACTTTTTTTAAATACTTCGCCATAACTCGAGAACCCATTTCGCTCCAGACGTCGAACAGCGCCAACCCAGACCAACAGCCGGCGACAAAACCATAAACTTATAACCTGCAATCTCCAGACCAGTTTGCCCGCACTGCAAAGAGAGTGATTGATGCTGCCTCGGACAATGACAAGCCGCTTTGCATCGACGCACAGGCACAGGCACCGACTGTCATTACTTGGTTGTCGCTTCAAGGGCGCGAAAAACTCCGGGCTGTTTGCGCGCAGCACATTAATTATTCAATCGAGGAAAATTTAGTTGATTTTTATTGGGGGGTCTTTTAATCTGCGAAGAATTCCCAGTGCGACGTTCGATTTTTTTCATAATCATTGCGTTGCTTTGTCCGTCTCTGGTACTTGGCGAGTATCTGACCGGAGCGGAGCAGCTCAAATCAGCCGGCGCGGAGTTTTCATGGCCCGACGTTGAGTCGAAAAGCGTGAAAATTTTGCTTGAGTATCAAGACGGCGCGGCCAAGAAACGCGTTCATCTCGGTTCAGGTTTCTTGATTTCGCTCGACGGTCTGTTCATCACCGCTTATCACGTGATGAAATACTGCTTGGAGGCGAGCAAAGAAACCAGCCGTTTCGCCGGTCTTTCCGATTGCTCGGAGAGTCGCCCGCGCATGCGCTATCTGGCCCAAAATGGCGAGGGCGAATATGAAATCACCGTGCTCTCGCATTTGAACGAAACCGACTCGACCAATGGCAAATCGAGCCACAGTCCCGACGAGATCATCAAACAACGCGACTTTGTCATCGCCCGGCTAAAAGCCGGGCCCGCAGCGCGTTTTCCCTACTGGCAGCTCAAAGATTTCGCTCAAGGCACAATCGACCTCGGCCGGCCACGGGCGGATTTCGATTTGCAGCCGCTCTTTCCACCCAAAAAGGTCTTTATCGCCGGTTACCCGCAACCGGGACAGTTCCACATCAGTCATGGATTCTTGAATCTGCGCGACGATAAGCATCGCGGCTACTTTTCCGCGGATTACGAACTCTATTCGCCGGCGTATTTGCGTAATGCAGGCATTGCCGTGGACACTAAATGGGGCATGCGTGTTGAAAACCACATGAGCGGCGGCGTGGTGCTCGATGTCACGGGAAATCCTGTTGGCATCGTGGTAAACGGCAGCGACAACGTCGCCGGCGTTCTCTCTATCGAAAATATCCTGGAAAATTTCTTTTCGCGACGTGAACAAGCCGATGACAAACCGGCCATCTTCTTGGCGCCGACCCGAACTCCGCTCTATTTAAGGACCGCACCCAATTAGCGCTACCGTTATTTCGCTGGCGGATTCGTCGATGGCGATTTTTTGACGCCGGTTTTTTCTGGCGCCGATGAACTCTCGCTGCTTGCAGGTTTTTCGCTTACAGGTATCTTCGCCTCTATTTTCACCGGCGCGATGCCGCTCTTGGTCATGTCCAATTCTTTCGCCGCGCCTTCCGATACATCGATATCGCGTCCTTTGACGTAAGGACCTCGGTCATTTATTCTCACATCGACGGATTTTCCGTTTTCCAGATTAGTCACCGTGGCTTTTGTGCCCAAGGGCAACGTCGGGTGCGCGGCCGTCATATTATTCTTATCGAATTTTTCACCATTAGCGGTGGTTTTACCGTGAAAACCCTGGCCGTAACTTGACGCTTCGCCAGTTTGTTCGACTACGGGCTTGCCGTCTGCGGATGATTTTACGCTAACTTTATCTTTGACCAGATCCTGACTGCCCTCGGCTTTTTCCGTAGCCTGCGCCTTCTGCTTTACGGTCTCAGCAACTTTTTCGGCTTTTTGTGTAGCCTTGATGTCCTGATTAGCATCGCTTCGAGCGCAAGCGCAGAAAACCACCAACAACAATATTGAATCGCACCTTTGCCATGTTAACCTCCAACCTACTAGGGAGATAAACAAGGATTGTGCCACGCAAGATTGAACTATAAAAGCGCGAACTTACGTGGGGCGCGTCTCACATGTGAGACGAAGGGTTGAATGCCGAGTTACCCTTTCGGGACTCTCTTTGAGTGGCGAACTCGGCGAGCTTGCACCTTGGCAAGGCGGCCACCTCTAAAGTTTTGCCACTGCGGGGCTGTCAACGACCTCAAGCGATTGGGCGTTTTTCTAATTCCGCTAACACGTTTTCGAGCAGATCGATTTTTAACGGCTTGACAAAGTGCATGTCAAAGCCGGCTGCCAAAGCGCGCCGTTTGTCCTCGTCCTGGCCATAACCGCTGAGGGCGCTCAAAAATGTTTTCCCGCCTTCTTCACGCTGGCGCAGCAGCTGAGCGATCTGGTAGCCGTCAAGCCCCGGCAGTCCGATATCGCAGAGCACCACCTGGGGTTTAAAACGCGCCGCCGCCGCGAGACCGTCGAAGCCCGTTATAGGCGACTTCGACATCATGGCCGAGCTGCTTCAACAACAATTGCATGCTCAAGGCGCCGGCTTGGTTATCTTCTATGATCAGAATACGGAAACAGCGCGTTCGCCTAACGCTCGCTACTTTTTCGGCCGAGGGTTCCAACGATGCGCTTTCGATGGGCAAGCGAATGATAAATTCGGAACCCTCGTCCTGGGCCGGCGCTTGCCGCCGTCACTTCGCCGCCATGAAGCTCGACCAGCCCTTTGACCAGCGCCAACCCCAAACCGAGCCCGCCGCGGCTGCGCGCGATACTGCGGTCCGCCTGGGCGAAGGCGTCGAACACACGCTGCAAAGTTTCATTGTCCATGCCCATCCCGGTATCGCGCACGCGAATCAACGCGCTATTGTCGTCAGAATCGGCGCTGCAAAGCCACCGTCACCTGGCCGTCCGCCCTCGGTAAACTTGCTCGCATTTTGCAGCAAATTACCGATCACCTGCGCGATCCGGGTTTTGTCGCCATTGACGAACAACTGCCGGTTCGGCAGTTCGAGAGATGAGCGTCAAACCATTGGCTTCGAGACTGTCACGGTAGCTTTGCACCGTCTCGGCTAGCAACTTGGCGACATCGAAACGCGCCAACTCCAGGCGGATCTTGCCGGTGGTAATTCGCGAGACGTCGAGCAGGTCGTCGATCAGCCGCCCCATTTGGCGCACCTGTTCCTCGATCATCTCGCGCATGTCGGCCGACGCATCCGCGCCATGTTTTTTGCGCAGAACTTGCAGCACATTGTGCATGATCGCCAGAGGATTTCTCAGCTCATGTCCGAGTATGGCCAGGAACTCGTTCTTGCGCTGGTCGGCTTCGCGCAATTGATCCTGCAGCTTCTGGCCGCGCAGGTCCGTCACCACCAGGCAGATAAATTCGTCGCTGCCGAGCCGCGTGCGCCGCGCCGAAATCCGCACCGGGATCGGCGTGCCGGCGCGATCTTCAAGTATGATTTCAACCCGGCCGCTGCCGCCCTCGCACCGCGCGCAACAGCGCGGCGACCGCATCCTGGTCGGCACTGGCAATGAACGCTAAAAATCGATTCGCCGATGGTCTCTTCAATGGACGCTCCGGTCAAGTCGGCGAATTGCCGATTACAGTAGAGAACGGTTCCATCCTGCGAAAGCGTCACCGCGCCTTCGTTCATGGTCTCGACATAGGTGCGATAGGGTTGATCGGCGCCTTCGAGGGTGTAGACCTGGGGGCCTTGGGGTCCTTCGATCACCAGCGCGTCGACGCTGCCGGCGCGAATCGCAGTCAGCAACTCTTCCGCCTCTTCGAGACGGCGTTCGCAGCTCGTGATTCTCCACCAGCAAATGATCGCTATTTTGCGCCGGCGAAGTCATGCGCCCTCCTCCTCGTCGACGGCGATACCGAGACGGCGCAAGGTGGCTTTGGTGTCGGAAAGGTCGCCGAACATCTGGCGCACCGGCAGCGGCAGGTTTTTCAGCAGTGTCGGCGTGGCGATGATGCGATGGCGCGCGGCCAGCTCCGGTTGCTGGTAAAGATCGATGACCTCGAGCGAATAGTTGCCGGCGAGGTACTCGTCGCACAGACGCTTGAGGTTGATCAACGCCTGGCGCGAGCGCGGCGTCATGCCGCTGATGCACAGCTTCAACAGGTAAATCTGCGATTCACCGCTCAGCGGCCGGCTCCAATGCTGCGGATTTATTTTTTCGTTTTGCCAATCGGCATACTCATTCGCCGTACTCCGGTTGTCCGAATCTCTCCGGACTACTAGAACCTCGTGAACGAAACTTAAACCTCGCGAAACTCGCTAGCCCGCGGGCCGCAAATCCAAGCCGACGAGCACGCGCTCGGTGTTGGACAGATCGCCGATGATTTTGTGCATCGGCTCGGGAAGCTTGCGCACCAGGGTCGGAATCGCCAGGATTTGATCGCCGCTTGCGCCAATTGCGGCCGCTCGAGCAGATCGATGATTTCGATCTCATACTCCCCGGCCAGATTCTCCTCGCAAATCTTTTTTAGATTGGCTAAGGCAGTCAAACACTTCGGTGTCTGCCCGGCCACATAGAGGCGCAGTTGCCACTGCTTATTCGACGAGGGTGCCGCGCCGGTCTTTGCGCCCGTTCGCTTTACCGCCGTTTCTTCGTTCACCGCCATGGTTTACTCCTTTCCTTCGGAGCTTGCCGGACTTTCCTTCAGCATCGGCGCCGCGCAAACCGGCGAGCACAGCGCGCGTTCCAGTCATAAGGTCTTCAGCAATGCGCATATCGTTCACGGCTTTCTCGATCTCAACGGATTCGCTGGTAAAAGCAGCGCGCAGTGAAGCGATTTGCGCTTCCATGGCTAAACGCTTGCTTTCGAGTTCGCGCCGTTTGCGCTCGATCTCCTGCTGGTGCGCCAGCGCTTCGGCGCGCTCGCGCGCTTCTTGCGCCACCCGCGCGGTGCCGGCCAGGACGCCGGCGACTCCCGCGTAGACTTCCCGCAATTGGGCGCCGTGGTTGGTCAACGTGAACTCGCGGATCTGATTGGAGTGCGGCATGCCGCGGGACTTTAGAATGTATAGGCCGCGATTGCGCTCGCCGTTCATTTCCAGATTGCGTAACAACAGCCAGGTGTCCATCATCGACGAGATGCCGACCTCGGCTGTTCTCAGGATTGCTCTTGATTTGCTGGTCAAACTAGTCAACAGCGCAGTGATCTGGCGCGACCTTGAAAAAATCCACCAGTCGCATAAGCATCGTTTTGGCTTCCGGTCGAGCTGCCGATCTCGGTGAGGTTGGTCACCGGATCGATCACCACCACCGCCGGATCGAAGTCGCCGATCTGCTTGAGCATCAGCGCCAGATGCGACTCCAAGCCCTGCAACTGCGGCCGCGCCGGGTGGAAACGCAACAAGCCGCGCTCCAGACCCAGCGGCCGAGATCGATGCCGATAGAGCGCATATTGCGCACGATCTGGCTCTGCGACTCTTCAAAGGGAAATACAAGCAGCGCTCGCCGCGCGTGCAGGCGGCCTCGATAAAGTGCGCCGAGATCGAACTCTTGCCGGACGCCGGGCGTCCCGGAAATCAGCACGCTGCCGCCGCGGTAGTAGCCCTCGCCGTCGAGCATGGCGTCGAGTTGGTCGATGCCCGAGGAGATGCGCTCGGTCGGAGCCTCATGGTTTAATCCCAGCGAAGTCACCGGCAATACCGAGATCCCCCCGTCATCGATCAGGAACGGATACTCGTTGGTGCCGTGAGTCGTGCCGCGATACTTGACCACACGCAGACGCCGGGTCGACACCTGTTCGATCACCCGATGGTCGAGCAGAGATGACGCAGTCCGAAACATACTCTTCCAAGCCGTGGCGGGTGAGCGCGCCGCTGCCGCGTTCGGCGGTGATTACCGCGGTGACGCCGCGCTCTTTGAGCCAGCGAAACAGCCGGCGCAGCTCGGCGCGCAAGACACCTTCGTTGGGCAAGGCTGCGAACAGCGCTTCAATGGTATCGAGCAGGACGCGCTTGGCTTTTACTTGGTCGATGGCGTGGCCCAGGCGGATAAACAATCCTTCGAGATCGTATTCGCCGGTCTCTTCGATCTCGCTGCGCTCGACCCGGACAAAATCGATCGCGAGCTGGTTGCGTTTGATCAGACGCGTCGAAATCAAAGCCGAGACTGGCGACGTTCTCGGTCAACTCGGTTTCGCTCTCCTCGAAGGCCATGACCACGCCGGGCTCGTCGAACTGCGGTGGCGCCGCGGTAGATAAACTCCATGCCGAAAAGAGTTTTGCCGGCGCCGGCGGTGCCGGCGATAAGCGAAGTCCGTCCGCGCGGCAAGCCGCCGCCGGTGATTTCGTCCAAGCCGCCGATACCGGTGGGTGCCTTGGCCAGCGCCGGTAAAGTTGTTTTAGATCGGTTCATTCGCTTTACCATGTTCGCTAAACTCTATCCCGACGAGTTGTATTGCCGACCCTCGCTCGAATCATAAGATCGCACCGGAAGATTTTTATTCTATCAAAACAAATCCGGTTCGCAAGACAAAAATTTCCTACGCATAATTGTAAAAAGACGGCAGACCAGATTCTGTCCCGATAATAGGACAGCTAGGAGATACTACTCACATTTCAAGGCGGTCATTCCTCCCGACAATTTTTCTAGTTCTCGATTCCTACTTTTTTGCTTTCCGCAACACTATAATACGCCGCCAAGTCGCGGATTTGCGCTTCGCTCAAGTGCGGCGCGACATGTTGCATCAGGTGCGCGTAGGCGCTGCCGCCACGTATGCCGGCTTTGAAGAGTTGCAATTGAAGTACCAAATAATCGCCATGCTGTCCGGCAAGATCGGGATAGAATGGATTGCGGCGGCGCTCGCCCGGACCATGACACTCCGCGCAAGGGGGGACTTTGTTTTGCGCCACGCCGCCCAGGGCGATTGCACGCCCGCGCGCGATGGCGGCGCTGTCGGCACTGGCGGACCGCGAAGCGGGCGCAAGCCCGGCGTAAAAATGCGCAAGTTCGCTCATCGTTTGCGACGCTCAAGCCGGCGGCGATCGGTTCCATCATGCCGCTGTGGCGCTTGCCGCGGCCATAGGCGTCAAGAGACGCGAAAATGTACGCTGCCCGTTGACCGGCGATAACCGGCGATGCGCCGTCCCTGCCCATGCCGTCGGCGCCGTGACAGCGCGAACAGTTATCCGCCACCGCGCGGCGCGCCGCAACCGACTTGGGCTGCCAGCGCGCGCAGCGGCGCGTCCATGCGGTCGTCCGCGGTTTCACCCCGGGTCACGCGCGCGTACTGTGCGGCGTCAAGATGCGGCAGGCGCTTGAGAAAAGCGACTATCGCCCAGACCTCATCGTCGCGACCGGGCGCGGGCCAGGCGGGCATGCCGGTGAACTTGATGCCGTGTTTGATCATGTAAAAAAGCTCCTCGGCTGCCCAATCGGCGATACGCGGCGGCAGATAGACCGGATGGGGCGTCATTTGCGCCGGGATTCTTGGCTGGCGCAGCTCCGGCCCGCCGTGGCAAGGACGGCAGCCGACATCAAAGTAAGCACCGCCCTTGACCACCATGCGCGGATCGTCAAGCGGCGGCGCTTTCAGGCCAAGAGTATGCGTGCTGACCGAGCGCTGTTTGGAAAAATCCAGCAGCCAGGCGGTAATCGCCCAGTGGCGCGAGCTGGCTTTGATCGGCACGATCCCGGAGAGCATGACGAGACCTCCCAACATGCCGAGCAGCGCAAGCGCGAGCGCGCCACGCCACAGCCAGGTTTTCATGTCCTTGCCCTCTGCCGATACTCCACCCTGCGCAATAATCCAGCAGTCAGCCACAGACCGCCGGCGAGATAGGCAACGCCACCGACCAGCAGCATGATCGCGCCGCCTAGCTGCTGATCGGCGAGCGCAGCTAGGGAATCTAGAGCATGGGTCGCATCAGCCGTGTCATGGGCGAATAGCGGCCGCGGCGCCAGAGCCAAGAGCGCGCCAAGCAGGGTCATGTGCATGGAAGTCAGCAGGAGCGCAAGCACGCCGCTGCCAGCCCGGCCGCGGCGCTCGTTGCCAGTGCCGCCGAAAACCGCCAGCCAGAGCCAGAGCCCGGCGAGAAAAAACATGCCCTGCTCGGCAAACGACGCGAAACCTGGTTGGCGCGCGGCGTGATGCAGCGCCGGCGTGTGCCAAGCCCACACGACGATAAATTCCACCAGCGACACCGGAATCGGCGGAAACAGCGCCGGCAAGCGCGCTACTGGATCGAGCAGCGCTGCCGGCAACCCCAAGCGCCAACAGCGGCGCCGCCACCGCGACGATCCCCATATGCACGACCATATGCGCGCTAAACGGCGCCATGCCCAATGAAGCCCAAGGCGTCAACCACAGAGCCGCAAGCGTGAGCACGGCGATGATGAAAATAATTGGCCGGGTCATTTCACTTCGTTTCGTTCAACCGCGCTGCGCTCAGTTCAACCGCTTCGCTTCGTTCCTAGTTCCCGCTCTCTTTGCTCAACACGCGCCACATCTCATTGGCTGGACAGAAGCAGAGGCCTCATAGTGACCCCTTCCCCCTTTGGAAAAGGGGGATTCAGGGGGATTTGGCTGCGGTGAGGGGAGGTTCTATCGTTAGCAATGACGCTTACGACGATGGAGCCGCATGGAAGCGAAAAATCTCCCCTAGCCCCTCTTTTCCAAAGAGGGGGACTGGAAAACGCGCCGCCGCTTGAGCGCTTTACCAGAATTTGCTGAGTCTGCAGCACTCGCCGTCTCCAACCAAAACCTATGGGCAACGATAAGCTCCCTTTGGAAGGGTTCGGGTGAGGGCACGGCTTGAACGGAGCGTAGCGGTTGAACGTTTTGAACGGCTCTGTCTTCATTGTTAATAGCAACTCCGAAAAAACAGCGTGATCGAGCCGGCGTAAACGATCGCAGCGGCGCTCAAACAAGCCAGCAAAAAAGTTGCATAACCGATAAAACGATGGCGGTCTTCAGGTGAATCGTCGTCATGCGGCAAACTGGCCCCGCCGGTGCGATGTCGGCGATAGCCCCTCCAGGCGACCCAGGTAGTCGCCGCAAGTCCGGCCACAGTGTAAACCACAATCGCGCCGCGAACGGTGCCGAGAGAACCGCCGGTCTCAACCATCTTGCCGCACCAGATCGACGCCGTGCCATAGCTCAACAGCAAGTGCGCCGCCCAGATCAGCGGACCCAGGGTCAAGCAGCAAAATGCTATCTTTGTGCTCTGGAAAATTTTCCCGGGCCATTTTCCCTTTCACTTATGAACGCGTTCAAGCCGTTCAATCACTTCGTTCCGTTCAAACGCTTTGCTCCGTTCAAGCCGACTAAAAAAAGCGAGTTAAGATTCACCCTTACTTGCCTCCCGGTCCGTCAAATCTTTTCCGAAACGGTTTGAACGTTTTGAACCGAGCGCAGCGGTTGAACGGTTTGAACATCTTCATTCCTAAGAGGCGCTTGAACGTTTTGAACGATTTGAACGTGTTTATTCATAAAAGTAGCGGAAACCCGGCAATCACCGCCACCGTAATCGCCGCCGTCAGCGCGGTGAAGTGCCAGTACAGCGCGACGTTGTAAATGTCCATGTCGTAGCGCGAGGTCATGCGTCCGGCGAGGCGGCGCGCCAGGCAGTAAAGCTGCATGATGATGCCGAGCAGCGCCTGCACCGCGGCCCAGATCACCAGGATCCAAACCGTTGCACCATAGACATGGCTCGCCGGGTCAAGGCCGGTGCGCCACGGACCCGCGAGCAGCGCCGCAGCGCCTGCCGCGCTGCAAAGCATGGCGAAAGCGAGGCCGAGATAGAAGGCCGGGACGTTGTCGAGGCGATTCCAGCGCACGCTCAAAAGCGTTAACGCCCAGGAGCCGAGCAGCGCCGCCGCTGCGACCACCGGCCAGAAAGTCCCTGGCCCGGGGATCGGGTCGGGAGGAAAGTCGTCGCGCGCCGTCCAATAGAAGAAATAGCCGAAGACCAGACAGATGAATGCCGTGAACAGCGCCAGCATGGTGATGAACATCGCCCACCAGCCCACCGAGTCCCGACCCGGAGAGATATAGCGGCAAGGTCAATCCGAGACCGACGTCTTTGCTTTCTTTCTCGGGAATTTGCCCGGTGCCGGTCCAGAGCCAAAAGATAATCACCACCAGCCCGGCCATCAGACTGATCAGCGCCGCGGTCCACCAATGATAAGTGCCGAAAATAAAAAAACCGCCGGTGCCAAGCGCCGCCCACAGCGTGATGAAACTGGACCCCGGCAGGCGCGCGCATTGTTGCGGCTCGGCATCGAGCACCGAGGTGATGATCGTTTCGCGCCGGCCTTCCTGCGCATCCGGCAAATAAAATCTGCCCTCGTCGATGTCGCGAATGAAATTCGCCTGGTCCCACAAAGGATATCGGCTGTCGATTTCGGGAATCGAGCGAATGCCCCAGGGATGGGCTGGCATTTCCTGAGTCCACTCGATGGTTCCGGCGCGCCACGGATTGCGCTCCGCATAGGGCTGATGGCGCTTTGGCCGGAATAGATCCCAGAAGATCAGCGCGACGCCGGCGGCGAGGATAAACGCGCCGATGGTAGAGACCAGATTCAGTCCATCGAAACCCATTCCCGCAGGGTAAGTAAAAACCCGCCGCGGCATGCCGCGCAGGCCGGTCACATGCATCGGCAGAAACGTAATATTGAAGCCGGTAAATGCCAGCCAAAAAGCGACCTTGCCGATTTTTTCTGAGAGCAGCTTGCCGCCGATCAACGGGTAAAAATAATAGCAACCGGCAAAGATCGGAAACAGCGCGCCGCCGATCAAGACGTAATGTAAATGCGCGACGACGAAAAACGTGTCGTGGGCCTGAAAATCGAAAGGCGCCACCGCCACCATCACGCCGGTCAAGCCGCCGAGCACGAAAATCACCAGGCTGCCGAAGGCCCAGAGCATCGGCACCGACGGCACCACTCGCCCGGCGGCAAGGGTAGCGATGAAGCAGAAGATCTGCACGCCGGTGGGCAGCGCCACCGCCTGCGAGGCGGCGGCAAATATTCCGAGAGTGATGCCCGGCAGCCCGGTGGTAAACATGTGATGCACCCACAGGCCGAAACTCAGAAACCCGGTGCCCACCGCAGCCAGCACGATCCAGCTGTAGCCGACTATCGGGCGCTGCGCGAAGGTCGGCACGATCATCGCGATCAGCGCCACCGAGGGCAAAAATATGATGTAGACTTCGGGATGGCCGAAGAGCCAGAACAAATGCTGCCACAGCAGCGGGTCGCCGCCGCGCTGCGGGATTGAAGAACGGCCAGTCAAAGGCCCGTTCAAGCTCGAGCAGCATGCTGCCGGCGATCAACGGCGGAAACGCGAAGACGATCATCACCGCGGCCACCAGCACATACCAAACGTAGAGCGGCATTAAATTAAGCCGCATTCCCGGCGGTCTGGTCTTGAGCGTGCCGACGATCATCTCGACGGCGGCGGCGATGGCGGCGATCTCGATGAATGAAAATCCCAAAAGCCAAATATCCGCGCCGATGTCGGGCTGATACTTGGAAGTGAGCGGCGGATACATGAACCAGCCGCCGCGCGGCGCCGCATCGAAGAAGATCGACCCGCAAAGGAACAAGCCGCCGAGAAGAAAACACCAAAAGCCAAATGCCGAAAGACGCGGAAACGGCAAGTCGCGCGCGCCGAGCATTTGCGGCAAAAATAATACCGCGATCGCTTCAAAGATCGGAATCGCGAACAAGAACATCATCACCGAGCCATGCACGGTGAATGCTTGGTTGTAAAATTCGGCGGAAAGAAAATCGTTATCGGGCACGGCCAGTTGCAGACGCATCAAAAGCGCCAGGCCGCCGCCGAAGAGCAGGAAG
This sequence comes from uncultured delta proteobacterium, assembly GCA_963847445.1. Taxonomy (GTDB): domain Bacteria; phylum Desulfobacterota; class Binatia; order UBA9968; family UBA9968; genus DP-20. Next base: position 23,904 of record CAWJZV010000006.1, on the reverse strand, counting down.
ATAAACGTCAGCCCGGTGTACCACAAACCGACATCCATATTGTTGACCGAAGACCAATAGCGCCACCCGGCAGGCGTCTCCCAGGTACGCATCAGTCGCTCGGCTTGCGCCCGCCGCTGTTCGACGGGCAATGGTTCGGCTAACGGTTGGGGATCAGGTCTCTTCATGACTGCAATACGTTCAAGCCGTTCAATCGCGTTGCTCCGTTCAATCGCCAACGCTTCGTTCAACCGCTTCGCTCTGTTCAAGGCGCGGAAGAACGGGACGAAGAACGAGTTGGCAAAATGTTTTAACTATTACAACCTCCGACAACGGCTTGAACGGAGCGCAGCGCTTGAACGGCTTGAACGATTTGAACGTGTTCATTCTAAGCCGTCCAGATACGCCGCCACTGCCTGCAACTCGGATTCAGCCAGCATGCCAAAACCCGGCATGTGCACTCCGGGTTTTAACTTATCCGCATGCTTAAGCCAGCGCACGAACGCCTCCGGCGTGTTCGGCAAAATTCCTGCGCCGAGACTCAACCGGCTGCCGACGTGGGTAAGATCAGGGCCGATGACGCCGCGCGGCGGAGGTGCCACGGATGCTGTGGCAAGCGCCGCAGCCGCTTTCCAAAAACGCCGCCAATCCGCGCGCAGCCAGCGCAGTCGTGGGCGGCTGCGCGGGCGCCGCCTGCGCCGTCAGCCAGCGGGCAAAGTCCGCGGGTTCCATGATCACGACTGGAAACGCCATCAGCGCGTGGGACGTGCCGCAGTACTCGGCACAAGCGCCGCGAAAGGTTCCGCTGCGCGTGGGCGTCAGAACCAGGCGCGTGACTCGGCCGGGAATCATGTCGATCTTGCCGCCCAACGGCGGTATCCAAAAAGAATGGACGACATCGGGACTTTCTAGATGAAACTGCACCGGCGCGCCGACCGGAAGACGGATTTCGTTGGCGACGCTCACAACGGCGGCGCCGGGCGGCCGGTAACGCACGCGCCACCACCATTGCTCGCCGGAGACTTCGATTAGCAGGCTGCCGTGGGGCGCGGGCGCGAGCAACGCCGGTAGCGGCGCCAGCCCGTAAAGCAACAGCAGCGCCAACGCCAGCGTCGGCACCACTGCGCCGCCGCCGATGATCATCAGGTTGGTGCGCCGCCGGTTTTGCTTTTCCGGCGCGCTGCGCGCCGCCCAGATCGCCAGAGACGATAACCGCGACCCAGATTACCGCCGCCGAACCGGTCATCCACCAGAACATATCGGCGATCCACTGGGCGCCATGACCGGCGGGATCGAGCGCGGACTGCGGTCCGCTGCAGCTCGAACTGATCAGCGCGAAAGCAGCGATCGCAAAACCCCGGATAGCCATGCAAATGATCACGGATAACAACGCAAAGTTCGGTTTTCTGCGTAGGGGCGTATTGCATACGCCCTGGGGTGGCTGGCAATCGCGTGATTGCGAAATGTGCGCCGGCGACGCGGATCGTAGACTTGGCAAAAACGATTTGGCGAATTGCCGCAAAATGAATTCCGCATGCGGGTCACCCCACCCCAACCGAACCTGGATTCCCGTTTTCACGGGAATGACGGATTTCAGAGATTGCGCCGATCGTAACCATTAGCTTCGGCGCGTTACGTTGCAGGCTCGCGGTTCATTCTCCAGTTCCGATTCTTCTTCCGACAACGACTTGAACTGCTTGAACGGTTTGAACGATTTGAACGGGCTTTTCTTTTGTTACTTCGCCGGTTCGACGCGCAGAATTCTGCCGTTGTTCTCGTCCGTGATGAGGTAAATCGCTCCGTCCGGCGCTTGCTGCACGTCGCGGATGCGCGCGCCCAGCTCGCCGCCGTAACGATACTCGTTGCTGACGCGCCCGGCGGTCATTTCCAGCCGCACCAACTGGCCCGGCTGCAACGAACCGATCAACAGATTGCCCTTCCATTGCGGGAAGAGGTTGCCGGTATAAAGCAATGCCCCCGACGGCGCGATCACCGGGTCCCAATAATAAACCGGTTGCTCCATGCCCGCCTTGCTCGTGCCTTCGCCGATCTTTGCCCCGGAGTAATCGACGCCATAGGTAATCACCGGCCAGCCGTAATTTTTTCCGGCTTGCGGTTGATTGAGCTCGTCGCCGCCGCGCGCGCCATGCTCGACCGTCCACAGTTGTCCGGTCTCCGGGTGGAGCGTCGCCGCTTGCACGTTACGATGGCCATAGGACCAGATCTCCGGCCGCGCGCCTTCGCGCCCGACAAACGGATTATCTTTCGGAATGCCGCCATCCGGTTGAATTCTGACTATCTTGCCCAACGTGGTCGCCAGATTCTGCGCCTGATCACGGTACGCGAAGCGATCGCCCAAGGTAACGAATAGATTGCCGTCGCGGCCAAACACCAGTCGCGAGCCGAAATGATTATCACTCTTGACTTTAGGCGTCTGGCGCCAGATCACCTGGACTTTTTCCAGCGCTCGCTCGGCCAAAACAGCGCGCGCCACCGCCGTGCCGGTGCCGCCCTCGCCCTCTTCCGCGAAGGAAAAATAAATCAGCCGGTCCTGGGCAAAGCCAGGCGATCGCGCGATATCGAGCAGCCCGCCCTGCCGGCGCGCGACTACTGTGGGCACGCCGGCCAACGGCTCGGCGACGCGCCCGTTACGATCGATGACGCGCAAGCGTCCCGGCCGCTCGCTGACCAGCATGCGCCCGTCGGGGAGAATTTCGAGGGCCCAGGGATGTTCCAACCCTTTGGCGACGGTGGTCGCCCGCAACGCGCCTTCGATCGGCTTCGGTTGCGGCGAACTCGGCGCCTGACCGGCGGCAGGCGGAACCGCGCAGAGTAAAAAAACCAGGGGAAGTAAATTAGTTTTCATTTCGTGTTCCAGCGCAATCGCAGCGAGCTGGTTTAAAACCGCCCGACGTCATGGCCAATCTTTTTTGCGTCCATTGCGAGCCTTCTTTTCCTAACGGCTTGCAGCCGCCGCGGCCAGCGCCGCGCTGTGTTCCGGGGTGCCCTTCGCCGGAATCGTCCAGAAATAAACCGACCGTCCATCGATTGTCAGTGTTTGCTGCGGCTTCCAGCTGCCCATATCGAAGGCATGCGACACGACCCGGGTGCCCGGCTTCAAATCATTCAGCAGCTTGGGCAACAACTTGAGATTGAGCGTATTTAACAAATATAACGTCACCACCGTGGCATCACTGATTTTCGCTTCGAATAAATCTTCGTTGAGAAATCGCACGCGGTCGCGAACGCCGGTCTTGGCGCGATTGGCTTCCGCCTCGGCGATGCGCTCCGGATTGATCTCGATGCCGGTAGCGCGGGCTACGCCATATTTTTCCACCGCCATGATTGGAATCCGCCCGTCCCCCGAGCCTAAGTCGTACAACACATCGCCCTTGCCCGCTTTGGTTACCTTGAGCATCGCATCGACCACTTCAACTGGGGTCGGCACATAGACCACGTCCGGCGAACGCAATTGCTTGGCCGCGGCCGGCCGCTTGGCGTCCTCGTTAGCCGTCTGACTTTCTTGGGCGATTGTCGCCGAGCCGTAGTAAGAAAGAAAAAAAACCAGACAGCCAATAATCCAGCGCTTCATCATCGATTTGTCCTCCTGAGAGTAGTTTTGTAAACGTCAAAATCTACGATGTCACATATTACGCAGGGTCGATGCAAGTGAATGTGTTGAAATCGAGACACATGGCAGTCGATTTGTCCCATAATTCGGACAGCAGCTCCAGCTCACTCACTGCACGGTGCCATCTCCCACTATTGATTCACTCTCCCGCCATCTCGGCACAGCTCTCCTCACAGCGCACGCACCATTCGGCGCACTCTTGCATCTGCTCGTCTTCGGCGCCCAGCGCGGCACAATCATCGGCGCAGCGCCCGCACACCTCCGCGCAGGCAGCGCAGGTTTCCTGGTGCAGTTCCGAGCCGCGCATCAGGAAGTCAGCACTGATTTGGCAAATCTGCGCGCAGTCGGTTAGTAGGCGAATATGCTTTTCCTCGGCATGTTTACCGCCCATGCGCAGGCAATACTGGATCGTCTCCAAGCATACCCGGTGACAGTCGACACAGTTTTCGATGCAATCTTCAAAATTGTGATCGACCTTCTCCTGCTGTTTAACCATTGGGCCAGTCCTTTCCGACGCGGTGTCCCATGCGAGCGCTCTAACTTTGGCCTAAGAATTGAATCTTTAAGTATGAGCAACGCTCGTGCCAAAACAGTGGGCCTAAACTTTCGTCACCTTACGAGCCGTTGTTGGGATGCAAAAATGAGTCTATCAAGCGCGACTTTTTCACTTAGGGATTATGGGAAAGCAGCGCGCCATCTGCGCGTGTGCTGATTGACACAGCTCGGTCGCTGAAGTAATTGTGCCAACACTCCGGCAAGCAACAGTATGCACGCATGACATTTCCTTAAGGAGCAGGTTTTGACTTCGAGTAATCCCAACGATCCCGAGTCGGCATTTCCGGTGCCGGAAATGCACGACAAAGGCGCGGTCACCGATGCCGATAACGGCAACGGCTCGTTCCCGATCGTCGGCATCGGCGCATCGGCGGGCGGTCTCGAAGCCTATCAGCAACTGCTCACGCATCTGCCGGACGACACCGGCATGGGGTTCGTCTTGATCCAACATCTCGAGCCCCATCATGAAAGCCGGCTCGCCGATATATTGACTCGCTTTACGCCAATGCCGGTCAGCGAAGCGGACCAAGGTCAAAAGGTCGAGCCCAATCACGTCTATATAATTCCGCCCAATGTAAATCTGGCGATCGTCGAGGGCAGGCTTCAAATATCGCCGCGCGCCGAGACCCGCGGGCTCCATCTGCCCATCGATTTTTTCTTTCGCTCCCTGGCGGTAGACCAAAAGACTTATGCCGTGGGCATCGTTCTATCCGGCACCGGATCCGACGGCGCCCAAGGGGTTTGCGAGATCAAGGCGATGGGCGGCATCACGTTCGCGCAAGACGAGCGCTCGGCCAAGTTTAGCGGCATGCCGCACAGCGCCGCGGAGAGCGGCTGCGCCGATTTGATCCTGGAGCCCGAGGAAATCGCCCGTCGGTTGGCGCGGATTCGCACCCACCCCTATCTGGTCGCCCAACCACCGGCGCCGATTATTGACGAGGATTTCGAAACCCAATACCGAAAAATATTAACCCAGGTGCGCGCTGTCACCGGCGTCGATTTCACTTTGTATCGCGACACGACGATCAAACGGCGCATTCTGCGGCGCATGGCGCTGCATACCCACAACAGCCTTGGCGATTATATCCCGCGCCTGGAGAAAGACCCGGAAGAGGTCAAGGCGCTTTATCACGATCTTTTAATCAACGTCACCAGTTTTTTTCGCGATCCGGCTTTGTTCGATGCCATGAAAGAGCGAGTTTATCCGGAGATCTTCAATGGCAAGCCACCGTTAGCGACGATCCGCGTGTGGGTTCCGGGTTGCTCCACTGGCCAGGAAGCCTATTCCATCGCCATGAGTTTGATCGAGTACTTCGATGATAAACCGAGCCGGCCGCCGATTCAGGTTTTCGCCAGCGATATCAGCGAGCCGACGTCCCTCGACAAAGCGCGCGCCGGCATTTACCCCGATAGCATCGAAGCCGAGGTCAGTCCCGAGCGCTTGAGACGTTTTTTTCAAAAGGACAACCATGTCTACCGAGTCGACAAATCGCTGCGCGATCTCTGCGTCTTTGCGCGCCACAACCTGACCTTGGACCCGCCCTTTTCCCATGTCGATCTGGTGAGTTGCCGCAACGTGCTGATCTATCTGTCGCCGCCGCTGCAAAAGCGCGTTTTGCCGACGTTTCATTACGCCCTCAATTCGCCCGGCTTTCTCGTGCTCGGCAGCTCCGAATCGATCGGCGATAACGTCGACCTGTTCGAGGTGACCGACCGGACGAACAAAATTTACGCCAAGAGAGCGACGGCGAACCGGTCTATTATGCGTTTCGCGCCGGACGATATTCGCGACATCGGTCATTTTACCGAGAAGCGCAGCCTGGCGCCGGCGTCGACGCCGCTGGACTTTAATCGCGAAGTCGACCGGCTTCTGCTCGGCCGCTATGCGCCGCCGGGCGTGCTCGTCAATGACAATCTCGACATCCTCCAGTTTCGCGGCCGCACCGGGCAATATCTGGAGTTGCCTTCCGGCGAGCCCACCACCAATTTGCTCAAGATGGCGCGCGAAGGATTATTCCTCGAACTGCGCAGCGCCATCGAAGAGGCGCGCAAGCACCACCGCTCCGTGCGCCGCCACGGAGTGCGCCTGCGGGTCAATTGGGATGGCGGCGATAGCCGCAGCATCGATCTCGAAGTGGTGCCGGTGCGGCCGCCGGGCAGCCAGGAAACCTGTTTTCTGATTTTGTTCAACGACACACCGGCGTCCGATCGGGCCGCGGATAGCCATGGCGAGGCGCGCCAGCCTCTGTCTCAGCCATCTCTGATTGAAGAAGAAAGCGAGGTCGGGCAACTGCGCCGCGAGCTCGTCGCGATCAAAGAATATTCGCAGTCACTGCTCGAACAGCAAGACGCCGCCAACGAAGAGCTGCGCTCGGCCAACGAAGAGATTCTCTCCAGCAACGAAGAATTGCAGAGCACCAACGAAGAGCTCGAAACCGCCAAGGAAGAGCTGCAGTCCACCAATGAAGAACTGACGACGGTCAACGAGCAGCTGCAGACTCGCAATCTCGAGCTCAACGAGCGTCAACAACGATTTGACCAACCTGCTCGCCAGCATGGCCATTCCGATGGTTATGGTCGGTGCCGACCTGCGCATCCGGCGCTATACCGAAGCCGCGTGCCGGTCGATTAACCTGCGCCCCAACGACCTCGGCCGCCCGCTCAGCGATTTAAAAACCAACCTCGACATCGCCGACCTCGATGATTTGATCCGCGAAGTCATCGATCAGGCGCAAGTGCGCGAGCGCGAAGTGCGCGATGCCGACGGGCGCTGGCATCGCCTGCGCATCCATCCCTACCGCGCCGCCAATCAAAAGATTGAAGGCGCGGTGATTCTTTTGATCGATATTGACGATATCAAAAAGAGCGCCGAAGCGATCCGCGAAAGCGAAGCGCGTTTCCGCCTGCTCGCCGACAGCGCGCCGGTAATCATCTGGCTCAAGGGCGTGGACGGCGGTGAGTCGGTCAACAAAGCCTTCAAGCAATTTGTCGGCGCCGGCAGCGAAGCCGAATTGCCCGGCGATATCTGGTCGGGTTACGTCCATCCCGAGGATTACGACGCTTTGATCAACGACTATGCGGGCGCGATGACCCAGCGCGCTCCCTTCGAAGCCAACTTCCGCTTGCGCCGTCATGACGGCGAGTACCGCTGGATGAAATCCCTCGGCGTGCCGCGGCTGTCCGATAGCGGCGAATTTTTGGGCTACGTCGGTTCCAGCATAGACATCACCGATAGCAAAACCGCAGCGGCAGCGTTGGAGGAGCGCATCGAAGAGCTCAAAGTAGCCGACCGCCAGAAAAATGAATTTGTCGCTTTGCTCGCCCATGAGCTGCGCAATCCGTTGGCGCCGATCAGCAATGCGGTGGCCATCCTGCGCAACTATAGCGCCGCCGATCCCAGACAGGCTACACCGTTGAATATCATCCGCCGCGAAGTGCAACAGATGGGTCGCATGTTGGAGGACCTGCTCGATGTCAGCCGGCTGACGCGCCAGCGGCTCGAATTACGCAAGCAGCCGCTCGAAATCGCCGGCCTAATCCATGAGGCCATCGAAACCAGCCAACCCTACCTCGACGAAAAAAATCACAAACTGGCAATAGCCCTGCCTGAAGAGGCTCTCTGGGTGGAGGCCGACCGCGCCCGGCTCGAGCAAGTGTTTGCCAACCTGCTGATCAATGCCGCTAAATTTACCCGCGAAGGCGGCAGCATCCGCGTTGCCGCGGAAAGAGAAAACGACCAGGTCGCCGTCAGCGTGAGCGACAACGGCGTGGGTATGTCTAATGAATTATTGCGGCGAGCATTTGAAATGTTCAGCCAGGGAGAGCGGACCACCGAGGGCGGCGGCCTCGGCGTCGGCCTCACGCTGGTCCAAAGCCTGGTCGATCTGCACGGCGGCAGCGTTCAGGCGCATAGCGAGGGTATTGATCGCGGCAGCGTATTCATCGTTCGCCTGCCGCTGACGCAAGCGCCGCAGGAGGCAAAATCGCAACCGCAAGCCACACCCGCTACGGCTCGAGAGCGTAAAAAAATGCTCATCGTCGACGACAACAAGATGCAGGCCTCGTCGCTGTCCACGCTGCTGGAACTCGACGGCCATGACGTCAAAACCGCCAATGATGGCCCGGGCGCGCTGGCGGTGCTGGCCGACTTCGTTCCCGACTACGCGCTCATCGATATCGGTTTGCCGCGCGGCGTGAGCGGCTACGATGTCGCCCGTCAGATGCGCGAGCAGCCGCGCTTTAACAAGACGGTATTGATTGCCCAAACCGGCTGGGGCGGCGACGAAGACCGCGAGCGCGCGCGCGCCGCCGGTTTCGACTATCATCTCGTCAAGCCGATCGACCACGAGCGGCTGCAACGCATTCTCGACGGCAAAGAGCCGCGCATGTGAATATCGAACCTCCGGCTAAATCACCAAGCGACGTATGTCATTTCTAAACCGCTCTAAAACGGATCGGCAACCCAGCCGCATATCCCGTGGCGTTTTTCTTTCTATCCCGTTGTGCAAGTCACGAACTGCTGGTAACCCACTGCTTGTGCACAACGGCGTAGCTGTAATTAATGCGGATGGCATGGATTGCGAAAGTTCTCTGCGACCGCCGGGTGCGGCCGCGGCTGGGGCGCGTATGCATCGGAGGTTAGCCCGTGTCTTCTTTCGACCCGCGTTCGGAGAGTAAACATGATTTTCAGGCAGCGGTCGTGCCGGACGCCTGGCGCTCAGCCGCGTTGCTGCATGCGATTGTCGATTCCTCCGACGATGCCATCATCAGCAAGGATCTCAATGGCGTCATTACCAGTTGGAACAAGAGCGCCGAGCGGCTGTTCGGCTACACCGCCGACGAAATAATCGGCCGTCCGATCACGCTGCTCATCCCGCCGGATCGTCTCGACGAAGAGCCGAAGATTCTCGACCAGCTCAAGCGCGGCGAGCGCGTCGATCACTTTGAAACCATCCGGGTGCGAAAAGACGGATCGAAGCTGCATATTTCGCTGACCATCTCGCCGATCAGAGACGGCGACGGCCGCATTGTCGGCGCCTCGAAGATCGCCCGCGACATTAGCGAGCGCAGGCAGGCGGAGGTCGCGCTGAGCCATCGGCATGCGCAGTTCGAGACTTTGCTCAATCAATCGCCTGTTGGCGTGTACTTGGTCGACTCTGACTTTCGCATCAGAGAAGTAAATCCGCTGGCGCGGCCGGTCTTTGGCGATATTGCCGATTTGATCGGCCGCGACTTCGACGAAGTTATCCATAGAGTTTGGCACCAGCGCTTTGCCGACGAAATGGTCGCCCTCTTCCGTCACACGCTCGACACCGGCGATCCCTATATCGCTCCCGAGCGGGGCGAACTGCCGCATCGACCGCGGCACGACCGAGTATTACGAATGGCGGCTCAGTCGCATTACTCTGGCGGACGGCCGCTATGGCGTGGTGTGCTACAGCCGCGATATTTCCGCCGAGGTACAGGCGCGCAACGCGCTGCGCGACTACGCCGAGCAGTTGAAGAAAGCCGATCAGCGCAAGAACGAGTTTCTCGCGACCTTGGCGCACGAACTGAGAAATCCCCTGGCGCCGATCCGCAACGCCGTCGAGATTTTCAAGCGACCCGATCTGACGGCCGAGGATTTTCAGATCGCGCGTGGGATCACCGAGAGTCAGCTGAACCAAATGGTGCGCTTGGTTGACGACCTTTTGGATATCAGCCGCATCAGCAGCGGCAAGATCCAACTGCGCAAGGAACGGGTGACCGTCAAATCGATTGTCGATCAAGCACTGCAAAACTCACAGCCGCATGTGGACGCCGCGGGCCACCGAGTTTCACTGTCGCTGCCGCCCGGCAATGTCTATCTCGAGGGCGACCCCATGCGGCTCGCCCAAGTGGTTTCGAACCTGATCAACAACGCATGCAGGTACAGCGAGAACCACGGCAGCATTGAGATCAAAGCCGCGGTCGAAACGGAGAAGATTTTGATCCTCTCTGTGAAGGACAGCGGTATTGGCATCGCCGCCGAGCATCTGCCGCGGATATTCGAGCTGTTCTCTCAGGTCGGCGCGGTTTCGAACCGCTCGCACGACGGGCTCGGCGTCGGTCTCGCTCTGGTGCGCGGTCTGGTTGAGCTGCATGGAGGGAGCGTCGAAGCTCGCAGTGAAGGTGTCGGCAAAGGCAGTGATTTCATCGTGCGCTTACCGATCGCCGCCGCGGTCAACGAGAGAAGTCGTCGAAGATCGTGGCAACGAGAGCTCCGTGAGTGTCGCCTCCGCTGGAAAACGTATTCTCGTGGTCGACGACAACCGCGTGCAGACCAAGTCGCTGGGCATGCTGCTGGAGTATGGCGGCCACGAAGTCAAAGTTGCTCTCGACGGCCCGAGCGCGCTGGCGATCCTGGAGGACTTCGTTCCTGATCTCGCGCTCATCGATGTTGGCCTGCCAAACGGCATGAGCGGCCACGATCTGGCACGGCAAATTCGCGCCCAGCCACGCTTTAATAATACCATATTGATTGCCCAGACCGGCTGGGGCCGCGACGAAGACCGCGAGCGCTCGCGCGCCGCCGGTTTCAACCATCATCTCGTCAAGCCGATCGATCACCAGCGACTGCACCTCATCATCGATGGCAAAGAGCCGCGCTGATGAATTAAAGCTTGTGCGCCATCACAGGCTCACGCAGCTGTCGTCATTCCCGCCAGACATCGATAGCCGTCCAAGTTGATTTCGTAGAGCCAGTTGTTTGAACCGAGTAATCACCCTTCGAAACTGGACTCGATCGAATCCGGTTCAGTAATAATCCAGTCCCGACTCCGGTACCGATTACAGTAGTTTATGTATCACCGTTGGGACTGTTCAGCGGAGATTTCGCCGGTATTCTTTATCTCTTATGCCCCGCTAAACTGGCACAGTTTTTGAGTCGCGAGATCCTAGCCAGGCAATAATAAGGCTAAGTGTTGCCGTAATGATCGAGTGCGGAGTGTGCGATTGAAGCAGCACTTGCCCTGATGGAACAAACCGAGAAAGAAGTCTTCTGCCAAAAGCAAACAACAATCCAATGCAGTTTAACTTAGAGACGCCCGCCAATCGGACGCGCACCCGTACCGTTGAATCGAAGCGCGCCGCTGCCTACTTGGCGCTGCGAGATCATCCGCAGATGCAGTATCGTGGAGCGGCGAACTGGCCGCCGATGTGGACGCAGGCGGGAACCGGACGCGATAAAAGCACATCCGGTGAAGTCGGAATTTTACGGCAAGTGAATGGCGATAGCCGTGTTTCGACGCAATGTTATCTGGTCATCGAGCATGAAGCGGAACGTTATGTCGGAGTTCTGGTGTTTGACAATCCGGCTTTTTGCCGGCTGGTTTACCGAATCCTCAAAAGTCATATCGGAACGTCAATAAAAGCTTTGGGCGACCTGAATTTTTCCTTCGCCGCGCTAGCGACCTACCAGAGTCAATCTGCCGCAGAGCCCAACCGGCTCGACCGATCAGACTTTGATCCCGAGAGCTCAGCCAATCCAGCGGCATTTCCGCAAAGCGGCTCAAGGAGGGGAAGCAGATGACGGCAGACCGCAAAACGTCAGCGTCACCCAGGGAAAAACCACTATGAGTATTTCTAAAGAGCGGCGGCGGATCCGCTACGCCGTGGTCGGACTGGGACATATCGCCCAAGTCGCCGTGCTTCCGGCGTTCGCCCATGCGCGGGCAAATTCTCAACTGGCGGCTTTGGTGTCCGATGATCGGCAAAAACTAAAAATACTTGGGCGGCGTTATCACGTCGATCAGCTCTTTTCTTACCGGCAATATCGCGATTGCCTACGCAGCGGCTTGGTCGATGCGGTTTATATTGCTTTACCCAATCATCTCCATGCGTCCTACACCATTGAGGCGGCACGGGCAGGCATTCACGTTTTGTGCGAGAAGCCAATGGCGGTCACCGAGAAAGACTGCCGGGCGATGATTCGCGCCGCGGCACATGCCGGGGTCAAGCTGATGATCGCCTATCGGCTGCATTTCGAAGCCGCGAATATGACGGCCGTGCGCATTGTCCGCTCGGGAAAACTCGGTGATCCGCGCTTCTTCACGTCGGCTTTTTCCATGCAGGTGCGCCCGGACAATATTCGCACGGATAAGGAAAAAGGCGGCGGCACACTCTACGATATTGGCATTTATTGCATCAATGCGGCGCGCTATCTGTTCGGCGCCGAGCCGACGGAGGTTTTTGCTTTCACCGCCACGAGCAAGAAGGACCAGCGGTTCAAAGAAATCGACGAAATGACCGGAGCGCTTCTGCGCTTTCCGGACGGTCGATTGGCGGAATTTACCTCAAGTTTCGGGGCAGCCGACGTCGCCAGCTATCGTATCGTCGGCACCAAAGGTGATGTGCGGCTCGATCAAGCTTACGAATACGTTTATCCGATCGATCTCTATGTCACGGTCAAGGGTAAAAGCCGCAAGCAAACCTTTCGCAAGCGCGATCAGTTTGCCCCCGAGTTGGATTATTTCTCCAACTGTATTCTTAACGACCGGACTCCGGAACCCTCGGGGCAGGAGGGAATCGCGGACGTGCGCATCATCGAAGCGCTGTATCGTTCGGCAAAACGCCGGAGACCGGTGAAAATCCAATATCTGCGGAAAAACCAAAGACCGTCGCTTAAACAAACAAAACAGCGGCCGGCGGTCGACAAGCCCGAGCTTGTGCGCGCAAAGAGCGCGGCGTTATAGCTTCTAATACGTACGCTTGGTCTCATGAATCAACGCAGTTGCTTTTCCGCTTCATAAAGCAAGGTCGAGTTACGCGACATCGTAATGGCGCGGGAACATGACTCGCCAGGTCGTGCCTGCGCCGGCATTGGACTCCAGTTCCATACTCGCGTCGAGCAGATCGCACAGCCGTTTGACGATCGACAGGCCGATGCCCTCACCGTGCTCCTGGTGGGCTGGCCGGCGGTCCGGCACGGCAGCAACCGGCGCGCTGGGTTCGGCACGGGCGGGGTCGTGGTCGCCTTGGGAAGATTTTTCATCGATCTGCTGTGACTCTGCGGTGGCGTCTTTCAATGCCTCCCCCACTGGAGAGTTCACTCCGGCATTGAAGCCCGGGCCGGTGTCTTGGACAAACAGCATCCAGCGTTTGGCATCATTGTCACGGCTGTCTCCCCATGCCACGTTCACGCCGCCCGATCGAGTGTATTTCAAGCCATTGAGCAGCAAGTTCTGAGCTATGCGCCGGATCTTAACGGCATCCCCCTCGACCAATAGCGTGGCCGGCCCCTCCGCCTGCAAAAATAAGCCACGGTCAGTCGCAAGGGGCTGCAAATTATCACACAAGTCCCTCAACAGCGCGGCCACGTCGCACGGCTTCACTTCGCGCACCTCGTGGCCGGCTTGCAGGCGTGCCAGATCGAGCACCTCGTCCAACATCGAATGCAGCGACGACACGCTTTTTTGCAGGAGCCGAAGAAACTCATCCCGCATTGTTTCCGGGATGTCATTCTCGGTCAGCCCCGAGGTGACGTTCCGAACCACGCCGACATTGCCGCGCAGGTCATGAGCGGCCTGTTGGAACAGTTCCGTGCGACGGCGGTCCAGTTCTATGACTTCTTTCAGTGTTTCTTGCAGGTCGCGGACTTCCCCCTCGGCCTCGAGTTGCTGCAGCTGAAAGTAGCGCGTCGTGCTTTCGCCGATGCCTTCGTTGCACAGTTCCGTCACCGCCAGTATTGCGGTCGCCCTCACGCCCGGCTCCAGCTCGGTCTCCGCGGCCGTGTAATTTTCCAACTCGGTCACCAAGCACAACTGCAAATGACCCCATTCACGGGTCACTTCGCGCAAGCGGTAGCCCTGCTGCCAGCGCTGCAAGCCGTGGGTGGCAGAGTCCTCTCTTCGCTGCTCTTGCGCTGCGGCGCTCTCCTGGCGGCTCCACAGGCGCAACTTGCGCTCGAACGAGTCTAACACTTGGGGGATGTGGTCGTTGAACTGCGCGCGCGGAAGCGCAGTAACGACGGTCAATTCCGGATCGGCCTGCACGGCCTCGCGCCAGGCTTGCAAAATGGCTGACCGCCTTTCAACCAGGTGCTCAGCCAGGGCGATTAGCTGTTCAGCGGCTTTTTGAGTTCGAATCATCGATCGTTCCGCTCGGGCGTTAATATCCGGACGATCTTGGTTACTTCGATCGAAACTGGATGCCATCAATTCCTCCAGTCGCGTCTTGTGCTCGGATACGGTCGCCACGAATAGCTCCACAGTGTTGCAACCTCAATCGTTGGCATTAACTAAGCATAACCCTGTTAAAAAAGTAAACCTTTGCCGGACTATTCCAGGCGAGATATGCGATCGATATGCGGCCGCTGTCCGAAAAATAATCAAGCGATGGTCCAGTTCCGATCCCCCGTTCATTAGTATTTTATCTTGTTGTGAGGCGGCGCGAGTGGTAGCCGTTTCTATATGATGCTGTATCTTTGCCTGATATCGCCCACCGCGCCGCCGAGGAGGTGAGAATGAAATTCATAAGACGAAAGCTACAACGGGATGCCGACGCCGCACCGCCTAACCGGTTACCTCCGGACATCAGTCGTCCTGGAGCTGCCAAGGGTTCCGAAAAGGCCAAGATGCCGCCGAGCCAAACCTGGCTGTGGTTCTTGGGCGCGTTGCTCGCCAACTACTTGCTCGTCAGGCTCATCTTTCCACCGGAAGCGCCGATTACGGTGCCCTACACGTTGTTCAAAGCGGAAGTCGGCAAGGGTAACGTCGCGGCGATCTATAGCCAGGGCGAGACTATCACGGGCCGCTTCAAGACCACGGTCGCCTACCAGTCAACCGACAAAAAGGGGGCGACGCCGAGCGCTGAGCCGCAAAAGGCTGACAAGCCGGCTGCCGACGCCGTGGCCAAAACGGTGAGCAACTTCACGACTACCCTGCCTTCTTTCGTCGACGCCGGGTTGGAGACATTTCTGATCGATAACGGCGTCGAGATCAGCGCCGAACCGATCCAGGACGGCGGCAGTCCGTGGGCGACGCTCCTCTTCGGCTTCGGTCCGGCCCTGCTCCTCATCGCCTTCTACGTCTGGCTCTTCCGGCGCGCGGCCAGCAGGGCGGCGGCATCGGCGGCGGGCTCATGGGCATCGGCAAGAGCAAGGCGCGCCGCTACGACCAGGAGCAAGGACCGAAGGTCACCTTCGACGACGTCGCCGGTATCGACGAGGCCGAGAACGAGCTGGTCGAGATCGTCGATTTCCTGAAGGACCCGAAGAAGTACACGCGTCTCGGCGGGACCGCGCCGAAGGGCGTGCTTGCTGGTCGGCGCGCCCGGGCACCGGGAAGACGCTGCTCGCGAAGGCGGTCGCCGGGGAGGCGGGGGTGCCGTTCTTCTCGATGAGCGCCGCCGAGTTCGTCGAGATGATCGTCGGGGTCGGCGCGGCGCGGGTGCGCGACCTCTTCAAGCAGGCGCGCGAGCAAGCGCCGGCGATCATCTTCATCGACGAGCTCGACGCCATCGGCCGCGCGCGCGGGCAGATCGCGATCGGCGGCTCGAGCGAGCAGGAGCAGACGCTGAACCAGATCCTGACCGAGATGGACGGCTTCTCCAGCCGCGAGGGCATCATCGTGCTGGCGGCGACCAATCAGCCGGACGTGCTCGACAAGGCGCTGCTGCGGCCCGGACGCTTCGACCGGCGCGTCGTGGTCAACCTGCCGGACAAGACCGGTCGCGAGGCGATCCTCAAGGTCCACACCCGCGACGTGCCGCTCGCGAACGACGTCGAGCCTGGCGGAGCTCGCCGCCGCGACGCCGGGACTCTCGGGGGCCGACCTGAAGAACCTGGTCAACGAGGCGGCGCTGCTGGCGGCCCGGCGCGAGCAGAACGAGGTCCATCACAAGGACTTCCTCGATGCGCTGGAGAAGATCGTGCTCGGCCCCGAGCGCCCGCTCCTCCTGAGCCGCGCCGACAGGGAGCGCATCGCCTACCACGAGGGCGGACACGCGATCCTCGGTCTGGTGGTGCCCGGCGCCGACCCGGTGAACCGAGTGACGATCGTGCCGCGCGGGCCAGGCGCTCGGCGTGACCTATCAGCGGCCGGATAGCGATCGCTACAACTATCCGGAAGCGTACCTGCGCGCGCGGATCGTCGGCATGCTCGGCGGCCGGGCGGCCGAGGAGATCGTCTACGGCACGAGGACGACCGGAGCCGAAAGCGACATCGAGCAGGCGACCGAGCTCGCGCGCCAGATGGTCACGCGCTGGGGCATGAGCGAGCGGCTCGGGATGGTCCAGCTCGCGCCCCGCGAAAACCCCTACCTGAGCGGCTCGAACGGTTACGCCGGCGCGACGGCCGTTCAGCGAGAAGACCGCCGAAGCCATCGATGCCGAAGTGCTCAAGATCATCGACGAGAGCCACGACGAGGCCAAGCGCCTCCTGGGCGCGCACCGCGAGCAACTCGACGCGCTCGTCGAAGCCCTGCTGGCGCGCGAGACGCTCAACGAGCAGGAGATCCTTGACGTCACGGGGCTGCCGCGTGCGCCGGTTCTCGAGACCGGGATCTTGCCTTACTAGCAATGGCAGAGACGCGAGCGTTACTCCTCCGATCAAAACTGCGGCGCGCGTATCGACAAGGCCACGAACCCGCGACGAGTATAGCCATTTCCAGCGGCGCGTGAGCCGCGGCAATCGCCAGCCAAAGCCGAACAATGTCTGGATGCGAGAGACCCCAGCGCGTCCGCATTCGCGGCTGTTTCTGTCAGTGGTGTTCTGCCCCGACCGAACTACAACGGCAGCGATCGATGGTCCAACCCCATTGCGCGCAAGCGGTTTGCGAAAAACATTCGCGCTTCGCTGTATCGAGCTTGAGACAAAATCACCGCGAGAATCCCGAAGTTAGGACGAAATTGCGCGCTACAGCAAATAAAATTGCCCAGTGCGTTGGAATGGCCTTTGCTCATCTCAGCCAACTATCTATGACCGCTTATTAACCAGCAAAGAAAGGGAGATTATGATGTTGATCAGCAAATTAAAACTTCGCCAAACTCTGACGAGCCTGGTTGTGATTGTCGCGCTCATGTCGGGTTGCCAAGCTATGACCGGCAGCACCGCCGGCCAGAACGTCGATGATTCGACGATCACCGCCTCAGTCAAGACTAAGCTGGCCACCGAGAAACTGTCGACCCTCACGCGCGTCGAAGTCGACACAGTTCGGGCCGTCGTATCGCTCAACGGCATGGTTGAGTCTGCCGAAACAAGATCGCGAGTTGAGGCTCTTGTTCGTCAGGTCGATGGCGTTAAAGGGGTCAGAAACAATCTGCAAGTTCAGCAAAAATAACCTTAGCGAACGGCGAGTCTGACGCCACTTAAAGCGTTGACAAAACCGTGATCGGAGAAAAGCCATATGGGATCTAACATTTTTTACATTATCGGAGTGGTGGTTGTCGTATTGTTCATTCTCGGCTACCTGGGCCTACGCTAGTTGGCTACTTAGCTTGGTAAATTTTCCGAGAAATCAGAACTAACTTTTAATTATAGGAGGATCGAACCGTGAACGAAGATACTTTTGCCGGCCAGTGGAAACAAATGAGAGGCAGCCTGAAATCTTGGTGGGGCTATTTAAGTGACGATGACTTCGAACAGATCGGTGGTCAAAAAGATAAACTGATCGGTAAAATTCAAGAGAAATACGGCTACTCCCGGGAGACTGCCCAACAAGAGGTTGAGCGCCGGTTCAGGGAAGCAGAAAGCGCGGCCGGCGGTAAATTGTCCGGTGCCGTCGCGGCGGTGGGAGAGCTGAAAGACAAGGCATACGAGTTTGGCGCCAGTGCGGCAAGCAAAGCGCGCGAGGCTCAAGCGGGCGTCGCTAGCGGCTTTGAAACCGCCGGCTCTTATTTGAAAACCAACGACCTTGAAAATATGGCGGCTGATCTCATGGGTGTGGTGCGCAAATACCCGCTCCAATCGACGTTGATCGGCGCCGGCCTGTGGTATTTCATCGACGCGAAATAAACACCGATAGGACTTAACCGCCTTTCACTCGGGCGGCTCGACAAAGATCGTCTCGAGGGCCGCCCGAGTGTAGCGCTCCTGAGCGCGGCAACTCGGGCGGCCCAAACCGCTCTTCGAAAGTCAGCAGAACGCCCAATCGAGGCAGCGCTGCTCTATATCAGTCGCGTGAGAATTTATCGGCGACACATCGTCGGCTAATTATGATGGGCAGCTGCGCGCTTTGCTTTTCCTCAGGCGGAACGTCTTCAACGTGCGTGGCGAAAGGACCACGAATGGCCGAATGGGTCTTCCAGCGTCGCCATCCGGTTGCCGTATAACTGATCCGCCGGCGGCCTCAGTACCTTAACGCCGCTGGCCACGGCCTGTTTCACCAACGCGTCCACGTCATTGACATAAACGACAATATTCACTGGGGTTCCGCCGATCGACTGCGGACTGCGAAAGTTCATCTCCGGGTGCTCTTCGGCAAGCATGATCGGAGCGTCGCCGATTCTCAGCTCGGCGTGGCCGAGTTTGCAGTCGGGCCCCGCCATGCGCATCACTTCGCGGGCGCCAAACGCCTTCTTGTAGAACTCGATGGCGCGCATCCCGTCCTTCACGCACAGGTACGGCGTCGCGCCGCGATATTGGTCGGGAATCGGATTTACTTTGGCGGTCATAAAAGTGTCTCCTTCTCCTGGTTTCTTACGCTTTGTTATCAGGCCGGTGTTATTCGTCTAGCGAACTTCGCGCCGATTTTTTTACCCGACGATCCACTCGCCGCCGCTCTTGCAGCATAGCGACTCGCCCAGCCCCAGAGCGCCACGATTACGAGCCGTTGCTGGTTCTTCGGTCCGGCGGTGAATGCGTCGTCGTCACGATTCCGACGCTAGCGCTCCAATTGGGCGGGCTCCAATTCGGCTTCCGCTTGAATGCATTGACCGGTTGGTTCCCAACGGTTTTTCGACGTATCGCTTCAGACTTGCAAGCACTGTTCGCCAATTCGTCGCCGATTGGCTGCGCGCCTTGTCATCGGCGATATTATCTTGAGAAAGCAATACCTCGGTTTTGTTGCCACTGCCGAACAGATGGATTGTAATGATGTGATGGTTTTCAAATTTGTCAGGTTTGCCGGATAGCGGGCTGAAATGACTATACTGGAGAATTTGCTCGGGTTCGATTTTTAGAATGACACCCCTGTCCCGGTATTGCTGGCCTTTTATTTCGCCCTTCCATATGATCGGGCTTCCTTCACTCCATTCCGATTCAACCTCGGCGCCGAACAGGTATTGCTTGCTCCCGTCCGGTGCGACCAACGCCTGCCAAACCTTACTTTTTGGCGCTTCAATCGAAGCTGTGGCTCGCGCTACGAAGTTCTTGGTCATGATTTTCTCCTTACGGGTCGGTGTGGGTTAACACTCTTCTTCCAGATCTTTGCGCCGCAACAGTCCAATCTTTTAATAGCCGGTTCACTGTCGATTTGTTCTTTAAACCAGCTCGCGCACTTTGTCCGACAGCACCGTCCAGGCAATTTTGCTGCGGTTGGGTTCGCCGCGCGCGAGGGACTCGGCAAAATGAGCCGCTTGCTCGAGGGTGACCTTGGCCGGCATCGGCGGCACGAACGGATCGACCACCGCTTCGATCAATACCGGGCCGGGCGTTTCGAGAGCCTGATCAAGGGTCGCGCCGCACTGCGCCGGATCGTCGATGGTAAATCCCTGGGCGCCGCAAGCGCGGGCAAAACCGGCGAAATCGATGGGCTCGAGCTCGCAGCCATATTCGGGGTTGCCGAGAAAAACCATCTGCTCCCATTTGATCATGCCCAGGGTGTTGTTTTTGATGACCACGACTTTGATCGGCAAGCGATATTTTACCGCTGTGACGAATTCGCCCATCAGCATGGAAAACCCTCCGTCACCGACGAAGGCGATCGATTGCCGCGCCGGATAAGCGATCTGCGCCGCGATGGCGTATGGCAAACCATTAGCCATGCTCGCCAAGTTACCCGACAGCGAATACATCTGCCCGCGCCGGGCGCGGATCTGGCGGGCAAACCATGTCGCCACCGTTCCCGAATCGCATGAGACGATGGCGTTATC
The DNA here is from genome assembly GCA_963847445.1 of uncultured delta proteobacterium. GTDB lineage: Bacteria > Desulfobacterota > Binatia > UBA9968 > UBA9968 > DP-20. The sequence continues at coordinate 3,691 of CAWJZV010000006.1, read as the reverse complement.
GGCGAGCCGCTTGCCGAGCTCCCAGGCGACGACCTGCGGTTTCATCGGCCGGTCGGCGCGGCTGCCGCGCTCCTCCATCAGCTGCCACCACTCCGCCATGCCGGCGCGCGCCTTTTCCAGGAAGCTGCGATCTTCTTGGCGCTGCAAGCTATCGCATAACGCCCGCAACGTGCGCCGGCTGTCGCCGACTAAGCCGACATCCACCGGATAACGAAGCCCGATGCGCACCGGGTCTAGATCGATCTGCACCGCCCGCGCCTGACCCGGCTTGGGTAAAAATTCGATGTACGGAAACGATGTTCCGACCATCAGCAGCGTATCGCAGCTTTCCATCGCATCCTGTGACGGTTTGGTGCCGAGCAGGCCGATACCGCCGGTAGTATAGGCGCTGTCATCCGGTACCGCCGCTTTGCCGAGCAACGCCTTGATAATCGGTGCGGCTAATTTCTCCGCGATCTCTTCCAACTCGTCGGTGGCATTGAGGGCGCCGCGCCCGCATAAAATCGCCACCTTCTTGCCGCCGTTGAGCACTTCGGCAGCGCGATCGAGATCCGCTTGCGCCGGCAGTTGGGCATGGCGCTCGCCGCGGTCTGAGGTATGGCCCGGAACATTGCGCTTGGAGCGTTCACCCGCTTGCTGTTCTTGCAGGTCGACGGGAAAGTTAATGTGCGCGACGCCACGATAAGCCAGCGCGGTTCGGCAGGCGAGATCGGCGATATTTTCGACATGGGCCGCCCCCATCACGCGGGTGTTGTAAACCGCAACATCCATGAATAGGCGGTCAAGACTGACATCTTGCTGGGCATGGGTGTCGATCAAATCGTGAAAATGATGACCGGTGATCGCCAGCACCGGCTGGCCGTCGAGCTTGGCGTCATATAGACCATTCAACAAATGAATGCCGCCTGGACCGGAAGTCGCTAGGCATACTCCGAGTTTGCCCGTGTACTTGGCATAGGCGCAGGCCATGAATGCCGCCGATTCCTCGTGGCGCACCTGAATGAAACGGATCTTATCTTTGCGTTTGCGCAGAGCTTCCATGATCCCGTTGATACCATCGCCGGGAAGTCCGAAAATAACTTCCACGCCCCAATCGGAAATCGTCTCGAGCAGAATATCAGCTGCGCTATTGGCCATTGCCTATAATCCTCGTTGCCCCATGGCGTTCACATTTAATTTAAGTAAGTAGCGGACCGGACACGCGCTCCCCATGGAGTCACGTGTCCGGCCCTATTCGCCGCCGGCGAATAAATTCCCGGCGGCTAGCCGCTGGGCTCTCACCGGGCGATCAAACCGTATGGCGTCGCCCGACCGCGAACCGGTATATCACCAGCAAGATGATTGACCCGATTACAGCCATGATGAATCCCACCGGATCATCTTCTCGGTACAGCCCCAACGAACGACCGAGAAACCCGCCTAACAATGCGCCCGCTATACCGAGCAGAATTGTGACCACGAATCCGCCGGGATCTCGACCCGGCATCAGCAGTTTTCCGATAACACCGACGACCAACCCGAAAAAAATCCAGCCGATAAATTCCATGTTTCGTCCTCCTTTCTGGATTATTGCGTGAACCAATCTGATGAGCAGCGATCATGCCACCCGGCGCCGATCGCGCTGCGGCCGGGCCGCTTGAGGCTTTTCTTCGCCCCCGTGGACGTAGACTAGCTCGCCGCCGAGCCAGCCGGCGGCCGCCATCAGCAGCACCGCAAGCACCGATAACCCCACTGGCCACCCGCCGCCGACCACCGCTGACCAACGAATCCACAGATTGATGGTATAGAGCGTGACGACGACGAGATTGAGAATCATGTGGGTCGTGGCAGTGCGCTTGGCTGCGCCCGGGCTCATGCTGAAATAGTCGATTAAGCCGGGCACCGCCGCGGCCAGTGCGCCGATCCAGCCGCCCACCATGGTGTAGAACGCCATGTCACGCCACAAAGGAGTAGCCGGTCCGAAGAGAAAAACCAGATCGCACACCAGCGAGAAAATCCACAGTCCGATGGGAAACACAACGAGCATCGGGTGGATCGGATGTTTGGCAATTGTCGCCGCCATAATGTTTTCCTCCTTTTTTAGATTTTCACGCGGCTATTTTTTTTCGCGCCGCAGCGCCGCATGCTTGCGGATGACAAAGCTCGTGCCACGGCTTTCTCCGGTCACGCCGCGCGGCTCGGGAGTGCGGTGCAAATCACGTTTGCGGCGGTAGATTTCGAGCGCCATGGCAACTCAGCTCCGTCAGCCGGCTTTGCGCCGTCGCGCCGGCTGCTGCGCTTGTTCGACGCTTCGCTTCAGCAGCTTAGTGATATCGACCACCTTGCTGGTTTTCGGCGCTGCCGGGCGGGCTTGGTCTTCGATCGTCTTGGTTTTACCGCTTTTAATTTTCGCGGTGATGATCTTCATCAGATCGTCATAATACTGTTCGCGGAACTGCTCGGGGCGCCAGCGTTCTTCGAGCGTTTCGACCAGCTGCCTAGCCATGGAAATCTCACGATCGGTAATCTTCAATTGCTTGAGGTCTTTGCCGGGCACTTCGAGCCCTCGATCACGGCGCAGCTCGTGAGCAAAGCGCAAAAGATTCACGACTAAAACATCGCCATGGACGAGCACGGCGACGAGATATTCGCGCGACCGCAACACCATCCGAGCGATTCCGGCTTTGCCTGTGCGGCGCATCGCTTCGCGCAAAAGCGCGTAGCCTTTTTCACCGTATTTCAACGGCGCGAGATAGTAGGGTTGCTCGAAATAGACCGGGCTGATTTCCGCCGCGTCGACAAACTCGGTGATGGCAATGGTTTGGGTCGCCTCGACATTGGCCCGCTCGAAATCCGCATCGCTGAGCACGACAAATTCATTTTTCTCGTATTCATAACCCTTGACGATTTCGTCCCAGGGCACCTCTTTGCCGCTTTTTTCGTTGACACGCCGATAGCGCACCGGCGCCAGATCGCGGCGGTCGAGCAGCCGAAAGCTCAACTTCTGTTTAGTCTCCGCGGAATAAAGCGCCACCGGAATATTAACCAGGCCGAAGCCGATGACGCCCTTCCAGATGGAACGAGATGAGGTTCTTTTAACACTTTTAACCGGTTTCTTAATTCGACGCGCTTTAGCCATAGGTTGTTTTACCGTGTGCACGGATCGCCGCGCTGCGAAAAATTCAACCGCGCTGATTTATACAGCAAAGCCTGTACCAAAAAGTAAGCTGATAAATTGGCTAAAGCGGTTAGTCAGCCGGTGCCCCTGTTGCAGTCTTCGGACAAATACTGGTTGAAGCGTCTCGCTGCTGGGAAGAGTCAAATTTCAAAACATCGTGCGAAGAGGTTGTCCCGGACTCGCGACACAGCCATTGTCTAGCCGATCGTGGAATAACAGCTACCTAATAAGAAAATTCCGCTTAAGGTTGACCGCTATTAATCCGCTTGCAGCAATCGATGCTGTTCGCGAGCGTAATCAGCAGACTGCTGCGCCGTGCAATGTGAAACGATATTTAAGACGGCTGGCTTTTCAGTTTGAAATGGCCACGGCACACCCAGCATGAGGGTTAAAAGTTAGGACTTTTCACCGTTACGATAGCCAACGATGAAATTTATCACTGGCGGAAACCACGGCTGTCGACAGATCGAGATTTGCAATAGGGTTTTTCAGCAGAATCAATACTCAGACACGACCCCAATACCTCACCACGCG
>CAWJZV010000005.1:0-42724 GCA_963847445.1 uncultured delta proteobacterium | reverse complement strand
CCGCCTATGGCACGCCCAGTCTCAGCCAGGTGGTTTTTCCGCTCGGTGTGCAGGCCGGCATGTTTGGCCGGCACGGGATTACGGTGGAACCGCTGTATATCGCCGGCCGGTCGATCAATCTTTTGTTGAGTGGCGATGTCCAGTTTGGTTTTACCGGCGGGCCGCAGACGGTGCATGCGCGGCTTTCCGGCGCCGATCTGATAACCATTGCCGGGCTCAATCGCCTGGGCCAGATGATCGTCGCCCATCCCTCGATCAAGTCGCCGCAGGATCTGATCGGCAAGAAAGTCGGCATCGGGGTTTTCGGCACCACCGCCGACTACGGCATGCGGCTCGGCCTGCGCAAACTCAATTTGCGGCCCAACAAAGAGGTGACCTTCATTCAAGTCGGCGATGTTCCCGCGCGCATCGCCGCGGTGACTTCAGGCGCCGTCCATGCCGTCGTCTTGAGCAGCTTCGATAAGCATTTTCTCGAGCAGCATGGGCTGCGGCTGTTGGCTGAAACCGAGGACATCGATTTCATGGGCTCGGGAATCATGGTGACGGAATCCTTTGCGCGGGCCAACCGCGATACCGTCATGCGCTTGTTGCGCGGTGTCGTCGATACCATTCGATTCATCAAAACCGATCCCAGGGGCACCACCCAACTGCTGGGCAAAATATACCGCGAGAACGATCCAGCCGTATTGACGCGCCGCTACCAGACGTTGCTGGGAGTTTATCCGGATTACCCGTTCGTATCGGTGAGCGCGATTCAATCGATCATCGACGTGCTCAAGGAAGACGGCAAGATTAAAGATGCGCCGCCGGCAGCGACGTTTATCGATATGAGCTATCTGCGCGCGGTGGAGAGCGAGCGGCAAAAATGACTGGTTCGACGTTTCCAGGTTAACGTTAAAGATAGCCTGCCTTCGCTTTGAATCCTAAACTTTGCAGTGAAAGCGTCAGCTTGCTATCCCATAAAACTTCACACAATTGTCCCACAGGATCTTTCTGCGGCTATCCGCCGGCATCTCTTGATGAAAAAACTCCTGCGTCGCCTTGGGAAAGTCCGAGTCGCTGTGCGGGTAGTCCGATGAGAACACGATGTTGTCGTCGCCAAGCTGTTGCACGACGTAGCCAACATCGGCTTCGTCGCCCTCGCAACCGATCACGCAATTGCGTTTGAAATAATCGCTGGGCTTCATGGTCAGCAGCGGCGCGTCGTTTTTGCCGAGCTGGCTCCAGTGGCGGTCCATGCGCTGCAGCCATGAGGGCGCCCAGCCGCAGTTGCACTCCAGGAACGCGACTTTGAGTTGGGGAAACCGTTCCAACACGCCGCCGACGATGATGTCGACCATGGTCACCATCTGGCCGGTGACATGAGTGCAGATGTGGCGCAGCAGGCGGTTGCCCATGCCGAAGCGTTCGAGATGGGGATAGTGGCCGGAGTTGGTGCATTCATGAAATCCAACGGTCATGCCGGTTTCTTCGAGCTCGGCCCAGAGCGGCTCCCAGTAAACACTGAACCAGGTTTGTCCGGGCAGCGGCGTGGCGCGCAGGAATGCGCTGACAAATCCCAACTTCTCGCGGGCGCGTTTCGCTTCGCGCACGGCAAGGGAAACATCGTGCGGTGGCAGCAAGGCGGCGCCAAAGAGCCGCTTACGGATTCTCCTGGCAGAAGTCGTAGAGCCAATCGTTATAGGCGCGGCAGATCGCTTCGGCTAATAACGGGTCCATGTCCGGCCATGGTCATGATATGCAGGCACGCCGTGGGAAACAGCACGGCGACGTCGATGCCCTCGATGTCCATCGCTTCGAGCTGCGACTTGGCGTTGAAATTCTGTTTGCGCGCAAAATCGATGACATCGCCGCGGGTGGTGTTACGTTTGCCGCTGATCATGCGCAAGTCATGGGCAAGCGTCGGACTATTTTGCCGCGGCTCTTTGCCGTCGATCATCAACAAATTCAAATCGCCGCGGGTCGGCACCCGCACCGGCCGTGGCGCACGGTCTTTGAAGCGCGGGTCGATATAGTTCTCCCACAGGTCCAAGGGCTCCATGATATGCATGTCGGAATCGATGATTTTGAATCCGTTCTTCATGACTAAACCTCGCTACGCTCGTGTTCAAACCGTTCAAATCGTTCAATCGCGTTGCTCCGTTCAAGCCGTTAAGTTCGATTTCGGCTGCTGGCTTCGAGTACAACTGTTTGTGCGGATCTGTCAAGGCAAACTTATTGGCTTGACAGCGGCGCAGGCCAAGGCTTAGAAGTGCGCCAGGCGGGTCGTTCTGGAGGTTGCACGATGGCGCGAGTTATCGCTGGCACAAACTGTAGATTTTTTCTATCAGGAATTACGCGTTACGGTTTATTGATCTTTTACTTCCTCCTTCAATTCATTCCGGGCGGTGATGCCGCGGCGGCCGAGCTGACGCGTTTGCGCATCAGTATCCCCGGGCTCGGTTCTACGTCGTATCCGTTGATCATGGCGCAGAAGAAGGGCTATTTTCGCGCCGAGGGATTCGATGTCGAACTGATTCCCATGACCGGCGGACTGGCGGTAAAAACCCTGATGGCCGGCGAGGTCAATCTCACTTCCGCGGGAACTTTGGTGGCGAGCATGCAGGGCGCCAGGCTGAAACTTTTAATGGGTTTCATTCGCCAGTTGCCCTACGACATGGTCGCGGCGCCGGAGATCAAGCGAGTCGAAGATCTGCGCGGTAAAAAAGTCGCGGTTGCCGATCGCGGCAGCGTTACATTCATGGTTGCTCGTTCGATTCTTCAGAGCCACGGCCTGGAAGTCGACAAAGATGTCACGATTCTCACCCTCGGCCGTCCCGATGTGCGTTATCAGGCGCTGCTGATGGGCACGGTGCAAGGGGTCATCGCCAATATCGACGGCACGGGATTGCTCGAACCCAAGGGGTTTCATTCCGTTGCTCAAGCCGGCAAATACGGCAAGGGTTTTGCCGGATCGATCTCGGTGACGCAGGATTTGCTCGATAAGCGGCCCGACGAAGTCATGAAATACCTGCGCGCAGCTTTGAAAGGGTCCCGCGCCTATCTGGCGTTGCGCGACGAGGCGATTAAAATTACTTCACAGTGGACTAAAATCACGCCTGCCAACGCCGCCAAGGTGCACGACTATTTATCCTCCGGAGCATTGGCGCCGGATGGCTTGCTCGATCGCGAGACCATGGAAGCGGCGATCAACGAAGCGCGCGAAGCGAGCGGCATCAAGCGCGGCGTTAAGCCCGAGGAGATTTTCGATTTTCGTCTGACACAGCGGGTGAATGACGAGTTGCAGGGGTGGAAGCCTTAAGGAACAGGCGACAGGCAAGAGGAAAATGAATCATTCGAGAATAGCGACGCGAACTCAAACGTACATAAGTCAATACTCAGGCTCGACTCCATTACTGCTTAATCAGATCCCTTTGATTTAATCGAGTGGGCGACCAATCGTTGCGCTTCATGCTCCGACATCGCTTCGATCTCACCGAGTATTCGTTCTAAATCCATCTCGGTCGCTTTCTTCCCTTCGTTCATTTGGAACACCTTCGCCATTTGGTTCACTGTGGGCGATTGGAACAACGATTGCAGCGGCAGCTTTAATTGAAATTTCTCAACAGCCCGAGAGATAACCCGCGTGGCTGCGAGCGAGTGTCCGCCCAAATCAAAAAAGTTGTCGTTAATACCGATCGGACGAACATCGAGAACTTCCTCCCAGATCCGGACTAATTCCTTTTCGATTACATTCTGTGGAGAAACGTACGGGCAGCTTAGCACTGGTCTTTCGCCCTCTGGCTTGGGAAGTCCCGTGCGATCCAGCTTACCGTTGATCAGCGGCAACACGTCCAAAAAGACGTAGGCCGTTGGAATCATGTAGGCAGGCAGCTCTGGCTCTGAGGTAGGCGTTGAGCTCATCCACCGGTGGGAAAGGCTGATTGCGCGGGACGACATACCCCACAATGGGTTTCTCACCCGGCTCAGAGTCCCACGCAACGACAGCGGTGTCTTTGATGTTGGGATGACCTTGCAGCACCCGTTCGATTTCGCTGAGATCGACCCGATAGCCTCGGATCTTGACCATGGAGTCCTTGCGTCCCAGATGAATCATCAAGCCGTCGGGAAGTATGCGCCCCATATCCCCGGTCAAAACCGTGCGTTCGATGCCGCTCATCGGATCAGCGTCAATCTGGATTGCCATGAGATCGCGATCGTCCCAGGAACCTACGGGTAAGTAGGCGCTGCGAACGGCAATTTCGCCCGCCTCTCCTAGTGCGACTTCGCAGCCATCTTCGTCAAGCAATCTAATTGCCTTGCCCGTAACCGCATAACCGCCCGGGGAGCCGCGGTCAGGAAAAGCGTAACTGCCGTCGGCTAGAAACGAGCAGATCACATTGGCTTCCGTCGAGTTCATCACCACTTGCAATAAAGCGCCGGGGGCGAAGGTCTTTTTGTAAAGATCATAATCTAAACGGGTCACAGCGGCTCCGGACAGCCGGATCAATCGCAAACAGGAAAGCGGCTCTTCCACAGCTATGGCTTCTGCGAGCTGGCGGAAGACAGCCGGTGGAGAGTGATACACCGTGATGCTCTCCTCGTTAAGCCATTTCGCCAAGCGGTGAATGCCGTCGGACTTCAGATCAAATGAAAAAAGCGACGCGCCGTTAAGCAGGGACTGAAAAAGGTGCGCCTGTGCTGAGCCAAAACCCACGGAGTGAATAAGCGTCAGTCTATCCTGATAACAGATGCGCGTCCCGTTGGTATTGACCATCACGGTGTGGAGTTGACTTCGATGACTATGAGCTATGCCTTTAGGTTTTCCGGTAGAACCGGATGTATAGAGGATCGACGCAAGGCTGCCGGGAGAAGGGTGAATCGTTGGGTTGTCACATGTTTCAGAAGAATCGAGTAGATCGATGTTTATTACCTCGCACCCTCGACCGGACAGCCGGCGGGCAAGATCGGCATTGCGATGGTTGGTCAGAATCAGGCCGGTTCGGCAATCCCCAAGGATTTGGTTTATCCGTTGCTCAGGAAATGAAACATCCACCGAAACGTAAAACTTGCCGGCTTTGAGAACGCCGAGGATAGCCGTGATGACGTCGCTGCTATGCTCGAACAAAAGCACAATCGGTTCGGCCATCGAACCGCGCTTTTCCAAAACGGCATAGGCGATACGGTTTGCCGCTTGATTCAGCTCATCATACGTCATCGCCCGGTCGCCCATCTTGACCGCGATCCGGTCTGGATACATGCGCACGATCTTGTCAAATCGCTCAGGAATCGATTGCTCGACTTCTTCTATCGGGAATTCCGTAAACTTGCGCGAAGGGTGAAAACACCGATCTTGGATCGCTTGTTGTTCAGGAGGGATCTCGAAGCGGCGCTTGGTGGGTCGCCCATAATTGTTGACCTTTTCGGTAGCTCGATCCTTGAGGATGAGAACAAGGTATACAATTACCGTGTTCCATCGTTTCGCTCAATCGGGTCAGCGATAATTCAAGGGCTAGTGGAATGTAAATCGCACGCCTTCGAGCTCCGCGATCGCGAAAAACCGTCACATTTTTATCAACTTGAACGCGCGCACGCACCCACGCTTTCGCAACGGACGAAGCGGCCACGGAGCAAGCGCGGCGTTAAGCCCGAGGAGATTTTCGATTTTCGTTTGACACAGCGGGTGAATGACGAGTTGCAGGGTGGAAGCGTTAAGAACAGGCGACGCAAAGAAAACTGACTCCATCAGCGTCCATTTTGATAAACTTAAACAATTAGGCAGTCTGCGCGTCACGCGAACCGTCATGCGTTTGTTGCGCTGCTCAATCGCGGCGCTCATGCTGGTCGCGAAACCTGGTGTTGATGTCAAAGTCGGACCCCGAATCTTCCTACATTTGCGGAAGTATTTTCCGGCTGGCAAGTCATTGGTGAACTCGTTCCAGATCCAAGTGGTGGCCAGCGAGGTCACCTCTTTCTTGAAGCACAGATAAAAAGCGAGGAACCATACGCGAACGATCCCGACCAATCCACGTGCTCTTCCGCTTTCAACGCTCAAAGATGCCGAGACCCTCAGCTTCTCCGATACGATCCCGGCCGCCATGAAAACCCATCCTTGCCGAGCCGGAGTTCCTTTTGTAGTCTTCTAATTTCTTTGCAAAATCTTGGAGCTCCTCTATCGAAGGGGTGCGCAAGCCTGTCCAAACCATTACCAGTGGATCTAATCAGGCCTATCATCGAACGACGAGTATAGAAAACTGGTTGACTCTAATGCCAGCGTGCCAAAACGGTTTAGATGTAAAGGTAATTTTCGATTTGGATATCGAAAATACTGAAACGTCGTACTGGCCGAGTGGTAGTATCGCATCAACCGCTCGACGCAATCACTTCTCCATCGCTGAGAGGGGTAGGCATTCGTAAGAGCAGACTCGTTGCCGAACACCACCAGGAAGCGGACCGGGGGTTAGACGTCGAGTATTGATAAACTTGCCATGTGAATCTCGTCGGCCAAACTTTCCTTGACGTACGAATTGTCGGTTGTCCTCAACAGTCTTGCGCGACAGCAAAACGTTTCGTGCCTCTTCCCCTCAATTTCAGCTTGCGTGTAACTTCTCCGGCGCTTTCAAGCCACAGGTGGCTCTCCATTCTCCCGGTTCGCTGTCGATGAGCGTGAATAATTTCTGGTATTCTTCGACTTGCGCGTTGCCTTCCCAGGGTACGCTCTTGTAAGTGATCATCGCGTCGCGGTTCAGTATCCAGAGCGAGCGATAATAAAATCCACCGTGGGGATGCTCTTCCTTGCGGATCAGGCCGTAGCGCCGCGCGATGTCGAGGTCGCTGTCCGAGACGTAGAGGTAGGGAAGTTCCTCGCGCAAGAGCGTGAGCGCATATTGGCGATGTTCTTCGAGAGAATCGGGCGAGATCATGACGAGATTCGGCTCCCGCCTTAAGAATCTTCGCGTAATCCTGCTTCAACGAAGCAGCCATGCTGGCGGCTCAGTTTGGATGATATCGGTAACTATCCTGAGTCGTGAGAATGAGTTTCTCATGTCGCGCCGCCAATTGATGCAGCGAAAACCTGCCATCGGGTGTGTCGATGACAAACTCAGGGGCTTTTACTCCGACTCGTGGCGCTTTCGGTTTGGCGATCATATGGATGCTCCTCGTTACCCCGCTGAAGGTCAGGGCCTAGTCGTCGGCAAGTTGCACCATGGTCCGCAAGGCGTGACGATTGCCGCTCACGCCGTGGCAATAGAGAGCCTTGTCGAACCCAGTCCTTGGGCGGCGCTGCTTTTTAACCGTAGCCAAAGACTTTTCGCTCCACGGTTCCGGCCTCGGCGTCGTACCAGTTGCGCCAGGCGGTCTCCATCTCACGGCTCCGGATGACCACGCTCCAGTTTTCCGTCCGAGCTATTATCGCATGCGGCGCGCCGACGGGAATGACAATGACTTCTCCGGCGCTCTGACGGATCGGCGGCAGCGGGCGCAACTGGGCTCGGCCCGGGTCGCTGCCATCGTCGACGCGCTGGTAAATCTGCTGGACCGTCTCGCCCACCAATATACCGTAAACTGCCCAGCCGAGCTCGCCATGATCGTGCGGCTGCCGGCTGGTGGTGGAGCGCTGGTGCGTAGGGCGGATACAGAAGAGATGATCCGGATCGGTGTAGAGCCGCCACGAACCATAACCATCCTGATCCACCGGCTGTCCGTAGGGTATCGCCTTTCGTGACAGCACCCGTGCCAGCGATTCTCTGATCCGATCGAGGGAAGCGGGATTTGCTAGAAAACGCTCCAGGCATTCCTTGCTCCGACCAAGGATTCGACCGATCGTGGTCTCCGTTTCGAACGCAGAGCGCAGCTCCGCGATAAGGTCCTGCACGGGATCGGTTGACTGAGTCATGATTATCCCTCGTCGGTTTTCGCGTACGATCTGGCTCATCGCCAGGTCGGGCTTGGACTTATAAACAATCTAACTCCGCTAACTACTCCACGAATCATTAGCGCCGGATGAACCGATTGAATCTTGCGCCACCACTCCTGGTAGAGGAGTAAATCCGAGAGACGGTGCGATCATCGACAATTCTGCACGCTAATAGTTGACTCCAAAACCAGACCGACGATAATCGATGCTAGTTCGAATAAAGGGCAAAAACAATGAAAACCGCCACCGTGCTAAAACTCAAGGCCTCTCTCGGCGATTATCTGAAATCGGTCAAGGCAGGCGAGGAATTCACGATTACCGAGCGCGGGCGGCCCATCGCCAAACTCACTCCTACCAAAAAATCCGAAGCCTCACCGGTCCACTTGATTGAGATGGAGAAACACGGTCTCATCAAACTTGGTTCTGGCAAGTTGCCGAAGAGATTTTGGAAATTACCGCGGCCCAAAGACCCTAAAGGGTTGGTTGCCACGGCTGTAATGCGGGAACGGGAACAAGGCTGGTGAAGTGCTCCGAGCACTCCGCATGTGAGTCGAGCAAAGTAATTATGCCGTTATCAACGATGAAGCTTACGAGGTGGGAATTTGATCACCGAGCCGTTCTGGGCCGGCAAGTAGTCGCGTGTAAATTTGACTATCGAGCAAATCGAAGAACAACGCCCCGGGAAACTGCTGGTTTAGCCAAGCCGTTTTGCCGACCCCACGGGGCCCGAATAGGAAAAAGCTCTGTTTTGGCGGCGCCTGTAGCAATCGTGGATACATAAGTCTTTTTTACCATGCAAAAAAGACTTAGCAAGGCTGGAATGCACACTCCTAACCGGTTAAACCGCGTTTATGACAGCCGGGACAGGAGCGAATAAATGTTTTTGTAGAGTGTCTTGTGCGCGTCGATTATCGAGGGATCGCTGAGGCAACCGATGCCAACGTCCAGGTGATCGAAACTCCGACCCGTACTCTGTTCGGCTTTCTCAAAATACCATCTCCCTCGATAGATCCTGTCTCTACGGAAAATCCCCTCGCCGCCAACCAGATGCGAGCCGCCGGTAAACGGATATCGCTGCGATATTGAACTCACCGCGCCGTCGTTTTCGCGCCAGCGATCGATATGCAGATCGCCGGAGCCCCAACCCGGTATCGGTGCAGTATCGAAGTTTACCTGTATGCCTTGAAAAGCGGCGCCAGCGGCAAGGACCGGATTCATCAACAGATCCGGCAAATGATGTGGCGTAAACCAGCCTTTCTCGGTCTGCTCCGTGACGATCGATAGATAGTAGGTGCCAGGTTCTGTCCTCACAGTTTGGTTCGCCTTCAACCCTCCCTGCAACGACAGATCAAAGCCAAGATTATCTTCGCCTTTGGCAAATTCACTTTTCTCTAAGGCATCGCATAGACCAGCCAAGTCTCCGGCATGGCCATTGCCGACCCATTGGTCGAGATCGAAATCAAAAATGTTGGTCATATCGCCGCCCGTCGCCCTCGCGAAGATTTGCAGGCCCTTGCCGATAAATTCCCCAATTGGCCCCGTCAGTCTGCCGGACGTTTTATCGCAACCAAGCATGTACGGCAGCATACTGCCGTTGAGCACCCCCGATATACACACCACTGCTTCTACCCAGTTAGCATTGGACCCCCAGCCCCAATAGTCGTCGGCCAGGAGCTTCTGCAGCCGCAAGCATGTATGGGCACCAGCGCTATGGCCAATCAGAATAACTGGATTATCTTCCGACCAATTTTGGACAAGTGCCTTGTTAGAAAAATCATCGGAAAATCGACTGTGCTTAGAATCATTGCTATGCCGCTCGCCGTAATCGATTCGAGATCCGCTAATTTGCCCGGCAACTTCGCAGGCGCGATCGTGAAATGAACTCACCGGCCCGCAGTACGTTTCGTGGACCGCAAACTGTTGAGGAGCGACTTCCAATGCATATCCCCAATACGGCAAACCGTTTAGCTCATTGGGTCCCCAACCAAAAAGGCCGTGCACAAAAATTATATTTTGTGACTTCATGGCGTCCTCCTCAGAATATTGGGTTCAGCGCGAATTTACTTGTCGCGGTCGACGCTAGACATCGACAAATTGCCGCAATAGCCCCTTGGGCTCAATCGTTGGTTTGCATCGGAGCATGGCGATTTATGATCATTTCGAGCTCACTTGGGACGGCTCTCGAGACGTTTCCGGGTCATTTCAAGCTCTCGCTCAAGGGTTTTTTCATTGGGCAGTGCTAGTTTATATTCGCGCGCGAGCACTCTGTTTTGCAGACCTTCCAAAGCATATTTTGCTAGCGCATCGTCTTTTTGCGCACAAAGAATTAACCCAACAGGCGGATTTTCTTCCGGCCAGGTCCAATGCTCGCGGGCGTAATTCAAGTAAACGTGCATCTGGCCAGCATCAGCATGAGTAAATTTTCCGACTTTAAGATCAATGATAACGAGACAACGCAATCGTCTGTGGAAAAAGACCAGGTCTACGCGGTACCACTCGTTACCTATGCGCAAGCGCTTTTGTCTTCCGACAAATGTGAAGCCGTCGCCTAGTTCAAGTAAGAAATGCTCAAGGTGATGGACTAGAGCTTCTTCAAGGTCGCTTTCCGAGTATTCATCCTTAATCCCCAGGAACTCAAGAAAGTATGGGTCCCTGATTTCATCATCTGGACTGACCTTGTCATCAGCAAGAGGTTTCGCACCTTTCATGAGCATTGCTGCTTTGTTCTTCGACAACGCCGTACGTTCGTAGAATTGCGATGAGATTTGGCGGTCGAGCTGGCGTACACTCCAGCCACCTCGAAGCGCTTCCACTTCATAGAAATTGCGAGCCGCGCGATTACTTAAAGACAGCAAGCGTACATAATGAGACCAAGGAAGCGGAAAGACGGATGCCACCGCATCTAGGCGCGCCTTCCACGCCGCCGGCTGTGAGTCTGGCAAGACAGCAGATTCCGCAGACAACGTCTGCGAACTCTGTAATCCGGATTTCGCAGACAGTGTCTGCGGAATTGGCCAGCCGCGATAGAAGAGCCGCATCTGCTCCAGATTTCGCTCGGAAAATCCACGTCCCAGCCGAGCGGTCAAATCACTGGAGAGGCGTTTCAGCAACTCTTGCCCGTAGCCGGCGCGGACTTCGCCCAGTTGCTCAAACTGAACGATGCGCCTGCCGATCTCCCAATATGTGGCCGTCATCAGCGCGTTCACTGCCCGTGCAGAAGAGCGGCGCGCGACAGCAAGCAAACCACCGATATCCCGAACCAGAACAGTGTAAAGTGGCGCGATCGTACTGGAAGAATAATCGACGGGCCGTTTCATAATCTTTGCGCAGGTGAACCGAGTAGCCTATTCGCCGCCTTTCATTCCCGACTTCTTAAACTCCGTCCGCATCTCCGACTGCAATCTGTCCCAACCGATACTTCTGCCAGTCCATAAACTTCCCCGACTCGGCCAGCGCCGGATGGACCGATTGAATCTTGCGCCACATTTCCTGGCAGATGAAGCGATAGTCGGGATGGCCCTGGGGCATGGTGCGCAGCTCGCACATGTGCACCGCTTCGCGCAGGTTCATCTTCATGTACCAGCGGATCTTGTAGGCGAACGGCACGACGTACTGCGCTTCACCCGGCAGATCGGCATAAATCTGCTCGTACAACTCCGCCGCGCGTTTCATGCAATTATCGAACTCGCTCTTGAAGCTGCCCTCGTCGATCTCCGGCGGCGTGTCGTAACCGTGCACCGTGGTGAAGTCCTGGCGCTCCTGGGTGAGAATCCGGTGGCGATGCAAATCGCGGTAGAGACCTAAATTACCGAGTATGTCGAAGGTGTAATAGACGTTTTCGAACGCGCGGCTGAGCTTGTCGCGGCGGTGGCGCCGCTTGGAAAAATACTCTTGGAGAATTTGCTGGCGCATCTGCTTGGCCCATTCGCCGCGGCCATCTCGCGCAACTGCTTCAGCGGTTGGCGCGCCTGAGCGTATAGAATCGCCGCAACTATCTTTTCCTCCGCCTCAATGTCGTAATCGACCAGCGTCACCGGCTCGGTTGCGCGGCGAGTCGGGTTAGAACCTAAAGCCTGTCGCGGCAACCGCCATCGCTTTCGCCGCCGTCGGTCGTCGCGACCAGATAGTCATTGCGCTGCGCCCGTTTGACGAACGAGGGAATCAGTTGATTGAGCTCGCCGTGAATCGCCGCGCCGAGCGCTTGCGCCTCGCTCAAGTCGTGCGAGTAAAATTTGCTGACCAGATACTCGAACGCCTGGCCGGCGCCGAACATGCCGACGTTGGTCAGCGTCGCCGCCGGCAGATAACTGCGCAGCACGTCGCAGGCCTGCGCCCGCACCGTGGCGCGGTAGGCGGTCTCGGCCCAGCGCTTTAACCGTTGATCTTTCGCCGCTTCGCCGTAACTCAAACCCTTGCCCGACACCGGGTCACGGACTTCGAGCTGGTCGATCGGAAGCGATTTGGCGACGTGATCGAGCATCGGCTCCATCTGTTTTGAATAGGTTTCGAACAGCAGATTCATCGTTGTCAGATAAGCGTCGCGGTGGCGCGACGCCATGATCTTCGGCTCGCGGTAAAAAAGATAATTGCCGGCGGCGTCCTTCTGATCGAAGCGCACATAGCGCGTCGACTTTTCCAGCGGCGCGATGCCGATGCGCGCGTCTTCCAATAATTTCGCCGCCACGTTGGAAATGTTTTCACAGGCGATATGCGCGCCGCCCAACTGGGCGACGGAATCGTCGCCGTAACCGACCAACACCCGCTCGAAGAACGCCCGGGCTTTTTTCACCGCCGCGCTGTCATCGCCGGTGGCAACCTGGCCGCCGAGCAGTTCCTTCAACGCCAGCTCCGGGTCGCCGAGAAACTCGTCGAGGAAAGTCCGGCGCAAATCTTTGGCCGAGCGGCTGTAGCGGGAGAACAGCGCGCCGGCCACTTCCTGCGGCAGTTTAAGCCCAAAGGTGTCGCGGTCGAGATTGGTAAAAAATGGCGCGAGCCGTGATTGTTCGTCGGAGCTGAACTCTGGGGCCATGCTCAAGTATCCTTCATCATTGGCAACCGGAACCGCATCGGTGCTGTGACCATAACCAAGCGCGACAGCGACGGCAAGCCACAGGTGGAGAATCAGGCGGCGGTCTCCGGCCGGCAGATGGCGTGGACCAAGGATTCGAGCAAGCGCTTCTTTTTCTCGGACAGATGGATGAAGGGCGCCAGTAGTGCCGGACGATACATCAGGAAGCGAATCGCGCCATTCAAGGCGCGGCGCCGGCGAAATTCCCCACGGCAGCGCCGCTCATAGTGAAACAACGATCGGGCGGAAAAATCCCCCCGGCGAAATGCCTGGTCAACGGTTTCGGCGGCGATGGCACCGCTGCGCATGGCGAAAAAGATCCCTTCGCCGCTAACCGGTTCGTTAACTCGCGCGGCATCGCCGATCAGCACGAGGCCGGCGTCAACCGAGCGGCGCCGCGGAAAATAGACCGGGTAGGTCGAGCGCGCCGCCTCCACCGGCTCGCTCGCGCGCAGGATCTCGCGCAGATAGGGATTCCGCGGCAGGTGCGATTGCAGCAATGCCTCGATACCAACGCGCTCGCCAAGGCGCCCGCCATCGACCGCCAAGCAAAGGTTGATCGTGCCATCGCCAAGACCCAACAACCCGGCGTAGCCGCCGGGGAAAAGATGGATTTCAATTCGGCCCTGCAGACCTGGCGAATAGTTGAGCCGCAGTTGAAAGCCGATACGCCCGCCGCCGTGCGTCGCCGGCCTGGCCATCCCGAGATGGTGCGCCACCCAAGAGTTACGGCCATCGGCACCGATCAATACCCGCGCATTGAGTTCCTCGACGGACTCGCCACGGCCGTAGCTAACCCGCCAGCCATTCGCCAGGCGATGTAACGCTTTGACTCGGCAGCCGAGCAGGGCCGTCGCGCCTTCCTGCCGCGCTTTTCGCAGAAGAATTTCATCGAAGAAAAAGCGCCTGAGCCCAAGGCCGTAAACCGGCGTCCCGTCAATCGTCGGCAGCGCCGTTTCGGCCGCCGCGCCCGAGACGGCAGTGATGCGAAACGCCGTGACGATTTCATGATCCTGCATGAATAGATCGCGGGTCACGCCAAGCTGCGCGAGCATCGGCCAGTTGCTTGGATTGAGAAAATCGCCGCAGAGTTTGTCGCGCGGGAACTCTTCTTTGTCGATCAGCGCGACCGCGTATCCGCGCCGCGCCAGCGAAATGGCCGAAGCCGCGCCAGCCGGGCCGGCGCCGACGATGATAACGTCAAAATCATTCTGCATCAGCCCACGACCCCGATCCACGCGCCCATGCGCAACGGCAGTAACGGCATGACATGAAATTTGCCGATGCCGGCTTGATGAAAAGGCGCGCGCCACGCAGCCAGGATTAACGGCCAGCGCAGCGACCGCGGCTCGGCGCCAAACAGCGAGATCTGCGCGGCAACATAGGCGCTAGCGCCGATAGCGTTGAGAGCCAGCGCGGCGACGCCGGTGGTGACCACGCGGCGGGTGGGAATGCAATTTTTTCGCAAGCTCATCTTGACTCGCTGGGAGCGACGCGGTTTCATTCTTAAGATAGCATTCGCAGTGGAGTCCGGAAAGCTCGGCTCGATAGGAACAGGGCAAAAATGCAGTTAGTGCACACAGGAGCGTCGGCAAGGCCTCGATGCCTGCATGCCGCTACGACGCTGGCCAAGGCTATATTGACGCTGCTGCGAAAGCGAGAAAATGGTTCGACAAGCTGGTCCTGAGCCGTGTCGAAGGGCTCAGCATGAACGGAACAATTCCCAGCATTGCAGGTTTGTTTCGGTTCGTCCTGAGAGCCGTCCAAGGACGCTAAGAGTTTATTCCAGCAACCCGTTAACGACTCTTCATTGCCGATGGATTTCACCAACCAAATCGTCCTGATCACCGGCGCCTCCAGCGGCATCGGCAAGCAGCTGGCCATCGATTTCGCCAAGCGCGGCGCCGTGGTCATCGGCTGCGGCCGGTCCATCGCCAGGTTGAAAGAAGTGCTCAAGCAAGTGCGCCAGACCAGTCCCACGTCGTTGATGATAGGCTGCGACGTCGGTGATCCGGAGCAAGTCCATGGCATGATCGAAAGAGTGCTCACCGACTACGGCCGGGTCGATATCTTGATCAACAATGCCGGCATCGGCATGCGCAAACCATTCCACCAGACCGACTTGACTACTATTGAAGAGATCATGCGCGTTAACTACTTCGGCGCAGTCTACTGCACCCATGAACTGCTGCCGTCGATGATCGCCCAGGGCAACGGCCAGATCGTCAACATCTCCTCCGTCGCCGGCAATATCGGCACGCTCAATATGGCCGCCTACTGTGCGTCCAAGTTCGCCATGAACGGCTGGTCGGAGAGTCTCTATCACGAGCTCACCCCGCTCGGCGTAAAAGTGTCGCTGGTCTGTCCGGGACCGGTGCACACCGGTTTCAGCCGCAACTTTCACAACAGCGCGCCGCAATCGCCGCCGTCGCTGTTCGTCGACAGCAGCGACGTCAGCCAAGCCGTCTTCAAGGTGATCGAGCACAATCGCTTCGAGCTTGTCATGCCGCGTTGGCTGGCGCTGATATGTTGGTTGAAGAGAGTGTCGCCCGGCCTGTTTCGCTATTTGGCGCAGCGCCGCTTTCGTCCCTATGTGACGGTTCCGGCGAGCCGGCGCGTCTTGAATGAATCGCTCAGGAAACTTTTCGGATCGGATGTGATTGAACAAGATCAAATAGCCGCGCGGCTTGTCGATCTCCGGCGTTTGGATCCGATCTGCGCTCAAGCGGCGGGGGTCAGCGCCACAGCTGTTTAATAAATCCCGAACTTCTGCTAGCTCGTACCTGAAATACAACCAGCGCAGCGCCAGCGAACTGTGATCGCTGCAATCGTCATTCGGACTATCGGAGAAGAAAAGTTGAAAACACCAAGCTCATGGCTGGCTTCGGTTGCCGGCGTATTCGCGCACTGCGTCACTGCCGTAAATCCACTCTTCGGCTAGCTCGGACCCAAAGATCCAACCAGCGGCAGCGCCAGCGAATTCGACCGCGTTAAAGTTAGTCAAGCCGCCCCCGACTTCGCGCTGGAAAACGTTGAAGGCAACGCCATCAATCTGTTCGACTTTCGCAGATTAAACGATTAGCCGTCGCCAAGATCTCCAGCGGCGTCCTGAGTGATGAACCAGGTAACCTGGCCGCGCGCGGGTTGGATTATCGCGGCCGGATAATCGGGCGGTGCCGGCGCAAAAATCTCCTTTACGATTGCCGCTTTACTCTTGCCGGCGATTAAGAAACTAATCTGCGCGGCGTGGTTGATCGCCGGCAACGTCAACGTCAGCCGGTGCGCAGCGAGTTTCTCGACGTAGATCGGCGCTACTAGACGCTTGGTTTCGTGCAACGCCGAGCTGCCGGGAAAAAGCGACGCCGTGTGGCCGTCTTCGCCAAGACCGAGGAGCAGCAGATCGAAGCGGGGCAAGTTTGTTTCTGACTGCAAGAAAAATTGTTGTAGCTCCCTCTCATAGGCCACCGCTGCGGCAAGCGGTTCCAGTTCACCCGCCATGCGGTGAACATTTTCGCTGGGAATGGCGATCTGGGACCAATAACGCTTCCGCGACCATTCGATAATTGCTCTCGGCATGATCCGGCGCGACGCAGCGCTCGTCGCCGAAGAATAAATGAATCTGCCGCCAGTCAAGCTGTTCGCTGAACTCCGCTGTCGCTAACAAGGAATAAAGCGCTTTGGGTGTCGTGCCGCCGGACAGGGCCACGGCGAACCGGCCGCGCGCGGCGATCGCCTGGCGCGCCAAGGCGACG
Source organism: uncultured delta proteobacterium (assembly GCA_963847445.1). Taxonomy (GTDB): domain Bacteria; phylum Desulfobacterota; class Binatia; order UBA9968; family UBA9968; genus DP-20. The sequence continues at coordinate 26,007 of CAWJZV010000005.1, read as the reverse complement.
AATTGCTCCGCCGCCTTGCGGCTGAGGTCGTCGACGTCGCGGCAAATAATAATTTCCCGATCAGTCACGGGCGAGGAAAGCGGCATAATAGGCGGCGCCGCGCAGCGCGGCTTGATCGTTCAAAACCACTTGCACGGGAATGGCGGCGAGCAGATCGCTGTAACGGCCTTTGTCGGCAAAGGCGCGCATGAAGGCGCCGTCTTTGAGCTTGGCAAGAATCTTCGGCGCGATGCCGCCGCCGATGTAAAGACCGCGCACCGACTTGGCGCGCAGCGCCAGATTGCCGGCCTCGGCGCCGTAAACGGAAACGAAGAGTTCCAAAGTCTTGACGCAAATCTCCGCCTCGCCGGCGAGCGCCGCCTTGGAAACCACCGGGCTGGGATCGTCGGCAGCGGCAAAACGCTCGGTCAACCATTGCGGCTCTTCCAGACCGCGGCACTCTTTGAAGAAGCGATAGATGTTGAACAGACCGGGGCCGGAAACCACCCGCTCATAACTGACATGGTGGAAGCGCTCGATCAGGTAGCGCAACAGTTCGATCTCGAGCTCATTGCGCGGCGCGAAGTCGGCATGGCCGCCTTCGGATGCCAGCGGATGAAAGTGGTGGCCGTCGTCATAGAGGATCGCCTGTCCCAGCCCCGTGCCGGCGGCGATCAATGCTTTATTGCCCGACTGCCGCATGGTGCCTTCGTTGAGCGTGCAAAACTCGTCGTTTTCCAAGGCGAAAATACCGTAGGCGCCGGCTTCGAGATCGTTGAACAGCGTGACGCAGTCGAGCTTGAGCGCCCGGCGCAACTCTTCAATATCGAGCATCCAAGGCAGATTGGTGGTTTTGACTTTGCCGTCGACCACCGGACCGGCAATGCCGAAGCAAGCCGCCGTCGATTTTAGCTGCCATCGCCGGCAAGAAACTCTTGCAGCACCGGCACCAGACCTGAATAGCGTTTACTGGGAAAGGTGCGCAGAGATTCGGCATGCAGCTTCTCACCACGCACCGAGAACAAAGCGAGATTGGTCTTGGTGCCGCCAATATCGCCGGCGAGAACGAGGTTTCTTGGTGCCATGATTATAATTCACCACGAAGTGTCTATGATCGTACGCTCGGTTACAGAATATGAAACTGGATGGAACTCACTCCATAGGCGGTCTGCATGACGCGTCATTTCCGCGCACGCGGAAATCCAGGTGACGGACAGGTCCGTCATACCGTTGAAAAACGGTATCCAGGCGGATGATGGGCCTGGATGCCCGCTTTCGCGGGTATGACGGAACCCAGGTGACCTCTTCATTTTGTAGACCTTTGCGTGCCTTTGGAGCCTTTGCGCGCCTAGCCCATGATCCACGTTTCGAATTTTCTTGCTTTGCGCCCTGTGCTCTTTGCGGCCAATCCCTCTTCTTCACGGTTTACGCCAACGCCGGCCGTCGCGTTGCATGAACTCATCCGCCTCTGGCGGACCCCAGCCGCCAGCCGCATAATTGGGGAAAGTTTTCGGCTTACTCAAATTCCACACTTGAATGATCGGGTCGGTCAACGACCACGCCGCTTCGACCCAATCATGGCGCGTGAAAAGTGTTGAATCGCCCTCAATACAATCTTCCAGTAGCGTTTCGTAGGCCTCGGGGGAACCGCTGCCAAAAGCTTCCTCGTAATTAAAGTCCAAACTCAGTGGACTGACGACCATGTTCGACCCGGGCGGCTTGACTTCAAACGTCAGCGACACGCCTTCATCCGGTTGAATGCGCATGACCAAAACATTGGGATTGACGTTGTCCAGCGCATGGGACTTGAACAGTAGCAGCGGCGGCCGCTTGAACTGAATCGCCACTTCGGTGACCCGCTTTGCCATGCGCTTGCCCGAACGCAAATAGAACGGCACGCCTTCCCAACGCCAGTTGTCAATGGATAATTTGAGGGCGGCGTAGGTGACCGTCGCCGAGTTCTTGTGAACCCCGCTCTCCTGCCGGTAACCCGGTACCTTCTCATCGCCGAGCAGACCCGGACCATACTGCCCGCGCACCGCTGCCAAGGCGACTTCCTCCGGCGCAATCGCGCGCACCGATTTTAGCAGCTTGCCCTTCTCGTCACGCACGGCGTCGGCGGTGAATCCCACCGGCGGCTCCATGGCGGTGAGACAGAGCAGTTGGAGCAAATGATTCTGAAACATATCGCGCACGACACCCGCTTCTTCGTAGTAACCGCCGCGGTTCTCCACGCCGACGTTCTCAGCCGCAGTGATCTGCACATGATCGACATAGCGGCGGTTCCAGATCGGCTCGAAGACGGCGTTGGCGAAGCGAAACACCATGATGTTTTGCACGGTCTCTTTGCCGAGATAGTGGTCGATGCGGTAGACCTGGTTTTCATCGAGCACGTCGTGCACGCGGTGATTCAGCTCCCGCGCCGTTTGCAGGTCGGTGCCGAAGGGCTTTTCGATGATCACCCGAGTGCGCGCCTCGCCGTCCACTTCCTTGGGCGCCAATCCCGCCGCGGCGATGCGCTCGATCACCGGACCGTAGAGATCCGGCGGCGTCGCCAGATAAAACACCCGGCCCGGCAATACCCGGCTGCTGCGATCGAAACCGTCGATAAATTCTTTCAAGCTGTGATAGCCGTCGGCCTCGTCGTAGCCGCCGCGCACGTAGTAGAGCGTCGAGGCGAAAAGTTCCCAGACCGCTTGGTCTTTAAGTCCGGTGCGGGAAAATTCTCTGCACCGCTTCGCGCATTTTGTCGCGAAAGGCTTCGTGGGTCATTTCGCTGCGCGCATAGCCGACCACGGCAAAGCGCTCCGGCAGCTTCTTTTCCAGCGCTAAATTATACAGCGCCGGAATAAGCTTGCGTTTGGTCAGATCGCCGGAGGCGCCAAAAATCGTCACGATACAGCCATGCGGCTTCTTCGCTTGTCCGAGACTCTGGTGCAAATAATCTTGGCCGTCGCTCGCCATCGGCGATCACCCCTTTTTTACCGCATGACCGCCGAATTCGTTGCGCAGAGCGGCAATGACTTTGTTGGAAAAGGCGTCCTGCTGGCGCGACGAGAAGCGCGCGAACAGCGAATGCGCCAACACCGGCGCGGCAACTCCCCGCTCGATCGCTTCGATGACCGTCCAACGCCCTTCGCCGGAGTCGTCGACATAACCTTTGATGCCATCGAGCTTGGGATCTTTTTCGAATGCGCTCTGGCACAGCTCAAGGAGCCAAGAGCGCACCACACTGCCCTGATTCCACAGGCGCGAAACTTTTGCCAAATCGACATCGAACTGCGACGCTTTTAGCAGCTCGAAACCTTCGCCATAAGCCTGCATCATGCCGTACTCGATGCCGTTATGAACCATCTTGACGAAATGACCGGCGCCGTTCGGGCCGACGTGCAGATAACCATCCTTCGGTGCCAGGGTGAGAAAGATCGGCTCCAAGCGGTTGACGATTTCCTTCTCGCCGCCGACCATCATGCAGTAGCCGTTTTGCAGCCCCCAGATGCCGCCGCTGGTGCCGGCGTCGACGAAGTGGAGCTTGTGCTGCTTAAGTTTTTCGGCGCGCCGGATGGAGTCTTTGTAATTGGAGTTGCCGCCGTCGATGATAATGTCGCCTTCGGTCAAGCTTGGCAGTAACTGCTCGATGGTCTGATCCACCGCATCGCCCGACGGCACCATCAGCCAAATCGCCCGCGGCAAAGATAGTTGCTTGACGAAGTCGGCGAGCGAACGAGCGCCTACCGCGCCTTTGTCGACGACTCTTTGAATCGCCTCGGCGCTGCGGTCGTAAGTAATCACCTTGTGGCCGCCGCGCACCAGCCGCTCGGTCATGTTGGCGCCCATTCGGCCTAAGCCGATCATACCCAATTCCATCGTTTGTTCTCCTTCCCTGGAGAAGCTGAGTTATTTTTGCAGCGCCGCTGCCAAGCGCTCTAAACCGCCGGTCGTGTCGCCGCCGAGATTGACGCGGAGCGCGCGCCGCCGTCTTTGTTTCAGCGCGGTAAAATCGCCGATCGCTTGCGCCTGAATCAGGGCGTCAAAGGTATAGCTTGTCTCCGGTACAGCTAGATTATCGGTCGGTTGGTCGACGATCTGCAGCACCAGCGCCGAATTGGGTCCGCCCTTATGGAGCTGACCGGTGGAGTGAAGGAAGCGCGGGCCAAATCCTAAGGTCGTGGCTACGCCAAGGCGGCTTTGCAGGGCAGCGCAGAGCGCCGCCAGCTTCGCGCTATTTTCCCGCGACGGCGCAATGTAAGCCTGCACGACGACGTAGTCCCGCGGCTTTTTCTTGCCAAGCCACGCGCCGACCGTCTTTTCCAGCACAGCGGAATCGCTGGCGGCGACCTCGTCTTTCAACTTAGCACCGCCGCCAGCGCTCTCACTCATGGCTTTCTTCGATAGGTCTTTCGCCAGCTGCACATCGGGCTGGTTGAACGGGTTGATGCCGAGCACCGCGCCGGCCGCCGCCACGGCGAATTCCCAGCGGAAAAACTCCTGGCCGATATCAAATTTGTCAGACAAATCGATGCGCGCCAGCGGATGGCCATTGGCTTCCAGCGCTGCCACTTGGCGGTCGAGGTCGTGATTGCTATCGCTGGCGAGACGAAGATAAATGAAAAAACGATCTGCGCCGTATTTTTCCGGCGGCGCCAGGTTTTCATTGGCCACCGGCACGATACCCTTGTTTTCTTTGCCCATGCTCTCCGCGATCAATTGTTCGGCCCAGGAGGGAAATGCGCCAAGCGATGGCGAGCAAATGAACGTGACCTTATCGCGCTTGGCCAACGTCAACTCGGCCAACGCGGCGCCAAGAACGAGCGCGGGATTGCTTCCGTCAGCGACCGCGGCGCCGCAGGCGGCGCTCATACGCCGCGCCCGTGCCAGCACGGCGCCGATATCGACACCGATCAAAGCCGCCGGCACCAACCCGAACATGGTTAGCGCCGAATAGCGCCCGCCGACTTCCGCCGGCGCATTAAAAGTCCCACGAAAATTTCTCTCTTTGGCGAGCTGCTCCAACGGCGTGCCCGGATCGGTGATGGCGACAAAGTGCCGGCCGGGATCGGCGCCAAGCTTCTTCAGTTTGTCCCAGAAGTAAAAGAAAAACGAGTTTGTCTCCGTGGTCGTGCCGGACTTGCTCGAGACGAGAAAGACCGTGTGCGCCAAGTCGATGCCGTTCTCGACGGCTTGAACCGCCGCCGGATGGGTACTGTCGAGGACCCGCAACTTCGGATAGCCCGGCGCATTTCCAAAAGTCTCTTGAAACACTTCCGGCGCCAAGCTCGATCCTCCCATGCCAAGCAGCACAACATGTTTCATGCCGTCAGCCTTGGCCTTGTCGGCGAACGCGCTGAGCGCGGCGACTTCGTTCGCCATGGTTTCCGGTAGCTCGAGCCAACCCAGACGATCGGTCAGTTCCGGCTGCACATCCTTTGACCAGACTTTGTGATCTTTTTCCCAGATACGTTTGCCGACTTGAGCCGTCTGCCAGTCCTTGAGCCGTTTTTCGACGCGCTTAAGGGATTTGCCGAGGTGGAGCTCTTGATGATTCAAGACGGCGCCGGCCATCGCCTGGCGCTTTTTCTCCAACGCCGCCATTAACTGATCGAAGGAAGCTGAGAACGACGCCACGCCGTCAACTTGCAACTTCTCCGTGATCCTATCGAGACTGATGCCAAGCTTCGCCAAGGTCGCCAGAGCGGCATCGGCATCGTCGAACACCAGTTTTCACCGTCGCACCGGGAATCTTGCCGTGATCGCGAAAAGCGTTGATGGTATCCGGCGGTAACGTGTTGACGGTTTCCGGGCCGATGAGATTCTCGACGTAAAGAACGTCGGAATAAGCCGGATTTTTAGTTCCGGTGCTCGCCCACAGCGGCCGCTGCACGCGCGCGCCGCGGCTGCGCAGCGACGCGAAACCTTCGCCGTGAAAGATCTCCATGAAGCGGCGATAGACGACTTTGGAATTGGCGATGGCGATTTTGCCGGCACATCGCCTGCGCTTCCGCCGTGCCGATTTTTGCCAGTTCATTGTCGACCGCGCTGTCGACCCGGCTGACGAAAAACGACGCCACCGAGGCGACCTTGGCCGGCGTCGCGCACCGTTCCAAACCTTTCACGTAGGCGTGCGCCACCGCCTCATAGTGGCTCATGGAAAACATCAAGGTGACGTTGATGCTCAGTCCGTCGGCGATCAGCTGCTCGATGGCGGGAATGCCGGCGGGCGTCGCCGGCACCTTGATCATCAGGTTGGGCCGGTCGACCGCGGCCCGCAGCCGCTTGGCCGCGGCGATCGTCCCTGCGGTGTCATGGGCCAAATGGGGCGACACTTCGAGGCTGACGTAGCCGTCGTCGCCGTTGCTGGCATCGTAAACCGGGCGCAGCACGTCAGCTGCCATCTGGATGTCTTCGATGGCCAGCGGCTCGTAGAGTTTTTCCACGTCCGCATTGCCGTCCCGCGCCAACATGGCGCGAAGCGCCTCGTCGTAGTCCGTGCTGCCGGCGATGGCTTTTTCAAAGATCGTTGGATTGCTGGTGACGCCGCGGATGCCGTCGTCGTCAACCATGCGCTTCAACTCGCCGCTGCGAATCAAGTTGCGCCGGATGTAATCGAGCCAGATCGACTGTCCCTGGCCGCCGAGTTCTTTCAATGGATTCATGCTAGTTCTCCCTCAGGCTGTCTTACCGTAACGCTGCTCCAGGCGCCGATATTTTGTCGACGCGTCTGCGGTGTCGTTCTTCGCCGTTGAATTTCGCCGCTAAAAATCGATCGACCAACTCACGCGCCATTTCGACGCCGATAATTCTTGCCCCGAGCACGAGAATATTCATGTCATCATGCTCGACGCCCTGGTGTGCCGAATAAGTGTCATGGCACAATCCGGCGCGGATCCCCGGGATCTTGTTCGCCGAGACCGAGGCGCCGACACCGCTGCCGCAGACCAGCACGCCGCGTTCCGCTGCGCCCGCCAGCACGGCATTGCCGACCGCTTCGGCGAAGTCGGGATAATCCACCGGCTGGTCGCTATCGGTCCCTTTGTCGATGACCTCATGGCCATGGTGACGCAGATAGGCGGCGAGAATTTGCTTTAAATCGAAGCCCGCGTGATCGGCGCCGATGGCAATGCGCATGCTTACCCTGGCAATTGCGCTTTGGCCGCGGCGACAATGTTTTCCACGGTAAAGCCGAACTTTTTCTGTAATTGTCCAAACGGCGCCGACGCGCCGAAACTTTTCATGCCGATCACCGCGCCGGTCATGCCGACATATTTTGCCCAGCCCATGGCCACGCCTTGCTCGACGGCGACGCGCGCGCGCACCGCCGCAGGCAGCACCTGTTCGCGATATTCCTTGCTCTGGCGCTCGAACAATTCCCATGACGGCATGCTGACGACGCGCGCCTGGATGCCGTCTTTTTTGAGCTGCTCGTAGGCTTCGACGCACAAATAAACTTCGCTGCCGGTGCCGATCAAAATCACCTGCGGCTTGCCGCCGTCAGCGTCGGCCAAGATATACGCGCCCTTAGCCAAGCCGGCGGCGGCGCCGTACTTGGTCCGGTCCAAGGTCGGCAATGGCTGGCGCGTCAACGCCAGCGCCACCGGCTCATGTTTGAGCGCCATGATCACGCGCCAGGCCTCGACCACTTCGTTAGCATCCGCCAGGGCGAAGCGTAATCAGACCTGGAATCGCCCGTAGCGACGCCAGCTGCTCCACCGGCTGATGTGTCGGCCCGTCTTCACCGACGCCGATGGAGTCATGGGTGAAGACGTGAATCGCGGGAATCTCCATAATCGCCGCCGAGCCGGATCGCCGGTCGAGCGTAATCGCTGAAAATGAGAAATCCGGAACCGTAAGCGCGCACGCCGCACAGCGACATGCCGTTGACGATCGCCGCCATGACATGCTCGCGCACGCCGAAGTGAAAATTGCGCGCGCCGTAACTGCCGGCGGCGAAATCGCCGGCGCCGTCAAAAGTCAGGCGCGTCTTAGTCGATGGCGCAAGATCGGCCGAGCCGCCCATCAGCCAAGGAACCTGCTTGGCGATGGCGTTCAAAACTTTGCCGGAAGAATCACGCGTCGCTTGGCCCTTTGGATCGGCCGGATATTCGCTCAATTCCTTGTCCCAACCCGCCGGCAGTTCGCGCCGCTGCATGGTCGTCAATTGCTCGGCGAGTTCGGGGTATTTTTTCTGGTACTCGGCAAACTTCCCGGTCCACTCGTCGCGCAGCGCGCGGCCGCGTTTGCCGAGAACCCGTTGCAAAATTCTCCTGCACCCCCTCGGGGACGAAAAACTTCTCGTCCTCCGGCCAGCCATAGTTTTTCTTGGTCAGTTTGATCTCGCCATCGCCCAGCGGCTCGCCATGAGCGGCGGCGGTGTCCTGCTTGGTCGGCGCGCCAAAGGCGATATGGCTTTCGATTACGATAAACGTCGGCCGGTCCTTGCACTGGCGGAAGTTTCCCAGCGCCCCATCGAGGGCGGCCTGGTCGTTGGCATCGGCGACATGTAAAACGTTCCAGCCATAGGCCTCGAAACGTTTGCCGACATCTTCCGACAGCGCCAAGCTGGTGCTGCCTTCGATGGAGATCCGGTTGCTGTCGTAGATCCAGCAAAGATTGCCCAGTTTCAAATGGCCGGCGAGCGACGCCGCTTCGCTGCTGATCCCTTCCATCATATCGCCGTCGCCGCACAGCGCGTAAACAGCGTAATCGAACAGTTCGAAGCCGGGCCGGTTGAAATAGCTGCCGAGCCATTTCGATGCGATCGCCATGCCGACGCTGTTAGCCACGCCCTGGCCGAGCGGCCCGGTGGTGGTCTCGACGCCGGCGGTGAGGCCGAACTCCGGATGGCCGGGCGTTTTGCTGTCGAGTTGGCGAAAGTTTTTTAGATCGTCGAGGGTCAGCGTCGGCTGATTGAGCACCTGTTGATCGCGAATCCAGCGCGCGCACGCCGGCCAAATACAACGTCGAATAGAGCAGCATCGAGGCATGGCCGATGGACAGCACGAAGCGGTCGCGATTGGGCCACAGCGGATCGGCGGGGTCATATTTTAAATGGCGCTGCCACAGGCCGTACATCACCGGCGCCATCGACATCGGCGTGCCGGGGTGACCGGAGTTGGCCTGCTGCACCGCGTCCATGGACAAAGTGCGGATGGTATTGATGGACAACTGATCGATCGACTGGTTCATAGGATCTGCCTGTTCTAACCGGAGCGTTCCGGACGGGTTGGTCGCATGCGTATCTGCATTACTTTTATCACTTTCGTTCGCCCAGGTCAGCAACATAGTCGAACTAATCGACAGTTTGTCATGGAAATGTAACCTGCCACCGTCAGACTTTTGACGCAGGTGAAAAACCGAACTTTTCCAAGCAAGCCAAGGTCCGGCTCAGCCCTGCGCGCAACTCCGACTTCGGCAATTGCCACAATCGGTGAAAATCTTCGGCCACGTCGAGGTCGAACCAAGTCGGCAGCACGCTATAGGGCAGGCTAAGCGCGTCGAGTCGCGCGATCGTGTCAGCGAAAACCCGGTCATGGCTCCAGGTCATGTTGGCGAATATCTCCGGCGTCGGTCGATTCATGCCGACAAGATAATAACCGCCGTCCCGGCTCGGTCCCAAGACCACCCGCCGCTCTGGCTTTCGCCAACCGACTAATTGCTTCGTCAAGAATCGCCCAAGGCAAAGCCGGCAAATCGCTGCCGATGAGAACGATGTTACGATGTCCCAGGTGCCAAAGATCGGCGAAGACTTGCGCCATGCGCGCGCCGAGATCGCCATCGGATTGCGCCAGATAAACATAACCGGCGCCGGCGAGCTCCCGCAGAACATTTTCGGCGTCGGCTGGCGCGTAAAACACATAGCGCTCGGCGCTCGCGAAATTTCTCAAATGGTCGAATTGATCGAGCAGCAGCGCGCGATAGAACTCCGCCGCCTGCGCCGGCGTCAACGGCGGCACCAAGCGGGTCTTCACCGTTCCCGCCACCGGTGCCTTGGCCAGGATGGCAAGCGCGTTAACGTGTGTCGGCATAGAACTGTTTCAAGCGGGCCGGCGAAACACCGCTGAGATAGAGTAGCTTCAGCGTCCACATGCGAAAAATCGTCCGCCACACGCCGTCCACTTCCCAACGGCGCGCCGAGGTCACCACCCGGCTGCGCAGGCAGGCGACTTCGCCCAGCCCCTTGAGCGCGCGGCAGAACGCGATGTCTTCCATCAGTGGAATGTCCGCGAAACCGCCCATGCGCTGGAACACTGCGCGGCGCACGAACAGCGCCTGATCGCCAGTGGCGACTTTGGATAGCCGCGAGCGATAGCTGATCAGCCGTCCGACCAGCGGCAACATCCAGTGCTTACCATCGAGCTCGACATCGAAGCGGCCGCCGACATAGCGCGGATCGCCCATCGCGCCGGCGATATCGCTGAACGCCGTTGGCGGCAAACGCGTGTCAGCGTGGAGAAATAACAAGACATCGCCGCTCGCCTGCCGCGCGCCGCGATTCATCTGGCGCGCCCGGCCGCGCTCCGACGGGATTACTTTGACGCCGCACTCGGCGGCGATCTCTGCCGTTCGGTCCTGGCTGCCGCCGTCGACAACGATGGTTTCGTAGGGTTGAAGCGGCGCCAGCGCCTGCAAGGTCGCGGCGATGGATTTTTCTTCGTTGAGCACCGGCACGATGACGGAGATGTTCATCGGATCCTCTGTCGCTGACTCACGGCTTTTAGGTCGACGCCGTTCAAGCGCCAATCATAGTCATGACTCAAGCCGCCCTGGTATTTTTCCAGCGCTCCGGCCAGCGGCGGATTGGCGTAACTTTCGCCAGTGCTCCATCAGCCCTTCGGCGTCGCCGCCAAAATCTTCTTGGAACCAGACATAGATGCTCGACACTTTGAGCTTGCCGCCGGTGAGCAGCGACGCCGCGGGAGTGGTTGATGAACTCCCTGGCGCCCTTGTCGAGCAGCGCTTCGGTATTTTCGCCGGTGTAAGCCGCCGGCTGTAAATTCGGGCAGCCTAAACTGGCGCAGTTGACCGCATAGTGAATCCGCTCGTCACGCCAGATCGGCCGCAAAATCCGATGCTCGATGTCGTCCAGCGACAGCTTCTCGCCTTCCACGGTGAGCAACTTGGCGCCCCAAGGTCCGCGCGCCAGTAAGCCGGGAGAGATATTGATGTCGCGAATCGACGCCACCGGAAAGCGCGACAGAATCAAGTCGACGGTGAGCGCATTGTAGAGATTGATCCAGTACGCCTGCTGCTCTTTGCGGTTATAGCTAGAGATCGAAATCCCTTGCAGGCTCTGGAGATAATTCTTCAAGAGCTTTTGCTCCTCGGCGCGAATGTCTTGATAGCGCACCCGGTTGATGCCCGACGGATGGCTGACGACATACTGCTTGAGCAATCGATCCCAGACTCGATGATCGATCTTCTGCCCACTCGCCGGATCATGCTTCTGCCAGCGCGCCCACAACTCCGCCTTGGGCGCGGCCTGCGACGTGCCGAATATCCAAGAACGCTGAACACTGCCATTGCAAATCCAAGCTCAATTCGAATCCGAAACCCCTTACTCCTCACCCTTACTCCTTACCCTCTTCTCACCGTCGCCATTCCAACCATTTGGCAAATATCTTCTTCACCGTCGGCGTCAGCTTGGTGCGCATATAGGCATCGCCGATCTTGCGCAGCGCCTCGGCCTGGGTCGGGTAGGAATGAATCGTCGACGACAGCACGCCGACCGTCTGCTTCGCCGTGATCGCCAGCGTCAACTCGCCCAACATCTCGCCGGCATGGCGCGCGACGATGGTGCCGCCAAGAATCCTACCAGTTTTCTTGTCGTAGTGAACCCGGGCAAACCCTTCGGCCTCGCCGTCGAGGATCGCCCGGTCGACATCGCGCGAGCGGCTGCGTGATCGTCGCCACATCGTAGCCCGCGGCCTGGGCGTCCTTTTCGTAATAGCCGACATGAGCGATCTCCGGGTCGGTATAGGTGCACCAGGGCATGATCAAATCGGTCGCCTTGCGCCGCGACATGAACAGCGCGTTGGCGATGACGATGCGCGCCATCGCATCGGCGGCGTGGGTGAACTGATAACGCGAGCAGACATCGCCGGCGGCATACACCCGCGGATTGGACGTGCGCAGGCGCGCATCGACGTCGACGCCGCGCCTGCCATAACGCACATTCGCGGCACTCCAAACCCAACCCTTCGAGATTGGGCGTGCGCCCGACCGATACGAGAATCGCGTCGCAAGCTAATTCCATCGGCTGGTCGCCGATCTTTAGCGATAAACTCTTCGCGCCGTCGACCCGCGCGGCGCTGTGAATCTTCGCGCCGGTGATAATCGTCACACCGTCTTTTTCGATCTGCTGACGAACCACCGCCGCGGCGTCGCGATCCTCGCGCGGCATGATCTCCGCGCCGTCGGTGAGCAAGGTCACCTGGCTGCCGAAGCGTTGAAAACTTTGCGCCAGCTCGCAACCGATGGGACCGGCGCCGATGACGGCGAGACGACGCGGCAACTCGGTCAGCGTAAAAATCGTCTCGTTGGTGTAGTAGCCGGCGTCACGCAAGCCGGCGATCGGCGGCTCCGCGGCGCGCGCGCCGGTGGCGATCACCGCGCGGTCGAACTGCAGACGTTTGCCGTCGACTTCGATGGTCGTCGGATCGACGAAGCGGCCATTGCCGATGAAGACATCGACGCCCAGCTTACGAAATCGCTCCGCCGAATCATGTTCGCTGATGCCGGCGCGCAGCCGGCGCATGCGCTCCATCGCCGCGGCAAAATCGATCTGCGGCTCGCCGGCGATGGTGAACGCCGAATTCAGCGCCGTTGCGCGCGTCGTGGGCGGCGCGCGCGGCGCGGATCACGCCCTTGGACGGCACGCAGCCGACGTTGAGGCAATCGCCGCCCAAGAGATTGCGCTCGATCAGCGCGACTTTCGCGCCCAGTCCCGCTGCGCCGGCGGCGCTGACCAATCCCGCCGTGCCGCCGCCGATGACGACCATATTGTATTTTCCCGCCGGCGTCGGATTGCTCCAGCGCGGCGGATGGCAGTTGTCGATCAGCTGCCGGTCATGGACATCGTCGGCCAGCAGCATTTCATCGTAGGCCGCCGGTTTGTGGTGCGGATCGAGCAGCGGCTTACCGGTCGATGATGTTTCCTTCCTGCTGCTGCTCCGCCTCGCGCAGCGCTTTGCGCGCGATGCGGGTGACGAAGACAACCACCGCCACCGTGGCCGCCAAGCCGACATACTTAAGAAGCGTCTGATAGAAACCCGCCGACGCATCCACCTGCCCCGCCAGCGCATCGCGCGCCGCCGCGCCGATATAGACGAACAAGAAAGTCGCCGGCAGCATGCCGAGCAAGTTCGCCAGCACATAAGACGGCGTGCGCACCGCCGTGAGGCCGAGCAAATAGTTCAGCAGGACGAAGGGAAACACCGGGCTCAACCGGGTCAGCAAAACCATCTTGAAACCCTGCTTGCCGATGGCTTGGTCGAGGGAGCGAAATTTCGGATTGGCCGACGCCCAGCTTGTGACTTTTTCGCGCAGAAAACTGCGCGCCAGGAGAAACGAACATAGAGCGCCGAGATTGGCGCCGAGCACGACGACGATAAAACCGGTCGACAGACCAAACAAAGTGCCGGAACCGATGGTGATGGCGCTGCCGGGAACAAACAGCACGGTGCAGAGCACATAAGCCAGCACCACCACGACCGGTCCAATGGCGCCCAGCGATTGCACGTAGCCTTCGAATCTGCGTGAACCACGCGCGGATAGGCAGAAACAAAAAACCAATGAACAAAGACACGGCTAAAAACACCAAGAGAGCGATCTTACCCGATTTCATAGCAGTCCTTGAGTGAGACAAAATCTAGTGCTGCTTAGACGTTCCGACGCGGCGCAAGGGTGCGACCTCATTTGTAGTTGTGGCGGAAGCTAACCGTCTAGATAAAGCTTTTCAATACTATGTAACTCGTGCCGGACAAGAACGCCGCTGTCGGTAAGGTGAGCACCCAGGCCAAAAGGATGTCCGAATCACTATTCCGATCTCAACCAGTCGGAGCAACTTTATTTGTCGCCTACGCTAACGGTACTAACGATGGTGATGGCCACCAAGACATCCAACGATTCCAGAGTTTAAACTAATGCACCGCCGCAACTGCTACCAGAGCCGGCGGTACAGGCGTAACAATGGTCGCCGAGCGTAATCGCCGGCTCGGTAAGCTGATCCAACGTCAGCGAAGCGATGTGCAGAGGCTTTCCGCTGCCGTCGGCGACCGGCAGATCGAGCATTTGATTGAAATCGCAGTCGTAAATCCCACCGTCCCAACCGACGCTGATCAGATTGCGGCACATCACTTGATCGACAGTGCCAGCGTTGAAGTTGCTTTCGAGCAATTCCATGTACGGATCGTACTCGCCGCGCAGTTTGAGATGCGTCGCGTAGCGCGTGATCGGCATGTTGGTCAGGCAAAACAGATCGATTGAAGACAATGCCGAACTGATCGAGAAGAATTCGCTTGTAGTCCTGCTCGAGTTTTTCCTGCGGCGGCGGCAAGTGCGGTGCCACCGGATTGTAAACCAGATTGAGCACCAAGCCGCTGTCCGGCTGGCCGTAGCCGATTTCGGTTAAGAATCTGCAGCGCGCGGATGCTGCCGTCGAAGGTTCCTTTGCCGCGTTGCTTGTCGACGTTGTCGATCGGAATAACAAGGCAGCGAACAGACCAACTCGACCTGATGGCGGCGAAAAAACTCCGGCAAGTAATCCTTGCCCGGCTCGAAGATCACCGTCAGATTGCAGCGATCCATCACATGCCGGCCTAACCGGCGCGCCGACTCGACCAGATAGTCGAAATCGCCGTGCAGCTCCGGTGCGCCGCCGGTGATATCGAGAGTCGGAATTGCCGTCGCGCCAAGAAAGCGCAACACCGCGTCGACATTCTCCCGGCTCATCATCTCCTTGCGCGTCGGTCCCGCTTCGACATGGCAGTGAATGCACGCCAAGTTGCAGTAGCGCCCGAGATTCACCTGCAGCACGTCGACAGCCCGGCGTTTGAGGCCGTTGCCGTTGAGATGAAGTCTTTCAGCGAAGGGTTGCATGGCAAGACTATCTGAGTTCGCGGGCTCTTCCAGCTTGTTCTAATTTTGACCTGGTAACTTCACGGACAGCAATTGGAATCCGGCCCGCACACGCAGCGGAGATTTGCGTGACCTTGTACTCCATCCCTTTGGTCTCGCGAGGATGGCGTTTGTGATCGCGCGAGCAATCGAAGACGCCGGCGTTTTCCAACGCCACTTCTTCGCGCGGCGGCACCAGAATAAACTGCCCGGCATAAGGCGCCTGGGAATAAAGTTTGAAAGTCTTGTCGCACACCGCCATGCGCGCGCCGCGCTCCAGGGTATGGCCGTCATCGTCAACCACTTGTTTCCACGGGCCGCGGTAAATCACCGCGTGATTGCGCTCGATGCAGGGACCTTCCTTGCCTTTGTACGCGGTCACGGTGATAGCGCGAAACTCGATGCCCTCGACGGTCTGGTACGCTTCCGCTGCGCAATTCTTCGATCTGAATGCCATGAAATTTGGCGTCTTCGAAGGCGCGCAAAAAGTCCTCCTCTTGGAACGAGCCCGAGACGCAGGCGCTCCACAGAGCCGGGTCCTTGAGCCAAATGCTCGGGCACCGCCTCGTCGCTGACGATATCGGAGATCGCGACCCGGCCGCCGCGCTTGAGCACGCGGTACATCTCGGCGAATAATTGTTTCTTGTCTTCGGGCCGGACCAGATTGAGCACGCAGTTGGACACGATCACGTCGATGGAGTCGTCGGGAATAAGCGGCTGCTCGCGACGCACCTTGGCTGCGAACTCTTCAAGCTTGGCCAGATCGGCGACGGAACGCACCGGATTGTCTTTCAGAAAGTCGATCGACCAAGTCGAGATTGGTCTGCAAGTCTTGGATTTTGCCGCGGCGAAAATCGACGTTGTGAAAGCCAAGCTTGTCGCCGATAGACTTCTGGTACTTGCGCGCCAGCTCCAACATCGGCGGATTGAAGTCGACGCCAATGACTTTGCCTGAGGCGCCGACGATCTGCGAAATGATGTAACAAGCCTTGCCGCTACCCGAACCGAGATCGAGGACCGTCTCCCCGGGACGAATGTAACGCGACGGATCGCCACAGCCATAGTCTTTTTCAATAATCTCGTCCGGGATGACTTTAAGCAACGCCTTGTCGTAACTCACCGGCAGGCATAAGCAGGCTTCGACTTCCTCGGCGGCGTTGCCATAGCGCTGCAACACCGCCGCTTCTAAGTCAGCATGGCCATTGCTAGCGCCGCCGTTGAAAATCTCCGAGTCCATAACCCCTCCCGCGATTGACTGCGAACTTGATCGATGCCGAGAAAATCATCTTGATCGAATCGGTGCAAGCCAAAAACTGGACACACCCAGCCATCGCAATTGTTTAGATGTCGTCACAACGATGGAAGTTGCCGAAAAGTTCCGCGCGGCTGGGCGGGGCGGACGCCTTGCCCCTCACTCCTTACCCCTCACCTTCTTAAACTTAAACCGGCTCGTCCGCCATCAGGAGATAGGCTTCGATGAACTGATCGAGATCGCCGTCGAGCACCGCGTCGGCGTTGCCGACCTCGACATTGGTGCGGTGGTCCTTGACCAGGCGGTAGGGCGCGAGCACATAGGAGCGGATCTGGCTGCCCCAGGCGATGTCTTTCTTGGTCTTGTGATAGGACTCCATCTTTTCTTTTTGTTTCTTGACCTCGAGTTCGTAGAGCCGCGATTTTAGAATCTTCATCGCCATGGCGCGGTTCTTATGCTGCGAACGTTCGTTTTGACAGGCGACCACGATATTGGTCGGCAGATGGGTCAAGCGCACCGCCGAATCGGTCTTGTTGACATGCTGGCCGCCGGCGCCGCTGGAGCGGTAGGTATCGACGCGCAGATCGTCATCGTTAATTTCGATTTTAATATCGTCGTCGACCTCGGGATAAACGAAGACCGAAGCGAACGATGTATGGCGGCGCGAGTTGGCATCGAAGGGAGAGATCCGCACCAAGCGGTGAATTCCGGCTTCGGCTTTGAGATAGCCGTAAGCATAGTCGCCGGTAACGCTGAACGTAACGCTTTTCACCCCCGCTTCCTCGCCCGGCTGATAGTCGAGTATCTCTTTGCGATAACCGCGCCGGTCGCACCAGCGCAAATACATGCGCAGGAGAATCTCGGCCCAGTCCTGCGCCTCGGTGCCGCCGGCGCCGGGATGAAGCGTAATCAGAGCGTTACGCCGGTCGTCGGGATCGCCGAGCAGCTGAGTAAGCTCGGTCTGGGCCATCTCCTTGGTGATCGCCGCGACTTTGCCGGCGGCTTCGCCGAGCGCGTCTTCGCTTTTCTCGTCTCTGGCGACGTCGAGAAAAAACCGCGCTTCTTCAAGATCGGCTTGATGTTTTTCCCAACTCGAGAGAACCGTTTTGAGAGCGGACTGTTCTTTGAGAACGGTTTGGGCTTTGTCGGCGTCGTTCCAGAAATCGGGCTGGGCGGTGAGTTGGCTCAGCTCTTCGACACGCTTCTGCTTACTGTCGACGTCAAAGCCGCCTCCGCAACTGCTCAAGACGCCCTTCGAGGTGGGTAAGTTGTTCGGTGGTTTCTTCGATCATTGCTTCTTTCTTCCGACTGCTGGGACCTGATGACTGCTAGCTGTTCAGTATTATAACTTCAATAGCCCGCGGTCACAAAGGTGGGCATGAAGTTTCCGCTCATAAGCGAACATGATCTGCGCCTGGCGCGGCGATTTTTCATGATCGTAGCCGAGCAGGTGCAGGATACCGTGAATCAATAGAGTCACCAGCTCGCTCTTGAGCGTCTTACCGCGCTCCTTCGCCTGGCGCCGCGCCTGTTCGACCGAGATCACCACGTCGCCGAGGATTTTGCCCACCGACATCGGCTGGTCCACGACGAAGAAGGACAGCACATCGGTGGTTTGGTCTTTTTTACGATACTTGGCGTTGAGCGGACGCATTTCCCGGTCACCCACCAGAGCGATGCTGAGCTCGGCGCGGCTTTGCTTGACGGCTCGAAGGAGAGTCTCGGCGATCCTACGCAACGCCGCGGTCGGATACCTGGTCCCGGCGCCCAACCGGGAGATTTCAACAGCCATGCTTATTAAATTTACCAGCCGCAGTCTGTCATTGCGAGCGCAGCGAGAAATCTCTCCCCCACCGCACAGCTGAGCCAGAAGCAAGTTGAACTATGACCTGCGCTTAGCGGATGTTAAAAACCTGCTGGTAGGAAGCGATCAATTCGGTCAAATTAGCGCCGAGATAGGCTGGATTGACGTAGACGAACTCTTTCTTGTAAAGCTCCTGATGGCGGGGAATCTGTTTGACGCCTTTACGTAAGGTAATCCGCGGCACCTGCTGGGCTAACACGGTCTGGCCTTCTTCAGAAAGCATCCAGTCGATGAACAGCATCGACGCATGCGGATGGGCCGCCCGGCGCATCAAAGCAAAACCGAGAGGCTCGGCAGGATAGGGATCGAGCAAACGATAGTCCACCGGCGCGCCTTTTTCCTTATACTCGGTGGCGCGTCGGCCCCGCGCCGCGATCACCATCGAGGATTCACCGGCGAGCATCAACTGCAAGCGCATGATGCTGCTGCCGCCGGGAATATGCAGCTGCTGGCGCGCCAGCGCGCGCATAAAATCCATACCCTTGGCCTTGCCCATACCGTCGAGCAGAACCGAATACCAGGCGTATTCATCGCTGCCAAAATTCATCTTGCCGCGCCACTTGGGGTTCAACAGATCCTGATAGCTCCTGGGCGCGTCGTCAGGGGCGACCAATTTAGTATTCAAGGCGAGCACGATGGGCGTGACTTCCGTCGACGACCAGTAACCCTGCGGGTCGAATGAACCGGCGGGGAACGCTTTGAGTTCAGGCGAAAGATAGGGCGTGGAGAAATTGCGCTGCTTGAGTTCCCACATCTCCAACGGCGACGAGGCGACCAAATCGACGGCGTGGTGTCCGGCGCGCGCTTCGGTTTCGATCTTCGGCATGATCGAAGATTGCGACAAGCGGCTGGTTTTGATCCTGACATAAGGATGACTCTTCTCGAAAGCGCCGACGATCTTGGGGAAGTCGGTCAAGCTCATCGAGGTGTACCAAACCGCCTCGCCTTCCTTGCGCGCGCCCTCCTCAAGCAAGCTCTTGCGCTGCGGCGCGCTGAGGTTGCGCAGACTCTTGGCAGCCTCGTCGGCCGTCGCCGCAAGCAATGGTTTGGACCACTCGACCAAGCCAAAGGTCGCGGAATAGAAGAAAAAGCAAAAAATCAGCCGCAGCATGATGGTTTCCACCGATCTCGATTAAGCTTCATCTAACATCGGCCCATTGAAAGGGTCAAGGTGGGCAGTGGCGCTTCCAACGCCGCGGAAAGTGCACGATAAATTGACATGCGAGAGTCGATTTGCTAACTAGGTTGGAGTCTGAATCTAGGAGGAATAGATGACCTATATTATTGCTGAACCCTGCATCGGGACCAAAGACACTGCCTGCGTCGATGTCTGCCCGGTTGATTGTATTCACCCGACCAAGAACGAGACCGAAGAATTCGAGAAAGAAACTAAGCTCTATATCGATCCCGAGGAGTGCATCGACTGCGGCGCTTGCGAGCCGGTCTGTCCGGTTGAGGCGATCTTTGAGGAAGCGGCGGTTCCAGATAAGTGGAAACAGTATATTCAAATCGACGCCGACTGGTACAAAGCAAAGAAAGGCTAACCTCTAACCACCTGATTCGCGGTTTTACCAAGGGCTGAGAATAGTTTCTCAGCCCTTGGTTTTTCTACTCCTGCGGTTACTTTCGCCGCAGCCTTGACTCCGCTTCGAGCTCTGTTGTAGGCAGAGCATCTAAGGAGAACTGCATGGTCCTCGTCCTAAAAAATCATCAGATGGAAAACTTGCTGCCGATGGCCGAGGAAATCGACGCCATCGAGTTGGCGTTTCGCGAGTTGGGCCAGGGCAAGGCGATGCTCGCGCCGCGCGCCCGTCTGCGCACGCCGTGGAAAGAGGAAGGCGGCCAGTATTATTTCAACAACATCATGGGGCTGGTGCCCGGCATGAAGTCGATGGCGTTGCGCATCGACTCGAGCTTTTCCAAGGAAATCGAGGTCGACGGCAGCAAGCGGCGCGTCTATCCCGGCGACTTCATCGGCCTGGTCATGCTCTTCGACATGGACACCTGCAATATCTTGGCGATCATGGACGATCACTACATCTCGACCATGCGCGTCGGCGCCACCAGCGCGGTGGCGAGCAATTACCTGGCGCGCAAAGACGCCAGCGTCATGGCCCTGCTCGGCTCCGGCGAACAGGCCAAAACCCAAGTCACCGCCCATGCCTGCGTGCGCAAACTAACCAAGGTCAAAGTCTACAGCCCGACCAAGGCGAACCGGGAAAAATTCGCCAAGGAAGTGAGCGCAGAAACCGGCATCGAAGTCATACCGATGAATTCCGCCGAAGAAGCGGTCCGCGGCAGCGACATCGTCACCGCGGCGACCAACACCGTCGATCCGGTGATCTTGGGCAAATGGATCGAACCCGGCATGCATCTCAACAGCATCGTCGGCGGCGACGGTTTCTTGCCGAGAAAAGAGCTGGACGACGAGGCGGTGTTGAAAGCGCATCTAATCGTCGTCGGCTACAAAGCGCAGATCTTTCTCGACAAGCAAGCCGAATTTCACGACCGCTTGGAACGCGGCCTGGTCAAAGCCGAAGACCTCCATGAGCTGGGCGAACTGGTCAACGGCAATTGCCGCGGCCGCCAGAGCGATCAAGAAATCACTTTTTTCAAAAACAACACCGGCATGGGCATTCAGTTCGCCGTCACCGCCAGAAAAATGTACGACAAAGCCAAAGAAAAAGGCATCGGCACCGAATTGCCGCTTGAACTGTTCATGACCCAGCGCGGCGACAAGCTGTTTTCACCGTGAAGAATGGCGTAAGGAGTAAATAGTTAGGAGTTAGGAGTCCCCGCCCCATTGCGAAGTCTGACGGTTTGAACGGAGCGAAGCGATTGAACTGAGCGAGCGGTTGAACGGCTTGAACGAAAACGTCCAGACCGACACCGACTCCACTGAAAATCAGCAACTCACTCAACAATTGAATTCGACAGGAGAAATTATTATGCGCGACTGGGAAGCGTTCGTTCCCGAAGAAGAACGAAAGATTTACGAGAAGGCCGGTTACAAAGGCAAAGAAAAGTTCGGCGTCAACCCGGCGCTGATCATCATCGACGTCATTACCGGCTTCACCGGCACCAAACCGATGCCGGTGATGGAGGCGATCGACGAGTTTCCCACCAGCTGCGGCCAGGTGGCCTGGGACGCGCTGCCGAAGATCAAAGAACTGCTCCACGCCTGCCGCGACGCCGAGATTCCGGTAATCTATTCCACCAGCGATCCCGATTTCAAAGCCGCTTTCGGCAACGCCACCAAACGCGGCGTCGACAAGACCGATTTCGAGAAACTCGCCGTGGAGTTCCCCGAGATGATCAAACCGCGCGACAACGAATTCATCGTGCGCAAAGCGCGAGCCAGCGCCTTCTTCGGCACCCACTTGATCACTTATCTGGTGCGCAAAAACATCGACAGCCTGCTGATCGCCGGCACCAGCACCTGCGGCTGCGTGCGCGGCACCGTGCTCGACGGCTACTCCTACGGCTACCCGGTGTTCCCGGTCGAGGAATGCATCTTCGACCGCTCGCGCACTTCGCACTTGGTCAATCTCTTCGAGATGAACGCCAAGTACGCCTCGGTGATCCAGCTCTCGGAAGCGTTAGACTACGTGAATAAGATCAAACGAATGGAAGGCAGAAAAGCTGTAGCAATTTAACGGAAGGGAGGGCGGACATTCCTGTCCGCCTGGCGGGTTGGAAAACCCGCCCTCCTATAGAACCAATGGCGCACGTAGGTTTCATACAATTGATGAGGAGCTTTGCCCATGGCCACCGAATCCCCTTTCGTCGATCAAGAATACTTCGACCGCCATGCGCGCGCCCAGGCGCTCATGCAGCGCGACGGTCTCGACGCCCTAGTCGTTTCCGAGAAGAATAACTACTGGTACTTCAGCGGCCTGATCAGCTACCAGCTTGACCACATCCAGCGACCACAGATCTGCATCCTTCCCAAGACCGGCAAACCGCTCCTGCTGGTCTACGGCAACGACAAAGCTAAGGCCAAAGCGCTGCCCTGGGTCGGCGAAGTGAGATCTTACACCGATGTGCCTTTTCCCCAGGAAATGATCGCCGCCAGCATCAAGGAAATGGGGCTGGGCGAAAGCAAACTGGGATTCGAACTCGGCGACGATCAGCGCTTGGGTATACCGGTGAACTATCTGTCCGGCCTCACCGAAGCTCTACCGAAAGCGCAAGTCAAAGACGGCACTGCCGCACTGAACGAGATGCGCATCATCAAGAGCCCGCGGGAAATCGACTTCCTGCGCAAAGCTTGCGAGATTTCCGTCAAAGCCTACGACCGCTGCCTGCCGCAGCTAAAGCCCGGCATGACCCGCCGCGAAGTCGCCGACCGTCTCTATATTTCGATGATCCAGGAAGGTGCCCATCCGCGCCATCCGGGATTTCTTAATGTTAAATTCGTCGACCCGCTACGACGACCGGCGCTACGAAAAGGGCGACCGCATGATCGCCGATTTCGGCGCCTGCTACGAAGGCTACTACGGCGATATCACGCGCATGGCGATCTTCGGCGAACCGACCGCGGAACACAAGAAAGATCACGAGACCGCCTGCGACGTAATTCAGCTCTGCTTCGAGTCGATGAAAGTCGGCACGCCGCTGGCAGAAGTCTCGCGCGTCGCCAACCGCGAATTGATCAAGCGCGGCTACCAAGCCGTCGACAGCCCCAAGCGCATCGGCCACGGCATCGGCATGTCGAGAGCGGAACCGCCGTCATTGAATGAAGTCGAAACCGAGACCTACCGTCCCGGCATGGTGCTCGCACTGGAACCGAAAGTGCGCTCGGAGAAGAGCGCGGTCCATCTCGAAGAAGATGTGCTGATCACAGATAAGGGCCAAGAGTTTTTGACCAGCGGCTGCCGAAGATTGGATGTAATTAACTAAATCCGAATTCTTCCATCCTCTCCCCGGAGGACAGAGGTGAGGGCAAGGGCGACCGCCGGTCGCCCCTACAACAAACCCGCATGTTAGCCCTTTGCCGCAAGGGCGAAGGAATAATGTTTCCGAACTTTGCGTCCTTTGCGGCTTTGCGGGAGAAAAAAATTCCGGACGGTGATTATGGAAACCAAAGGCATCCTCTACCTGTCGAATAACGACGTCAAAAAAGTCCTCGACCTCGGCCGCGCCATCGAGATCACCGAGCAGGCGCTGCGCGACCACAGCGAGGGGCGGGTCACCTGGTCGACGCCGGAAGACTTCGCGATCAAACCAGAACAAGGCTGGCAGTCCTGGGTTACCGGTTGTGCGTTGCAGACATCGCCCGTAGCTGGCTTTCGCATTCGTTCGATCAAAGCCGCCGGCGGCAGCCGCGATGTCTCGCGCCCGCCGCGCGGTCCGAGAAGGATATTGATCTTAAGCGATCTTGAAGGCGGTGAGATCCTGGCATTCATGGACGAAGACTGGTGCCACGCCGTGCGCACCGCCGCGGCGGCAACCGTGGCCATGCGGCTACTCGCGCGCAAGGGCGCCAGCACGATGGCGATGCTCGGCGCCGGCGACACCGCTCGCGCCGCCGTGCCGGTAATGGCGCGAGCGTTCAACCTAAAAGAAATCCGCGTCACCTCGCGCACGCCCGAGTCGCGGCAAAACTACGCAAGCGAAATCAGCACAGGAATACGGACTAAACGTGGTTGCAGTGGAATCCACCGAAGCAGCGCTCAAAGGCGCGGATGTCGTGATCTCGGCAACCACCACATCGACGCCATTCGTGAAAGACAGCTGGCTCGGCGAAGGAGTAACCGTTTATTCCATCGGCAAGAACCAGGAGGTGGACAGCGAAGTTTACAAAAACGCCGACAAGTTCATCGTCGACAGTTGGCTCCACTGCAAAAACAAGTCGGACATGCAGCGCATGATCAAAGAAAATTATTTGAGCGAAAAGGATCTCTACGCCGAGCTGCCGGAGCTACTCTCCGGCAAAAAGCCAGGACGGCAATCCGATCAGGAACGCATCTTCATCCGCGCCATCGGCCTGGTCAACCAAGACATCGCCATGGCCGATCACATCTATCGCGGCGCTCTGGAAAAAGGCATCGGCACCCGGCTGCCGTATTGACGTTGCACCGCTGATTCGGGCGGCCCCGCTCCCACACCAAGGCGTCATCAGCCAATAGGCTACCGGCGACACACCTTCGGAAAGCCAGGAAAACTATCTCTTCGGTTTTCGCCGATAACGACGCGTAGACAATGGCGGGTTGGAAAACCCGGCCTCCTATCGCTCCGTCGCGCAAAGCATCTTTCAGGCGCGCTCTGGGCGCCCTACATATCCACCTTCACGCCGTTCTTAGCGCACTCGTCGGCGAACATTTGCCGCATCCACTCGTCGCCTTCCTCGAACTCGATCTGCTCGACGCCGCGCTCTTCGCCTTGCACCGCCGTGTTGGCGTGTAGCGCGACAAACTTACAGGGCTGGTTGCCGGTGTTGTAATGCTGGTGCCAGGAGCCCGCCGGCGGCGAGATCACCGTGCCTTCATGCCAGTCGTAGCGCTGCGGCTTTGCGCCCTCCTGCCACATCAGCGTGTAGCCGGTGGAGTCGAGCAAAAATACATGAGCGCCGGGGCCATGCCGGTGCGCTTTCTTGTAACGGCCAACGGGAAATTCCGAAACATGCGCCAGCATCGAGCCGCCGGACATGTGGATGTACATGTTGCGCGTGCCTTTGCCGCGCTTTTCCCGCGCGACTAAATTGATCTTGCGAATGTCGGGGATGAAATTGGAGTGCAAAATCCCGCCGTAGTACTCGGTGAAATATCTTCCTTCCTTGGCAAAGAACTCGGCGTCGCCGGGATCGAAGCGGTCTTTGAACTGATAGTTAGTATTATAGATGAATTCCGGGTCGCGGTAGAGTTCGAAAGCTACTGGCTGGCTGGTCAGAGCGAAATAGCGCGCCGGCTCGCTGCCGCTGGCATTGAAATGCTGGTGCCAGGCGTTCAACGGAATCGCGAAGGTGCTGCCGCGCTCCCATTCGAAGGTCCGCTTCGCAGTGCCGTCATACCACACCGAAGTCGCGCCGCGCCCGGCGGCGATGGTGATGATCTCTTCGTAGAGTTGGCGCTGCGGTTTGGAGCTTTTCCCCGCGTCGATCTCGCAAATATAGCCGTCCGCCACCATCTGATCGGAGAAAGTGCAAATCGCCCCTTTGCAGTCCTTGCGCGGCCAGTAGCCCAGAGGTTCGGTGCGCACGTCCTGGACAAACTCACCGCCGACGATCGGCACACCCTCGGCCTTGAGCCAATTCTTGTACGGACTGTACTTGTCCATCATGAACTGGACATAGGGATGAACTTCAAACTCTTTCTGCGGCCCGGCCATAAACTACCTCCTGAACCTGCGCCGAACTTACTTCCCACAGTGAAGCAGTGTCAACGCTTCGAATCATGATGGACGAGATCTCACCACAAAGATCGCGAAAGACACGAAGGTTTTGGATAATTCGGACAAGTTAACTCCGACCTTCGTGATCTTCTGTCCTTCTTCGAAGATCACATGTGAGGGGATGATATGCACATCGAAGAGTCTGCGGGGTTCCGACATGCCGGCGCAGGCCGGCATCCAGACCCATCATCCACCTGGATACCGTTTTTCAACGGTATGACGGACTCTGTCCGTCACCTGGATTCCCGCGTGCGCGGGAATGATGCGTCAAGCAGACCGCCTATGGAGGGAATCCCATCCATTTTCATTTTATGTAGGCGAGCGCAAGCTATGAAGCACTTCGTGGTGAAAACATCTTCACAATAAAACCCTTAAGAACCGCAAGTTAGGCCAATAAAACTTAGCTTGA
>CAWJZV010000004.1:0-267735 GCA_963847445.1 uncultured delta proteobacterium | reverse complement strand
CGATAATTTCGGCGATTAGATCGCGGCTCAAGGGCCGCGGAATGACGCGGAAGCGCTCGGAGGGGGACAATGAAGGGGCGTAGGCCGATTGCAGCACCCCTTCCGGACGGCCGAGCAATTCGCGACCGGGATGGAAAAGCTGGACGAAGACCTTTGTGCCTTCGGCATGAATGGCCTCGATCAATCTGCGAAAGGATGGGATGCAGTCATCGGACGTGCCCATCAAAAGCTCGCTCGTATAGCGTGCACTCTCGTGGACGCCGACAACCTGGATGATGATCAGGCCGGCACCGCCCTTGGCGCGGGCGCGCTGATAGGCAATAAGCGCATCGGAAGGAAGGCCGCCTTCCGGCAGATAGGTGTCATGCCCGGTCGAGAATATCCGATTGCGGATCTCCGTTTTGTTGATCGTGACGGGCGAGAAAAGATGCGGGTATGAGGCAGGCATGGCAGGTCCCCTGAGGCCGCTCATTGGACCGCATCCGGCGGCTCCTTGTCGAGGTCCCGTCGCGGAATGGGAGCAAGCGTCCAAGGCCGCCTGCCCTGCTCGCTGCGCGAGGTCCGCTGCGTGATACCAGCCTGGTCGAGGTATATGGCGTAAGCGCCATTTCGCCATACGTCGAACCGGTCGATGGTCAGCAGGCGCCCATCGCATTTATCGCGGAGGGGGAATCTGGCGATCAGGATGTCGGCGGGTGGACAGCCGCCGCCTAAAGCGGCCACGTCGTCGAGATAGACGACCCGGTGGGCCTTCACCATGGCCAGACAACTAGCCTTGGTGCAGGTCCAGCTCAATCTGCCCGATGAGGATGTCAGACGCGGCTCCTCGCCATTGGCCTGCAGCCATTTTTCCGCGGCGAAGCGGCCTCGTTTCGTATTTGCGAATGCCAAGTGGCCCGTCTCGGTGCGGATCGCGACATTGGACACGGTACGCTCGACGAGGATGTCCGGTTCATTGCGAAATCCAGCGCACACGAAGGCGACGGGCAACAGCACAAGGCCTGCCCAGCGCGGCGGTCCGCGAAGGAGGCACAGCATCAGCGCTGCAAGAGCCAAGAGCAGTACGGTACTCAGCGCAAGGGTGGGAACCATCATGCGTGCGCTGGGCAGGGCGGCAACCCAGTCGGAAATCGAGAGCATGACACGCAGTCCCTCGCCCATGAGCTGCAAGGGCAGCGCATCCAGGCCAAGCGGCATCAGCAGAATGCTCGCCAGCGCCATCGGCATCACGACGAGCCCGATCACCGGTGTTGCCAAGAGATTGGCGAGCAGGCTGAAGGGCGAAGCGCGGCCGAAATGATAGAGTGCCGGAATTGAGGAGAGGGTTCCGGCAATCAGCGTGGTAGCGCTCGCAATCAGGAGCGCGCGCCATAATTTGCCGCGCCATCTCCTCCATCCCCCGTTGCGCTCAAGAGACCGGTCGCTTTCTTTATCGCGAGAAAACCAGGCATCATAGAAACAGACAAGCCCGGCAACGGCCAGAAAGGACATCTGGAAGCTTGCCGACAGTGCTGCTTCCGGTTCGAGGACCAGGATCAGCAACGCCGCAATGGCGAGGTTGCGGGTCGAGAGCGCCGGCCGGTCCAATAGTATGGCGAGGAACATGATCGCCAACATGACGTAGGAGCGCTGCGTCGCGACGGCGCTGCCGGAGAGCAGCATATAGAGGAAGCCGATCAGCAGGGCGGCAAGGGCGGCCCATTTCTTGATCGGAAAGCTGAGCGCCAGGGTGGGCGACAACGCGAGCAAGCCCCTCACCAGCGCGAAGACGCCGCCGGCGATTAAAGACATGTGGAGGCCCGAGATGGAGAGCACATGCGCAAGGCCGGAAATCTGCAGGCTCGTGTTGGATTGCTGCGAAATCTCAGCCCGCTCCCCGGTGATAAGCGCCTCGCCGATCGCGGCGATGTCGCCCGACAAGTGGCTGCGTATGCGATCGCCGATCGCGGTCCGCGCCTTCTGCAGGTACGCAGAGAATGCGAATGACCAATTATAGTCGCTTGGCCGAGGGCGCGCCCTGTCGCGCCAATCCCTTCAAACCATAAGGTGCGCGCGTAGTCATAACCGCCCGGCTCGGCCGGCGCCGGCGGCGGCATCAGGGTGCAGTCGGTCCTGATGTGGTCGCCAATCGCAATGATGGGCGTGGCGGCCGTATTCAAACGAATACGATTGGGCCGGTTGTGAGCAGCCACGCCTGTCAGGGATGCGAGACGAATGGTGAGAGACTGGCGATCTCCCTTCCGCATCTGAATTGCTTCGACTTCCCCTTCGCAGATGACTTTGCCGGTAGTGGCCGGAAGTACCGGTGCGCGAACCCACTCGGTGCGCAGCTTGCCCAGGCACGAGCCTGCAATAAGAAGCGCAAACGCGAGCGCCACATGACGATTGCGGTTTCTTGTCCATATGAGCGCCGGGCCGGCGATCAAAGGAGCCAGGAAGAGAACGAGGAACAGGGTCGGTTCCTGTTTGAGTGCGAAATAGCCCCAGATACCGATCATCAGGCATATGGGCGTCCAGGCAAAAAGTGCGCCCTCCTGCGCCGCGATGCGCCAGTTCGCAGACTGCATCCAGGCGGCCAGGTTAGCGCGAGCAACCTGCGTATCCGTTGCAACAGCGGTAACGCTCACCTTCGCTCCGTCCCCTTACGCCTCGGCGAAGGCCGTGCTAACGCAGGCCCAACGCAAGAAGGCGCTATCCTTAGGTAATTTAGACGGAGAACTGCCCTGATGTCATTGCCGGTCGTGACGCGCTTTGCCCCCTCCCCGACTGGCTTTCTGCATATTGGCGGCGCGCGTACGGCGCTGTTCAACTGGCTCTATGCCAAACACCTCGGCGGCAAGATGCTCTTGCGGATCGAGGACACGGATCGCGAGCGTTCAACGGATGCGGCTGTCGATGCAATCCTCGACGGGCTCTCCTGGCTCGGTCTCACTTGGGACGGCGAGGCCGTTTCGCAATATGGACGTGTCGAGCGGCACCGGGAGGCGGTACAACAGCTCCTCGATAGCGGGCATGCCTATCACTGCTATTGCACGCCTGAGGAACTCGCCACGAAGCGCGCCAAGGCCGAAGCTGAGAAGCAGCCTATCCGCTATGATGGAACCTGCCGCGAGCGTGACCCATCGCATGCGCCAACCGGCATCAAGCCGGCAATCCGGTTCAAGTCGCCGCAATCCGGCGAAACGGTTATCGATGACGCCGTGCAAGGACGCGTGGTCTTCGCCAACAAGGATCTCGACGATCTCATCATCCTGCGTTCGGACGGCAACCCGACCTATAATCTGGCCGTGGTGGTCGATGATCATGACATGGGCGTCACCCACATCATACGCGGTGTAGACCACCTGACCAATGCCGCACGGCAATCGCAAATCTATCGGGCGCTCGGATGGCAGGTCCCGCACATGGCGCATATTCCGCTTATTCATGGCCCGGACGGCGCCAAGCTTTCGAAGCGACATGGAGCGCTTGGCGTCGAGGCCTACAGGGCCATGGGCTATCTGCCGGAAGCGATGCGGAACTATCTGGCGCGGCTCGGATGGAGCCATGGCAATGACGAGATATTCTCCACCAACCAGATGATCGATTGGTTCGAACTGGATGGGATCGGCAAGTCGGCGGCCCGGTTCGATTTCGCCAAGCTCGAGAACCTCAATGGCCACTATATTCGCACAACGCCAGACGCCACACTGCTCGATCACCTTCTTCGTTTCCTTCCTCATGCCGAAGGTGGCGCCGCCCTTCTCGCGCAGATCGATGACGCGATGAAATCCAAGCTGCTCAAGGCCATGCCTGGTCTTAAGGAGCGCGCCAAGACGCTGCTCGATCTCATGAATGGCGCACGGTATCTGTTCGCCAAACGCCCATTGAAAGCTCGACGCCAAGGCTGAACAGCTTTTGACCGCGGAAGGCCAGGCAGCCAACAGTCTTAGCCTCGTCGCCTTGGGTGCGGTGACCGAGGCAGACTGGAACGCGGCGCGACTTGAAGAGCAATTGAAAGTGCTGGCCGAGCAGAAGAATTTGAAGCTGGGCAAGCTCGCACAGCCCCTGCGTGCGGCATTGACGGGAACCAGTACATCACCGGGCATATTTGACGTTCTGGAAGTTCTCGGTCGCGATAAATCCCTGGCGCGTGTCAAGGATCAGTCCGCGTGAGAACAGGTCAGTGTTATTGACCCGTTTGTTGTGCGGTGCAATACTCTAGACCTATCCCAATTGAGAGGCGGGCGTTCGTCGGATCGTCAGATTGACGGCGCAGAGAAAACCGCGAGGCAAGGAGGCAGACATGGCCGACCGAAGCACGACGGCGAAATTGAGCATCGGCGAGAAAAACCTGGACCTCCCCATCAAGCATGGGACGCTCGGGCCTGATGTCGTCGAAATCACCAAACTTTATTCCGAGGGCGATGTCTTCACCTACGATCCTGGTTTCACCTCGACCGCTTCATGCGAGTCGAAAGATCACCTATATCGACGGCGATGAAGGGATTCTGCTCTATCGCGGTTATCCGATCGAGCAGTTGGCCGAGCACGGCGACTTCCTCGAGACCTGCTACCTGCTCTACTACGGCGAACTTCCCAACCCGGCCCAGCGCAAAGAGTTCGAATACGCCATCACGCACCACACGATGATACACGAGCAGATGAGCCGGTTTTTTACAGGCTTTCGTCGTGACGCACATCCGATGGCCGTGCTGGTGGGAGTCGTCGGCGCGCTGTCGGCTTTCTATCACAACTCTACCGACATCACCGATCCGCGGCAGCGTGAGATCGCCTCACGGCGGATGATCGCCAAGCTTCCGACTATTGCCGCCATGGCATTCAAGTATCATATCGGCCAGCCTTTCGTTTATCCGCGCAACAACCTGTCCTACGCCGCAAATTTCTTGCACATGTGCTTTGCGGTGCCATGCGAGGAGTACAAGGTCAATCCGATCCTGGCGCGCGCCATGGACAAGATATTCATTCTCCATGCCGATCATGAGCAGAATGCATCGACGTCGACGGTGCGACTGGCAGGCTCGTCGGGAGCAAATCCGTTCGCCTGTATTGCGGCGGGCATTGCCTGCCTATGGGGCCCGGCGCATGGCGGCGCCAATGAGGCGGCTTTGCAGATGCTGGGCGAGATCGGCGATCCGGGCAAAGTGGCCGCCTTCATCGCTAGGGTGAAGGACAAGTCGCAGCACACGCGATTGATGGGCTTCGGCCATCGCGTCTACAAGAACTACGATCCGCGCGCCAAGATCATGCAGAAGACGGCGCACGAGGTCCTGGGCGAACTTAGGTATCAAGGACGATCCCCTACTCGATGTCGCGCGTGAGCTGGAAAAGGCGGCGCTCAGCGACTTCCTATTTCATCGAGCGCAAGCTCTATCCCAATGTCGATTTCTATTCCGGCATCATCTTGCGCGCGCTGGGCTTCCCGACGTCGATGTTCACCGTTCTCTTTGCGGTGGCGCGGACGGTGGGATGGATTGCCCAGTGGAAGGAGATGATCGAGGATCCCTCGCAGAAGATTGGGCGGCCGCGCCAACTCTATACAGGCTCGCCCCGTCGCGATTATGTGCCGATGAGCCGCCGCGGGCGCTAATTCAGTCTGCGCCGCGATCGTTCATCAACATCGCGCCAATCTCTGCTTCAGCGACTTTCTTGCCGTCGACCATAGCTTCAGCCGCATATTTCCATACAGGCGGACGCTTCTGCGTGAGCTTTACGTGAAAGTGGACCGTGTCGCCGGGAAGAACGGGACGGCGAAAGCGGGCATTGTCGATCGACATGAAGAACACGAGCTTGCCCGCATGTTCGTCGCCAAGGGTATCAAGTACGAGGGCGCCGGCGGTCTGCGCCATCGCCTCTATCAACAATACGCCGGGCATGACGGGTCTTCCCGGGAAATGACCCTGAAAGAACGGCTCGTTTATCGTCACATTCTTGATGCCGGTGCCTGAGCGGTCGCCGTCAAGATCGACCATCCTGTCGATCAACAGGAAGGGATAGCGATGCGGCAGCAATTTCATGACCCGCGTGATATCTGCGCTGCGCAATG
Source organism: uncultured delta proteobacterium (assembly GCA_963847445.1). GTDB lineage: Bacteria > Desulfobacterota > Binatia > UBA9968 > UBA9968 > DP-20. Next base: position 261,689 of record CAWJZV010000004.1, on the reverse strand, counting down.
TGCCCGTTAAATCCGGCATTCGAAGCCCCAAAGCGGTTGCGGACGGCATAGACCGTCCGCAAAACGATATTAGTCCATGCTGGCAGTCAGGTTAGAAGCGGCTGCCGAAGCTGAAACGGAAAAACTCAGTCTTGTCATAATCGGCCTTGGCAAAGGGATAAGCAAGATCGACGCGCAACGGGCCGAAAGGCGACTGCCAGATCACGCCGGCACCGACGGATGCCCGAAATGCCGCCGTATCGAACACCTCGTTCTGTATGCACGGTGCCGGATCGGGGTCGCATTCCTCGGCATCGCTGTTGACCGTCGACTTTTCGGGTGCATCGAAAACGGTGCCAAAATCCGAGAAGACGGAACCCTCCAGACCAAACTCGTCCGGCAAACCGAGCGGGAAGACCATTTCGACGGTTCCGATCGCGAAGACTTGCCCGCCGATCGCGTCTTTGCGGCTTGTTTCTTCGTTTTCCTGGCGCGGTCCAACGCCCTGCGGCGCGAATTCCACGGAAGCTGTCGGCGCCTTTGAAGTATCGGTCTTAAATCGGCACTTCCTTGCCGTTCCATGGCTGTTCCATGCCGACATTGCCTTCGAGCTTCAACACGACCTTCTCTTCGTAGATCGGAATGAAGTACCAGCCCGAGGCCTCCGTCGCGCCGTAATAGACGTTGCCGCCAAGTCCGGCGAGGTCGGCTGCCAGGCGACCACGGAATCCCTTGGTCGGGCGTACCGGGTTGTCGAGATCATCATAGGTATAGGTGGCGCCGATCATGGATTTCCACGTGACACCTTCGGAAATCTAGATGGCTAGCGAGGCGCTGTCCGGCACATTCTCGACGTCGCGGCGTGCCAAGCTATATCTGAATCCCCATGCCTTGGAACTCATCGATCCTGAAGCCGGTGCGAACGGCGCCACCGACCGCGAAGAGCGAATAGGATGAAGCTTTCTGATCGTCCGTATACGTTGTAAACAGGTCGGTGCCGACCGCGAGCGGCATGCCCATGAAATAGGGCTCAGTGAAGCTGAAATCCACCGACTGCCGATCGAGGCTCAGTGACGTATTCAGCTTCACGGACTGGCCGCGACCCATGAAGTTGCGCTCGGCCAGCGAGACGCCAAGCACGACACCGTCGTTGGTTGAGTAACCGGCCGAGAAGTTGAGCGAACCAGTGGACTTCTCGACAAGTTCGATGATGATGACCACCTTATCGGGAGCGGAGCCGGGATCCTCACGAAAGTTGATCTTCTCGAAGAAGTCTAGCGCCGTAAGCCGCCGGCGGGCGCGATCGACTAGAACCCGATTGTAGGCGTCGCCCTCGTAGAGGCGCAGTTCGCGACGGATAACTTCGTCACGCGTACGCTTGTTGCCGACAATATCGATACGCTCGATATAGGTGCGCGGACCTTCCTGAATTCGGTATGTGACCGACAATGTCCGGTTGATCGGGTCTCGCTCAATCTGCGGCTCGACCTTGGCAAAAGCATAGCCCGCCTTGCCCGCTTCGATCGTCATCCGTTCGACAGTCTTGTCGATCTTGGTTGCGTCGTAATCTTCGCCTGGCCCAATCGCCACGGCCGAACGCAGGGCATCGGGATCGAGATTGGTATCGCCTTCGTCGATCGTCACCGCCGCAATTCTGTAGAGCGGACCTTCCTCGACAGTGAAGGTGATGTAGAAGCTCTCACCATCGGGTGCCAATTCGGCATCGGCAGAAATAATCTTGGCGTCGGCAAAGCCCGTCTTGAGGTAGTAGCGGCGCAGCAATTCCTTGTCGTAGTTCAAACGATCGGGATCATAGCGATCCGCCGTCGACATGATCTTCCACCAGGCGAATTCCTTGGTGCTTACGACCGCGCGCAAGTCGCTATCGCTGAAAAACTCGTTGCCAATGAAGGCGATCGAAGCCACCAGCGTTTCGGTGCCCTCATTGATCTCGAAAACCAGATCGACGCGGTTTTGCGGCAGCCGAATGATCTTGGGCTCGACGCGCGCCGAGTAGTAGCCCGACCGGCGATAGAGCGCGATAATGCGCTGGATGTCGCTCTGGACCCTGGCGCGCGTCAATACCGTGCGCTCGCGCAGTTCCACTTCCTTGGCGAGATCCTTGTCTTTGATCGCGCTGTTGCCTTCGAAATTGACCTGATTGATCAGCGGGTTCTCGTCCACCACAACAACGAGCTGGTTGCCGCGAAGGAATATTTTGACATCAGAGAACAGGCCGGTTTGGAACAGCGACTTGACTGATTCGTCGATGCGTTCGGGATCGTAGTAGTCGCCCGGTCCGATCTGCATATAGGAGACGACGGTGTCGGGCTCGATGCGCTGGTTGCCCTCAACAACTATTCTTGAAATGACCTGCGCTTGCGCATCCGATGCGAGGAATCTTGGCGCTGCAACAGGCCCCAGCACGGCGAATGCCAGGACCCATAGCCAGACGACTACAAACCGGTAAAACATCAATTGGCCAATCACCCTCAAGTCGACGCCGCCCCGCATCACTTTGGCTTCTTCTTGCCTGCCCTTTTACGCTGTTTCCCCGCGAAATCAAACGAAAGATATCGCCGTATTTTCAAAGGCCTAGAATTGGCTTGAAAAATCTCCACACGTCATTTCCGTTGCCGATGAGCATCAACGCCAAGACAAGCGAAAAACCGATTCGATAGCACCATTCTTGGGCGTTCGCGTCAAGCGGACGCCGACGCACGGCTTCGATCGCGTAAAACACCAAATGTCCCCCATCCAGCATCGGAATTGGGAACAGATTGATCAGCCCGATACTCACCGACAGAAAGCCCACAACCCATACGAAGGGCAACAGTCCCGCCGCCGCGGCGTCGCCTGCTGCCTTCGCCATCGACATGACGCCGCCGAGCTGGGCCGGGCTTTCCTGGCCCAAGAAAAGCTTCTTCACATAGCGCATCGTCAGGTCGACGATCATCCAGGTCCGGTCCAAGCCGTAGTGGATGGACTGGGAAATCGATTGGCGTTCGATGCGCATATCGTTTGCATCGCTGTGCTCGACGCCAAGAAAGCCGACGCGAATGGTCCCCGCCCAAGGATCGGTCTCTTCGCGCAGGCCGATGGTCAGTTCAATGGTCTGGGGTGCGCCGTTGCGCTCTATCCCCATCACGATTTTCTCGCCGGGGCGGAAGCGAACTATTTCGGCAAGCTCATAGAACGAATCGACGGTGCGGCCATCGATCGAGCGCACATAGTCGCCAGGCTGAAGACCCGCCTGCTCGGCTACGCCACCAGGTACAATTCCATCGATCCGCGGATCATTGATCGGCACGCCGATCGCCAGAGCGGAAAGGGCGAATATCGCAATCGCCAAGAGAAAATTGGCGATTGGCCCCGCAGCGACAACGGCGGCTCTTTGCCATACTTTCTTCTGGTGAAAATCGCTGTCGTTGGGCGGTCTTGAAGGACTATTGTCCTCTGGCATGCTGGCGGCGTTGGCATCACCCTCGAACTTGACGAACCCGCCCAGCGGCAACCAACCGATTTTCCAGCGGGTTCCATGGCGGTCGGTCCAGCCCCAAATCTCGCGGCCGAAGCCGACCGAGAACGTATCGACTTTCACACCGCACCAGCGCGCAACCTGAAAGTGACCGTATTCATGAATGAAGACGATGATGGTCAAGGCGAGCAGGAAGGCGAGCGTGTAGGCTAGGATGCCGATGAGGCCGAGATCTAGATTGAAAAAAAAGCTCATGCGCCGTCACCATCTCTTCCGGACCAGGCTCGTTTTTGTCCGCTGTTCCGGCCGGCCAACTCTGGTCTCTCCCCAAGGCTGGCGGCCCGAAACTGTGACGAATTATTAACCACAGAATACGGCCATTGAGACAATATTTCGGCAAATCATGGTTACCAGTGGAGAAGTCCCGCACCTGCGGCCCCAGAGCCACTATGAAGCGTGCCAATTAGCGCTCCGGCGATCGCCGCCGCCACCAGGCCATCGACCCGGTCCATGATGCCGCCATGGCCGGGAATCAGGCGCCCGGCATCCTTGACGCCGTAGAATCGCTTGAGCGCCGACTTGAAGAGATCACCCCCCTGCTCAACGATGGCCAAGAGGCCGCCAAGCAGTGCCAGAAAGACCCTGGAATCCAATCCAGCCAGCGCAGCGACGGCAAGCGAGGCCATGACACCGCCTACAACCGCGCCGGCCATGCCGGCCCAGGTTTTCTTGGGCGAGATTAAAGGCGCAAGCTTGGGGCCGCCAATGATCCTTCCGGAAAAATAGGCAAGGCTGTCGGCCGCCCAGACAATCGCCAGCAACCAGACGATTGCCAATGGTCCATAGGCCACATCATTGCCGAGGATCATCAATGCCATCGTCGAACCCGCAGCATAGGGGATTCCGAGATAGGGCCAGATTGCGCCACGGCTGGTTCTGCGCGCCATCATGGCGCTGATGAGCCAGACAACCGCGACCACAGCGAGCGTCATCATGAAACCGGTCGCGAAAGGCAGGACACCCGCGGCCAGCACCGCCAGGACATGGAGGCCAAATTGCAGGTCTTCGTCAGCCAGTGCCAGGCGCACCCATTCGCGCGCGATCAGGACTCCGATCAGGAGCACGAAGACTTCGAACCAGACGCCGCCCAGCCAGATATCGACAAGGACAACCGGCATGAGAACAGCCGCAGAGAGTGTCCTGATGCCAAGGTCTTGCCATTTGGGTGATTGCGAACTCACCCCGTTGCGATCGGGCATGTCAGGCGGTCTGCACCGCAAGGCCGCCGAAACGCCGCTCGCGCTTGCGAAACTCGGCAATCGCATTTTCGAAGGTCTCGCGCGTAAAGTCCGGCCAGTGTTCGTTGACGAAGACAAATTCCGTATAGGCGCATTGCCACAGGAGGTAGTTGGAAAGACGTTGCTCACCGCCGGTGCGGATCAGCAGGTCTGGATCCGGTATTCCGACGGTATCGAGGTGGCTGCCGATCAGTTCAACCGTTATGGCGGCCGGATCGAGCCGACCCGATTTGACTGCCTCAGCGATGTCGCGCGCCGCTCGCGCGATCTCCTGGCGACCGCCATAGTTAAAGGCGACAATCAGCGTGAGCCCGGAATTGTCTTGGGTCAGCTTCTCGCTATGTTCGAGGAGGGCAACGATGTCGGGATCGAGCCCGCAACGCTCGCCGATGACACGGATGCGCACATTGGCACGGTGAAGCTCCGCCACATCCTGGAGGATAAAGCGGCGTAACAGGTCGAGGAGGAATGTCACCTCGGAGCGCGGACGCGCCCAGTTCTCCGAACTGAAGCTGTAGATAGTCAGGTATTCGACACCGATATCGGAAGCGGTGCGCACCGCACCCCGCAGCGCCTCGACACCTTGCTTGTGACCGGCCGTGCGCGGCAGTCCTCGCGCGCTCGCCCAGCGTCCGTTGCCGTCCATGATGATGGCGACGTGTCTGGGTGGCAGCGCTTCTGGCGGTCGCTGTTGCGTCATCGCAAATTGCCTCTCGGAGTTACGTGGTCAGGCCGCCCCTCAAACCTGCATAATCTCGCCTTCTTTAGTCTTAAGCGTCGCATCGATCTCGCGAATGGTCTCGTCGGTGAGCTTTTGGACTTCGTCCGACTTGTGGCGATGGTCGTCCTCACTGATCAGATGCTCCTTTTCGAGGAGCTTGAGATGTTCCATTCCGTCGCGACGGACATTGCGCACGGCAATGCGGGCCTTCTCGGCATACTGGTGAGCGACCTTAACCAATTCCTTGCGCCGCTCCTGGGTGAGGTCGGGCATTCTGAGACGGATGACCTGGCCTTCGGTTTGCGGGTTCAAGCCCAGATTGGAGGCGCGGATCGCCTTCTCCACGGCAATGACAAGCCCGCGATCCCACACGTTAACGGAAATGAGCCGCGGCTCGGGCACCGAAACAGATGCAACTTGGTTAAGGGGCATCTGGGCGCCATAGGCTTCGACATGGATCGGGTCGAGGAGGCTGGCTGAGGCGCGGCTGGTGCGCAGACCGGAGAAATCGTGTCTCAGCGCGTCGACAGCGCCATGCATGCGCCGTTTCAGCTCCTTGGCGTCATAGGGAGCGGGTTGTGCCATGTCAGTTTCTCGTCACAATTGTCGCACGGCCGTTGCCGCGCAAGACGCGCAACACCTCGCCGGGCGTCCGGATCGAGAACACAACTACCGGAATCGCATTATCGCGCGCAAGCGCTATGGCGGCGGGGTCCATGATGCGCAGATCGCGGGCAAGAATGTCGTTGTAGGTCAGCCGCTCGAAGCGAGTGGCCTTGGGATCGGTCTTGGGATCGGCCGAGTAAATTCCATCGACACTGGTGCCCTTGAACAACGCATCGCAGGCCATCTCGGCGGCGCGCAGGGCGGCACCCGTATCGGTTGTAAAGAAGGGCAACCCAGTGCCCGCCGCGCATATCACCACCCTGCCCTCCGAGAGGTGGTGCACCGCCTTGTCGCGGGAATAAGTCTCGCACACGGTCGGCATGGCAATGGCCGACAATACGCGCGCATCGATGCCCTTGCCCTGCAAGACGCCCTGCATGGCGAGCGCATTCATGACCGTTGCCAGTATGCCCATGTGATCGGCACTCACCCGATCCATGCCTTTGGCGGCGCCCGCCACGCCCCGGAAAATATTGCCGCCGCCGATTACCAGAGCGATCTGCGCGCCAGCTTTCAGACAGGCAATCGCATCGTCGGCGACACGACCAACAGTTGCGAGGTCGATGCCGAACTCACGCCCACCCATCAGCGCCTCGCCCGACACCTTGAGCAGGATGCGCTTATAGGCGAGTTCTTTCATTTCAAATTCTCCGGCGGACGCCGGCCGACGTCATAACCCGCCCGACGCTGATTCGCCTTTATCCTCAATCGGTGCAGGCTAAGAGTATCAGGCTTGCCCGGCTGCTTTGGCTACCTCGGCTGCGAAGTCGTCATTGCCCTTTTCGATACCCTCGCCCAACTGCATGCGGACAAAAGCGGCGATCTTGATCGGCGCACCCGCCTTGGCGGCGGCCTCACCGAGGGCTTGCGTCACCGTCTTGGCGCCGTCATGCACATAAACTTGCTCGAGGAGGCAATTCTCCTTGGCGTACGACTTGAGCCCGCTCGCCACGATCTTCTCGAGGACATTGGCCGGCTTGCCGGCATTCTTCTCTTCGAGAATGGCCTTCTCGCGCGCCAGCGTCTCGGGCGGCACGCCGGCGAGGTCCAAAGCAACCGGATTGGTCGCTGCAACATGCATCGCCAGAAGCCGGCCGAACGCTTTCAGTTCTTCCGCGTTGCCGGTCGATTCGAGTGCCACCATCACGCCGATCTTGCCGAGGCCGGGAGCGATCTGGTTGTGAACATAGGCGCCGATCACACCATTGCCGACCGACAATGCGGCCGCGCGGCGAACCGTCATGTTCTCGCCGATGGTCGCCACCACCTCGGCGACATATTCAGCGACGGCATGATGCGAACCGGGATAGGTCGCCGTCTTGAGCTTCTCAAGATTGCCACCGGTCTTGAGCGCCAGTTTGGCGATCTCGGCAACCATGGCCTGGAACTTTTCGTTGCGGGCTACGAAGTCGGTCTCGGAATTGACCTCGACCAAGGCAGCCGACTTCTCGGCGGTGGCGAGACCGACCAGCCCTTCGGCAGCAACACGCGTCGATTTCTTGGCGGCCTTGGCGAGGCCCTTGGCCCGGAGCCAATCCACTGCAGCGTTCATGTCGCCCTTGGTGGCGGCGAGCGCTGCCTTGCAGTCCATCATGCCCACGCCAGTTTTCTCGCGCAGGTCCTTGACCATCGCTGCGGTAATATCAGCCATGTTGTATCTCCGTTAAGCGGTGGCCGCTTCGGGCAATTGTTCGACGATCGGATTCTCGGAAGCACCAATATCGCGCCCGAGTGAACCCTGCGCCTGAGAAATGCCTTCGATCGCCGCACGGCTGATCAGATCGCAATAAAGCGCCACGGCGCGGCCGGCGTCATCATTTCCTGGAATTGGATGGGTGATGCCGACGGGATCGGAATTGGTGTCGATGATGGCGACGACCGGAATGCTGAGCCGATTCGCTTCCTTGATCGCCAATTGCTCCTTGTTGGTATCGATCACGAACATGATGTCGGGCGTCCCGCCCATGTCCTTGATGCCGCCGAGCGCCTGGTCGAGCTTGGTCTTTTCGCGTGTCAGGGTGAGAAGTTCGCGCTTGGTGAGGCCGACATCCGACTTGGACAGGATTTCTTCGAGCTGGCGCAGGCGCTTGATCGAGTTGGAAATGGTCTTCCAATTGGTCAGCGTGCCGCCGAGCCAACGCGAATTCACGTAATACTGAGCCGACTTCTTGGCGGCATCGGCGATCGCTTCTTGCGCGGTGCGCTTGGTGCCGACGAAAAGCAGCCGGCCGCCATTGCCCACCGTGTCGCGCACCGAGACGAGTGCCTGGTGCAGCAGTGGAACGGTCTGGGCGAGATCGATGATGTGAATGCCATTGCGCGACCCATAGATGTAGCTCTTCATCTTGGGGTTCCAACGGTGCGTCTGATGGCCGAAATGAACGCCCGCTTCGAGGAGCTGGCGCATAGTGAATTCTGGCAGTGACATGCCTTGTCTATCCTTTTCCGGTTGATCCGCCGCGGATGATGTGACCGGTTTCCCGGCACCGGAGGGAGGTATCGCTATGTGGGGAGACTGGTCTCCCGTGCGAAACATCCCGCATCCGCGTGTGAGTTGAAGTGCGGCGGCTTATAGGAGAACCGGCCCTGCCGCGCAAGGGGCAACCGGGCCACCCGCTCAGGCGGCACGCCCCGATGAAAGGGCGGCATGAACCTCCGCCGCAATCGCAAACGAGCGCAGCCGGGCCTGATGATCGTAAATGTGACCGGTCACCATGAGTTCGTCCGCCTTGGTTTCCGCCAGGAACGCCCGCACGCCCTTCTCAATACTGTTGCGGGTGCCGACAAATGAATAGCGCAGGGCTTGCTCCATCCCTGCCCGTTCAACCGGCGTCCAATCGGCCTCGACCTGACCATCGGGTGGCGGCAGCTTGCCGGGGGCGCCGCGGCGCAACCGCACGAAGGACTGCTGCAGCGAGGTGAAAAGCAGCCGCGCTTCGCCCTCGGTGTCGGCGGCGATAATATTGGCAGCAACCATCGCATAGGGGCGATCAAGCTGATCCGAAGGGGTAAAGCGCTCGCGATAGATCTCGAGCGCCGGCATGAGAGCATCGGGCGCGAAATGCGAGGCGAAAGCGAAGGGCAAGCCCAAAATTGCCGCCAACTGCGCACCAAATAGACTTGAGCCCAGAATCCATAGCGGCACCTTCAGCCCTGCCCCCGGCACTGCTATGATCTTCTGGCCGGGCTCGGGCTCGTCGAAATAGGCTTTGAGTTCAATCACATCCTGCGGAAACCGATCGCCTGCCTGCACCGGATCGCGGCGTAAGGCGCGCGCCGTCAGCATGTCGGTTCCAGGTGCGCGGCCGAGCCCCAGATCGATGCGCCCTGGGAACAGCGAGGCGAGCGTTCCGAACTGTTCGGCGATAACCAGCGGTGCATGGTTCGGCAGCATGATACCCCCGGAACCAACCCTGATTGTGCGCGTGCCGGCCGCCACATGGGCAATCACCACGGCCGTCGCAGCGCTGGCAATTCCCGGCATGTTGTGGTGCTCGGCCAGCCAATAACGCAGAAACCCCAGTTTCTCGGCGTGCTGGGCCAGAGCGAGGCTGTTTCGCAGCGCCGTGCCGGCAGTTTGACCCTCGGCGACCGGCGATAAATCGAGAACCGAAAGGGGATCATTGTTCAGACAACTCTATGGGTCGGAAAACGCGAGATAAGGAGCCTTGGCTGCACTTGAAAGAGCCGGAGCCGCATCATTGTGAGTGTTTCGCGCATGGTAGCCCTGCGGCTGGTGCCTTATAAGAGGCGGATATGAGTGGGGAATCATGAAAACAAGCAGATTTGAACCCATGGGGCTGGCCGGCGACGTGTCTCCGCTTGCCGAGCCCGACGTGACGCCATCGGGTCATGTCAAGGGTCGGGCGGCTTTTGGTTTCATTCTCCCCCTTTTGGCGCTTGGAATAGCGCTGGCAATTCAATTTCTTGGAGATGGTCCGGTCACGCATACCGCGATGGGCGAGATCTTGATCTCGCTGGTCGCCGCCGGACTGTTGCTCGGCACCGTCTTCATTGTGCTCCATCACGCCGAGGCGCTTGCCGTAGAACTACGCGAACCGTTCGGAACGCTGCTTCTCACCATTGCCGTGACCGTCATCGAAGTGTCGATCATCACCTCGGTCATGCTGCATGGTGATCCCAATCCCTATCTCGCGCGCGAAGCGGTGTTTTCGGTGGTGATGATCGTGTGCACGGGACTGGTCGGCATCTGCCTCACGCTCGGGGCGCTCCGAAACTATGAGCAGGACCTCAAACAGCAGGGCACGAGTGCCTATCTTGCCGTCCTCCTGACGCTCGCCGTGCTGATCCTTATCCTGCCGGATTTCACGATGACGGCTTCCCCCGGAAGGTTCTCCGCCCTGCAGCTGGTATTTGTGAGCCTGCTGTCGCTGCTCCTCTATGGCGCCTTCCTATTCATGCAGATGGTCCGGCATCGGCGCTATTTCATCGACGAGCATGCCGAGCAGAATAAGGAAAGAGCGCATTCCTCGCGTTCGAGCTGGGAAATTCTGCTCCATGCGGTCTGCCTGGTCGCGGGCCTCTTGGCGGTGGTGATCCTCGCCAAGCGCGTCGCCGCGGGGGTGGATGACGGGTTAAAAGCCTTGCAGATTTAACAAGGCGACGCCATTGTCGGCGCCCTCATTGCCTTTCTGGTGCTGTTGCCAGAGGCGCTGGTGGCAATCCGCGCGGCACTCCGCAACGAACTGCAAAGAGCCCTCAACGTTGCACTCGGCTCTGCTTTGGCGACGATCGGTCTGACAATCCCCACGGTTGCGGCGCTCAGCCTATTGACAGGGACGGAATTGATCCTCGGACTGGGCGGCGGCGACATGGTTCTTCTTGCCACAACGTTGACGCTCTGCATCATCAGCTTCGGAACAGGTCGCACGACCGTTCTGACCGGCATCGTGCATCTGGTGGTTTTCGTTGCCTATTTGCTGTTGATCGCAGTGCCCTGATCTCCACATTTCCGCCGGATAGCGGGTGAGAATGCCGGCCAGCACCCGGAAGCAGACGACCCACATTACAGGAGTTCGCTGATGATGCGCAGCCTCGCCGGTCTCGTTTCTGTGCTGACCTCGATGTACATGACCGTTTCAGCGCATGCGATGGCGAGCGACTGTCTTGCCATGGCGCAGGCGCCGTCACTGGTGCAGCCCGCAAAATTCACCGCGACCGCGCTGGAAGCCGAACAAGTTCGGTTGACCTTTCTCGGACACGCGACATTCCTGATCGAAAGCCCCGGCGGGGTGAAAATTGCGACCGACTATGATGGTTATGCCGGCGACTTCGTTCCCGACGTTGTGACGATGAACCAGGCGCATAGCAGCCACTATACGGATGCGCCCGATCCCGCGATCAAGCATGTGCTGCGCGGCTGGACCGAAGACGGCAGTCCCGCAAAATACGATTTCACCATTGGCGATGTCCGCATCCGCAATGTGACGACCGACATTCGCGGCGGCGAGGCCGGCCGGATTCCCCCTTGTCGAAAGGCAAACTGACAAATAGAGATATGCGCCGGTAAAGCTCCGTGTAAGCCCGTAGAAAGGCTTTGCGCTTGTCCTCGTCGCTGCCTTGAACCGCGGCCGGATCGGTCACACCCCAATGCGCCGTCATCGGCTGGCCGGGCCAGACCGGGCACGCTTCCGCCGCTGCCTGATCGCAAACCGTGAAGACAAAATGCATGAACGGCGCGCCCGGTTGGGAGAATTCATTCCAATCCTTGCTGCGCAGACCTTCGGTCGGCAGACGATTCTTTGCCAGTAGTTCCAGCGCTAACGGATTGACTTTGCCCGCCGGACGGCTGCCCGCGCTAAAGGCTTTGAAATTGGTTTTGCCGATGGAATTCAGGATCGACTCGGCTATGATGCTGCGCGCCGAATTGCCAGTGCACAGGAACAGAACGTTCAGAATTTCCTGTTTCATAGAGATCTCGCTTACGAGCAGCACGAGCTGGTTTTGCTAGCTGCGGACTCGGCGGTCGGCGCGGCGTCGCAGCAAGCACGCGTCTGATTGCGGTTCGTGTCGCCATAAACCGGAATGGCGTCGAGGGTGTGAAAAGTTTCCCAGGCGATTCCTTGCGGATCAGTTGTCCAGTACTTATCGGAGCGCGCGTAACAGCACTCCGAGTCGGGTTGATCGAGGGCGGCGATCTGCGCTCCAGAAACTTGCTCCCGCAAGGCGATCAGTTCTTCGTCCGATTCCACCTGAATGCCAAGATGGTCGATTCCTGCCCCGCCGCCCCTCTTCGCAATAGCGAAATTGATCCGGGGATCGTCCACCATCCATTTCGCGTAGTCGGACTTGACCACTGTAGGCGGGGCTCCGAACACGGTTGAGTAAAATTTAACATTGGCTTCGAGATCGTCGACAGACACGTGCACGTGAAAACGTTTCATGATTGTCTCCTCTTAGTTTTGGATTTCGATTTAGCCGGTGCGCAACAGCTTCCCAGTGCCGTTTCAACGACGGTCAGACACTTCTGCGGCATGCCCTGACAGCAATTCTGGGTGAGAAAAGTCATGAGCTCGGCCATGCGCTCATAATCGACCGCAAAATAGATAAACTGCTTCTCTTGGCGCGACGACACCAAACCCGAATGCACCAGCTCTTTCAGATGAAACGAAAGGGTTGCGCCGGGAACTTCCAACTCCTCGCCGATCCGGCCGGCGGACACGCCCTCGGCGCCCGCCGCGACCAACAGCCGAAAAATTGCCAGCCGGGTTTCCTGCGCCAACGCGCCAAGAGCCGATACCGCCGTCTTATTTTCCATGTTTCTATAATTATCGAAATACTAAATTGAGTCAAGAGCCGCAACGCATTCGCAGTGAGTCAAGACCAGCGCCGGCGTGAAACAGACTTAAGCGTATCAAATACTTTGCAGACACTAACATTCATGGTTTTGCGTCTGTGACGAACGATGTTGCTCATCGCCCACTTCTCTGCGAGGGGCAAAGTCAAGCATCTGGCGCGGGGATTCGACATCGTGAACCTCGATGAGTTTGAAGACGGCGCGCTGCGTTAGACTTCTCGTAGCCGCCGAGCTACGTTCAAGACTGCGATTTAAACCCGTGTCGCAGGCAACAAAATGGCTGAGCCGTGACCCTGCGGTTTTTGACGACCCATCTTTCGCGCTTCTTTGACGTTCGACCCGGTGAGGCAACGCGCGTCGGATTGATGGCGGCTTTTCTGTTTTTCTTGCTGGCCGCCAATAACATCATCAAGGTGGTCAGGGATGCGCTTTTTCTCAGTCGCTTTCCGATAACTCAACTGCCTTATGTTTATCTCCTCGCGGCGGTGCTCGCCGGCGTCGTCATCGGCGTTTATTCCCGTTATACGGCGAAGTTTTCGCTTTCGCGGCTCATTCCCGGCTCGCTCGCGTTCGTCATTTCCAACGTCATCTTGTTCTGGCTGACGATCACCCTTTATGGCGCTGGCTGGGTGCTCTACGCGTATTATATGTGGTCGGCGATCGGCGGCCTTATCTTGGTAGCGCAATTTTGGATGTTGGCCAACGGACTGTTCAATCCGCGCGACGGTAAACGCCTCTTCGGCATAATCACGGCCGGCGGGACCCTGGGCGCGATGGTGGGCGGGCTTGCGGCGAATTGGGCGGTGAATTTTCTTTTTGGCACGCGACAGCTCCTCTGGCTCGTGGTCGCGCTGCTTGCTGGCGCTTTCGTCGTGGCCGGTCTAGCCCTGAGAGAGCGAGATCGGTTGTTCGCGGTCAATCGTCGGGAAAATGACGCGGTCCACGAAACGGTGCCGCCGAACGCGCCGGGTATCTTGCAGGAAATCCTCGGTACCGGCTACCTGCGCACCATCGCCGGAGTGATTTTTGTTTCGGTGGTGGTTTCGACCTTGATCGACTATCAGTTTAAAGCCACGGTGAAACTCGCCTATCCGACCGCAGATGCACTGGCGAGTTTTTTCGGCTCCTACTATGCGTGGCTGAGCGCCGTTACCATGGTCGGCCAGCTCTGGCTCACCGGGAAGGTTCTGACGCGGCTGGGCTTAGGCCCAAGTCTGCTCTTTCTTCCGTCCACGCTACTTGCGGGATTGCTCAGCATGCTGGCATGGCCCGGTTTGATGGCAGCCACCGCGACGCGGCTGGCCGAGGCTTCTCTGCGCACCGGTATTAATCAGAGCGGCGTGCAGATTCTGTATCTGCCGATCCCCGACGCGATTAAGGACAAGGTTAAAGTTTTCCTCGACGTGACCGTCGAGCGGCTAGCGGACGGCATGGCCGCGGTGATCATTCTCCTGGGCTCGCTCGCCCTGGCGGGGAATCCGGTTACGTTCGTCGGTTATTTTTCCATCGCTCTCGTGGCCGTCTGGTTCGCCCTGGTTTCCCGCGCGCACGCGGGTTACGTTGACGCCCTGCGCCGCAGTTTGACCTACCGCGCAGTCTCCCTTGAGACCGCGAGGATCGATTTTGCGGACGAGGGGACAATCGATACCGTGCTGGCTACTTTAGATCAACAAGATGAGCCGTCGATTCTTTTTGCCCTGGACCTTGCGGAGAAGTTTGAACCGCGGAGCCTGGTGGCGCATTTGCCGCGCGAGCTGCTGCGCCATCCATCCGCCGAAGTGCGCAAGCGCGCTCTGTCACTGGTGGCCGCTTCTCTGGAGCCCAACGCCTTGGCGGCGGTATTCGAATTACTCACGTCCGAGAGCGCTCAAGTGCGCTCGGAAGCGATTCCGACGCTCGCCGCCATGCTGAAGACCGGCGCGGCACCATTCGTTCGGCCGCTGTTGCAAAGTCCGCAAGCGCAAACGCGCCGCGCCGCCATCCAATTGCTGCTGCGCAGCGGCGATGACGCGGCGCGCCAAGAGGCGTTAGCGGCGTTTCGCGCTATGGTCGCGGCGCGCGGCTCCGACGGCGAACAAACTTCGCGTCGAAGCGGCTCGCCTGATGGGGGAATCGGTGGAGCCTGAGTTTTCCAGCTATCTCAGTCAACTGATCAGGACGGATGAGTCTGCGGCGGTGGTCCGCGAGGCGCTGGCGTCTGCGGCTAAAGGTAAATATCCCGGACTCGTTGCCGAAACGATCGCCCAGTTGGGCAATCACGGGACCAAGGCCGCGGCGCGCCAGGCCCTGGCCCAGTATGGCGAAATGGCGGTGAAGCCATTGAGAAACGCACTGTTCGACGACCGGATTGCCCGCGACCTCCGCCTCGATATTCCTCGAACTCTCAGTAAAATCCATTCACAGTCGGCGATGAACGCCGTCTTGGCTGGGCTGCTTGAGGAGGACCGCTCTCTCCGTTTCCAGTCTATTCTTGCTCTGGAAGAGATGGCCCGCCGCTTCCCAGATCTCCCGGTCGACCGCCAGATCATCGAAAGCGCTATTGTCTCGGACGCGATGCTCTATATTCAAAGGTTCGCGATTTTCTTTGTTCTTTTTGCTGGTGTCGAGCAATCATCGGTTGGGCGCACATCGCTATTGCGGCAAGCGCTTATCGAGAGCATGGAGCGCGTGAGAGAAAGGACAATTTGGCTGCTATCTCTTATCTATCCACCCAAAGATATTCGGGGGATTTGGGGCGCTCTCAATTCTGCGGATGCAGCTAAGCAAGCTTACGCTGTCGAGCTTCTCGATAATTTGCTGACAGGGGAGGTAAAGCGATATATCTTCCCTTTTTATGGCGATACACTTGAACCCGAGCGCTTCCGATTGTCTCTCGAATTCCTTGGCTGGGCCAGTCTCGATGCCACGACTGCACTCCACATGCTTTTCGAACAAGAGGATATTTGGCTAACGGCAGCAACCATGTGGGAAATTGGCATCAGAGGACTCCCGGGGTTTCATGACAAGATCGCGAAGTTCGTGAATTCTGAGAATGATGTGTTGCGTGAAACGGCGGCGCTGGTGATTAACCGGACCTGGAATCGATGATGGAACAAAAAAAGCTTGCCGCAATAGAAAAAGTCATTTTCCTCAAATCCGTGGATATTTTTAGTCACGCCACTATAGAGGCACTCGGCAGGGTCGCTGCGCTGACCGAGGATGTCCATTTCGAGCCCCGAGCGACGATCTACCGTGAGGGTGAACCTGTTGATGCAATCTATCTTGTCTTAGAGGGGCGCGTAGCGATCGAGGGTAAACGGTCAAGTCAGTCCGTGAGCTAGGCGAAAAACAAGCATTCGGGACGGTGCCCGCGCTCGATCGCAACCCGGCCATGCATACGGTAAAGGCTATCGACCCCGTTTACGCGCTCAAACTCAACGCTCAGGATTTTGATGACATTCTTTCCCTTGACTTCGACCTCGTACGAGCCGTTTTTCATGCTCTCTGCCGAATGATTCGCGCGGGCCAGTGACGTGGTGCGCCGGATGTTTGAGGCGATAACATTCCGCAACGCTCCGGTTCTTCTCACTGGCGCGAATCCAGTCCCGATTTTTCTCAGCCCTAAGAAGTTTAGCTAGACGGGTCGAATAAGATTTGGAAATATCCCCTGGCGCGAGTCTTGCTGTGGCCTGTATTGACAGAGGGTCGCCAGGTGCATCACGAGGTCGCGTATGATGGGTCAAACGAAAATGCCTTTGCAGTAAGGGGGAAAAATGAAGAGGAACAATTTCCAGCAAGTCACGTCGATTGTGATTATGGGCTTTGCTCTAATGCTGTTCGTCAAGTCGGATCGTACCTGGGCACAAGCTCAGCAGCCTCAGCTTCGTCAGAGCGTGGAATTAAAGTTTGAGGAGTACCGAAGGGCTATTAGAAACGCTTATCAGATAGACATTAAAAACTACAAAGA
Organism: uncultured delta proteobacterium; assembly: GCA_963847445.1. Taxonomy (GTDB): domain Bacteria; phylum Desulfobacterota; class Binatia; order UBA9968; family UBA9968; genus DP-20. The sequence continues at coordinate 244,784 of CAWJZV010000004.1, read as the reverse complement.
CAAAATGCCAGGAGGTCATGCGGACGGAAAAGCGGTCATCAACTATGATTTGAAACAACTACTCACAGGAATAGATTTCGAGCGGGACCATACTAAGGATGACATGCTAGCTCTTGAACTGGCGATGGATCATCTTGAACGCATTGCCGATTATTATACGCGTCTTGAAAGGATGTATTGGGACTGTCGTGCCGAAGAGCAATTGAATAGGTGAACCATGGCGGGTGCATAAGGTTTTATGATTTTGTCGCAGCAGCTCGAATCACATCTGCTCACGTTTTAGAGGAACGGGTTGTGTTCAGTGTTTCTCATGGCACAAATGTTGCCCCGCTTCCTAGTGGCAACAATATGAATCCGAAAAACTTAATTTTTGGGCTAGCGTCGATCATTCTTTTCATTTCCGCTTGCGCGGCAGAGACCAAGGTCCAGCAAGGCCGCATGGCTCTGCTGTACGGTGATCCAAATGCGGCAATTGGGTCATTTCAAAGCGCGGCTGAATTAGACCCAAACCATTTGTACTTCAGCGTGTTTCCTCAAGGAACCTGGACCTACCTGGGGCGGGCCTACTACGTTGCGGGAAAGTATCCGGAGGCCCGCCAAGCTCTGGAACGGGCGATCTCGCTTCACAAGACGACAACATGGCGAAGCTCTACTTGGGCCTCACCTTGACGCGGAGTGGAGATCGTCAGAGAGGGCTGAAGGAAATCGAGAGTGGTTTGAGAGGGCTGCACGACTGGCTCGACTATGTTAATCAATACGCAGCATCCTCGTACGGACAGTACTGGGACCCGACAAATGAAATCCGCTCCGAGATCAAAAATAGCCTTGCCATGATTTCAGGAAAAGAAATCGACGGGCAGAAGCTTATCGCGAGCGGCGAGTGGGTAGGCCGGAAAATCGAAGAGGAGATCGACATTGCCCGGGGGCAGGAGTCGAGAGATCGATCCCGGCGCGACGAGAGCAGCGGCAATTAGTAAAGGCCAGTGCCACGAAAGACATGGAATTTGGCGTGCGAACGCTGAGGAGAATGAAGCGATATGAGCCTGATTGTCGCAAAAAGTTTGACTAAGACATACGCAACCGACAGTGTGGAAGTGAAAGCCTTGCAGGAGGTCAGTTTCGAGATCGAGGCAGGTGCCTTCCTCGCGTTCATCGGGCCTTCGGGCAGCGGCAAGACAACGTTGCTCAATCTTGTCGGATGCTTGGACAAACCGACCAGTGGAGAGTTACAGGTGGCGGGGATCGATGTCCTCGGGTTGGATCGGCGCCAAGCGGCAGAGTTTCGCGGGCAAAATATCGGCTTTATTTTCCAGAGTTTCAATTTACTTGCCGTCTTGACGGCTTTTGAGAACGTCGAGTACCCGCTGGTGATGGTGCAAGAACTGCCTCTGGCCGAGCGCCGCGACCGGGTGCTCAAAGCCTTACAAGCCGTGGGAATGCTAGAGCAAAAGAATCAAATGCCGGATCAGCTTTCCGGCGGTCAGAAGCAACGGGTTGCGATCGCCCGCGCGCTGGTCACCCGGCCAAAGTTGGTCCTCGCCGATGAGCCGACCGCAAACCTGGATCATGAGACTGCGTACATGATTCTCCGATTGATGAAGCAGATGAGAGATAACTTCGGCATTACGTTTATCTTTTCGACGCACGATACGCGAATCATTGGCGAGGCGGAAATTATCTACTCCCTGGAAGACGGTCGCCTTCTAAATCGGGAAGAGAAGGGTAAAGCTAATGTTCAATCTGATGAAGATCGCGGCGCGAAACTTACTGCGCTATAAGAGGCGGAGCCTCCTGACCGTCTCGTTGATCGCCTTCGGAGTCGTCTTCGTTCTGGTCTTCGTCGCGGTGACCGTTTCGATCAAGGATTTCATGATCGCCCAGATCACCGATTCTTATCTGGGGGCCTTGCAGATCCATCGCGGCGGTTATGTGGCGTCTATTGAAAGCCTTCCTTTGAATATGAATCTCCCACCTGCCGCGGTATCGCAGCTCGAAAAAACCCTGGCGGGGAATAAGGACATCGAAGCCTATTCGGAGCGGATAAAGTTTGGCGCCCTATTCAGCAATTTTACCGAGACCACCAATATCAGGATCAACGGCGTTTATCCGGAAAAAGAGTTTGCCGCCTTGCCGCAGATGCTCTCGCGGATTTTGGAAGGGGAAAAGAGTGTCCGTTCGTTGGAAAAGGGGAAAATGCTGGTGCCGAAACTGCTGGCCCAAGGCTTTGGCGCCAAAGTCGGCGACACCGTCGTAATAGTCGCGACCAACAAAGATGGATCGGTCAACGGCAAGACATTTCTCGTCAGCGGCATTCTGGAAAGCGCTACCGGACCGGGCGGCCGAGACGGTTACATCAATTTCGATGACGCCAGAGAAATTTTGCGGATGTCCGGCAAAGAGGTGAGCGAGATCGCAGTTCGAGTAAAATCTCTTCCGGCGGTGGAAGGGGTCGCTCAAAGCTATCCGAGGCAGCACTTGGCTTGGGAGAGAAAAAGCAAAAAGGTGGCGCCATCGAGGTCCACACGTGGGCGCAACTATCACCCTTCGCCAACATCGCCAATATGATCGACCTGATGACTTTTTTCATCAAGCTGATGCTCATCGCCATCGTGCTGATCAGCATTCTCAACGTCATGATCATGGCGGTCTATGAGCGTGTCAGAGAAATCGGCACGATCGCGGCAATCGGGACGCTGCCACGAAAGATCCTTTCGCTGTTTCTGGTGGAAGGCTTTTGTCTTGGCGTAACTGGCGCGGTTGTCGGTGTGGTTTTCGGTTTGGGAATTATCTTGGCGTTGTACGTCTCGAAAATTACCTTCAACTTTGGCCAGGCCACGGGTCTTATTCTCGCCCCAACGATCGCGCCGATGGAGGTTGTAACGGCTTCTCTCATGGTGATCATAGTTTCCGTTCTTGCGAGCCTACAGCCGGCGTACAAGGCTTCCAGGATGGAACCGATCGACGCGTTGAGGCATGTATGAAAAGACCACTATATCAAACGGTTCTTCGCTCTGGGTCTCACGTTGCTCTTGGCAACCCCAGTGTTCGCTTTAGATGGGACAGAGATTCTCAAGAAAGTGGACGCCAATCTCCAACCGGAGTCATTTGAATCCTACCGCAAGCTGATCAACATCGAGCCGAGCGGCGCCAAGAGGGAATTTCTCCTTTACACACTTAAAAAAGGGCAACGACAAAATTGTTTCACTATTTCTTTCACCGGCCAGCGAAAAAGGTCGAGCTACGCTCCGACTGGGCGACAACATGTGGCTCTATATCCCCAATGTCGGCAAACCGGTGCGGATCACCAGTCTCCAGTCAGTTGTCGGCGGCGTGTTCAACAACGCCGACATCATGCGCCTCGACTACAACGTGGAATACAACGTCCAAAACATGGAGGATGGCAAGAGCGAGTATGTACTCAATTTGAAGGCGAAGACCGCCGCGGTGGCGTACGACAAACTGAAGATGTGGGTCGATAAGAAGGCGGTGGTTCCGACCAAGATCGAATGCTATGCCGCGACCGGTCTTTTGATCAAGACTCTCTATTTTAAAGAAATCAAACCGTTCGAAGGGGTGCGGCGGCCGTCTGTCATCGAGACCGACAGCCCGCTCTATAAGGGCTATCAGTCCATCATCGCGTATGCCAACGTTAAAAAGAAGATCGTTGCCGATGAAGTGTTTACGCTGGAGTTTATGCCCAAGATTGAAACCATCAGGTGAGCGGTGCGTAGAATCTGTAAATGCGCGGTGCTACTTTCGGGCCTACTCTTTGCGCCCAATCTTCCCGCGCAGGATCAGCCACCGGACGAGAAGCGATTCGAAATTGACCTTTCGGAGTTGCAGAAGGAAGTCGACAAAGCGGCCAGCAAACCCTACAGCCTTGGTGGTTTTTTCGAGTTCCAGCCGATAACCTTCGGCGTCGATCGGGATCATGCCTTTGCTCAATTGAAGTTCGACCTGCTGCGCAGCGGCCGGACCTTCCAGCAATATAATTTCGGCCTCCGTCTCGAGGGGAGTTACAAGAAGGACATCTTCTCGGTGTCTTTCCAGAGCGAAACCTTCGTGCAAAACGACTTTGTCGGCTGGCAGCAATCCACTAAACTTTTGCAAGGCCTGATCTCCCTGCGACCCAACGACAACTTCAGTCTGGAGGCGGGCAATAAAATCTTCAAATGGGGTAAAGGCTATGCATGGAGTCCGGTCGCCTTTGTCGACCGGCCGAAGAACCCGGAAGACCCTGAAGAAATTCGCCAAGGGTACACGGTGTTGAATGCCACATGGAACCAAAGCTTTGCCGGACCTCTGAGTAATGCGTCCCTAAGCGCGGCCGCCGTTCCGGTTTGGGAGCATGTCAACACTGACTTTGGCAAACCCTACCACGTAAATTTTGCGTCCAAGCTCTACCTGCTTTATTACGATACCGATATCGATGTCACGTTGCTTACCGGATCGAGCCGCACGACCCGATTCGGTTTTGACTTCTCCAGAAACCTATCGACGAATCTTGAGGTCCACGGCGAATGGGCGAGAATCAACAATTTTAAGATGACAACGATTAATGCTCAGGGAGTCGCGTCCAGCCACCAATGGGACGCCGTCAGCTATCTTTTGGGTTTTCGTTATCTGACCGAACAGGAAACCACTTACATCCTGGAATATTACCGCAACGGGACAGGGCTAAGCCAAGATCAATTCAAAGATTTCGTTACCTTCGTCAACGACAGCTATACAACGTATCGCAACACCGGAAATAGGAGCGGTCTCGTGCGCGCTTCACAATTGGCTGAATCCGTTTACGGCCGGCCAAACCCGATGGGTCACTACCTATACTTTCGCGCCAGTCAAAAAGAACCCTTTGACATCCTGTATTTCACTCCCGCTCTGACCACCACAATCAATCTGCAGGATGGCAGCTTTTCGGTAATTCCGGAGCTCGCCTACAGTCCCACAACCAATCTCGAGCTGCGGTTTCGGACACCGGTCCTGATTGGCTGGAGAGGAACAGAGTACGGTGAAAAACAAAACAACTATCGGGTTGAGTTTCGTCTCCGGTATTATTTCAGCCTGGACTCTATTTTAGACTCCATTTTCTGACGGATGATAGTGCTAATCGGTACTGTGGAATGATCAAGATGAATTGATTGGTCCTGAACGCGCTCACCAAGGTTCGCTATCCAGCCTCTTCCTGTCTTTTTCTAAATCAACGCGCAACCGCCTTTGGCTGACCTGCTATGATCCCGTACATCGACAACATGGCGGTTGCAAAACGGTCATGGCGTGATGAAAAGAGATTTCGTGACCACCGGGGACCTTGCTTCTCCACCAGACGAGTCAAAGGGTTACCATGGAGACTGGCGAGGGTAAAGGCGATAGCCGTTAAGTGGAGCCACTACGATAGCATGGGTTGCGCGCGGGCAATCGCAGCTCGACAATTCCGGCGATTCATTAGGGCTAAGCGCGGTTCGCTTCGAAGTCCGTCGCTAGGCCGCGTACTGCTCTAGGCCCTCCCTGAAACTTTCGCAGCCACAGCAGTACTCGGTATCCGGCACCGACTCCAGCCGCTTTGGCTCGATGGCATCGTGGCAAGCCGCGCACGTGCCGTACTGATGATTGGCGATGCGCTCGAGCGCCCGGTCGATCCTGGTCAGCTCCGCCCGGTAATCTTGGCGCAGGCCGTCGAGCAAAGCGATGCGGCTTACGTAGGCAGCCTGATCGACCCAGTCGGTGTTATGTTCGACTTGCTTTTGCTCGTCGTCGAGATGGCGCAGCGTCGTCAGCAACTGCTCGCGTCGCTGGGTGAGACGATCGATATTGGCGTCGATGGTGAGCGCTTCCATGGTTGTAATCTCCATATTTTTTCGCAAGCCTCGAGCGCGCGCGGGCCGCAGAACGTCATTGCTTATTGTCGGCCGCGCCATTTTTCTCTGGCGCGGCGAATTCCTTTAATCCCACAGCCAATTCCTTGAGACGCTTGGCCACGGCGTCATTGATGCGTCTCGTCGTCCCGGCTTGCCGTCGTCGAACATCGCCGGTCAGGATCGCTATCCCTTCGTCGATGGTCTTCACCGGGTAGAGGTGAAACTTCCCCTCGGCCACTGCCTTGCACGACATCGCCGCGCAGGATCAGATGGCGCACGTTGGCGGCGGGGATCAGCACTCCCTGCTTGCCGGTCAAGCCGACCATCCGGCAGACATCGTAAAAGCCTTCGATCTTTTCATTGACGCCGCCGATCGCTTGCACCTCGCCCCACTGATTGACCGAGCCGGTGACGGCGATATCTTGGCGCAGCGGCAGATTCGCCAGCCGCGACAGCAGGGCGTAAAGCTCGGTCGACGACGCGCTGTCGCCTTCGACGCCGCCATAGGACTGCTCGAAACAGAGACTTGCCGAGAGCGCCAGCGGTTGGTTCTGGCCGAAGCGGTTGCGCAGATAGCCGGCCAGGATCAACATGCCTTTGTCGTGGATGTTGCCGCTTAACTTCGACTCGCGCTCGATATTGACGATGCCGGCCTGGCCCATGCCGACGCTGGCGGTCACCCGGCTTGGCCGGCCGAAGGCGTAGCCGCCGATCTCCATCACCGACAGACCGTTCACCTGTCCGGTTTTCTTGCCGTCGATGTCGACCAAGATCGTGCCGTTGGCGATCAGCTCGCGAATATTCTCTTCGATGCGGTTGGAGCGGAAGACCCGGCTTTCGAGCGCCTTCTCGACATGGCGCGCCGACACCAGCTGGCGATCTTCCTTGCGCGCCCAGAAAGCCGCTTCGCGGACTAAATCGGCGATGGTCGCATGGGACGCCAAGACTTTATCGCGGTCGCCGGCCTGGCGGGCGCCGTACTCGATCAATTTTTCCACGCCGCTCTCGTCGAAATGGGGCATGCCTTCTTCATTGCATAGATTGCCGACCCAGTGGGCGTAGGCGAGCTGGTGGTCGTCGTCGCGCTGCATCACCGGATTGAAATCGGCGCGAATCTTAAACATCTCGTGGAAGTCGTCGTCCCAGGTGTAGAGCAGGTGATAGAGATAGGCGCTGCCGACGACGATGACTTTGGTGTTGACCTTGACCGGTTCGGGTCTCAAACCCGAAGCGGAGAACATCGCGAAGGGTTCGTAGGTTTCCATTTCGATGCGGCCGCTGCGCAGCGTCCGCTTGAGCACCTTCCACACCGCCGGTTCGGTGATCGCGTCTTCCAGGCTGAAGATCAGATAACCGCCATGGGCGCGCAGGAAGGAGCCGGATTTGATCCGGGTGAAATTGGTCACCACCCGGCCGAAGCGGTCGACCACCCGCTCGATGGTGCCGAACAAATTCAAATAGGTCGGCGCGCTTTCGACGATGATCGGCGCGCCTTGGGTCTTGGCGTTGTCGACGACGACGTTCACTTCATATTCCAGGTAAGGATCGCGCTCGCGCGCGGCGCCGGCATGAACGGCAACGCCATCGGGCTTGCGCCGGCTTCCTTGAAATCGTCGAGATTGTTGAGAATATGTTCGCGAGTCTCGTCCAGATAGATATTCACCTCCGGGTTGTCGAGCTTGTCGATGATGCGGCCGAGGATTGGGATCAGCAAGTGTCTCACAGAAACGCCGCTCCACGGTGCGGATATCCTGTTCCATCTCGCGCATGATTTCCTGCTGGTGGCGCGCCAACCGTTCGAGCTCGACGTTGAGCTCCTGCTGGCGCCGTTCGACATCGCGCCGCTCATCTTCCGAAAGCGCCGCGAAGTCCTGCGGCTTTTGCATCGGTTTGCCGTCGACCACTGGAATAAAATAGATATGGCCGCGCGAACTGGTCTGCACCTGGAAACCGCGCTCGCGCGCCAGGGTGGCGAATTGGACGTTGAGTTCCTGGGCGCGGTTGTTGAACTTCTCCATCAGCGAAGATTTTTCCTTATCGAAGGCTTCCTGGCGAAACGCCTTGGGCAATTCCTCGCGCAGGGTCTTGACCAGATCATGCATCATGTCCCGCAGCTCGATACCCGCGCCGGGTTTCAAATAAATCGCCCGCGGCGCATCGGGATGTTTGAAATCATGCACATACACCCAGTCGCCTGGAGTCGCCGTGGCGCTGGCCCGTTCGGCGACCCAACGGCGCAGCGTGTCCAGCTTGTCCGCGCCGGTCAAACCGGAAACGAAAATGTTATAACCGCTGCCGGCGACGCCGATGCCGAGTTCTAACGACGCCAAGGCGCGCTCCTGGCCGACAAAATCTTTGGCGCCGGCGAGCTCGCGGGTCGACGCCGAAGTGGTGGCTCGATCTTGGTCGAGAAGCGCAGCTCCTCGGCGGACAGTTCCCGCGGCGCGCTACCGTCTTCGATGCCGCGTTTCGCTGTTAACAACCTCGGTTCTGTCGATCATCGCGCCTCTCCTCTCTTGTTCCCTTGAGTCTTGGGCAACTGCACTCTGCAGCACACCGTCGTGAAATTCGACTTCGATGGCAGTTTTGTCGATGGACTCCGGCAGTTTAATGCGACGCATGAAATTGCCCGAAGACCGTTCCATGGTGTGAAACTGGCCGTCGCTTTGGCTGGTCTCGATGGTGCGCCAACCTTGTAAAACCAGATCGCCGTTTTCCGCCTCGACTTTGACGTCTTCGGCTTTGACGCCCGGCAGGTCGGCTTCGAGGATGAAGAAGTCTTCGGTCTCGTAGACATCGACCGACGGATTCCAGCCGCGGATATCCCGGCAGAAGCCCCAGGGCCGGTGGATCATTTCGTCGAAGAGTCGTTCGACTTCGCGCGGCAGGTGCATCGGAAACGATATCAAGTCATTTGGTTTTTTCGCCATCGCTATCAGCTCCGCGATTTGTTTAAACCCAATTAATTGGGCTGTGCGATCAAGTTGCGATTTGACAATCGTTCACTTGGTTCTAAACGCAATGGCCATGCCATGAATTCGCTCATTTGAATAACGCGTTCCCAGCACTTGGTTTCTTACAGCTGAGAAGAAGCCTTAACGATCGTCGCAAGGTTGCGAAGGAAGACGCCTGCAAACGACGAAATCTCATGGCATAGGCGTTGCGAATACGTCGTTGGCGGTGGAGCGCACAGAGCCGAGTGCTGGTGCGAAGCCTATAGGGGGGATATCGATGGACGAACCAATCTTGGCGATCGTCGCTAACGATAGCGATGCTCAACGACGCTATTTCGATACTTTCCGCCGCAGCGAACATTTGGCGCCGGAGAAATCGTTACTCCTGGCAATGCTTGAAGACGCGATCCATCTCTTTCAGAAGTATCGCGGCGCGCCGACCGTGCCGGCAAAGAGCGCTTTCGCGAGGTCGAAGACTGGTTCATGCGCGAAGGCAACCACTGGTTGTTCTCCTTTGAAAACGTCTGTGAGTTACTTGGCGCTCGATCCGCAGTATGTGCGCCGTGGTTTGCTCGCATCGGCGGCTCCTCCAGCGCTAACGAGAAAGCGGGGGCGGCGCAGCGGCCCATCGGGAGGCGGCATGATTGTCGGCGTGGCGCAGAGAAGTCTTTCCCGGCGAGCGGCGGGTTGCGCTGGTGCCCGAGGGCGTGCGCCGGCTGACTGCGAACAAAATCAGGCTTGCGGTCGAGAGTGGTGCGGGCCAGGCCGCGGGGTTCAGTGACGACGACTACGTGCGGGCTGGCGCGAGGCTTGAATCCTCCGCCCAACGGCTCCTCGAACAAAGCCGATTTGCTGGTCAAGATACGGCCGCCGACTCTGCTCGAAGTCGAGCAGCTGCGCCGCGGCGCGACCCTCGTCTGTCTGCTATATCCACGCGATCATGTCGATGCGACACGGCGCTTGGCCGACCGCGCGGGTGACCACCCTGGCGCTGGAAAATCTGCCGCGCACGACGATCGCGCAGTCCATGGACGTCTTGAGCTCGCAGAGTACCGCGGCTGGTTATCGCGCGGTGATTGTCGCCGCCAATGTTACTCGCCAAGTTTCTTCCCGATGCTGATGACTCCCGCCGGGACCTTCGCGCCGGTGCGGGTCTTGGTGCTTGGGCGCCGGTGTCGCCGGTCTGCAAGCGATCGCCACGGCGCGCCGTCTGGGCGCGCTGGTCGAAGCGTTCGATGTCCGCCGGACGTGCGCGAGCAGGTCGAAAGCTTAGGCGCGAAATATATCGAACCTGGGTTGGAACAAGCTGCCGAGAGCGCCGAAGGCTATGCGCGTCAATTGAACGAAGTTTCCCTCGAACGGGCGCGCAACGCGATACGCCTGCCGCTGGCCAATGCCGATGTCTGTATCACCACGGCATTGGTGCCGCAGCAGCGCGCGCCGATTCTCATCACCCGGTGAGATGATTCGAGAATATGAGACCCGGCGCGGTGCTGGTCGATCTCGCCGCCGAACAGGGCGGCAACTGCGAATTGACCAAACCCGGCGAAGATATCGTCTGCCGCGGCGTGACCATCAGTCGGCCGGTTAAATCTCGCCGCCGAAGTCGCCCAGGATGCCAGCCGGATGTTTTCGCGCAACATGGAAAATTTTCTGGGCCATTTGCTACGCGACGGTATTCTGCGGCTTGGACTTTCGCGATGAAATCACCCGCCGCTGCGTGGTGACTCACGACGGCGCAATTGTTGGCGACGAGTTGCGCCAAGCCTTGGCCGCGCTCAAAGGAGAAGGCTAGTGGCGGAGTGGATTTTCTGGCTCTACATTTTTTTCTTCGCCGCCTTTGTCGGCTATCTGGTGATCTCCGGCGTGCCGCCGTTCTTGCATACGCCGCTGATGTCGGTGACCAACGCGATTTCTGGCATCTCTCTGGTCGGATCGCTGGTACTCGCCGGTGGCGATTACGATCTATCCAGCTCTGTGATGGGTCTGGTTGCCGTTACCTGCGCGACGGTCAATGTCGTCGGCGGTTTCTTGATCACCGACCGCATGCTCAAAATGTTCAAAAAACATGGTGAGCCGCGATCGTGACGACGCCATTGGCGGAACCGCTTATCTCGTCGCCGCGCTGCTATTTGTCTTTGGCCTGCATCAATTGCGCGCGCCGGAAACCGCCCGGCGCGGCGTGTGGCTCGCCGGCTTGGCGATGGCGATCGCCGTCGCCGGTACTTTACTCGGCAACCAGCTGGTTCGTTACGATTGGATTATCGCCGGCGTCGCCATCGGCTCGGCCGTTGGCATCGCCATGGCGTTATTTATTCCGATGGCCAAGATGCCGGAGCGGATCGCGCTGTCCCACTCCTTTGGCGGTCTGGCCGCGGCTTTGGTGGGGATCGCCGAGTATGCGCGCCATGGCGGCGGAGCTTGGCGCGGCGAAGATTGCCGCCCTCGGTTTTGAGGTGTTGCTCGGCGCGATAACCTTTACCGGTAGCCTGATCGCCTTCGGCAAACTCCAAGGTGCCGTCGCCGAACGGCCCTTGACGCACCGCTTTCAGAACGGCCTGAATATCGCGCTGCTGGCGGGCGCGCTCGCGGCCATCGCCTACCTGACGGTGCACCCCGCCGCTCGGCAAGTATTTTACGGCATGGCCGGGTGGCGCTTTCGTGTTGGGGGTTTTGCTGGTGCTGCCTATCGGCGGCGCCGATATGCCGGTGGTGATCTCGCTGTTGAATTCCTACGCCGGCCTGGCCGCGGTGGCCACCGGATTCGCTTTGTCTAACAGTGTTTTGATCGTCTGCGGCGCCCTCGACGGTGCGTCGGGCTTTTTCCTTTCGCTGGCCATGAGCAAGGCGATGAATCGGTCGTTTGGCAATATTATCTTTGGTGGTTTCGGACGGGAAAGCGGCGGCGGCCAAGCCGGTGCGGCGGCGCGTCAGACTACGCTCGGCGCCACCATCGGTGATGCGTTGATTGTCCTCACCAGCGCCAGATCGGTGATCGTCGTTCCCGGTTACGGCATGGCGGCGGCGCGCTGTCAGCATGCCTTGCGTGAGTTGGGTGAATTATTGGAGCAGCGCGGTCTCACGGTTAAATACGCAATTCATCCCGTGGCCGGCCGGATGCCCGGCCATATGAATGTGCTGCTCGCCGAGGCCAACGTGCCCTATGACCGGCTCTACGACATCGACGCGATCAACAATGAATTCGCCACCACCGATGTCGCCCTGGTCGTCGGTGCCAATGACGTAGTCAACCCGGCAGCCAAGCATGACCCCAATAGTGCGATCTACGGCATGCCGGTACTCGATGCCGAATCGGCGCGCACGGTCATCGTGCTCAAACGCGGCATGGCCCCCGGCTTCGCTAAGATCGACAACGAATTATTCTCCCGAGCCAATACCATGATGCTCTTTGGCGACGCCAACCAGACGCTGACGGCACTGGTCAAGGGATTGAAAGAGTATTGAGACAGAGACAGAGATGAGCGACCTAACGCTATCTCAAGTCTCTGATCTCGCGGTCATCCAATTCTCTATCGTCGTTCGGCCAGTAGAGCAGCAGGGGAGTGGCGGCGCGGCGCACGCAAGCGGCGGCGACGCTGCCGAGGATGGCGCGCTCGATGCCAGGGAGTGCGTGGGTGGTCATCGCCAGCAACGTATTGGGCGTGCCCCTGACGTAGCGGCAGATCGCCTCTGCCGGATCGCCATGGAGCACGTCCCACTGAGCGTCCAAGCCATACTGTTTTTTGATCTCCGCTGCTTTGCTATGAACATACGCCGACTCGCTGATGTCGTTTTTCCCCTGGTCCGGCAGCAGCGCTGCCGGTGACTGCACCGGCAGAACTTGAACTAAAAGCAGCCTCGCTGTCAACGACCGAGCCGCTGGGACGGCGTAGGTGATGATCTTTTCCGAGAGGGCGTTGCCATCGAGGGCGATAACGACGGTGTCGATCTGCTTCGGTGCATCGCCAGTCTTTGTCTATCGGACGGTAGACCAGCACCGGCCGGTGGGATTGCGCGAATCACCTGGAACGCCACGCCACCTAAAATCGCTTCGGCCCAGGCGGTCCGGCCATGTGTGGTGATTGCCGCGATTGCATGGGGATTATTTTTCAGCTCAGTGGCAATGGCGCCGGCCGGGTCCGCCGAGATGGCGAAGCTCAGCTCGCGCGGCGTACTGGCGCGCGCAGTCGCGCAAATAAGATTCCTCGGCGGCGAGCTCAGCTTCATCGCCGACGACTCGCAGGAGGGTTAGCTTGCCGCCGGTTGGTGCGGTCACGGCGCGCGCCAGGGGCAGAATGGTTTCCGCCAGGGATGAGCCGTCGAGGCAGACGATGACTTCTTCGAACATGAATAACTCCAGCCGTTATGGAATCATCTACCCGCCAACCGCACGGTGCTAGCCTGCGGCCCTTTGTCGCCGAGTTCCTCGGCAAAATAAACTTCGTGGCCAATTTCTAGACGATCGAATCCCGGCGCGAGCACACTGTTCCTGTGAAAATACACTTCGCGTCCGTCGGGCGTTAGGAGAAATCCATGATCTTCCATCGGCAACAGGCTGGCGATCCGAGCGACCGGCTGCGGTTCATGGACTTTTACCTTGCCGCGCCGGCGCCGCGCATGATCCTGAAGCTTTCGGCCAGCAGCGTTGAAGGCGTCGCGGATGGCGACATAGATGTCTTCGTGGGCCGCGTGTTTGCTCGGTTCATGTGATTCGGCGAAGTCATTATCCGGTTCGTCGCCGGCCTTGGCTTTTTTCGGCACTATACGTTTTGGTTCTCGATTAATAACCAGTTCGCCGCCGGGAACGGTTAAATCGATCCGCACCACGTAAGCTTTGCCTTTGTGGTGATGGCGATGGGGCGCTTCGACGGTCACCCGGCAGCCCATGATCCCGTCATGCAGCTCGTCGAGCTTGGCTGCTTTCTCGCGGATATTATCTTCGATGGCTGGCGACGGTGCCATGTCACGAAAGGTGATCTGCAAGGGAATTTTCATATTTCTTTTCCTCCGGTTGTTGTTCCTACACGCAATCTATTGTTAACCCTGAATCAAAAAACGGCAAGAGATATGCCACTGGGTTTTTTTTAGCGCCTATAAATGAATTGATTTATCTGGAGAATTTCTTGACCCGTCGACGGTCCTGGCGCGCCCTTCTCAGTGCTGCGAATTTGTCGCTGCGTGCTTGTCAGTCGTGATAAACCTCGACGCCCCCGTAGCGCCCAAAGTGAGCTCGATTCTATATGATTTCAAGTAGTCATTCGCTGAGAAAATTGTCACTAGCGGGCATGATTCTTGCGCATGTTTGAATTGCGTCTGTAACATCGATGACAAAATGTGTTTGAGAAAGGAGCCGGTCATGCCCATTCTAAAAAGACTCAAAGAGAAACTCGATGAGGCGAAGATCCCCTATGAGGTTTACACGCATGCGCTGGCGTACACGGCCCAGGAGGTTGCCGCTCGGCAACATGTCTCAGGCAATGAGCTGGCCAAGGTCGTCATGATCGAAGCCGATGAGCAGCTGGTGATGGCGGTGGTTCGAGGCAACGACAAGGTCAACCTACACATCGTCGAGGATAGCCTCGCCGCACGGAACGCCAGGTTGGCGACTGAAGACGAGTTCATCGCACGTTTCCCCGAATGCGAGATCGGCGCGATGCCGCCGTTCGGTAATCTGTTTGGCCTGAAAGTGTATGTCGATCCGGCTTTGACCAAGGACGAGTATATTTATTTTAACGCCGGCAATCATGTCCAGACCGTGCGATTAAAATACACAGACTTCGCACGGTTGGTACAGCCGCAGGTGGCACGGTTGGTTGGCGATCGCAGCAAGTTCGCGGCGTAGGCGGCAGCCGCTGCTTAAGTTTGTCGGCGCAATCTTGGCACCGAGCGTTGCGGCGGGAGAGGTGCGCCGTTCGGAACGAATCCGCCAGCCGATTTCATTGGGCGACCGGCCCAATTTCCCCGTGCGTGCGAGGTGGCGTTGTTTAACCGCTTCGCCTTCGATGCCGGTTTTTGCAAATGCCCCGGAGATTACAGAGTCTCGGATTGGGAAATGTCTCGCGCAGATGTCCGCAGTCGAGCGCACCGCCAAGTTCGCCGGAGAAAAATCACTCCTACTCGAATGTTCTTCACCCTCATTCTCCGACCTTTGCGGCCTTTGCGCCTTTGCGGGAGAAATTCCGAGTTCCGGTTGACACTGTGCCGCGCTAGGATTTGGCGACAAAGCCTGCGGCCTTGATGCCCGCGATGGCGCAGGCTTCGTCCTCGTCGGCAGTGCCGCCGCTGACGCCGACCGCGCCGATTATTTCGTTGCCGTCAGCGCCGTCCATGATCAGCACGCCGCCGGCCACCGGCACGACTTTGCCTTGGGACATCACCGACAAGGCGCCGAGAAAGGCCGGCCGTTCCTTGAGCCGCTCGCTCAGGGAGCGGCTATCTCTCGCCAGGGAGCGGCTCGATTCGCCCATGCCGACGGCGCCCCAGGCTTTGCCGATGGCGATGTCGGGGCGCAGGATGCTGGCGGCGTCTTCGCGCTTGAGCACTTTCAAGCAGCCGCCTTCGTCCAGGACGGCGACGCACATGGGACGGTATTTCGCATCGCGCGCCTTCGCTAGGGTCTGATCGGCGATGACGTTGGCTTTATCGAGAGTCAGTTTCATTTTCTTTCCTCCAATGTTTCTAAGCGGATTGATTGTGGCTCCTTCATGCCTGTGTGTGGAGATGTTGCCACGTTCAGTTTGCGTTGGTCCCACGGCACAGCCGTAACCGAATCTCGGAATATCTCTCGCGAAGACGCCAAGGCCGCAAAGGTCGGAAAATAACGGTGAATAAATTCTTCAAGTTAATTCATCTCTTCCCTCCGAACTTGGCGAGCTTTGCGCCTTGGCGAGAGTCAATCCTGATATGCACAACAAAGAGCCTGCGGGGCTCCGTCATTCCCGCGCACGCGGGAATCCAGGTTTGTTCTGCGCCAAATTAGCCTGGATACCCGCGTGCGCGGGTATGACGAATTGAGGGGGATCATGTTCTGGGAATGCCAACCATTTTCATGCTCTGTAGGCGAGTGTAAGCTCATGGACACTTCGTGGTGAAGAGAATCTTACTTTTATTTGCTGAAGCCATACTCGGACCATTTCTGTTTCGCTTTGTCGATGAATTCTTTCGGCACCCGGGCGGCGGGCGGGTAGGGGTGTTTGCGGGTGGCGTCGATGAGGATTTTGCTGCCGGCGCGCCGGCGCGGGTCATGTTGCGGAATGTCCGCTGCGGCGGTGGACGGATCGACCCCGGAGGTGACCACACCGTCGACTATGAAACTATCGCGCGCCGGTTGGGCGCGAAAACCCATGGCCCATTCGACTTGAAATGGATTGCGCACGTCGATGTCATCGTCGACCACCACGGTGAATTTGCCTTCCTTGTTCATTAGCGACCAGGCGCCCCAGGCGACTTCTTTGACCTGTTCGGGATATTCCTTTTTCATCGAGATCACCAGCATGCCGCTGGCGCCGCCGGCTTCGGTGAAGTGGACGTCTTGCACCGGCAGGCCGAGCACGTTGCGCAGGTGGTGAAATAATCCAGCGGAACGGCTCAGGCTGCGGATGCAGCTCGATTCGCTGGGCGGCATTTGACTTAGAAACGAATGATAAACCGGCGTGCGTCTTCGGGTGATGCAGGTGATGTCGATCACCGGCTGTTGACCGCCGGGACTCATGTAACCGGAGAATTCACCGAAGGGGCCTTCCGGTTCGCGATAGCCGGCGCGCAGCACGCCTTCGAGCACGATCTCGGCATTGGCCGGCACTTGGAGATCGACGGTTTCGCACTGCACCAGCGGCACCGGCTCGCCGCGCAGGCCGCCGGCAACGGAAAACTCATCGGTGCCGTAGGGAAATTTGCTGATGGAGGTGAGCACGATGGTCGGGTCCATGCCGATGGCGATGGCGATCGGCATGTCCTTTTTGAGCGCTTCGTACTGGCGAATATGTCGCGCGGCGTGCTGCGCGCCGCCGACGTACAAGCCGAGCCGGTTGGCGCCTTTCAACTGCAGCCGGTAGGTGCCGACGTTGCGCCTGCCGGTCTCGGCATCTTTGGTGATGATCACCGGCGCGGTGATATACGGTCCGGGATCCTGGTTCGGCGTCCAGACCACCTGGGGCAGGCTGCCGAGGTCAATCCCTGAGCTGGGCAGAATGATTTCCTTGCACAGTCCAGTTGGCGCGATCACCGGATCGATCGGATGACGCTGTCCGCGTTCCCAGACTTCGGGAATTTTGTCTATAGTCGTCGACAGCGCCAGCGCATAGATTTCCGGCGAGCCGCCGATCACGCCGATCACCAGGGGAAATTCGCTGACGCCGACTTGGCGAAAGCCCAGCGCCGGTCGATCGTTCCAGCCGTAGCGGTCGAAGCTGTGGCGCGTGATCGCCGACACTTCCCAGGATGGGTCGACGCGCTGCTCGACCCAGTGGAGCTTGCCGGCTGCTTCCAAGCGCGTCAAATATTCTTGCAGATCGTTGTAGGCCATGAAGTCACTCTAGCCAAATGGGGCTTTGCTTTCGACAACCATAGGCGTGCAAAACCTCATCAATGCTAAGCTCAAATATCGGCTGGTGCCGCGGCTGTCAAGCAACACCAATGTAGGGGCGACCCCCTGTGGTCGCCCGTCCCAGAGGGCAGACACGGGGGTCCGCCCCTACACTGACAATGCGTTGAAATCAAATTGTATCGCTACCCCAGCGGAGGCTTTCGATGCGGCTGAGGAATTTTTTTTAATACTGTGCGCCATGATATTCGCGGCTGATCTTGACGCTGCCGACAAAGTCCGGATCGGCGTGTCCAATTACAATATTTCCAATCTCACCGTCGGCGTCGCCCAGACCCGCGGCTTCTTAAACAAGAGGGGATCGATGCGGAAATCATCCGCATGAATTCCAATGTCGCCACCATGGCGCTGGTGAGCGCCGATGTCGACTATTCAACCTTGATCGGCTCGACAATCATCGCCAACTTGAAAGGCGCGCGGGTCCAGATGATCGCCTGCTCCCTCGACCGCACGCCGCTGTCGTTGGTGAGCCGAGCGAATATCAAGGCCGTTAAGGAAGTGAAAGGCAAAACCATCGGCGTCGGCTCTTACGGCTCGACGCGCTGGGTTACATTCGTTATGAGTCAACATCCCCTCCCAAAGTTGCATTTTAGTTGATTCAATACGATCAGTTGACACGTTTGACCCGATCGAATAGGCTTTTTGATGTGATTACCAGCATTGAAATCAGGGCTGAGTGGGACCCGGAAGCCAACGTATGGGTTGCCACAAGCGACGACCTGCCGGGCCTGGTAACCGAGGCCGAAACCGTTGAATCCCTTCAGCAAAAGCTGGCCGTCATGGTCCCCGATCTGCTCGAGGCCAGCGGCGGAACAGCTTCGGAAGTTCGTAGTATCCCTATGAACTTGATCGCCCACCGCGAGGCGATGATTTCGATTCGGGACTGATGGGCGACTTTTCCCCCGACGTTAAGAAAATCCTTAAAGCCAACGGTTGCTACTGGGTAAGACCTGGCAAGGGCGACCATGAGATTTGGTTCAGCCCCATTACCAAGCGTCACGTCACCGTCGATAATAAGATCCTTTCACGCCACACGGCCAACGCCATCATGAAGCAGGCCGGCCTAGGGAAGCAGTTTTAGTTTCACGGTCTACGAGCTCACCCGGCACCGTTACTTTTCATGTGAACACCTCGGTCTCAAAAGCGCCCAACGTTTTGTGAAACGAATGGTGCACATGACGCGAACGAGAGTGGAATGAAACGCACAGCACAATAAAGAACGGGGAGTTGGTTAGACTCCCCGTTTTTTTCCAGGACCGCTTGGGTTTTCAAGGCCCGTGGAATGGCTTTGGTGGTTCAGCCTGCCTAGAGTCATCAATCAAACCATGGCGACGAAATCGATCTCCACCAACGCGCCGCGCGGCAACTCGGCGACGGCGACCGTCGAGCGCGCTGGCTTCGCCTTGCCGAGGTATTCGCCGTAGACTTCGTTGAGCGCCGCGAAGTCGGCCATGTTTTTCAAGAACACGGTCGCTTTGACCACCTTGTCGAGGGATGAGCCGGCGGCTTCCAGCACCGCTTTGAGATTTTCCAAGACTTGGCGCGTTTGTTCGGCGATGCCACCCGCGATTAGATTGCCGGTTTGCGGATCGATGGGAATTTGCCCGGCGGTGTAAATGAACTCACCCGCTTTGATCGCTTGTGCGTAGGGGCCGATGGCCTTGGGCGCTTTGTCGGTGTTGACGGTTTCTCGGATCATTGTCATTCTCCTTGTCGCGCGACTTTGACGAGCTATAACATGAACCCCAACCGGTGCAACGATCGTTGGCCTGCTCGCTTGAACTTCCCGGTGCGGCTGTGCTTGACTGGAAAGACACGATGAAACTCATCACTGCCCACAAGATATTGATTACCAGCGCCGTGATCTTCTTTATTTTCTTCAGCGGCTGGGAATACCGCAACTACGCCGCCGGCGACTCCTCGGCCGCGTGGCGCAGCGGGTTGTATCTGATTGTCGCCGGCGGATTCGCCGTCTATCTAAAGAATCTCAAGCGGTGGTACCGCTAGAAAAATCTTGGCGATGGAACCTACTCCCTTTCTAGTCGAAGTTTCCGCGGCGGAGATGCGCCGCGAGCGGCAAAAGGCGCGGGAGTTGCGCCAGAGCCAGTGGTGGAAGCGCAAGCTGGCGAGCGGAGTTTGCCACCATTGTGCTGGCAAGTTCGCGCCGGCGGAGCTGACCATGGATCATCTCGTGCCGGTGGTGCGCGGCGGCAAGTCGACTAAAGGAAATGTTGTGCCGAGCTGCAAGCCGTGTAATACCGAGCGCAGCCATCGGCTGCCTTTCGAGGCTACTCCTGGCGACTAGCCATTCCAAATTCCAGATTCCAAATTACATACTCTCGATCACGGAGCAGTCCGAGATATTTGAAATATGGAATCTGGAATTTGTAATAAAAAGAACCCTTGCCACCACCGGCGGGCTTCAATAGTATGCGTTCCAGGGAGGGCAGAGCGATGGATAGCGTAACTTTTCTCGTGCGCACGATGTCAGATACCGTGGAGACCGATATTCAGCGGGTCCACGTGATCGCCAACGAACTCTTGCCGCGCTATAACTTGCCACCGCTGAGTTTCGCTGAGCTGCGCAAAATCGCCGACGGCCCGTTCGATCTGTTTTTGATCCCGCTTATTTTTGCCGCGGAGTATGCCAACGACCGCAATCTGCCGTTCAACGAAGCCAAGCGGGTGGAAATCCGCCGCGCGGCGTTGGAGATCGCGCGCAAGCATGGCTACGATGTCAACCCGCCGGAGTTTCAGCCGGGCATTGAGCAGTCCTTGAAGGAAACCAAAGCCGCCGGCCTGCGCAATGTGCTGATGACCACCGGCGGACGGCGCTATAAGCATCAGGCGATGGAGAAGGTCGGCATCGGCGATTATTTCGAAGAGATCGTCGACCGTGAACAGACCTATTATGCCAAGGAGCAGGGATTCTATTACCTCTACCGCAAACAAAAAGTGCCGCACATACGTATCGTCTTACTTAGCGGCACGGCGAACTATATCAAAGCCGCCAATAACGCCCATGGCTGTAAAGTAGGCGAGACATTTCTCGAAGTGATGCCCATCGCATTATCGACCAAGCATTCTTATAACGACGAGGAAACCCTCAAGGCGGCGCGGCCCAAGGCCGTGATTCATGGATTCGACGAACTTTTGCCGAAATTGACCGAGCTGGCGCCGATCGGCTGAATCCACGGTCGCGCGCTTACAATATGTTCACGGCGCGCGCGGCTAACAGCGCGATGATCAGCAGCGACAGCAGCGATTGCACCATCATCAGGACTTTTGCCCAGCGCGCCAACACCGGCACGTCGGTGGGCGAAAATGCCGTGTTGGTGTTGAAAGCCAAGAACAAGTAATCGACGAAATTCGGCGACCAGCGCCGTTGGCCGGTTTGTCTCAACGCAGCTTCGCTCATAGTCATTTGCGGAAAGAGAAACGCCCCTTCGCTGTGTACCGCGCGTTTGTCCCGTTGATGCGGCCCGCCGGCATCCAGCCGCCAATACCACAGTGCAAAGACTAGAATATTGGTAACCCACAGGGATGCCGCCGCGAGCAGCAGCGCGATGGGCGTTACCTTCTTCGTCGGCAGAGCAGTGACTAAGAGTCCGAGGGCTATAATGAGTCCGGCCGTGAGCACAGCGTCGACGGTGAATCCGATGAGCGTGTTAAGCCGATGGCTGCCGGTATGATGAGAAACGATGTTGGGAATCAGCAGCGCCAAAACGACCGATGGAAAGAGCCAACGCGGGCCCATGGTCAAGACTTCGGGTAATGCGGCATAGAGACCGCCCGCCGCCAGCACGGCTACGAAAGCCGGCCACCGCGGTTCAGTGTCCTGTAACTCGGGAGTTGGTTCGGTGCGGCTCAACGGTTCCAAACGATTACCTTGGAATGAATACGACTTTGCCAAAGTTCATGGCTCGCGGCGAATCTTCGCGCCATTGGCGAGCGACTGACCCTCTCTCTCGTGCGCCATCGAATCCAAACGATTTCGTTGCCGGCGAGCTAAATCCACTTGGCTTTGCGGAAGCGCCAGAACAAAAAGAGATCGATGGCGATCATTGCCGCGACGGTGAACGGATAACCCCAGGGCGAGCTAAGTTCCGGCATGTGCTGGAAGTTCATGCCGTAAATCCCTGCGATTAATGTCGGCACCGTGACCAAAGCGCCATAGCCGGCGAGTCGCTTGGTCACTTCGTTTTCTTGAATCGTGATGAGCGAGATCGCCACCGAGATGGCGGTAGTGATCATGTCGCGCAGGCTGTCGACGGATTGGTGCACGCGCAGCACATGATCGTAAACATCACGGAAATAGTCTTGCAGTCCCACCGCCAGCCGCGGCACGCGGCCGCCGAACAGTTTGCTGGTGGCTTCGAGCAACGGCTCGGTGGCATGCTTGAGAGTCAACAACTTGCGCTTCAAATCGTAGAGCGCCTCGATGTTATCCCTGGCGTTCTGGTTGGCGAACATGCGGTCTTCGATATTTTCAATCTCGGTTTCGAGATCGTCGAGTATTGGAAAATAACGGTCGACGACCGCGTCCATCAGAGCGTAGAGGACGTAGCCCGAGCCATGGCGCAGATAGTTCGGGCTCGCGCTCGCAGCGGGCGCGCACATCGGTAAAGCCGCGTTCGGCGCCGGAGCGCACCGACAGAACATAATTGGTGCCGACGAATATGCCGACCTCGCCAACATTCAACTCGTCACCGCTGCGTTCGATCATTTGCAAGACGGCAAACAGCGAGTCTTCGTATTCTTCAATCTTCGGCCGCTGATGGCCATGCTGGGCATCTTCCAGAGCGAGATCGTGGAGGCCGAATTCCTCTTGCATCGCCTGGAGCTCTTCCGGTGTCGCGTCGTTGAGCGCCACCCAGACGAAACAATCCGCGTGAGAAATGTAGGAATGAATCTCGCTCACCGGTATGTTGGTTAGTCTCCGTCCGTTCTCATAGGCGACACAGTTGACGATCATCGAGAGCCTCGCGATGTTGAGCTGGAATCGGCTGGTACTTTGGCTTGTTTGTGGCGCGGGAGTCAAGCGCGCGCGCTTGACCAGTGTGACGCTGTGACAGAGGTCACAGAGAGAAGATGCGGATTCGGAAGAATGGCCGCAAGGAACGCAAAGGGCGCAAAACGAGATCCGAAATGTGGCGTATGTCATACGCCCTGGGGTGGTGGAGCGGCGACGGGTGGCAACACAATTTGCGCAGGCGTGGCAAATTCTAATAGATTGCAACTCATGTTTTCCCCAGACTGCGCTGGGAAAAAGAGCTTCGCCTGTTGGCGAACAGGTGCAACCGAAACCGGAATCTCTCCCGCAAAGGCGCTAAGGCGCAAAGGTGGAACCGATGCCCGTCATCCCGAGCAATCGCGAGGGATCTGAAGATTTCTCCCGCCGGTCGAAATGACAACAATTCCGAACTTGGCTCTTTGCGCCTTGCGGGAGGAATTCCGATCGAGAGCTTCGAATCATGATTTGCCCAAGCTCGCAAACTTGCGCGATAGTAATATAAAGCGGGAGAGATGATGACTGCGCTTAAAACCTACTTGGCTGGCCGGGTCGCGATCAATGTCGGCGACATCACCAAAGAAGCGGTCGACGCCATCGTCAACGCGGCCAATGGCACGTTGATGGGTGGCGGCGGTGTGGACGGCGCGATTCACCGCGCCGGCGGGCCGGAGATCAAAGCGGCTTGCGCGGAGATTCGCCGGACACAGTATCCCGATGGATTGCCCACCGGAGAGGCGGTGATCACCATAGGTGGAAAATTGCCAGCGAAGTATGTGATTCACACCGTCGGTCCGGTCTACGGCAGCGGTGGCGTCGGACAAGGCCGAACTGTTGGCGGCGTGCTATTTCAATTCATTACGTCTAGCCGTTGACGCATGGACTCAAGTCAATCGCTTTCCCGGCGATCTCCACCGGGATTTACGGTTATCCGATGGATAAGGCAGCGGGTGTGTCGTCGCGCACCATCGAGCAGTTTCTGTCGGTTGATAAATCGATCGATGCCGTCAAATTGGTCTTCTTCTCTGCCGGCGATGCTGAGGTGTTCTTGAAGCATCACAGCTTCACGGAGCTAGAAAGGCAAGTCATTTTGGATTTTGACCTGGCATTTTGGATTGGGAATAGAACATGACAAAGAGATTGGATGCGATGGCGGCTTTGTTCCGAAATCCAAAATCAAAATCCAAAATCGGCCTCGCAGTCTAAAATCGGTGGGGCTTGTCACTCTCGTCATCACGTTCGTCGATCTGCGGGGTGTGGTCGAGGCGCAGCAGCCGGCGAGAATTCCCCGGATAGGAATTCTGATCACGGCCTCCGCGTCCTTCTTTTCGGCCCGGGTCGAAGCATTTCGCCAACGGCTGCGCGAGCTTGGCTATGTCGAAGGGAAAAACATTCTCATTGAGTACCGATACGCAGAAGGGAAACGCGAACGGCTGCCTGACCTTGCAGCCGAGCTGGTCCGTCTCAAAGTTGACGTCATCGTCACCACCGGCCGCGCTGCTTTAGCTGCCAAGAAGGCGAGCGCGACAATTCCCATCGTATTCGCCTCTTCTGGCGATCCAGTAGGAACTGGGTTTGTTTCCAGCCTGGCACGACCAGGCGGGAATATCACCGGACTTAGCGTCATGTCGCCAGATCTAGATGGCAAACGATTGGAACTGCTCAAGGAAGCCTTCCCCAAGGTTGCCCGGGTGGCCTTCCTCTGGCCAGATCGAGTGGTCCGAGGGGAAACCTGGTTCTCACAGAAATGGAGGCTGCGGCCAAGGCGTTGGGAGTCAAACTTCAATCGCTTGAGGTGCGAAGCCTTGACGATTTTGAGGGCGCATTCGCGCGAGCGAAAAGGGACGGCGCCCAGGCGCTCATTACGACCACCAGGTCCACTTATCACTACTCAGCAACGCCAAGTGTTGGACTTCGCGGCCAAGAACCGGTTGCCGGCGATGTACCCAACGAGTGAGTTGGTTGAGGCCGGCGGCTTGATGAGCTACGCGCCGAGCTATGCGGACTTATTCCGGCGCGCCGCTGACTTTGTCGACAAAATCTTGAAGGGCACAAAGCCCGGCGACATTCCCGTCGAGCAGCCGACGAAGTTCGAGTTCGTCATCAATCTGAAAGCCGCCAAGCAGATCGGCCTGACGATTCCCGCCGAATGTGCTGGCGCGGGCGGATCGGGTCATTAGAATACTGATTTTGGATTTGCGTCCGCGGGGCCGCTTTTGGATTTTGGATTGGAGGACTAGGACATGACAAAGAAATTTTGGACTGCAATTCGCTGGCTTCGATCCGACAATCCAAAATCGAAAATCCAAAATCCAAAATCGGTGGGGCTCTGTCGCCCTCGTGCTCGCACTCGCAATGTGCGGGGTTGTGGCCGAGGCGCAGCAGCCGGCGAGAATTCCCCGGATAGGAATTCTGATCCCGTTCTCCGCGTCCGTCATTTCGGCCCGGGTCGAAGCATTTCGCCAACGGCTGCGCGAGCTTGGCTACGTCGAAGGGAAAAACATTTTCATTGAGTACCGATACGCAGAAGGGAAACCCGAACGGCTGCCTGACCTTGCAGCCGAGCTGGTCCGTCTCAAAGTTGACGTCATCGTCGCCACCGGCCCGGGCTATTTTAGCTGCTAAAAAGGCGAGCGCGACAATTCCCATCGTATTCGGCTCTGCTGCCGATCCAGTAGGAGCTGGGCTTGTCTCCAGCCTGGCGCGACCAGGCGGGAATATCACCGGACTTTGCCATCATGGCGCCGGATCTAGATGGCAAACGGTTGGAACTGCTCAAGGAAGCCTTCCCCAAGGTTGCCCGCGTGGCGTTCCTCTGGGAATCGGGTGGTACGAGGGGAAACCTGAGCTCTCACAGACATGGAGGCTGCGGCCAAGGCGTTGGGAGTCAAACTTCAATCGCTTGAGGTGCGAAGCCTTGACGATTTTGAGAGCGCATTCGCGCGAGCGAAAAGGGAACGCGCCCAGGCGCTCATTACGACCCCAGGTCCACTTATCACTACTCAGCAACGTCAAGTGTTGGACTTCGCGGCAAAGAACCGGTTGCCGGCGATGTACCCAGACGAGTGAGTTTGTTGAGGCCGGCGGCTTGATGAGCTACGCGCCGAACTATGCGGACTTATGGCGGCGCGCCGCTGACTTTGTCGACAAGATCTTGAAAGGCACCAAGCCCGCCGACATTCCCGTCGAGCAGCCGACGAAGTTTGAGTTCGTCGATCAACCTGAAGATCGCCGAAGCAGATCGGCGTGACGGTTCCGCCGAATGTGCTGGCGCGGGCGGATCGAGTCTTAAAATAATTTTGGATTTTAGATTTTCGATTTTGGATTGGGGAAAAGAACATGAGCAAAAAGCATTGGATGCGATGGTGGGTTTCTTCTTCCGACAATCCAAAATCCAAAATCAAAAATCCAAAATGGGGTGGGACTGTCGTCATCGCCCTCACGCTCGCGATGTGCGGGGTGGTGGTCGAGGCGCAGCAGCCGGCGGGAATTCCCCAGATAGGAATTCTGATCACGACCTCCGCGTCCAACATTTCGGCCCGGCTCGAAGCATTTCGCCAACGGCTGCGCGAGCTTGGCTATGTCCAAGGGAAAAACATTGTCATTGAGTACCGATATGCAGAGGGGAAACTCGAACGGCTGCCTGCCCTTGCAGCCGAACTGGTCGGTCTCAAAGTTGATGTTATCGTCACCGTCAGCTCGGCTGTTTTAGCTGCTAAGAAAGCGAGCGCGACGATTCCCATCGTATTCGCTCTTGCTTCCGATCCAGTAGGAAGTGGGTTCGTTTCCAGCCTGGCGCGACCAGGAGGGAATATCACCGGACTTAGCGTGATGGCGCCAGATCTAGATGGCAAGCGGTTGGAGCTGCTCAAGGAAGCCTTCCCTAAGATTGCCCGGGTGGCCTTCCTCTGGGGGGGGTCGGGTGGTGCGAGAGGAAACTTAACCCTTACAGACATGGAAGCTGCGGCCAAGGCGTTGCGACTCAAACTTCTATCGCTGGAGGTGCGAAGCCTGGACGATTTTGAGAGCGCATTTGCACGAGCGAAAAGGGAAGGCGTCCAGGCGCTCATTACGGCCGTAGGTGGACTTATCACTACTCAGCAACGCCAAGTGTTGGACTTCGCGGCAAAGAATCGGTTGCCGGCGATGTACCCAACGAGTGAGTGGGTTGAGGCTGGCGGCTTGATGAGCTACGCGCCAAGCCAAACGGACCAATGGCGGCGCGCCGCTGACTTTGTCGACAAGATATTGAAGGGCACAAAGCCCGGCGACATTCCCGTCGAGCAGCCGACGAAGTTCGAGTTCGTCGTCAATCTAAAAGCCGCCAAGCAGATCGGCGTGACGGTTCCGCCGAATGTGCTGGCGCGGGCGGACCGCGTCTTAAAATAATTTTGGACTTTGGATTTTCGATTTTGGATTGGGGAAAAGAACATGAGCAATAAGCATTGGATGCGATGGTGGGTTTCTTCCCCCGACAATCCGAAATCCAAAATCAAAAATCCAAAATGGGGTGGGACTGTCATCATCGCCCTCACGCTCGTGATGTGCGGGGTGGTGGTAGAGGCACAGCAGCCGGCGGGAATTCCCCGGATAGGAATTCTGGCCCCGCCCTCCGCGTCCTTCATTTCGGCCCGGATCGAGGCATTTCGCCAACGGCTGCGCGAGCTTGGCTATGTCGAAGGGAAAAACATTTTCATTGAGTACCGATATGCAGAAGGGAAACTCGAACGGTTGCCTGACCTTGCAGCCGAACTGGTCCGTCTCAAAGTTGACGTCATCGTCACCACCGGAGTCCAATCTGTTTTAGCTGCTAAGAAGGCGAGCGCGACAATTCCCATCGTGTTCGGCGGTACGAACGATCCAGTAGGAACTGGGATTGTCGCCAGCTTGGCGCGACCAGGAGGGAATATCACCGGACTTAGCCTAATGGTGACGGATCTAGATGGCAAACGGTTGGAGCTGCTCAAGGAAGCCTTCCCTAAGGTTGTCCGGGTGGCCTTCCTATGGCGAGGATCGGGTGGCACGATGGGAAACCTGCCCCTCACAGACATGGAGGCTGTGGCCAAGGCGTTGGGACTCAAACTTCTATCGCTTTCGGTGCGAAGCCTTGACGATTTTGACAGCGCATTCGCGCGGGCGAAAAGGGACGGCGCCCAGGCGCTCATTACGACCACAGGTGCACTTATCAATACTCAGCACCGCCAAGTGTTGGAATTCGTGGCAAAGAACCGTTTGCCGGCGATGTACGCATACACTGAGTTTGTCGAGGCCGGCGGCTTGATGAGCTACGCGCCGAACAATGCGGACTTATTCCGGCGCGCCGCTGACTTTGTCGACAAGATCTTGAAAGGCACCAAGCCCGCCGACATTCCAGTCGAGCAGCCGACGAAGTTTGAGTTCGTCGTCAATTTGAAAGCCGCCAAGCAGATCGGCGTGACGGTGCCGCCGAATGTGCTGGCGCGGGCGGATAGGGTCATAAGATAAGGCAAAAGTAAAAATTAAAAAGGCAAAACTAAGATTTTGGATTGAGAGACAATTCATTGAGAGATACATATAATGAGCGTAGGCCCGCTTGGGAAGAATACTTCCCCGATTGAAGTTACGCATATTTCAAGTCATGGCATTTGGCTGTTGGCTGGCGACCGCGAATTGTTCATGTCCTATGAAGATTTTCCATGGTTTAGAGATGTGCCGGTGGGGAAAATACTGAACGTGGAAGAGCCGAGACCGGGTCATTTCTATTGGCCGGATCTCGACGTCGATTTGAGCGAAGAAATTATTGCTCACCCAGCAAGGTTTCCTCTCAAAGCCAAGTAATAAAAGGCGTATCATTTTGGATTAATCGAATGGCAGAATTTACAAGACCTAATCGCGTCGGTATCGAGGGCGTTTCCTATTCGCTTGGCCCATGTGCCGGATCTGGTGCGCTTTGGCTCGAAGCCGATTCGCGAGTTGCGTGGTAATCCAGCGCTGGCCGCCGATCTGGCCAGGCTCCTGCGTGATTTTCCCGCGGCGACGGCTTACGCGCCGCATCAAGTTTACATTGGCAACATCGGCCCGGAAAAACTGCGCGATCTGCCGCAGCCTTGGTTTGAGAAACTGATCGAAGGGGCGACGGCGCAGGGGCGTTTTGGCGATCTGGTCGATCAGGCGAAGTTTTATGCTTTGCTCGCCGGCGCGGATCGGTTCGATTTGATTTCGTTCGAAGAGAAATGGTTTCAAGCTCATGCGGCGAAACATTCGATCGGCCGGGCGGCGCGCTTCAAGCCGCTGGGCGAACTTCAACAGCTCTGCGACAAAGGCGCGCTGCCGCTTTATTCGGAGTCCCAACTCGTCGGCGCCTTTGAGGCGGCTCACGAAGAAGACGCCAGTCTGGCCGCCGAAGTCTTATTGGAGAATTTATCCGGTAAAGTTTCCGCGGCCCACGCGTTGCGCCTGGTGTTAGCGCAGCTTGGCGCTCAAGCCCGATGACATCGATTTCGTCATCAGCTGTTCCGAAGAAGCGGTGGGCGACCGTTACAATCGCGGCGGCGGCAACCTGGCCAAGGCGATCGCCGAGGACGTCGGCTGCGGCAACGCCTCGGGCTGCGATGTCAAAGCGTTCTGCGCCGGTCCGATGTATGCGATGGTACAGGGCGCGAGCATGATACAAGCCGGCGTCGCGAAACGGGTCGCGGTGGTCGCCGGCGGGTCGTTGGCCAAGCTCGGCATGAAGTTCGAGTCCCATTTGAAAAAAAATATGCCGGTGCTCGAAGACATGCTTGGCAGTTTCGCGGCGATTCTCAGCGCGGCGAAACCGGGGCAGGTCTGCATGCGGCTGGACTCCGCGGCGTTTCATCCGGTGCGCGCCGGCGGTTCGGCGCAAGCGATGGCCGAGGAGTTGGCCGAGAAAGCCTTAGCCAAGCTCGGCATGAAGCTGACCGATGTCGACCGCTACGGCGTCGAGCTGCATAACCCGGAAATCACCGCTCCCTCCGGCAGCGGCGATGTGCCGCGGACGAATTATCTAACCCTCGCCGCTTTGGCGGTGATGCGCGGGCAGATTCAAAAGAACCAGATGGAGGATTTCGTCCGCAGCCGCGGCATGCTAGGCTACGCCCCGACCCAGGGTCATATTCCGTCGGCTATCGTTTACTTGGGTCATGCCAAGGCGGCGCTCGAGAGCGGCGCGATTCGCAACGCGCTGCTCATGGCCAAAGGTAGTTTGTTTCTCGGCCGCATGACGCAGCTGTCGGATGGCTGCTCGTTTCTGGTCGATCGGAATGAAGACTAACCAGGGGAAAAACAAAATCCGAAGCACGAAATCCGAAACAAACCGTAGCAAAATAAACCCAAAACCGAAGAAAATCCAAAACGCTGAATCCGAATTGAATTTGTTTGGAACATTGTGTTTTTGGTGATTGAATTTGTTTCGGATTTAGTGCTTCGGATTTCGAATTTTTCTTCAACGGTAGTATCTAGTGGAGGTCGCATGCAAAAGGGTAAAAAGATCATCGCCATCGGCGAACGGGATGGTGTCACCGGCCCGGTCATCGCCGAGTGTCTCGAAGGCGCGGGCTACGAGGTGGTTTTTCAGGCTACTGAGTGCTTTGTTTGAACCGCCGCGGGCGCGATGAACTTCGAGAACCAAGGAGTCATCAAGCGCCTGGCGGACCAGTATGGTCCGGAAAATTTGACCGTGGTGTTGGGCAACGGCGAGGCTAACGGCGTCGAAGTATTCGCCGAGACGGTAACCGAGGGCGATCCAAGTTTCGCCGGGCCGCTGGCCGGCGTGGCGCTCAAGATTCCCGTTTATCATGTGCTCGAAGCGGACGTGATGGGTCAGGTGCCGGAATCACTGCGCGACGAGAAATTACAGCTCTCGGCATTAGTCATCGATATCGAGCCGATGCATCAGGTGCTCGAAGCTTCGCGAGCGAAATTGTAGAACCGTTCAAAACGTTCAAATCGTTCAAGCCGTAGAATGCCTCGGATGAAAGCCTCCGAACTTCTGACGTTTTGAACGACTTGAACTGCTTGAACGATTTGAACCAGCCTTTATCGACGATAAAGGCTTTTAATAAACCCCGAGTCTTCCAGTTCCTTCACAAAGCGCGTGTCGATGTAATCTTTCACGTTGGCCTGGGCGGCTTTGGGATTCTTCTCGGCTAAATCTTGCAGCACCAGTTGATAGCCGTCGGCGGGCGGGTAGGGCGCTTCGGGCATGAACTTGGCGTGCCAATCCCACGCTTCATCGAGCATGCGGCGGTCATCGATGCGAGAGTATTTGCGCATGAACTTCAAGGTGTCTTCCTTATGGGTTTTATAGAAGTGCAGCGCCTCGACGTAGGCGCGCATGTAGCGGCGCACCAGGTCGGGGTTTTCGCGGATCAGCTTTGTCGATGTATAAATGCCGTTCTGCGGAAAGGGGATTTGCAGGGTGACCATGTCGACCACCGTCGGATAGCCGAGTCTCTCGGCCTGAGATTTGCCGGCTTCGGTAACCACGGTGAACTGGACGATGCCTTTTTGCAGCGCCACCATGCGCTCGATGGCGCCGCCGATGACGCGCAAGCTGACATCTTTGAGCGGGTCGAGACCGATGCGTTTCAGCCCCACTTTCAAGGCGAACTCGGCGGTGGTGCCGGCGATATGAGTGCCGCCGATCTTACCTTTCAAATCTTCATGCCGTTTGATGCTCGGATGGGAAACTAAATAATAGGGCAACACGTTGACGTTGCCGGCGATGGCGACGACATCGCCGCCGGCGAGCCGCGCGCTGGCCAGACCGGGGCCGCCGCCTTCGCCGATGGGAATTTCTCCTGCGAGAATTGACTGGATGCCGCGCACGCTGCCGGAAATGAAAATAACGGTGGCGTCGATGCCATGTTTGTCGAACAGGCGAGCTTCCTTGGCGACCTGGATCACCGTCGATGTTCCCGGCGTGGTCGAGATATATGCGGTGTTGAGCTTGTCCGCAGCAAAGCTAGTTTGCGCGGCAAATTGGATTACGGTGATGACGCTCCAAAGGGCAAAAATTTGCGAAACATGTTTCATTCCGGACCTCCAAAACCGATGGTGGGATCGCCCCTGACAACAGTACAACAACTGGTAGGTTGAAACAAAGGCTGGCACGTTGACTTCGCGGCCAGATTCAATTTCAATCGGCCCTGATGAAAAAATCCGTTGATCTGGTGATGTTCGACCTCGACGGCACCCTGGCCGATACCGGCCATGACCTGGCCGACTCGGTTAATTTTACGCGCGGGCATTTTAACCTGCCGCCGTTGCCGGCGCCGGCGGTGTACGCCAACGTCGGCCGCGGCGTGGAGCATTTGCTCAAGCATTCCCTACCCGACGCTGGGGAGGCGAACTTTCGCGCAATCATGCAGGTGTTTCTCGAACGGTATGAAAGTCACCTGCTCGATCGCACCGTGCTTTATCCCGGAGTGGCGGAAGTTTTACGTTACTTTCGCGGCAAGCGGCGCGCCGTGGTGAGCAACAAGATACACCGGCTCACGGTGGCCGTGGTGCAAGGGTTAGGCGTGGCGGCGGAGTTCGATGCGATCCTGGGCGGCGATAGTGTCGCCGAGAAAAAACCTCATCCGGCGATGTTGCAGTCGGTTTTGCAGCAGTTTCACATCGCGCCCGCCAACGCGTTGATTGTCGGCGACGGCGATACCGATATCGAAGCCGGCAAGCGCGCCGGTGTGATCACCTGCGGCGTG
The DNA here is from genome assembly GCA_963847445.1 of uncultured delta proteobacterium. GTDB lineage: Bacteria > Desulfobacterota > Binatia > UBA9968 > UBA9968 > DP-20. Next base: position 212,652 of record CAWJZV010000004.1, on the reverse strand, counting down.
ACCTATGGCTTGGGCAACCAAGACGCGCTGCGCGCTGCGCGCCCAGAATTCACCATCGACAGTCTCGTTGCTTTGTCCGATTATTTTTGCTGAATTTCTTTATAAACCGAAACTGGAGGTAGGTCATGGCCGCGACGATCCCTGAACCTTTTAAAGATTTGTTTACAAAAGTCACTTTCGCTCACCTCGGTACCGTGATGGCGGACGGCAGCCCGCAGGTAACGCCGGTGTGGTACAGCTACGACGGCACGCATATCTGGGTCAACTCGGCGAAGGGCCGGCTCAAGGACAAGAACATGCGGCGCAACAAGCAAGTCGCTCTGTCGATCCAAGATCCCGACAACGCCTATCGCTATCTGGCGATTCAAGGCGAAGTCGAGGAGATCACTGAAAGCGGCGCCGACGCCCATATCGATGCCTTGGCCAAACATTACCTGGGCAAAGATAGCTACCCGTTTCGCGCTCCCGGGGAAGTGCGGGTGATTTATAAGATCCGTCCGCAGAAAATATCGACGATGGGTTGAGGCCCGGCTTTTGAATCTCAGCGAGCCAGTCTCAATGCGGTAACACGCTGCATGCGCCGTTGGCCGGGAGCTTATTCATCGCCGCCAGCGCGGCGACCTTGTAGCACTCGGCCAAGGTCGGATAGTTGAAAACCGTGTCGACAAAATATTCGAGTTTGCCGCCCAGGGCCATGACGGCCTGGCCGATGTGGATCAGCTCGGTGGCGCCTTCGCCGATCACATGGACGCCCAATAGTTCCCTGGTCTCGGTGTGAACCAGCAACTTGAGCATGCCGACGGTGTCGCCGATGATCTGGCCGCGGGCGATCTCGCGGTAGCGGGCGACGCCGATCTCATAGGGCACGCCGTCGCGGGTGAGTTCCTCTTCGTTGCGGCCGACCATGGAGATCTCTGGAATTGCGTAGATGCCGTAGGGCAGCAAGTGGGTCGAGGTGTCGCAGGCGAGGCTGAAAGCGTGGCAGGCGGCGTGGCGGCCTTGCTGCATCGAGGTTGACGCCAAGGCCGGAAAGCCAACGACGTCGCCGACCGCATAGATATGACTCAGGGTTGTCTGAAAGTTCTCGTTGACTTTCAAGCGGCCGCGCTCGTCAGCTTCCACGCCGAGCTTTTCCAGGCCGAGGTTCTTGGTGGCGCCGATGCGGCCCGCTGAATAGACCAGCAGGGGCGAGCGAATCTGTTTGCCGCTCTTCAGTTGCAGCACGATGACGTTGTCGGCCCCCTTGCTCACGCCAATGACTTCTTCATTGAGCCGCAGTGTGATGCCGATGTTGCGCATCTGATATTGCAACGATTCGATAATCTCGCTATCGACGAATTCGAGCAGGCGTGGCCGTTTCTCGACCAGCACCACGGGAATCCCCAGAGTTGCCAGGATGCAGGCATACTCGCAGCCGATAACGCCGGCGCCGACGATGGTTAAGGACTTCGGCAGCCGTTTCAACGATAACAGGCCATCGCTGTCGATGATCAAATCGTCGTCGAAGGGAATATCCGCGGGGCGCGCCGGCTCGGTGCCGACGCCGATGACCACGTAGTCCGCCGTGTGTTCGTTGGTTTCGCATTCGTGTTTGATCTGTATTCGGTGCGGATCGAGGAAGGATGCGGCGCCGACGATAAAATCCACCGAGTTGCGGATCAGTTGACTTTGAATCACTTCTTGCTCGGCTTTGACGACATGGTCGCAGCGCTGGGCGAGGTCCTCGAAAGTGATATCTTTTTTGACCCGGTAGCTGGCGCCGTAAAGGTTGCGCTGTCTGAATCCGGAAAGGAACAGCACCGCTTCGCGCAGCGATTTGCTCGGGATCGTGCCGGAGTTGATGCAGATGCCGCCGACGACTTTTTTGCGTTCGACGATGGCGACTTTTTTGCCGACTTTAGCGGCCTGGATCGCGGCCTTCTGGCCGGCCGGGCCGGAGCCGATCACCAGCATGTCATAGTGTGCCATTGGATTGCCTCAGCGTTGTCGTGTCGTCAAAGTACTTGTGCTAGCCCGCTATGCTTGACCCGTTCGTAGGCTTTGAGCCCGATGGCGACGTCCATGATGCCGGTTCCCTGCAGTTTGAATAGAGTGATTTGCCGATCGTCGCTACGGCCCGCCACTTGGCCGAGCAACAGGCTCGAGATTTCGTGGACTTTGTCCCAAGCGATTACTTGATCGCGCACGGCGCGGAAAATATCGCTTTCGTTGACGCAGACCGTCTCCTTGGAGGTCACGAATATCGTCTCGGCCCGGCACAGGACCCGGTCATCGAGCTCCTGGCGCCTGCGCGTCTTATCGCCGTTGGCGATGGAGGTAATATGCATGCCTTCCTTTAAACTGCTGCCGTCGAAGACCGGCGTCGGTGAATTCGTCGCTGTAATCAGCACATCGGCACTTTCCAGCGCTTCTTCAGCGCTTTCGGCAACGTGGAGTGGAATTTTTAATTCGCGGCCCATTTTGACGGCAAAAGCCGCGCGCCGCTCGGACGTCGGGCTAAAAACCCAGGCTTCCGTCAATTTTCTGACGGCGGCGACGGCCTTGAGTTGAGTCTCGGCATGCACCGAGCTACCCAAAACCGCGACCCGGGTGGCGTCAGCGCGCGCCAGATATTTCGCGCCGAGGCCGCCGGCAGCGCCGGTACGGTATTCGTTGATCGAGCAGTCCTGAAACAGGATCAGCGGCGCGCCGCTCTCGGCGCTGAAGATCATGACATTTTCGTGGTGAATCTTGCGGTCTAAGTCCGTTTGGATATAAGCGCCCATGGCGCCGTGAACCGAGCCGGGCAGGATGCCGAAAATCATCCGATTGGGATGGTGAATGCGCCGCCTAGGCAGCTCAAAGCCGCGCCCAGAGGCGGCCTCTTTCAAGGTGTCCTCGATGACGTCGATCATTTCAGCCATCGAGAGAATCTCGATCGATGGGGGTGTTCTTGAGGAAGAGCATGGCTTATTAACTTCCGGAGCCATACTGCAAGGCGCGAGAATTCGTCAAGTTAATTCTTCGTTGCGCGGTCGGTCTTTAGCCCTAGTAGGCCTCGGCGATGAGACGGGTTAGAGGGTGGTTCGCTGGCGCACTATGAAGTTTTTCTTTTCGATCGGGTAGGCAACGATGTCATGCTGCTCGAACTTATCAAACCTTAGCAATCCGGCGATGGGCTCCAAAACATAGACTCCAGTGGTTGGGTTGCTGTGCGCAGCGAATGTCAGGAATTCATAGTTCTCCGGAAACAGAGATCGAAGCTCTTCGGGGCTCTTAACGCTAACCGGACTCTGAGGATCTGAGGAAAGTTCAAATTCGACAATCGGTCGGTGTCTGCGCAGAGGTGCGCTCTAGCCCCTTGAGAGCCAGTTTTTCGTAACCCTCGATGTCCATCTTGATCAGGGCCACCGAGGTGACGCCCGCCGTTTCAAGCACCTCGTCGCCGACGCGAATTTCTAAAATGCTTTCCGGTGAGTTTGTCGAGGCGAATTCTTTAACGAACGAGCCCGTGCCTAGATTAGAGTCCGGGGGACGATAAAACAGCTGCCTGGAGTTTTTATCTCCTAGTCCAAACGGGTGAATCACGACGTTTTTGAGACGATTGATTTCAACGTGCCGGCGTAGTCTTTTTAACACAGGCTCCCATGGCTCGAATGCGTGGATTTCTTTAGCATGGCGGGACATGAAGAGGGAATGTTGTCCGGTGTTGGCGCCGATATCGAGAAAGACCCCTTGGTCAGAATACGCCGATGTCATAATGTCCCGCAGGAAAAATAACACCGGCTTTTCGAAAGCCCCATAATAAAAGATGTTCTTGTCGATAAGATTGCCGGTGTTTCCTTGGTAACGGACGCCGTTAAGATCAGCGGTGAAATCAAAACTTTTCTCGCCATAGCACGCTGAAATGTTTACCGCTTGTCGCCAGCACCGGTACACGAGAGCGAGTCTCGGTAAATCGTTTAGGTACATGTAGGCGAAACAGGCGAACGCGGTAAATACCGCAGCACTCGTTAATTTGATAGCTTTCAATGCATTTCCCTCTCTCGCGATAATTCCGTTGGAGCGATGATCGGTTTACAGCCTGGCTATGTAAGCGATGCCAATTGGGGCGTGACCGGCGAGTCTATCAGCCGTGGACCCTCTCCGTTAGCGAAGCGCCAACCGATGATTGTAGTGCATTCGTGTGATCATCACCATTGAAAACATTTGTCGCGATCCATAACGAGAAAGCACGATGAGCGAATGCCTAGCAGGCTCTAGTGCGACGCCAGCCGCGATTCTAAGCGTTGCGCGTAGCGCGACATGGCGTAGCTGCATAGCCAATAGACAATGGCGATGAAGAGATAGAGTTCGAAGGGGCGGATCTCGCGATTGTTGACGATCTGGGCGGCTTTGGTGAGGTCGACATAGCCGATGATCGATGCCAGGGATGTGTCTTTCAACAGAACGATGAATTGGGTCACCAGGGCGGGGATCATGTTGCGCAGGGCTTGAGGCAGGATGACATGGCGCATCAGTTGATGCTGCGAGAGGCCGGTGGCGGTGGCGGCTTCGACTTGGCCGCGTGGCACCGATTGGATGCCGGCGCGGACGATTTCCGCCAGGTAGGCGGCTTCGAAAATCACAAAGGCGGTCAGTGCCACCGCGTACTCCGGCAGAGATTTCCCAGCCAAGGTCGGGACGATGAACCAGAACCAAAAGATCACCATGACCAGCGGCACGCCGCGGAAGAACTCGATATAAACTTTCGCCGGCCAGTGCAGCCAGCGGCTTTGTGACAGGCGCGCCAGGCCAACCAGGGTGCCGAGAATAAAACCTAGGACGATCGCCGGAACGGCCAGCCGCAACGTCCCGCCGGTGAAGGCGCCGATACCGAGAAATCCTTGGGCGATCAGAAAGACGAAGTTGTCGGTGACGACCGAGAAATCCATTTTAGGACGCTCCGGTCTGTCCTTGGGCGATCATGCCGGGGATAGCGACGCGCCGCTCGACGCCGGCCATGATCGAAGCGATGGCGAGACAGAGGATTAAATATATGATCGTGCCGGCGGCCAACGCTTCGAAGGCCCTGGCTGTGTAGGTTTCAATCTGGCGGGTTTGAAAGGTCAGCTCGGCGACGCCGATGGTCAATGCCACCGAGGAGTTCTTGAGCAGGTTGACAATTTCATTGGTTGCCGGCGGGATGATCAAGCGCAGGGCGATGGGCACGATGATCAATCGATAGGCTTGACCGATGGTCAGTCCGGTGGACAGGGCGGCTTCTAACTGGGTCTTGGGAATCGATTGAATGCCGGCGCGGATGACTTCAGAAAAGCGCGCGCCGTGGTAGACACCGATCGCGAAGACTCCGGCCCAGAATTCCACGCCGTGATCGAAGAGCCAGTTCTGAATCGCCTGCGGCAACAAAGGCGGCACGCCGAAATACCAGAAAAACATCCAGACCAATAGCGGCACGTTGCGAAAAAATTCGACATAGCCGCTGGCGAGCCAGCGCAGCGGCGCAAACGGCATGGTCCGTAACGCGCCGGCAACGATTCCGAGAGCGAGTGCAATCAGCAGTCCGAGAGCGAAAATATGCAGTGTGGTGAGAACGCCCTGAATCAGCCAGCTGCCCGACTGGCCGGTCCACAGCACGCTCCAGTTGAAATTGTAGGACATTGGGGATGGAGAACTGGAGAATTGCAGTAATGGAGTGATGGAGTATTGGGTTTTAAGACCAGCACTCCAGTACTCCAGCACTCCGGTATTTTATTTGGGCACGACTTGAAGCTGTAAGAAGCGTTTGTTTTCCGGCGTCAGCGGGTAGGGGACTTCGCCTTTGGCGCCGAACCATTTTTCGTAAATTTCCGCGTATCGGCCGGAAGCGATCGCATCCATTAGGCCGACGTTGACGACTTGGCGAAAGTCCGAATCGTTCTTGCGCATCGCCATGCCGTAGGGCTCGTAGGAAAAAAACTCGCCGGCCACCGCCCAGTCATCTGGTTTGGGCGCCTTGGCTTTCAACCCGGCGAGCTGAATGCCGTCGTTGGTGTAGGCATCGACTTGGCGCTGGGACAGCGCTTGGAATGCGGCGGGCTGGTCGGGGAATTCCACCAGCTTGGCGCTGGGCACGCGCTCGCGAATTATTTTGGCGTTGGTCGAGCCTTGCTGGGCGGCGATCCGTTTGCCGGCGATGCTTTCGATGTTCTTCACCGGGCTGCCTTTGCGCACGAGGAATTGCGCGCCGGTGACGAAGAAGGTCAAACTGAAGTCGACTTGGTCGCGCCGCGACTGGGTGTCGGTCATGGTCTCGGCGATCAGATCGACGGCGTTGGAGGTGAGCAGGGGAATGCGCGTCGCTGGCGCCGACTCCTTTTTTTCCAGCTTGATTTGTTTGTTAAGCTTTTTGTTCAACGCCGGTAGAATCGCATGCTCGACGAGATCGATGGAAAAACCAACCCAGTCATTGTTTTTGTTGATATAAGCGAACGGCGGTGAGCCGTTGCGCGTGCCGATGGTCAGTGTGCCGCTCTTGTCGATTTTCTCCAAGGTGTTTTGCGCGTGGCCCGCGTCAGTCAGGGCTATGAGAACGTATGCGAGGGCTAGGATTGCTAACGATCGTTTCATAAATTTGCTCCTCAGTGTGAAAGTATTTTGCTTAAGAACTGTTGCGCTCGGACCGATTGCGGCTCGGCGAAAAAGGTTTCCGGTTCGGCGGTCTCGACGATCTTACCCTGATCCATGAAGACGACCCGATGGGCGACGCGCCGGGCAAAGCCCATTTCGTGAGTGACCACCACCATGGTCATGCCGTCCTTGGCCAGGTCGGTCATGACTTCCAGCACTTCGTTGATCATTTCGGGATCGAGGGCCGAGGTCGGCTCGTCGAAGAGCATGACCTTGGGCTTCATCGCTAGCGCGCGGGCGATGGCGACGCGCTGCTGCTGGCCACCGGAAAGATTTGCCGGATAGACATCGGCTTTGTCGGGAATGCCGACGCGCTCCAGCAATTGATTGGCGGTTTTTTCGGCATCGGCGGCGGCGACGTTTCTAACTTTGACCGGCGCCAGGGTGATATTTTGCAACACCGTCATGTGCGGATAGAGATTGAATGATTGGAACACCATGCCGACGTTGGCGCGCAGCTTGGCGGCGTCGATCTTGGGGTCCGACAATGATATTCCGTCGACGATGATCTCGCCGGATTGGATGGTTTCGAGGCGATTGATGCAACGGATCAGAGTGCTTTTGCCGCTGCCGCTCGGGCCGCAGACCACCACCACGTTCCCGGCAGCGATGCTGAGGTCGATGTCGCTCAGCACATGGAGCGCGCCGAACCATTTGTTGACCTTGCTAAATTCGATCACGGTTATGCAGACTTGGAGAATCGATTTGATTGCAAAACGCTGGTCGGCATACTATATCAACAACGACTTTTTGCAAGAATAATTGGCGCTTGCGCCGATCTGCGGTCATATAGTTGCAAAGACCAATCCGCAAAACAATTTTTGACGTTATGGGGAACTGAGCAGAGAGGACTTAGTTGGCGGTGGACTGTTATCTGATGCGCCACGGCGAGGCGCTGTCTGGAACTCCCGACGGCCGACGTTCGCTGTCGCAAAGAGGGCGCGCCGAAGTGAACGCGTTGGCGCAACGCGCCAGCGCTCGCGGTGTGGCGGTCGCTTGGATCTACCATTCCGGTATCTTGCGGGCGCAACAGACTGCTGAACTGGTCGCCGCGGTACTGGCGCCTGCAGAGGGCGTGCGCGAACTCGGCGGGCTATGCCCTGACGACGATCCAAATATTGCCAGGGCTGAGCTGGAAGCGGCGAACCGCCCGCTAATGCTGGTGAGTCACTTGCCGTACCTTGGCCGGCTCGCCGGTTTACTAACTACCGGCGACGCCGAGCGGGCGGTGATCGAATTTGCGCCGGCGACGCTCGCCTGTGTGGCTCGCTGCCCGGCGGGTTGGAAGCTCCGCTGGTCGATTTCTGCTGCGCCGCGGTGAGCACAGTTGACCGGCGCATGGCGATGGTCTAATAAAAGGCTAAAGTGAGAGCGGTGGTGAAAGGTATATTCCAATGGCTGCAGAGACTCTAACGATTGTCGATAACCGGACCGGAAAACAGTACGAGATCCCAATCAAAAACGGTGCCATCAAGGCGACGGATTTGTTTCAGATCAAAATCTCTGAAGACGAAGGGATCGTCAGTTACGACCCCGGTTTCATGAACACGGCGTCATGTCAAAGCAAGATTACCTACATTGACGGCGACAAAGGCATATTGCGCTACCGCGGCTATCCGATCGAGCAGATCGCCGAGAAGAGCACGTTCTTGGAAACCGCCTATCTGATTCTCAACGGCGAACTGCCGACCCAGGCGCAATTGGACGACTTCGCGCACCATGTCACCTTTCATTCGATCATTCACGAAAACATCAAAAAGCTCATCGACGGTTTTCATCACGACGCCCATCCGATGGGCATGCTGGTGAGTACGGTGGGCGCGTTGTCGACGTTTTACCCCAATGCGAAAAGAATCTTCGACGCGCAGAACCGGCGCGAGCAGACCTATCGATTGGTCGGCAAAATGCCGACCTTGGCGGCCTTCGCCTACCGCCATAGTCTCGGGTTACCGTTTTCCTACCCAGACAACGACTTGAGCTACACCGGCAACTTCCTGAACATGCTGTTCAAGATGACCGAGCTCAAGTACAAGCCCAACCCGGTGCTCGAACGCGCATTAGATATACTCTTCATCTTGCATGCCGACCATGAACAGAACTGCAGCACCAATGCCATGCGCGGCATCGGCAGTTCCCAGCCCGATCCCTATTCGTCCGTAGCCGGCGCGGCGGCGGCGCTCTACGGCCCGCTCCATGGCGGCGCCAATGAGGCGGTGTTGCGCATGTTGATGGAGATCGGTTCCAAGGACAAAGTTCCCGAGTTCATCCAAAAGGTCAAAGGCGGCTCGGGCCGCCTGATGGGCTTTGGCCATCGGGTCTACAAGAATTACGATCCGCGCGCCCGCATCATCAAAAACATCGCAGACCAAGTGTTCGAGGTCATGGGGAAAAATCCGCTGCTCGAAATCGCCCTGGAGCTCGAACGGATCGCGCTCAGCGACGATTACTTCATCAAGCGCAAGCTCTATCCAAATGTCGATTTCTATTCGGGGTTGATCTACCAGTCGATGGGCTTGCCGATGGACATGTTCCCGGTGCTGTTCGCGATCCCGCGGACGGTGGGCTGGGTTGCCCAGTGGGAAGAAATGCTCACCGATCCCGAACAAAAACTTGCCCGGCCCAAGCAGATCTATCTGGGGGCGCCGACCCGTGACTTTGTTGAGATGAGTAAACGCAAATAGGGTTTAGCGCAGCGTACCGCGGATACCTTCAAGAATTACCCGAAGCTTCTGGCCGATTTGCAGTCGTGCCGTGGTCAAGCCGTTAAGTTCCATGAGTGAGCTGACGGCTTGGCCATAACGCGCGGCGATGGATACGAGAGTATCGCCTCGTGTCACCTCGTGGGTGACCACCCGAACCGATTCCTGCTCCTTGTTGCGCTGGTATTCGCCGGCTTTGGCAAATACTAGGGCCTTGCCGGCCGGAACGCGCAAACGATAACCACGCGCCCCTGGCGGCGTAACGTTGCGCAGCAGCGCCGGATTGAGTTCTTTCATCGCCGTTAAGTCGGCTTCTGCCATTTCGGCTGCAGTATCGATCTTGAGCAAACCTTCGGCATCCACCTCGTCGAATTCCAGCGGCTCCTCGTAGCGCAAATTATTAAAGCCGTATTTTTTTGGATTGGTGGCGATCAACGCGATGGCGACGAACTTGGGCACGAAGTTGCGGGTTTCCTGCCGTAATTGAGCTTTTTCTTTGATACCCCAAAAATCCGCCGCGCGGCTGGTTTGCAGGGCTTTGTCGATGATCGCCGGGCCGGCGTTGTAGGCCGCCGTTACCAGGTACCAACGGCCGTAGTAGCGATGCAGATCCTTTAGATAAGCGGCGGCGGCTCTGGTGGACTTCACCGGGTCGCGCCGTTCGTCGACCCAATCGTCGATGCGCAGGCCGTACTGGCGCGCCGTGCTCGGGACGAATTGCCAGAGTCCCACCGCACCAGATTGCGATGTTGTGTTCACCAGGAATTCGCTTTCGAGTAGGGCGAGATACGCCAACTCTTCCGGCAGCCCTTCGTCGCTCAAGACTTTGGCGATGATCGGCATGTATTTTCCGGAGCGCTCCAACAGAGTTTGAAAATAGTCCTTGTTGGTCGCCGAGTACTGGCGGACGAACTGGCGCACGCGCGGATTGTCGACGACTTCTTTTGAAAATTGCAGCCGGCGCCGTTCTTTGGGCTGTTCAACCGCCTTGTCGATATCTTTATCTAAAAATTCCAGCAGCCCTTGGTCGTTTTTGACCGGATTAAGCGTAGCGCTGTGATTTGTTGGCGCGTGCGTTGGGGTCGATTTCGCACGGCCCTCGGTGCGATCGTTTTTGACTTCGGCAACTGGCGCAGCCGGCGCCGGTTGCGGCGCCGGCATCGGCGGCACGGAAACGGTTTCAACTACTTTGGGCGATTCAATCTGCTGAGGAACTTGCGGCGTGGTAGGCTGAAGAGTCGGTGTCGAGTGTGCAGCTAAGGGCAACGCGCCGACGACCTGCGCCGGCGCTGAAGTTGCTGCAGTGCTGTAGTACTGCTGATCTCTGCTGGCGCAACCGAAGATTCCAACAATTGCCAACAGCAGATAATTGAGGTTTCTGCTAGCCCGCATAGGAAAAACCTTAAAACCTTCGGCAGAGTACTCAAATTACCCGTCGATCACAACTAATAATCGAAAAAATTTTGGGCAAAATGTTTTCGGCGTATCGCTCGCGTGACCAGAATGGAACGAATTCGACTCGATCGGCGATAAAATGAAATTGCTGACACACAAATTATAGTTTTGCTTGTCAAAGTTGCGTCAAATTCGCTTGACAATTCTGCTCACACGCCAATAGATTCTCAATCGTTTCAATAAGGTCCAGTAAATGTGCGGCGTCGAGTAATTGCCGCGCAGTAATTTATGGACTTGGTCGGTATTAGGCCACAAGCGGCCAGAGGAACTGTCCAGCGGCGAACAACAGCGTCGCCGTGGCGCTGGCGCCAACGATCCGCCGCTGATCCTTGCCGACGAGCCTACCGGCAATTTAGACACCGGCAACACCACGGCGATCACGGCATTGTTTCTTTCCCTGGCCGAGAGATACGGCAAGACCGTGATCATGGCGAGCCAAGATCCCAAGGCGCGGAGAAGTTCCAAAAGATCTACAACATGCGCGATGGGAATTTTGTCTGAGGCGCGGGGACCGTTCCAAGATAATATTTAATTCCGGCACTGGCGCTTAGATTCACGGTGTCACCCTGAGCGTAGCGAAGGGGCTCGTCTTCAATTCGATGCCGCTCGGTTGTTGCGGTAGTGAATGGCGCCGCTCTAAGAAATATCAGCTGATCGAGTCGATCAATCCCAACGTGATTGGACCTTAGCGCCGTGTGGGAGGAAGTCGAGATTCCTCGTTTCGCTCGGATGACAGGCAGGATTGAGAACCTTTTTAGTGGACTTCGTTTTTATCGCTCGGTCGTGATAAGCCCTTGGCAAGGAGGAGGAATTCTAATGTCCGTTAGAAGTGTATTTTTGAATTGCAGAGGGTTTGTGGCGATTGCCTCATTAACGGTCGCGCTTATTTTTATTTTCAAACCGGCCACCGCCGATTCTCCCACCGATGCCAAACGGGTTGCACTCGAGGTCGTCGAGCGCAATGCGGCGCAGATCGCTACCGTCGGCGATGTGCTCTACTACTTCGGCGAACCCGGGATGCAGGAGTACGAGAGTTCCAAGTATGTGAAAACCACACTGGAACAGATTGGTTTTAAAGTCGAGCTCGGCGGTGCTGGGTTGCCGACCAATATTTGGGCGACCTGGGGGTCGGGGAAGCCGGTGATCGCCATCGCAACTGAGATGGATTCGCTGCCCGAAGGGTCGCAAACTCCCGCCAGCATTCCGCGCAAACCGCTCGTCGAAGGCGCGCCAGGACATATGGAAGGGCACAACCTAATGGCCGCCGCGGCGATTGGCGCGGCGCACGCGGTCAAGAAGGCGATGGAACAATTTAAACTGCCCGGCACCGTGGTGCTCTCCATCGGTCCGGCGGAAGAGCAGCTGATGAGCCGGCCTTATCTTGTGCGCGACGGTTACTTCAAGGATGTCGACGCGGCGGTGATCACCCATGTCGGTGACAGCCTCGGCACCGGTTATGGCTTGGGCAACTACGCTCTGATCGGCGCGAAGTTTACCTTCAGAGGCCGAACCGCCCATGGCGGCGTCAATCCGTGGGATGGCAAAGACGCTGTCGACGCCGTGGTTTTGATGGATATCGGCATGGACAAGCTGCGCGAGCATTTGCGGCCAACCTATCGTGCCCATCGCACGATTACTCATGGCGGCGTGCAACCGAACATCATTCCTGACATGGGACAGATCTGGTGGTTTGTTCGCGATGCGTCGGGTCCGTGGGCCAAGGAGAATTTCGACAAGCTGGTCAACGTCGGCAAAGGCGCGGCGTTGATGACCGGCACGACCATGGAGATGGAGCCCTTCGGTGCGGCGTGGCCTTCGCTTGGCAATAAAGTGATCGCCGAAGCGGTGCAGAAGAATATCGACGTGGTCGGCATGCCGAACTGGACGGAAGACGAAAACAAGTTCGCCAAAGAACTGCAAAAATCCATGGGCCAGAAGGAGGTGGGTCTGCCGACGAAAGTGTTGCCTTTGGCAGCAGGCCGGCAAAACTCATCCTCTAACGATATCGGTGACATTACCTGGGTGCTGCCGACAGGAACGATTCGTTTCCCCTCGGTGGTGCCTGGCATCCAGGCCCATCACTGGTCGGCAGGTATCACGCCGACGATGTCGATCGGCCACAAAGGTGCAGTGACCGGAGCGAAGGTGATCGCCGCGTCGGTGCTGGATTTGCTGACATCTCCTGAATTGCGAGATGCTGCCAAGAAGCAGTTCGAGCAAGATACCAAGGACAGCAAGTATTTCTCGCTGCTTCCCGAAGGCGCGAATCCGCCCCTCGACCTCAACAAAGAGATGATGGAAAAATACCGCCCGGCGATGCGGAAATTTTATCTGAACAAGCAGGCGCAGTTTAAGTAAGAAGCAGCTTTCAAACCGTCCTTTGTGACTGGCGAGCTAGGATCAACAATCGACCACATAATCTTACAGGAGTCATCTTTGAAAAAAACTCTCTTGGTATTGTTAGTTTTATTTGCGTTCCCCGCGTTGGGTCACGCAGTTGACAAAATCAGGATCGGATACCCGGATCTTGCCGCGCCGTTCGTTCCGCTCGCTATCGGCGACAAGCGTGGCTTTTTCAAGGAGGAAGGACTTCAAGGGGAGTTTATCAGGATCAATCCAGCGATCGCACTTCAAGCGTTGGTCAGCGGCGAGATCGATTACTATACCGTGCTCGGCCCTGGAGTGGCCGCCGCGATCCGTGGAGTTCCCGTCAAGCTCGTTGCCGCTTACGTGCCAGTTTCCCCCACGGCGCTCATCGCCCGGCCGGAAATAAAGTCCGTCCCTGAATTGAAGAATAAAACGATCGGCGTCAACGCTTACGGCGGCGCTCTTGAAGGGATAGCCAGGCTCATACTACGGCATTTCAACATCGACCCTGACAATGAGGTCAAGTTTCTTGCAACCGGACCCGTCGACTCTCGCTTTGGTGCCATGAAACAGGGATTGACTTCTGCGACGTTAGGAGGCCCGCCTATCGATTTTCTCGGCAAGAAGTTGGGATTTGTTGTGCTCACGCGAGCCCACGAGCTATTCAGTTTTCCCTTGAGCGGGTTGATCGCAAGCGCGAAGAAGATTCAAGAAAGGCCGGATGAGATCAAGAGGGTAATCAAAGCGGGTATCAAGGCGAACCGGTACATTCGTCAGAATCGCGACGGCACGCTTTCAATCATGGCAGAGTGGCTGAAGATTGATAAAGAGATGGCGGCGGCGACCTATGACTCCTCCGTGAAGACGTATAGTGAGGATCTCAATCTCCCCGATATCGGGCTGCGGTTGCTGATCGACGAGGCTAAGCGGGTGGCGAAGGTGACCCGAGAAGTGTCTCTCAGCGAGGTAGAGGATTTGTCGATTTTGCGAGACGCGCAAAGGGAGCTGGGAATCAAGAATTGAGTGATGGTAGCTCAGTAGAGAAACGCGAGAAAAGAAAAGTGGAAATGTGTGAGGGCGACGTTCAAGAAGGTCGACTTTTGAATTGAACAGGAGAATGTTATGGCGAAGAAAATTCGTGAATTTATGACCCACCGAGAACCATCGGAGCATATCTGGATGGAGCGCGACGAAAGCGCGGTGATCGGCACGGCGCGCATGGGGCAAAGGATGGTGCCGCATATCCGGCCGTTCGATTTACTGCGCAGCACGCCGCTTAACGGCAACCGGGCGCGGGCGACGGTGTTCGAGGGCGATGCCTTGCGCGTGTGCACCGAGCTTATCGCCGGCCGCGAGACCCAGCTGACCCGCGCGGCGGATTACGACATCGTTTATTTGCAGTTCTGCGGCCGCTCGAAGATCGAGAGCGAAGGCGGCGTCATCGAAATCGAGCCCGGAGAGATCGCCCTGGTTCCTTCGGCGATTGCCCATCGCAGCACCGGTTCGGACCAATGCTTGCGCGTGCGCGTGGCGACCCAGGAAGCGATGACTGAAGGCGTCGATCCGGAGACGCCGCTGACGCAAAATAAGTTCCGCGTCAAACCGTCGGAGCCGATCGGCGCCGCCGATGGCCACAATGCCGACGGCGCTGGCGATGGAACGGCGCTGGAGCATATCAGCTTCTGGGACCCGCAGTCGGATCTCTGGGTCGAGCGCGATGTCGCGGCGTTGATCGGCTGCAAACGCGAAGGCGGCCGGCCGGTGCGCAAGCTGAGCGCGTTCAATTATTTCACCGGCATGACCGGCAAGGGCGGCGCGCGCGCGCCGATTTTATACAACGGCAATGAGTTTCGCGTCGACGTTTACAATCTTGAGGAAGAGCAGAACGGTTTTCATCGCGGCTGCGACGAGGACGAAATCTGGTTTCAATTCCGCGGCCATTCGCTCAATCACACCGAATGGGGCGCCATGGAGCTCGACGCCGGCCAAATGTCCTATATCCCGCGCGGCGTGGCGCACCGCATCACCGGCAGCCCCGGCTTCCTGCGCATGGTGCTCTACAGCCGCAAGCTGGTGCATCCCAAGGCGTTCAATAATGTCTCGGAGCGCGCGACGCGCTTCGATGTGCAGTAAAAATTTAGACCTCGGCTGTGGGGATCATTTTCACCACGAAGGACCCAGCGCGGCGCAGCCGCAAGCGAATTTTGGAGTATCTCGCGCAAAGCACCTAAAGGGCGCAAAGGAAGAACGTTGTCATTTCGAACGGAGAGAGAAATCCTGCTTAGATCTTTCGCATTCCCTCAGGATGACAGGCCCCTGGCCTGTCGCACTTCACGACCTTGGCGATCTTGGCGCGAGGAATATCCGAATCCGAGGCGTCACGGCTCCCGGACAATTTGCGCAAGCCGCGCAAATTATCACGGATAGTAGTTACGAAGGTTTCGGAAATTATTTCCCCGAACTTCGTGCGCTTCGTGTTCTTCGTGGTGAAGATGGATGTTGTATCTCATTGCGCGCGACTGCTCGGCGGTATGGCACAGGTCGCAATTGTCGTTGCACGCAAAATTTGACTGAAGCGGAACGCATGAGGCACGAGTCGGATTTCACGAGCTGATTGCCGCAAGCGCAAAGTCCGCAAACTATGAAAGCGAACTTCGTCTTATCAGCCCTATTGGGCGTAGTCTGTTTGCTCGCTAAGTCACCCGTGTCATACGCTCAGCAGCCGTGGCAGGTGGAGTGGGACAAGACGGTGGCGGCGGCGAAGAAGGAAGGCAAGGTTGTCGTCGGGCTGCCGCCGAGCGCCGAGCTGCGGCGCGAGCTTGAGCCGGCATTTAAGGCGCGCTTCGGTTTCGAGATGGAAATCTTTTCCGCGCACCGGGCCGCAGATCGCCAATCGCATCGTCACCGAAGGCAAAGCCGGCGTGCGCTATTTCGATTCGTTCATATTCGGCTCGTGCACCGGCGTGCCACTGATCAAGTCGGGGATGTTCGATCAGATCGAGCCCTACATGATTCTCCCCGAGGTGAAGGAGCCTAAGCAATGGTGGAGCGGCCATGTCTTCATGGACAACGTCAGCGGCACCAAACTTTTCTACTCCTTCATCTCAACCAAGAGTACCGAAGGCTATTGGCACAACACGTCGCTCTCGAAACCCGAGGAGTTTGGTTCCTTCGACGATCTGCTCAATCCAAAATGGAAAGGCAAGATCGGTTTGAGCGATCCGCGCGTGGCCGGCTCGGGCTTGTCGGTCTGGTCCTATCTATGGGACCTCAAGGGCGAAGAGTTCTTAAAAAAGCTTGTGCAGCAGGATCTCTTCGTCACGCAAAACCTCCGGCAGTTGGCTGAAGCCTTAGCCAAGGGCAAACTCGCAATCACGCTGGGCATCGGTCTGGCGCAGACTGAGCCCTTCGTCAAGGCGGGCTTGCCGCTGAAGGACCTGCCCGATCCCAGTGAAGGCAATCCGTCGAGCAACGGTTACGGCACGCTGGCGATTGTCAAAAATCCGCCCCATCCCAATGCGGCGAAGGTGTTCGTCAACTGGCTATTGAGTAAAGAAGGGCAGGAAATCTACAGCCGGGTGCTGTTGCACGGCACGCGCCGGCTTGACGTCGACACCAAGTGGATGGCCAAGCAGGGTGTGGAAGCGTCGAAGGATTCCCTGAGCCCGAAGGATAACGAAAAGATGCGCAACTACCTCGAAGACAAGTGCGTTGAAGTTAGGCTGAAAGCGCAAAAGTTCGCGGAGAAGGTTTTGCAATAAAAATCGCATATCGCGCAAGTGAGTCGGCTTCTTCGTCCGTCATTCCGGCCTAGGCCGGAATCTAGGAGTTGGGGAGGGGATGGATACCGGCCTGCGCCGGTATGGCGACTTGTGCAATTGTCACTGTCGGTTTAGAGGACAGCAGGATTTGCAGTGCGAACTCCAGTCACCGGAGATCAGTTATGGACACACTCCCCTACCATGATTTTCGCGGCTTCATCGAGGAAGCCAAGAAAGTCAGCCAATGGCGCCTGATCGAAGGCGCGGACTGGAACAACGAGATCGGCGCCTTGATCGAGGCGACGGCGGAACTCGATGAGCGGCCCATGCTGCTGTTCGATAAGATCAAGGACTATCCAGCGGGATTTCGCCTGGTCAGCCTGGCATTCGCCAACTACAAACGCACCGCGTTGGCTTTCGGAATTGCGCCGGAGAAAACCAAGCTTGAAGTGGTGCGCTTGCTGGCGCGCAAGATGAAGTCTGGCAATTCTATTCCAGCCGCGGAGGTCAAGAGTTCGCCGCTGATGGAAAACGTCATGCAGGGCGACCAGGTCGATCTGCTTAAATTCCCCTCGCCCCGTTTCCACGACGGCGACGGCGGGCGTTACATCGGCACCGGCGATTGTCTGATCAATGCCGACCCCGATAGCGGCTTCATTAACGCCGGCACCTACCGGATTCAGCTCCATGAAAAGAATCTGCTCGGCCTGTGGATGAGTCCGGGGCAGGACGGCCGGCTGATTTGCGCCAAGTATTGGCAGCAGGGCAAGAGCTGTCCGGTGGTGGCGACCTTTGGCAGCGATCCGTTGCTGTTCACTCTGGCGCACACCAAACTCGCGTACGGTAAATCGGAACTCGACTACGCCGGTGGTTTGATGGGCCGGCCGTTGGAATTTATCCGCGGCCCTGTGACGGGGTTACCGATTCCCGCCGGCGCGGAGATCGCCATCGAAGGCGAGATTCCGCCGCCGAGCGAGGAGGCGCGCGCCGAGGGGCCGTTCGGCGAATGGCCGGGATACTACTCCGGCGGTACCATCGGCACCGGCGAAGCGCAGCCGGTGATTCGCGTCAAGGCGATCTATCATCGCAACGATCCGATCCTCGAAGAGGAAGCGCCGCTGTGGACCGGCGCGATGAAGATCGATGGCAATCCGACGGCTGGCATTCTCTGGGATCAGCTCGAAGCCGCCGGCGTCCAAAACGTCGTCGGAGTTTACAATCACTCGCCGTACATGACCGTGGTCGCCATCGAGCAGAAATTCCCCGGCCACGCCAAGCAGGCCGGCCTCGCCGCCGTCAGTTGCGCGGCGTCGGCGCGCAACGGCCGCTACGTGGTCGTGGTCGACGACGATATCGATCCGACCAATATGAAAGAAGTTTTGTGGGCGATGATGACGCGGGTCGATCCGCCGACCAACATCGACATCGTCGACGGCGCCTGGTCGACGCCGCTCGATCCGCGCATGCCGCCGGACAAGCGTGAGTCGAAAGACCACACCAACGGCCGGGCGATCTTCTACGCCGTGCGGCCGTATCATTGGAAAGATAAATTTCCTAAAGTCAGCCGCTCGAGCCGCGAGTTGCGCGAGCAGGTGATCAAAAAATTTCGCAATGTGATTCCGTTCCCTGGAGCATAGAGCTGTGAATAATTTTATCATCAAGTATCTTCTGGCAGCTCGTGGCGGTTTCGCTGCTTGCCACTCCAGTGTTTGCCGCCGAGGGACCGAGCGAATGGAATCAAACCCTAGCGGCGGCGCGCAAAGAGGGCATCGTTGTCGTCGGCATTCCCGCCAGCACTGAACTGCGCAATGCGATTGGGCAAAAATTCAAAGACAAGTTTGGTATTTCCATCGAACTGCTGGCCGCGCGCGGGCCGGAGAACGTGACGCGCATTGTCACGGAATTCAATGCCGGCGTGCGCTATTACGATATCCTGGTCGCCGGCGGTGCGACGCCGCTGTCCATGGTCGCCGCCGGCGCCGCAGACGACTTCAACCCGTACATGATCTTGCCGGAAGTGAAGGATCCCAAGAACTGGTGGGGCGGCCATATTTGGGAAGATAACGTCAGCTCCAAGAAACATGTTTACGCCTTTCTCTGCTACACGAGCGAGACCTGGTGGTACAACGCCAGCCAGGCGGAGCCCAGTGAAATCCGCTCCTTCGACGATCTGCTCAATCCCAAGTGGAAGGGACGCATCGGTCTGCTCGATCCGCGCAATCCCGGCTCGGGGCAAAACACCTGGTCGTTTATTTGGAAAACCAAAGGCGAGGAGTTTTTAACCAAGCTGGCGCAACAGGATCTGCTGGTCAATCAGAACCTGCGCCAACTCGCCGACGGCTTGGCGAAAGGCAAGCTCGCCTTCACTATCGGCTTGAGCCACTACACTTACGAACCGTTTATCAAAGCCGGACTGCCCTTGAAGCCAGTGTCGCGCACCAAGGAAGGCGCTCATGCCAACAACGGCAGCGGCGTTATCACGGTGATAAAAAATCCGCCCCATCCCAACGCGGCGAAAATCTTTGTCAACTGGCTGCTCGGCAAAGAAGGCCAGGAACTTTACGGTAAGGCGATGACCCAGGGCACGCGCCGGCTCGACGTGAGCACGGCGTGGTTGAAGGAGTCAGGCAGCCAGGGTTGCAAAGACGTCATGACGGTGGATGATTATCTCCGTTTGGAAACCCATCTAGAGTCGTCGGTGAAGAAAATTAGAACGCCGGCAATCGCGTTGGCAACCAAGCTTTTGAAATAACTATCAGGAAAGTCGAAAATCGCGTCATGATCACCAGCGAAGAAAATCAATTGTTGACCCAAACCGATCGCGCTAAGCCGGCCGGCGATCTGCTCGGCGCTACTGGCAGCCGGTGGCGCTGGCGTCAGAATTGCCGCCTGGTGGCGCGCCTCTGGCTGTGCGGATTCTCGGCGAGGACTTGGCTCTGTTTCGCGACGAGCAAGGCCGGGTTGGTTTGCTCGGCATTCACTGTTCGCACCGTGGCACCGACCTGAGTTACGGCCGGATCGAGGACGGTGGTCTGCGTTGTCTCTACCATGGCTGGCTTTACGATATTCGCGGCCGCTGTTTGGAACAGCCGGGCGAGCCGGGCGGTGGCGCCAATCGCGATGTGATCCGCCATCGCGCATATCCATGCCAGGAAAAGGGCGGAGTGATTTTCACCTACATGGGGCCGGGCGAACCACCGCTTGTGCCCAATTACGAATTTCTCAATCAACCGGCGGGTCACTTCTGCGTCTACAAAGTTTATCACGAGTGCAATTACTTGCAGGCCAACGAGGGCAACATCGATCCGGTGCATTTGTCGTTTCTGCACCGCTTTCTCGAGCACAAGGAAGAGCGCTACACCGGCGTGCGCGGCACCGACGAGTCGCATTATAATCTAATCGCCAAAGCGCAGCCGCCGACGCTGGATGTGGAGATCACCGATTTCGGCGTGCGCATTTATTCGGTGCGCCAGATGGGCGAAGGCAAAATCTACCTGCGCGTTTCAAATTTTGTCCTGCCCAATTTAAGCACGTTCCCCGGTCAGACCGGCGGGCAAGGTTACGGTATCAACTGGCATGTGCCGATCGACGATACGCATCATTGGAAATATTGTTTCTTCTTCAACCGCGAAGCGCCCCTCGACCAGGCGGTGATCGACAAGTCCCTGGCGGAAGTCGACGCGCAGTATCGACCGATTCGCAACGAGTCGAACCATTTTATGCAAGACCGCCAGTCGATGCAGACGCAGACCTATACCGGAATGGGGAGCGGCTTTCAGACCCACGACGCCTTCGCCACCGGCAGCCAGGGTGCGATACAAAACCGCACGCAGGAAAACATCGTCTCCTCCGACATCGCCATCGTGGCGGCGCGCAAGCTGATGGAGAAAGCGATCCGCGACATTCAAGACGGGCGGCGAGCCGCCCCATGTGCTGCGCAAGCCCGAGCAGAATAATTTAGCGCACCTGTTGGTGATTTCGGATTTGATCAGCGGGGTCAGCGATTGGAAGGAATATACGAGGCAACAGGCAACAGGCATTAGGCAGCAGTAAGGAATTCGCGATCGTGTTTTCCGCGACTAATTGCCTACTGCCGATTGCCTTCTTCTAGGTTTTAAAATTCGGATATCCCGCCTTGGCAGCCTTGGCTTTGTAGTCCGCCACCAATTCGGGTCGCGCCACTTCGTGTATCCAGACCGCTTCGGTAAAACTCCAGAGCGTGAACGGATGGGCGCCGAGAGCGTATAGCTTGCCATAGTCCTTGGTCGCCAGCGCCTCGCGTTCTTCCGGCGTCAGTTTTAGCTTCTGGGTTTTCTCCCAATCTTCGACGAACCCGCGCGGGTTGGCGCAATACTTTTCTTCGGCTTTCTCATCCATGTTGACGAGGTGAATCAGTTTGTTCATTAGGTATTTGCTCATGGTCGCTCCGAATATCTTATCGTGATCAATTATCCGACGGCGCGCTTGCGGCTCGCCGGTGTGGATCGTGAAGTTAAACGAAGAGTCGCTTTCTGACACCTGGAGTAACGATCGGAGCGCATCGTTCACCGCTGCCGAGCCACGAAACTCTTTCGCGACGTCGGGCTCGAGTACGACAACGTTTGAGCCCTCCTTCATCAACCGCTGGAAGTATTTGCCATGGACAGCCTTTGAATAATCGAAGTCGTATCTCCGCCCGTACTCATTCGTCGTTTCAGTGTTTTCTTACGTTTCATGGCGTTTTTCTTTACGCTTTCACCAAGGTCCAGACTCCCGATTCCGATAAAACCGACTCCCGCCACGTACTGCAAAGTTTTCTCGCTCACATACTGCGATACAACCGAGCCGGCGGCAACACCGATGGCGGAAGTTACTATGAGCGCAGCGGCGGCGCCGAGAAAGACCGTCAATTTACTGGTGTCTTTGTCCGACGCGAACAGCATCGTGGCAAGTTGGGTCTTGTCGCCGAGTTCGGCGATGAAGACGGAAGTGAAGACGGTTGAGAGAATCTTCAAATCCATATTATTATTCCTCATAACTTTGGGCGAGCCGCGGCTTTAATCGCTGCGGGTTAATTGCCCGTAGCTTGTTGCGCTGTGATTCCGACGTAGGATGGGTGGAGCGAAAGCGATACCCATCATTTCGAACGGTGGGTATCGGCGCGTTGCGCCTCCACCCACCCTACAACTTCAGACGCCCCGCTACTTGCGGCGAGGTCCTTCATCTGGTCAAGTGCGGCGCGCGAACGACTTGTTCAGCGCCTGTGCCGCTCCCGGGGTATGTCAACTATCAAGAAATGCTCCGCCGAATAGAGATAATCTTCGCCGCTTTCATCGATAATCCGCAAATCGCCGTCCTTCCTTCCAAGCTCGTCTGGAATCACTCGATAAAGTTTGTGAAGATCGAGCGCGACCGGATATTCCGAATTGTCGACGCAGATCGCAAAGCGAGCTTTCAGCCATTTACTTGATCTCATCGCATTAATTCCAAGTTTCGCTTACAGTTGAATTCCTTCCTTCCGATGCCATGCGTCTCTCACCAGTCAAGTTCGGCATGTCTGACACGGCCAGATCCAAGGCGAATCAACGCGGTACAGTGCTTGGTTCGGTCATCTTGTTCAGATTACAAGAGGCCCATTTCTCGGGCCATGCGTTTGGGGAGCACCATTCCGTTTGAAAGCTGGACAAACGTCAGATCGTCGGAAATCTCGGGACTGCACAGCCCCTCATGCCCCACACGTATCCGGCACGCCTTCTCGATCTCCGCGGCGCGCGTCGACACCGTCCCTTTCTTCGTGCCGAAATGGTCGCAGATCGTGTCCGCGGTAAGGTACTTTGGGTTGGCTTTGTCAAAAAGGAAGTTCAGACGGGCGATCACATACACGACAGCCGACGCCCATACCTCCTTAGTTCCGCCGGTGATGACGTAGCTTCGCTTCCTGCCAATCTGGTCCCACAGTTTCTCGATGTAACCGGCGACATCAGACGCGGACGTCAGGTGCTGTTGTGAGAAATCGGCCAGTAGCGCTTTGACCTCATCGATTCTTGCCTGCTTCTTCGGATCAATCATGCGTCGCTCTCTTTCTTTGGCCGAACCGATGAGTCTGATTTTCAGCATAGTGCGGTCTTATTGCTTTGAAGGACCAGCTACTATGATACTGCGAGAGAGGTTTCAGCTTGCCATGCTTTTTCGTGTACTTGACGATCGAGATTCTTTTGCCGAGGAGTTTCTTGACACTTTCTGCCGCCTCGCGGCGTTTGAAAAGCGTCCCGCCACTCGGTTCGTTCATGACATAGGTATCACTTGAAACGTTGTAGTAAAGGATAAATCGTCGACTAAATTCTGAGACTAGCATATAGCGCACGGGATCGCGTGACTCTCGAAGGCGACGTTTCAGCTCTTCGATGATTGCAGGTGGCAGTCGCTCTTCATCTTCCTCGGACTGTTGTGGCGGAACACCAACACCGTGCTCACCCTTGTTCGTTCTCGCGGAGACGGCTCTGGAGCTACGCCGCGTTGCCGAGTTTTTGGTTTTATTCATCCGCTAAGCCTTCAACAATGTCCAAGCGCCAATGGCGATCAATTCAACTCCCATAAGGTAGTGTCAATGCATTTCGCTGTTGTAGTGTGAGAGAATCGTGCCGGCGGGTTCATCGGCGTGTTATCCCTCCGGGGTTCGCGGCCATCAAATGGTGAATACCGCCACAGACCGCGCAGTCAGTGGCGTCAACCAGACGTATCGACCGCGGCATTCCGCGCTGCCGCACGATAAAGCCATGTCGCTCGAGTGCCTGGACCATCGAATTGACGGAGGGCGCAGACACGAGAAAGTGCCGCTGAATGTCGGATTCCGCCGGAGAGATGCCAAATCGGAGCATATACTTTTTGATGAACTCGAGGTACTCGCGTTGGCGTGAGGTCGGCGAAAGGGCAGCGGCGCACTCGTTGGCACCGTCTTGAGATTCAAAGTCTATGGCGAGTTCCTGTCCCAGCCGCTTGATAAGGAGCACAGAGCCATCCACGAAATGAATGGCAAGCCGTTCGTCTTCGCGTGCCTCAACGTGAGATACGCATTTTCCGGAAACCCGCTGTGAAATTTTGTCGATTTGCAGAAATAACCTCCCTTCTTGCTCCCTGGGTCCTGCACTCGAGGGAGAGGCAGAACTACGCTGCGCAATTGTTCCGTGCACCTAGGATTAGGGGCTGGGTTGTTGACTCCGCATTTCCTTTGCTTGCGAAGTCTGAGCTACGATGCATCCCAACTGAAAAACGGGATCGCTGGAAATCCAGCATCCAAGCCTTCGGCGTAGGAGGGCTTAGCCAGATTGGCGAGGCCCATCATCATGATGAAATTCAAATAACCGGTGGTCATGTTGCCGTAGCCAATCATTTTGTCAGGGGCGCAGGCTTCGGTGGCGGCGTCGATGTTGCCGTTGACGATCCAGCCCACCGCGTTGGCGTCGAAGTTGGGATCGGTGAGTTTGGGCTCGAACATTTTCGGGCCGCCGATTTCCAGGGATAGATGGCCGCTGACGAGCACGCCGATGCGCTTGTTGGTCGGCAGGCTGTCGATGGCGGCGCGCAGCGCTTTGCCGACCTCGAAGTAGCGTTTTGCTCGCGGCATCGGCGGGGCGATGCAGTTGGTCAAGATCGGCACGATCGGGATATCCATCTCGGGGCGGACGAACATCATCGGCACGACGATCGAGTGGTCGATGGTCAATTCGTTCGAATAGGAAAAATCGACGCCGCGGTCGAAGGCGCCCTCCATGATGGCGTCGGAGACGTCGAGGTCGCCCTGGAGCTTGCACTTCGGCAATCCGAACTCGCGCTCCTCGTCGTAAAACGTGCCGTCGTACTGTTCCATCTTGCCGATCATGAACGCCGGCATGTTGTCCATGAAAAATTGATGCAGATGATCGTTGCCGATGCACACGAGCACGTCGACTTTGGCCTCGGCAAGCTTCTGGCGCATCATGGCGATGCGTTCTTTGACTTTGGCGGCGCCGGGCGGCTGCTGCGGCTGTTTGAACAGGCGCGGCATGAACGGATTGTGCGTGATACCGATGATCGAAACGATCTGGGCCATGGTTTCCTCCTACGATTGCTTTACTTGGTGTTTAGCATGTTGACTTGCGTGCTGTAAACGCAGTGGGGAGTCGGATTTATCTCCCGCAAAGGCGCAACGGTGACGGGCCGATGCCCGTCATCCCGAACGAATGTGAGGGATCTAGGAAAGATTTCTCCCTTCGGTCGAAATGACAACGATTCCGAACTTGGCGTCGTTGCGCCTTGGCGGGAGCAATCCTAATTATTCCCCGGTTCCAGAATTATCTTGCCGATGATCTGATTGCTCTCAACGATGCGGTGCGCCTCAGGGGCTTGGCTTAAAGCCATTTTGCGGTGGGGAATCGCTCTGATCTTGCCGGCGTGAGCGGCTTCTAAGGCTTGCTCCACGTCAGGCGGATTGGTGCCGGCGGCGCCGAGGATGCTGATGCGGCGCTGGTACAAGCGCTTGGCGTCCAACATCACGTTGCCGCCGCCGTGGGCGCCGGCGGTGACCATGCGGCCGCCGATGGCGAGGCTATTGAACGCGCCAGGCCACAAGGTCGGGTCGGCGATGCTCTCGCAGACGATGTCGACGCCGTCGCCGTCGGTGAGCTGCATTACCGTTTTGGCGAGATCTCGAGAGCGATAGTTGATGCCGAAGTCTGCGCCGCTCTTCATCGCCAGTTGGACTCTCTCATCGGCGCCGGCGGCGGCGATCACTCTGGCGCCGAACATTTTCGCCACCTGGACGCAGCAACTACCGAGCGCGCCGGTGGCGCCCATGACCAAAACCCATTCGCCGGCTTGGACCTGAGTCTTGCCGGTGAGCAGGTTGAACGCCATCGGATAGTGGCGGGTGATGACGGTGCCTTCGGCGTAGGTCAAGTTGTCCGCGATCTTGAAGGCGTTGCGCTCGGGTACGGCGACATATTCGGCGTAGCCGCCCCAGCGATGCAGACCGATATGCTGGCTCGCGAGACAATTGGCTTCGAGGCCGCGCGCGCATTGCTTGCACTGGCCACAGCGGATGATCGAAATCGTTGCGACGCGATCGCCGATTTTGAAGTGGGTGACGCCGCTGCCGACTTCGACCACTTCTCCCGGCCGGATCGACGCCGAGGACATGGGGCATCTCGATGGTCACCGGATAATTGCCGGCACGCACGACGCAATCGAGGGTGCGGTTGACCGACACCGAGTGGACTTTGATGACGATTTCGCCGGGCGCGGCTTTGGGCTCGGCGACATCCTCGAGGCGCATGACTTCGGGAGCGCCGAACTGTCTGATGACGATGGCTTTCATCTTACGTGTAGCTTGCAGGTTTACGGAGCACCATTCTCACCACGAAGGCATCCTTCGGCTGCGCTCAGGACAGGCTCCGGACACGAAGGTTTCGGAAAATAATCAAGTCCGAACTTCGTGCTCTTCGTGTCCTCGGGATGAAGCGGTTGGTTGCAAACTATTTGTTGCCGGGTTCCTTCTTTACGGCTTCAGCGCGCGATGGTTTTGAAGAAACCGGATTTTTCCATCTCGTTGTAAAAGGTCGGATCGATGAAATCTTCCGGCTTGGCTTCGCGTGCTTTCGGATCCTTCTCACCGAGTTGCGCCAAAATCGTCTCGACCGCCTTGTAGGGCAGATGCGGCGGCCGTTCGATGAACGTCGTCGCGAAGCCGTAGGCCGATTCCAAACCTTCGCGGTCGTCGGTTTTGGTGTACTTGCCGATGACTTTCATGGTGAACTCTTTGTCGCGGTAGAGCCGCTCGACGCCTTCGCTATAGGCCATCATGAAGCGGCGCACGGTCTGCGGATCTTTCTTGATAAACGACCTGGTCGACACCAGACTGACTGTGGGATAGTCGAGGCCGACTTTTTTGAAATCGGTGAGCAGCTGAAAGCCGGCCTTGGCCGCTCGATAATTGGCCGGCGATGACAGCACGCCGCCTTGGACGCTGCCGCCGACCATGGCGGCGACGATCTGCGGCTGGCCGCCCATTTGCAAAACTTTGATATCGCGGTCGGGCTCCATGCCCCATTTCTTTATTAAATAGCGGATGGAGAAATCGGTGGACGAGCCGTAGGTGGTGATGCCGATGGCTTTGCCTTTCAAATCTTCCGGCCGTTTGACCGATGGATGGACATAGACGTAGAACGACGGCACGTTGACCAGACCGCCGATGATGACGATATCGCCGCCGGCGAGCGTCGCGTTGACCACGGTGCCGCCGGCCAGCGCCACGGGAAATTCGCCGGCGATGACCGCTTGCGCCACTTTCGTTCCGCTGGCGACGTAGACGGGATCGACGTACAAACCGTGCTTTTCGAAAATGCCGGCCTCTTTGGTGACGAAGAACGACGACTGGGTGGCGCTGACGGCGCTGTAGGCGACGGCGATGCGTTTGGTCTGGGCGCCGGCCAACGGCGCTAGGCCGAACAGGACGAATAGTAGGAAAAGTTTCTTCATCGTCGACTCCTAAGACGGAACCGCAAGTTGGCTGTATTTAGCATTTTCGGCTACGCCCTCGCTACTAGGAGTGAACGCACTCGGAGAGAAAGCACATTGACAAGCCATGAGGCGCTCCATTATATGGACGCAGCCTCTCAACGTGGTTGCACAGGAGCAAGTCATGCGCGCTGAAATTGACGCGATCCAAGCCAACAGCGAATGCTTTAATATGCGGGTGATCGGCCATCACGATTTGCATGGCCACGGCGATGGCATGCAGTTAGTCAAGCATGGCCGCTATGTTTACCTGGCGCACCTTGGCACCTCGCCGATGGCGCTGAGCATTCTCGACGTCGCCGATCCCACCGAGCCGCGTTTGATCACGCAGATGCCCCACGCGGCGAATACCCATTCCCATAAGGTGCAGATCGTCGGCGACATTCTGATCCAGAATCAAGAACGGCCCTACTTCGACAAGTCGGTTGCCGATAGCGTGCCCAACGAGGCGGGCATCAATGTTTACAGCATCGAGAATCCGACCCAGCCGCGCGAGATCGGCCGGTTGAAGCTGGCCGGCAAGGGCGTGCATCGCATGTGGTTCAGCGACGGCAAGTACGCCCATGTCGGGGCCTACCTGCCCGGCATTGAGGAGCGGGCGTATTTGATCGCGGATATTTCCAATCCGACCGATCCGAAAGAGGCTGGGCGCTGGTGGATACCCGGCACCAAGGAAGGCGAATCGACGCCGGCGGATTGGACGCCGTTCGCCGGCGAACATTTCTATGTCCATGGGGCGATTCCCCACGGCGACCGTGCCTATGTGGCGCTGGTCGATGCCGGCATGGCGATCCTCGATATCTCCGACATCAGCAAGCCGAAGACGATCAGTCACATCGACTGGAGCCCGCCCTTTGGCGGTTACGCGCACACGACCTTGCCGCTGCCAGGACGAAAGCTCGTCGTCGCCGTCGACGAGTCGGTGAAGTACGACTGCCAGGAAGGCGAGAAGCGGGTATGGCTGATCGATGTTCGCGAGGAGAGAAATCCGGTGATCGTCAGCACCTGCCCGGTGCCGCAGGGCGACTTCTGCAGCCGCGGTCTGCGCTTCGGCCCGCATAACGTCCATGAGAACCGGCCGGGCTCGTTTCAGAGTGAAAATATTATCTTCGTCACTTACTACAACGCCGGCCTGCGCGTGTTCGACATCCGCAATCAGTATCGACCGGAGGAAGTCGGCTACTTCATCCCGCCGGCGCCGGAAGGACAAAAGGCACCGATGTTCAACGATCTTTACGTCGATACCGATGGGCTTGATTTATGTGACCGATCGAATCAAGGGCGGACTGTACGTGCTGGAGTACACCGGGCCGAAGATACCGTAGCAGAGGAAAATGGCCGCAAGGAACGCAAAGGGCGCAAAATAGCGGAAACTCTCATGTCTGAACAATTACTCATAAATGTCTTTAACGTCGATGCCGCGCTTGCCGTGGGACGGGCGCAGGGGTTCTTTGCCGCGGACGGGCTCGATGTCGACGTCATCGTCACGCCGAACTCGACCGATCAGATGCGCGGTCTGGGAAAAAATTCATGGCAGATCGTGTCTACGGCGTTCGACAACGTGCTCGGCTGGTCGGGACGCGAGGGGGCGGAGTTTGTCGCGATCGCGCGAGTGTCGGAAGGTGGAACGTTGCCGATTTACGTTCGCCCGGAGATTAAGGACTGGGAAGGTCTGCGCGGCAAAGCGTTGGCGGTTGACGCGGTCGATACCGCCTTTGCCTTGGTCTTGCGCCGCGTGCTGTTGGCGCACGGCTTGGAAATGGCGCGCGGCGACTATTCGCTGATCGCCAAGGGCACCACCGGTTTTCGTCTCGATTCGATGATCAAATGTGAAACCTTCGCCGGCGTGCTCAATGCGCCTTGGGATGCCAAAGCCGCGGCGGCGGGCATGGTGCGCTTCGCCGATCATCGCGCGGTGCTGCCGGATTATCCCGGCGGCGTGTTTGCCGTCGGCCGCCAGTGGGCTGCGGAGAATCGCCCGTTGCTGGTCAAATTTCTCAGCGCTTGGAACCGCGCATTGCGTTTCGCGCTCGACGTGAACAATCGCGCGGAAGTGCTGGCGATCGTCGCCGCGGCAGAAAAGCTCGATGAAAAAGCGGCGGCGCACAAATTGGCGCAGCTACCGAAAAGCGGTGCGCTGCATCTGCCGGGCTTGAAGTGCGTCCTCGATCTGCGCGTTCTTTTCAAGCTTACGCCGCCGATGGGGCAAGAGTTGGCGAGGTATTATGACGAGAGTTTTTATCGGGACGCAACCAAATGAGGGTATCTAGCGAAATCAGCACATAATGCCGTTTGTAGTTAAGACGCTGGCGCGACAATCATAAATAATACCCATGCCGTTGACTTAGAATTTTACAATGGCAGAGTGGCGCAGTCAGTTTTGGCGGTATCGACTCGGCTTCGTGGAAAGTTTTCAAAGGAGGTTCTAGAGATGAAGAAAAATCTAATTCTAAGAGTTGGTCTAATCGCGTTTATGGCGCTGCTGCCGTGGGGATCTGCCGCGCAGGCTGGCCCCCTGGAAGACTTGGTCGCGGGCGCCAAAAAGGAAGGCACTATCGAGTTTTACGGCCCTTCCACCCTCGGTCCTGAGGGCGCCCAAGCGATCGTTTCCGCCTTCAACAAAAAGTACGGATTAAACGTCAAAGTAAACTTTACACCTTCCGGGAACATGACGCGGGATACGGCGAAGGTCGTCGGCCTGTCGGCGTCCGGACAACCGCCGGAATGGGACATCATGGTCGTCACGGACGCGCATCATGGCTCGCTGTGGCTGCGAAAGTTGCACAAGACCTTCGATTACACCAGCCTCGGCGTCGACAAGCAGCGGGTCGAATATGACAGTGGTACCGTTTCCGTCGCCAACCAGTTTGCCTTGCCGACCTATAACACCAAGCTGGTTGCCGCTAAGGATGTGCCGCAAAAATGGGAGGATCTGCTCGATCCGAAATGGAAGGGCAAGCTCGGTGTTATCAACTCGACGCACCACTTTGGGCGTTTAGCCGCAGGCGCCTGGGGTGACGAAAAAACCCTCGATTTCATCAAGAAACTGGTCGCGCAAAAGCCGCTTCTAACCCGTGCCGGAGAAATGGCCCAGCGATTGATCTTGGGCGAAGTGCTGGTGTCGGCGACCCTGCAAGACAGCCAGCTGCACGAAGCGAAAGAATCCGGCGCGCCGTTGGCATTCGCCGAGAAGGTTTCTCCGGTGGTCTCGCCTGAATATCACGTTGGAGTGATAAAGAATGCGCCGCACCCAAACGTCGGCCATCTTATGGTGGCCTTTATGGCTTCCGCGGAAGTTCAACCGGCGTGGTTGAAGTATACCGGTCATACTTCCGCCTATGTGCCTGGAACCGCGGCTTACAAATTCGTCCAGGGCAAGCAGGTGATTTACATGAAACAAGACCAAGCCGACAAGGTGGACAAAATTTCGCGCCAAATCGGCAAGCTCCTCGGCTTTGATTGAGAACTCTGCCGCGCTCGCCCGCCGGAAGGAGAGTTATGAAAGTCGAATCCCGCAGCGAATCGACCGTGACCCCCTGGGAAGGATGGAGCCGGTTCCTGCCCCAGGGTGTCACGGTGTTCGCCACCGGTCTTTCGGGGTTTTTGTTGCTGCTCATCGGGCTGCCGGTGTCGATGGTCATTCTCATGAGTCTTCGCACCGGCTTTCCGGGCGAGACTGTTCCATTCACGCTGGAAAATTTTTCTGCCGTTTACTTGGAACCGCGAACCTATGAGGTTTTGTTGAACACCTTTTACTTCGCGGTATCCAGCGTATCGATCACGCTGCTGATTACGGTGCCGCTCGTGTGGATTCTCATGCGGACGGACATACCGTTCAAAAAAACCATTTACGTCTTGCTCACGATCGGCATTCTCATCCCGGTCTTTCTCCGCACCATCGCGTGGATCTTGCTGCTCAGTCCGAGGATCGGCTTGATCAACAAGTGGCTGCAACAACTCTTTACCCTAAGCGAGCCGCCGTTTAATCTGTACAGCGTAACCGGCATGGCCTTCGTCCAAGGCATATCTTTCGTTCCCGGCGCGTTCTTCATGTTGGCCGCCGCCTATCGATCGATGGACCCCTCGTTGGAAGAAGCGGCGTACACCTCGGGGGTCGGCAAGCTCAGGACGTTTCTGAAAATCAATATTCCGATCACTTTCCCGGCCATTGCCGGCGTGATGGTGTACTTGTTTATGACCGCCATTGCGGTCTTTGAAGTGCCGGCCATCATCGGTATGCCGGCGCGTATTCACGTTCTCAGCTCGCTCATTTTTACCTCGACGACGCCGTCCACCGGCTTGCCGGATTACGGCATGGCGGGTGCGTATGGCGCGATCATGCTCTTGCTCGGGCTGGTGCTCGCCTACCTGTACGTCCGGCTGGTCAAGCAAGGAAAGAAGTATACGGTCATCACGGGCAGAGGCTATCGCCCGCGGGAGATCGCCCTCGGATCCTGGAAATGGGCGGCGATCGCTTTTGTTTTCTTTTATCTGTGCATCGAAGTTTTTGTTCCCTTCGCCGTTTTGTTGTGGGCCTCAGT
Organism: uncultured delta proteobacterium; assembly: GCA_963847445.1. GTDB lineage: Bacteria > Desulfobacterota > Binatia > UBA9968 > UBA9968 > DP-20. The sequence goes on along the minus strand of CAWJZV010000004.1, from coordinate 180,651 downwards.
CTTGCCATACCTGCAATTGCCGAGCGCAGAGGCAGTTGCCAGCATGACGCTGAAGCACTACTGGGAGATCCCTCAGCATGTCGGCCTGCAGCCGTTTATCAATACTTTGATATTGATGTTGGCGGTGCCGACGCTGACGATGGTTCTCAGCGTGCTGGTTTCCTGGGTGGTGATTCGTACGCAAGTATCGTTTCGCGGCTGGCTCGATACCCTGGCATTCGTTCCCCATGCCGTGCCGGGAATTTTGATGGCGGTGGGCCTGGCTTACTTGGGCCTGGCCTATCGCGACATCTTTCCGATCTATGGCACGGTCCTGATCATTATCGTCGCGCACACCATCAATTGGGTTGCTTACGGCACACGCACGACCAATAGCGTGATGATCCAAGTCCATCGCGAGCTCGAAGAGGCGGGCCGAGTCGCCGGCGCGTCGTCGCCACGGGTTTTGTGGAAGATTGTGCTGCCGTTAATCGCCGCCGGCGTGCTCAACAGCTGGGTCTGGATCGGCATGTTGTCGTATCGCGAGGTGACCATGGCGTTGACGCTCTACACGCGCAATAACGTCGTGATTTCCACAGTGGTGTGGCAGTTTTGGGGCAGCGGCTGGGTGCCGCAAGTGGCCGCGCTGGGCGTGATTTTGATTCTTTTCGCCGCAATCGTCGTCGGCGCAGTGCGCTTGATACTATCGCGCATCGGCGAGATCGGCGCCGCCATCATAGCGCGAGCGCTACGCGATTCCAAATTCAATATTCCAGATTCCAGATGGGATACTTAAGGCGTGACGGTAGTTCGAAGGATTTGGAATTTGGAATCTGTAATTTGTAATTCCGAACGCCAGTGAGGACCAGTGATTAGCATCCGTGCTTTGCAAAAATCTTTCCACGCGCAACAAGGGCGCGTCGATGCCCTGAGATCCATTGACCTGGAAGTCGCCGAGGGCGAGTTTTGTGTTTTGCTCGGGCCGAGCGGTTGCGGCAAGACGACGACCTTGCGCTGCGTCGCCGGGTTGGAGCGGCCCGACGGCGGCGAGATCGAGATCGCCGGCAAGCTGGTCAATTCGCCGGCGCGGCGCGTTTTTGTCGCGACCGAGCGGCGCGAACTCGGCATGGTGTTTCAATCCTACGCCATCTGGCCGCACATGAACGTGTTTCAAAATGTCGCCTTTCCATTAACCCAGGGGCGCACGCGCCATTCCAAGACAGACGTTGCCGATCGCGTCGAGAAAGCGCTCAAGCGCGTCCAGCTCGACGGCCTCGGCGAGCGGCCGGCGACGGATTTGAGCGGCGGCCAGCAGCAGCGCGTCGCGATGGCGCGCGCCATGGTGACCGAGCCGAAGATTCTCTTGATGGATGAGCCGCTGAGCAATCTCGACGCGCGCTTGCGCGAACAGATGCGCGTGGAATTGCGAAAAATCACCAAGTCGATCGGCGTGACCACGCTCTACGTTACCCACGATCAGGCCGAAGCTTTGAGTCTCGGCGACCGCGTCTGCGTGATGAACGCCGGCGAGATTCTTCAAATCGCCCCGCCGCACGATGTTTACGAAAAGCCGGCAAGTCTGTTTGTTGCGCAGTTCGTCGGCGAGATGAATTTCGTCAAAGGCACTGTCGGCGGCGAAGGATCGAGTGGCGTCGCCGTTGGGCGCGATCGCCGTGGCGGTGCCGAATGGTATCAATGCCGGTGCCGCCGTGACCTTGGCGATCCGGCCCGAGCATGTCGCAAGTTGCCGCAGCGCGTAGTGACGGCTGTCGCCAACACCGTCGGCAAAGTGACCAGTAAAAATTATCTCGGCGACTGCATCGCTTTTGGAAGTGGAAGTGAACGGCGTGACGCTGCTCGCCAAGCTCGCCGGCGACACGGAGGTGAGCGTCGGACAGCAGGCGGCCGTCGAGCTGCCGGCGCAACGCTGGCAGGTGTTCGGGGAATCGGATTGAGATAGCCGCAAAGAACGCAAAGGGCGCAAAATAACTTCTGCGAAAAATTTCGCATCAGCCGCTGCGGGAGTGATCGATTCGCGATTGTCAGATTTCTGACTTTCCATTACTCCAACACTCCACGACTCCATCACTCCAATTCCCCCGATTCTTGCAGTCACCCGGCGTCTATGACATAGCAATCCCATCTCAATTTAGAAGGAAATTACATGGCTACATTCACCGCGAAACCGGTCGGTAATTTATTGCGCGCGAAGTCGGTGGCGATCATCGGCGCGTCGCAGAAGGGCGCGTGGCCGCAGGGGATTTATCGCAATTTGAAAGGCGCGAAGTTTCCTGGCGGCGTTTATTTGATCAATCCCAATTACCAAGAACTTTATGGCGACAAATGTTATCCCAACTTGGCGGCCTGCCCGGAAGTTCCCGACGAATTGCTGATCCTCATTCCCACTCGCGCCGTGCTCGGCGTGCTCGAAGAGGCGGCGAAGTTGGGCACGCGCTCGGCGACGATTTACACCGCCGGTTTCGGCGAAGGCGATGATGACAAGGGCAAAGAGCGGGCGCAGCAGATGCGCGAGCTGTGCGACAAGACCGGCATGGTGATCTGCGGTCCTAACTGCATGGGTTCCTATTCCGTCGGCGAAGGGTTGTGGACGTTTCCCACCGCGACGCCGCTGCTGAAGAAAGGTCCGGTGGGTTTGATTTTTCAGAGCGGCGGTTCGCTCGGCAACTGGATCAAGGGCGCCACCGAGCGCGGCATCGGATTCTCCTATGCGATTTCCAGCGGCAACGAAGTGAGTCTCGATCTGGTCGATTATCTTTCGTTCTTGGTCGACGATCCCGACACCAAGGTGATCACGCTGATGGTCGAAGGCATTCGCCGCCCCAACGAGTTCATGGCGGTGGCGCGAACAGGCGCTGCAAAAAGGCAAACCGATTCTCGCCGTCAAGCTCGGCCGCTCGGAGATGGGCAAGCGCCAGGCGATCTCGCACACCGGTTCGCTCGCCGGCGCCGACGAAGTGTTCGACGCCATGTGCAAGCGTTTTGGCATCGTTCGTTGCCCGACGCTGGAAGACATGACCGAAATCACGTTGGCGTTCATGCTGGGACGCTTTCCCAAGGGCAGCCGCGCGGCGATCGTCGTCAACTCCGGCGGTATGAAAGGCTTGATCTGCGATCATTGCGACGACTTGAACACCAACCTGGCGCAGCTGAGCGACAAAACCAAAGAAGCGGTGCGGCCGCTGATCCCGGCGGAATTGGCTGTCGAGAATCCGCTTGAATGCGGCGTCGCCGGTTTCGGCGACGAGGCGGGATTCATCAACATCGTCAAACTGCACGCCGAAGATCCCGGCGTCGATCTCATGGCGATCCACGGCGAACTGCCGCGCGGCCAGACGAGAAACGCCGGCTTGTTTAAAAGCGTGCTCGAAGCGACCGACAAGCCGGTGCTGGCGTTCGGCCGTTCCACCTACAGCTGCACGGACGAGAGCCGCGCCTTTCAGGAAGAAGCCGGCATGCCTTTCTTGCAGGCGATCAAACCGACGCTGCGCGCGCTGGCGGGATTGGGGCTGTACGGCGAGCGCAGGAACGCCGGTGTGCCGCCGTTGCCGGCGGCCAATGGCAATCCGGCTGTGCTCGACGGCGAGATGTTGAATAAGCTTTTGCAGAGCAAAGGCATCGGCTTGCCGAAGCAATCGCTGGCGGACTCAGCGGCCGACGCAGCGGCGCGGGCGAAGGAGATCGGCTTTCCGGTGGCGCTGAAATTGATCGCCGCAGATGTCGTGCATAAGACCGAGTCCGGCGCAGTGGTGCTCGGTTTGAAGAGCGCCGATGAAGTGCAAGCCGAAGGGCAGAAACTGCTTGCCAAGACTTCAGGCAAAGCGCAGTTGCTCGTCCAAGAAATGGTCCAGGGCACTGAAGTGCTTATCGGCGCGCGCACCGATCCGCAGTATGGGCCGTTCCTGATGGTCGGTCTTGGCGGTATCTTCGTCGAAGTTCTTGAAAGACGTATCCATTCGCTTGCTGCCGGTGGACGAAAAGGAAGCGCGCGCGATGTTGAAAGAACTGCGCGGCTACAAAGTCTTCGAAGGCGTGCGCGGCCAAGGCCCGCGCGATGTCGATGCGTTGGTGCAGGCGATGGTCGGCCTGTCGGAAATTTTCGCGGCGCATCAGAAATTCATCTGTCGGACATGGAAATCAACCCGATCATGGTGCGCGCCCAGGGCGGCGGCGTGGCGGCGGTGGATGTGCGGTTGGTGCGGAAGTAGGAAGTTTGGCCGGACCCTTCGTCGGTGCTCCGAGCAATCGGGACGCGAACGGGGATCTGGGCGATGCATTTCCGGAAATGAAAGCCGAATTCTGCGCACGACGGCTTTGATACTTCGTCGACGGCAAATGAGGAACTCTTCGCCCAGATCCGGCTTGCTGGGCCTCGTAGCATTGGCTAGGCCTCTTCAATATTCGGGCTGAGGCTTCTAGGGCTCTGACTCGATCCTACAATCCTAAGATGCTGACCTGGCTCCTTGGCATTTCAAAGGAGCGCGGGTTTTCTAACCCGCCAATTATCAGTCGCGGACAGGAAAGGCCGCGCTCCCTTACTTTAGCTTCTTCAAAAACCCTTCGTCGTCGATGGCTTAGACGATGCTGCCAGCGACCATCAAGGGCTGGATAAATGGCGTCGTCCGCTACTTGGTGACGAGGCGATTGGGCAACTCATCCTTATCGTCGGTCTGGCGCGGAAAGTGAGTCGCGAGGATGTCACCGCAGCGCTCAATCGCTTTGCAGTAGGCATCGCAGGCGTGGCCGGATTTGATACCGGCGGTGATGCTGTGGACGATTTCATCCCAAGTGTCGTGGCTGACTTTTTCATTGATGCCACGGTCGGCAAGCACTTCAACGCGGTGCTCCAAAAGCGCGATGAGGATCAAGATTCCCGTGTGATCGCGCGTGTGGTGCAGGCCCTGATCGGTAAACGACGCGAGCGCGAGAGTATGAACCGCCTCGCCGATACGGCCTCTGGACGCCAGAATTCGTTTCACCGCTGGGAGCCGGCAGACGAGGAAACCGGCCAAGGCGCCGATGACCGGCCAGAGTTGAAAGTACGGCGATCCCCACGGATCGCTCCAAAACCATTCCACTAACATGCCGGCGAAGAGCCCGGCGACTAGGCCGAGCAGTTCGATCTCTGTATAGCGCGCCGCCGACGTGACGATCATCGGCACGATCTCACCGGCGGTTTTCGACTCGGCGGCGACGACCGCCTGGCGGATGCGTTCCTTTTCTTGGTCGGTGAAGAATGTTTCAGCTTTCATAGCTACCAACTACCGGACGAGCCGCCGCCACCGAACCCTCCTCCGCCGCCGCTAAAACCACCGCCCCACCTCCGCCAAACCCACCGCCGCCCCAACCGCTGGGACCGCCAAAGATCATCGGCCCGCCACGCCGGCCACGGGTGCCCCACATGCTGTTGCGCCGGCGATCGCCCGTGGAGGCGAAGCCCATTAAGCCGAGGACCGCGAGGGTGATGGCGATCATGATCGGGGAATTCATGTTCCAGCCACGGCTCTGAGTTTTTTTGCGCGCCGATTCCGGCAGGGGTTCTTTTCTGATGACTTTCTGGACTGCGTCGATGCCGGCGATAATGCCGCCGGCGTAATCCTGTTGGCGGAAGTGCGGCACGATATAGTCTGCGATGACTCGTTTCGCGATGGCGTCGGGTAAGACGCCTTCGAGACCGTAGCCTACTTCTAGGCGAAGCCGTCGATCTTTGACCGCGACTACCAGAATGGCGCCGTTGTCGTAACCCTTTTTGCCGATCTTCCAGTTCTCAGCAACGCGAATGCTGAAGCCTTCGATATCTTCGCCGTCCAGTGTCGGTATCGTTAGGACCACGACCTGGTGACCGGTATCGCGTTCGAGCTGGGCGAGCTGGGCCTCAAGTGCCTGGGCTTGACTCGACTGCAGCACGTTGGCGTAGTCGTTGACGCGGCCGCGCAGCTGCGGCACATCGAGCGCGACGGCAACAGCAGAAAACAGCAGCAGGAAGATAATTAACAATACCGGGCGATACGGCTGCATCTGAGCGCCGTATCGCCTTTGGGGAGTCAATCTCTGGATGGCGTTCAGGGTGAGGACCTTTAGCGCTTGTTCGTAACGCGCCGGCTAAAACTTCACCTGCGGTGGTTTCTGCGCGGCTTCGTCGGCGCTGAAGTTTTCGCGCACTTTCATGCCGAGCAGATATTGCGCGGTTAAACTCGTCGGGAAGAAGCGAACCTTCTTGTTGAATTCGACAACCGACTTGCTGTAACGGCCGCGGGCGACGGCGACGCGGTTTTCCGTGCCTTCGAGCTGGGCTTGGAGATCGCGGAAGTTTTGATTGGCTTTTAAATCGGGATATTGCTCGGCGACGACCAATAACCTCGATAGCGAGCCGGAGAGATTGCGTTGGGCTTCTTCGAACTTCTTGAACATCGCCGGGTCGCTGAGCGCTTGCGCGTCAAGTTTGATCGAGGTCGCGGCGCTACGAGCTTCGATGACTTTCTGCAATGTTTCCTGTTCGAAATTAGCCGCGCCCTTTACTGTGGCGACGAGATTCGGGACTAAGTCGGCGCGCCGCTGGTACTGGTTCTGAACTTCGGCCCAGGCGCCTTTGACTTCCTCATCAAGCCCCTGGAGATCGTTATAGCCGCAGCCGGAAACCGCCAGGAGGGCGACAAAACTGAGAGCGGCTAGCGATCTGGACTGGAAAGTCATTGTGCGCATGATGTTTCTCCTGATTGGCGTCGTCGATGTCAATTGATAGCGTACCCGGTATTGTCGTATAAAGTAAGAATTGGTAATCGTTTTGGCAAGAGGCGCGCCGACGTATGCATCGAGTTGTTCTCCAAGTGCTTGGTTTGGTTGACTTTGGGCGATTTTTCCTTTACTTCTTACGTTTCGGTAAATTCCTATGAAATATGCAGTAATTAGAACCGGCGGTAAGCAATACCGCGTCTCTGAAGGCGATGTCGTCAAGATCGAGAAGCTCGACGCTCGAAGTGGGCGAGAAAATCACCCTGGCGGATGTCTTGTTTGTCGGCAATGACGATGACGTAAAAATCGGCACTCCCTTGGTGGCCAACGCCACGGTCACCGGCGAAATCGTCGAACAGGGGCGCGCCAAGAAGATCATCGTTTTCAAAAAGAAACGGCGCAAAGGCTACAGCCGGCAGCAGGGTCATCGGCAGTATCAGACGGCGCTAAAAATCACCTCCATCGAAGCATAGCTCGGGAGCAGATATGGCACATAAAAAAGCAGGCGGCAGTTCGCGCAACGGGCGCGATAGTAATGGGCAGCGACGGGGCGTCAAAGTGTACGGCGGCCAGACTGTGCGCGCGGGCAATATTCTAGTGCGCCAGTTGGGCACCAAGATTCATCCCGGCACCAACGTCGGCATGGGGCGCGACTATACTCTCTTCTCGCTCGTCGACGGCGTGGTCAAATATGGCCGCTACGATAAGACCCGCAAGAAAGTCGAAGTTGTCCCGGCTCAGTAATTTTCTCATTGGACTCCTATGAAAGAAGCCCCCTTTCGGGGCTTTTTTTTTGTCTGGAAGATGGCGAAGATGGGAAAGGCTGCCAGCTATCAGTTAGTAGTTGTCCGGGCTTAGCTGGCGGATCGAGGTTTTTTCGGTCATGCTCTGATCATACTGACGAGTGATAACTGTTTACTGAAGTCCGCTTGTTATGAAATTTATCGATGAGACTAAGATCCGCGCGATCGCCGGTGACGGCGGGCCGGGGGCCGTGAGTTTTTACCGGGCTAAGTTTGTCCGTCGAGGCCCGGCAGATGGCGGTAACGGCGGTCATGGCGGCGACGTGGTCGCCATTGCGGACCCGCAGCTGTCGACATTGCTCGACTTACGCTATCGGAAAGAATGGAAAGCGAATCCCGGCAAGCGCGGCGGCGACGCCGACTGCGACGGCCGGCGCGGCGACGATTGCATTATCAAAGTTCCGGTGGGGACGTTGATCCGCGATGTCGTCAGCGGCGAGCTGCTGGCGGACTTGAAAACTCCAGGTGAGCGGGCGGTGATCGCCGCCGGCGGGCGCGGCGGCAAGGGTAACGCGCACTTCGCATCATCGACCAATCGCAGTCCGCGTTTCTGTCAACCGGGCGAACCGGGTGTCGAGCGCGACCTGGAGGTCGAGCTTCGCTTGCTCGCCGATGTCGGCATCATCGGCCTGCCCAATGCCGGCAAGTCGACGCTGATCTCGGTGATCTCGGCGGTGCGGCCGAAGATCGCCGACTATCCGTTCACTACACTGGTACCCAATCTGGGTGTGGTCAGTTACGGCGCAGGCAAGAGTTTTGTCGCGGCGGATATTCCCGGCCTCATCGAAGGGGCGCACCAGGGCCATGGCCTGGGCGATAAGTTTCTTCGTCATATCCTGCGCACGCGGGTGCTGGTTCATGTGCTCGACGCCTCGCAGCTCGACGAGAAAGATCCGTTAGCCGAATGGCGGGCGATCAACCGCGAGATGGAGCTTTTCGATCCGGAATTGATCGACAAGCCGCAAATCGTCGTCGCCAACAAAATCGATTTGCCCGAGGGCCGGGAGTTGGCCAAGTTACTCGGCAAGAAATTGCCCAAAGCCTATCGCCCGTTGCATGTGATCTCGGCGGCGACCACCGAGGGCGTGCAGGCGCTGGTCTATGCCATCGGCCGCAAACTCGACGAAGTGAGGCAACAGGACGCAGACCGACAGTGACGCAGCTGGAGCATAAGAAGCCGATCTTAACGCGGGCGCGCCGCGTGGTGGTGAAGATCGGCAGTCAGATCCTGTCTTCCAAAGACGGCATCGAGGAGGGGCGCCTGCGCGGCTTGGTGCGCCAGCTGGCCGAACTGCACGAGCGGCAAGCGCCAAGTCGTGGTCGTCAGTTCGGGCGCGGTGGCGGCGGGGATGACACAGCTGGGCTGGAAAGAGCGGCCGAAAACGATTCCCGAGAAACAGGCGCTCGCCGCGGTGGGACAAATCAAATTGATGGCGCTTTATGAGCGGACGTTTGCCAAGTTCGACAAAAACGTCGCCCAGGTTTTGCTGACCGCCGACGATCTCGCCAATCGCCAACGTTATATTAACGCTAAACATACTTTTCAGATGCTGCTCGGAGTCGTCGATCATTCCGATCGTCAACGAGAATGACACCGTGGCCGTCGAGGAGATGAAGTTCGGCGACAACGATCATCTATCGGCCTTGGTAGCGACGCTTCTCGAAGCCGATTTGCTGGTGATCTTGAGCGATGTCGAGGGTGTCTACGACAAGGATCCGCGGGTCGCATGACGATGCCCAACTGATTCCCCTGATTGGCGAGGCGCGCGGCTTGCGCCAGGCGATCGGCGGCGCGAGTGTGAGCGCGGCCGGCACCGGCGGCATTGCCAGCAAACTTGCCGCCGCCGAAGAGGCTGCCGCGGCGGGCATTCCGACGATCATCGCCAGCGGCATGCAAAGCGGCGTGCTCGAGAAAGTGTTCGACGCCAAACAACAAATCGGCACATTGATTCTGCCCGACGAGAAGCATTTGCGCCGCAAGAAGCACTGGATCGGCTTCAATCTCAAGCCGGCGGGAACCATCGTTGTCAACGAAGGCGCCTATCAGGCGGTGGCTGGCAAGGGCAAGAGCCTGCTGCCCGCCGGCGTCGAAAAGGTCGAAGGATCCTTCGGTGTCGGCGACTGCGTCCGCATCGATTTTCAGGGCAAGGAATTCGCCCGCGGTCTGGTCAACTACGGCGAATCGGAGTTGAATCGGATCAAAGGATTGCATACAAGCAAGATTGAAAAAGTTTTGGGTTATAAAGCCCAAGACGAGGTCATCCACCGCGACGATCTTGTGATATTGTGAAACTGCCATGCCGGACACAGCGCTAAAACAACAAGCTCTTCGCTTGGCCCAACAAGCCAAAATCGCCGCGCGCCAGTTGGCGCCATTGTCTTCGGCAGAGAAGAATCGCGCCTTGTTGCTGATGGCCGAGAAGCTTGAAGCCCGGAGCGACTTCTTGATCGCAGAGAACCAGAAAGATCTCGAATTCGCCAAGGCGAAGGGCGTGGCGAGCGCCATGCTCGACCGCATCGCGCTCGACCCGGGCCGGGTGCGGGCGATGGCGCAGGGGCTGCGCGATGTCGCGGCGCTGCCCGACCCGGTGCGCGAAGTGGTCAAGATGTGGCGCCGGCCCAACGGCTTGCAAGTGGGGCGCATGCGCATACCGCTGGGCGTCATCGGCATGATCTACGAAGCCCGCCCCAACGTCACCGCCGATGCCGCGGCGCTCTGTCTCAAGTCCGGCAACGCGGTGATTCTGCGCGGCGGCAGTGAAGCGCATCATTCCAATCAAGCGATCGGCGCGGTGCTGCGCGAAGCCTGCGCCGAGACGCGCGTGCCGCCGGACGCGGTTCAAGTCGTCCAGGTTAAAGATCACGCACTGGTCAACGAGCTGCTGCAATTGGAAGAGTATATCGATCTGATTATTCCGCGCGGCGGCGAGGATCTGATCCGCGCCGTGGTGGCCAATTCGAAGATCCCGGTGATCAAACACTACAAAGGCATCTGCCATGTCTACGTCGACAGCGATGCGTCGTTGGCAGATGGCCGAGCGGATCTGTTTCAACGCCAAGGTGCAGCGGCCGTCGGTGTGCAACGCCATGGAGACTCTGTTGGTTCACGAAGCAGTCGCGGCGCAATTCTTGCCGGCGATGATCGAGAAGTATCGAGCGGCCAAGGTCGAGGTGCGCGGCTGCGACAAGACCCGCGCGCTGGTGCCGGGCATCAAGCAAGCCACCGCAGACAGACTGGGTCACCGAGTATCTCGAATTGATCGTTTCGGTGCGCGTAGTCAAAGATATGGACGAGGCGATCGATCATATCGAACGGTACGGCTCGGAACATACCGAGAGCATTATTACCAACAACTATCAAAAATCCCGCGAGTTCATCGATCGAGTAAACTCCTCCGCCGTGATGGTCAATGCGTCGACGCGTTTCAACGATGGCGGCGAATTGGGCCTTGGCGCGGAGATCGGCATCAGCACGAGCAAGATTCACGCCTTCGGACCCATGGGGCTGGAAGAGCTGACGACGACCAAGTTTATCGTCTTTGGCGATGGGCAGATTCGCGAATGAAATCGCCCCGCCAGGAAAACCACCCGCCGCCACGGAGTTTCGAGTTCCGAGTTCCGAGTTTCGAGTTACGCGAAACCCGAAACGCGAAAGCGGCCCCGCGGAGCGAAACGATTTTAGCTTCGTCCTGGCTGATATCGGTCGTGTGAGTGACCATCTTCGTCAGACCCCGAAAGGTTGTCGCCTCTTCTAATGAAAGTCGGCCTGTTCGGCGGCACCTTCGATCCGATCCATTGGGGCCATCTGCGCAGCGCGGAAGAGGTGAGCGAGACCTATGGTCTCGACCGAGTTTACTTCATCCCCGCCTCGATACCGCCGCACAAACGCGGCAAGACCACGACGCCGGCCCAGGACCGCCTGCGCATGGTCCGCCTGGCGGTGGCGCGCAATCCGCGCTTCGCGGTGTCGACGGTGGAGTTAGACCGCCCCGGATTGTCCTATTCCGTCGACACGATTCGTGAATTTGCCGGCCAGCTCACCAAGCGCGATTCGCTTTACTTCATCATCGGCTTGGACGCATTCATCGAGATCGGTACTTGGAAGGATTTCAAAGAGATTTTTCCTTTGTGCAACTTCATCGTCACGTCGCGACCGGGCAGCAAGGAGAACGATCCGCTCAAGGGCGCCGGCGTTGCCGTGAGAAAACTGTTTTGTTATGATTCTAAAAGACGCAACTACCGTCATCAGAGCGGCACCCGAGTGCATTTTATCGAGCTCACCGATATCGCCATCTCAGCTTCAGAAATTCGCGCGCTCGTGCGCAAAGGAAAGTCCATACGTTATTTGTTACCCGTCAGCGGTGAAGAACTATATCAAACGGCGCCGGCTATACGGCGACCGCAGGGAGAGTTCGTGAAAGTCAAAGCTTTGAGTGCCTGGGACAAAGCGCTGTTGCTGACGCGGGCGGCGCTGGATAAGAAAGCTGGCGACCTGGTCGTGCTCGACGTCCATGCGCACACTTCGATCGCCGAATACTTCATCCTTTGCTCGGGTCGCTCCGACCGCCAGGTGCAGAGCATCGCCCAAGGTTTGCAACAAGAGGCGGCGAGCGCCGGCGTGCGGCCGTATGCCGTCGAAGGCACGCAGCGCGGCCATTGGGTGTTGATGGATTTTTCCGATGTGATTGTCCACATCTTCTACGAGCCGATGCGCCAGTTCTACGATCTCGACGGCTTATGGAGCCACGCGCCGCAGGCGAAGCTGCCGGCCAGCTACGCCAAACTGATCGCGCAACAGCGCGCCAGCGACGCGCAACTGTCCAACTAGCCTGGCTGACTATTAAAACGGTTCTACTGGGTTTACTGTGAAGATGCTTCACCACGAAGGACACGAAGATCACGAAGTTCGGAGTATTCATTTCCGAACCCTTCGCGTCTTTCGTGCTCTTCGTGGTGCAAAAACAAATTGAACGCAACATGTTCGACGCAAAAACCGAACAAATTTTACTCGCTCTTCGGTTCGCCGTCGACTCGAAAGGAATCTCTCGTGAGCCAATCCAGCCGGTGGTTTTGGTCATTCTCGACGGCTTCGGCATCAATCCGCGCAAAGACTTCAACGCCATCGCCAACGCGACCACGCCCAATCTCGATGCCTTGCTGCGCGACTATCCCAACTCGCGTCTGTCCATGTCCGGTGTCGATGTCGGCCTGCCGGCAGGTCAGATGGGCAACTCGGAAGTGGGCCATATGATTCTCGGTGCGGGGCGCGTTGTTTACCAGGATTTGACCTTGATCCACAAAGACATCGACGAAGGCGAGTTTCTATCGCAATCGCGTGCTGCTCGACGCGCTGCGTAAGACCAAGGCGAAGAGCGACCGGCTGCATTTGATGGGGCTATTGGGCGACGGCGGCGTGCATAGCCACCAGCGCCACATGGAAGCGATCCTCGAGATGGCCAAGCGCGAACGGCTCGGCTCAGGTCTATCTGCACCTGTTTCTCGATGGCCGCGATACCCCGCCCAACAGCGCCGAGCAGTTCATGCTCGACTTGAACGAGAAACTGAAAAACTTCCCCAACGTCAAAATTGCCACGGTGAGCGGGCGCTATTACGCCATGGACCGCGACAAGCGCTGGGAGCGCGTCGAGAAAGCCTATGTTTGTCTGACCGAAGGCATCGGCAACCGCGCGCCATCCGCGCTCGAGGCGATTCGCGCGAGCTATCAGGCTAAGATCACCGATGAATTTCTCCTGCCGACGACCATCGACGGCGTTGTGCCGGATGGACTGATCCGCGACGGCGACGGCGTGATTTTTTTCAACTTCCGCGCCGACCGGGCGCGCGAGCTGACGCGCGCCTTGACCGATGCCGGAGTTCACCGACTTTCCGCGCCCGCGGCGCATCGATCTGGCGAGCTACACGACCATGACCCAGTATGACGAAACCTTTAAGCATCCGGTGGCTTACCAGCCGCGCGAGATTAGAAAGATCTTGGGTGAAGTCGCCAGCCAGGCGGGGGTCAAGCAGTTGCGCATCGCCGAGACGGAAAAGTACGCCCATGTGACGTACTTCTTCAACGGCGGCGAGGAAAGCAAATTCCCCGGCGAAGAGCGGATTCTCATTCCTTCGCCGAAAGACGTGGCGACCTACGATTTGAAGCCGGAGATGAGCGCGCGGCCGGTGACCGAGGCGCTGGTGAAACACTTGCGCGAAACCGATGTCGGGCTGGTGATCGCCAACTACGCCAACGCCGACATGGTCGGCCATACGGGAAACTTCGAAGCCTCGGTCAAAGCGGTGGAAGTCATCGACGAGTGTCTGGGCAAAGTGGTGGACGCGACGCTTGGCGAAGCAGGGCAAAATCATCATCACCGCCGATCATGGCAACATCGAGCAGCTGATCGACTACGACACCGGCATGCCGCACACGGCGCACACGATCAATCTGGTGCCGGTGATTCTGATCGACGAAGCGCATCGCCGCTGCCGGCTCAATCCAGGCACCGCCATCGATGTCGCGCCGACGGTGATGCAACTGCTGGGTTTGCCGCAGCCGGCGGAGATGACCGGTCATTCTCTAATCGTCGAGTCTTAGGCCTTTCATTTCAGCTTTGCTACTTGCCGCTCCGGTTTGCTAAGCTCACTTTCGCCATGGAGCTTTCCGCTATTGCAAGATTGCCGGAGCGCGTCGATTGGCTGCTCGATTGGCTTTATCCGCCGCGCTGCCGGGCCTGCCGCGGCAGAATCGTCGGCCGCGATGCGGAGTATTTCTGTTCGCTCTGCCGAGCAGCATATTCAGCTGGTCGGCCATCCGCTGTGCAATATTTGCGGCCGGCCCTATCCCGACGGCAGCGGCGACGATCATGCTTGCGGCGTCTGTTTAGAACGGCCGCCGCAGTTCGTCGCGGCGCGCGCCTGGGCTTGCTACCCGCGCGAAGAGGAGCATCCGCTGCGCCAAGTCGTGCAAAAGTTCAAATACAGCCGCAAGGTCTCGCTCGGCAAACCGCTGGGCCGATTGATGGCGCACGGCTGCCGAGAATTTCTCGCGGCGGTGAACGCCGACGTGATCGTGCCGGTGCCGCTCTATCCGAAAAGACTGCGCTGGCGCGGCTTCAATCAATCGGTGCTCTTGGGCCGCGAGGTCGGCCGCGCTTACAATATTCAGTTGGACCTGTTCCTATTGCACGCGCCGCCGTGAAACCGCGGCGCAGACTCAGCTGCCGGAGGAAGAGCGGCGGCGCAACGTGCGCGGCGCGTTCGCGCTCAACGCCGAGCGACCGGTCAAAGACAAGCGCATCTTGCTGATTGACGATGTTTACACCTCGGGAGCGACCGTCAACGAATGCAGCCGCACGTTGAAACAAGGCGGCGCCAAAGAAGTGTATGTCCTGACTCTGGCGCGAGCGGTGTACTAGTTTCGAGCTGAACAGTTATGTCCACCGACGACCGCATGCGCTGGGACCACCAGCATCTGAAGTCACTGGGTACTGAACAGCCATCGGCTTTTCTCCGCGAGATTCTTGAAAGCGACGCTTGGCCTGGCGCTTGGCGGGACGGCGTTGGACATCGCCTGCGGCAAGGGACGTAACGCGATCTATCTAGCGCAGCGCGGCTTCGCCGTGACGGCGCTGGATATTTCCGCCGTCGCTTTAGCGGAAGGCCGGCAGCGGGCGCGGCAGCAAGATCTGCTCATCGACTGGCATCTCTGCGACTTGGAAGCGAGCGAGCTCGCGCCTGCTGCTGGCGATTTCGATCTGATTATCAACTTCAACTATCTTCAGCGCTCGCTATTCCGGCCAATGCGGCAGGCGGTGAAGCCCGGCGGTCATGTGATCTTCGAGACCTATCTCATCGACCAAGCCGCGGTCGGGCATCCGAAGAATCCCGACTACCTGTTACGACATAACGAGTTGCTCGAATGCTTTGGCGACTTTCGCGTATTGTTCTATCGCGAAGGGAAATTTGCCGATGGCGGGGCGGCGGCGTTTCGCGCCGCGCATTTTCGCCCAGAGGATTGAATAAACAATTGCGGCTCAGACAGCTCGAGCATAGAACTGAATCGGATTGACCGATGCGGCGCAGTTCCGTGCCTGGTGCGCGCGTTGCCGGCGGCCCGGCGTGGGCTGCTACTGTGCGCTCATCGAACCGTTCGACTCGGTGCCGCGCTTTGTGATTCTCAGCCAGCCGCGCGAGGCCAAGCACCGGCTTGGCACCGGCCGGATGGCGCATCTCGGGCTCGGCCAATTCGCTCTGGTTCGAGGGTGTGGATTTCTCCCAACATCCTCAGGTCAATCGCGAGATCGCCGATCCCGGCAACGCGCCCATGCTGCTTTTCCCGAGCCGCCAGGCGGTCAATCTGTCGAAGCTGACGGTGACCGAGCGCCGAGCAGCTGGCCGCGGCCTCGCGCGCGCTGGTGGTATTCGTTTTGGACGGGACTTGGAAGAGCGTGCGCAAGATGATGCGCCTGAGTGACAATCTGCGGCAACTGCCGACGATCTGTTTCGCACCGCCAACGCCATCGGCCTATGGCTTTCGCCGCGAACCGCGGCCGGAGTGCTACTCCACCATCGAAGCGATTCATCAAGTGATCGAACTCTTCGACGGCGCTGCTGCTGACCGCCGCGCAGCCGCGCCGTCACGACCGCCTGCTCACGCCGTTTCACTTCATGGTCGCTACCCAACTCGCCTACACGCCGTCGTAATTGCTTGCCTTGGCGCGACCGCCCTTTTGCGCGCTCGCGTTGTGCGTTTTTTCTACCTGCCCCGGAGAAAGTATAAGATAATGCCCGTTGTCGCGGTAGGAATTTGGCGCGGACTGATCGGGTTAATGGATCCGCGACACGACGCCCATCGATGACCTGTCCTCGGCTCCAGCGCCGATCCGGACGCGTTGTTGTCATCATCACAATATTCGCATATAATGATAGATGTTGCACTGAGCCTATGGATTTCGTACGCACACTCAAAACCTTGGCCGATCCCTTGCGCTTGCGCGTGCTCGCGGCGGTTGCCGAGGAAGAGTTGACCGTCGGCGAGGTGCAAGAGGTAGTAGCATCGATGCAGTCGTCGGTGTCGCGCAACTTGGCGATGCTGCGCGAAGCGGGCTTCGTGCGGGATCGCAAGGAAGGCACCAGTGTTTACTTCTCGGTCCGCGCCGACATGCCGGAGCCGGCGCGCGAACTGTTCAAGTCTCTCCAAACCAAGCTCGGTGAAATCCCCGAGGTCAAAAAAGATCGGGCGCGCTTGGAAGAATGCCGCCGCCGCCGCCTGCACCGTTCGCAAAATTATTTCGAATCGGTGGCCGGCGACTGGGAGCGCATTCGCAGAGTTACTTCGACGACCGCGTAACCTCGCTGGCGATCGAGAAACTGCTGCCGCGCAACCTTACGTTGGCCGATATCGGTTGCGGCACCGGCAGCTTGACCTTCGAGCTGGCCCGTTTCGCGCGCAAAGTCATCGGTGTCGATCTCTCCGGCGAAATGCTGCGGCGCGCGCGCGCCATCGCCAAAGAACGCGAGTTGGCCAACGTCGAGTTTCGCCAGGGCGACGTGCTCAAGCTGCCGTTAGAGTCGCACAGTCTCGATGCTGCGTTCTGCGTGATGGTGCTGCATTTTCTGCCCGATCCGGCGCGGGCGATTGCCGGTCTATGCCGCGTCGTCCGGCCCGGCGGCTCGGTGATTCTCGTCGATTTGGTCGAACACAAACAGGATTGGATGCGCGAGCAAATGGCGCACCAGTGGCTCGGCTTCGATCGCGGTTCCATTGAGGGTTGGTTTCGCGCCGCCGGGGCGCCGTCGCTGGATTACGATCTGACCGGTTCTTTTGCCGGCGAGAAAATCGCCCGCAACGGCAACCGGCCGGTGGAGATTTTCGTGGCCAGGGCGGTCCTGCCAAGCAAAACTGCTTCTAGTCGAAACAGGAAAATCAATTGATGAATGCAACCGAGAAAGTGTTACGTCAACTGTTATCCGAAAGAATCGTCATTCTCGACGGCGCCATGGGAACCATGATTCAGGCGCGTAAACTTGACGAGAAGGCCTTTCGTGGTGAGCGCTTTGCCGAACATCGCAAAGATCTCAAGGGGTGCAACGATCTTCTGTGTTTGACCCAAGCGGACTTGATCGCCGACATCCACGCCGAGTACCTCGAAGCCGGCGCCGATATCGTCGAGACCAACACTTTCAATTCGACTTCGATCTCGATGATGGACTACCAGTTGGAGTCCGTGGTCTACGAAATCAACGTCGCCGGCGCGCAAGCGGCGAAAAAAGCCGCCGAGCGGGTCATGGCGAAATATCCGGAGCGTCGTTGTTTCGTCGCCGGCGCCATGGGGCCGACCAATCGCACCTGTTCGATCTCGACGGACGTCAACAGCGCGTCGACCCGCGGTGTGACCTTTGAAGAACTGGTGGACGCCTATTACGAGCAAGCGCGCGGTTTGGTCGACGGCGGCGCCGATATTCTGCTGGTCGAAACCATTTTCGATACGCTGAATTCCAAAGCGGCCTTCTTCGCCATCGCCAAGCTTTTCGACGATCGACAGATTTCTTTACCGTTGATGGCGTCGGTGACCTTCATCCAACCCGGCAGCAACCGCGGCGTCACCGGCCAGACCGTCGAAGGATTTTGGAATTCAATTTCCCATGTGCCGCTGCTCAGCGTCGGCATGAACTGCGCGCTCGGGCCCGAAGGAAATGCGCCCGCTGATCGAAGAGCTGGCGCAGATCGCGCCGATCTATATCAGCACCTATCCCAATGCCGGGTTGCCCGATCCGCTGTTGCCCACCGGTTTTCCCGAAACTCCCGAGTCGCTGGCGCCGCAATTGCGCGAGTGGGCCGACAACGGCTGGCTCAACATCGTCGGCGGCTGTTGCGGCACGACGCCGGCGCATATTCGCAAGATCGCCGAAGCGGTTAACGGGCTTGGCGCCGCGGGCGTTGCCGCAAGTCGAACCGTATTCTGCGCTTGAGCGGCCTCGAAAGCTTGACCGTGCGGCCCGAGTCGAACTTCGTCAACATCGGCGAACGCACCAACGTCACCGGCTCGCCGGTGTTCGCCAAGCTGGTGCTCGCCGGCGATTTCGAAAAAGCGGTGAGCGTGGCGCGCCAGCAGGTCGAAGGCGGCGCGCAGATTATCGATGTCAACATGGACGAGGGCATGCTCGATTCGAAAGCGGCGATGGAGAAATTTTTGCGGCTGATCGCCGGCGAGTCCGACATCGCCCGAGTGCCGGTGATGGTCGATAGCTCCAAGTGGGAAGTCATCGAAGCCGGGCTGCGTTGCCTGCAAGGCAAAGGCATCGTCAATTCGATCAGCCTTGAAAGAAGGCGAAGAGAAATTCATCGCCCAGGCGAAGTTAATCCGCCGCTACGGCGCGGCGGTCATCGTCATGGCCTTCGACGAGCGCGGCCAGGCGGACACCTACGAACGCAAGATCGAAGTGTGCGCGCGCACCTACAAGATTCTCACCGAGCAAGTCGGATTCCCGCCCCAGGACATTATTTTCGATCCGAATATTCTCACCGTCGCCACCGGCATGGAGGAGCACAACAATTACGCCGTCAATTTCATCGAGGCGACGCGCTGGATCAAAGAGAATTTGCCGCTGGCGAAGGTCTCCGGCGGTGTGAGCAACATTTCGTTTTCGTTTCGCGGCAACAATCCGGTGCGCGAGGCGATGCACTCGGCGTTTCTCTATCACGCGATCAAGGCCGGCATGGACATGGGCATCGTCAATCCCGGCATGCTCAGCGTCTACGAAGAGATTCCCGCCGACCTGCTCGAACTGGTCGAAGATGTCCTGCTCAACCGGCGCGCTGACAGCACCGAACGTTTGGTCACGTTCGCCGATACGGTTAAAGAAAAGGGCAAGGTCGCGGTCAAAGACGACTCCTGGCGCGACGGCACGGTGGAAGAGCGCTTGTCCCACGCGCTGGTCAAGGGACTGACGGATTTCATCGATCAAGATGTCGAAGAAGCCCGGCAAAAGTACGGCAAGCCGCTCCATGTCATCGAAGGACCGCTGATGGACGGCATGAACGTGGTCGGCGATCTGTTCGGCTCCGGCAAAATGTTCTTGCCCCAGGTGGTCAAGAGCGCGCGGGTGATGAAAAAAGCCGTAGCCTATTTGACGCCTTACCTGGAAGCGGAAAAGCTGCGAGCCCAGGATACCTCCAAGCGCACCAAGCTGGTGTTCGCCACGGTCAAAGGCGATGTTCACGACATCGGCAAGAACATCGTCGGCGTCGTGCTGAGCTGCAACAACTACGATGTCGTCGATCTCGGCGTCATGGTGCCGGCGGAAAAAATCATCGACACCGCGATCGAGGAGAAGGCCGACATCATCGGTCTGAGCGGCTTGATCACGCCGTCGTTGGATGAAATGACCCATGTCGCCAGCGAGATGACCCGGCGCGGTCTGAATATTCCGTTGCTCATCGGCGGCGCGACCACGAGCAAGCGCCACACGGCGGTGAAGATCGCGCCGTCGTACAAGCATGAAACCATTCACGTGATCGACGCCTCGCGCGCCGTGCCGGTGGTGGGCGCGTTGATGAAGCCCGAGACGCGCCAGGCGCTCGACGCGCAGAACCGCAAGGAGCAGGCGGAAATGCGCGAGCAGTTCGAAAACCGCGCCGGCACGCAATTGCTCACCTACGAAGAAGCGCTGCGCCACAAACTCCACACCGAGTGGGACGACCACCATATCGCCGTGCCCGAATTCACCGGCCGCCGCGTGCTCAAGGATTTCCCGCTGGCCGAACTGGTGCCGTTCATCGACTGGTCGCCGTTTTTTCACACCTGGGAAATGCGCGGCCGCTATCCGGATCTGCTCAATGATCCGGCCCGCGGTCCGGCGGCGCGGGAGCTGTTCGCCAACGCCCAGGAGCTGTTGAACAAAGATCGTCGATGAAAAATTGTTCACCGCCCATGGGGTCTACGGCTTTTATCCGGCCAACAGCGACGGCGACGATATCGTGCTTTATTCGGATGTCACACGAACCAAAGAACTTACACGCTTGCACACGCTGCGCCAGCAAAAAGACAACCAGCGCGGCAAGCCGCAGTTGGCGTTGGCCGACTTCATCGCGCCGCGCGACAGCGGCCATGTCGATTACATCGGCGCCTTCGCCGTCACCACCGGCCACGGCACCCAGGAGCTGGCGGAGAAATTCGACAAAGATAATGACCCGTACAATTCGATCATGACCAAAGCGCTGGCCGACCGCCTGGCCGAAGCCTTCGCCGAATGGTTGCACCAGCGCGCCCGCGCCGAGTGGGGCTATGGCAAGAACGAAAGGTTAAGCCCGGAAGATTTGATTCAAGAAAAATATCGCGGCATCCGCCCGGCGCCCGGCTATCCCGCCCAGCCCGACCACACCGAGAAGCCGGCGATCTTCGAGCTGCTCCAAGCGGGCGAAGCCACCGGCATCACGCTGACCGAAAGCTTCGCCATGTATCCGGCGTCGTCGGTGAGCGGCCTCTACTTTGCCCACAAAGAAGCGCACTACTTCGCCGTCAATTCCATCGGCAAAGACCAGGTCGAGTCCTACGCCGCGCGCAAAGGGATGAAAGTTGCCGAAGTAGAAAGCTGGCTGTCGCCGATCCTGGGCTACGATGCGGCGAAGAAGTGAGCGCGGCGGTCTGTTGAGAATACCAGGTCTGGATTCTACCCGTTCGCGGAATAATGACAAAGAGAAAACGGACTTCGAGACGACATAATCGCGATCCCTCGGCGTAAAGCGTAGGGCTATTCAATGGTTTGCGCAACCGGCCGGGAGGCTGTTACTGTCTCGCGGCTGGCTCGGAAAGTAACTCATTAAACATGGAAGGGACGTGGACCATGGAAAAAGAACAATCTATGCCGAAGAAGAGCGATCCGGTTGTCATCGAGGCGGCGGGGATGCGGATTTGGGTGGATTACCGCCGCGGCATCGGCGGCGATGAGGGGTTGACCTTCGATGTTACCGTGGCGGGCGAAGAGGACGGCGCGAGAATTTTGCGTTTCGACTGCTTCAGCAAGACGCCCCATTATCATGTCGGCGCGTCGCCGAAGAACCCCGTCCACGATATGATCGCCGAAGGTATCACCGACCCAGTGCGCTGGACTCTGGATCAGCTCAAGACTCGGCTGCCGTCAATGGTCTGCTGAAGCCGGCTATGATGACCTTGCCAAGGCCATCGACCAACAAGCGATAGCGCAGAGTCTGTCGCGGGTTGAGCCAGATATCTTCGCTAAACTTTAGCGGTGCAATTACATGCCGGGCCGCCGCTCACTGGGAGCGCTATTTCTCGCTGGAGCCTACCAGGCAGGTGACGGCCTCTGGGGTAAAAGATAGGCTTACTTCATCGCCTCGCTGATAAAGTGTTTGCCCTTTCGAATTGGCGACACGAACTTTGAGGATAGTTGCCGCCGCGCTGACTTCGTATTCGACGACTGCGCCTTGATAAGCGGCGGTAATTATCTTTCCCTCAAGAGCATTGACAGATAGTCTCTCGGCGCCGCGCGGCAATAGTTCGACCGCTTCCGGCCGCAGGCTAAGCCACACGGCATCGCCGGCTTGAAAAGTTGCAGCCGCGGCATGGGTTTGGACGACGTTGCCATCGCCGATATCGACCGCGCATGCGTGGTCGCTGCGCGCGCGAATTTTCCCAGCCAGTAAATTGGCTTGGCCGACAAAGGCGGCGACGAAGTTGTCAATCGGCTGCTCATAGATCTTGCGCGGCGGGCCGACCTGGACGACTTGGCCGCGATTCATCACGGCGATCTTTGTCGACATGGCGAGGGCCTCTTCCTGATCGTGGGTGACGTAGATCGTGGTCAGGCCGAGATCGCGTTGCAGCTTCAATAATTCCAGGCGCATTTCGACACGCAGCCTGGCGTCGAGATTGCTCAGCGGTTCGTCCAACAACAGCACCCTGCGGCTGAATCACCAGGATGCGCGCCAGGGCGACGCGCTGTTGCTGGCCGCCGGAGAGTTGCGACGGCCGGTGCGACTCGCGGCCCTGGAGGTCGACGGTCGCCAAGGCTTGGTGCACCCGGCTGACAATTTCGCCGCGGGGAATTTTTCGCTCGCGCAGGCCGAAGGCGACGTTTTCAAACACCGTCATGTGCGGCCAGAGAGCGTAATTCTGAAACACCATGCCGATGTCGCGCTGCCATGGCGGCATGCGACTGACCTCCTGGTCGTCGAGGTGAATCGACCCCTGATCCGGGATCGCGAAGCCGGCGATCATGCGTAACAGGGTCGTCTTACCGCAGCCGCTGGGGCCCAGGAAGGTGAAGAAATCGCCGCGCTTGGATCTGCAGATTGACATCGCGAACCACCCACTGTTCGCCGTAGCGTTTACCGATGTTTTCCAGTCTGACTTGAGCGGCTTTCATGGTTACACCCGAAATGCACTGCCGGCGCGCGCGCCAAAGACCCGGTGGGTGAGATAGGTGCCGAGGGAAACCAGGAGGATGGCGACCACGCCCAACGCCGCGCCGGCGCCGCGCCCCAGCGGACTCTGCATGTAGAGATAGATGCCGTAGGAGATCGGCCCCAATTCAATGCGCGGCACGAGCATGATGGTCGAGGCCAATTCGACGCAGGAAGTTACGAAGGCAATCAGCCCGCCGGCGACCAGGCCGCCGCTAATCATCGGCAAGGTGATTTTCACGAAGGTGCGGAAGCGGTTGGCGCCCAAGTTTTGCGCCGACTCTTCGAGGGTAATATGGACTTGCTGCAACGCGGCGTAGCAGGCGCGCACGGTGTAGGGCAGGCGGCGCATGGTATAGGCGACCACGAGTATTACCCACGACGAGGTCAGCGGCGCGCCGAGACCGGGGAAGTCCCAGCCGTGGAACACGCGCAAATAGCCGACCGCCAGCACCACGCCGGGAATCGCCAGCGGCATGGTCGCGATGGCGTCGAGAACATTGCGCCCCGGCACGCCGGTGCGCAGTAGTAGAAAGGCGATGGCGGCGCCGAGGAGGATGTCGAGGGCGGCGGCGAGCAGCGTGTAGATCAAGGTATTGATGACGAAGTGCGGCACGCGAAACAAGATTTCTTCGTAATTGCCGAGAGTATAGGTTGTCGGCAACAACGAAAAGCTCCAGACCTTGGCGAACGA
The DNA here is from genome assembly GCA_963847445.1 of uncultured delta proteobacterium. GTDB lineage: Bacteria > Desulfobacterota > Binatia > UBA9968 > UBA9968 > DP-20. The sequence goes on along the minus strand of CAWJZV010000004.1, from coordinate 157,001 downwards.
CAGCAGGACGATGCCGATGTGCGGCAAGAGGCTAATGCCGAGGATGACCGCGATGACGAGCCAAACGAGCGCGAGATGCTTGCCTTGCAATTGACGCGAGATCGGCGCGGCGCGCTGCACCGTGGCGTATTCCGCCAGGCTCAGGTATTTGCGCGCCGCCAAGAGCGTTACCATCGAAAGCACCACCAACACGACGCAGACGACATAGCCGTCGACATCGTCCATGCCGATGGTGGTGATGCGCAGATACGCCTGGGGCGCCAGCAGATTTTTGTAGTTCAACATCAGCGGCGTGCCGAGGTCGTCGATGGCGCGGATGAACGTCAGAAGCGCGCCGGCGATGAAGCCCGGCAGCATCAGCGGCAAAGTCACCCGGCGGAACAGGCGAAAGCCATGGCAGCCGAGATTCTGCGCCATCTCTTCGAGGGACGCGTCGATGTTCGACAGCGACACCACGGTGTTGAGCAGTATGAACGGAAAAAAGTGCAGCGTCTGCACCAGAACGACGCCGGTGAGCCCTTCCATGAACGGGATCGAAATATCGAACCAGTCTCGTAGCAGCAGGTTGACCATGCCGCTGCGCCCTAAAATCAATTGCAGCGCCACCGCGCCAACGAAAGGCGGAATCACCAACGGCAGAGTCGCGGCGGTTTGCAGCAGCAGCTTGCCGCGAAATTCATAGCGCGCCAGCACGTAGGCCAGCGGCAAAGCCAGTAGAGCGCTAAAGACGACGACGAGAAAGCCGCTCGACAAAGTGTTCCACAGCGCTTCGCGAAACAGCGGCCGGCGAAAAAAGTTGCCGAAGTGAATTAGGGTAAAACTGCTCTCATCGTCGGTGACGGAGATCCACAGGACCCGGAGCACGGGGTAGAGAATGAACGCGGTGAGGATGGCCAGGAGCATCGCCATGATGCCGCCTTGCCACCAGTCGATGCGTTGGCGCGGCGGTGCAGTGACCGCGATTGTGGTTAACGCCATGGGTCAGTCCCGGAATATCTCCCGCAAAGGCGCAAAGATCGCTAAGTTCGGAAAATAAAATTGTCCGGGGAGCAATTCTACCTCGTTCTCCGAACTTAGCGTGCTTTGCGCCTTTGCGGGAGGAAATCCGATTTGCTTTCTCGTCGTTGAAACTATTTCGCCAATGCTCAGGGCTTTTTCCGCCAGCTCTTTGGCTTTGCTGTAGTTGCCGCGGGCGGCGTTTTCCCATTCGGTTTCGAGCTGGGATTTGAGGCCGGACTTGGACCTGAAGGCGCCGGCTGACTTCCTTGTCGGCGGCGCGCTTGTCGTTGATCGGCATTTGAGTCGCGAATTTTCGGGCGTCGGCGATCAGCGATTTCCCCTGGGCTGCGCTGGTCGCTTTGCTCTTTGCCAGGGCTTCTTCGGCGCTGTAAATGCTCTTCCAGGCTTCGCGCAGCTCTTTGTGGCGGAAGGTGATGATGTGGTCGTACAGCGAGTTCACTACGTCGCGCCTACTCGATGACAGCTCGTCGTTGAATTCGACGCCGCCGAGTTTTTTCTTGAACGGATTGGGATAATCCTTGGGCGCTTTGGCGTAGAGCTCCGGGATCACCGGCAATCGCGCGATCTCCGGGGCGAACAACACGGTCTGTCCCGCTTCGCTGAGAAGGTAATTGACGAAAGCGCGCGCCTCCTGCGGGTTGGGACCGCCTTTGACGATGCCGACGCTGGCCGGCACCACGGAGGTCAACGACGGATAGGCGAACTCCACCGGCTGGCCGCTGGCGATGGCCGACAGGCCAAAAAAATCAATGACCACGCCGACGCCGTATTGGCCGCTGATGACCGCCTCGGGGACACCGAAGCTGCGCTCGGTAATGCTGCCCATGTTGCCGCCGGCGTTGAGGAGCAGCGCCCAGCCTTTGTCCCAGCCATAGGCTTGCAGGATGGTCTCGACGGTCAGGTGCGTGGTGCCGCTGCGCGACGGCGCGCTGATGATCAGATGATTGTAGTAGCGCGCCTGGGTCAAGTCGGTCCACTCCTTGGGCGGCGGCAGCTTGTGCGCTTTCATGTAATTTTTATTCCACATCAAACCGTAGCCGCTGATGGCGAAGCCGAAATATTTGCCGTCGGGATCGTGGACCGGAAAGTTGCCGATCTTGGCCGGGATCTTGGCCATGATCTCCTTGGGCGGCGCGTACTTCTCCAACAGGCCGTCGGTGTCGAGGGTCTGAAACGCATCCGGCGCGCTGACCCAAAAGATATCCGCTTCGGGTTTCGCCTTGGTCTCGCGCAGGTAAGTGACGCCGGCATTGGTTTGCTTGCTGTTGATGACCACCGTGGTGCCGGGATGTTTCGCTTCAAAGGTTTTTTTGTAGGTCTCGAACAGCTCCTTGGGGAACGAGGTGACGATGACGACGTCTCTGGCTGAGGCGGTGTCAAAGACGAAACCGAGAAACGCAGTCACTAAAATGAACATTGTTCGACGCATATTAACCTCCTAAGGTGAAAAAAAGCCCTCGTGGCGGTAAGTCACCACGAGGGCCCAGCTGTGTCAAGTCTAATTGTTACAATGCGGTTAATTCATCCGCTCAGCGCGCATAAACGTTGCCGTCCGTGGCGAATAAGATCTTTCCTCACTCCACCAATACTTCCTCGGTCCTGTCGACTTCTTTCAGCCTGACTTCGACGTTGCCGCCGGCTTTTAAATCGATCCTCTTGCCGACGTAGTTGGCGGCGATCGGCAGTTCGCGGCCGCCGCGGTCGATCATGACCGCCAGGTGGATCATGCGCGGGCGGCCGAGGTCGATCAAGTGATCCACCGCCGCGCGCACGGTGCGGCCGGTGTTCAAGACGTCATCGAAGAGCACGACGATCTTGTTGGCGATATCGAAGGGAATGCGCGTGTGATCGATGGTGCCGCCGGGCAGGAGCGCGTTCAAATCGTCGCGGTAGAGCGTGATGTCCATCTCGCCGATGGGGATCTCCTTGCCGTGGCGCTTCTTGACGATCTCGGCCAGCCGTTTGGCGATGTAAGGCCCGCGGGTGCGCACACCGATGAACGCCACTTGATCGAAGCTGCCATATTGCTTGGCCATCTCGCGGGCGAAGCGTTCGAGGATGACTTTGATTTGCCCGGCGTTGAGGATGCGTTTCTTTTTGCTCTTAGAGTTTTTCATTGGCGACTCGGATCATCGTTTCCATGAGTAATTGGGCGCCCAGGCCGATGTCGTCGGGATCGGTCCATTCGAGCGGGTTGTGGCTGATGCCGCGTTGGCTGGGAATGAATATCATCCCCGCCGGAGTGATCTTGGCCATCTGCATGGCGTCGTGGCCGGCGCCCGACGGCATGATCTCATAGATGATTTGTTTTGCATCGCAGATTTGCCGGGTCAGCCGCAAGAGGCGCTTATCCAGCGGCACGGGATCTTCTTCGCGTATAGTCAGGACTTCGACGCCGATGGCGCGCTGGCGCGCGATATGCTGCGCTTGCGCCTTGACCAAGCGGGCGACGCGGTTTTTCGCTTGGGCGGTGATGGCGCGGATATCGACCAGCAGTTCGGTTCTTCCCGGCACGGCGTTGATGACGCCAGGTTCGATCTTCATGGCGCCGACGGTGCCGACGACGCGGCCTTTGGCCATGGACGAGAACCGGCGGCAGGTTGTTTCGATGAACTCGATCAGCAGCGCCGCGGCGACCAGGGCGTCTTTGCGCATCTCCATCGGTGTCGTGCCGGAGTGGTCGGCCTGGCCGGTGAAGATGACTTTGAATCGGCTCGGTGCGGCGATGGATGTGACCAGGCCGATGCGTTTGCCGATGGCTTCGAGGATCGGCCCCTGTTCGATGTGCAGTTCGAGATAGGCCTTGAGGCTTTTCGGATCGCGGGCGAGGCCGCGCAAGCTTTTCGCCGCGATGCCAAGGCTTGACAGTACATCGGCGAGCTTGGTTCCCTGGGCGTCGACCGCGTTGGCAAGATCTTTCGCATGGACTTCGCCGGCCACCAGGCTGCTGCCGAGGGTCGAGAAGCCAAAGCGGCTCGACTCCTCGCCGACGAAGCAGACGACCTCCAGCGGCGAGCGGATTGGAATTTTATTCTCGCCGATGGTGCGCACCGCCTCCAGCGCGCCGATGACGCCCACCGGGCCGTCATACTTGCCGCCATGAATCACCGTGTCCAAGTGCGAGCCCGACAGCACCGCCGGCGCTTTTGCATCGCGGCCTTCGAGCCGGCCGAAGATGTTGCCGATGGCGTCGATGTAGATTTTCAATCCGGCCTGGCGCATCAGGTGGATCAATACCTGCCGGCTGCGCAGTTCTTTGATGGAAAATACCAGACGCGTAACGCCGCCGCGGTTGCCGATGCCGATGCGGCCGATGGCGTTCAAGTCGCGCATGAGACGGCGCTGGTTGATGGCGGGCAGGGCGGATGGACCGTTTGCCGTGGGCAGGCGTTTCATTCGCAGTCACTCTAGCAGTTTCCGGCGTCCCTGAGAATTCAAATTTTTCGTGCCGGTGACCGGGGAGAGCGATTGTCATTGTCAGGCGAACCGGCCTCATGTTAGAAGCGGCCATTAGCAACGCTTGGTTCCCAATATCTCTCGTAACCTGTGCAGGGAGGATAGTCGCCATGGTCGCTACCAGACTCTTGCTGATCGCTGTTCTAATGCTATGGGCCGCGCCGGTGCGCGCCGAGTCGATTCGCATCGCCTATTCCGGCGTGGCCGCTTCGGGGACGCCGGTGTGGCTTGCCAAAGAGGAAGGCCTCTTCGCCAAGCATGGACTTGAAGCCGACCTAGTCGCCGTGCGCAGCGCGCCGATCCAAGTCACGGCGCTGGTCTCCAACGAAGTGCAGTTCGTCCGCGGCAGCGCCTCGAGTATGCTGACAGCCGCCGCCCAAGGCGCCAAGCTCAAGATCATCATGTCGCTGTTCGCCGAACGGGCTTCCTACGATTTTCTGGTCGGCGCCGTCGATCACCAAACCCAGCGATTTGCGCGGCAAGAAAATCGGCGTGCAGGACTTCAGCGGTCTGCTCTGGAGTCTCACCATGCTGTCGCTGCGCGAAATGGGTCTCGACCCGCAAAGGGACAACATCAGCATCCAAGCGATCGGCGACAGCACCGTGATCGCCCAGTCATTGGCATCTGGCATCATCGACGGCGCCGCGTTGGATAAATTGCAGTCGGCGCGGCTGCAAACTCTGGGAGTGAAAGCGTTGCTCGACTTGAGCAAGATACGCCCTGCCTTCAAGCCCCTTCATGTGCGCCGAGGCTTTTGTGCTGAAGAATCCGCAGACCATCGAGAACTTCATCAAAACCATGATCGAAGCGAGCGCGTTCATGCGCGCGAATAAAGAGCGCGGCGTCGCGCTGCTGCAAAAATATATCAAGGTCGACCGCCAGCTCGCCGAGCTGGGTTACAAATTGCTTCTCGAAGACCTGACCGTCGTACACCTTCGTCACACCCAGAGGGTCTGAAGACCGCCCAGGAGGTCATCGCTCTGCGCGATCCGAAGATAAAAAATTTCAACGTCGAGGAGCTGCTCGATCAGCGTATCCTGACCAAGGTGGTGAAGAGCGGCTATGTCGAGGAGATCGAGCGGAAGTATAAGCTGCGGCCGTAGGAAGAGACGTAACCACATAGGCGCGAATTGTCGGGTATTTCGTGTGGTACGTGTTTTACGTGGTTGGAACATCTCCGAGATGATTGACCTGATGAGGTGAAGAGTCGGTCGGGAGTTTAACCATTTCGTGCCTTGCGTGGTTGAAAGTCTTTTCTCTGATCGAGCAGCAAGAGATACGACTTGTATAGCTAAGTGCGGCAATAACTGAAATAATAGGCCCATGAGCAATCGAATCAGTGATATTGGGACGATGCGCAGCAGTGTCGACGCGGACAGCCGGGTAAATACTTTTGGCATGAAGAAAACCGCCAAGCTCGGCAGCGAGAAGAATCCGGCGGTTGTGCGGGTTCAGTCGGAGCTGCGATTCAAGGAAGTGAGCGCGACGTTCGCGCAAGCATGGTTGGGAATGTCGCATCAGTATCGAGCCGGACAAGGCCGAGGATGTCGGCGATCTGGAGCGGTTGCTGCATCCGCAGAAACCGACGGTCGTGGCAAAGAAAGTCGGGCGCAACGAACCCTGCTCCTGTGGCAGCGGCAAAAAATTCAAAAACTGCTGTGGAAAGTAGTTGTGGTGGTGTGGATGAGGAGGTGAATGATATCGACGCGGCGCGTGCGGTTACGCAACGCCTTTCAAACCCAGGCATCATAAGGAGGGACGCATATGAGTAAAGGCATGGACTCGAAGAAACAAGGAAAGAAGAAACCGCAGAAAACGATGATGGAAAAGCGCGCGGAAAAACGCGCCAAGAAAGAGACCAGGGGGTTTTCCATCAAGGCAAAATGATTTACCTCTGATACCCATGCTGCGGGATAGCGTCGGCTATCCTTGCAGCGTCGGGGATTGTCTCGCTTTCTGCCCATTCCGCGATTATCGCCGTCGCCGAATAAATTCTGTCTCACCACGAAGGCACGAAGTGCACGATGGTTTTGCGGAAATCCGTTTCCGAACTTCGTGCGGCTTCGGTGTCTTCGTGGTGAGTTCGGTCTATCACCTTATCCTCCCGCTTTGTCACCGCCAGCGTTGGCAATGCAAAATCGCTATGTTATGACCTTGCCTTAGTCCAAAAATCTGCGAGGTTTTTCCATGAGCGAAGTGTCCAAGAAAGTTGCCGAGATGCTGCTGTCGACGGAGTCGATCGCGGTTTACAACGACAAGCCGTACGTGTTCGTCTCCGGGCGAATCTCGCCGGTCTACATCGACTGCCGCAAGCTGTTGTCGTTCGCCGCGGAGCGTGAATACATCGTCACGGCGCTGGCGAAGATGGCGGAAACCGACATCGGTCTCGATAACTTCGACGTCGTCGCCGGCGGCGAGACCGCGGGCATTCCTTACGCGGCGTTTGTCGCGCATATCGTCAAGAAGCCGATGATCTATATCCGCAAGCAGCCCAAAGGCTACGGCGGCACCAAGCAGATCGAAGGCATTCTCGAACCGGGCAAGCGCGTGCTCTTGGTCGAGGATTTGATCACCGATGGCTTGAGCAAGCTGCGCTTCAACATCGGCGTGCGCGGGGCGGGCGCCAAGATGACCCATTGCTTGTGCGTGTTCGACTATGCTTCGGACCGGCTCAATCAGCATGAAGGGCGAGAGAGTCTTGCGAAGAACGACATTGCGCTCCATGTGCTGGCAAACTGGGACGATGTCTTGGACACCGGCACGAGCAAGCACTACTTCACCGCGGAACAAAATTCACAGATCATCGACTTCTTGAAGGACCCGGAGAACTGGGGCCGCAAGATGGGTTTCGTGTAGGCGCGCGTTGCGCGCCGTTCAAGGGTTCAAGGTTCAAAAGTTCAACGTTCGGACGATGGGACAGCTACTTTTCAACGATTATGAAAAGTTGTCTGTCCCTTTTTCTCTGAGGTCTTTATGAAAACTTTGATTCGCAATCCGCTGCTCGTGACCATGAACGAGCAGAACGATGTCATCGATAAAGGCGGCATCGTTATCGACGGCAACCGCATCGTTTTTGCCGGTCCGGCCGAGTGGACGCCGGACGGGCCGTTCGACAAAGTTATCGACGCCGACCGCATGATTGCGCTGCCCGGCATGGTGAATGCGCACTGCCACTCGGCGGCCAATCTGGTGCGCGGCATGATGCCGAGCAAGCCGCTGGAGATTTGGCGCGCCTATTACCGGGCGTCGCTGCGCGACATGCGCGAAGATGACTTTTACGCCAGCGCGCTCTTGGGCGGCATGGAGATGCTCAAGAACGGCGCGACCACCGTGCTCGATCACTTCGCCGGCAGCGCGGCATGCCGCTTCATGGGCGCGGGGGCGGCGATCCAGGCGATGCGCGATCTCGGCCTGCGCCACGTCGCGGCGCTGACGGTGACCGACAAGAACTACGAAGACACCATCCCGCTCGGTCAAACCGACGCGAGCTTGAACGACGAACTCAAGCGCATGAGCGCCAGCGAGGCGAAATCTACCCAAGCTTGGCTCGACGAGTGCGAAGAGTTTATCGCGACGTTTCATGCGCCGGAAAAGCTCACGACCGCATGTCCCGGCCCGTCCGCGGTGCAGCGCTGCACCGATGAGTTGCTGCAAGGTTGCGCCGAAATCGCGCGCAAGAACAACTTGCCGCTGCATATCCATCTTGCCGAAACCAAAGCGCAGCAGGTTCAGGGCAATAGTATCTACGGCCATTCGCTATTGCAGCATCTCGATTCGCTCGGCATCGTCAGCGCCAATCTCTCCTGCGCCCATTCGATCTGGATCGAAGACGCCGATGTCGAGCTGTTCGCCAAGCGCGGCGCCACGCCGGTGCACAACCCGGCGAGCAACCTGCGCATCGGCAGCGGCCTCGCGAAGGTAAAGGAGTTTCTCGCCGCCGGCGTGAATGTCGGATTAGGCACCGATGGCGCGGCCTCCAACGACAACCAAAACATGTTCGACGCGGCGCGTCTGGTTTCGCTGATTCACAACCATGCCGGCAGCGATTTCAATCAGTGGGTCACGCCCGCGCAAGCGCTTGGCCATGGCGACGCGCAACGGCGCCCGCGCCTTTGGTCTGGATGCCGGCGTGATCGCGCCGGGAAAGCTCGCCGACATCGTTCTGCTGCGCCGCGACACGCCGGCGTACCGGCCGCTGAACGATGTCGTCAATCAGATTGTCTTCTGCGAGAACGGCAGCAACGTCGATACGGTGTTAGTCAACGGCGAAATCGTCGTTGAAGGCGGGCGACTGACCAAAGTCGACGAGATGGAAGTGCTCAAGCGCGCCGAGGACGCCCGCACCCGTCTTGAGCCATCGATGCAAAGAGAACTCGCCGCCGCGCGCAGCATGGAGCCGGCGCTGGCGGAAATGTATTTTCGGGTGTTTGGCAGAATAGGGCGCGAATTAATGCCAACCTACGTTAGTGCTGGCCTCTTCCATCTACGTTAGGACACGTGCGAACGATACGCAAGCTATCAGTGCGACGGGTATTCCTATTTGAACGTTCCTAATTTATCCCGGAAAGCTGCATGCGACTAAAGCACCGGCCGTTGCTTATGCCACTCCGTCGCCTGCTCGTAAGCGTAAGCGACGCGGAAACAAGTCGCTTCCTCAAACGGTGGCGCGACGATTTGCAATCCTGCCGGTAAATTCCCTTCAGTAAAACCGCAGGGCACCGAGATCGCCGGCAATCCCGTCAGATTAAATGGATTGGTGAAACTCGGCCGCAGGTTCTGCTCGTTGGGGTCCATGCGATCAAACGCTTCCGGCGGCCTGGCGGCGCCGGGGACGGCGAAGACGTCGACGTTGGCGAAGTTGGCGCGGATCTGTTCGTTGAGCACGGCGCGGGCGCGCTGGGCGGTGAGATAATCGGCGGCGCTCAGGAACGCGCCTTCGAGCATTCTTCGGCGCACCGAGCTGCCGAACTTCAGCGGCGTCTGTTGATAAGTCTTTTCATGATAGGTGTAGGCTTCGCAGACCAAGATGGTCTGGTTGGCTTTGCGCGCCAGTGAGAAGCACTTGCCGTCGATGTCGACGACCGTCGCGCCGAGGCTTTCGAGGACTTTGAGCGCTTGATTGAAGGCCGCTTCGGTTTGCGGATCGATTCCTAAGTTTTCATCGAACCAGTTTTTGCGCGGCACGCCGACGCGCAGCCCTTTGACTCCGTCCTTCATGCCCGCTTGAAAATTCGCCACCGGCACATTGCGCCGAAGCGTTGTCCTTGGCGTCGTAACCGGCCAGGACTTGCAGCATGATGGCGCAGTCTTCGACGCTGCGCGCCATCGGGCCGGTGTGATCGAGGGACCAGCTGAGCGGGATGACGCCGTAACGGCTGCAACGGCCGTAGGTCGGTTTGATGCCGACGATGCCGCAGTGTGATGACGGCGTGCGGATCGATCCGCCGGTGTCGGAGCCCAGCGCGCCGAAGCAAAAGCCGGCGGCCAACGCCGCGCCGGAACCGCTGCTCGAACCACCGGGAATATGCGCCGTGTTCCAGGGATTTCTCACGGCAGGGAAGGGCGCGTCCAGCGACGGGCCGCCGAAGGCGAACTCGTGCATGCCGAGCTTGCCGAGTAAGACCGTGCCGGCTTCCTGGAGTTTCGGTGACCGTTGTCGCATCGTGATCGGGTATCCAGTTCTCCAACACCGCTGAATGGCATGTCGTGCGGATTCCTTTGGTCGCGTAGAGATCTTTGAGCGCGATGGGTATGCCGTGGAGCGGACCGCGATCGACGCCGCTGCGCAATTCTTTCTCCGCTTGCCGGGCTTGTTCCAAGGCCAGATCCGCCGTGAGCGTGATGAAACTATGCAGCTTGGCGTCATGCGCTTCGATACGGTCGAGACAGGCGTCGGCGAGTTCGACGGCGGAAAATTGTTTGCGCCGGAGGCCAGCGGCGGCTTCGGCAATGGTCAGATAACAGAGTTCGTTTTGCTCCATGGCGTGGCTACTTTAGTTTCTCTTTGCCGGCATTGAATACGCCCGCCGGTTCATCCGGCAGCGTGAGCAGTTCTCTCAACTCGGCTGCTTGCTGGCGCGCGCGCATGACGCCGGGCAGGAGTTGTTGCAGTTCTTCGTCGGCAAGTTTCAATCCCCGCTGCTCGGCGATTGTTTTTAGATTCTCGACAGTGAGTGCTTCGGCCATATTCCCTCGCGCGAAACGTGAGTGTTCGATGCGGCGTGTAGGTATTTGTTTCTATCGAAGAGTGCGCCAAGATGTCAATTGACTGGATAGTTCGATCTGCTAATTTGACTGGCCGGTCGTACCGATTAACCGTAGTTAAATAGCTTGGCATGCAACTGGCGTATACGGCTTCCGACCCGGCAACTCACGACGCAAAACCAATATCGGACTAGAGTTTGATCCTACTTTACTCGCTAACATTGTTCGTCAATGCGGCCTTGATGTTCATTATTGAACCGTTGGTCGCCAAGATGATTTTGCCTTTTCTCGGCGGCAGTCCGGCGGTTTGGAACGCCAGTCTGGCTTTTTATCAAGCCGCCCTGCTGATTGGCTACGCGTATGCGCATTACCTCGGCGCGTGGATCGGTATCAAGGGCCAGGCGGTTTTACATTTGGGTCTTGTCGCCGCGGCGATCCTACTGCTGCCGGTCACTCTGCCCATGCAATGGTTGTCGACGCCGGCCGAACATCCGACTCAGCTCGTGCTCGGCGCGTTAACGGTCTCGATCGGCTTTCCGTTGTTTGTGATCGCCGCGGGCGCGCCGCTGCTGCAGCAGTGGTTTGCTCAAAGTCGTCACAGCGCGTCGCGCGACCCCTATTTTTTATACGCGGCGAGCAACGCCGGGAGCTTGGCCGGTCTGCTCGCCTATCCGGCTTTGATCGAACCCAATCTGACGCTCAATCAGCAAAATTATTATTGGTTCCATGGTTTTTTAGGACTGGCGTTGCTTATCGCGCTCTGTCTACTGAGTTTTCTATATTCATCTACGACTCGCGCCGTCGCTGATCCCGACCCCGGTGCGGCGGCGGCCGGCGTCGGCGGCGATGGCTTCCACGATGACCAATTCACGATTGCGCTGAGTCGACGGTTAAGGTGGCTTCTCTGGTCTTTCGTGCCTTCGAGTTTACTCAGTGGCGTAACCCTGTACATCACCACGGATGTGGTTTCGGCGCCGCTTTTCTGGGTGATTCCATTGGCGGCCTATTTATTGTCTTTCATCGTCGCCTTCGGTGGCGCGCAATGGGCGACCGGGCCGTTTCTCGTTCGTCGTCAAGCGTTTCTCCTGCTCGCGGCGGCGATTATCGTTGCCGTGAGTGCGACGAGTCCGGTGTACATCGTTTTGCCTTTACATCTGCTCGCTTTCTTCGTCACCGCAGTCATTTGTCATGGCCGCTTGGCCCAAGACCGGCCACCGGCCAGCCAGCTCACCGAATTTTATCTCTGGATATCGCTAGGCGGTGTGCTAGGCGGATTGTTCAATGCATTGTTGGCGCCGCAAGTTTTTAGCAGCGTCCTGGAATATCCATTGATGATGGTTGCGGCGGCTTTTGCCCGTCCAGTCGTCAGTGGAGCCGAAAATATGGCGGCGGGCAAAAAAGCGGACTGGCTCCTCCCGGTGCTGCTTTGTGCGGCTATGATGCTGCTTCTCGAACTCGGCAAGGCTATGCCATCTTTGTCGCGTGCCAACCTTCATTTGATGATTTTTGGCATCAGCGGCATGCTTTGCCTGACTTTCGCCAACCGGCCAGTGCGCTTTGGGTTGGGTTTGATCGCCCTTTTCTTGATCGCTGCGAGGTTTCCACCGTCCTATGGTCACGAGATATTCCACGACCGTAGTTTCTTCGGCGCCTATCGGGTGACTCATGACCTCGCCAGTAAACGCCATCTGCTGTTTCATGGCACGACGATCCATGGCGCGCAGAATTCCGAGGCCGCGAAGCATCTCATTCCCTTGTCGTACTACCATCGCAGCGGTCCGGCCGGCCAGGTGCTGCTCGCGGCCGCGCGCGGCGGCGCCGCGAATAAGGTCGCCATCGTTGGCCTTGGCACCGGCGCGCTGGCGTGCCACGGCGCTGCTGCGCAACAGTTCACCTTTTACGAAATTGATCCGATGGTGGAAAAGATCGCGCGCGACCCGCGCTTGTTCACCTATCTGCGCGATTGTCCGCCGAAGATTGATGTGATCATCGGCGACGCCCGCTTGTCGTTGGCGAGTGCGCCGAGTCATTATTTCGACATTTTTGTTTTAGATGCTTTTAGCTCGGATGTGATTCCCACGCATCTATTGACTCGCCAGGCGTTTGAGCTCTATCTGCGGAAGCTATCTGGCGGCGGCATACTGCTGATCCATATTTCGAACCGTCACATGGATCTGGCGCCGGTGCTTGACCGGCTGGCCACGGAGTTGGAACTAACGGCGCTGATTCAAGACGACTTCGAACTGACCCCTGAAGAGATCGCCGAGGGGAAGAGTCCCTCACGCTGGATGCTGTTGTCACGCGACCGTCGAGCGGCGGACACTTTCGCTTTCGGTGCGCGCTGGCAGCGGCTCGATGGACGGCTCGACGGTGATCTCTGGACCGACGAGTTTTCCAATGTTGTAAAGGTGCTGCGCTGGCGCTAGGGCCGGCTATTTCTTCGGCACTAAGATCTCGCGCAACTTGCCGACCAAGCTTTGATCGACCTGGTAAAGTTTGCGCGCGAGGGTTTCCACCTCGGCGCCGTTGAGTGGATCCAGCTCGAGGTTTCCTTTGACGATCTCGGCGATGAATTCTTTGTCTTTCATGGTCGCGTTGAAGGCATCGCGCAAAATAGTCAATCGGTCTTTCGGCGTTGCCGGCGGCAGCGCGTAAGCGCGCAGGATCGCCGACGGCGCGTGGACGCCGGCCTCAAGCAGCGCTTTGGCCTCGGCGGTCTTGGCGTGGTCGTAGGCGTTGGGGACGTTGGGGATGTCGTGCGCCTTCTTGGCGTTGACTTGAATGATCGGAATCACTTGCCCGGAGTCGAGACCTTTTTTCCAAGTCGAACGGATCGACGCCCAGGTCCAGCAGCCGCCGTCGACTTCGCCAGATTCGGCGGCGATGCGAATGAACGAAGTGCCTTTGTAGCCCTCGATCAATTGCAGCGGCAGCTTCAAAGTCGCTTGCAGCATGCGCGGCACGTCGGAGTCGTTGGCGCCGGGCGCTTCGCCGCCGAGTTTCACCGGCTTCTTGGCCGCGAACCATTGGTCGAGGCTGGTGATGCCGCTCGCCTTGGTCAGCGCGCAGACGGTCTCGTCCTGCACCGGCGCGCCGAGCCATTCGAAGCGCTTGCCGTCGAATTCCACGCCCTGGTCGCCGAGGATTTGCTGCAACAGCAGCGAGCCGATGAAGTTGCCGATGGTCAAGCCGTCCGGCGCGCTGGCTTTGTAGAGATAATTGGCGGCGAGCCGGCTGCCGGCGCCGCCCATGTTGTCGACGATCATCGCCGGGTTGCCGGCAATATGCCTTGGCATATGGCGCGCGATGGTGCGCGCGTACTGATCGAAGCCGCCGCCGGCGGCGAAACCGACGATCACCCGGATGGTCTTGCCGCGGTAGAAGTCGTCGGCCGAGGCGGCATTGACTGTTTGAGCTTGAACGATCGTGATGAGTGCCAATAAAGCTACAGCGAATCTAGTCATGCGAATCTCCTTGTGTGATCTCAGAGTCCAAACACGATAGAGCCTTTTACCGGGTTTCACATGAACGGCGCAAGACGTTGCGTCATTCGCCAGGCTGAATGTGAAAGGTTCCCCGACGATCCGGCGCAGTGGATACGGCTATCGATGATGCATTCGCTAAGCTTCGACGAATCGCACCGCCTTTGTATGGCTGGCTTGAACGAAAATCGTTTCGCGCTAGCGCATATTCCCGGTATGGCCGAGCGAGTATCGTCCCGGCTGCGGCCAGACGGTGAGGCCGTGCGGTTCGGTTTTTACGGGGATTTTTTTGACGCTGCCGTTGGCGGTGTCGAAGACGTAGATCTCGTTGTCGTAGCGGCCCGAGAGCCACAACTGTTTGCCGTCGATGCTGACGTTGCCCATGTCGGGGCTGCCGCCGCCGGGGATGGTCCAGGTCGCTTCGACTTTTCGTCGTGGTGAAGTCGACGACGCTGACGCTGCCTTTGCCTTTGGGCGGTCCGTAAACCTTGGCGACGCCGCGATTGGCGACATAGAGTTTTTTCCCGTCGCGGCTCGGGTAGAGGCCATGGGCGCCGAGGCCGGTTTTGATATGGCCGATTTCGCTGAACTTCTCAGCATCGATGATGAACACGCCTTCGGCTTTCATATCGGCGATGTAAAATACTTTGCCGTCCGGCGAAATGCGCGCGTCTTGCGGCATGCCGCCCTTGGATAATTTTAAATAACCGACGACTTTTCTCTCGACCAGATCGATCTTCGCCAAGGTCTGGGCGAACTCGCAGGTGAAGATCGCGTAGCGGCCGTCGGCGGAAAAATCGGCGTGGTTAATGCCGGCGCATTGCGGCGTGTCGATGGAATACTTCATCGCCATGGTCTGCGGATCGCGGAAATCCAATCGCTTGCGCGCTTCGGCGACGACGATGGCAGCGCTGCCGTCCGGCGTGAAATACATGTTGTAAGGATCGTCCACCGGAATGTTTTTGCCGGGCTTGCCGGTGAGCGGGTCGATGGGCGTGACGCTGCCGTCGTGGCGCCCTTCGGCGTTGTTGTTGACCCAGAGGGTTTTCAAGTCCCATGACGGCACGACATGCTGCGGGTTGATGCCGACTTTGAATTTGTCGATGACTTTCAGCGATTCGGGATCGATCACCCAAACGTCATTGGAGGTGCGGTTGGGCACGTAAACCCGGCTCAAATGCTTGGCCACGGCCGGGCTCAGCTTGTCCGAGCGGGTCTCGCTGTAGAGATTGTTGGGATCGACCACGGCGGGCATGCCGGTTACGGTTGGGCTCGGCCGTGGCCCGGTTTCCGCCGCCATGGCTGATTCTCCAGAGGGCAGCGAAGCCGCCAAAATGAACAGCAGAAGCGATCGGCGAAAACAAGTCCGCATTACGTGGTCCTCCGCGACGAGAGAATTCACCGGCTGAGACTTGCGCTCTCAGCCGGTGAGCAATGTTAAACGAAAGTCGTCGGAAATTCGAGATAAAACGGTTAAGCGGCGCTTTTTTTATTCTTCTGCAGCGCCCAGAAAACGTTTTCCGGCTTGAGCGGCAGATCGTAGATGCGCACGCCGGTGGCGTCGGCGACGGCATTGCCGATGGCGGCGGGGGTCGGTGCCAGGCCCGGTTCGCCCAAACCTTTGGCGCCGTAGGGACCTTCGGGCTCGTGGCATTCGACGATGATCGGAATCAACTCCGGACAATCGAGGGATGTGACCAGGTGGTAATCGAGGAACGACGGGTTGCGCACCTTGCCGGTGGCGTCGATGATCATCTCTTCATGGATCGCCGAGCCAATGCCCATGACCACGCCGCCTTCGATTTGCGCGGCACAGTTGAGCGGATTGATCGCTTTGCCGACGTCGTGGGCGGCGGACATTCTGAGCACCCGCACGCGGCCGCTCTCTTCGTCGACGCTGACTTCGGCGGCCTGGGTGGCGTACATATAAAACGCCGACGCATGGTCGCTGTGGCCGGTCTCCAAATCCAGGTCTTTGCCGATTTCATAGGTATACGACGCGTCGCCGCGGACGATGCCGTTGATGCCGAGCTTGCGCTTGACGACTTCGCCGATGGGCAGTGACTGCTGCGGCTGGTCTTTGGCGAAAACTTTGCCATCGCCGAAGACGAGCTCTTGGACGCCGGCTTCGAGCATCGGCGCCGCCGCTTCCATGATCTGTTCACGGGCGTGAATCGAGGCGCTGCGCACGGCGTTGCCCATGTGATAGGTGCTCCGGCTCGAAGTGGTCGAAGCGTCGTAGGGGATGACGTCGGTGTCGAGCTGGTGCATGAGCACTTTGTCCATCGGGACTTTTAACTCTTCGGCGGCCACTTGCGAGAGGATCGTATTGCAGCCTTGGCCGATTTCCACCGTTCCCGCGAACACCGTGACTTCGCCTTGGGCGTTAACGGTGACGCCGGCATTGGAAGTGGTCGGCGAGCGGGTTGGCTTTTGAATGCAGGCGAAGCCTTTGCCGATTTTCAGGCCAGGCTTGTTGATCAGTCGATTTCTTGCCGTAATCGATCGCCTCGGTGGCTTTGATCAAGGTCTCTTTCAAGCCGACGGCGTGGAGTTTCTCACCCCAGTACGACAGTGTCGCCTTCGACGAAGATATTCTTCATGCGAATGTCGATGGGGTCCATGCCGAGTTTTCTCGCCAGCTCATCCATCTGCTGTTCGCCGGCCCAGGCGCCCTGGGGAATGCCGTAACCGCGATAGGAGCCGGCCACCGGCTTGTTGGTGTAAACCGCGTAGCCGTCGACTTTGACATGGGGAATTCGATACGGCCCAGGCGCCGGCAGGCTGCCGCGAATGCACACCGTCGGACTTTTCTCGGCGTAGGCGCCGGCGCCCCAGTAGATCGTCATCTCGCGCGCCATCATGGTGCCGTCCTTTTTTACGCCGGTCTTTGCAGTAGACCACCGCTTCGTGGCGCGTCAGGGTCGAGATGAAAGTCTCTTCGCGGTTGAACTTCACGCGCACCGGCCGGCCGTTGGTATGGAAAGCCGAGCGCCACGGCGATGGGTTCGCATTTCAAGCCGCCCTTGGAGCCGAAGCCGCCGCCCTGGGCCGGATTGATGAAGCGAATTTTTTCCTTGTCCATGGTCGAGCGCTTCGGAGATCTCGTGCAGAGCGCGGAACGGCGCATCGTTGGCGACCCAAATGGTCAGACGGCCGGATTCTTTATCCCACTGGGCATGCGCCGAATGCGGCTCCATGGCGGCATGCTGGATCATCGGCACGAAATATCTCTCTTCGAGCACCAGATCGGACTCGGCAAAACCTTTGGCGACGTCGCCGGTGCGCAGTTTGAAATGTTCGGCGACATTGGGCGCGGCGCCGCGAACCATAAAGTTGGCCTTGCGATAGCTGTCGTAGTCTTCGTGGATCTCCATGCAGCCGGGTTTACAGGCCGCTTCGGGATCGGTGTAAACCGGCAGGTCTTCATATTCGACCTCGATGAGTTTCACCGCCGCTTGGGCGATGTCTTCGTCCTCGGCGGCCACCGCCGCCACCGGCTCGCCGATATAACGCACTTTGCCCTGGGCTAGGAACGGCTTGTCTTTGACCGCCTCGCCGTGGGTCCAAGGCGCATCGGCGCCGGTGACGACGGCAACGACGCCGGGCAGCGCTTTGGCCTTCGTCGGTATCGATGCTGATTATTTTCGCGTGGGCCTTGGGGCTAAACAGCGTCTTGCCGTAAAGCATGTTCGGCAGGGCGAGGTCGTAGCCATAGACTATTTGTCCGGTAACCTTTTCGTTGGCATCGACGCGGGTGACCGGTTTGCCGATAACTGTGAATTCGGACATGATTAACTCCTAGAATTTGTTCAAGCCGTTCAAAACGTTCAAATCGTTCAAGCCGTTTCGAAGATTCGGAGGTTCATTTGGGGTAACCGTTCGAAGGGTTCAACGATTTGATCGGAGCGAAGCGATTGAACGACTGGAACGGCTTGAACCTTGTCATTTTCTTAACATCGCTGCCGCGTCTTGGACCGCCTGGACGATCTTCGCGTAGCCGGTGCAGCGGCATAGGTTGCCGGAGAGGGCGTAGCGAATTTCTTCTTCACGTCGGATTGGGATTGTCGTCGAGTAAGGCTTTGGACATCATCAACATGCCCGGCGTGCAGTAACCGCATTGGGCGCCGCCATCCTGGACAAAAGCTTTTTGCACTGGATGAAGTTCCGGGCCGATTTTCAAGCCTTCGATGGTGACGATATCGGCGCCGTCCAGTTCGCCGGAAAGAATCAGACAAGAGTTCACCGGCTTGCCGTTCATCATCACCGTGCAGGCGCCGCAATCGCCGGTGCCGCAACCTTCCTTGGTGCCGGTGGCGCCGATCTCGTCGCGCAGCAGGTCGAGCAGGAGGCGATGGGTCTGGCACTTCGCGGCTGACTGATTTGCCGTTGAGCGTGAATTGAATCTTTGTGTTCATGGTAACCTCGAATTCAAATTGGAGTGTTGGAGTACTGGAGTATTGGAGTGTTGAGATTCGGCGAAACCCATCATTCCATCATTCCATTACTCCATCACTCCATTCTTCTAATATCTTCGATCGCGCCGGTCGTACCAGGATTTCGCCGGGCCGGCGGCGGCGTTGAGCAGGGCGCGTTTGGTCATGGTGCCGACCATGGCGCGGCGATAGTCCGCCGATGAGCGCACATCGCTGATCGGTTTGGCCTCTTCGGCGGCGATCTGGCCGGCGTTCTCCGCCAGGGCTGCGCTGAGAATCTGGCCTTCGAGCGCCGCTTCGGCGCGCTTGGCGCGGATCGGTGTCGGTGCCACGGCGCCGAGGACAATGCGCACACCGGTGCATTTTTTGTCACTGGCGCCGAGATTGTATGCCACGGCGACGCCGACGTAGGCCAAGTCCATCATTTCGCGCGGTGAAAATTTTATATACTCGCCGACCAGATTGGCGGCGGTTTTGGGAATCGTGACTTCTGTCAAGATTTCATCCGCGTTCATCACGCTCTGGCCGGGGCCTTTGAAAAATTCGTCCATTTTGATTGTTCTTTCGCCGCTGGCGCTGGCAATTTTGCAGGTCGCGTTAAGCGCGATCAACGCCGGCGAAGTATCGGCGGACGGCGAGGCGTTGGCCATGTTGCCGCCGATGGTGGCGCGGTTGCGAATTTGAATCGAGCCGACTTCCGCCGCGCTTTGGGCGAGAAACGGATACTTTCGCTTGATCAGTGCCGAGGTCTCGATGGTGTACAGGGTCGTCAACGCGCCGAGGGTGATACTGCCGTCGCTATTTTCGCGGATGCCGGCGAGGCCGGGCACGCGCTTCAAGTCGACGATGTATTTAGGCAGCAGCCCTTTCTCTTTCATGGCGATAACCAAATCGGTGCCGCCGGCGAGAAAGCGTCCGCCGGGCCCGTTGTCTTTGAGCAGCCGGCTGGCTTCTTGGAGCGTCGCCGGCTGGTAGAAATCGAATGCTTCGGTGCGTTTCATGGATTTGAATCCTCAACAGAATTGAGACAGAGACGTGAGACAGAGACCGCCCCCCTAACTGAGGTCCGGTCTCTATCTCTGTCTCCATGTCTCTATCAGTTTTCAGATGATCGGCTTGAGTGCTTTGCCGATCGCTTTGCCGCAAGGCTCGCCGTCTCTCATTTGCACGTGGCCGCGCACGACCGTGAGCACCGGCATGCCTTTGACTTTCCAGCCATGCCAAGGCGAAGGTTTGTTCTTGCTATGCAGCTTGTTGACGTCGATGGTGCCTTCCTTGTCCATGTCGACGACGGTGATGTCGCCGTCGGAGCCCAAGCGGATGGCGCCTTTCTTCGGATAGACCTGCCAAACTTTGGCGGGGTTCTCAGAGGCCACTTTGACATACTGATTCAAGGTCAAGCGGCCTTTGTTTACTTCGGTCAAGATCAGCGGCACGCCGGTCTCGACGCCGCAGAAGCCCGAGATGCAGTCCCAGATCGCCGGCTTGGTGAGTTTGCCGTAGATGTCCGAGCCCTTCTCCTCCAAAGTATGCGGCGAGTGGTCGGTGGCCAGAGTGTCGACGAAGCCTTCGCGCAGTCCCTGCCAGAGCACTTCGGCGTGATCTTTAGTCCGGACCGGCGGATTCATCTTCAACAACGAACCGACATTGTCCATGTCATTGGGCTCGCGCAGCAAGTAATGCGGGCCGGTTTCCGCGGTGATTCTCATGCCGCGCGCCTTGGCGTCGCGCACCATGTAAGCCGCTTGCTTCGAGCTCATATGAAAAACATGCAGCTTGGTGCCAAAGGTCTCGGCGAAGAAGATCGCGTGATGCACGGATTCCGCTTCGCAGATATCCGGCCGGGAGGCTTCCCAGTAGCGCGCTTCGTTCTTGCCTTCGGTCTTCAGCTTGTTGGTGTTATAGGCCATGATCTGGCGGTTCTCGGCGTGGATGCCCAAGGGCAACTTCGACTGGGCGATGTAATCGAACGCTTCGACGCACATGCCGTCATCGGGGAAGGGCAGGTTGCCGATGGTCTCGCCGAAGAAGATCTTGTAACCGATGACGCCGGCGGCGGCCATGGGCAGAATGTCTTTGGTGTTGGTCTGGACGACGACGCCGGTGATGCCGAAGTCGACTAGCGATTTGGCTTCGCCCAGTTCCTTCTTGATTTTGACTTGTTCGGCGTCGGCAGTGGGCGGCACGGTGTTCGGCATATCGACGACGGTGGTGATGCCGCCGCAGACCGCCGCGGTGGAGCCGGTGTTGAAATCCTCTTTGTGAGTCATGCCCGGTTCGCGGAAATGGACATGGCCGTCGAATAGGCCGGGCAAGATATGTTTGCCTTTGACGTCGATGACCTCTTTGCCTTCGGGCAGTGAGGCATCGTCGCCGATGGCGACGATCACTTGGTTGCTGATCGCCACGCCGCCTTTAAATGTTGCGTCGGGTGTCACCACCCAACCGCCTTTGATGACTAGATCTGCTGCCATAATTCTCCCTTTCTTCTGTTGGTTTTCCGGTCCTAGATTAATTCCGCGGGCCGCAGCTCGCGGATCGCTTGGCGCTGCCGCAGGTCGGCAATGACATTTTTTTTGCCGGCTTGGATATGGTTACGCACGATGGCGATGGCGGCGGCGGCGTCGCGCCGCGCCATCGCTTCGAGTAGCTCGGTATGTTCTTGATGGGCGGTGAGTCCGCGCGCCGGGTCGTAAATGCCGTCGGTGCGGCGCTTGAGGACGATGCGCTCGAAGACATGGCTCAAGGTGTTTTTCAGGGTCTCGTTGCCGGCGATTTGGGCAATATGGAGATGGACGTCCTGGTCGTACACCAGCCGCTCCCGGGTGAAGCGGTTTTGCACGTCGTGGCCGTAGAATTCTAGCCGTTGGCGCAACTCTTCGAGCGCGGAGTCGGTTAGTTTCTCGACGGCCTTTTCGACGGCGAACGCCTCGAGGGATTCGCGCAGATCGTAGAGCTCTTCCGCCTCTTGTATTCTAATTTCTTTGCAGGTAAAACCCCGGTTCGGCAGAAAGGAAACGTATCCTTCCTGCCCGAGTCGGGTTAGTGCTTCGCGCACCGGAGTGCGACTGACGCCGAGACGTTCGCTGAGTTGTTGATGATGCAGCTTCTGTCCGGGCATGATTTCATTGCACAGGATCAATTGTTTAACTTGGTGGTAAACGCGGGCTGAGAGGTTTTCGACGGCGGGCGCTCTGGTTTTAGATTTTTTGAGTGGAAAAGTCATCGGAAAAATTTTGCATAAATTAGTTTATGCAGGAGCGAAAATTATCCGATCCGCTTTGGCTTGTCAACGAAGCGATCTTTTTGCTTGAATAAACGGTGGAAAATGATAATGAGTCATGCGACCCAAGCGGCGAACCCGCTTGCGGGTGACTTTCAACCAGTAAAACTGCGGCAAAACGCCAATTTATTTTAGGAGGCATTGTGGCACAGACAAAACTACAGGCAGTCGGACTACGACATGAGTATTATCAGCCGAGAACTGGTGGCAGGCTCTTGGCCTTGGACCAGATCAACCTCGAAGTCAACGACGGTGAATTCGTTACCATCGTTGGACCCAGCGGTTGCGGTAAAACCACCTTCATCAATCTGTGCGATGGGCTGCTCAAGCCGACGGCAGGGCATATTACGATCGACGGCAAAATGGTGACTGGCCCCGGCATCGACCGCGGCATGGTGTTCCAAGACTCTTGCTTGATGCCGTGGCGTACGGTGTTGAAGAACGTCATTTTCGGCCTTGAGTGCCAGGGCTTGGATAATGCGGAGGGAATCGAGCGAGCCATGGGCTTTATCAAGCTGGTCGGGTTGCAGGGGTTTGAGGAACACTATCCTCACGAACTGTCCGGCGGTATGCAGCAACGCTGCAATCTCGCGCGGGCGCTCACAGTCGACCCGAAGATCCTCATCATGGACGAGCCCTTTGCCGCCCTGGACGCGCAGACCCGCGAAATCATGCAGGCTGAGCTCCTGCGCATCTGGAGAGAGTCCGGCAAGACCGTGCTCTTCATTACCCATCAGATCAATGAGGCGATCTTTCTCGCGGATCGGGTGATCGTTTTCGGCTCGCGCCCTGGACGGGTCAAGAAAATGATCCCGATTAATCTGCCGCGGCCGCGCGATTTGTCGATCAAGCGCGATCCGCAGTTCCTAAAGTATGAAGACGAGCTATGGACTCTGATCGAAGAAGAAGTCAAAAAGACCATGCTCGCCGATCAGGTCGTTACAAACATCAATAATTAATGACTAATGGTCTCGAGTTCTAGATCGGCTTCCATATGGGGAATCGTTTTAATTCCCAGTCTCTCATCCTCGTAGGCTGTACCCTTTTCGTCTTATATCTTGCCGGGATTCCGCTTCTGATGTTGCTTTACGGCAGCATCAGAAGCGCTCCCATCGGCGAGCCCGGCGCTCATTTCACTATCGCCAATTACGTCAAGGCCTATGTCGACAAGGAATTCTATCTCCTGTTGCTCAACTCCGTTTATTACGCCATTGGCACCTGCACGCTGACGTTCTTGATCGGTACCTTTCTCGCTTGGGTGAGCGAGCGCACCAATACACCGTTCAAAAAACTCTTCATGGTCATGTCTTTGATCCCCTTTATCATCCCCGGGATCTTGAGCACGATTTCGTGGATCCTGTTATTGAGTCCGAAGATCGGCCTGATCAACATCGTCATCAAGGAGGCGTTGGGGCTGGAGGCGGCGCCGTTCAACGTCTATTCGATGTGGGGGATGATCTGGGCCGAGTCGATTCATCTCTACCCGCTGGTTTTTCTCTTGATGTCGGCGGCGTTCCGCAACATGGACACCTCGCTGGAAGAGGCGGCGTTGACCGCCGGGTCGAGCACCTTTCAAACCTTTCGCACGGTGACGCTGCCGCTCATGCGGCCGGCGATGGTGAGCGTGCTCTTGATCAACTTCATACGCGGCATCGAGGCCTTTGAAGTGCCGGCGTTGATCGGCGTGCCGGCGAAGATTTCGGTTTTTACCACCAAAATTTTTCTCGCCATCCACCAGTTTCCCTCGGACTTCGGCCTGGCCGGCGCCTACGCGGTGACGTTGTTGGCGATCAGCACCATCGGGGTATTGATCTATGGCAAGATCACCCGCAGGGAAGAGCGCTATGCGACGGTAACCGGCAAAGGCTACCGGCCGCGGGTGATCGATCTCGGTCATTGGAAGTGGCTCACCCTCGGCATCTCGTTTCTGGTTTTCTTTCTGGCGGTGATCCTGCCAATCTTCGTCCTGCTCTGGTCGTCGTTTATTCCTTATTACGGCGTGCCGTCCTGGGAGCTGGCGGGGAAAATGACCTGGGGCAATTATCAGTATATTCTCAACTATCCGTTGGCGGCGACGGCCTTTAAAAATAGCTTTTATCTCTCTGTCGGAACCGCCACGTTGGTGATGTTGCTCACCTCGGTGATCGCTTGGATTACCGTCAAGACTAAGTTGCCGGGCCGGGCGTTTCTCGACACCATGACGCTTCATCCCGATCGCCATGCCCGGAATCGTGCTTGGCGTTAGTCTGATCTGGGTCTATCTTACCTTACCGATCCCAATCTATGGCACGATTTGGGTTTTGCTCCTGGCCTACATGACCAAGTATATTCCCTATGGCATTCGCGCCGCATCGGCGTCGATGATCCAGATCAACAAGGAACTTGAGGAAGCGTCCTTTACCGCCGGCGGCACTTGGTTTCAAACCTTTCGCAAAATCATTTTGCCGCTGCTGATGCCGGGCTTCACCGCCGGCTGGATTTACATCAGCATCATCGCCCTGCGCGAGTTGTCGACCTCGATCTTGCTCTATTCCTATAACAGCACGGTGTTGTCGATCATGGCGTTCGATTTATGGGAAGGCGGCCAGTATACCTACGTCTGCGCGCTGGGTGTGTTAATGGTCTTATTGCTGGTTTCCATGGCCATGGTGGCGCGAAAATTGGGCGCTAAGGTGGGTATCGCCGAATAATTTGCCGACTTAATGCACTGACAGTTCCCGGCACCTGCGGCTGCGGGAACCAAGGGAGAATAATCATATGGCTGAAGCAAGAGACATGGTGCAGATCGAATCGCTGGAGAAGTACTTCGGCGAAGATAAAGAGCGGGTGCATGTCCTCAAAGGCGTGTCGCTCAATATACCGGAAGGATCACTCTATACCTTCCTGGGCCCCAGCGGCTGCGGCAAGACCACGACCTTGCGCTGTGTCGCAGGTCTGGAGAGGCCGGACGGCGGCAAGATCAGCATCGGCGGCCAGACCGTCTACGCCTCCGGCGAGCGCGTCTACGTGCCGACCAACAAGCGGCCCATCGGCATGGTGTTCCAGTCATACGCCATCTGGCCGCATATGACCGTGGCAGAAAATGTCGCTTATCCGTTGACCATTCAACGTAAATCTAAGGACGAGATCAAAAAGCGGGTGGGTGAAGTTTTGAAGATCGTCGGCCTGGATGGCTTGGAAGATCGCCCGGCGCCGAAGCTCTCCGGCGGTCAGCAACAGCGTGTCGCCTTCGCCCGCGCCCTGATCAACGAGCCCAAGGTCATGCTCCTGGACGAGCCCTTGAGTAACCTGGACGCCAAGTTGCGTGTGCAGATGCGTTCCGAGATCAAAGCGCTACAGCGCCGCACCAACATCACGACGATTTTTGTCACCCACGATCAAGCCGAAGCGCTGGCGATCTCGGACCAGATCGCCGTCATGCATGGCGGCGTGCTGATCGAAGTGGGAGCTCCGCATCAGCTCTATACCAGGCCCAAGCGGCGCTTTACCGCGACGTTTCTGGGCCTGACTAACTTGATCAATGGCAAGGTGCTGGAAGTCGACGGCGACTCCCGGCCGGGCAAGATGCAGACCAAGAAGGGTATTTTAAGTTTCATTCCCGCGCCCGGACTGAAGAAGGACCAAGCCGCGGTGATCTCGATCCGCCCGGAAAATATCCCGCTGTATAAGGATAAGCCGCAGGGATTGGAGAACGTCGTTGACGGTATCATCAGAGAGGCGATCTTCATGGGCGATTCTTATCAGTGCAAGGTCGCTGTCGGCGATGATTTAGTGGCGGTGCATACCCATCCTTTTAACGCCGTGAACGTTGGCGACACTGTTTACCTCCATCTCGATCCGGCCAGCTGCAACGGTTTGCCGGCCGATGATAGAGAGGGTGTTGATGAATCGATGTTGGGGGACTAGAATGCCCCGCAAACACGGAATTTGAAAGGAGAGATAATTAAATGACAGCACTAGAGGCTAGAAAATTAGCCGAAGACGATATGAAGGCAGGGAAGACCCCAAAGTACAACGATCTGCGCGATTGGTTGGAAATCGTCGACAGCATGGGCGAACTGAAAAAAGTCGACGGCGTCGATTGGAATCTCGAAATGGGCACGCTCGCCGAGATCTTTGCTCACGAGTCCAAGGACGGTCCCACGCCGGCGGTGCTTTTCGATAACGTTCCCGGCTACCCCAAAGGTTTCCGCACCCTGTTTGCCCAGAATGCATCATTCAAGAGAATGGCGCTCAACTTGGGCTTGGACATGAGCTTGTCCAATTTGGATTTGGTGCGCGCCTTCCGCCAGAAATTAGTCAATCTCGAACCGATCAAACATAAGGTCGTCACCAAAGGGCCGATTCTAGAAAACGTCGATTCCGGCGACAAGGTCGACCTGCTCAAGTTTCCCGTGCCGTTCATGCATGAGCTCGACGGCGGCCGTTTCATCGGTACCGCTTGTTTGGTCACGACCCGCGACCCCGACGAAGGTTGGGTCAACTTCGGCGCATACCGAGGCATGGTCCATGACAAGAACAGCATGGGCTTGTACATCTCGCCCGGCAAGCATGGCAGCATTCAACGCAACAAATATTTCGAGCGCGGCAAGCCCTGCCCGGTCGTTGTCTCCGTCGGCCAAGATCCGGTGTTGTTCATGGTCTCTGGTAACGAAATCGATTACGGCGTTGGCGAGTTCGATTACGCCGGCGGCCTCAAAGGCGCGCCCATCGAAGTCATTGAAGGCCGTTCCACCGGATTGCCGTTTGCCGCCAACGCGGAAATCGTCATCGAAGGTTGGATGGACCCCACCGACCGCAAGACCGAAGGTCCGTTCGGCGAATGGACCGGTTACTATGCCAGCTCCAGCCGCCCGGAGCCGGTCATTCGAGTTGAAAATATTTATTATCGCAACGACCCGATCCTGTGCTGCGCCCGGCCCGGCCGTCCGCCGTCGGATTATTCCATCGCCAAGTGCATGGTGAAGGCGTCGTTGATCTGGGAACAGGTGGAAAAAGCCGGCGTCCCCGATGTGCGCGGCGTGTGGTGTCACGAGGCTGGCGGCGGCCGCTTGTTGAACATCATTTCGATCAAACAGCGCTATCCCGGTCATGCCCGTCAAGCCATGTTGGTCGCTTCGCAGGTTCATGCCGGCGCGTATCTCGGCCGCTACGTCATCGTCGTCGATGAGGATATCGATCCGACCAACACCTTCGACGTGCTCTGGGCCTTGGCCAGTCGGTCCGATCCGGTGGAGTCCATCGAGATCCTGCGCCGCTGCTGGAGCGGCCCCCTCGATCCGCGCATCCATCCGTCGAAGAAGGGCTTCAACTCCCGCGCCGTGATCGATGCCTGCCGTCCCTTCGAGTGGCTCAAAGACTTCCCGCCGGTGGCCGAGTCGTCACCCGAACTGCGCGAGAAGATCTACAACAAGTACAAGAAGCTTATCGAAGGATAAGTCGAATCTTCAAGTGCAATGGAAAAAGGGCGGCCGTGAGCAACGGCCGCCCTTTTTTTCGGCCTGAATGCCAGCCGGCATGATTATTTGTTCCCGCATCCCTGCTGCCAACCCGAGCGGAATTTCTGAATTGTGCGAAAGCGAAACCTCATTTCTCCGAAAATTGAGAATGAAATTGGCACATTTGGGCGATCTTCCCCCTGAAAAACCAGCTTCAGCGCTGGCACTCCTCTTGCTGAATCTCCTCTCGACGTTCTGATGAGTCTGGAATTGGATTTTGAAATTCGCGGGAGGGGAAAAATGTTTACCGACAAGATCGAACTGAAAGACTTCGACAAAATGGAGCCTGAGTACAAAGAACTCTTGGGCCATGTGCTAACCATCCAAGCCGATTGCGAGATCGGCGGGCCGCATTTGTATGTCGAGAAGATGTTGCCGGCGGCGCCGACCAAGCTCGATCAGCTGATCGTCGCGCGCACCGCGGCGGAAGAGATCGATCATTATCGCAAGGTCGCGCGGGTCGCCGGCGATATTGGCGTCGACGTTTCGTTTGTTTTGAGCCAGCCCAATGAAAAACGTTTCGTCGACACCTTCCGCGGTTCGATTACCACCTGGGAAGATAACTCGGTGTTCGGCTTTCTCATCGATCGCGTTGGGCGCTATCAGTTGGAAGAGTTTTACGATTGCAGCTATTTGCCGCTGCAACGGATTCTTCCCGACATCGTCACCGAAGAACTGGGCCACATCGAGTACGGCTACAATAAGACTTTAGAGCTGATTCAGTCCGGTGATGCCGGCAAGGCGAAAGCCCAGCGCGCCGTCGACTTCTGGTATGTGCGCGCGCTCGATATGTTCGGCCGGGCAGATTCCAAGAAGTCCGAGCGCTATCGCCACTGGGGTTTGAAACGCCGCACCAACCAGCAGGCGCGCGAGGACTATATCAATGAGGTCGGGCCGATTCTCACGCAAATGGGTTTGCAGATTCCCGACCCCAACAAAGGGCGCCGTTACATCTAGCGATTGGAGGAAGCCATGCCACAAGCTGTAGCTAATCTCGACAAATGGATGAACACTTAAAGACTATCGTGCAAGCGCTCTATGGCGCGGTAAAACAAGGCATTCCCCATGTCAAAGAGCCGCCCATCGTCGATAAGGCGATTGCCGACTGCAAGGAAATCCTCGACGAAGTGATGGCGGGGAAAGTCGACGAATGGTTGCAATGACCTGAACTAATGTCGTGACGCCAACGCAAGTTTGATAATGCGTTGCACGAGCCGCGGGTAACTGACGCCGGCTTTCATCGCCGACTGGGCGAACTCATCGGCGCGGTCGAGGTTGGGATTGGGGTTGGCTTCGAGGACGACGATTTCCCCCGCCGGCGTCACCCGCAAGTCGATGCGGCCGTAGCCGCGGATGCGCAGGGCGCGATAGACGGCTTTGCAGATGTTGCCGATGCGTTGGTCGGTGCCGTTGGGGAAGGGCTCGGCGAAGACGTTCTGAATGCCCCAGCGCTTGCGGTAGGCGTCGTCCCACTTGGCTTTGAAAGTGGAAAATCGCGGCTGGCCCTCCGGGATTTCACTGAAAATCACTTCGCGAAAGGGAAAGACGCGCAGCTTCTGGTTGCCGAGCAAGCTGACATAGATCTCCCGCCCCTCGATAAATTCCTCGGCCAACGCCGGCTGATTCATGCGCTCATGGATGAAGCGAATGCGCTCTTCGAACGATGCATCGTCTTCGACGAAGGAGTCCTGCGAGATGCCGTAGGAAGCTTCGTCTTCGGCGGGCTTGATAAACAACGGAAACTTGAGACGGCTCGGCCGCTTGATCGTCGCGCCCGGCGAGTAAATCGCAAAATTGGGCACGCGAATTTTGTGATAGGCGAGCAGCTCCTTCGCCATGCCTTTGTTTTTGCACAGTGTAAGTCCGGTCGGACTCGAACCGGTATAGGGCACGGCCATCATTTCGAGTAGCCCGGCGACGTTGCGGTCGTAGGCGGAGATCTCGTTGAAATGCTCGGTGAGATTGAACACGACATCGGGCACGTTGGCCTTGATCTCGTCGACGATCAACGACGCTTCGTCCCAAATGCCTAGGGTGCGAACTTCGTGGCCGACTGTTCTTCAAGGCGTCGATGACATGGGCTTCGGCGGCGAAATCTTCGGTTGTCAACTCCTTGGTGAAATCTTGATTGGCCGGCGGCGTGCCGGCACTGCCGAACAGGACGAGAACTTTGTAACGTTTCTTGGCTGGCGCCATGACTAGGTGTCCTTAAATTTTCCCGTGAGCCGGTAGTGTGACGCCAGGGTTGCTAAATAGGCGGCGACCTCGACCGCGGTGGATTGCGACTTTAACCGCAGGTCGAGTTCGGCGCAGCGTTCAGTCAGGCCGCGCAGCAGACGGCTGATAGTGAACTTGGGCTCGCCGGTCCAAGCGGAGACGGCGTTGAGAATGAGTTTGTTCGAACGGCGCAAGAATGTCGCGGCCCGCTCGTTTTCCGGCGCCGCCGCGGAGTCGACGAATAGTTTGCGCAAGTCGCCGTCAAAAAAATCGGGAAATTCCTGGGCGTAGGTCCGGCGGCGGCGCCGGTAGTGCGCTCCGAGCCGAGAGCGCAGGCGCGCGGCATCGCTGATTTTCGATTTCGAAAACACCAACGGCGGTTTGCCGGCGAGCTCCTGCATGAGCTTGTCGACATATTCCAATTTCTCCAGCGCTTTCCAGTCGCGATATTGCTGGCGCCAATCGAGCTCGGGCGTAAGCCAAATGGCAAATGTTTCGGCGAAGTCCTCTTCAGGATGGCTCTGCGCGTAGTAGCCGTCGAGATGGCGCACGAAGCGCTTGCTGTACGGGCGCGCGCGATAGCTCTCGGAATACTCCAATGACGGCGGACCGAAAAGTTTTTGCCAGCGTTTGTCCTTTTTGAGCAGGTAGGCGTGGTTTATCACGTGACCCATTTCGTGGCGCAGCAAACGCAGACACCAGGCCTCGGTGTCGCCTTCCACTTCCAGCATCATCTTGGCTTCGAGCCGCTTCAGGCGCGGATGGGCGAGGTAGAAGGGGATCGCGATGGTCGCCGAGCCATCCGGACAAAACCACTCGTCGCCCAAGTAGCAGAGCGGTTTAACCGCGATGCCGTGGGCGCTAAGCTCGGCGTAGAATTTATCGATGCGCGATTCGAGCTCGCTGCCGGCGATTTTGAGCTTGAGATCGCAGATGCGCATCTGCAACAACGCGTCATCGTCCAGCGCGGCTAGGTCTATGCCGGGATTCTGTGGCTGTGCGAGTGCGCTCTTGGCTTTTTCAGGTGAACCGTTCACTAGGCTACTTTAGCAGACGACGGGAGAAGCGGCCAGTCAGAAGTCAGAGTCAGTCATGAGAGTCAGGAGTCACCTACCCCTTACTCCTAACTATTTTACTCCTGACGGCATCTCACGGCACGACCGAGCCGGGACGCTGCGCTACTTTGCCGTCGAGTTCGTCCTCGATGCCGCCGTAATTGTAGTACGGGTTGGATATGGAATTGCGGTATTCTTCCGGCGGGACGTTGCAATAGACTTCGAGCTGGTTGCCGTCGGGATCGTAGAAGTAAATGCTCTTGGCGACGCCGTGGAAGACGGTCATACGGATTTTGACATCATGCTCTTTGAACTTGCGGTAGGCTTCCTGCAGCTCGGCGAAAGTGCCGAGTTCAAACGACACATGCTCCATGCCGATTTGTTCGGGTTCCGGCATCGCCGCGCCGGGCTTGGCTTCGCGCAGGGCGAGCATGTGATGGTTGTCGACCACATCGGTGCTGAAGAAGAGCATGCCACGGTCGTTCTCGCCGACCTGGGGAAAGCCCAAGACTTCGGTGAAGAACTTGCGCGAGCGCTGAAGATTTTTCACTTTCAAAACTAAATGGCCGACGCGTTTGATTTTGAATGACATGGCGGGGTCTCCTTGGAGTACTGGATTGATGGAGTACTGGAGTGTTGGGACGGAATCCGATCCAATACTCCATCACTCCATACGTTTCTACATTGACAACATGACTTTGCCGAAGTGCTCGCGTCCTTCCAGATAACGCTGGGCGGCGCGGGTTTCAGCTAAAGGAAAGGTCTTGCCGATGCCGACATCGAACTTCTTCTCCTGGACCAGTTTTAGAACGACGTCGAGCTCTTTGTAGTCGTCCGGTTTTGTCTTCAAATAATTGGTGATCGAAAAACGCGTTGCTTTTCTACCTTCCGTCAGGGCCGGCGGTGGATCGGGAACGGCGCCGAAGGCACCGCCGATGGAAAACAGCCGTCCACCGGGTGCCAACGCTTGCAGGCTTTTCTGATAGACTTCGCCGCCGATCATTTCGAGCACGACATCGACGCCGCGGCTGTCCGTGACCCGCATGACTTCGCTTAGAAAATCATTTTCCGACACATCGACGGTTACGTCGGCGCCGAGCTGGCGCAATCTGCGGCATTTGACTTCGCTGCCCGAGGTGGCGATGACTTTGGCGCCGAGATGCTTGGCGATCTGAATCGCCGCGACGCCGACGCCGCTGCTGCCGCCTTGGACGAGCAGCCACTCGCCGGCTTTCAAAGCGCCGTCAGTTTTGAGTCCGAACCATGCCGTGAGCGAAGCGGTCGGCAGCGCCGCCGCCTGCGCGGCAGTAACGCCATCCGGCACCGGCCGCACTTCGGCGACTTTTGCGACGGCGTACTCGGCATAGCCGCCGAGACTGGGATAGCCGACGACGTGTTGACCCACGGCGAATTCACTGACACCAGCGCCGAGTTTGGTGACCCTGCCGGCGAACTCACGACCGGGAATTACCGGCAGAGCGTCGGCGGCAATTCGATAAGTTCCTTTGCGCAAGCCCAAGTCGGCGCGATTGAGCGACGCCGCTTCGACTTTGATCAAAACCTCGCCGGCCTTGGGTTCCGGGACAGGAACGTCTTCGTATTTAAGAACATCTTCCGATTGGCCAAATTCGTGAATGCGGATGGCTTTCATAATCTGCCTCCCATGGGAAATTGACTGGGGCAAGCTTAGCTAAGCAAGTCTTCCGATGTCAATGCAAGGCAACGGTGAGCGTTTTATCGAACGAAGTTGGCTTGGTAATCAGCCATCGCCGCGCGCACCACTCGAAGCGCGTGACTGCGGCCGTAGGTTTGCGCGATGCGCACTTTGGCTCGTTCTCCCGGCACGAGCTTGTAGGTCAGGAAATAGTGCTGAAGTCGCTCAATGAAGACCGCCGGGACGTCGTCGATGTTGCGGGCTTGGCCCCAGACATAGTCGTTGTCCAAGACGGCGATGATCTTATCGTCGGCCTCGCCGTGGTCGATCATCTGCAAACCGCCGATGACCCGGCAGCGGACGATGATTTCGTTGCGCGCGATGGTCCGCTCGCTGAGCACGCACACATCCAACGGATCGCCATCGCCGCGTGTCGATCCAGGCGCGAGCCGCCGCACGTTCTCGTGGCAGTAGGTTCGGGGAATGAATCCGTAGAGCGTCGGCGGTTGCGCCGAGGTGCGTTGCGGCCGGTCGACTCGGAGATAACCGGAAACCTTATCGATCTCATATTTCATCAGGTCGAAGGGCGTGATCTCGATATAGGCGTTGAGGAGTTCCGGCGGTTCCGGGCCGGCGGGTAGGCCGTGCCACGGATGCGGCCGGAATTGGCTGATCTGCGCGGAGTCTCCTATCGGCGGCTGAGCGATTACCGTCCGAACTTTTCGATTTGCCATGTAGCTGCTGCGTGGCGTTGCCGCAATTAACCCTTGAGCGCCCCGGCGGCTTTCGCCGCATGCGTGGCGATGGCGTCCATCAGGGCCGGTGACAAGCAGTCGTACGGTTCCAACTTCAACTCTTTCAGTCTTGCTCGCACTGCGCCCATGTTGGCGGGGTCGTAGCCGGACTCGATGATCGAGGAGACAAAGGCGGCGAATTCCGGCGGTGCCCAACCGGACTCCGACGATAGCTCGGTGTGGAAGAAGTCGAAGCCGTAGAAGGGATGCTTGGTATTGTCGATGCGGCCGTACATATGCACGCCGCAGCCGCTGCACGCGTGGCGTTTGATCGCGGCATTGGCATCGACGACTTTCAGCTTGTCGCCATTGGCGGTGACCGCGAGATTATCGCGGCTGACGACGGCGACTTGAGAGAATAGCGCGCCGGCCGGTTTCCAGCACTTGGTGCAGCCGCAGACGTGGTTGTGGGCGCATTGGCCTTTGATCGAGACCGCGACTTTCTTGTCGGCGCAGCGACAGAGTAGAGTGCCGCCGGCGAAGTTCGCCGCCGCGGGTTTCACGCCCTGGTCCACCGCTGGATGTATGGAAATCGATTGTGCCATTGTGAGTTCCTCCTTTTTGTATGTATTCCAATACGCGAGCTTTAACACCCGCCGTCAGGATGAGCGACGGGTTTTCCGAGTTCGAGCGATCGCTTTGTTTTGCGTCTTCTTTGAGTCACGCGCGGCATACAAGGCTTCAGGCGCTATGTCGACACCATTCGGCCAAGCCAGTGTTCCTGCTTCGATGAAGAATTTCTTGAAAAGTTTCGGATCCTTGAGCGGTTCAAAGACCGGCCCTTTGAACCATTGAGAAACATCGATGTGCTTCTCCGTGCCGTCATCAAAACGAGTCGAAACAATAAATCTGCTGACATAGCGTGCGCCGACAACTTGAGGCAAGTAACTCATATACTACTCCAGGGGCTTGATTCGATTGATCGGGCGTCCATTCTCAATGTTCCGCCAATTTATCATAAGCTCGAGTCTGTGACGACGAGCCCAGTCACGGACTAGTTTCCGCGCCGTCGCGGACGAAAGACTTCCAGCCAGGAGTTGTCCGTCAAACCTGAACGTGGCCTTCTCTCCCTGAAACTCTACATGAAAGTGTGGAGGATTATGATCGCCGAAATACATCCGAACAATGATTCCAAAAAACGTCGAAACGATCGGCATGGATTGCTCTTTTCAGGCTGGGCAGTCAGGGATAATCTATGAGTAGCCTGGTCGTCTAATCCAGATGCAAGACTTCGATAAAATTGCTCGGTTTGTATTGTAAAGGGACGCTTTACTATTCAATTCGCGCAAGGCACAGATCGCTTCAACCGTCGGGCAAAACCAACCGTCCGGCCATTTATCCCAATTGCCTTCAGGGAATAACCGCGATCGCATTGATCTCCAGCAGCAGCTCGGGTCGCGCTAATGCCACCACCTGCACCATCGTGCTGGTAGGGAAGTTTGATCCCAAGACTTCACGCCGCGTTTCGTTGACGTCGCGGTGATTACGCACATCCGTGGTGAAGACGTTGAGCGCAACGACATCGTTCATGGTTCCGCCGGCGGCTTCGACGGCGCGTTGAATCTTGCCCAATATGAAACGCGTCTGTGCCCGTGCATCACCGGCGCCGACGACCTTGCCCTCATGATCCGAAGCCGTCTGCCCGGCGATGAATACCATCCGGCCCGGCTGGGCAATGTTGACCAGCGAATAACTCCCACGCGGCACCGGCAGTCCATCGGGATTGAGTGTGGTCTTTGCCATCGGAATATCCTCCTTTTAACGTATTGAGGTTTAAATCTTTAGCAAGTTATGAGCAAGAGTCTTGGACAACGCAATTGCTTTGCAGGGCCCACTCGCCCGGAGGCCGATTTCCCAACGATGCTTACGCCAGCGCTTCCGCTGTCGCTGTTGACTGATTGCTTTTTCTCCATTTCGCCATGACGATCGGATTGATGACAAATACCGTTCCGTCGAGAAAATAGAAGGGTTAAGGATGCCCCAGCGGTTGGTGCTGTAATCACAAGCGGGGCGAAAGGAATCTGTCGAGATGAGTCCCGAGAAAGACGGTCGACTCTAAACTTGACAACCCCGGCCAAGTAGCTACGGTGGCTACGAGGGAAATTTTGTTATGAGCACCGTTGGCGTGAAGGAACTCAAAAATCGTCTTACCCACTATCTTCGGCGGACTAAGCTTGGCGAAGAA
This sequence comes from uncultured delta proteobacterium, assembly GCA_963847445.1. GTDB lineage: Bacteria > Desulfobacterota > Binatia > UBA9968 > UBA9968 > DP-20. Next base: position 121,716 of record CAWJZV010000004.1, on the reverse strand, counting down.
ATTATTGTTACGGACCGGGGGGCGCCGATTGCTTTGCTCCATCCGATTAACGGAACTGCGAAGGCCATGAGCCTTGAAGGTAAACTCGCCGGTCTGGCCGCGCGCGGTGCGGTGATTTTGCCAACTCGGAAGCCATTGAAGCGTGTGCGCCTGGTAAACGCGTCCGGTAAGCCGGTGTCCAAGGTAATCCTGGACGAACGCCGGTGAATTATCTCGACACGAGCGCGCTGATCAAGCGCTTCGTCAACGAGAATGGGCATCTTCTGAGCTAACTCCGTTTCATGACTTGCTGATTCACCTTCTCGGCAACTTTCATTTCTAGCTTGATGGCGAAGGCCTTATCGTCGAAAAACGCCAAAATTCTTTATATGAGTCAATCATTCGCAAGCGAGTAAGCTACCCCTGCATCAATGTCCTTGCCTCTGTCCATGCCTGCCGACTCTTGGAACCGCGGTCTGAATGAGTATTCTGCGCGGCAGAGGTGAAAGTGAAATGCTTCCTCAAGAACACAACGAGCTTTTGACCAGGACCGCGGCGGGGACTCCGATGGGAGATCTCATGCGGCGCTATTGGATTCCGGCGTTGTTATCCGAGGAGATTCCGGAACCTGACTGTCCGCCGGTGCGGGTGCCCATCCTAAGCGAGAAGCTGGTCGCGTTCCGCGACAGCCGGGGACGGGTGGGGTTGTTGGCAGAGCACTGCTTGCATCGCGGCACCTCGCTGTTTTTCGGGCGCAACGAGGAATGCGGCCTGCGGTGCATTTACCACGGCTGGAAATACGACATGGACGGTAACGTGCTCGACACACCGGCGGAACCGGCCGGCAGCGATTTCAAGACCAAGCTTAAGCATGTCGCCTACCCGACAATGGAAGCGGCGGGAATCGTCTTTGCCTACCTGGGGCCGCGCGACAAGATGCCGCTGTTGCCGAACTACGAATGGGCGCAACTGCCCAAGGATCAGACTTACGTCACCAAAGCTCTGATGGACTGCAACTACTTGCAGGGGCTCGAAGGCGAATGCGATTCGTCGCACCTGTCGTTCTTGCACCGTGAGTTCAGCGCCACGGGCCGGCGCCAGTTATTCGCCTTAGATTCGGCGCCGGCCTATGAAACCGAGGAGACCGACTTCGGCGTGCGCTTGATCGCGACGCGCAATGCCGGACCCGACAGCCAGTACGTGCGGGTGTCGAGCTTCGTCATGCCGATCGCCTGCTGGGTGCCGGCGCGCAACCGCGAGACGCATATTTATGTGCCGGTCGATGACGAGCACGCATGGCGCTACGATCTGGGCTTTCTCCAGGACCGCAAGCCGACCGTCGAAGACTGGAATCGTAAAACTCAAATCGGCCCCGACTACCGCAAAATCCGCAACCTCCAGAATAACTATCTGCAAGACCGCCAAGTCCAGGCGACGGTGAATTACACCGGCATCGAAAACTTTCTCAATCACGACGGCTGCGCCACCGAAACCATGGGGCCGATCTACGATCGCTCGCGCGAGCATTTGGGGGTGAGCGACAAGGCGGTGATCGCCGTGCGCAAATACCTCATCAACGCGGTCAAAGAGTTTCAGGCCGGTAAAGAGCCGCCGCACATCGTGCGCGACCCGGCGCGCAATCGCTTTCCGCACATCGATACGTTTGCGCAAACTATCCCGGCAAGCATTCACTGGCGCGAGCGTTTCGCGCATCTGAAGTTGACGACAGCGTAAAGCAGCGGCGCTGATCGAGTTTGGCCTTTCAGGATGCGCGCCGGCCTCGACCGTCAGTGCCGCCTAGTGGATCAACTGACGGGCAACCTCCATGGCCGGTCGGCGATACTTATTGATGGCGTCTTCGCTGGTGCCGCCGGCATCGCTGCTGACGATCACGGTGATCGTCCTGCCTTGATAAAACGGAACCTGAGCGTAAATAGCGCCATTGAAGACCGCGGAAAACGACAGTGCAAGCGCAAGGCGGCGCAAGAACCTTCTCCACTTCATCGTCGACCCTCCAGTGCATGATGCAGACCAGCAGCGCGGACTCTCTACCAGCTTATTGTCGGAGAGAGCGCGTGGAGCAAGGCCATTGCTAGCCCCATAGTTCCTGGCTCGCCAGCCTTGCTCCTTCGGACAACGCATAAAGTTTAGCGAAAGCCAGACTGGCATCGGGGAGATGGCGCAAGCCGCAATCGGTGCAGGCAATGACATTCTCTTTGCCGACCAGTTTGGCGAAGCGAACGATGCGCTCGGCGACCAATTCGGGATGTTCGATGAAATAGCTGATGTCGTCGATCACGCCGGGGAAAAGAATCTTTCCCTCTGGCAATTTAGTTTCTTGCCAGATCTTCCATTCATGGCCATGGCGCGGGTTGGCCGATTCGAGGGTGATGCCGGTGGCGTTGGCTTTGAGCACGATATCGATGACGTCGCGGAGCGCGATGTCGCGGTGGTGCGGTCCTGCGTAGTTGCCCCAGCAGACATGGATGCGCACTTGGTCGCGCGGAATTGTCTTGAGGGCATAGTTGAGGCACTCGACATGGCGTTCGATGACTTTACGAAATTGCTTGACGCTCAGGCCGGCGTAGTCCGTGTTGGCGCCGGACGCCAAGTCCGGGCAGTCGAGTTGCAGGATGAAACCCGCGTCGACGATGGCCTGGTACTCTAGGCGCATGGCATCGGCGACCGCCTGCATGTAGCGCTCTTCGTTGGGATAGTATTCGTTGCGGAAAAAGCGCACGAAACAGCCGGGCGAAAGCGCCGACATGAAGACGTCGTGGGGTTGCGCCGTCGCTGCTGCCGCGGCCAATCGAGAAATGTCGGTTTCCACCGCGGCGAAATCCTTCCAGCCGATGGGACCGGTACAGACATAAGCCATGCCGCCGTTGTCATGGCCGTCGCTCTGGGCGCGCGCCAGGTCATGAAACTCGGCGATGTCAGTGCGATAGTGGCGCGGCGCGCCTTCGAGGTCGCGTCTGACCAGCCCAGTATCGCGCGGCCGGACGATGCCTTGGGCAACGCTCCAAGGTTCAGCGCTCCGGGCGCGCGAGCGCGGTTTTCTTTCCAGGCCGCTGACCCGGTGCACGACATAATCATTCCACGCAGTCTTGCTGAGCTCGCCGTCGTCGACGATGTCGATGCCGACTTCGATTTGGCGCCGGACCACGTCGCCGATGGCGGTTGTCAGCGTGGCGTCGATCGCGGCCTGATCGTACGCCTCGCCGCGGCGCTTGGCTGCGAGGGCTTGGCGCACCAGCGGCGGCAGCGGCAGGCTGCCGGTGTGGGTGGTGAGAATACGGTCGCTACTGTGCTTCATTATGCTGGCTCTTGCACGAGCGCCGCCGGCTCTTTGCCTTCTTCACGGATCGCCATGACGATGAGATTGGCGACGAACACCGTGCCGGCGAGAAAATAGAAGGCGCTCAAGATGCCCCAGCGGTCGGCGATGAGTCCGCACAACCACGGCGATACCGAGCTCAGCAATGACTGCGCGCCGGAGAAAAAACTCACGGTGCTGCCGCCGACTTCCTTGGGACTGAGGTCGAGCACCCAGGCCCAGATCACCGGCCGCACGGCGTAGAGGAAAAAGCCGAGCATCGCCAGGCCGCTGATAAATAACCAATTCAAGCGAAAGTAGGCGAGCACCACGAGCGCGATGCTGGTGGAAAATAGGCCGGCGGAGAGGACGCGCTTTCGGCCGCTGCGATCGGAGATGCTGCCGGCGATGGGGGTGCCGACCAGGCCGGCGGTTTGGATGACCGAGAGATAGAGCCCGGCCACGGCGCTCGAAAGTCCAAGGTCGTTAGTCAGGTAGATCGGAATGAACGTGTGCAACCCTTGCTGGGTCATCGAGCGCATGCCGGCGACCAGGACGAGCATGAGAATGCTCGGGTTCTGCGCGAGCTTTTTCATGCCGGAAAAGTACTCTTTTGCTGACAAGCCTTTTTGCGCCTGGGCGCGGCTTTCGAGCTTGCCAAAGAGAAACTTCCACAGGACGAAGGCGATGACGATTCCTGGAATCAAATTGATGAACAGCACGTTGCGCCAGGATAGGTAGAGCAACAAGATGCCGACGAACAGCGGCGCCAGGCTTTCACCGACGTTGGGTCCCATGGCGTGGATCGCGATGGCAAAGCCGCGTTTGTCGGGATAGCGCTCCGACAGCGTCGAGATCGCCGCCGGATGCCAAAGATAATTGCCGACACCGACAAACGCCATGAACAAAGCGATCCAAAAATAGTTCTGGCTGACGCCGACGAGAAAGTAGGGCACGCCGGTGGCGACCAGCGCGAGCGCCATCAGCAGCGCCTTCTTGCCGATCAAGTCGACGAGCATGCCGGCCGGTATATTGATCAACAGATTGGCCGCGGCGCGGATCGTGACCAGAAAACCGGCTTGGCTGTAAGTCAGTCCCATTTCCTTAACCAAGAACGGCAGCAGCAAATAGAAAGTGGCCGGACACCAGTGGGTAAAGGTATGGCCCAAGGCGATCATCCAGAGAATCGAATCGGTTTGGCGCAGTTCGCGAACCTGATCTGAAAGTTTTTGTTTTAGGGACATGGCGGCTTCCCGGTGCTTCAGACTATCGTGTTTGTACTTATTCCCGCGGCCGGATTTTTACAAGCCAAGAAAATCGTAGCGTTGCGCTCGGGGTCGGTTGAAGCCGCACGTTTTTCGCGCGCGCTCAGGGCATGCTTCCTGCGCAGCAAAATTCCGTTTCATGCACGCTCTTCGACGCGGCTCAGGATAAACTCCAACCGCCATCCAGACCATCATCCCCCTGGCCACCGTTTTTCAACGGTATCGGACGCCAGGATTCCGGCCTGCGTCGGAGTGACGAGAATCGGAGTCGGCAGCGATTCGACAAACTTGCCGATGGCATTGTCCCGTATGGAAAGTTATAAGTTTGTCGAGGAAACTATCGTTGAAGGGTATCGGCAAAGCAAAGCAGCGCTGTTCGGCCTGTGGCTCGTCGCTGACGCTGTGCATGTGCGCGGTGTTGCCGCGCTTGGATTTGCGCACGAAGGTGACGCTGGTGATCCATCGTCACGAGCTGTTGCGCAGCAGCAACACCGGCATGCTGGCGCGCCGAGCGCTGGTCAATAGCGAATTGCGCATACGCGGCGAGAGCCGGGAAACGCTCGATCTGAGCGATTTGCTGTCTCCGCACTATCGGTCGTTGCTGTTTTACCCGAGCGCGGATGCCGTCGAACTCACTCCGGCGCTGGTTGCCCAAGAGCCGAGGCCGATTCAGTTGATCGTGCCTGACGGCACCTGGCGCCAAGCGCGCAAGATTCATTCCCGCCAACTCGAACTCAGAGACGTGCCGCGGGTAAAGATCAGCACGCCGAACGATTCGGCCTTTCAGTTGCGCGCCCAGAGCCGGCGGGAAGGAATGGCGACACTGCTGGCTATCGCCGCTGCGCTGGGAATTATTGAAGGAGATGCTGTGGCGCTGCAGTTGATGCAGCTCTATCAAGCGCGCGTGGCGCGGACGCTCAGTGCGCGCGGCTTGCTGCCGAAACATTCAGAGTGGAACGCTGCTTCGCTGGTGAGTTCGAAAGATTCTTAGGAGTTCTTCGACAGTCTCAGCACGAACGGAGAAACAATAAACAAGGCATTTCGCGTACGGGGTATTAACCCCGCACGCGACCAAAGGGGATGCTCGCCCCCTTTGGATTCCCCATTTGATGGTACCCGCAGCAAGCTGCGGGGAATGTTTAGATTCAACGCGCGCGAAAGTCTTCGGCTAATCGCAACATTCTGGAAATCGACGATTGCTTCAGCCGCGCTCAGTCGCGAATATCCTGCAAAAACCAATCGGTGGGAATCTCTTGGCCGAGGCCGCGTTTTTTCGCTTCGCGGACGACGCAGCCGGCGGTGGAAGCGAATTGCAATCCTTGGGTGCCGCTGTTGGCGAAGAAGGTGACTTGGTTCTTGTCGGTGCGGCCTTGGAGCTTGCCGGCCATGACGTCGGTGAGCAGCGGATAGTCTCTGGAAAAGATGTCGACCTTCGGATTGGCGATGCGCTTGATCTCTTCGGCGTTGCCGGCGACCACGGCGGCTTCGCCGCCGATGCGCAGCTGGCCGACATCGAGATTCAATGTTGGGCGGCCCATGCGAATCACTACGTCGGACTGCTTGACGATCTCGGGGCTCCACTCGTTGGCTTTGACGCAGGTGAGATGCATGCCGGATTCAATCAGGTCTGGATCGCTGACCAAGACTTGGATTGAATCGGTGCAGGTGGCGACGATGTCGGAGCCGCGCAGGACTTCTTCCGGTTTGTCCACGGGAATGATTTCCATGCCCAATTTTTTGCCCATCTCATCGGCGTAGGTTTCGCGATTCTTCTTGGTCGGGCTGTAGACTTTTACTTTGGTGATCTTGCGCACCTCGTTGAACGCCAGGAGATAGGTGCGCGCCATGCCGCCGGAACCGAAAATGCCGACGGTTTTGGAATCTTCGCGGGAGAGATACTTCACGCCGAGGCCGGCGCAGGCGCCGACGCGCATGTGCTGGATGATGCCGTCGTTGATGATCGCCAGCGGTTCGCCGTTCTTGGTCGAAAAAACCATGACAAAACCGCAGAAGGTGCCGGGCTGGACGCAGTACTTTTCCACGGTCTTGCCATCGGGCCACTCGAGCATGTCGGACTTCATTCTGATCGCGAAGGTCTCGAAGGATCGCGACGCGCCTTCCATGGTGCCCCAGCGGTACATCAGTTTAGGATCGTCGTTGGGCACGAAGAAGTCGTAACGGCCGCGGTAGTTGGCGCGTTCGTTGACCAGGTCGCGGTAGCCGGTATCGAGGGCTTCGATGCAGCCCTTCATGTCGAGGATTTGTTCGACGACTTTGTTATTGATCAGCAGCATGGAACCTCCCGTTTCAGCGCACTGACGATTCTATTTCGTAGAAGCGCGGCGAATGCAAGGGAGGATGTTACGATACCTGCTTACGCCGCGAAGGAGGACGAAACTCCTCGCTTTGCTCAGCATGACAGCTGGGCATGGTGACTTCTGAAGAGCGGACGGCTTTGCTGCATGGTATGAAACATGAAGCGCCGCTAGCGGCGCTTTGCATGAGAATTCTGCGGGAACCAAGATTAGCTATCGAGCTCGGGTTTGGGCAGCGGCATGCAGGGCACGCCTTCTTCGGCGAGCTCTTTGACCTCGCTGATGGTGGCGGTGCCGTGAATCGGTCGCTCAGCCGCTTCGCCTTTGTGGATCTGCTTGGCTTCCTCGGCGAAGCGTGGGCCGACGTCTTCAAAGTTCTCTTTGACGTAGTGATGGACGCGCAGGAGCATTTCCTTGAATTCAGCGGCGCTCGGCGGCGCAGCCGGTGCCGGTGCCGGATTCTTTGCTGGCGGCGCGGGCGGCTGCTCTTTCTTGACATGGACGGCGCAGGCGTGCGGCACTTTTTCGACTTTGGTGGTGCCGCAGGTGGGACAGGAGATAAGTTTTTTGTCGGCCTGTTTCTGGAAATCTTCGAAGCTCGGAAACCAGCCTTCGAAGCTATGTTTCTTCTTACAGAGGAGATTGTAAATTACCATAAGAAATCGACCGCTGAGACAATCAATAAGGGCGCCGGGACGGCTTGTCAAGGGTGGGCGCCGGGCCCAAGGGGTATCAACGCGCCAAAAGCGGTTCCGATTCCAATCTTTGGCGTAAAAGTATAAAAGAGCCAAAGTATCAGCTAGGATTAGAATCATGGCCGAGCAAATTAGCCTGCGAGTGGTGCAGAAAATTGCCGATGTGCCGCGCGAGCGTTGGGATGCGCTGGTCGGCGCGGCGACGCCGTTTCTCAAGTGGGATTGGTTGGAAAGCCTCGAACAGTCGGGCTGTGTCAACGATCAGAGCGGCTGGTTGCCGCATCATATTGTCGTGGAAAAGGACGGTGCGTTGATTGCGGCCTGCGCGATGTATTTGAAGCTGCACAGCATGGGCGAGTTCGTTTTTGACTACGAATGGGCCGAGGCGGCGCACCATGCGGGCATCCGATATTATCCCAAGATGCTGGTCGGCGTGCCGTTCACGCCGGTGACCGGCCACCGTTTCATCACCGCGCCGGGCGAAGACCGGCCGCAGTTGATTCAGTTCATGGGCCAGGCGCTGGCCAAGATCGCCGCCGACAACAAGATCTCGTCGGTGCATGTTAACTTTTGCCTGGCCGACGAACGCGAGGCGCTCGAAGCGGTGGGTTTCTTGCCACGCCACGGCATTCAGTATCATTGGCAGAATCGCAGCTTTAATTCCTTCGATGACTATCTTGGCAGCTTTCGCAGTGACCGGCGTAACAAAGTTAAGCGCGAGCGGCGCGAGGTGGCCGAACGCGGCATCACGATCCGCGCCTATGAGGGCGCCGAGCTCACGCAAAAACAGCTGCGCACGATGTTTCGCCTATACAAGGGCCATGTCGACCGGCTGTATTACGGCCGGCAGTATTTGACCCAGGAATTTTTTGACGAACTGCACAAACGCTTTGCCGCCCATCTCTGCTTGATGCTCGCCGAGCGCGACGGCAAAATCATTGCCGGCACCTTCAACGTGCGCGATGACCAGGCGATGTATGGCCGCTACTGGGGATGCGCCGAGGAACATCCGTTTCTTCACTTCAATGTCTGTTACTACTCGGCCATCGAGCATTCGATTCGCACCGGCCTCGAACGCTTCGAGGCCGGCGCCGGCGGCAGTTTTAAGCAATTGCGCGGTCTCGACCCGGAACACACCACCAGCGTTCACTACATCGTCGACGGACAGTTTCGCCGCGCCGTCGAACGTTTCCTCGCCCAGGAGCGCGAGATGATCCGGCGCAAGCGCGAGACGCAGCTTGAGCATAGCCAGTTGAAGCACGAGCAGGAAGAACCTTAGGTCAGTGATCGCGTTACCGCGGTCGCGGTGCGTTCAAGGTTCAAAAGTTCAAAGGTTCAAGGCCGGAGTCGGAATTGACTGCCGAGAGATTGCTTCCGTCCTATAGCAGAGTGCCGCGCAGGACCACGGCCGCGACGGTAAAATAGATCACCAGACCGGTGACGTCGACCAAGGTTGCGACCAGCGGCGTTCACCCGGCGCCAGGTCGAGCACCGAATTGGCGCGGTTGCGAGCGTCCAATTGCAGGAAAAACGATTCGGCGTCGTTCCGTTGCAAGAACTCGAAGCCTTCGACGCGGTCGGGGCGAGAAAGCACCGGCCAGGCTTCGTATAAGCGCGGTGGCGGTAAACTTATTCTGTGCCATGGCGCTCCTGCTGCTGTAACCGTTGCGCTCTTTTCCAACATATCGCCGTGATCGCGCAATTCGCCGCCATCGACCGTGGTGCGTCGAGCTTGTCCGGCTTCTGAAAAATCATTGCCTCGGGCAATTTCTTGACTCCACGGAAGCTTTCCATTAACGTCGGCGCGGAGTGCAGCTGTGAAATCTTCTTGGAAAAATGTCGCCGAGCCGGTGGTCTTCTTTCTCGTCCTATTGGTATTGTGGGAAATCCTCGTCGAAGTCATCAAGGTTCCCTCGTTTATCTTGCCGCCGCCGCGGGATTTGTGGACTGCGTTCTTCAAAAAACTGCCGATCTTGGGCCACCATTCACTGATCACTTTCATTGAAGCCTTCGGCGGCTTCGCACTTTCGCTGATTCTCGGCGTTGGTTTCGCCATTTCGGTGGTTTACTCACGCCACTTGCAAAACACCATCTATCCATTGATCGTGATTCTCTACGCCATGCCGAAAAGCGCGTTTGCGCCGCTGATGGTGATCTGGGTCGGTTATGGCATGTTTTCGAAGATTTCCATCGCTTTCCTGGTGGCGTTTTTTCCCATCGTCGTCAACACCGTGGTCGGACTGAAAGAAGTCGAGCCCGAGCTGTTGGAGCTGGCGCGCATCAACCGCGGCTCGGCTTGGGATGTCTTTAAAAAAATCCGCCTGCCCAACTCGCTGCCCTATATGTTCGCCGGTATCAAGGTCGCCATCGTGCTGTCGGTCACCGGCGCCATCGTCGCCGAGTTTGTCGCCGCCAACGAAGGCTTGGGATATTTGGTCCTGCAAGCCAACTATAGTTTGGATACGGCGTTCGCACTGGTGATCTTGCTGATTCTCGCGGTGTTGTCTCTCGGCCTATTTTGGTTGGCGGAGTTTTGCCAGAGAAAACTGGCGCCCTGGAGCGCGGCGGTGCGCGAAGTCGAAGGTTCGTTTTGATTTTCCATATGCGGAGGAAACGATGAAATCTCTATTCGAGACAGCGACGGCTGCTGTGGCTGCGGCGCTCTTGGCGCTGCCGGTTTTTGGCGCGGTGAATTCAGCCCCGGCGGCCGAGCTGACGCCGGCGAACATGCGCATGGACTTCATCATCGGCGGCAAGCATGCGCCCTGGTATGTCGCTTTGGAAAAAGGTTTCTACGCCAAGCGCGGTTTGGCGGCGACGATTCAGGCGAGCACCGGCTCGGCGGACACCGTGCGCACCATCGGTTCCGGCGGCGCCGACTTCGGTTTCGCCGATGCCGCGACCATGATCGTCGCCAAATCCCGCGGCACACCGGTGCAAGCGGCGGCGCAGTTCGGTTATGTCGGCGCGACGATTCTGTGGCGCGACGAGGGTGTGATCAAAAGCATCAAGGATCTTCCCGGTAAATCGTTGGCGATCAGCCCGGGGCAGGCGCAGTGGTTCCTGATGCCGGCCTACGCGCGCATCAACAAGATCGATTTCAAAGCGATCAAGATTCAAGAAACCGCGGCGCCGATCCAGCCCGCGGCGTTGGCGACCAAGAAAGCCGACTTCATTATTATGTTCCGGGCGTCCAACGATGAAGTCGCCGAGATGGCGGCATCGAAGGTCGGCGTCAAGCTCAGCCGCGTGTTCATGAAAGACACCGGTCTGGATATTTACGGCACCAGTCTGATCGTCAAGGATGAGGATGTCAAAAAACGGCCGGAGTTCGTGCGCGCCTATGTCGAAGGAACTTTGGAAGGGCTGCGATATGCGCGCGACAATCAGGAAGAGGCGCTAAAGATTCTGCTCAAGCACAAACCCGAACTCGATTCGGTCGCTGACCACGCAGCAGCTCAAGAACGCACTGACCGAAGTGTTCCTGCCGTTGGAGTCGGTCAATGTCGGCATGGGTTACATGAAGCCCGAGATCATGGAAAAAACTGTCAGGGTGGTCAACGAGTACTTCGATGTCGGCCGCAAGGTGAGCGCCAAAGAAGTCTACACCAACCAGTTTATCAAGCGCTAACCTGCCCTTGGTCGAAAGTGATGACGTGCCGCCGCTGATCGCCGTCCAACAAGTCTCGCGGGTGTTCTCGACCGCGAGCCGGACCGTTACGGCGCTGGATAATGTCTCCTTCGACATCCAACCGGGCAACTTCGTTGCCATCGTCGGTCCGAGCGGCTGCGGCAAAAGCACGTTGCTGAAAATCATCTCGGGCTTGATGCCGGCATCCTTCGGCACGGTCACGGTGGCCGGCCATCGGGTCGATAGTCCGCTGGAAAATGTCGGCATGGTTTTCCAGGCGCCGGTGCTGCTCAAATGGCGCTCGGTGCTGGGCAACGTGCTCCTGCCGGTGGAGTTCGCTAAACTCAATGTCGCCAATTATGCCGACAAGGCGCGCGCCTTGATCAAGCTCGTCGGATTGGACGGCTTCGAAGAGATGTATCCGCACGAGCTCTCCGGCGGCATGCAGCAGCGCGCCTCGCTGTGCCGCGCGCTGGTGACCGACCCGCAGCTGTTGTTGATGGACGAGCCCTTCGGCGCGCTCGACGCCATGACCCGCGACGAGTTGGACATGGAGCTGCTGCGCATCTGGGAAGAGCGCAAGAAGACCGTCCTGTTCGTCACTCACAGCATTCAAGAAGCGGTGTTTCTCTCCGACCTGGTGTTCGTCATGTCGGCGCGGCCGGGCCGCTTGTTGGAGACCATCGCCATCGATTTACCGCGGCCACGCACCATGGAAATGATGAGTGCGGTCAAGTTCGGTGAATACACCCTCAAGATTCGCGCTCTGCTCGCCTCGGCCAGCGATGCCAATGCCACGGCAATCGGCTCGACCATGTGAAATTTCTGTTCTCAGTGCGCTATGATGCTTGGCGATGGCGTAGGCATGATCGCCTCCACCGGTAACGACTTCGAACATGAATCTAGATTCGAATGACAACTCCAAAAGGTCTCACTTACGCCCAGGCCGGCGTCAGCATCGAAGCCGGCGATGAACTGGTGCGGCGCATCGGCCCCATCGCCAAGAAAACCAAGGTACCCGGCGTGCTCGCCGGCGTCGGCGGCTTCAGCGCGCTATTCGATCTTAAATCGCGCGGCTATCGCGATCCGGTCTTGGTCTCGTCCACCGACGGTGTCGGCACCAAGCTGAAGATCGCCTTTCAGACCGGCGTTCATGACACCATCGGCATCGATCTGGTCGCCATGGGCGTCAACGATATCTTGACTCAGGGCGCGACGCCGCTGTTTTTTCTGGACTACTTCGTCTGCGGCAAGCTCGACGTGAAAATCACCGAAGCGGTGGTGCGCGGCATCGCCGCCGGCTGCCGCCAGGCCGGCTGTGCGCTGATCGGCGGCGAGACCGCCGAGCATCCCGGTGATTTTCCTAAAGGCGAGTACGACCTCGCCGGCTTTGTCGTCGGTGCTTTGGAGAAAAAGAAAATTATCGATGCCGGCGGCGATCACTCCCGGCGATGTCTTGATCGGCATCCCTGCCAGCGGACTGCACAGCAACGGCTATTCGCTGGCGCGCAAGGTTCTGCTCGAACGGGGCGGATTGAAATTAAGCCGGCGTATTCCCGAGCTCGGTCGCACCCTCGGCGAAGAGCTGCTCGAACCGACGCGCATTTACGCTAAAATCACCAGGAGCTGTTCGGCGCATTTCGCATCAAAGGCGCGGCGCATATCACCGGCGGCGGTATCAGCGGCAATCTGCCGCGGGTATTGCCGCAAGGGCGGCACGCGGTGATTGAGCGGGCGAGTTGGCCGGTGCCGCCGGTCTTCGGCTTGATTCAAAAAATCGGCGCGGTCGCCCAGCCGGAGATGGACGCGACGTTCAATATGGGCCTGGGCATGATTCTCGTCGTCGACAAGAAAGACGCCGACCCGGTTGTCCGAACGCTGAAACGCATTGGCGAGCGCAGTTTTGTCGTCGGTGAAATTCGCCAAGGAGCGAAGGGCGCAACGATTCGTTCTTAAAATAATATGGCAAGACAAGTTCCCATCGCGTTTTGCTTTCCGGCGGCGGTACCAATCTGCAGGCGATCATCGACGCCATTGAGGCTAAAAAACTCGACGCTAAGATCGAATTGGTTTTGAGCAACAAAGCCGACGCTTTCGGTCTGGTGCGGGCGCAAAATCACGGCATCCCCACCGAAGTCTTGGACCACAAGGCGTATCCGAGCCGTGAAGCCTACGATCAAGCGGTAGTCGATCTGTTGCGCGGGCGCGGCGTCGAGTTGGTGGTCGCTCGCCGGCTTCATGCGTTTGCTCTCGCCGGTTTTCATCAAGGCCTACTCCAATCGCATCATGAACATTCACCCGGCCTTGCTACCGTCATTCCCCGGTCTTCATGTGCAGAAGAAGGCCGTCGACCATGGCGTGCGCTTTGCCGGCTGCACGGTGCATTTCGTCAACGAAGAGTGCGACGAGGGGCCGATCATCATCCAAGCGGTCGTGCCGGTTTTTCCCGACGATACGGAAGAATCACTGGCGGCGCGGATTCTCAAGCAAGAGCATCGAATCTATCCCCGCGCGATTCAGCTTTACGCCGAAGGCCGCCTGCATGTCAGCGGGCGCCGGGTGCTCGTCGATGGTCTGATCAAGGATGAAGGCCAGGTGCTCATTCAACCGCCGCTGGAACGATGAAAAAGGCCAAACCGATTCTCATCTTGTTAGTGAAGCTGCTCGTCAGCGGCGGTCTGCTAGCTTATTTTCTTTCGCGAGTTCATCCCGAGCGCTTTCTGCATACCTTTGCGACGGCGAATTATTGGTGGATCGCGCTGGCGCTGGTCATCTATCTGTGTACCCAAGCGATTAGTGCCGCGCGCTGGGCCGCCCTCGCGCGGCCGTTGGGAATCGAGACGCCGTTCACAAGATTTACTCAAATATTACTTGATCGGCATGTTCTTCAATCTGTTCGCGCCTGGCACGGTGGGCGGCGATGTCAGCCGGGTTGTTTACCTCGCGCGCGATCAAGAATCTCACGCCAAGGGGCGCGCTGTGACGACGACGCACGCCGCCATGTCGGTGCTGATGGATCGCGCCATCGGTATGATCGTGTTGGTCTGGTTAGGCGCCGCGGGGTTGCTGTTGTTTCCCGAGTACGCGGTTCCGCCGACGGTTCGTTCGATCACGCTTTGCTCGCGGCGGGTTTTGTCGGCGCGGTTTTGCTTCTGCCGTTGCTCAGGCGTGTGTTACCCGAGGACGGCCATCCGATGGTCGTCAAAATCCGCTTAGCCCTGCACAGTTATCGAACCCAGTGGCGCGCGTTGGCGGTCGCGGCTGCGCTCTCCCTGGTCGCTCATTTAATTCAAGCCTGGATGCATCTTGTGATGGGCCGCGCGCTCGGTTTAGAGGTGCCGCTTGCGTTTTGTCTCATCGTCTATCCGTTGGTGGGAACCTTTGCGGCGATCCCGGTGAGTTTAAATGGGTTGGGGCTGCGCGAAGGAGGTTACATTTATTTGCTCGCCGTGATTGGCATTAGCAGTGAAAATGGCATCGCCTTCGGTCTGTTGCTGTTCTTGATCGTTGCCCTTGATAGTTTAATCGGCGGCGTCCTGTTCTTATTGCAAAAGTCGCCTAAAGCGGCCGGCGCGATTGCCGATGAAGACGATCTAGATCAAATAACTGCGGAAGATCGTCGCCAGTCCGAGAAACGAGAGAAAGCCAAAGGCATCGGTTAGGCCAGTCACGATGATGCCGGAACCGAGGGCCGGGTCGAGTTTCATGCCTTTGAGCAATAAGGGGATGACCGCGCCGGCAAAGCCCGCCATCAGTCCGAGATTCAATAACATCGCGCCGGCGAGCACCAGTCCCAGATAAGGATTGCCCTTCCACAAAATCGCCGCCAGGGCGATCATGGCGCCGGCGGCGATGGCGATGCAGATATTGACCGACACTTGATTGACCACCGCCTTCCAGGCCGAGGAAAACTCCAGCTCGCCCAGGGCGATGGCGCGAATGATCACCGTCGCGGTCTGGGTGGCGCCGTTGCCGCCGACACCGGCGATCACCGGCATGAACGTGACCAGGGCGATGATCTCATGAAGCGTGCCTTCGAAGAGGCCGACGATGGATGCGGCGAGCGTTGCCGTCAGCAAATTGAGGATGGTCCAGGGCAGGCGCATTTTCACCGAGCGCGACACCGGCGTGAAGACCCGGTCTTCCTCGGCCAAGCCGACCATCTTGTACATGTCCTCGGTGCTTTCTTCTTTGATGATGTCGATGACATCGTCGACGGTGATGATGCCTTCCAAGCGGCCGCCTTCGTCGACGATCGGCAGCGCCAAGAGCTCGTACTTGGCGACGATGCGCGCGGCATCCTCTTGATCCATGAAGACATCGGCTTTGATCGGATCGGCGATCATCATGTCGCGCAATTTGCGTGCTGGCGGCGCGATCACGAGGTTGCGGATCGGCACGACGCCGACCAGCTTGCCGTCGTTGTCGACGACATAGAGATAGAAAAAGCTCTCGAGTTCGCCGCGCTCGCGGATCTTATCGATGGCGCCTTGGGCGGTGGCGTCCGGCGGCAGCGCCATGAAGTCGGTGGTCATCAAACGGCCCACGGTGCCCTCTGGGTAGTTGATTATTTCGCGTACCGCGGCCCGGCGCTCCGGGTCGAGCAGCGCCATGACCCGCTCGCGGCGCTCGTCGGGGAGGCTGTCGATGAAGGTGACCGCCTCATCTGGGTCGGCGCGCACGATCAGCCGGCCGACTTTCTCATCGTCGATCAAGGCGAGAATGTCGGGCAATAATTCGAAAGGCAGCTCTTTAAGCGTCTTGGCGGCGCGGCGCGACGAGAACAGCACGTCGAACAGTTGGCGCACTTCCGCTGAATCGAGCCCTTTGAATAGCAAGGCGATGTCGGCGGGGTGGCTTTTGCCGATGAAACGCAGCACGCGGTCCGGCGTCGCGGTGCGCAGCATCTCGCGCACGGTGTCGTAATCGATGGGAGCGGGTTTCATGGTTGCTTTCGACGCTAGGGCTGGTTACTTCATAGACACTGAGATGGTTATTTGCAAATGTTTTGGCCTTTCGCCCGCCGGTTTCACCGCGCGCGGGAAATTTGCTATTGTGCTGGCAGAGTCGAGATCTATCGAGGATTTATCGCTGATGGTTACACGGGATCGATCGCTGTGGCGCCGGTATTTGATCGCCAGTCTGCTGTATGGCTCGAGCGGGTTCGGACTGCAGCTGATCTGGCGACGCACAGGCCGCCAATCTGGCTGCTCTGGACGGCAACCGTCCGCCGTCCTTTGCCAGCATCGCCAAAAAAACCATGCCGGTGGTGGTCAACATTTCGACCCTGACGCAACGCTCGCCGCGTTCGGGCTCCAACGATCCCATCGAAGATTTCTTCAATCGGTTTTTCGGCGAGTCGGCGCCGCGTGAGAACAACTCGCGCAGTTTGGGCTCGGGGATTCTGATCAGCCGGGACGGTGAGATCCTCACCAGTTATCATGTCGTGCGCAGCGCCGACACGATCAAGGTGAAACTGGCGGATCAGAGCGAGCATGAAGCGCGCTTGATCGGCAAGGACGATCGCACCGACTTGGCCTTGATCAAGATCCGTCGCTCCGGCGGCAATCTGCCCTTCGCCAAGCTCGGCAACTCGAGCCAGCTGGACGTCGGCGATTGGGTGATGGCGATCGGCAACCCCTTCGGTCTCGAGCATACCGTCACCGCGGGCATCGTCAGCGCCAAGGGGCGGGTGATCGGCGCCGGTCCCTACGACAATTTCATTCAGACCGATGCCTCGATCAACCCAGGCAACAGCGGTGGACCGCTGATCAGCGCCGACGGCGAAGTGATCGGCGTCAATACCGCGATCTTCAGTCAATCCGGCGGCAATGTCGGTATCGGCTTCGCGATTCCCATCGATCTGGCGAAAAAGGTCTTGGACCAGTTGCGCAAAAACGGCAAAGTGGTGCGCGGTTGGCTGGGCGTGCGCGCCCAGGACCTTAGTGCCAGCCCATCGCCGCTTCACTAGGAGTCACGCGAACCGCCGCCGATCTGGCGATCGTCACCGAAGTGGCCGATAAGAGCCCCGCGGCCGAAGCGGGCATCAAGACCGGCGATGTGATCGTCGAGTTCAATGGCAAAGCCGTGCCCAAGAGCAATGAGTTCCCCGGCGTGATTGCCGATATCGCGCCGGGGCAAAAAGTTTCGCTCAAAATATTGCGCGAGAAAAAGGAGCAAACCGTCGCGGTGCGCATCGGCGAACTCGGCGACGAAGCCGATGTCAATCAGCAGGCCGAGGCGCGCGATGCCGAGCTCGGTCTGCGGGTGCAGCGCATCACGCCGGAAGCGGCGCGGCGCTTGGGTCTGAGTTCAGCCAAAGGGGTGCTTGGTGGTCGAGGTGCAGCCGGGCAGTCCGGCCGACCTGGTCGGCATCGAACCGGCGGATGTGATTCGCGAGGTTAACCAGCGCGCCGTGGCCAATGTCAAAGATTTTGAACGGGCGACGCGGCAAGGCCGGCGCGGCGACCGTATCCTGCTGCTTGTACAGCGGGGCGATAACGCGGTATTCTTCGCCGTGAAGCGTAAAGCTTAGGAGGATTCATGTTTGGACTTGGTGTGCCGGAACTGATGGTGATTCTCGTGATCGCTCTGGTGATTTTCGGTCCCAGTAAGCTGCCGCAGATCGGCAGCGGACTCGGCAAGGCGATCCGGGATTTCAAAAAAGGCGTTACCGAAAAAGACGACGAAGCTGAAAAAGAAGTGAAGAAGGATCCCAAAGACCTGCCGCGATAATTTATCCAACGATCCCTCCTCGTGAGTTACTGCCTCGCCACGTCCGATAACGATTGCATCACAGGTCACCGGAGACAATTGCTAACCGCGTTGTTTCGATTCTAGGCAAACTTGTCAGCCGATTTTGTGGGCGCGGGCCCCGTCAAGCCATCGATTGGCGGCGGCCATGCACGCTTAGGCTAGAGTTCACGCGCGACATAGTGACCGTTGGAGTTGGAGTGTTTTCTGGCCAAGACCACGGTGTAGAGGGAAGTCTTGTTAATTTTGTAAACCTTTTCCATGATCAGGCCAGTGAGTTGCGATAAACGGTTTAAGCTTGAGATCGGTGCGCCAACCGAGCCAGCGGGTGAGCGGATCGATCGATCGAGTGAGCGATGCCGAGTACCGGGACATCGCTGGTAAAGTGATTGACGATAACGATCTTGCCGCTCGGCTTGCAGACCCGTTTGGCCTCAGCGATCATGCGCACCGGATCGGGCACCACGGTGACGACATGAAACGCCATGACGTAGTCGAAGCGATTGTCGGGAAACTTGAGATTGAGGGCATTCATCTCGATGACTTTGAAATGGTGCCAGCCGTTGTCGACGATTTTTTGCCGCGCGCGCGCGAGCATGTCCGGCGCCAAGTCGATGCCAGTAACATTCGCAATGAGTGGGATAGGCGGGAAACGAAGTGCCCGTGCCGGCGCCGACCTCGAGAACCTTCGCGCCCGCGGGAATGCCGAGATCTCAATCACCCGTTCGAGCGACTGTAGAAAATCTTGCCGAAGATTTTGTCGTATAGCGGGGCGAACTCTCCGTAAAGTTTGCTCTCGTGCGCCTCGATTTCAGCCATGCGCCCCAACCCCAATCAACCACGTCCGACTAGGCGTCGCGGATATCCTTCGGTTGTTTCTTGTAGAAAATTGAAATGTCGCGCTTGCGAAATCGCCATTGCTTGCCCTTTTTGAAGGCCGGGAGAATGTTTTTTCGGGCAAATTCATTGACAGTGTCCGGACTCATGTCGAGAATCACGGCGACTTGTTTGCTGTTGAGCAGTTCTTCTTCTCGATCCACCATAGACTCTCCCTGTGGTAAACACCAGTAGGCGAAAAAGTTCGTTTTATCTAACAAGTTCATCTAGGGCTGTCAAGGCAAGAATTGGCGCCGGGCAAGAATCGCCGCGGCGGTGAACGATTGCAAAACTATGCAAATCGATAGAGCCGCGCACCGATGCGCTGTATTTTGCCCTTTGCGCGAACTCAGCAATAGTAACTTTGAGGACTGCGTTGGCGCCGCATGACGCTTGCGACTGCAGTGAACTTGCTTTAGCATTGACGATGGTTTAGCGTTCCGCGTTCCCACCGAGGAGAGCAACCGCCCGAAGCGATTGAAGCGCGTCTTTGTTTACACATGAAAACACTCCTCAAGATCGGCGCGTTCATCGGCATTACCGCCGTGCTTTTTTTCATTGTTTGCGCCGTGGCATTTTACCATCTGGTTCGAGTCGGCGAATTCCGCAGTTTTGTCATCGACGAGATCGAACAAAACACCGCGCTCAAGGTTGGTGTTGGCGCCGCGGACATTGAAATCGGTTGGGTCACGGGAATAGCATTTCGCGATGTCGCCATCGCCATGCCGGACAGCGCTACGCCGGAGATCGCCGCCGAGCGGGTCACGGCGCGAGTGGCGCTGCTGCCGTTGCTGCAGCGTCAAGTGATATTTTATGAAATTCGCTTGCAGCGGCCGACCATCGCGCTGGTCGGCGACGCCGAGGGGCGCATTCCGCTGCTCGAAAAGCTGATGAATTTGCCGATGCTCAAACGCCCCGGTGAGCAGTTCAGTCTGGATCTGCAAACCGTCAAGATCCGCAACGGTGCCATCGATTACGTCGGATCGGCGTAAGCGTGCCGGCCTGGGCGAATGGCGCTTACGCCAAGCCGACGTCACGGTCGAACGCGTGCGCGGCCAGCGGCTGCGCGAGTTCATGAAGGATCTGATCGCGCGCCCGTCGGCGGAAATCAACCGGTGCGGCGCTGCATTTCGAACTTAACAGCCAGGTAGAAAAAGACCATGCGCCGATGCAGCTCAAGGCCTCCGGGCGGTTGGTGTTTCCGCAGGAAGCTCTGGATTTTCACCAAGCGCACTGGTACGCCGATATCGATCTCGTCGATTTTCCGGCGTCGCTGATTCAAGTCCATCTCGGCGAGCATTTACCGATCAAGTCGGCGAGCGGTCATCTCGCCCAGCGGCTCCATGTCGAAGGCTATCCCGAGAAGCAGCTGCGACTCAAAGGCGATATCGAATTCAAACAGATCTCGGTCGACGCGCCGGAACTGCTGACTCGCCCCGTTGACCGGCGCGGACGGCCGGACCAGCTTCGAGGCCGAGTGGAGTCGGGAAAAATTGACCATCAAGCGCGCCGAGTCTGCGCATCGACGATGTCAAGTTCGCCTTTGCCGGCAGTATCGACGCGATTGAAAGCGCGGAACCGCGGCTATCGTTGCAGCTCTCGGAGCTGTCGGTGCCGCTGACGACGCTGCGCCGCTACTTGCCATTGAGAATCATCGAATCGCCACTGTGGGAAAAGAGCCTGAGCTCGATCCAGAGCGGGCAAGTGGAGCTTAAAGCGCCGGTGTTAACGCCACACTCGGCGAACTGCGCCGCTTGGCGCAGACGGGTATCGGCAAACAGCTCTGGTTCGACGCCGAATTGCGCGACGTCTCCGGCAGTCTTGCCGCGCGCGGCACGTTGCCGCTGCGCGGCGTTCAGGGCGGGTGAGTTTGCAAGACGGCCGGTTAACCGTGCGCGATCTCAAGGGCGCCTACGGCGATTCCCAATTGCACGATGTCGATGCCAGCTATGATTTGACGCCGAGCGGACGCGGCGGGCTCGAGCTCGCGGCTCGCGGTGATTTCAATCTGGCCGAGCTGCGTAATCAGCTGAAAGCCGAATTTATTTCCGAGCGCACCGCCAAGATCGCCGCTTCGATTGACGAACTCGATGGCCGCAGCCGCGTCGATTTGACCGTGAAACGGGCCGCTAACGAGCCGCTACAATTCGCCGGCAAAGTCACCTTGGACAAAGCCCGGCTGCGCTACGACGACTATGCCTTGAGCGAGATCAAGGGAGAGATCGCCTTCTCGCCCAAGGAGATCAAGGGCGAAAAGATCCGCGCGCAACTGAGAGGCGCGCCGGTGCAGCTGCAATTGGCGCTCAATGATTACGGCGCGGATGACGGCACCTTTGACCTGGGCGTCGAATCCACCGGCGTGCGCGCCGGCGTGATCACGCAGATCTTGCTCGACCAGGGCTCGCTCAACGATCCCGGGATTATCCGTGGCGCGGTGCGCTACCGCGGCGCGCTCGCTCGACAAGAGCAGACGCAAGTTCACCGGCGATTTGGAATTGGTCAACGTCCAGCTGATGGTGAAACCGCTCTTGCAGCCGCTGCGCGAGCTTAACGGCAAGATCGAGATCGACGAGTCGGGGATCGATTTTCACAATCTCAAGGCACTGCTGGTCGGGGTTCCGGCAAGCGCTAGCGGGCGCTGGCGCTACGCCGAGAAGCCGCCGCTGCTCTTCGACTTCGCCGCGCCCAATTTGGACGTGACTTATTTGATTTCGCAAATTGACGCCGAGGCCAGCGAGTTTTACGCAAATCTTCAGGCCGAGGGGAAAATTGCCTTGGCCAAAGGCCGGATCAGGAACTTCGAGTTCAGCGACATGAAGACCGATGCGACCATCGACCGGCGGGTCTGGCGATTGACCAATCTGAACGCGCGCTCCGCCGGCGGCACCATCGTCGGCGGGACGACGATTTTCGACCGGCCGGATAGCCTGGGAATTGTCGCGCTGCCAAAAATTCAAGCCGTGCCGGTGGAATCGTTTCTGCGCTGGTTCAATATCACCAATACCGATATGACTGGGCGGGTGAATCTCACCGGCAATCTGGAGACGACCGGCAACTAACGACGCTGAACTGAAGCAAAACATAAACGGCACGTTCAACCTGCGCATCGAGGACGGCACGATCAACCGGATGCGCGCTCTCGTGCAAATTCTCAACTTGCTCGATCTTGTCGCGCTGGTTTACCTTGCAGTTGCCCGATCTGACCAAACAGGGGATTCGCTTCCGCGCCATCACCGCCGACTTCAAAGTGACCAAAGGTATCTACGCAACGGAAAATTTGCTCGTCGACAGCAACGACTTGCGCATGACCGGCGCCGGCAAGATCGATGTGCCGAACGATGAGATCGATCTGGTGGTTGCCGTGCGGCCCTTCGCCGGCATCGAATCGGCGTTCAATCAAGTGCCGATTCTTAGGCCGAGGCGTCGCCGCCATCATGAATTCCTTCCTGGTCGGCAGTTTTAGCATCAAGGGTCGTATCGAAGAGCCGACCATCACGGCGATGCCGTTAGGAACTTTATCCGAAATGTTTTGGAGCGTTCTCGGCATCCCCAAAAGCATCCTCACGCTCGGTGATACCGAGAAAAAACAAGAACCTAACGAACCTGCCAAGTCACCGGTCAAATGACGGCCAAGTTGACGCTATATTCGCGCAAGGATTGTTGCCTGTGCGACGAGATGAAGGCGGTGATTCGACAAGTCGCGGCCGATCTGCCGCTCGAAATTGACGAGATCGACGTCGATCGGCTCGTTGGAGTTGCGCGAAAAATTCCGCCGACCAAGTGCCGGTGCTTTTCATCGACGGACGCAAGGCGTTCAAGTACCGGGTCACCGCCAAACAGCTGGCAAAAAAGCTCAGCCGAAAACCGTCAAAACTCTTCACCATTATCGCTGGTTTCTTGGGAAAGGGGGAATCATGAAGGTAATCTTGCTGCCATTGTTCCTGCTGGTGTTCACGTTTGCTGAGGGCCGTCTGCTGTCAGCGGCGGATCGCTTGATCGGCGTGCAGTCGGCGCGGGTCATGTCGCAGTCGATGCCGTGGATCGCCGAGGAAACCGGCATTTTTCGCAAATACAATTTGGAATTTCCGCTGGTCTACATTGGCACCTCGCCGTTGGCAACGGCGGCGATGTTGGGCGGCGAGGCGCAGTTAATGATCGACGGCGGCGTCGGTCTGGTGCGCACGGTGGTGGGCGGCAACAACGATCTGGTATTCATCGCCGGCATCAAGAACCATTTGACTCAAAGCATTCTCGCCAAGCCGGAAATCAAACGGCTGGAAGACCTGCGCGGCAAGAAGATCGGCGTCACGCGCATCGGCGCGACCACCCACTATTTCGCGCTCCAAGCGTTCAAGCGGCGCGGCATGGAAGCGGGACGGGACTATGCGATGGTGCAGACCGGCGGCGCGCCGGAGATGTTGGCGGCGCTGCTCTCCGGCGCCATCGACGCCGGCACCATGTCGGCGCCTTGGGACGCCCGCGCCGATCTCCCAGGGTTACCAGTATGTTGTCTACGGCCCCGATCTGCGCATCGCGCATGTTGCCGTGTCGTTTATCACGCGCCGCTCGTTTATCGCCCAGAACTCACCGCTGCTTGGCCGCTTCATGCGCGCCATGGCCGAGGCCGCGAAGATTTTGCACAGCGACAAAGAAATAGTCTTCAAAGTCCTGAGCAAATACCTGCGCATCGAGCGACCGCAAAGTGCTCGACCAGGCCTACAATGCCGAGATCAAATCCCTCGAACCGCGCATGGAGCTGCGCCTCGAAGCGGTGCAAGCGATCCTCGACGACATCGCGCCGACCGATGCGCGGGCGAAGAAGTTCAAACCGCAGGAGCTTTATGACCGGCGCTACTTGGACGAATTGGAGAAGAGCGGGTTCATGGACAAGCTGTGGGGTGGAGCCGGCGGCGAAATGAACATTGAGCGCTGAAGACCAGACGCCCGCGAGAGCCTTTTCTCACAACTCCATTTGAACCGCTAAAAGGTATGTGAGGACGCTCGAGACGGCGGCAGTTTCCGAAGCCAACCTTGGGCAGCATCAGGACGCTTGGATTCAGTTCACTGGGGAATTGCAGTTTGATTACAGCCGTAACGAGCAGGCCGCTCAGCTGCGACGCGTGTTCGCTGGCTAAGCTACGCGCCAAGTTGACTCATACAGGCTAATCTTCCTCCTCGTGGCGGCGGCGTGGCCGGTCGGCTTGTTTGAGAATCTTCTTGCGCAGTCTGATGGACTGCGGCGTGACTTCGACCAACTCATCGTCAGAGATCCATTCCAAGCCGGCTTCCAGCCCCATCTCGCGGTGCGGCGAGATGATGATGTTTTCGTCCTTGCCCGACGCGCGCATGTTGGTGAGCTTTTTCTCTTTGCAGACGTTGACGTTCAAGTCATTTTCGCGCGAGTACTCGCCGACCACCATGCCTTCGTAGACTTTGGTGCCCGGCGCGATGAACATGACGCCGCGTTCTTGCAAGTGATAAATCGCGTAGGGCGGGGCGGAGCCTTCGCGGTCGGCGACCATGGCGGCGTTGGTGCGCGATTGAATCGTGCCATGCCAGGGTTCCCAGCCGTTGAACAGCGCGTTCATGATGCCGGTGCCGCGGGTGTCGGTGAGAAAGCGCGAGCGAAAGCCGATCAGGCCGCGCGACGGCACGGCGAATTCCAAACGCACGCGGCTGGTGCCGGCGTGGATCATCTTGGTCATCTTGCCCTTGCGCATGGCCAGCAGCTGCGACACCACGCCGATAAAATCCTCGGGAATATCGATCACCAAGAGTTCCATCGGTTCATGGATCACGCCGTCGATCTCGCGGGTGACGACGGTGGGCTTGGAGACCATCATCTCGTAGCCTTCGCGGCGCATGGTCTCGATGACGATGGCCAGGGCGAATTCGCCGCGGCCGGTGACTTGAAAGGCATCCGGCTGGGCGGTTTCCTCGACCCGCAGACTGACGTTGCGCCGGGCTTCGAAGAACAATCGTTCGCGCAGCTTGCGCGAGGTGACATGTTCGCCTTCGCGGCCGGACCAGGGCGAATTGTTGGCGCAGAACAGCATGGCGATGGTCGGTTCGTCGATGCGCAGCGGCGGCAGCGCCTGCGGTTTTTCGCGGTCGGTGATGGTATCGCCGATGCCGATGTCCTCGATGCCGGCGATGGCGGCGATGTCGCCGGCTTGCACGGACGCGACTTCGACGCGCTTGAGCCCCTGCCAGCCGTAGACCTGGGTGATCTTGACCACCTCTTGCTTGCCGCCGACGCGGCAAAGCATATATTGCCCGGGCGCGAGCGTGCCGTTTTTCACTCGGCCGACGGCGAGCCGGCCGACGTAGTCGTTGTAATCGAGATTGTTGGCTTGGAATTGCGTCGGCATCGCCGGGTCGTAGCTCGGGCCCGGGCAGTGTGTTGACGATCAGCTCGAACATCGGCTTCAAATTTTCACCGGGCTGTTTCAAATCGAGTGTCGCGGTGCCGGCGCGGGCGTTGGTATAGACCACCGGGAAATCGAGCTGGTCTTCGCTGGCGTCGAGATCGATGAACAGATCATAGATTTCGTCGAGCACCTCGGCGATGCGCGCGTCGGGCCGGTCGATCTTATTGATGCAGACGATCGGCGTGAGTTTGGCTTCAAGCGCCTTTCTTCAAAACGAAGCGGGTCTGCGGCAGCGGCCCTTCCGAGGCGTCGACCAGCAGCATGACGCCGTCGACCATCGCCAAGGTGCGTTCCACTTCGCCGCCGAAGTCGGCATGGCCGGGAGTGTCGACGATGTTGATCTTGACCTTGGCGTAATGGATCGTGGTGTTCTTCGCCATGATCGTGATGCCGCGTTCGCGCTCGAGATCCATGGAATCCATGACCCGTTCGGCGACATGCTCGTTGGCGCGGAAAATACCGCTCTGGTGCAGCAAGGCGTCGACCAGAGTGGTCTTGCCGTGATCGACGTGGGCGATGATCGCGATGTTGCGCAGATCGTCGCGGCGGGTGAGTTGTGCTTGAGTCATAACCGATGAGTATTAAAGTTGACCGCGTCCGAAGTCAAGCGAGCGGCGAAAATTTCCGCAATTCTCGAGCGTTGGACTTTGTTTACCTTGCGATTGCCGGGCCGTAGAGTATTTTTAGGGATTACATGGGGCGATTGTGGCAATATTTACGGCGCTATTGGCGGCGCTACCTGATTGGCGGACTATGTCTGCTCGGCACCGCCACGCTGGTCATGATGATCCCCTGGTGGACCCGTGAAGTGGTGCGCATCATCGAGCAGGGCGGCTCGCTGAGCGACGTGCGCTTTTACGCCTTGCTGATCATCGCCGCGGCGGTCCTCCAGGGCATCGTGCGCACCTACTCGCGGGCGTTGATTTTCAACGCCGGCCGCGATGTCGAATACGATCTGCGCAACGATCTGTTCGCGCACCTGGAAAAACTGCCGCTGGCGTTTCTATCAAGCCAACCGCACCGGCGATCTCATGTCGCGGGTGATCAACGACATCTCCGCCGTGCGCGTCATGCTCGGCCCCGGCGTGCTCAACTTCGTCAATGCGCCGCTCTATTACGTCTACGCCGTGATTCTCATGCTGTCGATGGATGTGCGCATGACCTTGGCGGCGCTGGCGCCGTTTCCGCTGCTGATGATTGTCGCCCGCGTGTTTCGCGGCAAAATCATGAAAAGCTCCCTGGAAGTGCAGCAGCAGATGTCGGTGCTGAGCAGCCATGTGCAGGAAAACTTGAGCGGCATGCATGTGGTCAAAGCCTACTCCCAGGAAGATTTTCAAACCCAGCAATTCATCGGCCTCAACAAAGACTACGAAGTCAAAAGCATGCAGATGGCCAAGATGCGCGGCATCGTCAATCCGGTGATGCAGGGCATTAACGGCCTGACCGTGTTGATCGTCATCTGGTACGGCGGCGTGCGCGTCTTGCGCGGCGATTTGCTGGTGGCCGACATCGTTGCCTTCATCGCCTACCTGAACGTTCTCGCGTGGCCGACGGCGGCCTTCGGCTGGATGCTGTCGCTGGTCGAGCGCGGCCGGGCGGCGATGCGGCGGCTCGAGGAAATTCTCGAGACCGAACCGGCGATCGCCAGCCCAGCGGTGCCGCTGCCCGCTCAGGGCCTCAAGCACGGCATCGAATTTCGCAATGTCTCGTTCGCCTACAATGGCCAGCGCAACGGCCACGCGGCCCTCGAAGGGATCAATTTCAAGCTTCCCGTCGGCAAGTCGGTCGGATTGGTCGGTCGC
Organism: uncultured delta proteobacterium; assembly: GCA_963847445.1. Taxonomy (GTDB): domain Bacteria; phylum Desulfobacterota; class Binatia; order UBA9968; family UBA9968; genus DP-20. The sequence continues at coordinate 94,653 of CAWJZV010000004.1, read as the reverse complement.
ATCGGTTCGGGCAAGAGCACTGTGGCGCAATTGGTGCCGCGCCTGTTCGATGCCAGCAGCGGCGAGATTCTCTTGGACGGGCAGCAACGCTCACCCAGCTGTCGCTCTCGGAGCTGCGCCGGATGATGGGCTATGTGCCGCAGGACCCGTTTCTGTTTTCGACCTCGCTGCGCCGCAATATCGCCCTGGGCCGCGAAGAGTACAGCGAAGAAGAGCTTGAGCGGGCGATCAAGATCGCCAAGCTCGACCGCGATTTGGAAATCTTTCCCAAAGGTTTGGAAACCCTGGTGGGCGAGCGCGGCGTGACCCTTTCCGGCGGGCAAAAGCAGCGCGCGACCCTGGCGCGGGCGCTGATCATGGACTCGCCGGTGCTGGTTCTCGACGACTGTCTTTCCAGTGTCGACGCGCAGACCGAAGCGGAGATCCTCGCCGGGCTGCGGCCGTTTCTCAAGGAAAAAACCTGCCTGATCATTTCGCACCGTATCTCGGCGGTGAAAGAAGCCGATGAGATCCTCGTGCTCGACGACGGCAAGATCATCGAGCGCGGCGATCACGAAGCCTTGGTGCGCCGGGGCGGCGTCTACGCCGATCTGTACCAGCAGCAACGCTTGAGCGAGGAGCTCGAACAAATCTAATGGCCCAGGCGGCGCAGCAAGAAGAAGTCCTCGGCAAAGCCTACGATCTGCGCCTGATCCGGCGCTTGTGGAAGTTCATCATTCCCTACAAGCGGCTGTTTTATCTTCACCATGCTGCTCTTGCCGCTTGCAGCAGGCCTTCGGCGTCGCGCAGCCGTATCTGATGAAAATCGGCATCGACCAGTATATCGCCGGCAAGGATCTCTGGGGCTTGCAGAACGTCATGCTGCTTTTCCTCGCCGCGCTGATCGGCGAGACGGTGGCGGCGTTTGCGCACCACTACTTTTCCATGTTAGTGGCGCAGCGCTGTTTGGCGGACCTGCGCGCGGCGGTGTTCGCCCATGTGCAGAAATTGCCGATGAGTTATTTCGACCGCAACCCGGTGGGCCGTTTGGTGACGCGCATGACCACCGACGTCGACGTGCTGCAGGAGATGTTTTCCTCCGGCGTCCTGACGCTGGTGTCCGACCTCATCATGGTGGTGTGGATCGTCAGCATCATGTTCTATCTCAACGTCGGCTTGGCGCTGGTGTCCTTGGCGTTGATCCCGCCGATGATGTTCGCGATCAACTTTTTCCGCGTCAAGGCACGCCAGAACTACCGCCAGATCCGCGAGCGCATCGCCCGGGTGAATGCTTATCTAGGAGAGGCGATTTCCGGCATGATGGTGATCCAGCTGTTTTCCCGCGAGGCGAAAACCTATCGCGAGTTCGAAGAGCTTAACGCCGATCATCGCGATGCTTACCATCTGTCGAACAGCTACGAGGCCGCGCTCTATTCCATGGTCGAAGCCGCCGGCTCGGTGAGCCTGGGGCTGTTGCTCTGGTACGGCGGCGGCGAGGTCTTGCACGGCATCATCGGCATCGGCACGGTGGTGGCCTTCAAAGAATACGTGCACCGGTTCTTTGTGCCGATGCGCGATTTCAGCCAGAAGTACGCGGTCATGCAGTCGGCGATGGCTTCGGCGGAGCGAATTTTCCAACTGCTCGACACCGAGGTCGATATTCAAAATCCGCAAAAACGCCGTGGTGCCCAAGCCGTTTCGCGGCGAAGTGGTCTTCGACAACGTCTGGTTCAGCTACAAGGTCGGCGATCCGGTCTTGAAAGGCGTCTCGTTCCGCATCGCGCCGGGGGAAAAAGTCGCCGTCGTCGGCGCCACCGGCTCGGGCAAGACGACCACCATCAAGCTGCTCAACCGCTCCTACGATATCCAACAGGGCTCGATCAAAGTCAGCGGCGTCGATGTGCGCGACTGGGATCTTACACGCCTTGCGCCGCCATATCGGCGTGGTGTTGCAGGATGTGTTTTTGTTTTCCGGCGACGTGCGCGGCAACCTGATCCTGGGCGATCCGTCGGTCTCCCAGGAGCGCGTCGAACAAGCGGCCAAGCACGCCAACGCCGATCAGTTCATTCGCCAGTTGCCCGACGGCTATCTTGCCCAGGTGCGCGAACGGGGCAGCAATTTTTCCGTTGGCCAACGCCAGCTCTTGTCGCTGGCGCGGGTGCTGGTGTTCGGTCCGGAAATCTTGGTGATGGACGAGGCGACCTCCAGCGTCGACACTGAAACCGAAGCGTTGATCCAAGACGCTCTGGATAAAGTCATGCGCGACCGCACCTGTCTGTTGATCGCGCACCGGCTGTCGACCATCCGCAATGCCGACCGCATTATCGTCTTGCACCATGGCGAGGTGCGCGAGATCGGCAGCCACGCCGAGCTGATGGACCGGCAGGGGCATTTATTACCGGCTTTACCAGCTGCAATACGAGCGCGAAGAATTGAAGCTCACCAACCATGCCGACTCCAAGGTTATCGCCTAGCGATCGCGCGCGCTGCCCTTGAGAGAGCCTTGGGGCGCGCGTGATGACGCATCATTTCTCAGTCGTTCCCGTGGTGGAAGATCCGGTTGATTTGGTTGCTCTCCGAGGCGGAGGAATGGATTAACCGGATCAGCTACCGCTCTGAATGAGCGGACCCATTCGCGCGATATGCCATGATCGAGCCAGTCACCGTTGAGACCCATGATTGCGCTATTGATTCTCGATCTACGATGCGACAATTGTGGCATCAGCCGTTGGGGCCGGATGCAAGACTCTATATTCGGAGGACATGCAAGATGGACAAATCGTCAATAAACAGCTCACATCGCAATCATTTACATAAACGCTAGTGAGAGTGGTGCGATGAGGAGGAAAAGTGCAGGGTCACACCTTTGCATCACACCAGTCGGGCCGACCCGCTTCATAGCTTCTTAGCGCAGTGAGGCGAGGACTTCTTCATACACATCCAGGATCTCTTCCTTTTCCAGATGGAGAAAATGTCCCACATTCTTAATCGTGCGCATCTCCGCGTGGGCAATCTGCGCAGCCAACGACCGAACGTCTTCGGCGTCAATGATGACGTCGTTCTCTCCGTGCAAAAGCATGGTCTGGCATCGGACTTTGCTAAGATCGACGACCTCGGTCAAATCCTGCACCGATATGACGGTCAATCCATGCTCACAAAAAGCCTCTAGCGCCTCTTTGCTCATCCGTTGAAACTGGCCGATTATCCGACTCTTCATAGCGTCCGGCAGTTCTTGACCAACCCCCTGGATCACAGTCTCGGCCACCGTTGATCCGTCTTTGCTCGGCATGGCCAAGCCCCTGGTGATCAACTCGATCATCGCTTGATTCGCCTTCATCCCCATGCTGGCCAAGATCAAATTTCTCAGCCTGTCCGGATAGCGCGCAGCATAAGCCAGTGCCACCACTCCACCCCACGACGCCGAACAAATCGTCGGCCGGCCTGCTCCGCTCGTCGCCTTAACCACCGCATCCAATATATCGACCTGCTCCTCCAGGGTGACCGAGCTTGATCCGGTAACGATCCGGCTTGCCCCCTGATGCGGAAAGTCAAACAAAACGATCCGGTAGCGTCTGCTCAAATCGACGGACAAAGCTATGCCACATGGCCATCGATTGATGGATCCCATTGATAAAAACCAGGGTAGCTTCTGCGTCGCCGTACACTCGGTAAGGGATCACAAAGCGTTGAAATTGCAGTTTTCCTTTGTTTAGCGGCGCCACTGCTTTGCTCGTGACCTTGGTGCCGCCAGTTACGCTGCGCGCCTGAGGATGCTTTGCTAGATTCATTTCGGTTTGGTCCTGTTTGGTATCTATCAACTTGCCCGCGGTCCGCCGCTGGCAAAAGTTATCTCGTCAGTATGCACCACTCTGCCGCTTTATACCTTCAACCTCTGCCGCTCCGGCGCTGAGTGGCCGACGATCGACGGCCCGACAATTGTAGCGTAACAGAAATATGACTGACAAGACAAATAAGACGAGGATCCTGACCGGAGCACTTCCTCGACCTCGCAATCTGACACCTGAAACCTCATTCCCTCGATCCTCTCGCCGTGACGCTTACAACCGAAAGATAACTGCGAGAATCGCTAGAGCTCGAACCGCCTCCTCGGCACTTACCGCGTTTAAGTCACCTGATAAAACCGCAGCGCATTTCCACCGAGAATCGCCGCCTTGTCTTCGTCGCTGAGTCCTTCGTATTCCTGTACCTCTTCGATCTCGTGCAGGATGTCTTGCGGGCCAATTTCGTGGGGGAAGTCGCTGGCGAAGAGGAAGTGGTTGTTGCCGGCGCGTCTGACCTGGTAGTCGAGGCCCACTTCACCGCCTTCGCAGCCGATGTAGACGTTGGGGTACTTCAAGTACTCGCTGGGTTTACGTTGCATCGATGGACCTTTGTAGCGTTCGCGCAGATTGAGTTCGCCGAAGTAGTGGTGCGAACGGTCCATGCGGTCCATCCAGAAGGTTGCCCAGGCGGCACCGCCTTCGAGGAAGCCAATGCGCAGCTTGGGGAACTGATCGAAGACGCCGTGATAGACCATGCCGGAGAACGCAATGATCAACGACAGCGGGTGGCCCATGCCGTGGATCGGCACGAAGTTTTCAAAAGTGTCGAGGCCCATGCCGTGATGACAACCGCCGTGGACGGCAAGCGCACAGCCGAGTTTCTCCGCCTCGGCATAAATCGGCCAGTAGGTGCGGTGGCCGAGATCGAAGGGCAAGCCGCGCGACGGCAGCATGGCGCCGGGCATACCGAGTTCTTTGACGGCGCGGCGCATTTCATTAACCGCTTCGCTGACATCCTGCATCGGAATCAGCGCCATGCCTTTGAGCTTGGGGCTGCGCTTCATGTAGCGGTCGTGCAGCCAGTTGTTGTAAGCCCGGGCGACGACGCAGGCCCAATCGGGATGCACGATGTTGCCCATGGCGAGGCCGACAGTGGGGTAGAGAAAAGCGTACTCGAACTTCGACACCTCGAGAAATTCCAGCCACTGCTCCGGGCCGACGCGCTTGCCTCCGCCGAAGGCGCGGTCACTGCGTTTGAAAGTCGCCAGATGAAGAAAGTCTAAGCTCGGAAAGACATTGCCCAGTACATTGCGTATCGGTCCAATAATGCCGCCCTGGGTTCGACAACTGCGATAGGGCTCCTCAAGAAAGTCCATGAGGGTTTCGTCTTCGATGACATGGCCGTCGGCGTCGATCAGTCTTTGTCCCATGGGTGCCTCCAAATGTTTCATTGTCAAATCATTTCAGTGCGCGGAGATTGGGGTCGGGTATGAATCTGGACTCTCGGAAATCTTGGGGAAAACGCAATGCCGCGTCCGGCGATGGTTAAGTTTCTGGTGCGTCATAGACGCTTTAACGCTTACCCGCTGACGTAGCGCACGAGTTGCTCGATCAGGAACCGCTGGTCGGCGATGATCGACTTCACGATATCGCCGATCGAGATGAGACCAACGAGTTTGCCGTCTTCGATGACGGGAAGATGGCGGGTGCGTTTTTCGGTCATCAGGGACATGCATTCTTCAATCGCTTGGTCGAGGTGAATATACATGACCGGCGTTATCATGATTTCCTTAACCAGCGTGGTTGGAGAAGTGCGGCCCTCGAGTACGACTTTGCGCGCGTATTCGCGCTCTGATATGAGGCCGACGACCTGTGCGCCTTCCGTGACCACCAGGGCGCCGACTTCCTTTTCGGCCATGCGTTGGAGCGCGTCGAATACCGTGGCGTCAGGCTCGACGCACCAAACATCGGTTCCTTTAACCCTTAGGATGTCTCGGATTGTCTGCATGGGCGACCTCCATTCGATGCGGTCGGGACTGGGAACGACTTATACAACCAAATGAGCGCGCAGTTCCATATTTGCCTCCAAAATCAGTTGCTGCTGGTGCGATATCCGGGATAAAAGCAATCCGGGTAAAAAGTAATTGACTCTGTTTCCCGGCCTGGATATGCTCCCGTTCGGCACTCTAGTTCGGCACGATCCAGTCAGCGTAATGTTTTTGTCGGGAGGCGTGAAAGTCAATGAAGATTTCTGCCGAGTTGTTGGCCCTGCTTTTCATCGTTTTATTGTCGTCGAGCTGCGCGGCGCTTAGTGGTTCCGGAGATTACACTCCTGAGCCAATCAATTGGCACGACTATGCCGATTGCTGATTCTGTCAATTGGTAGGCGCAGTTTCCTTCCCCAGCCTGGCGGCCGCGTTCATGAACAGATCGTTCATAACCCCCGGCGCAAATTCACCACAGCCCGCTACCCAGCGTCACGACGGCGGAGGGCCGGTTTTCGTCGTCTACGGCACCAACACGCTCTTCAATTTCGCGACCATCCCAGCGTCGAGTTTGAACAAGCCCGCGACGAGACCGTCGATCACTTATCCCCGATTCCGACTCATCTTCACATCATTTACACAGCGCCCGCGCCGCTTCGACGATCCGTTGCGCCATCGGCGTGACGTAGTCTTCCAACGGCACGGCGTAGGGCACCGGTACCGGCGGGATCGACACGCGTTTGATCGGCGCGCGCAGACTGGTGAAGCCTTCGTCGGCGATGATCGCGGCCAAGCCGGCGGCGACGCCGCAGTTGTCATGGCTTTCGTCGGTGATCAGCACGCGGCCGGTTTTTTTCACCGACGCGAGCAACGCCGGTTTGTCCAACGGTTGCAACGTCCGCGGGTCGATGACTTCGGCGGAGATGCCTTCCTGCGCAAGCGTTTCCGCCGCGGCCAAGGCGCGCGGCACTTGGATCGATGTGGCGATGATGGTCACGTCTTTGCCGGCGCGCTTGATATCGGCTTTGCCTAGGGGGATTTCGTAGACTCCGTCCGGCACTTCGCCAAGGTCGTCGAGCAGCCGGTCATGGCCGAAGAAGATCGTCGGGTCTTCGCTCTTGGTCAAAACCGTGCGCATGAGCCCCTTGGCGTCGGCCGGCAGTCGACGGCATGACGATTTGCAAACCGGGCGTGTTCCAATACCACGACTGCGGGCTGCCGGAATGCTGCACGCCGCCGCCGCCGCGGATGCCGAACTTCATATAAAAAACCACCGGCACGTTGGTCTGTCCGCCGGAGTTGGAGTAGGCGATGGCCGCTTCGTTGACGATCTGCGGGATCGCTTCGTAGGAAAAGGTCGCGGTGCTAATGTCGACCACCGGGCGCAGGCCGGCCATGGCGGCGCCGATGGCGATGCCACAGAAGCCGATCTCGGCGATGGGCGGAAATTTTATGCGCGCCGCATATTTTTTGCGGAACGCGGCTAACTTTTCGTGGCCAGCTTCGCCGGCGAAGCTCGGGTTAAACAGCACGATACGTTTGTCCTGCTCTGCCACTTCGTCAATGGCGGCTAGCAGCGCTTCACCGAAAGTCATTTCTTGCGGCATGGCTAGTTTCCCTTTCCCGCGAAGGCGTAGTTGAGCGCCGCCTTGGCATCCGGCAGCGGGCTCTCCAGAGCGAAGCGCGCCGCCGCATCGGTTTCCTGACTTACCTCGGCGTCGAGCTTTTCGAGCTCGGCGCGGCTTATGCCGGCGCCTGCGAGCTCGCGCAAATAGTTCAAAATCGGATCGTGGTCCTTGTGCCAGTCGCGGACTTTTTCCGGCGCTTTGCTGGCGTCCCAGGCCCAGGCGATATCGGTCACGCCGCCGACAAGCTTTGGGCATATTGAACGCGTTGCCCGGCCATAGATGGGTGCGCGCTTCGACGAACAGCGGCCCTTCGCCTTTGCGCACGCGGCTGACGATATCTTTGGCGGTCTTGTGCACCGTGCCGACATCGATGCCGTCGATGACGGTGGTTTCGACGTTCAAGGCTTTCGCCACGTTGGTGAGTTCCGTGGCGGCATGGCCTGCGCCGCGGCCGCTGCGGCGATAATTATTTTCCATCCAAAAGATCAGCGGCAGTTGCCAGAGCTTGGCGATGTTCAAGGATTCGTAGAAGACCCCTTCCTCCATGGCGCCGTCGCCGAAAAAGACCACGGTGACAGCTTTGCTCTCTTTGACCTGCGCGGCGTACGCCGTGCCGCCGGCCAGGGCGAGGCAACCGCCGACGATGGCGGAGGTGTGGATGACGCCGACTTCAGGCGCGGCGACGTGAAATGTCCCGGCGCGTCCTTGGCAGTAGCCGGTGGCGCGGCCGATGATCTCGGCCAGGACTTTCTTCGGGTCGCCGCCCTTGGCGATGACATGGCCGTGGTTGCGATGGGTGGTGAAAACATAATCGTCGGCATTCAACCAGTCGCACACCGATACGCCGGTGGCTTCCTGGCCGATGTACACATGAAAGTGGCCGCGGATCAGACCGGTGTGCTCGTCGTTGAAGCGAATGCAATGTTCTTCGGCGCGCCGGATCATCAGCATCCGGCGTAGAATGGCCAACTGCTTGTCTCGGGAAATCTCGGGTAGCATCGGTTCCTCCCTCGGTTTGTTGCGTTTGGTGCATACTTACTGCCGGTTTTGCCGAATTGCAAAGAGGAAAAATGGACAATGGAGAATGGTGGGGGCAGGGCAAAAGGAAAAATTCAAAAGGCAAGAATTAAGGAGGACCATTTGTCTGCCGCTAGCTTGTCCCCGTAAGGACTAGTTTGAAACCCGCCCTCTCATCTTCGTGTCCTTAGTCCCGTCGTGGTGAGATTGAATTTGGTCATTGCGCCGACAGCTCGATTTTGCTTGAACTGCCTGTGGCTTTGCTTTAGCGTTTACAGAACTTCTGCGAGAAAGTTGAGTCGTGGTATCGATGAATTGTCCAAAGTGCCAAGCCGCCACGCTGGCGGAATTTAAGGTCGAAGGGGTCGCGGTGGACCGTTGTTCCACTTGCGCCGGTATATGGTTCGACGCTCAGGAGCTGAGCCGGCTGCTCGCCGAAGATGCGCGCCAAGTGGCGGAGTTACGCCGGGGCGGTAACGACGCTCGTTGGGATGACAAACGGGGCCGCTGTCCGCGCGACTCGGCGGAGCTGTTGCGGATGTACAGCGCCATCGATCGCAGCGTGACCTTGGACGCTTGTGCCGATTGTCATGGCATCTGGCTCGATGCCGGCGAATTCGCCAAGCTGTTCGCCGCGCGGCGGCCGTGACAATTCAATTGTGAGTCGGCATGGCGCGACGAACGCAGACTTCGAGCGGACGCTCGAGAATTCCATTTCTTTACTTCTGCCGCGGTGCTTTTATGGGAGGTGTTTCCGGCTTTTTTATCTCTACTTTTTCCAGCCCGGGGCGTGACGGTTTTCTCCTCGACCTCTGCAGGCTCTTTAATTTGTTTAACTTTTCGCAGGCGGTCTGCATTTTTGGTTTTCACATCCATGGTCCAGAAATACCACAATGAGAGCTGGGAACGAAACCAGCTTGGATAATAGAAGGGCCAACTCCGACCCATCGTCGCCCCGACTCGAAATCTCGTTAAAAATATACTAGTTGTAGTGAGTGAGGCCGGTTGCAGATGAGTGGCTGGACTATCGTTACTACTTCGCCGCGGCAAAGCCAGAATCTGGGACGAAAGCTTGGCAAATTAGTTCAAGGCGGCGAGATCGTTGGCCTGGTCGGTGAACTAGGCACGGGCAAGACCTGCTTTGTCCGTGGTTTCGCGCAGGGGATCGAAGTGGCTGCCGGCGCATGGGTGCGCAGCCCGACTTTCACGCTGATCAACGAATACAGCGGGCGCTTGCCGGTTTACCACATCGATCTTTATCGGGTCGGTAAGCAGGAAGAGCTGGAAACCCTCAACCTGCGCGAATATCTCTACGGCGACGGCGTCAGTTTGATCGAGTGGTTCGAGTTCCTGCCGTCCCATGAAGTCGACGAGCATCTGGAGTTGAGAATCGCCCACGGCGGCGGCAACCGGCGTGAGCTGACATTTGTCGCTCATGGACAGAGATATGAAATATTATTGCAAGCATTGCGTCGTAAAACGGGTAAATAATTTTCGATTTCGTCCGCGGGGCGGCTTTTGGATTTTGGATTGAGGGATCGGAGCATGAACAAAGACTGCTATGAAGTGCCGGCGTGGATCTTCATCCGACAATCGACAATCCAAAATAGATTGCGGGGTTAGGTGCGTGGGGTTGTTAGTACAGAAATATGGCGGCTCCTCCGTCGGCTCCATCGCCAAGATCAAAGGCGTGGCGGCGAAAGTCGCGGCCGCGAAGCGGGCCGGCAACGACGTCGTCGTGGTGGTTTCCGCCATGGCCGGGGAGACCAACCGGTTGATCGCCCTGTCCCAGGAGATTTCGCCGATTCCCGACGAGCGGGAAAAAGATGTCCTGATCGCCACCGGTGAGCAGGTGACCGTCGCGCTGTTGAGTCTGGCGATCAAAGAGACCGGCCAGCCGGCCCGTTCCTACTTGGGCCATCAGGTGCGCATCGAGACCGATAACGCCTACGGCAAGGCGCGCATCTTGAGCATCGACTCGACCAAGATCGTCCAGGCCTTGAACGCCGGCGAAGTCGTCGTCATCGCCGGTTTCCAAGGCGTCGATGAGAATGACAACATCACCACCCTGGGGCGGGGCGGCTCGGACACCAGCGCGGTGGCGCTGGCGGCGTTTCTCAACGCCAAGGCTTGTGAGATTTATACCGATGTCGAGGGCGTCTTTACCACCGACCCGCGCATCTGTCCGCAGGCGCGCAAGTTGGCCAAGATTTCCTATGACGAGATGATCGAATTCGCCAGCACCGGCGCGAAAGTTTTGGAGATCCGTTCCGTCGAGTTCGCGAAAAAATACGGCGTGCCGGTGCATGTCCGTTCGACGTTTGCCGATGTCGAAGGCACCTGGCTGGTCGAGGAGGATGACAGCATGAGCGATGTATTGGTCTCCGGAGTGGCCTGCGACAAGAACGAAGCCAAGATCACCCTGGTCCGGGTTCCCGATCAGCCCGGCCTGGCGGCGCAGATATTCGGCCCGATCGCGGCGGCGCATATCGTCGTCGACATGATCATTCAAAATGCCAGTCAAGACGGCACCACCGATCTGACGTTCACCGTGCCCATGGCCGATCATCAAAGGGCCCTCGCCATCGTCGAGAAGTCGCTGCCGGAAGTGCACGCCAAGGGCGTGCGGGTCGATACCGATATCGCCAAGGTTTCCGTGGTCGGCGTCGGCATGCGCACCCATGCCGGCGTGGCGGCGATGATGTTCGAGACCCTGGCGCGGGAGAAGATCAATATTCAAATGATCTCGACTTCCGAGATCAAGATTTCCGTGGTCATCGACGCCAAGCAGTCGGATCACGCCGTGCGCGCCTTGCACGAGGCCTTCATCGCCAATTAGAGGAAGTTATGAAAGATGTTTTGCTGTACGACACGACGCTGCGGGACGGCTGCCAAGCCGAGGATGTTTCGTTTACCCTGGAAGACAAGTTGCGCATCGCCGCGAAATTGGACGAGCTCGGCATCGATTACATCGAAGGCGGCTATCCCGGCTCCAACGAGCGCGACGCCGATTTTTTCAAGCGGGTCAAAAAGCTCAAGCTCAAGAATGCCAGGGTAGCTTCCTTCGGCACCACCATGAAGGTCGGCATCAAGCCTTCCCAGGATTTCAATCTGCGCGTGCTGCTGGCGGCCGACACGCCGGTGGTGACCCTGGTCGGCAAGACCTGGGACCTGCATGTGCGCGACGATCTGCGCATCAGTCAAAAGGCCAACCTGGACATCATCGGCGATTCCATCGCCTATATGAAAAAGCGCGTCGACGAAGTGATCTTCGACGCCGAGCACTTCTTCGACGGCTTCCGCGCCAACCCGGACTACGCCATCGAGTGCCTCAAGGCGGCGCAGGATGGCGGCGCCGACTGGATCGTCCTGTGCGAGACCAATGGCGGGCGGCTGCCCGGCGAGATTCGCGAAGCGCTGACCCAGGTCAACCGGGCGGTCAAGACGCCGCTGGGGATTCATTGCCATAACGACGGCGAGCTGGCGGTGGCCAACACGCTCGCCGGCGTCGAGATGGGCGTCACCCAGGTGCAGGGCACCATCAACGGTTTCGGCGAACGCTGCGGCAACATGAATTTGATCTCGGTGATCGCCAACTTGCAGCTCAAGATGGGCAAGAAATGCGTGACCCCGGCGCAGCTGAAAAAACTCCGCGAAGTGTCGCAGCTGTTCTACGAGCTCGCCAATATCAATCCCAACAAGCGCCAGGCCTATGTCGGCGACAGCGCCTTCGCCCATAAGGGCGGGCTGCATGTTTCCGGCGTGATCAAGAACCGCGAGACCTACGAGCATATCGATCCCGTGGTGGTCGGCAACCGCCAGCGGGTTTTGGTCTCGGATCTGTCCGGCCGCAGCAACGTGGTCTACAAGGGCAAAGAATACGGCATCGATTTGACCGACAAGAACGATGCCATTAAAGAGGTGCTGCGCCGCACCAAAGAGCTCGAGGGCCAGGGCTACGAGTTTCAAGCGGCGGAAGCTTCCTTCGAACTGCTGATTCAGGAAGCGTTGGGCAAGAAAAAGAAGAATTTCAATCTGATCGGCTTTCGCGTCATCGATGAAAAGCGCAAGGAAGGCGAAGCGCCGATTTCCGAAGCGACCATTCAAGTTCAAGTCGACGGCGAGCTCGAACATGCGGCGGCGATGGGCAACGGTCCGGTGAATGCGCTGGACCAAGCGCTGCGCCGGGCGCTGACTAAATTTTACCCGGCGCTCAAGCAAGTGGAGTTGCTCGACTACAAAGTCCGCGTGCTGTCCTCGGGCGAAGGCACCGGCGCGGTGGTGCGGGTGCTGATCGAATCGGGCGACGGCAAGGAACGCTGGGGCACCGTCGGGGTTTCGCACAACGTCATCGAGGCGAGCTGGCAAGCGTTGGTCGACAGTATCGACTACAAGTTGTACAAGGACGCGCGGCATAGGGCGAATTAGAAGATTGGAGTGATGGAGTAGTGGAGTAATGGAGTGATGGAAAGAACGGGCCGATTCCGACCCAATACTCCATCACTCCATCACTCCATTTACCCATTCCCCGCTCCCATGTGGCAAACCATTAAAGAAGATTTCCAGGTAGTTTCGCAGCGCGATCCGGCGCTGCGTTCGGTCTGGGAGATCGTCCTGGCCTATCCGGGATTTCACGCCATCGTGCTGCACCGCATGGCCCATGCGCTGTGGCGCCAAGGGCTGACGACGCTGGCGCGCTTCGTCAGCCACCTCGGACGGTTTCTCACCGGTATCGAGATCCATCCGGGGGCGAAGATCGGCCGGCGCTTTTTTATCGATCATGGCATGGGCGTGGTCATCGGCGAGACCGCCGAGATCGGCGATGACGTGACCATCTATCAAGGCGTGACGCTCGGCGGCACTTCCACCCAGCGCATCAAACGCCATCCGACCATCGAAGATTCCGTGACGATTTTCAGCGGCGCGGCGGTGCTCGGTCCGGTGACGGTGGGCCGTCATAGCCGGATTGGCGCCGGCTCGGTGCTGGTGACCGCGGTGCCGGCCCATTCGACCGTCGTCGGCATTCCCGGTAAAGTGGTCAAAGTCGAAGCGCAGCATACGCCCACCGGCAAGGCGATCATCGATTTGAATTCCGCCGACCTCCCCGATCCCATCGCCAAGGCGCTGAGCGCGGTGGGCGACTATATCGAAAAGTTGGAGAGGAAAGTCGACGAACTGAGCGCGCGCCAGGGCGGTCTCGAAGAAAAGACCGCCGAGGAAACCGAAGAGCTCAATCGCATCAAAGAAGCGCTGCGCAATACCGGCAGCTGAAACAGTTAACGCGTTCAAAACGTTCAAATCGTTCAAGCCGTTCAAATCGGTCGTGATTCGATGAATGGTGAAAAGAAAAAAATCGTCGTCGCCATGAGCGGCGGCGTCGACAGTTCGGTGACCGCGGCGCTGCTGGTGGAGCAAGGGCATGAGGTCATCGGCGTCTCGCTGCGCATGTGGGAGGGCGAGAAGGGGCCGCGGGTATGCTCGGATCATCGCGGCGCCGAGGAAGTCGCCAAACACCTGGGCATCTCGCATACCTTGCTCGACCTGCGCGAGCAATTCGCCAGCATGGTGGTCAAGCCGTTTGCCCAGGACTATCTGCACGGCCGCACGCCCAATCCCTGCGTGGCGTGCAATCGCGACTTCAAGCTCGGCACGCTGCTGCGCTGGACCGATGAGCAGGGGGCGGATTTCGTCGCCACCGGCCATTATGCCCGGCTCGCACAGGATTCCACGACGGCGCATACGTCATTGCTGCGCGCTGTCGACGGCGCCAAGGATCAGTCGTATTTTCTCTTCGCATTGTCGCAGGCGCAATTGTCGCGCACGCTGTTTCCCCTGGGCGGGATGCACAAGACTGCGGTGCGCGAGAAAGCCCGGCAGTTGGCCTTGCCCGCGGCGGAGCGGCCGGAGAGCCAGGACATCTGTTTCGGCGATTACAAAGCTTTGGTCGCCACCTACGCTGGCGCCGATGAGTTAGGCGGCGGCGACGTGGTCGACCGTTCCGGCAAAGTGCTCGGGCAGCATGGCGGGGTCCACACCGTCACCGTCGGCCAGCGCCGTGGATTGGGCATCTCCGGTGCCGAACCGCTTTACGTCGTCGACATCGACGAGCGCTCCAAGCGGGTGGTCGTCGGTAATAAGAACGATTTGAATTGCCCTGGGCTGATCGCCGGCGCGGTGAACTGGATCGAAGCCCCGATGGATGGCGAAAGCGCCGCCGAAGTGCAGATTCGCTACCGCGCGCCGGCGGTGCCTTGCGTGATTCGCCCTCTGGCGGATGGCGGCTGCGAGGTTCGCTTCGATCATCCACTGGCGGCGGTGACACCCGGCCAGGCGGCGGTTTTTTATCGCGGCGAGCAAGTGCTCGGCGGTGGTTGGATCGAGCGGGCGCTGCGTTAGCAGCGCGTGCTCGATCCAAATTCCAGATTACAGATTCCAAATTGCAGAACTCGGAATCGGATGAATTTGGAATATGGAATTTGTAATTTGGAATTTTACCAAGTGAGAACATGAAGATTGCTATCACCACTCTCGGTTGCAAAATCAATCAGTACGACTCGGCGGTGATTCAAAACCGCTTGGAGGCAAAGCATTCGTTCGTGCCCTTCGAAGCCGCCGCGGACTGCTATGTGATCAATACTTGCACGGTCACCGACCGCGCCGATTGGCAGGCGCGCCAGCTGGTGCGCCGCGCCAAACGGATGAATCCCGGCGCCAGGGTGCTGGTCACCGGCTGCTACGCCCAGGTCAGTCCGGACGAGGTGGCGCGGCTGGAAGGCGTCGACTATGTCGTCGGTCTCAATCGCCTGGACGATTTGCTCCGTTTCGTCGAGGCTGCGCCGCTCGGGGAAACTCAGGTGGCGGTGAGCGACGTCAAGCGTGAGCGCGGCGTGCCGGTGTTGGGCACCCGGGCGCTGCCCGGCCACACCCGCGCCTTTGTGAAGATCCAGGAGGGCTGCAACTATAGCTGCAGCTACTGCATCATCCCGACGGCGCGCGGCCTAAGCCGCAGCGTGATGCCGCGGCAAGTGTTGGCGCAGGTGCGCCAACTGGCCGACTCGGGTTACCAGGAGATCGTCCTCACCGGCATTCATCTCGGCGGCTACGGCCAGGATCTGCCGGCGAAACTGGATTTGACCGCGCTGGTCGAGCAGATCGCCGAAAGCGGTTTGATGTCGCGCATTCGTCTCAGTTCTCTCGACCCGCGCGAAGTCCCCGATCGGCTGCTCGATTTAATGGCGAGTTCGGATTCGATCTGCCCGCATCTGCATATCTGCGCCCAGGCGGGCGATGACGCGATTCTCAAAGCGATGCGGCGCAATTACGACACCGCCTACTATCGCGACCTGCTCGCGCGTGTCCGCCAACGTCTGCCCGATGCGGCGATTGGCAGCGATGTCATCGTCGGCTTCCCCGGCGAGAGCGACGGGCAGTTCGAGGCTTCGCTTAAGTATTTTGACCACCTGCCTCTCACCTATTTTCATGTTTTTCCTTATTCGTCGCGGCGCGGCACGGTGGCGGCGACGTTGCCGGATCCGGTGCCAACCCCGGTGAAAAAACTGCGCGCCCAACGGATGCGCGATCTGGGCGCGCGCAAGAAGCAGGAGTTTTGCGCCGGATTTGCCGGCCAGCGCATGGCCGTGCTGGTCGAGGGCAGAGTCGACAAGACAACCGGCTTGGGTCGTGGTTTCAGCCGCAATTACTTGCCGGTGGCGCTCGCCGGCGCCGGCGTGCTGGCCAACCGCGAAGTCACCGTGCGTCTGGGCGAATACCGCAGCGGTTGGCTGCGCGGTATCGTGGATACCGTGGAGACTCCGGCCGACCAGCGAAATCTCACCGCAACCGATCGGTGAAACCCCCTTGAATACCGACGCACAACTCAATCTTCTGCTGGGCGAATTGGGCTACAGTTTCACAGACGAGACTTTGCTCGAGCGCGCCCTCACCCATGTGTCCTACGACCGGCACAAGAGCGGCGATCATAACGAAGTCCTGGAGTTTCTCGGCGACGCCGTGCTCGACCTGGCGGTGAGCGATTTGTTGATGCAGCATAATCCCGACAAGACCGAGGGCGATCTGTCGCGCATGCGCGCGGCGCTGGTGAATTCCACGGTGCTGGCGGAGAAGGCGGGCGAGCTCAAGCTCGGCGCGTTCTTGCGTCTGGGCAAGGGCGAAGAACGCAGTGAAGGGCGCAGCAAACCGTCGATCCTAGCGGGCGCCTTCGAGGCGATCCTCGGCGCCGTCTATCGCGACGGCGGTTACCAAGCGGCGCGCAGCGTCGTCGAGCGCTTTTTCCTCCAGGATGTCACCGGCAAACAGTTGGGCCAGCAAGACTACAAGACCCGGCTGCAGGAAATCAGCCAGATGCTGTTTCACGAGCCGCCAACTTACCAGATCGTCGCCGAGGCCGGTCCCGATCATGAAAAAGTCTTCGTCACCGAGATCACGGTGGGCGGTAGGGTGTTGGGCAAGGGTGAAGGGAAGAGTAAGAAAATTTCTGAACAGGAAGCGGCTAAATTGGCGCTGCTGGAGCTGCAGCAAGGCGATAGCGAGAAGACGCTTGCACCACGAAGGCACGAAGGACACGAAGGTTCGGATGATTAAGATTCCGCACTTCGTGCTACTATGCTTGACAGTTTGTCCGGCTCGAACAAATTTTCCGGTGATTTGGCATACTCGAAACGGGAATTGACTCTCCGCAAAGGCGCAAGACGCCAAGTTCGGAGTTCCGTCATTTCGACCGAAGCGAGAAGTCTCTTGGATCCCTCCATTCGACTCCGGATGACGGGCATGGCCGCCACCTTGCGAGCTTAGCGCTGGGGATTCCGTGTTTCGGATGCGGCTATGCCGCGGCAGGTCTGTCCGGTCAAACCTCGATTCCCGCTTGTGCACGGGAATGACGACAAAGAGAAAGTCGAGTTCGAGTCGACGCAATGCAATCCCGACGATCGTCCGCGCGGCTCTGGGAAAAATGAATCGCCAACGCAATCGCGACCGCTGATCGCCAATGCCTCGATCTCTCCACAGATGTTCTCATCGTCGGCGCCGGCGGCGCCGGCATGTACGCGGCGATCGCCGCGGCGCGCGAGGGCGCGTCGGTGCTCCTGCTCGACAAGAGCCAGGTCGGCCGCGGCGGCGCGACGATCATGGCACAGATGACTGTTGCCGTCGCCCTGGGAGAGCAGGAAGCCGACTCGGTGCAACTGCATTTTCACGACACCTTGAACGCCGGGCGCGGCCTGTGCAATCAGGCGCTGGCGTATTTACTCTGTGAAGATGGGCCGACGCGCATACGCGAGATGGCGCAGTGGGGCACCCGCTGGGCGCGCGAGGACGGCCACATCAAGCAGGAGATGGCGCCCGGCCATAGCGTCAAGCGCTGCTGCTATGTCGACTTTCTCAATACCGGTCCGGCGGTGGCGGCGACCTTGCGGCGCAAGGTCAGCGAGACTGCCGCGATTCGCCGCATCAGTAACCTTGCCGTGGTGGAAATTCTCGTTGGCGAGGGCAGAGCGATGGGCGCCGTCGCGCTCGATCTCGCCGACGGACGGTGGCTGGTCATCGAGGCCAAGGCGGTGATCCTCGCCGCCGGCGGTTTGACCAAACTCTACGAGCGCAATAGCGCGTCGGCCAACATGGGCGGCGAAGCCTATGCGATGGCCTTGTGGGCCGGGCGCGGAATTGATCGATATGGAGTTCGTCCAGTTCTTTCCCATCGGTCACCTGGCGCCGCGCCTGGTCGGCATGGACCCGATCATGTGGGATCCGTTTCGCTACAAGCTCGGCGGTAAATTACTCAACGGCAGGTTCGAAGAATTCATCGACCGCTACGGCAGCACGGATTTCGGCAAGTACAACGCCACCCGCGATGTCGCCGCCTACGCCATCTTGAAAGAAGTCGAGGCCGGCCGCGGCACGCCCCATGGCGGGGCTTACTTGGACTTCCGCCATGTTGCCGAGGCCGACCTGCGCGGCGCGTTCGGTCCGGTGATCGACCGTTTGCTGACCAATGGCATCGATCTGACCAAAACACCGGTGGAGGTCGGTCCCATGGCGCACTACCACATGGGCGGCATTCGCGTCGACGCCGACATGCAAACGCGCATCGCCGGGCTTTACGCCGCCGGCGAAGCGGTGGGCGGCGCCAACGGCGCCAATCGATTGTCCGGCAACGCCATCACCGAAGCCTTCGTTTTCGGTGAGCGCGCTGGAGCGAGCGCCGCGCTCAAGGTTAAACAGATAAATTCTCATTGGCATGAAAGCGCGGCGCAGGCGGCTCTCGAACGTCTGCGCGGTTCCGCATGCAGCGATGGCGCCGGCGCGCTGACGCCGATCTCGCTGCAGGCCGAGCTGCAAAGACTCATGTGGGAGAACGCCGGGCCGTTTCGCCGCGGCGAAAAATTGTCAGCGGCGCTGGCACGAATCGAGGACATGCAGCAGCAACTGCCGAGCCTGAAGGTCGCCGCGGCGCAGCCCTACAACCTGGATCTTCAAGATTGGTTCGAGCTGCGCGCCATGCTGACCACCGCCGCGGCGATCGTTACCGCCGCGCTGGCCCGCACCGAGAGCCGGGGCGCGCACCAGCGCGAAGATTTTCCCGCGCCGGACGATTCATTTCTGAAAAACCAAGCCGTTGCCTTGGACAACGGTGAACTGCGGACGAGCTGGATCGCGCCTGTGCGCTTGCCCGGCGGATGACAATGGCGGCGGCAATCAAAAACGGCGACCCTTCATGTCCGGCGCGGCGCGCCGGGCGAGGCGCCGCGCTACGACGATTTCCAAGTACCCTACGAAGAGGGCATGTCGGTGCTCGACGCCCTGCGATGGATTCGTGGGAATTTGGACAGCGGCCTGGCGATCCGCTACAGCTGCATCAACGCCAATGCGTGCAAGACCTGCATGGCGCTGGTCAACGGCGCCGTCGAGTACACCTGCATCGCCAAACTTATGCCGGGTAGAACGACCGTCGAGCCGCTGCCCAAGCGGCCGCTGATTCGCGATCTGGTGACAGACATAATTCCAGAAGACGAAAAATTCTGATCGTAGAATCTTGCTGGCCGTAGCTCCCTTAATCAGTACGGCAAACCGTTTCTCACCACCGACTGGCGCTAGCGGGCGCTGCTCGATTACGAAAGCGATCCGGCGCTGCTCCAGCCGTTGGTGCCGGACGGCGCGGCGTTGGACATATGCGACGCTAAGACTTTCGTCCGCATGGCCGGTTTTTGTTTCTTGTCACCAGGGTCTTGGGGGCAGGCGATGCCGCTACGCGAGAACTTTGAAGAGATCGATTACGGTCGATGGTAAGTTCTAAAGTTCTCCGCAGCCATGCCGATAATTTTTATATCGAGAGTGGCCGTGATACCGAAAGCCGCGAATCAAACCAACAGTTTGCGCCCAGGGCCGGTGCGCAATTATCTCCACAATGTAATGGAGGGCCACCCACTGCCGTCCGTCCCGGCGGTGGTGAATAAGCTGTTGGAGCTGGTCCAGGATCCGGAAGTCAGCATGCAAAATCTCTGTCGCGTGCTGGCCGACGAGCCGATGCTCGCGGCGCGGGTTTTGGCGGTGTCGCGGTCGCCCCGTTACGCGCTGCGCACTCTGCCGACCACGCTCCTCGGCGCCGTCCAGGTGCTCGGCTTTCGCGCCCTGACCAGTCTGGTGATCACCAGCGCAACCCAGAGCTTGCGCGTGAAGGGCAACCCTATTTCCGAGAAGCTGTGGCGCCATTCGCTGGGCGTGGCCTTGGCGATGCGCATCTTGTCTCAGCGGGCTCGCTCGCGCGACGACGAGATCGGCTTTCTCATCGGTCTCATGCACGACGTCGGACAGATGCTATTTTTGCACGGCGATCCCGACGGGCTACGAGAACTTATTGATCGGTGTTCAGGCGGCGCGGCGCCCCGTCGTCGAAGCCGAGCGCGAAGTGTACGGCGTCGATCACGCGCTCATGGGCCACACGATTCTCAACCGCTGGAATCTCGACGGCCAGATCATCCACGCGACGCTGAAGCACCATAGCGACGGCGCCAGCAATAATGAAGTGGCGAACCTGTTGACTGTCGCCGACTATCTCAGCTGCCGGTGCAATCTGGGATTTTTCACCGAACCGACGACACCGCCCGAGCCAGTTGCTCTCAAGCGTGCGGCTTAGACGACGAGGCCGCGATCGCTCAGCTGCTTGAGGAGCTGGCGCAGGCGCATCGTCAGGAAAGCCTGCTCTTCGAAAAATGATTCGAGTGCGCCCCCGCCTTTGACATCTGCCGGACTAACCCTGCGCGTTTGACTGCTCTGAAGCAGCGAATCTTTACCGGATCACGGTCGAAACGCGCCGGGTTCGATGACGAGAGATTGTTGCTTGGAACGATGATCGGTTAGCCGAAGCTTTTACGCCATGCCCATGAGCCGCGCCGGGTTGATCGACGCGACTTGATTGACTTCGCCCTTGCTCAAGCCGCCTTCGTGGAGCATGCCCAGGTACATTCTAAATAGTTCGGCGGGATTGGGACTGTAGGGGCGGAAGTAGTCGGTGCTGGCGACGATCTGGCGCAGTCCGACTTGGCGGAACTGGGCGACCAGTTCCGGCGAGTCCATGCGTCCGGGTGCCAGCGCATTCCAGCAGGCTTCGAGGAATGCGCCCATCTCGGCGGCTTTTTTCATGGCGTCCACCGGCATGGCGATGATGTGGCTCTGCACATGATTGATCACCAGCCTGTGGCTGTAGCCCATGTCGCGCGCGGCTGCGATAAAGGCGAGAGATTCCTGCCACGACACATGGCCCATGCCGAGGGTCAGGTCGTGGGCTTTGCAGCACTCGATGATCTCATAGCCGCTTTTGATCAGCTTGCCTTGGTCGTCGAGAAAATAATAGTTCGGGTTTTCTAACTTGGCGTGGTTGGCGTAGTAGGACTTGATGCGGCTGCTGAAGCCTTTGCGCTCGACGTCATTGCGCGCGCTCCACGTCGGCAGGAAAATCATCTTGCCGCCGAGGGCGGCGCAGGCGTCGACGATGCACGGATTCGGTCCGCCGGCGGTGAGGTTCAGCGCGACGCTCGACCAGAGCGCGACGTTGGTTTGCACCGAAGACAAGATGTACGGCGTGACGTTGACCGTCGGCCACCAGTGGGATTTCAGCACGACACCGCGCATGCCCATCGCCTCGGCCTTGGGCAGCCAGAGAAACTCCGGCTCGCGTTTGCGCTCCTTGGCGGAAAACTCGAAATCGATGTGGCAGTGAACGTCGATGACGCCTTCCATCATGTCGTCGTACAAGGTCATGAATAGCTCCTTGGAAAATAGGATAGGATTGGCCGCAAAGAACGCAAAGGGCACAAAGTTAGGGGCGAAAAATCCTTCGACCCTGCGGGATCTTGGTTATGCCGCCGGTCTGACGCCGCCGCAGCAGCGTTTGTACTTCTTGCCGCTGCCGCAGGGGCAGGGGTCGTTACGGCCGGCTTGGGGCACGGAGGCCTTGGCGTCGGCGGCGCGGACGATGCTCATCAGTTTTTCGATGGGCTCGCCGGCTTCGACCAGCTCGGCGAACTTTTGGAAATAGGGCTTGCTATGGGTGAAAAAGCCTTTGAGCCCGGCGCACAGATAATTCAAACCGGCTTCGCCGTCCGGTGTGTTAATGATGCGATCTTTCGGGCAGCCGCCGTTGCACATGGCGAGCACTTCGCACTCGCGGCAGTACTTCGGCAGGCTGGTCCATTTCTTCTGGCCGAACTCGCGCTGCTTTTCGTCGTCGACCATCTCCGCCAATGGGCGCTCGTGGATGTTGCCGATTTTGTATTCGGGCAAGACGTAATGGTCGCAGGAGTAAAAGTCGCCGTTATGCTCGACCACCGGCACGTCGCCGCAGGTCTCGCGATAAATGCACAGCGCGTGCTCCATGCCCAGGAACGGCCGCACCGATTCGTCGAAGAGCTGAATAAATACCTTGCCGATGTCGTTGCGCATCCACTCGTCGAAGATCGTGTTCAGGAATTTGCCGTAAGCGGCCGACGGCACCGAGCGCTTGTGCACCGGATTGTTCGGATCGCCGGTTTTTTCGACCAGCGGCAGGAATTGCAGATATTGCCCGCCGATCTCTTTGAAATAGCGGTAGACCTGGGTCGGGTGTTTGACGTTGACATCGTGGACGACGCACAGCAGGTCGACATGGACCTTGGCCTTGCGCAGCATGTGAAAGGCTTGGACGACTTGTTTGTGCGTCGTCTTCTGCCCCTTGGTGACGCGGTAATGGTCGTGCAGCTCGCGCGGGCCATCGAGACTCAGGCCGATGTAGAAATTCTCTTTGGCCAGGAATTCGCACCATTCATCATCGATCGTCGTGCCGTTGGTCTGGATGCCGTTGATGATCTTTTTGTTCGACGGCAGATATTTTTTCTGAAGATCCACCGCTTTGCGGAAAAACTCGACGCCGAGCAAGGTCGGCTCGCCGCCATGCCATGAGAAACTGACGGTTTCCCCCGGCGTCGCTTTGATATGCTGCTCGATGTAGGTTTCCAGCGTCTTGTCGTCGAGGCGAAAGTTGGAGCCTTTGGGATAGAGATCTTCTTTCTCCAGGTAATAACAGTAGTGACAGTCGAGGTTGCAAATCGCCCCGACGGTCTTGACCATGATCTGAAATTCACGCGCCGCGGTTTCCAAGTGAGTGCCTCCAGTGACTTTTCGGGGAGGGCGGTTGCCTCGAGTCGGCGGCCCGCCTGCCACTGGGGGACTCTACTGAAAAAACGGTTGGATGTCATCACCCGGCGTAAGCTCCGTGCAGTCGGGTTCCAGTGCAGCCATATCGTTCAGCCCTGACGATAGCCACTTCTGGTTAGGACAACTTGACAGTTCGCCAGAATCCAATGAGAATCAAACGGACTTTCAGAATTGATCCACAAAGCATGAATTTTCCGGCGACCCTGTTCCTTGGCACTACGTTGGTCTTGGTTCTGAGCGCGGAGCCAGCCCAAGCCTGTAGTTGCGCCGCTCCTGCCGGACCGGCTGACGGACTGAATCGGTCGATAGCGGTATTTCGCGGCAGGGTGAGCGAGATCGGCGGCCTTTTTGGGATCGTATCGGCTTGACGAACAGCGGTGGCTCATCGAGTGACATTCGCGGTGTTGAAGCGTTGGAAAGGTGCGCCGGAGACGAGCATCGAGCTCGCAACCCGCCTGACCGGCGAGGCCTGCGGGTTTCCGTTCGAGGAGAAGAAAGAATATCTCGTCTACGCGGTGGCAAAACCAGAAGATCTTCAGAGCGGAATCTGCACCGGCACCAAAGAGCTCGACGACGCGGCGCAAGAGATGGTGCAACTGGATGAGATCGTCGCCGCTGCCAAGAAATCACGAGCGACGCATGTTGACCGATAAACAACGAGGTGTGATCCGCGGCGTGGTTCCTGCCGCGGCAGCCACGGTCGTCGGTCTCGGCGGGGTGTCGTGGTTAATTCCCATGTGCGCGCTTGCCGCGCGACGAACCGGCGGCGCGAATCGCCTGGACGTTGCAGTGGGTGTGCTGCCGATTTTCCCTCTGATGATCTTCATCATGCGCGTGGCGAACCATCGATTCTCCACGCCGGAAGATATCGACGGCAGCGGGTTGACCAGTCGGAACCTCGCGCAGTATTGGTGCTGCGAGCAATTTTGCAGAATACTCTGGAGCAGGCCATGCTGGCGGTCGCGGTCTATCTGATTTGGGCCGGCGGTCATGCCGCATAGCTTGGCTGCGCGCGATTCCGGTCGCGGCGATACTGTTTGTCGTGGGTCGCATCCTATTCGCCATCGGCTACGAACGCGGCGCGCCGGGCCGGCTATGGGATTCGGCCTGACTGCGTATCCGACCTTTGCGCATGTTGAGAATTGGCGATGTTTCTGGCGGGCAATACTCGCTGAAATCGCCGGTTCGCCGCGAACAGGTAATAGGTCAACGTTTCATGGTTAACAAGGCTATGATGGCAACTCCGATTTCCATGGCGTGTTTCCCTATCTGGTTTCGCCCGATCGATGCCTGCGGCAATGTCGAGAGCCGAGGTGCTGGCGCGCCTGTGCGACGACCTGATTAATGCCGGCGTCCATGGCCTGACGCCGCTCGGTTCGACCGGCGAGTTTGCCTATCTGAACTGGGCGCAGCGGCGGCGGGTGGTTGAAGTCGTCATCGAGGCGGCGCGCGGGCGGGTGCCGGTGGTGGCGGGGGTGGCATCGACGACCATCGCGGATGCGACGGCGCAGGCGCGGGAGTTCGCGCAGATGGGGGCGAGCGGCATTCTCGCCATTCTCGAAGCCTATTTCCCGCTTTCGGACGGCGGCGTGTTCGATTACTTCAAGGCGATTGCCGACGCGGTTTCGCTCCCCGTGGTGCTCTATACCAATCCGACCTTTCAACGCTCCGATTTAAGCCTGCCGGTGATCGACCGGCTCAGTCACATTCCCAACATCGGTTATATCAAAGACGCATCGAACAATACCGGCCGGCTCCTGTCGATTCTCAATCAAGTGCAGGGGCGGATGAAAGTATTTGCCGCGTCGGCGCATATTCCCGCCGCGGTCATGTTGATCGGCGGTGTCGGCTGGATGGCGGGGCCGGCCTGCGTCGCGCCGCGCCAGAGTGTTGCGCTTTACGAGACTTGCCGGCGCGGCGATTGGACGCGAGCGATGGAGTTGCAGCGGCCGCTGTGGGCGCTCAACCAGGCCTTCGCCAAATACAATCTCGCCGCCTGCATCAAAGGCGCCCTCGAACTTCAGGGTTACGCGGTGGGCGCGCCATTGCCGCCGCAAGCGCCGCTGACGGCGGAAGCGCTTGAAGACGTGAAGCAGACGCTAATCGCTCTCGGCGCGCTGAAACCAGTGATTGCAATTTTACACCGGCTGGAGTTATTCAATTACCCAGACTCTTCGATTATCGTCGATCACTCGGTTGGAAGGAGTTTCTCCATGCTGCGTTCGCTCCATGCGAAGCCTGTTGCAAACGTGATCATCATCGCGTTCCTATTGGTTTTCACTCTGGTGTCGGACGCATTGGCAGCGACGCCGACAAAGAGAGTGCGCATCCTCTTCGCTGACTTTAGCGAACGCATGGGGCTTTTCTTCGTCGCCAAAGACCAACATTTTTTTGAAGAACATGGGCTTGAAGCCGATCTCGTCCAGGTGAACAGCGGTCCGGTGGCGGTGGCGGCGATGGCGGCCAACGAGGCGGAGTTCTACACCGTCTCAGCGACCGGCTCGGCCCTCGGCGCCATGGTGAGCGGGCTCGATCTCGTCTGGGTCGCGGGAATGATCAACAAGCTTGACGGATACTTTTACGTTGCGCCGAAGATTCAAAAACCGGACGATTTGAAAGGGAAAATTATTGGCGTGCAGAGTATCGGCGGCGGCATCTGGATGTTCACGATGATGACCTTCGATCATTGGGGCATCAGTCCGGAGCGCGATAAGATTCAGATGCGCGTGATCGGCGACCAGTCCGTCTTGGTTCAGGCTCTCGGTGCCGGTATTATCGAAGGCGCCGTTTTGGGCTATGCCTACAGCAGTGTGGTGCAGCGAAATGGCGGACGGCTTTTGGCCGATCTCGGGACACTTAAGATTCCGTACCAGGGAACCGGCTTGGTCGCACGCCGAAGTTTTATCGCCGGCTCGCCCGACACCGTCGAGAAGACGCTTAGAGCGTTTATCAAAGCGAACGTGTTCCTGCAGGACAAGAACAATCAGCCGGCGGTCATCCGCAGCCTGCGCAAATGGCTGCGGCTGCCGGCCAGCGAGAATACCGACGAACTCTACGAACGAATGAAATCGCTCTATGACCGTCGCATCAGCCCAACCCGAGAGGGCGTGCAAAATGCGCTGCGCGTGCTCAGCAAAGCCGACGCCAAATTCGCTAAGCTGAAAGTGGAAGATTTGATCGACGATCGGATCGTGAGGAAGTTAGAGAATTAGTGAGTGCGCGGGCAGGCACCAAAACCAAAGGTCGAGAGTGGGGGGTAAACTATGATCCGAGTCGTGCATATCCTGAATCAGTTTTTCGCCGGCATCGGCGGCGAAGAGAAGGCCGATATGGCCGTTGCCGTCGCCGACGGCGCGGCGGGGGCGGCCCGCGGTCTGCAAACTCAGCTGGCCGAGCGCGGCCAGGTGGTCGCGACGCTTTACTTTGGCGACAATTATTTTCATGAACACAAAGATGCAGGCGCTGGCGGCCATTACCGCCGAATTAGAAAAACAAAAACCTGACGTGGTGGTCGCCGGTCCGGCGTTTAACGCCGGCCGTTATGGCCTCGCCTGCGTGGAGATTTGCCAGGCGGTGAGCGAGAAGCTTGGCCTGCGCTGTGTCACCGGCATGGAGCCGGAAAACCCCGGCGTCGGCGTCTACCGCGACAATCACAACGACAAAGTGTTTTTACTGCCGACGGCGGAAACCGCGTCGGGCATGGCGCGGGCGCTGACGGCGCTGGCGACCTTTGCCTGCCGTTTGGCCAATGGCGAGGAGATCGGACCGGCGGCGGCGGAGGGATATTTGCCGCGCGGCATTCGCCGGCTGGTGCGTGTCGACAAGAGCGGCGCGGATCGCGCCATCGAGATGTTGCTCGCCAAGATCGACGGCAAGCCCTTCACCACCGAGATCCCGATGGAAGTCTGGGACCAGGTGGAGCCGGCGGCGCCGCTGGCCGACTCCGCGGCGGCGAACCTGGCGGTGATTTGCACCGGCGGCGTCGTGCCCTGGGGCAACCCCGACGGCTTCAAAACCTATCGCAATACATTTTGGCGTAAATATAATTTCTCCGAGGTGAAATCGTTGGAGCCGGGCCAGTGGGAAGCGGTGCATGGCGGTTACAATGTCGCCTTCATGAATCAAAACCCGCACTACGGCATGCCCCTCGACGCGCTGCGCTCTTTGGAAGCCGACGGCAAGATCGGCCGCGGCAAGCTCTATCCAGCTTACTACGTGATCCCCGGCAACCAGGGCTCGCCGGCGGTGATGCGCCGGGTCGGCCAGGAGATCGCCGCCGATCTAAAAAAAGACGGTGTCGAAGCGGTCTTGCTGGTGGCAACGTGAGGCACCTGTAGTCGCAGCGGCGCTGTGATTAGCAAAGAACTCGATCGCGCGAAACTTCCGGTGGCGATGATCAGTGCGATGTATCCGGTGGCGGAACAGGTGGGCGCCAGCCGCATCGTCAAAGGCGTGTCGATACCGCATCCCTGCGGCGACCCGAGCTTGCCCGCCGCGCTGGACGCGCAGTTGCGCCGCGAGATTGTCTCGACGGCATTGAAGGCGCTTGAGGCGAAGGTCGAATCGTCGACGGTGTTCACGCCGAAGATCGCGACGGGCGCGTGAGGGTAAGTCGTGCTCGTGTTCGTTCGTGCTCGTGTTACGATTCATGACCGTACGAGTTCGATGAGTTTATCCCCCCCTTTGAAAAAGGGGGGAAGGGGGGATTTTCTTACGTTGGCAAACTGCAAATCCCCCTCAGTCCCCCTTTTTCAAAGGGGGATGTTATGAGTCATTTGTCCAGGAAATATCCATGCGTCTTGAGTTGGCGGAGTTTCCGGTGGCGAGCATCAAGCTCGCCGATCGGTTTCACTACGCCGCCGGGCAGCTGACCGTTGACAAGTCGGCCATCGAGCAGGCGGTTTTGCAGGAGGGGCGTATCGAGGCGGCTTGGCTCGATGTCGTCTCGCCCGGCGATAGAGTTCGCATTACCGGCATCCGCGATGTCGTCGAGCCGCGCGTCAAAGTGAGCGGCTCGGGGCAAGTGTTTCCCGGCGTGCTCGGGCCGGTGCAACCGGTCGGCGCGGGCCGGACACATCGGCTCTCCGGCATGGCTGTGTTCGTCACCGCCGAGTACGAGGGCATGGTGCGCGCTGGGCTCGGCGTGCAGCGCAGCGCGATTCTCGACATGTGGGGCGACGGCGCGGCGGCTTCGCCATTCAGCGGGCTCAACGGATTGGTCCTGAATCTGCGCCTGGCGAAGGGGTTGTCGGAACTCACCGCGCATACGATCATTCAGCGCGCCGCTTTGGAAACCGCCAAGCGCTTGGCTGAAGTGACGCTTGGATTGACTCCGGGGCAAATCGAAGTCTTTGAATTAGGCGGCGC
Organism: uncultured delta proteobacterium; assembly: GCA_963847445.1. Taxonomy (GTDB): domain Bacteria; phylum Desulfobacterota; class Binatia; order UBA9968; family UBA9968; genus DP-20. The sequence continues at coordinate 66,191 of CAWJZV010000004.1, read as the reverse complement.
CGATCCGACGCTGCCGAGTGTCTTGCTGATTCAAGGTTGTTTGACCGACGCCGGCAATCCGCACTCCGGCGTCGGCTATTTCGGCCTGCCGATCCGCGACTCGCTGGCGACCGCGGTGCACCCCAATGAGTTTCTCGACGGCGCCTTCACCATGTACGCCACTCGCTGCCTGGCCTACTTCCCGGTCACCTGGGATTGGCAGAATCATCCGTTGCTGCTCGGGCTCTACCGCGCGCACCGCCGCAGCGTCAACTTTTTGGGTGTCATTCTCGAACGCATCGCCTTCGACACCTTTCACGGCAAAGAAGTGATCGCCCAGAATACCGCGCAATTGGCGACCATGCTGGGCGCCGACGCGGCGCTGCTGTCCTGGATCGGTTCCGGCAACGCCTTTGTCGATGTCATGCTGACGCTGCGCGCCTGCGAGCGGCGCGGCATCAAGACCAATTTGGTGACCTACGAATACGGCGGCAAAGACGGCGTCGATTCGCCGCTGTTATTTTACACGCCGGCAGCGAGCGCCATGACCAGCACCGGCAGCCGCGATCGCTGGATCGAACTGCCGGCGGCGGAAAAAATTGTCGGTCCCTACGAGGAAATCAAAGTGTTGACCTATCCGGGCGCGCCGCTAACTTCGGCGCGCGGCCCGTTCACGCTTGACGCACGCGACATGATTCTCGGCGGCGTCGATTATTGGGGGCGCGGCGGCTGGAACTGCGCGGCTTTTTGATGCAAACGGAGCGAATGATGAAAAGACTGGCAACGGTTATTGCGATGCAATTAATTGCCTTACTCGTGACCATGGAGTTCGCCGGCGCCGCCACGGCGCCGAGCAAAATCGTCATCGCCTACGCCTCGCTCAACGAGCGCGGCGCCGGCGCTTTGCTGGTGGCGCGCGACCAGGGCTTCTTTCGCAAGCACGATCTCGATGTCAATCTGATCTACATGCGCAACGCCGCGGTGGCGTTGTCGGCGCTATCGGCGGGGGAGGCGCAGTTCTATTCGGGTTCGGCCAATGGTTCGGTGCTCGGCGCCATCGCCAACGGCCTCGACCTGGCTTTCATCGCCGGCTTGGCCAACAAACTCAACGGCACCATGGTGGCGTCGGCGGCGATCGCGTCGCCGGCCGATTTGAAGGGCAAGAACATCGGCATCCAGAGCATCGGCGGCGGCATCTGGATGATCACCCAGCTGGTGCTCGAACACTGGGGACTCGATCCTAAACGGGACGGCATCAACCTGCGCATCGTTGGCGACGAAACCGTGATGGTGCAGTCGTTGATGCTCGGCAGCTGTGGATGCGACCTACGCCGGCTACGCCTACGCGACCATGCTCAAGAAGCAGGGATTTCGTGTGATGGCCGATCTGACCAAACTCGGCGTGCCGTTTCAGAGCACGGCGATTTTGGCGCGCCGAAGTTATTTGAACTCGAACTCTGCCACTGCGGAGAAAGTGATCCGCGCTCTGGTCGAAGCGATCGCTTTCATTCAACGGCCGGCCAATAAGGCTGCGGTGGTGGCGACCCTGACCAAAAATTTGCAGATCGTCCGGCCGGAGGAAGCGGAAGAGGGCTACGAAGTGATTCGCAACGTCTACGAGCGGCGCGCGTTCCCGAATCTCGAGGGCATCAATAACGCGATTCGTTTGCTTGGCCTCGGCAATGAAAAGATCCGCCAGCTCAAGGCCGCTAATATCGTCGACGATTCAGCATCGTGCGCAAGTTGGAGAAGGACGGGCTGTTTCAATAATCGATGACGAAGTTCAAGCCGTTCAAAACGTTCAAGTCGTTCAAATCGTAGGATGGGTTGAGCTTCGCGATACCCATCGTTGCCAAGCAAAAACCTCCATGCAACTTACATTGGCTGAGTTTCCCGTGCGGCAGATTCGTCTTGGTAGCGTCTATCGTTATCAAGAGGGTCTGTTGGAAGTTGACCGTGAGGATCTGACTCGACTGGTATGCCAAGATCCGCGCATCCGATCAGCTGCGCATCGACGTTGTCGGTCCGGGTGAACCGGTGCGGGTGACCGGCATCCGCGACGTCATCGAGCCGCGAGTCAAGATCGACAGTGACGCGCAGGTGTTTCCCGGGCGTCATCGGTCCGGTGGTGACGGTGGGCGACGGCTTGACGCATCGGCTTTCCGGCATGGCGGTGCTGGCGACGGCGGCCTATGAGGGCACGATTCGCGCCGGCACCGGCGTGCAGCGCAGCGCCATCCTCGACATGTGGGGCGCCGGCGCGGCGGCATCGCGCTTTAGCGGGCTGCGCCATCTGGTGTTGAGCTTGGAAATTCGCGCCGGCTTGGGCGAACTGGAAGCGCACCAGGCGATTCAGCACGCGGCCTATCAAGTCGCGTGCAAGCTCGCCGAAACGACCAAAGGATTGACCGCTGCGCGCGCGGAGATTTTCTCATCGCGGCTGCAGCGCAGCTCGCGGCCACGGGTGGTGTTGATTCAAGGCTGCATCACCCAAGCGCAGCAGCCCCACGCCGGCGTGAGTTATTACGGCCTGCCGATCCGCGAGTCGTTGGCGACGGCGCTTGATCCCAATGAATTGTTGGACGGCGCGATGACCATGAACACGACCCGCGGCATCGGTTATTATCCGACCACCTGGGATTGGCAAAACCATCCTTTGGCGCTGGCTTTGTACCGCGAGCAAGCGGCGGACAATCTCGATTTTGCCGGCGTCATCATAGAGCGCATTTCCTACGAGACCCATCACGCCAAGGAAGTCGTCGCCCACAACACGGCTCGACTGGCGAAAAGTTTGGGCGCCGACGCCGTGCTGCTAACCTGGCTCGGCTCGGGCAATGCCTTCGTCGAGATGATGTTGACGATCCGCGCCTGCGAGCGGCTCGGCATCAAAACCGTTCTGGTCACTTACGAGTACGGCGGCAAAGACGGTGTCGATTCGCCGCTGCTCTTTTATGCCGCTGAAGCGGATGCCGTGGTCAGCACCGGCAGCCGCGATCGCTGGATCGACTTACCCGCGGCGGAGAAAGTCATCGGTCCCTACCGCGATATTCGTGTCTTGACCTATCCCGGCGCGCCGACGACGCCGGCGTCCAATGCTTTGACACTCGACGCGCGCGATATGATCATCGGCGGTGTCGACAATTGGGGCGGAGGGAAGTGGGCGTGTAAATTGTATTAGCAACAGAGGAGACGAGAGTGGCGGAGAAAGCCAAACAGATCATTCCCATCGGCGGCGGCGGATTTTACCGGGATGCAGAGAATCTTGAACTGGAGAAATATGTCATTCGGCAAAGCGGATCGGACAGCGCGCGCGTCTGCTTCATCCCGACGGCGAGCGGCGAGCCGGATCATTATGTCGCCAGTTTCTATGCCGCGTTCTTAAAGCTTGGCTGCAAACCTTCGGTGCTGACGTTTTTCAAACGGACGCCGGACCTGCGCTCGTTCCTGCTCAACCAGGATGTCATCTACGTCGGCGGCGGCAACACGAAAAGCTTGATCGCCGTGTGGCGCGATTGGGGCGTCATCGAGATACTCCGCGAGGCCTGGCAATCCGGCATCGTGCTCACCGGAGTCAGCGCCGGTGCGATCTGCTGGTTCGAGCAGGGGCTGACCGATTCTTTTTCCGACGGTCTACGGCCGCTCGACTGTCTCGGTTTTCTCCCTGGCAGCTGTTGTCCGCACTACGACGGCGAAGCGCAGCGCCGGCCGTCGTTGCATAAGTTGTTAACCGCCGGTGAAATCGCCGCCGGCGTCGCCATCGAAGACTGGACCGGCGTGCATTTCATTGGCGATACCGTTCACAAGGTCATCGCGTCCAAGCGCGGCGCGCGGGCTTACAGTATGCGCGCGGTCCATGGCTCGGTGCAGGAAGTGGCGCTGCCGGTGGAGTACTTGTCGTAGAGATTCAGCATTGCGTTAGTGTTCGACTTCGGTTCGCCGGAATACGCCTGGACTCCCGCGTGTGGAGGAATGGCGAAATAGGTGTTTATCCTTCGCCTGAGCAGGTTTAGAGAGTCTAGGCCTGACCGACGTTCTTGCGATTCTCATTCCTGCGACAACTGGCTCGATCTTTTCTCAGCGCTGACAATCGGTTAGCCGTTCGGGCTGAATAATTCACCCCAAGGCCGCTGGCATGCTAGTTGCGCATTTAATTGCCCGAGAGGCTTACGGAAAGGAGATCGATATGTACTCTAAGCTACTGATACCGCTGGATGGTTCGAAGACCTCGGAAAAGGTTCTGCCATTTGCGCGGATCTTGGCCGGTACACTGAAGCTGCCCATCGAACTCCTGGAAGTCGTCGACATCGCCGCGGCGACGGCGCATATCGTAGCTGACAAGGCGCGCTATCTGGACACGATCATCGCTGAGGGCGAAAGCGCAAGCCGCGAGCATTTGGCCGAAGTCGCCGCGACCTTTCCTGGTTTCGATGTCACCTGCAAGGTCGAAAGAGGGCGGCCCGCCGAAGTGATCATTGACAGAGCTGAGGCGGAGAAAGACACACTGATCGCCATGGCGACCCATGGCCGCTCCGGCATCAACCGCTGGATGATGGGCAGCGTGGCGGAAAAAGTGCTGCGCGGCACGACGGCGCCGCTGTTTCTCGTCCGTGCCGACGATGACGGGACCAGCGACCGCGGTGCCAGCATTAAAGCGATTGTCGTGCCGCTCGACGGTTCGGAGCTGGCGGAGTCGGTGTTGCCCACCGTCTGCGAAGTCGCCAAGAAGCTCGACCTCGAGATCGTTCTCTGTCGCGCCTATGAACTCGCGGCAACGGCGTACTACGGCAGCGAAGACTATCTGCCCAAATATGACGAGATGCTGCGCGAGATGAAGGAAGAGGTGGAAGGGTATCTCAAAAAAAAGGCCGAAGCTCTGACGGCGTCGGGGCTAACCAGAGTATCGTGGGTGGCGCTCGAAGGATCCGGCGCGGAAGCGATCGTTCGTTACGCCAACCAGCATCCTGACGCGCTGGTGGCGATGTGTACCCATGGCAGATCCGGTGTGACACGTTGGGCGCTCGGCAGTGTCACCGAGAAAGTCGTGCGCCATTCCGAAGATCCGGTGCTGGTGGTTCATGCCGCTTGAACCGGCCTGGGACGCGCTTCGACGAACTAACGCAGCAGATTGCAGGAGGAGAATATGAGCAAGATAAAAAAGATATTGGCGCCGACCGATTATTCCGACTTGTCCTGTGTCGGTCTGCGTCGCGCGTTTCAAACCGCGCACGAATCCGGCGCGGAGCTGATCGTGTTGCATGTGATCGACATGAGCAACGACTGGTTCGGCAAACATGAAAATCTCGGGCCGGCGCGCACCTTGATGGCCGAACAGACGGAGTTCTTGGACAAATTCTTGCGGGAGAAGTTCGGCGAATTGATGAATCTGGTCGAGGTCCGTCAGAAGGTCGAACTGGGCGCGGCCCATGTCAATATCGCCGATCTCGCCGGCCGTGAAGCAGTGGATCTGGTGATCATGTCGACCCATGGGCGCACCGGGCTGGATCATATGCTGCTCGGCAGCGTGACCGAGAAAGTGATCGCCCATGCGCCTTGTCCGGTGATGGCGATTCCCGCGCCGAAACGGCATGATCCGCTGTTTGTGGCGGCATGACGGGTTGAATCTAAACATTCCCCGCAGCTTGCTGGGGGCACCATCAAATGGGGAATCCAAAGGGGGCGAGCATCCCCTTTGGTCGCGTGCGGGGTGAATACCCTGTACGCGAAATGCCTTGTTTATTGATTTGGCGCCGGCTCGGTTACTCGAACAGGTGGGGCACGAAGGAGCTCAAGTTATTGGTTACTAGCGTGTCCGATTCGCGGATGCCGATGCCGGCGGCGACGCCGTCGATCATCCAACTGCCGATGATCGGATAGGCGCCGTCGAAGTTCGCGATACGGGCCGTGGCTTGATAGATGAAACCTTCCTCGCCGTAGGGGCCGCCGATGGTCTCAACCGCGGCGCCGTGATGAATCGACAAGTTGGCGCCCTCGCGCGAGAGCAGCGGCTTTTTGACGTAATGGGTTAAATGCTTCGGGCCGGTAAAATAACACTCCAACAGATTGGCATGGTGCGGAAACAATTCCCAGAGAATCGGCAGGATGCCCTTGTTCGACAACAGCATTTTCCAGATCGGCTCGACCCATTGGGTTAAGGTATAAGACGCGAAAAAATGCTCGGCGAAGCGATCGCGCAACAGCCACTCCCAGGGGTAGAGTTTGAAAATACTGCGGATCGGCTTGTCCGCCTGATCGACGAAGGTATTCCGTTCGGCGTCCCAACCGATATCGTCAATTTTGACCAGCGTACTTTCGATACCGGCCTGGCCAGCCAAGTCCATGAGGTAGGTCACCGTCATCAAGTCTTCGCTGTTTTCCACGTCCGGCGGCGGCAGATAGGTGAAATGCATGGGATTGGCCAGATAGGGCTTCAACTCTCGCCACTTGGCCAAAAGCTTTTCGTGAATCGAATTGAACTGATCGAGATCGGGGAAACGCTCTTGCAGCCAGTACCACTGGGCGACGGCGGCTTCGACCAGCGCGGTCGGCGTGTCGGCATTGTATTCCAATAATTTTAAATGCTCGCCGTCATAGGCGAGGTCGAAGCGGCCATAGAGCGCCGGCGGTTCGTCCTCCCAGGCTAGCTTGATGAATGGAACCGCCGCGGCGGGAATGGCCAGTTCGTCGAAGCGGTTGTTGTCAATGATATGCTGCGCCGCTTCGAGGCACATCTGATGGAGTTCGTTGCTCGCCACCTCGATGCGGTCGATTTCAGCAGAGCGAAAGGAATAATATGCCGACTCGTTCCAGTAGGGTTGCCCCTCGGTATGATGGTAAATCAGGCCGATCTCTTCGACCTTTTTCTCCCAGTCTTGACGCGGTGTGGTGCTGATTCGTTTCATGGGAAAAATTCTTTCTCACCACGAAGGCACGAAGATCGCGAAGTTCGGAAATTTATACATCTGAAACCTTCAGGTCCTTCGTATTGCTGTCCAAAAACTAACACCAACATGTTTGTCATAGCGTACGGCTTTAATATTCCGGGAGTCGAATATTCTCGGATTCGGAAATTCCTCTCGCCAAGGCGCAAAGACGCCAAGTTCGGAATTGTTGTCATTTCGACCCTTGGGAGAAATCTATCTTAGATCCCTCGTGTTTCCTTGGGATGACGGGCATCGCCCGTCACCTTTGCGAGCTTAGCGCCATTGCGAGAGATATTCCGAGTTTTGATTGCGGCTGTTCGCCAACGGGCGAACCTCTTTTTCCCAGCCCAGTCTGGGAAAAAGCATGTACTACTATCCGTGATAGTTTGCGCGGCTTGCGCAAATTTTCCGTACCGGTACTGCTAAGTTGGCGTGCTCAATGAAGAAATCCAATCTCACCACGAAGGACACGAAGAGCACGAAGTTCGGAGTAATAATTTTCCGAACCCTTCGTGTCCTTCGTGAGCTTCGTGGTGAAAACTCTTTCCCATTTGGTTGCGGCTCTGCTGCGCTAAGTTCTTTGCGGCCATTCTTCTTTTCGGTTGCGGCTTCGCTGCGCTAGGCCTTCGTGGTGAACCTCGTATCGGCAAATAGTTAACTGCTGATGGAACCGCCGCGGCTGACGAATGCCTTGCCGGTGGAGCCGAAGCCGCCGCGCGGCACCCGGCTAGCGCTTCGGTAGTTGACGCCGCTCAGCGGCACATGACCGCCGCCGCTAACGACATCGCCGGGATAGTAGCCGCGGCCGCCGTAGTAGTAGGAATGATAACCAGCGCCGGTGCGGCCCGAGCTGTTGGCGGGATCCTCGCACCAACTGTCTTCGACGACGACGTTGCTGTTATTGACGCAGCGTTTGGCTTCGACCCACTGGCCATCATCGCCGCAGCCGTTCATGAATGCGCTGGCGACGGATGACAGAAATGCCACGGTAACCTTGGCGGATCTTTTCATCGCGGCTCATCCATGGGTGAAGCCAAAGGTCAGCGAAATGAAGATCACCGCTTTAAACAAGGCGGCGGCGATGTTGCGCTGTTCGGTAACTTCGTCGGCCATGCGCGCGGTCCGGAACACCACCCGGTCGGAGAGCCAATGAGCCGCCAGCATGGTGACGATCCAGGTGGCCAGATAGGCCGCGACGATGAGCAAGTCGTTGCGCCAGCCGGTGGAAGGGCCGCTGATCACCGTGCCGCAAATCATGCCGCCGGCGAGGAGAAACGCGCCCAGTGAAATGGCGACGGCGAGATTGTGATCGTCGAGGGCCTTGTCGGTGCCGCGCGCCACGGCGTGGTAGAGCAGGGCGAGAAATACCAACAATAGCTGGCCGATGATAAACCATAGGAGCGCCGTCGACAGCCCGCTTTCCCAATCGTAAAAAGCGCCGCCGATCACATAGGCGCTGGCCATGTAGGTGGCGCCTTCGACGAGCGCCACGGCGACATTTTTCTCCTGTACCACTTCGCGGTTGTTGCTGAAATGATAGAGGATGAACCAGTCGTTTAGGAAACGGGAAATGTAAATCAGCAAGGTTGCCAAAATTGCATGGAGTGAGAAATCCGCCGCTCCTTCGTCGCCCTGGCCACGGTCAAAAATACCCAGCAGAGAGAAAACCACGGCGATGGCAAATAGGGCGTAACGAAGCCCAAGAGCCGCGTTGTCGCGCATGAGCAATTCATTGATCGGATCGTAGCCTTCGAGTTTGCCGGTCAACCAGAGAAATCCCGCCAAGCAGATAAGCAGGAGCAAGACGCCGAGGGCGAGAGTGAGCGGGCCGATCAGGATGCTTTGCCATTCCATTTGGTTCTCCCAGGTTGCGCGTGCGATGCTCGAAGTGTAACTTCGCTCGAAAGTAGCATGGTGAAAAAAGCGCTGTAAAGCGTAATTAGGAGATTTACGCGCGTGGATTCATATTCTGCACAGATCGGTAAGTTCGCCAACGACTTGAAGCTTGTCGACGTGCCGTTGGCGGTGATCGAGAAAGCCAAGCTGGTGTTTCTCGATACTCTTGGCATCGCGCTGGCGTCCTCGACCATGGATTTTGGTGCGATGGTTACCAAGGTGGCCAAGAAACTCGGCGGCGCGGGCGATAGCGTGATCATCGGTGCGCCGGACCGGGTGGCGGCGGCCAACGCGGTCATCGCCAACGGCACCTTGGCCCATGGCCTGGATTACGACGACACCTTGGAAGAGGCGATCGTCCACACCGGCGCTTGCGCCTGGATGACCGCCCTGGCCGTGGCGGAAGAAACCGCGGCTAGCGGTGCGGCGTTATTGGCAGCGGCGATCATCGGCACCGAGGTGCTGTGCAAAATCGGTCTGGTGGCGCCGGGAAAATTTCACGCTCGCGGATTTCATCCGACGGCGCTTTGCTCGACCTTCGGCGCCGCGGCGGCGGCGGGCCGGCTCTACGGCCTGAGCCTGCCGCAATGGATCGATGCTTTCGGTCTGTGCGGCAGCCAGAGCTCGGGCATCATCGAATACTTGGCCGATGGTACCTGGACCAAGCGTTTGCACCCAGGTTGGTCGGCCCATGGCGGCGTCATCGCGACGCTCTTGGCCCAAGAAGGCTTTCGCGGACCGGCGAAAGTTTTCGAAGGCACCAACGGATTCTTTCCGTCCTTCGGTGGCAAGAACGATTACCGCTATGAAAAAATCACCGAGCTCGGCAAAGTCTGGGAGATCCCCAAGCTGACTTTTAAATCTTATCCCTGCGGTTCGATCTCTCATCCCTACATGGATTGCGCCCTCAAGATTAGACAGCGGCATGGGCCGGCGCCGGCGCGGATAAGACAAGTCGTTTGCCGCACCGCCGAGGGGCCGGTGCATCGGCTGTGGGAGCCGCTGGCAGGCAAACAGAATCCGATCAGTTCCTATGGCGCCAAGTTTAGTTTGCCCTACAGCATCGCGGTGATGTTAGTGCACGGGCGGGCCGGCTTGGAGGAGTTTAGCGACCAAGCGATTCACGATGCCGAAGTCCTAGGTCTCGCGGCTAAAGTTGGTTATGAACTCGATGCGACCATCGATTATCCGCGCCACTTTTCCGGCCATGTCAAAGTTTATCTCGACGACGGCACTGTGCTCGAAGAGAACCAGCCCCATCCGCGCGGCGGCTTGGAAGATCCATTGCCGCCCTCCGACATCGAGTCGAAGTTCCGCGCCAACGCCAAGCTAGCGTTACCCACGGAGCGGGTCGAAAAAGTTCTCGACGCGGTGCAGCATTTGCAACAGTTATCTTCGACCCGAGAGCTGAGCGATCTGCTGTGTCAGTCATGACGCTTTACCCGGCTCCTGCTCAGCGGTGCAGTTGCTCCTGGCCATGACCAAGCGAAGTAAAGTGCGCGCCGCCGGTTATGTTTTTATCGTTATTGCGTCACTCGGTTGCGGTGGCGACAGCTTTGATAACGTGCGTAACTTGCGATCGACCAACGAGGCGATCGTCTGTTTGGGTGACAGCTTGACCGAAGGCGTCGGTGCCAACGGCGGCGAAGACTATCCTGCGGTGCTGTCGCGCGAACTGGCCTTTCCGGTGCGCAACCATGGCCGGCGCGGCGATACCACAGCGCTGGCGCTGGCGCGGTTATCGGAAGTCCTCGCGGGCAATCCGCGGCTGGTGATTGTTTTATTGGGCGGCAACGATTTCTTGCGCCAGGTGCCGCGCGCGGAGACGAAGAAAAATTTAGCGGAGATGGTGCGGCGCATTCAGGCGCAAGGCGCCATGGTGGCGATCGCCGGCATGCGGCTTGGGATATTTACCGATGAATACAGCCCGATCTACGAAGAGACCGCCAAGCAGTTTGGCGCCTATTACATTCCCCAGGTGATGCAAGGAATTCTTACCGACGCCAAGCTCAAAAGCGATCCGATCCATCCCAATGGCGCGGGCTATCGCTTGATGGGGCAGCGCATCGCCGAGAAGATCAGGCCGCTGCTGCGCGAGGCAGATCGTTTGACCGGACGGCGCGGCTTTTAGTCAAGTAATATACCGCCACGCCGGCCAATAGGATCGCTGCCCAGGTGGCGACGCCGCTGACGAGTTTCGGATCGCTGGAGCCGAAGAGCCAGCCTAAGCCTTCGCGTTGGAAGTCGCCGAAGACTCGTAAAGTTTTTAAGCTAAACACCCATCCCGCGTGCAAGCCGATGGCGAGATACAAATTGCCGGCGCGCTCCACGGCAAATGATAATACGGCGCCGCCGAGCACTAGTCCGATCAGGCCGGGTAGTAGTGACAGCGGGTCGAGAAATGGCGTGAAGGTGTACCCTAAGTGGCGGAAGCCGGCGCCAAGGTCGAGGCGGTCGAGAAAGTAGGCATCGCCCGGTCGGACGAAATGGAGCGCGGCATAAAATAAGTTGGCCAGGAGATAGGCGCGGACGTCGTAGCTCCGGGTGCGTAGTCCCATGAACAAGATGCCGCGAAAAAATATTTCCTCGAACACGCCGGCAAATATTCCCGCCGCCGCGGCCCTGGCAACTCGTTCGACGGCGACCGATCTTGTGAGGCGAAAAAAGGGCGTAAAGACTTCGGCCACGATCATCGCGGCGATGACCAAAAGCATTGAAACCAACGCCAAGCCGAGGCCGGCGGCAAGGTCTCGGCTCGCTGGGGCAGCGCCGACCCGCAACAGCTCTTGCAAGCGCGCGGGAATCAGCGCGCGCCGGCAAACAATGAACAGCAGGATACCGGAAATCATGAAGGCGCGATCGAAGGTGCGATGGAACGGAATGCGCTGCGGCATTAACGCCGGCCACTGGGTCATGAACCAGTCGGCGCCCAGGGACAAGATCGGGCTGATGGCGCAAGCGAGGGCGAGCGCGAGCAACAGGTAGAGAAGTAATCGCTGGTGCGGTTGCCACGATTTCATGAATCTTTCAACTATGTTATAGCGACGAAACGATGGCAAGCAGCGGCAATAAAAAACTCTTCGGCAAGGTCGCGCTGATCACCGGCGGCAGCCATGGCATCGGCCGTGCCATCGCCGCGGCCTATGCGGATCAAGGTGCCCAAGTGTTTATCTGCGGGCGTGATCCAACGGAAATTAATCGCGCGGTGGCGGAGATTCGCCAATCCGGTGGCGAGATCGCTGGAGTCCCGGGCGATATCGGCAACGCCACGGACGTCCGGCGCATCGTCGCTGCCGCGATGGCGAATTTTGCCGCCATCGATATTTTGGTCAACAACGCCGGCATCCTCGGACCGCGGGTGGCGATCGCCGATTATCCGATCGCCGACTGGGAAGAAGTCTTGCGGATCAATCTCAATGGGTTGTTTTTTATTACCCGCGAAGTTTTGCCGGTGATGTTAGCGCGCCGGGGCGGCTCCATCATTAACCTGACTTCAGGTGTCGGCCGACTTGGCAAGGCGCGCTGGGGCGCCTATGCGGTCTCGAAAGCTGGTTTGGAGGGATTTACCCAGGTGCTCGCTGATGAAGTCAAAGCTGCCGGGATCAGAGTCAATTCGGTCAATCCCGCGGCGACCCGCACGCGCATGAGAGCGGCGGCATATCCGGAAGAAGACCCAGCGACGCTGCCGACGGCGGAATCGATTCTGCCTATTTTCATCTACCTGGCTTCGGATGAATCGCAGCGGGTTACCGGCCAGGCTTTGAACGCGCGTGAGTGGGCCATGCGAGAAAATTCGTGATGAGCTTCAATGGCTTGCTGGCATCGATTGCCGCGATACTGGCAGCGACCCTGCTGCCGTGGTCCAATTTCGTCGGCCATTCCCATTGGGCGCAAGTCCAGTGGATACCCTTCTATGGCCATCGGTTGGACTGGTTAGACATCGCTGCCAATTTTGCGCTTTTCGTCCCATTCGGGTATTTCGCCGGAGGTTTGCTGTTAGTTCCATGGCGCAAGAGAAAAAACCTATGGGTGCTGGTTGCAGCGACGCTACTTTCGACATCGGTCGAGTTTCTGCAAATTTACTCTCACAGCAGGTTCCCGTCCGCCACAGACATTTGTTGCAACGTATTGGGGGCAGCGCTCGGCTTAATGCTCGCCGCGGGGCGCTTGCGATACTTAGTGACAAAAGGTCTCGCGATTGCCATGACTCGTCGGCGCGAGCCGAACGCGCCAATTGACGCTCACGGTGATATCCGTTAGATTCGACCGTCGCGGGAAAACGCTGCGATCCAATGAGCATGCTGCTCGATATCTATTATAATTGCGCGTGAAATCGAAAGGCGGACCGGTGAAAACTCTGCTTTGTGGAGCCATTTTAGTCCTACAAACTCTTGCCGGCGCCAATGTCGATGGCCAAGATCTGAAGAAGATCAAGATCGGCTATCCGGCGATCTCCTACAATCAGATTCACATTTGGATCGCCAAAGACGCCGGCATCTATCGCCGCCACGGCCTCGATGCCGAAGTGATATTCTTTCGCGGCGGCCAAATGGCGACGCAAGCGCTGGTCGCCGGCGATCCGCCGATCGTCAATATCGGCACCGTGGTGCCGGCCGGCCTACAGGGTCACGACATCGTTTTGATCGCTTCCTCCGAATCGACTTACAATTATTCCGTCGTCGCCAAGCCGGCGATTACCCGGGTCGAACATCTGAAGGGCAAACGATTGGGGGTCAGCGGCTTTGGTTCGGCGTCCCATAACGCGGCGCTGATCTTGCTGAAAAAGTTCAATCTCGAAGCCGGCAAGGACGTCGCGCTGGTCGTCGCCGGCCCGACCATGGAGCGACTAAGCGCCGTCGACGCCGGCCGCATTGAAGCAACGATTCTCACACCGTCCGAGACCCCGCGGGCAAGAAAGCAAGGTTTGATCGAAGTGTTCGACATGCTCGAACTGGGCATCGAGGTGCAGGGCAATGGCTTCGCGACTTCGCGCGGCTTCATTCGCAGCCAGCGCGACACCGTTTTGAGCGCGCTGCGCTCCTATGTCGAGGCGATTTATTTTATCGGTAAGAATAAGGACGAGTCCAAACGCATCGCCGGCAAATATATGCGCACTAACGAGCAGGAGGTGCTGGACGCAACTTATGACTGGTTCGTCAAGAGAGTCGCCAAGCGGCCCTATCCGACGTTGAAAGGAATTCAGTATCTGCTCGACGAGTTGGCTCCGAAGGTGGCTCAGGCGAAGAGCGCCAAGCCGGAACAGTTCGTCGACTTAAGTCTATTGCAGCAGTTGGAAAAAGAAGGCTTCTTTACTGAGATGGCCAAACGTTATCAGTAGACTTCGACGCCAATTCACATTCCGTACCTAAACCAGAGGGAGGCAGTATGAATCTCAAGATCGGTCAAAAGTTTCCCGATATCGAGTTGCCCGACCATGAAGGCCAGCCGGTCAAGTTATCCGACCTGGTCGGCAAGTTCCCCTTCATCCTGACTTTTTACCGGGGTTACTGGTGAGGCAAATGCCAGGTGCAGTTGCGCCATTACGTTGAACTTCAAGAGGAGCTAGCGATCAATTATTGCAAGCTCGCGGTCTGCTGTGTCGATTCGCCCGATATCAACGATGCCTTTCGCACCGGCCTGGGCGCGCAGTTTCCTTTCCTGAGCGATCAAGAGCGCAAAGTCGTCAAGCTGCTCGACATGACCGAGACCTCCAAGAGCAGGGGGGTGACGGCGATGCCGCATAGTTTCTCATTGATGCCGGACCTGACGATTCATAATTTATACAACGGCTACTGGTATCTCGGCCGGCCGACCCTCGACGAACTGCGCGCCGATTTGCGCGCCATGCTGCGCAAAGTACGGCCGGACTACGAAGGCCCGGTGGGGTAGAAATTGTCGTGCGCAGGTGCACCGGTTGGGAATGTTTAATTTGGTTCTACGACGCATCAACGTAGGGGCAGACCTGTGTGTCTGCCCTCTCGGACGGGCGCCCACACAGGGTCGCCCCTACGGTTTTCTTGTGAAACTGAACCACGACCCGACGGTTGCAAGCGGGCTTGGTTGCCGGTAAGATTTCTCCATGATTAGTCCTGACGAAATCAAAGAAACATTGTCCAAAGGACTGCCGGTGTCGCTGGTGGAAACGCAGGATTTGACCGGCGGCGGCGATCACTGGCAAGTCATTATCGTGTCGGCGGCCTTTGACGGCAAAGGGTTGCTCGAACAACACCGCATGGTCAACGAGGTGCTCAAGGAGCCATTGGCCGACCAGCGCATTCACGCGCTATCGCTCAAGACCTATAGTCCGGCCCAGTGGGAAAAGCTGGGGGCGTAGTTTCTAACGTAAGAAGGAGAGATAGTTATGGCAGAAGATACGATCAGCAAGATTGACGAAAAAGTTAAGAACAACAAAGTCATGGTCTATATGAAGGGCACGCCGGATTTTCCCCAGTGCGGCTTTTCGGCGCATACCGTGGAGATCCTCAAGTCCTACGGGTTTCCCTTCGCCAGTGATGACGTGCTCGCCGACTCGGCGGTGCGCGAAGGCATCAAGCGCTACTCGAACTGGCCGACCATTCCGCAGGTTTACATCGACGGCAAGTTCGTCGGCGGCTGCGACATCCTGCACGAGCTGCACGAACGTGGCGAGCTCGAACCGCTGCTGAAGACCGCATTTGCGAAGTAAGAAACAGCCCCAATCTTGGCTGGTCCGCTAAGATTAGGGGCTTTTTTGCGTCTAACACCCATTAGGAGGGTGAGTCCAATGAGAAATCGTTTCGCACTGGTGGGCATCGCCTTAAGTTTGGTATTCCTCACATCTTGTTCGTCCATGGACCGCTGGGGTTCGCGGCGCGACGTTTTTGACACCGGCTTGACACTTTTCCAGCAAGGCCGCTTCGCCGAGGCGATTCCCTATCTTGAGGATGCGACCCATGACAATCCAAGGGACGGACAGGCTTTTTTCTACCTTGGCCGCGCCTATCTGAGCCAGAGCAAATGGCGTCAGGCGATCCCGCCGTTGCGCACCGCGTTTCGCTTGTCGCCGCGGGACGCTCAAGAGGAGATTATCAACTTGATTATCGACGCCGGTTTCGCCGCGGCGATCAACGATTTTAAGCTGGGCGATATTCTTGACTCGCCGCGCCGCTCGAAAGAGCTATTGTAGCGCGGTGGTCCAACCGATTTGGTTTCCGAACAGCGTCACAGGAGATGGAAATGATCAAAGGGTGGTTGACGATACTGTTTTGCTTATTAGCGGTGCATCCGGCGGCGGCGCAATTCGATAAACTGTTGAAGGATTTTGGCGGTAAGCTGCCCAGCGTGGGCGGTTTGAGCGACGCCAAGGTCGGCTCCGGTCTCCAGGAGGCGCTCAAGGTCGGCACCGAGAACGCAGTGCAACAGACCAGCTCCATCGACGGCTTTTTAATGAATAAAGCGATCAAGATTCTCATGCCCAAACCCTTGCAGACGATGGAGCAACCGCTGCGTCTGGTCGGCTACGGGCCGCAGATCGACGAGTTCATCGTCGGCATGAACCGGGCGGCGGAAAAGGCCGTGCCCTTCGCGAAGGATATTTTTTGGAACGCCATCGGCGAGATGAGCTTCGACGACGCGCGCAAGATCTTGAACGGCAGCGACACCGCGGCGACGGATTACTTCAAAGGCGAAGACTTCCAAGAAGCTGCAGACGGCGTTCAAGCCGTCGGTCACCGACGTGATGAATCAGGTCGGCGTCAACCAGCAGTACAACGCCCTGGTCGGCAAGTATAAAGACGTGCCGTTCTCCAAAAACATCGCCTTCGACGTCAACCAATATGTCACCGAGAAAACCACCGACGGCATCTTCTTCGTGGTCGCCCAGGAAGAGAAAAAAATCAGAACCAATCCGGCAGCGCGGGTGACCGATTTGTTGAAGGAAGTGTTCGGCAGCCGGAAAAAATAGCGGCTCAGCCAGGTCATAGTTTTTGCGAAACAAAGGGCGAGTGATTCATTCACTCGCCCTTTGTTATACCCGCCCAACTCCTGGATACCGGCTTTCGCCGGTATGACGAAACGTCAGTTCGCCAGCGATGCCATCAATCTTCCGTAACCGCTCACTTCTTGCTTCACCTTGGCCATCTTCAGCGCGTGCCAGATATAAGCCTGGGAACTGGTGATCACCGGCTTGCCGATCTCGCGCTCTAGCAGGTCGACATCGGTGATCGTCGGCCAGCGCGGGCAGGGGACGAAGACGCCGTCGGCTTCCGGCGCCGATTCGTAGAGCCGCTTGGCGATCTTGTAGGCCGCGTGCTCATCCATGTCGGTGATGTCGGCGTTCTTGCGCACGCCGTAGCCTTGAATTTTTAGCACTTTGAAACCTGACGCTTCGAGAAACGCTTTCATGCGCTCGTTGAGCGTGTCTTCATGGGGCGTGGCGACGACGAGCTTGTTGAGGCCGAGCGATTTGAGCGCTTTGATCTCGCCGGTGATGCCGGGGGAAACCGGCACGCCGTACTTGTCGCTGAGCCGCTTGCCCATCTCGATATCGCTGCCATACCCAAGTTTCGTGAACAGCGGCGAGCCGCCAATGATCACCGAGTCGCACTTGTTGTCGACCAGGTCCGCCGCCGCTTCTTCGATGCGTTGCAGCTGCCGCTCCAAGTCGGCATCGACCAACTGGCGAATCGTGCCGGTGCTATTGAGCATCATGAAGCCCGCCGGCAGCATTTGATAGAACTCATAGACCAAGGTGTCGCCGCGCGACGGCGCGACATGGCCAATTCTTACTCTCCATCCGTACATGATTTACTCCTCCTTCGTCGTCGGTGTTCAAGGTTCAATGGTTCAAAAGTTCAAGGTCAGAAACTTCCCCGGACTGTTCCGAGCACGTGATTGAACCTTGAACCCTTGAACTTTTGAACGGCTGTTTCTTTTCTACCAGTTCAACCATGCGCCATTCACATGGATCGTTTGCCCGGTGATGTAGTTGTTTTCGTCTTGGACTAAAAAGATCGCGGCGCTGGCGATGTTTTCCGGCTTGCCGGTGCGGCCCATGGGAATCTGCGCCTCGGCGGCGGCCCAGGCTTCGTCGGAGTAGTGGCCGCGCACCGCTGGAGTCTCGATTCTGCCGGGCGCGATGGCGTTGATGTTGATGCCGTCTTTGACATGTTCGAGGGCGAGGGATTTGGTGAATACCGCGACGCCGGCTTTGGCGGCGGCGTAGCTCGACCTGGTGGCATTACCGGCGAAGCCATAGATCGACGAGATGCTGACGATCTTGCCGTACTTGGCTTTGAGCATGGTCGGCAGCACCGCTTGGGAGCAGAGGAATACCGACTTCAAATTCATGTTGACGACATGGTCCCAGTCTTCAGCAGTGATATCGACAACGTTTTTTCTCTGCGCGCCGCCGGCGACGTTGACCAGGATGTCGATCTTGCCCCAACGGTCGAGGGTCGCCTTGACCATGTCCTGCACCGATTTTTTGTTGGTCACGTCGCTGGTGATGGCGATGGCGTCGCTGCCGCGGTCGGCGACCTCTTTGACGCGCGCTTGGGCCGCCTGCGGGTTGATATCGGCGACCGCGAGCTTGGCGCCTTCGCGGGCGAAGCGCTGAACGATGGCGCCGCCGATGCCGCCGCCGCCGCCGGTGACGATGGCTACTTTATTATCGATGGCTCCCATGAGTGTCCTCCGTTGTCATCTCACCTATTTGGCTTCTTCCGGATTGCGCGTGAAGAAGTCTTCACCGCAGCGAATCCGCCGCCGCGATCTCAGCGCCTCGGCGGTGCAATCTCCGATCCAAGATAACGAACAGTTCGTCTTAAATCTTCGATGCGCTGCACTTTCGGATGGGTGAATGCTCGGTTGTATGGCCGGTGCGGCATCATGACGACGGCCTCGGTTTGCGTCGCCACGTCTTCGCAGTTTTCGTGGCGGTCGTCGACGAACAGTTCGACCGCTAGTTTCTGCACCAGCTGCGATTTCACTTCTTGGGTGAAATGGACCACGGGGCTGTCGATGCCATGGCGGCGCAGCCAGTCGCACGTGACTTGGTTGATATCGTAGCTGTCGCGCACCCAACGGTGAGTGATGAAGACCACTTCGTTGTCGCGGCTCACCTGGTTGAGCGCTTGCCACTGGTCCAGCGACGGCAGCGGCGAGAGCCCGCGCCAGAACTCGGCATCGTAGGACGTGTCGACCATGCAGTCGTAAACCAGTTCCTTGGTCAGAAACGGATGATGTTGAAAGTTGGGATCGGTGATGGAAGCCGGGTCGATGGATGGGCCACCGACGCGCCGTTCGAGCAGTTGTAAAAACGGCGTGACGAAATCCGCCAGCACGCCGTCGATATCCAAAGCAATTTTCATCGAGGCTACAATTTAGGCAAAATGATTGAAGGCGTCAACCGCATGAATTCGGAATCGGAGTATTAACCGCAAAGGGCGCAAAAAAAGGATCGGATTAACTCGCAAAGGCGCGAAGGCGCGAAGGCGCAAAGGCGCAAAGGCGCAAAGGGAAGACATTGTCATTTCGGACGCAGAGGGAAATCCTTTTTTAGATCCCTCGCATTCTCTCGGGATGACAAGCCTCTGGCCTGTCACTTAGCGTCTTTGCGCCATTGCGGGAGAAAAGATCCGAATCCGAAGGTTCTCGGCTCCAAGAAGTTGGCGCGCTGCGCTCGTGAACGGCGCGATTAAATTCGTTTGACTGGCAGCGATAGACTCGGGTAGTTTCCACGCTGTGGCGGCCGAGCAGTGGGAAACCTAGACAAATTGGAGGAAAGCAAAATGATATCGCAGATTCGCATTTACACGATCAACAAGGGCGAGATGGACAATTTTCTCAAGCACTTCAAGGATGACATCGTCACGCTGCACCAAAAGATCGGCGTGCCCATCGTCGGCAGCTGGGTGAATCGGCCGCAAAACGAATTCATCTGGGTTCGCAATTACAAAGACAAAGCGGAGATGGAAGCGAAGGGCAAAGAGTTTCAAGCCGCGGTGGCGGCCGGCGGAGTGAAACTCGGCGGCAACGTCGCCAAGATGGAAGTGCGCGAAGTCGAAGCGGCATTTGCGTAAAATCGGTTTTGGGTGGCTGATCGAGAATTCAATAGAGGAGTAAGGGAGCCGCTTTGCCTAAGTGGGCAAGAGGCTGTCAGCGCTGAAATTCTTCCTGTGAACGCGACGGTCTAAGAGTTTGTCCAACTAGTCAATAACGTCGTCCTACCCATACACGGGATCGATCAAGAGGAGTAGCTAATGGCGAAATGTAACCTGTGCGAAGGCAGCGGTAGATGTCAGGGAACGTGTCGCGGGACGGGCGACAACGGTTCGGGGCCAGGAAGCTGTGGAGCCTGCCATGGCAGCGGAAAGTGCAGTAAGTGTAACGGTAGAGGGGAAGTATGACTGCTCCGCGCGTGCCTTGGCGGCTATGCGCAGGTGTCAAGCGCGGAAACGTTGCTAAAATGGAAGCGCGCGAGGTCGAGTTGGCGTTTGCTTAGAAGCGGGGTTGATGCGGTTCGGTGGATTACGCATCTCTCGGCGCCGTGCTTTAGGACCTGATTGTATTTGTCTTCTCCTACTGTTCAATCCTAAAGGCCTTGCACTTACTGTCCATCTTCTGTCCATGTGTACGAAGTATCAAGCGCTATCCCAGCCAATTTTCGTCGAGGCGGTAATACCTGTTTCCCCCGGCACGAACGAGGGGAATTCGCATCATCGCCAGCGGCGTTGACGTTGGAGTCAACGCCGCTGTTGGGCTCAAGATCGGTCGGCTATTTACCGGTCAGGGATGATTGCACCTTTTTAAACGTGTCGAGATTTTTCTGTAAGCCAGTAATATGGTCCTGCATCTCGACGAGCGAAGAACCAAATTGGGCTACCGACCCGACCGGGCCGCCTGCCTTGCCGGCTTTTTCCAGCAACCCGCCGATCTGCGCCTCGGCATGCCGCTGCGTCATCGAGCCGCAAACATAACCCAGCCCGAACACCCCGACGATAATGGCGGTCATCAAACCCCGGGAAAATCTACCCTTTGTCATAACTACCTCCTTTGAATTTGATAACAAATAATCAGGAAAATATTGCAGCGTCAAACTCCGTCGTCGTCGGGCACCGCCAAGCGCTGGGCCTGTGTCAATGTCGCGTCTTCGTAGCATTTTCAACCGCCCTTAGGGCCAAGCTTTTGCTTCAATATATGCCGATAAGATAAGCATGAAAACAAAAGTTTGAATGCCGAGTTCGTCGCTTATCGCGGCGGCCGTGAAATATATCTGCGCGCCATTTCCCGGTTTGACTTGTGGCGCGAGCGCGCAGCATGGTCGTTAGGTTGCGCAAAGACCATCGTGAGGAGAGAGTTAGCTATGCGATTCGGGATTGAGTTTGGCAGTTACCCGTCGGATTTGCCGGCGGCGGAGGTGTGTGAGCAGGTTGTCGAGCGGGCGCAGCGGCGCAGCGCAATAATTTCGACGCGCTGTTCGTCGCCCAGCATTTTCTCACCGGGCCGGATGCGGCGATCTTGCAGTCGATACCGTTGTTGTCTTATCTGGCCGGCCGGGTGCCGGGCATGTACGTCGGCACTTCGATCTTTCTTTTGCCGTTGCACCATCCAGTGATGGTCGCCGAGTACATGTCGACGCTGGACAATCTGTCCGGCGGCAAACTGCTGTTCGGCGTCGGCCAGGGTTATCGCGAAAGCGAGTTCAAATCCTTCGGCATCGATCTGCGCGAGCGGCGCGGCCGGTTAGTCGAGAGTCTGGAGATTATCCGCCGGCTTTGGACCGGGGACGTCGTCACCTTTCACGGCAAGTATTTTCATCTCGACAAAGTGACGATGGCGCCCAGGCCGGTGCAGCGTCCCGGTCCGCCGATCTTGCTCGGCGCCGATTCCGTCAAGACCGTCGCCAAAGTGCCGGAGGTGGCGGACCACTGGATCGCCAGCCGGCGCCACTCGAAGAGCTTTCTTGCGCGAAGCGTTGCCGGTCTACAAGGCGGCGCTGGAGAAGCAGGGGCGGCCGTACAAAGGCTTGTTTATTTTTCGCGATCTGTGCATCGCCGACAGCACGCGCGAAGCTGAAGATCGTATCCGCGAAGGTTACGAGCGGCGTTACTTGCGCTATCAGCAATGGGGCCAGCCGGGTGAACGCTACGATCTCAAGTTCGACGAGTTGAAGCGCGATCGCTTGATCCTTGGCAGCCCTGCCGAAGTTGTCGAGCAGGTGATGTCCTATTACGAGGAGTTTAACACCGAGGTCATGTGGTTCATGGTCGACTGGCCGGGCATGGACCCGCGCTTTGCCTTGGAAACCATCGAGCGTTTTGGCGCCGAGGTGATCCCGCAGGTCAATCGGCTGACGCGGCCTTGCCCACTGCCGTGATTTCTCAGCGTGCTCAGCGCACATTGGCGGTGGACGGGAACCGATCACTCTGGCTCTAACGTGGGATTTTCATCGTGTCGATTCGAAGTCGAAATTCTCGTTTCGCATGCAGGCGAAGACCGGAATCCAGGTCTCGACTCGGTGTTCCAACCGGCCGACCCCTCCTGGATGCCGGCCTTCGCCGCATGACGGATGCTTTCTGACTGGCTGCACAGAAAGTTTTCCCCGCGTTATTGTCAGTGCGCGATTAGCTGTGATACAAAAATTGTTTCACGACCAAACAATTTTTAACAATTAATAGGAGTTTCCCATGCAACAAGAAGTTTTGGACCAAGTCGACCGCGAGCGCATCGTCGAGATGGCGTGTAATCTCGCCAACATCGTCAGCATCACCGGCGACGAGGAAAACGTCGCCAAGTATCTCGGCAGCGAGTTCGAAACACTCGGCATGAAAGTCGAGTATCAATATGTCGAAGACGGCCGGCCCAATGTCATCGGCACGCTCAAAGGCACCGGCGGCGGCGCGACCTTGATGTTCAACGCGCATATGGATCACTTCGACGCGCCGCAGGAGACCGTGGTCGACGAGGATCGCATCTACGGCCGCGGTTTGGTCAACATGAAGGCGGCGTTTCCCTGCTACATCGAGGCGGTGTCGGCGCTTGCAAAAAGCCGGCGCGAAACTCAAGGGCGATTTAATTATCTCCGGCGTCGTCGGCGAAATCGAAAAAGCGCAAATCGGCCGTTTCCACGGCAAAGAGTATCGCGGCGCCGGCGTCGGCGCGCGCTACTTGATGGACCATGGCGTGATGGCCGATATGTGCATCATCGGCGAGCCCACCGGCTTGCAACTGCAAATCGGCAACTCCGGTCTGCTCTGGGCGCGGGTGAGCGTCGACGGCAAGGCGACGAAATTCGTTCTCGCCGCCTGCAAAGTCGCCCAAGCGATTCAAGATTGGGAGAGAGAATACCAGCGCAAAAATCCCCACAAGTTCATGCTGCCCACCGTGCAAATCGGCGCCATCGACGGCGGCAATGCATTCAAGCCTGGGACCCGTCCGACGACCGACATTTTCGTCATCGTCAAGATGCTGCCGGATGCCGTGCCGTTGGCGATCAAGCGCGACATCGAAGCGGTCTGTGAAAAAGTACGCAAGCGCGAACCGGATATTCTCGACATTCGCGTCGAACTCTATCTGACCACGCCCGGCTATGAGATCTCCAAGAGCGAACCTCTGGTGAAAGTCATGGAGAGCGCCCACAAGCACGGTATTCAAAGGACCGGTGCCCTACGCCAAACCGATCCGTTACGGCATCACCAGCGACGGCTCGCGCATCGCCCAGTACGGCGTGCCGGCGATCACCTACGGTCCAGGCTTCGGCACCCATCTGGTCGATCCGACCGAAACCAAAGCGGGCGAAGAGTGGGATTCGCCCACCGGCGTGCGCCGCGGCGTCGGCATCTCGAACATGGTGAACTGCACGAAAGTCTACGCCATGGCGGCGCTGGATATTTGCAACCGGAAAAAGGAAGAAGTGGCGAAATCTTAAAATTGTGTTCAAGGTTCAAAAGTTCAAAAGTTCAAAATGTCGGACCGGTCTGCTCGACATTGAACATTTGAACCTTGAACTCTTGAACGAAAAGTATATTTGCTCTCGGCCACCTTCGTACCGCGAAAAGACTCGCACAAGGCATTTCATGGACATTACCTTTGCCCACTATCGCAATCGCTTCTGCATGTTCCGCACCTACTACGCCTTGGCGATCGGCAAGGTGAAAGCGGACGGCATCAACATGAAAGTCATCGAGCTGCCCGATCCGCCGAGCAAAGAGCAAGAGGATGCGCTGATCAACGGCGACGTGCAGGCGGCGAATCTATATCTGCCGAATTTTCTCCGGCGCAAGCTTGCAGGGCGCGCCGATTCTCGGTCTCGCCACCGAGTGGAAGTCGACGCTGAAGGGCAACGGCGTTTTCGTGCTCGCCGACGGTCCGGTGAAGACGCCGAAAGATCTCGAAGGCCGGCTGATCGCGACCCATCAAGGCATGCACGCGATTCACAAATATCTGTTGCGCCGCGCTCTACGGTCTCGACGACGCACAAGCTGCGCTGGGCAGGACTATCCGCAGGAAAAGCTTCTTGGCGTGTTGCAGAGCGGCCAGGCGGACGCGGTGGTGCTGCTCGACCAGTTCTTCTTTCGCGGCGAGGTCGCGCCCGGCGTGCGCTGTCTCTATACCGACGGCGAGGCCTGGCAAAAGCTCACCGGTTTCGACGAGATGATCAAGCATATGGTGGCGGCGCGGGAAGATCTGCTGCGCGACAATCCCGGCATCAAAGATGTGTTGCTGCGAGCCTTCCGCGAGTCTTTCGCTTACAGCGAAGCGCATCTCGAAGAGGTCGCCGACGTGTTTCTGTCGCGCTATGAAGGCGACCGCGAAGCGCTGTTGGCTTCGGCGCGCTACCCGCGTATCGAGTTCACCTTCACCGAGAAAGAACAAAAGCTCGCTCAAGCGGAGATGCAGCTGCTCGTCGACGTCGGGCAGATCCCGCACACGGCGCCGATCGCGTCGCTATTTGCGCCGTAGAAATTCGCAACAAGCAGGTGAAATACCTTCTCGCAGTCCTTCGACGAGTCTCAGAGCCTGTCCTGAGTTTATCGAAGGAACGAACGGAGAGGGATTTGAAATGATAGTAATGATTCCGTTCATGCTGAGCGTGTCGAAGCATGTCCCGTTTTCAATGCACCGGCGAGTCGATCTCACGATTCTGAGTCGGCTCGCCGGTGCGATGGTACTTTTCATGATGTTATCGTCTTGCTCCACCATTATCCCTACCGTCGACCCTGTTCGCCTGCGCGAGACCGCCGGTCTGATCGAAGAGGTCAAAGCCTTCGGCAAGACTCTTGGCATCGAACCGACGGAGGCCTTACGCCGAACCTCCCAGGGCGGCGCGTCGCTGTCCATGCTGTGGTTGTGGATGCAGCGCGAAGGCACCTTGGCGCTGCGCGGACCGGTGGATATTCGCCTGGCGATCGGTCTCAATGTCGAGAAAGAAGCGCCCAAGATGGAGCAAGTCTACCGTGTCGACGGCTACAGCGTGTATCACCGTCAAGGGAGCGAGTTCGCCGACCCGCGCTCGGTGGCGACCGCTGGGTTCGCCGAGGAGGCGTTAGTGCGGCGGGCTAAGGTGATTTTGCATGAAGACCTGCATGGCGATGTCAATTTCGCATTGCCCTGGGAGATCGAGGAGGCGATCGTCACGCCGCTCGGTTCTTTGGCGGTGATCGAGTACTTGCGCCACAAGGGCGACGAGAAAAATTTGCAAAACGCTCTGGTGTCGCTGGCCGAAGAACGCAAAGTGTCGGGCGAACTTATCGCACTGGTCGAGGAAGCGCAGCGGATTTTCGCCACGGCGAAGGTCGACGACGCCAAGCAGCAAATTCTAAATAGGCTGGCAAGCTATCCAGACTATCAGCGCCAGTTCGAACGCCAGACGCGCGATCAGCATAGCGCCACGGTGTTGGAAGCCAAGCTCAGCCATGATCTGGCCTACTATCGCTACTTCGACGCCATCGCCGCGCTGGCAGAGAAGGCGCCGGGCTTGCGTACGCTGATCGAGGATTTGCAAAAGCTGCCGAAGGACGCGAGCCATGCCGTTGCTGGAACGGCATCTGCGCGAATTAAATGCCAAGTATGCGACTGCGACACGCTAGTGCCGTGGCCCAAAAGCTCTGCAAAACAAGTCGAGATTTCTCACTTCGTCATGCCGGCGTGCAGAGGGGTGAGGTCCACGGTGGCTGACTTAAGCTCGAGAAGTCGAATCGAGGCCAGCCGCAACAGAATCACTTCCGCGCATTAGCCGAGGATGTTTGATCTAAGTATGCGAGAAATCTTTGGCTTCAAGGCATGTTTGACGCTCTGCGATCCAACACGACGGTGCGCGGTCTGGGCGCGTTGTACGGCGGTAGTTTGCTTTCCGGCGCCTGGACCATGGTGATTCCGACCATTCCGGTGATAGCCAGCCATTTTAATGTCTCTCCCGGCGCGGCGGCGCAGATTGTCACGGCGATGGCGCTGGGCCGCTTCACCGGCACGCCGATCAGCGGTGTGCTGTTGGATAGGATGGGTGTGCGCGCGGTGGTGGTTGGCGGCGCGGCGCTGGTGAGCGCCGCGGCGTTCGTCGCCGCGCTGTTACCTTGGCTGCCGGCGCTTTTATTCTTCTGCTTCGTCATGGGCGTGGGTGACAGCATCTGGGCGTTGGGCCGCGAAGTTGCCGGCGTCGATCTGGCGCACCAGAACCAGCGCGGCCGGGTCTTGTCGACGTTGCACGGCACGCATAATGCCGGTACGGCGCTCTGCCCGTGGCTCGGCGGCGTGCTCACCGAGCAGTACGATTTTCACGCGGCGTTTTTCGCCTACGGGATTTTTGCCGCGCTGTCGGTGCTGCTGGGTTTCGGGGCGCCGGTTGCCAAAGCGGAGCATTACGCCGCGCCGAAAACTATTGGCCGCACCGGTTGGTCCCTCGCTGCCATAGGTGAACGCGTGCGCGGCTTGGGCGCGCTGTTCTGGGAAATTCGTCCTGGACTGCGCTCGACTTATATCGCCTTAGTGGTGGCGACCTGGGCGAGCCATTCCTATCGGATCACGCTGCAGAGCATGCTGCCGCTCTACGCCGGCACCCATCTCAATTTCTCGCCGTCGCAGGTGGGTTTACTATTTTCGATAGCCGGCGCCTTCGTCTTTGTCATGATCATTCCGTCGGGCATTATCATGGACAAAGTCGGCCGCAAGTGGGCCACCGTGCCGAGCACGGGTTTGCCGGCGCTGGCATTTTTGCTGATCCCGTTTACCGATAGTTTCACGCAGTTGGCGGCGATGCTGGCGCTCACCGGGATTTGCAACGGTCTATCGCTAGGCTCCATGTCGGTGTCGACGTTCGATGTCGTGCCAGCCCACGCCCGCGGCCGTTTGCAAGCGGCCCGGCGCATGATCGCCGAAATGGGTGGGACTCTAGCGCCGCTGGTTGGCGGTTATTTGGCGACGCGCTTCAATCCCGGCGTGCCGTTTTTGGTTTACGTGCCAATTCTATTGTTCGCCGCGGTCTATTTGGCGCTGGCCGGGCGGGAAACGTTGGAAAGATAGAAGAGGTTAGGAGTGAAGGGTAAGGGGTGAGGCGTCCTATCCTCCCAACGCCTTGTCCCTTCACCGCTTACCCCTTACAAAAAGTGCGTCCTCGGGCAACTGTTTGCGTGCTAAAGAAATTTCATCATGGCTAATGTCACGCAAAAAACTTCCAGCTTGCGCAGCCTGATCGCGCTCTACGTCAGCACCTTCTTTTCCGGCGCCTGGGCGATGATCATTCCGACGATCCCGGTGCTGGCGGGGGAATTCGGCGTGTCGGCGGGCGGGGCGGCGCAGGTGATCACCGGTTTCGCCTTCGGCAAGATGGCCGGCACGGTGCTGGGCGGCGATGTTGCTTGACCGCAGAGGCACGCGCTTCGGTTTGGTAGGCTCGGCGCTGGTCGCCGCGCTGGCCTCGTTTTGCGCCGCTTGGGTGGCGTGGTTTTGGTTGCTGGTATTTTTCGCCTTTGTCTTGGGAGCGACCGATACCCTGGGCGCGGTGGCGCGGGAAATCGCCGCCATCGACCAGGCGCAACGCAGCCAGCGTGGCCGAATTATCAGCAGTCTCCATGGCACCCATACCATCGGCGCGGCGGTCTGCCCGTTTATCGGCGGCTGGTTGACTGAACTGTTCAATTACCAGGCGGCATTTTTCGGCTACGCGGTTGTCAGTGTCGCTTCGGTGTTCTTGGGTCTCTTGGTCACCGACTCGCCGGGCGAAGCCCATGGCCGCGCGCCGGCGGCTGGTGCGTTGACCGGTTGGAGTGTCGGCGCCATCAAACAGCGCATCGGCGCGCTGGCGCTGCTCTATCGGGAAATCCGCGTCGATCTGCGCTCGACCTATTGTTCCATCGTGTTCGCGACGTTGGTCAATCAATCGCAACGCATCATCGTCCAAAGCATGCTGCCGTTATACGCGGTGCGCTACTTGCATCTGTCGCCGAGCCAGATCGGCATGCTGTTTTCGATATCCGGCGTGGTGATTTTTGCCGTGATGATTCCCGCCGGCTTTCTGATGGACCGGGTCGGCCGCAAGTGGTGCACGGTGCCGAGCACAGCCATCCCGGCGCTGATTTTCTTCTTGATCCCCATGACCACGAGTTTCATGCAGCTGGCGATGCTTATCGGCATCGCCGGCGTGGCCCAGGGGTTGTCCCTCGGCTCGCTGGCGACGTCCACTTACGATGTCGTGCCGGCCCATGTGCGCGGGCGGCTGCAAGCGCTGCGCCGCACCATCGCTGAGTTGGGCAGCGGCGCGGCGCCGCTCTTTGCCGGCTACCTGGCGAACACGTTCAATCCCGGCGTGCCGTTCTTGGTTTACGCGCCGCTGCTCTTGTTGTCGGCGCTGTTGCTCGCTTTTGTCAGTAAAGAAACCCTGGATAAGTAGCATCGTCCTTTAGGAGAAAATTCCATCTCACCAGAAGAGACCATGAGCTTGCGCTCGTCTACAGAGCATGAAAATGGTTAGCATTCCCAGAACATGCTCCTCTCCTCGATTCGTCATTCCCGCGCACGCGGGAATCCAGGTTTGTACTGCGCCAAATTAGCCTGGTTACCCGCTTTCGCGGGTATGGCGGAGCCCCGGAGGCCCTTCGTTATGCATATCATCCCCTCACATGTATTTTCGCAGGAGGCTCGAAGTGAACAATATTTTTTTCCGCAATCGTCGTGTCCTACGTGTCTTCGTGGTGAACAGGTATTTTGCTTTTTATCTCGACTGTTTCATGGTGTTTTGACAGCATGGGATAAACAGGTTATTCGATCGGTACGAGGTTGCGAATTTACGAGAGTCGGGCGGCATGATATGGGCGTTGCCGAAATTATCGATGGCCGCGATTGACGCCGGCTTCACGCGGCAAAGATCCGCGCAACCTGTGGTCGAGCGTGCAGTCAAACCGGGGAGTTATATGAATATGGGCCGAATATCGATTGTGTCAGTTAGCGATCTAATATTCCTGGCGCTATCCCGCGAGGTGCGCCGATGGCATTGATTCGCAGCGCATCGCGTGGGGGCTTTTGCCGGCAAGTGTGTTGCTGTGGTTTCGCATTGGCGCTGGCATTAGGTGGCGGCATCGATGAAGCAGCCTTTGGCCAGAGCTCGAAGAACAGTGAAGTCAAAGCGCTGCAGCTTGGCTTGGTCTCCGAGATCAACAAGTCGGCCATCGAAGAGCATTTCCGCGACTTTGTCCGCTATGTATCGCGGCGCATCGCGCCGGGCGCGGAGGCCGGCGCCAAGGTCGTCATCGCGCCGACACCCTTCGAGCTGACCAGGCTGCTGGAGCAGCGGCGGGTGGATTACTATATGGAAAGCGTCTACCCGACCTACACGATCAACTATGTACACGGCGCCGGCAAGACGCTTTTGCGACGCTGGAAGGGCGGCCAGGCGGAGTATCAAAGCCTGATTTTCACCACACGCGATGGCGGCATCAAGCAGCTCGCCGATCTGCGCGGCAAGACGATGATCTTTGAAGATCCCGGCTCGAGCTCCGGCTATCTCATGCCAAAACTGTTTCTTTCGCGCAACGGTTACAAACTGGTGGAGAAAAAAGGCTACGATCCGAACGCGGCGCCGACGGAGATTCAATATTCATTCGCTTACCTGCGCAGCAAGCTGATCGAGGCGGTGCTGACCAAACAAGTGGCCGCGGGGGCGATCAGCGACGATGATTACAATGGCCTGGATGAAAAAAGAAAATCCGCGATGGCGATTTTGGCGCACACCGAGAGATTGCCGCGCCATCTGCTTTCGGTGCGAAGCGATCTTGCGCCGCAGCTCGTCGGCCAGCTCAATGACGTGTTGGTCGCCATGCACGACGATGCCGAGGGCCAGCGTATCTTGAAAAAGACCGATCAAACCACCAAGTTCGATGTGCTGCCGGGCGGCGAGGCGGCGCTGCGCAAGCGGCTGCTGGATAGTTTTTTCTCGCCGGATAGAAAGTAGTTGATCGACTATTCGATGGTAGAATTCCTGCGACAAGATCGACAAACACCGCAGCTCTTTCTTTATTCGTAATTCCCGTGCAAACGGGAATCCAGACCGATCATCCACCTGAATACCGTATTTCAACGGTATGACGGACATGGTCCGTCACCTGGATTTCCGCGCTCGCGGCAATGACGGTCGGCGGATGCGCCGAATATTCGTTGGTGTTGAGAGAGTTAACAGGCCTCGCTCTGCGAAATCTGTCAGGGCAACAGTTCTAGGGCGATCTTGTGGGCTTGGCGGGCGTGTATGATGCCGTTGCGAAAGCGTTCCTTGGCTCCCGCTTCGGCGTTGGGGCTGCCGTTCGCCGCGGTGAAGTCGTCGTAAAATGCCTTGCACAGACTTTCGACGGCGGCGCCGTAGGCGCGCTCGATGGCGTCTTGTTCGTTCATGGGTAATTCCTTTATTGGGTTTTCCGGGTTTACTGTGAAGATGTTTTCACACGAAGGACACGAAGAACACGAAGTTCGGAGTCTTAACCCGTTCGTATTGCTATCCAAAAACTAACAGCAACATGTTTGTCATAGCGTGCGGCTCTAATATTCCGGGAGTCGAATATTCTCGGATTCGGAAATTCCTCTCGCCAAGGCGCAAAGACGCCAAGTTCGGAAAGGATGAAATAGCGACTCTTAGCAATCGGTCTTCACCCCTCGTGTTTCCTCGGATGACGGGCATCGCCCGTCACCTTTGCGAGCTTAGCGCCTTTGCGAGAGATATTCCGAATTTCGATTGCGGCTCTGCCGCGCTATGCTCTTCGTGGTCAACAAAACAAAGACCGTGACCCATGATCCACACCAAATTCTGTAGAACCGATTTATTTAACTTGTCGGGGACTGTCGGTCTCACCGCGGGCGTGGAGTCGACAACCTAGCGCTTTGCCGGCGCATAATCCAGCTACCCCAGCGTGCCGATCTCAGCCATGCTGGCGTCGAAAGCGATGCGCTGGTTGTGCTCGGGACGGCGCAACGTCCAGAAGGGGTCTTTGCCCTGCTGCACGGCATCGATCGATTGGCGGATCACGTCGCGTAACAGAATCACGCCTTGGTCGGCGGCGCCAAGGTGTTCTTTGCTGCGTTGGTAGATCGGTCCTTGGGTTTCCTGGGCGACGCGGTCTTGATCATGGGAAGCGATACCCCACCAGCCGTCGTCGACCCTGGTATAGGCGCCGGGCTTGTCGTCTTCGAAGCCGATGGTTTTTTGCACCAAGGGCTGGCCGCGCTCGGCTTCAGTGTGGGGCGTGAAGCGCAGCCAGAAAGTCCTGGTCTTGGTGTCGTCGATGGGCACGCGAAAGCGGATCGCATGATCGGGGATGCGCCCCTTGCGCGCGGTGGTGTGGCGCGTGTGCGAGGGAAAAACCCAGTGGGAATGCTTGGGCTTGGACACCCCAGGCACATGCATGGTGATCTTGGCGCCATAGTCGGTTTGCTGCCACGCGATCTCGGGCCGCTTCAATGCCATCTGCGGATACTCGGGCGCGTGCAGCGCCACCAGGTGCGTCTGGTCAACGGAGTTTTCGGCGCGCTGCAGCCAGTTGCAATATTCCGTGCCGGCGCCGATGACACGCTCGCCGTTTTCTTCAATCAGTAGATCATAGCGCGGCAAGAGCGGCGCGGGATCGGGACCGATGTAGGCAAAGATGAAGCCGCCGAGTTCTTGAACTTTGTAGGCTGGATGTTTGATCCGGTCTTTGAACGTGCTGTCGGCCGGTTCGGCCGGCTGCTCCAGACAGTTACCTTGGGTATCGTAGAGCCAGCCATGGTAGCAGCAGCGGATGCCGCGCTCTTCGACCCGGCCGTATTCTAACGACGTGCCGCGGTGTGAGCAGTGCAGGTCGACCATGCCGAGCTGGCCGCCGCCGTCGCGAAATAATACGAACTCTTCGCCCAGGAGTTGAGTACTAACCGGGCTGCCTTTGATCTGCACATGCTCGGTAAATCCCACCGGCCACCAGTAGCGCCGCAGCATGGCGCCGGCGGGGGTGGCGGGGCCGACTCGGGTCAAGGTTTCGTTTTCTTCCGTCGATAACATCGCTGATCTCCTGATTACGTGGGTTCAAAACGTTCAATCGCTGCGCTTCGTTCAAACCGTTCAAGCCGTTACGAAGATTTCGTGCATTCAAGGTTCAAAAGTTCAACGTTGTCGGACCTCGGATTTCTGACTTCTGATCTCTGACTTCCGACCGCGTCATGAACCTTTGAGAATTTTTGCCAGCTCTTCTTTGAACTGTAGACCTTCGTCCGTCTCGCCCTTGAGATAATAGCCGATGGACAGCTTGGGTTCCTGCACGGCAATTTTATTTTCTTTGAGATACTTTTGCATGATCGTGCCCTCGACCAGATGGGAGCTGCGCGATTCATACTTTTGCAGAATCGTCTGGGCCTCTCGGGTCGCCATGAAGGCGACGAAGAGCTTGGCCAGGTTGGGATGGGGCGCGTTCTTTGGCGCGCTCAGTTGAAAGTAGTCGGTGTTGATCGGCGTGACTCCGGGCACGGCGACCAGAGGCGCCCCCTTGGGCTGCCAGGTCCACATGGCGCTTAACGCGTCGCCAAAGTTCGCCATGATCGGAAATTCGCCGCTGACGACCCGCTCTTCTTCGCTGTAGCGCAGGCGCCCGGCGCTGATGCCGACGAGTTTGCGGGTGAAGTCCTTCACTTTCTCCGTACCCCAAATCAGCGAAAGTTCGGCGAGCCAGGCGACATAAGGTGGGATGGCGATCTTGCCGGCCCAGGCCGGGCTTAGTTTTGGATCGATCAAGTCGGCATAGTTTTTTGGCGCCTTATCTTTTGGAATCAAGTCTTTGTTGTAGACGATGCCGTTGGGCGAGGTGTAGGTGAGCACGGCTTCGCCGGGGAAAATTTCCATTTCTTTGCTGACCCAGGGGAAAATTCCCGAATAATTTACTTTCTCGAGGGCGTTTTCCTTGTGCATCAGCGCTTGGTGCGACTGCGAGCCGAGAAAGATATCGGAAGAAACTTTTCGCCCCGACTTGATCTCGGTGATATGGCGCGCCGCGCGGGCGTTCATGTCCGGGCCGGCGGCGAAGCTGATCTTCATCTTGGTGCCGAAGCGTTTGTTGAACGCCGCCTCGAGATCGGCCAGACCCTTGCGGCCGCCGAAGGTCGATGTCCCGGCGATAAACACGAGCTCGTCTTCCTTCTTGGCCGCGGCGATGAGCGAGTCCAAGGTTTCTTGCGCGGCTAGATGAGATTCGCTGACAAAGGTCAACGCGGCCAGCACTAAGCTTAACCGGGAAACTCTGGTGATGAACTGTTTCATGTATTCCTCCGACTTGATTTCTTGTGGCGGCGTTCGGAATTAGTCAAAAATAATAAACCTGAACTGGTTGCTCGCTGACTCCGTCATTCCGGCGGAGGCCGGAATCCAGGTTATCCGCCATACCCCACCGCTCCTGGATACCGGCGTTCGCCGGTATGACGACTTGGACAATTTTTGCCATTCCATAAACAATAGATCATGCGACCTGGATTTCTCCAGGCACGATGGTGATCATTTTGTTCTTTAGCGGATCGCGCACCACGCCGACCGGATCTTTGCCGCCTTGCACCGCTTCGATGCAATCCCTGAACATGCGGCGCAATTGAATCACGCCTTCGTCGGAGACGCCGAGATGCTCGCCGCTGCGGTCGAAGATCGGCCCCTGGCTTTCTTGAGCGCAGCGGTCTTGATCGCCGCGGGCGATCCAACCGGTCGCTTCGTCCCAACGGTATTTGCCGAGCACGCTATCGCCCAACCCGTCGGCGGATTGGTCCTTGGGGATTTTCGCCGTGACTTTGCCATTCACAATCGGCGCGAAGTAGAGCGTGAAGTGCATGGTGTTGGTGTCGTCCACCGGCACGCGCCAGCGCAGCGCCTCGTAGCCTTCGTGGGTGGCGGCGAAGGCGGCGGGATGATCTTCGTTCAGGTGGTAGCCGACCTTGTTCATGTTGGGAAACAGGAAAAAGCTTTTGGTCATGAACGAGCCGGCGCTGACGGTGCGCGTGAAGGTCGCTTTGATGCCGAATTCAAAGGGATCGGATGTCAGTGTTTCCCCTGACCACAAGCTCGTCTTGGGAGTGCGGTGCAGCCATTTGAAATGATGCTGGTCGACGCTGTTCTCGACTGCCTGCAAAAAATTGCAGTGCATCACCCGTCCGGCCAATGCGCGCACGCCGTCTTCGCGCACCATGACATCCCAGCGCGGCAACAATGGCGCCGGCTCCGGGCCGAGATAGGCGAACAGCATGCCGGCGAGCTCTTCGAGCTTGTAGGCTTTTTGCTTGATGCCGGTCTTTATAGGTGCTGTCGAGCGGCTCGCCCGGCATCTGCAAGATCTTGCCTTCGGTGTTGAATAGCCAGCCGTGGTAGCAGCAGCGCAAGCCGCCGTCTTCGATATGGCCAAATTCCAGAGACGTGCCGCGGTGCGGACAGCGCAGGGTGAGAATGCCGAGCTTGCCTTGATCGTCGCGAAATAGCACCAAGTCCTCGCCAAGCAAGCGGCGCCGCAGCGGCCGGCCTTTGAGCTCGCTGGCGAAGCCGATGGGGTGCCAGTAGCGGCGCATCATTTCGCCGCCGGGCGTGCCCGGGCCGACATGGGTGATCAGTTCGTTTTCAGCGACGCTGAGGGACATGGGATTACTCCTGAATCTTTACTCCATCATACCGGCGCAGGCCGCTATCCATCTTCGTCCTCGGTTCGCTGGTATAAACCTGGATTCCGGCCTACGCCGGAATGACGAAAACGAACCATGACATTTAGCTGATTCCCTTGCGCTCGAGAAATGCTTTGAAGCCTTCGCGCGGCGAGTTGGCCTTGAGCTTGTTCTTTCTGGCGTTTTGCTCGGCGTCGAAACGCTCGCGCCAGGGGGCGCCGACACCGTCGTCGAGTAGCTTCTTGATGCCTTGGACCATGCGCGGATCGTTGTCGCCGATCTGTTTGGCCATGGCGATGGCGCTGTCGAGCAACTGCGAGCTCGGAACGACTTGATTGAGCAGGCCGATGCGCTCGGCTTCTTCGGCGCGGATCGGCCGGCCGGTAAAGAGTAATTCTTTGGCTTTCGCCATGCCCACTACTAACGGCAGCGACCAGGTGGAGTTGGCCCGGCCGTACTTGGCGGCAAGGAATTGGATTTCGCTATTCTCGCAGCCGATGCGGATGTCGAGCATCGTCGTTAGCTGGGCGCCGGCGCCGTAGGCGATGCCGTTGATGGCGCCGACGATCGGCTTGGTGAAGGTCGCCAGGTGCCAGTTCATCTCGCGGCGCTTGTCGGTGCGCGCGGCCATCTCTTCGGGCGTCGATCTGACCATCTGGTGAATATCGCCGCCGGAGGAAAACGCCCGCGGTCCGGCGCCGGTGAGGACCACGCAGCGGACTTCGTCGTCGCCTTCGATGTTGCCGAGTTCCTCGTCCAGGTCGGCGGCGAGCTCGTAGCTCATGGCGTTCAACTTCTCCGGACGATTCAACGTGATCACGGCGACCTTGTCGACGCGCGTGCTCAGAATGTTTTGATATGACATGCAGTGTCTCCTTCAAAGTTGGCCGCATTAGAACAAAAAGGCGGGACGGGAGCAAACCGGGGATGAGATAGAGACAGAGACAGAGACAGAGATTCGGATGGTTCCGTTGTGCTGCGCGACTCTTTCCTCCGACTCCGGTCTCTGTCTCTAGTCTCTGTCTCGAATCTGTCTAAGTGCGCACCGGTTCGTAGACCAGCGCTTGCTTGATCGCCAGGTCGATCTGCGGCGCCATGGGGTTTTGGATTTCTTCGGCGATATGGCCGATGGCGCCTAAAGTTCTACCGATCAGCGCGAAGGCTTTGGAGATCTGCCAGGGATAACCCATGTCGAGGGCGATGGCAGCGATGGCGCCGGTGACGTTGACCGGGATCAAGCGCTTGCGCCGGTCGCTGGAGAGTTTCGATAGCCGCTGAATCAGCTCGCAATATTTGCCGTAGACTTCGGTGCTGCGGGCGATGTTGAAAAGCGTCTCGGCTCGGGGATCGCCTTCCGCATGAGTCCGGTGGCCGATGCCGGGCATGCGCTGTTTGCGCGCGCTGTAGTCGTCGATGATTTTCGTGGCGATTTCGTCGTAAGCGGGATTCTTGGTGTCGGCGGGCAGGGCGTCGGCGAGCATCTTCGCCGACCATTCCGACGAGCCCAAATGGACGCTGCCGGCGCCGCACAGCGCCGCGGCCACGGCCGCCTGCATCGCTTCCGGGGCGCAGTGATAGATCAAGCGCGCCGCGACGACGTGGGAGACCATGCCATGCTCGACCAGGATGATCATCAGGGCGTCCAACATTTTCGCCTCGTTCTCGGTGGGCAACCGGCCGCGCAAGATCAGCGAGGTCATGCCGGTGAATGTGATGTGGCCGACCAACTCCTTATTCAAATCGTAGCCGCGCACGAGGATGCGATGTAATTCGGCTTTGCCGATGCCTGTAACTACCTTTGCGGGTTCTGCCATTGCCTATTCCTCCATCGATAAATTTTGCTCGTTTGGATATAGGCCAGGCGGGATGGCATCGTCAAACGAGCCTGGTTTATTTCCGAGGTTTTTTATGCGTAAAATGCCCGGACTGAAAAGAGGGACAAAGCATAAAATGGCTGATTACGCGAAAGAACATTATGATTTTCCGCTGACCAAAAAGAGCGAACACAAACCCCTCAAAGGCGTGCGCGTGATCGACGCCGGCAACATGGTGGCGGCGCCCTTCGCGACGGTGTTGCTCGCCGACTTTGGCGCCGATGTGATTAAAATCGAGCATCCGAAATACGGCGACGGCCAGCGCAAGCTCGAACCGATCATGGACGGCATCCCGCTGTGGTGGAAGTCGGTGTCGCGCAACAAGCGCTGCATCACCCTCGATCTCGGCAAGCCGGAAGGCGCGGACATCTTCAAACGGTTGGTCAAAGGCAGCGACGTCATCGTCGAGAACTACCGTCCCGGCACTTTCGAGAAATGGGGCATCGGCTACGACGCCATCCGCGCCATCGATCCGCGCGTCATCATGCTGCGCATTTCCGGCTTCGGCCAGACCGGGCCGTATAAGAACCGCGCCGGCTTCGGCCGGGTCGCCGAAGCGATGAGCGGCTTGACCAATCTGATCGGCGAGCCGGACGGGCCGCCGATGTCGCCGGGCTATCCGCTGGGCGATTTGATCGCCGGTATCTTTGGCTCGCTGTCGGTGATGATGGCGCTCTATCACCGAGATCTGCGCGGCGGCGAAGGCCAGATGATCGATCTGGCGCTCTATGAAGCGGTGTTCCGTTTCCTCGACTTCGATCCGATCCAGTACGATCAGATGAAGATCGTCCATAAGCGCACCGGCAATCGCGTAGCCTACGTGGCGCCGAGTTCGATGTTCAAAACCAAAGACGGTAAATACCTGACGCTTGCCGCGAGCACGCAGAGCGTCTGGTTGCGGCTGGCCGAGGCGATCGGCCGCATAGATATGACCACCGATCCCAAGTTCATCGACAATTCGGCGCGGGTGGAAAATACCGTCGAGTGTAACGGTGTCGTCGGCGGCTGGATCGAGCAGCACACCCGCGACGAGGTGATCGAGCATTTCGACAAGCATGGCGTGGCCTATTCCGCCGTCTTTGACATGGAAGATGCCTTCCGCGACCTGCAGTATCGCGCCCGCGAAGCGATGGTGCGCGTGCCCGATCCGGACTTGGGCGAAGCGATCGTGCAGAATGTCGTGCCCAAGTTCTCCGCTACCCCCGGCTCGGTGGACTTTCTTGGCCACAAGTTGGGCGAAGACAACGACGAGATTCTCTGCGGTGAGTTGGGGCTGTCGAAGCAGAAGCTGAAAGAGCTCAAAGACGCGGGAATTATTTAGCCGCGAGTAGCGAGCCTGGCAAGCACGGCAAGACGTTACCACAAAAAGAACACGCGGCAATTGTCGCGGGCGGGATCTCGCGCAAAACCCGCCAGGCGTCAATCCGGAAAAAACTCATTCTCAACTTGGCGTTCTTTGCGCTGGCGCGAGATTCCGTTCGTATTCGCTCGGACAGTCTTTGCGGCCATCTCTTTTTACGACCGGTAGCGCCACAGTTGCGGGATCGCCAGGCAGATTCCCAGGATCATGACGAAGCAGAGCGCGCTGCCGAGCAGGAGCGCGTTGGGCGCGCCGACTTGCTGGGCGGCGACGCCGGCGAGGACGGCGCCTAGTCCATTGGTCGCTTGGGCGAAGGCGGTGATCAAACTCGACGCGCGGCCCAACATGCCGTCGGGGGCGAGCATCTGCACGACGGTGCGGCGGATGGCGACGCTCACCGAGTCGGTGAAGCCCAAGATCAGGGTCGCGCCGACCGCCAGCCAAAACGAATTGGACAGCCCGAGCAGCGTCAGGCTGCCGGCAAAGATCAGCGCGGCGCACACGACCAACACACCCATTCGCTTTACGTTGCCGATCATCAATAGGACCACCGAGCCGACGATGGCGCCGAGCGACGGCGCGCCGTAGAGGATGCCCAACCCCGATGCGCCGGTTTTGAAAACATCGGCGGCGAAGATCGGCAGGATCGGTTTATAAAATCCCACCAAGGTGACGCCGAAGTCGAGCAGGAACAGCGACAGGATGATTCGCTGCACCCAGATAAACTCGATGCCTTCGAAAATGCTTTTCAGATTAACCCGGCGTCGTTCGCCTTCGGGAACGCCGGAAGTGCGCATGGCAAAGATCGCGATGCCGGAGGGGATGAACATGGCGATGGTGAGAAAATAGGTGAAGACCAAGCCGCTGTGATCGATGAGCACGCCGCCCAGCGCCGGGCCCAAGAGAAAGCTGGTTTGGATGATGATCGTGTTGAGCGTCACCGCGTTCATCATGTAGGACGGCGGCACCAGGCGCGGGATCAATGCCGAACGCGCCGGCCAGTTGAACACTTCGACCAGCGCGCCGACAAATCCCAGAGTGAAAATATGCCAGACCTGGATCGTCCCGGTCATGGTCAAGAAGCCGAGCAGAAGACTCGGGATCAGCTGGATCGCCACGGTGACGACGAGGAGTTTCTTGCGGTCGAAGGCGTCGGCCACCGCGCCGGCGAACAGTCCGAAGATGACGAAGGGAAAGGCTTGGAAAAAGCCGGTGAGCCCCAACTGCAACGCCGAGCCGGAAATTTCGTAGACCTGATA
Source organism: uncultured delta proteobacterium (assembly GCA_963847445.1). GTDB lineage: Bacteria > Desulfobacterota > Binatia > UBA9968 > UBA9968 > DP-20. The sequence goes on along the minus strand of CAWJZV010000004.1, from coordinate 26,791 downwards.
GAGCCCGGCGACGTTGCGCACCTGGATCGCCACCGCGTTACAGACGCTGGCGATCCACATGAGGCGATAATCGCGGATCGCCAGTGACGCCCAGGGGCGCGTCGGCGCGGCCTCGGCGCGCGTTATTTATTTCTTCTGAATCAGCCAATGGGACGAGATCGATGAATTTGAAAAGTTACCGACAGCTATAGCGCGAGTAGAAAAGGAATGCGAAGGGTGTTCGAGGCGGCGAAGCGGTTCATTAGCTTCGCCGCCCCGACTCGTTTGTCAAACTAACCGACGGCCGCTTGGTGCTTGTCTTCCAAGACGCCTTGATGCTCGGCTTGCGCGAGCACGGCTTCGATGGTTTTTACCAACTGGCGCGCCGCGTCGACGCTCAGTTCGACCGCCACGCGGGCGCCGGGTCCTTTGGACTCATCGACGAAATCGATGTTCAGCGCATGTTCGAGCGGCATGCCGTAGGGATGATCGTAGGAGACATTGGCCTCTTTGAGCTCAATCCACTCTTGGCCGCTTTTACCGCGGCCATAGATTTTTGCTTGATGGGTAATACTTGTGCACATGATCGGATCCTCCGCTGCCTACTTCAAGTTTTTCTCGCAGAAGGCCAAGACTTTTTTCCAACCGTCGACCGCCTGCTCCTGACGATAGGCCGGACGATCGTAATAGAAAAATCCATGGCCGGCGCCGTCGTAGCGATGGAACTCGTAGTTCTTGCCACATTTTTTCAGTTCGGCTTCATGCTGGTTGACCTGTTCCGGCGACGGCGATTTATCGTCGTTGCCGAACAGCCGATCATCGGGCAGGAAAGATCTTTGGTATAGTCGATCGGCGCCACGGGTTTTTTCGGCGTCAGTTCTTCCGCCTTCATGACCACGCCGCCGCCCCAGCATTCGACCAGCGCGTCGATGCCCTTTGAGTCCGGCAGGCGGCGAGAAAGCCATGGCGTCCGCCGGAGCAGGTGCCGAAGACGCCGACCTTGCCGTTTAGATAGGGCATGGAGCGCAGCAGTTTATTGGCGCCGTCGAGATCGCCGAACACCTGCTCGTCGGGGATGCCGCCGGCGGCGCGCACCTTGGCGCCGACATCTTCCGCCGTGCCATGGCCGTCGCGGAAATACAGGTTGGGCGAGATCGTCGCATAGCCATGATGGGCGAAGCGGCGGGTGCATTCGCGATACCATTCGTCCCAGCCGGGCGCATGGTGGATCAAGACCATCCCGGGAAACGGTCCGGCGCCCAGCGGGCGGGCCATGTAAGCGTTGATGGTTTCGCCTTTATGTCCTTGCATGGTCACGGTTTCGGCGATCATGCCTTCGTACTGATTGGTTTGATACATCGTCTACTCCTCCTTGTAAAATTCCATTAAGATTAGACCTCATTAATACGAAAACCGCCGCTGCTGCAACCGTTTGTGAGGGCTTTAGTGGGCGAAAATTTCACCCTTTTTAGGCTTGCACGCGGCGGGCCGATTAAGTTAAGCTTTTTTTACACATCAGTATGGGGCCTTCTGATAGTGACAAATAAAAGTAAAGTTGAAGGTCTAGGGCGTCTTACCTTGCAGTTCGGTGCCACGCGGACAATCCGACCAGAGCGTGTCTATCCTCCATGTTCTGCTGCCAGCGGTGATCAGTGCTCAGGGCAAAGACCATAACCGATGTTTAAAAGGAGAGAGCATGAGCAGTAAAATTTACGTGGGTGGTTTGCCGTACGCGACCACGGATGCACAACTACAGGACCTGTTCTCGACCCACGGCGCGGTGGAGTCGGCGCGGGTGATCACGGATAAGTTCACCGGACGTTCGCGCGGTTTCGGCTTCGTCGAGATGGCCAATTCCGACGAAGCGCAGAAGGCGATCCAAGCCCTCAACGGCACCGACTTCGAAGGCCGCAACCTGACGGTCAACGAAGCCCGTCCCCAGGAAAGACGTCCCGGCGGTGGCGGCGGTGGTTTCGGCGATCGCGGCGGCGAGCGCCGCGGCGGCGGCGGGGGTGGCGGTGGCGGCGGAGGTGGCCGCAATCGTTGGTAGTCTTCAGTCACTATTTCGATTCAACGAAAAGGGGCGCTAGGTCGGGGCGCCCCTTTTGTTATTGTACCAAGATGAAACGGATTCGGATGATTGGCCGCAAAGCTTGTCCTGAGCGGATGCGCAGGAACCGAGCCACGCAAAGTTCACAAAAGGGAATCCGAACTGTAGGGGGTCGCCCCTGTGGTCGCCCTCCGGTATCACAACATGGATAAGCCAGGCAAGTTTTGTCGAACGACGTGGAAAAGATTGACCTCGAACAATTGCCGCTGCTGACCCTCGACGGCAAGCCGGTCAATCTCGCCGGACAATTCGACAAATATCTCCTGCTGATTTTTCTGCGTCACCTGGCTTGACTGCCTTGCCAAGCGCACCTCGGCGAGGTGCGCCAGCAGCATGCCGAGTTCGACCGGCGCGGCGTCGCGGTCGCGGTCGTTTCCTTTGCCGAGCCGGCCAAGCTGGTGCGTTATCAAGAGCATCATCAGTGGCCGTTCATCATGCTCGCCGATCCCGAGCGCAAGGCGTATGAAGCCTTCGCTTTGAAACGGCTCTCCTGGTTTCAAGTCTTCTCGCCGGCGGCGCTGAAGTTGTACTGGAAACTATTGCGCAGCGGCATGAAGCAGGAGCGATATGAGGGTGACGATATTTATCAGTCGGGCGGCGACTTCCTGATCGATCGCAAGGGAAATATTTTATTCGCCCATCGCAGCCAAGATCCGGCGGACCGGCCGGCGGTGGCGCGGTTGCTCATGGCGATCGATCACATCAGCGGTGAGCGATCGAACGGCCTTAGAGCGTACGGCACGCGCTATTTCGTCTTGAAGCTCGCCTGCTTTAATTGCACCTTCTCGTCCGGTGGCGCGGTCCAGACAAGATCGGCGCGGTGGGCGTAAATATCCATGGCGTTCCATAACGGAATCGCTGGCGCGTCCTCGAGAATGATTCGATGCGCGTCTTGCAGCAGTTTCTCGCGCTTCTTGCTGTCGAAGGTTTGTTGCTCGAGATCGAGGATTTCATCGAGCTTGGGGTTGCTGTAGCCGAGCACGCGGGGAGTGACGCCGGTTCTGAAGTATTGTTGAAATAGCGCGTCGGCGTCGACCAGACTGCCGCGGCCGGTCAGGTACATGGGATATTTACCTTTCTTATAATCGGTGTTGAAAATCGCCCATTCCGGCGTTTTGAGATTGGCTTTAATGCCGACGCGGGAAAGCTGCTCGACAATCACCAGAGCGACTTCCTTGTCTTTGGGATATCTGCCGGTTGGACTGAAGTAATCGATCTCAAAACCGTTGGGAAAGCCGGCTTCGACAAGCAGTTGCTTGGCTTTTTCCGGATCGTACGCAAAGGCCTTGGCGCCCGGATCGTAGCCGAACACCTGAGGACTGAGCATGCCGGTCAACGGATAGGCGTTGCCTTCCAGTATATGTTTGATAATCCGCTCGCGATCGATCGCATGGCTCATGGCGCGCCGCAGTTTGGGATTATCGAGCGGTTTGTAGTGCGGGCTCAGCACGAGAAAGAGCGGCCGCAGTCCTTGCACCTGTTGAACCCGCAGCCGCGGATTGGCTTTCAAACGGCCGACTTCGTGCGGCGGAATGTTGCTGATGACATCGACCTGGCCGGCTTCGAGAGCGGCGATGCGCGCCGCGTCTTCCTGTATGGCCTTGTAAACCACTTCGTCGATCATTGCCGGCCGCCCCCAATAGCTTTCGTTGCGGCGGATCACGAATTGGCCGCTGCGCTCCCAACTGGTGAACTTAAATGGGCCGGTGCCGATGGGCCGATTGTCCGCTTCGCCCATTTTTTCCGCTGCCGCTTGTTTCATGATGACCCGGTTGTTGATGTCCTCGAGGACGTTGGCATCGAGTCTTTTCAGGTTGATGATGACCGTATGGGGGTCGGGCGCCTCCATGTCTTTGACATTTTCAAGATTGGGCGCTTGCAAACTGTTCTTGTCGGTGAGGATGCGTTTGAACGAAGCGATGACGTCGGCGGCGGTGAACGGCGAGCCGTCGTGAAAGCGCACGCCCTTGCGCAATTTGAATTCGAGCCGCGTGCCTTTGAGCTGCCAAGACTCGGCCAACACGCCGCGGTAGCCGCGCTTCTCGTAGTCCGGCTCGATGAGTGATTCCATGAGCGAACCCCAGGCGGCCACCAGCGGTGAGGTGTTGACCGCATAAGGATTCAAGGAATAAATGCCGACGCCATGGGCGACGATGACGCGGCTGCGCGACTGGGCTGATGAGAGGCGTGCAGACGTGCCGATCGCGAGAAAAACCGCGGTCACGATGAGGATACGATGGAAAAACTTTCCGCGCCTAGAGAACCAGGAACTTATGTGCATCGAAACCTCCGTTTGGAACGATGACTGCAGTGCTAGTTCGACGGCTGCTTATTCCACTGAATGTTCGGCCACGCTAACCCACAGGATGGATCGCTGTCAACTTTATGTTGACAGGCGGGCGACAGTTCAGTAGTCCAGTATGGGTTACCTCTTGGAGGCGCCATGGCGAAAATTATCGATTCCTTGGTCGAATACATGTTGGCGGCGCGACAGGTTCCACTGCCGGCGCAAGTCATTCAAAAGGGTAAAAGCCATCTGTTGGATTCGCTGGCAGCGGTGGTCTCCGGATCGACGTTGAAGCCCGGCAAGCTTGGCCTGCAACACGCGCGCGAGCAGGGCGGCCGGGAAGAGTGCAGCGTGCTCGGTACGAATCTTAGAACGACGCCGATCATGGCGGCTTTCGCCAACGGCATGTCGGGCCACGCCGACGAGACCGACGATTCCAACAGTCAGCTCCATCCCGGCTGTGCGATCGTGCCTGCGGCGCTGGCGCTGGCAGAGTCGCAAGACCGCGGCGGCGAAGCTTTGCTGCGCGCGGTGATACTCGGCTACGACATCGGCTTTCGTTTCCATCAAGCTTTCGCGCCGCGATCGACGACGTTTGGCGCGACGTTTGGCTGCGCCACCGCGGCCGGCACGTTGGCTGCCTTGGATGCCATGCAAATGCGTTATTTAATTTCCTATGCCGCGCAACAGGCGTCGGGATCGCGCGCCTGGGTCGGCGATGACGATCATATCGAAAAAGCCTTCGACTACGCGGCCATGCCCGCGCGCAACGGTGTCACGGCGGCGCTTTTGATCAAGTCGGGCTTCACCGGCAATCGTGACGTGCTTGAAGGCGATCAGGGCATCATCAAGACTTACGCTCCCTGCGATCCGGCGAAAATTCTCGCCGAGCTCGGCCAGCGCTTCACCATCACCAGTTGTCTGATCAAGAAATACCCGGTCGGTTCGCCGATGATGGAGACCGTCGACGCGACGCTGGCGATGCTCGCCAAGCAATCGGTCAATGCCGATGAGATCAGCAAGGTGGTCGTGCGCATTCCCGAGAGCGGCGCGCGCACGGTCAACAACCGCCGTATGCCTGACGTCAACGTGCAGTTCATGGTGGCGGCGATTTTGATCGAAGGGAAGCTGACGTTCGACATGGCCCATGATTACGCGCGATTTCAAAACCCGCGCGTACTGGCGCTAAAGGAAAAGGTGCAGTTGATTGCCGACAACGAGATGGAAAAATCCGGCCATCGGTTCCAGGGTCTGGTCGAAGTCACGTTACGAGACGGCCGGGTGGTGCGCGAGCATGTGATCGACTGCCGCGGCCGTCCGGAGAATCCTATGAGCCCCGAAGAAGTCGAAAAGAAAGCGGCATGGTTGATGGAGCCGGTGCTGGGGAAAAAGAATGTCGATCAGATTATCGATTCGGTCCGCCGCATCGAGTCGCTAAGCAGCGTTCGAGATCTCACCAAGCTACTGGTAGTAGCCTGACGGCAATTGATCATTGCAGGATTCTGAGATCGGTAGTATGACCATAAAATCAGCAGGAGGCGCGCAGATATGTCAAAATTAAACTTGCTAGTTACCGTGGTGCTTTTGGGATTGACTCTTTCGGCTTGCCAAAAAGAAGGTCCTGGGGAGAAGGCCGGTAAAGAAATTGACAAAGCGGCTAAAGAGGCGGGTCAAGCGATGGAGAAAGCGGTGGATTCTGTTAAGGAAGCGACCAAATCGAAGTGAGACGAAGCGGTCAACTGGTTAAGACTGCTCTCGCAAGCTCGAACCCAAGCCGCATTGCAATCCGACTTCTATCTCGGCTGTGCAACGGCCGCGGTATGTCCGCTTAGATTAGAATAAAACCAACGATCAACATTCCAACTACGCCGGCCATCCGGCGATCGCCGTTCCGCTACTCGAGCTAGCGCCGCTCTTGAAGCTGCTATTTCGGGACGATGTGCTCAGAGCCGTGCTCATCGAAGCGGCTATCGAAGTCGTTGCTGGAACAGTTGAGGCTTCCCCCTGAAACGAGATCCGTTTATTTGTTCTTGAGGAATTGCTAGTGGATTGAAGCGATGAAGGTCATGGTCTGATGTAGTTCATCCTGGAGGAAACGCATGGCAAATCCGAAAATCACTATCGCACTCTCACATTACGATCGGCATGTGCCGTTTTTCGACGGTACGGTGCAAACCGAAGGTGTCGATTTGAACGTTTTGATCGTCGGCCAGTCGGACCGTCAGCGCGACGGCGAAGACCGCCACGAGCGCATGCTGCAAAAAGGCGAATTCGATGTTGCCGAGTTGTCGCTGTCGTCGTACTTGATGGCCAAGAGCCGCGGCATGCCGTTCACGGCGATCCCGGTATTCCCGCGCCGGCTTGTTCAGCCACTCGCAGATGTGGATCAACGTCGATGCCGGCATCAACGAGCCGAAAGACTTGATCGGCAAGAAAGTCGGCCTGCACAGTTTTCAAAATACCCTGGCGACTCTTTCCAAGGGCGACTTGCAGAGCGAATTCGACGTGCCCTGGCGCAAGATTCACTGGCTGCTCAGCAAAAAAGATAATATCGAGTTCGAACCGGAGAAGGGCGTGAAGATCGAGCAGCTGGCGGAGAGCGCCAACGCCGGCGACATGCTGGAGAAGGGCGAGATCAGCGCGATGATGACGCCGCACCCGCCCAAGCCGGTCCTGCGCGGCTCGAAGAAAATCAAACGGCTGTTCGACGACCCCAAAGCCGCCGACCTGCGCTACTACAAAAAGAACGGCTTCTTCCCGATCATGCATGTGGTCGCGTTCAAAGACGACGTACTGAAAAAGCATCCCGAAGCGGCCGCCAGCCTGTTCAAAGCGTTTGGCGAAGCCAAAAAGATCTGCCGCGAGTTCTACGCCGATCCCAACTGGTCGTGGCTCGCGTGGGGCAGACAAGCTTTCGAGGAAGAAGAAAAGTTACTGGGCGATCCCTGGCCGTTGGGTTTGGAAAACAACCGCGCGAATCTGGAACGGTTCGTCGGCTATTCGCTGGATCAGGGATTGATGACGAAGAAGATGGCGGTGGAGGAGTTGTTTTTGCCGCTGAACTGACGGTCGCTGATGGCAGCGTTGACAGTCCGCCAATCCGTCACTCGACTGCTGAGGTCATGAGGAATTCACCCGTGAGAGGGGATGCAAAACACGCGATTACCAAGGCACTCACACGCAGGGGTGTTACCAATCAGCAGATCAAAGAGGACTTTCGTGCTTATCGACGGCGTAGTCGCTGACGCCAACGTTCTCCTCTCCGCGGTGGAGACTGTGTCATAATGCGTAAATCTCTCGATTCCTGTCATCCCGAGCGTAGCGAGGATTTCGTCTTTTCTGCCACTTACGAAGACGAGATTCCTCGGCTTTGCCTCGGAATGACAGCATGTACAGTCTCGTGGTCAGCAAGGCCGCCCTTCGTGTGTTCACTCAATTTGATATTGCTGTTCACGTTTAGTCATTTCAACTGCGCCGACGCCAGCCGACTAACTGCCTCATATGGTCCGCTAGTTATTCAGACATGCCACCGGTACGCCGAAGAAATTCGGCGTGATCGATGGGTTGAACTTTGCCAGATTCGATTTCCGCATCACGTTGTGCCGCGAGTTGGATGCCCTCGGGGTCGATTTCCCGATTGCCTGCCGCAGCGGGATCGCTAACTAAACTTTCCCATGCGACTGTCGCGAGCCGTTCCCGTTCAGCAGGCGAGAGGGCAGAGTATCTCTTTCTCAAGCTCGACGATTGTACTCATGTCGAAAGTATAGCTCGAAGGTCGCGGTTAACGCAACGAGACTAAAGTCCGTTTGCGACCGAACCTGCATCGTTGCTGAACATGCTTTGTCTGCGACGAGGCGGAGCATGGCTAGTGCCGTGTGGCGACGCGCCAGCAGTCGCTCCCTCACTCCTGCGGGATCGAAGCGGATTGTCAATTTGTTTTCGCACCGCGTCGAGTTGGCGGCGAGGTTGCGAAATAGCCGTCGACGTTCTGAGCGCCGACCAGCTATGTGCGATTACCTGCTGTACAATATCGCAAGCTTCCAGGTCACGATATTGATCAAGCAATCTCTTCGGCTGAAGCGCCATCGAGAAACGCTCCAATAACCGTTTCAACGAGTAACGCCGTGAGTTGCCGACTCGCACGACGCCGTCCGGGTCGGCTTGTAATCGGAACAGGTTCAGCTGGAATAGTTCGCGAAGGTCATAGGCAGTAACTCCAATGCCGCAATTGTAGCTTGTCATGCTTTCCTGCCGCGACCCCGCGGCGGTTTGTTATCTCCTACGATGGGTATCGCTTTGCTCCACCCATTCCTACAATGTGATTAAGCGACATCGTTGGCCGCGGTGTGCGACCGATGCACTGATTGGGTCATTGTCACTGTTCGGAATCAAGAGATTTGCATTCGCGCCATTCGGACTGAACGGATCGTGGCCGTTGAGCTTTAGTTCCTGGCAGCCCTGCCACCAGCCGTAGACGGTGGCGACGACATTCGGGTGTAATGAGTCGTTGAATTTTGCTTTCAGTTTCACTTTGCCGGTCGCGGTTTCCAGGATGATCCAGTCGCCGTCGGCGATGCCATTTGCTTCCGCTGTGCTCGGGTGAATTTCGACGAACGGTTCGGGCACGGCGCGGCGCAGGCGCGGGATGTTGCGGTGTTGTTGGTCGCAGAAGTGGATGTCGCGGAAGAATGTCAGCGTGAGCGGGTAGTCGGTGTTTTCTGATTCATTCGACTCGAACTGGGGAATGGGCGGATAGCCGGCGTTGGCGAAAGCTGTCGAATAGATTTCGATCTTGCCTGTCGGTGTGTTGAAGCCTTTGGCCTGCCCTGTGACGGTATCGATCTCGGCATATTTTCTGTGTCGCGTTGTGACTGAAGCGCGCATGCCGATTGGGTTGGCTCGCAGTTGTTCGGTCGTTAAACCGGACGGCGCGAGTTGATGGGCGAGGGCGGCTTCGATGTTGCCGTCGAAGAAATGTTCGGTCAGGTCCAAACGTTTGGCCAAGTCGAAGATGATCTCCGCTTCGGAGCGCGACTCGCCAACGGGTTTGGCGACGGCCGGGCGCAGCTGTGCCCAGTTCATCGTATCCTCGGCGATCTCGCAGAAGGGCAGCAACGCTTCGCGCTCCCAGCATGTCGTCGCCGGCAGTATCAAGTCGGCGAAGTGTGCGCTGGGATTTAGCGTGGTGTCGACGTGGACGTAGAAGTCGAGCGCTTCGAGGGCGGCTTTGCCGCGCAGCGGGTCGCCGTGGCCTAAGAGCGGATCGGTGCCGAACAAGACTGCCGCTTTTATCGGATACGGTTTGCCGGTGAGGATCGCGTCGTAGACTTCGGCGGCTTGGACTAATCCTGGATCGGCCGGCGGGCCGAGTGGGTGTTTGTCGAGGCCGAGGCGTAATTTCGCCTGTTCCTTCGCTAGTAGTTCGCGGCCGTTGATCGGATTCGTCGGTGTCGTTGCGAACAGCACGTTGCTGCCGCGCTCGTCGTATTGTCCGGTGAGCGCGTAGAAGATGCAGACGGCGCGGTTGGTTTGCATGGCGTCGTTGTCTTGTTCGAGATCCGACCCAGGTGCAGTAGCTCGACGGTTTCTCTTCGGCGAATAGCCGGACAGCTTTGCGAACTTCCGCCGCTGGTACTGTGGTGATCTGTTCGCTTCGCTCCGGTGCGAATTGCGCGGCAGCTTCCTTCAACACTTCGAGCGCGGGTCTGCATTCTACCGTCCTGCCGTCCAGCAGTGTCACCTGAATGACTTACCGAAGAGCGCCGGCTTCTTCGCTTCGTGGTGCGCTAGCAATCCGTCCGACTCGTCCCACACCATCCACGCGCTTGCGATCTCCATCGGCTCGCAGGTCGGCTTCCGTCAGCAGTTGATGGTTGTCGGAGCGAACCAAGAATGGGCCGTTGGTCCAGGTGCGCGCGAAATCGGCGTCGAAAAGATTTTCTTCCAGCAGCACATGGATCATCGCCATCGCCAGCTCGCCGTCTTTACCGGGGCGAACGCGCAGCCAGCAGTCGGCCTTCGCCGCTAAAGTCGTTTTGCGCGGGTCGATGACGATGAGCTTGGCGCCGCGATTGCGCGCGCGACTGATGCGCATGGCTTGGGCCGGCGAAGTCGCCGGCGGATTGATGCCCCAGATCAGCATGCACCGGGTATTGTCGAAGTCCGGTAGCGGCATGCCGGTGCCGTAGGTGTATTTGGCGCCGACGCGGCGGTTCCAGGTGCAGATGTGATTCGACGTCAGTAAATTCGGACTGCCGAAAGCATTGGCCAAGCGCTGCACCCAGCCGTCGAAGTCGATGGCGGCGCTGCCGGCAGTCGTTGCGCGCGAAAACACCACGGCTTCGGCGCCGTAATTATCTTTAATGTCATTGAGGCGCAGTGCGGCGAGACTGAGCGCTTGCTCCCAGGTGATTTCGACCCAGCCGGGATTGGCGTCGCCTTTGGCGCGGGTGCGCACGCAGCGGATGCAGCAGGCGGTCTGGTGAGTAGACGATCTCCGGCGCGGCGGTGCCTTTGACGCAAATGCAGCCGTTGGGATGATCGGGGTCGGCATTGACCTGGGTAAGCCGGCCGTCGTCGACCGTCGCGATGACACCGCAGCGCGACGTGCACATGGCGCAGTAAGTGTGGAGTTGTTCGGTGGCGATGGAGCCTCATTCTCCAGAAGCAACGGATCATTCACCACGAAGACGCGAAGAGCACGAAGTTCGAAAGTAAGTCGTTCTAAAACCTTCGTGTCCTTCGTGCCTTCGTGCCGTGAGATCGCAAAGGTCACATTAAGTAATGCTATCGGAACAGCTTGCGGATCATTTCGTTCACTTCGACTTCGCGTTGGCTCAGGTCGACGTCGGTCATGAGCAGTTTGTGTTGCTTCAACAGCTTGCCGTATTTCGAGTCGATGTCGTCGCGGATCGGCACGCGGCCGTATTGATTGATCACTTCCTGGCCTTCCTTGGTGAGGAGCCATTCGATGAACAGCTTGGCGGCGAAGGGATGGGCCGGTTGCGACGGCAACGAAGCGGCGACGGTGTAGATGATCACCGGTTCGAGACCGATCCAGTCCACCGGCGCGCCTTTGGTTCTTCAAATTATCGACGGAGTACTCGTAGACGCCGGCCATGATGGCGAACTCGCCGGCGGCGAGCAGATTGAGCAAATTGGTATTGCCGGCCATCACCGGACCGTTTTGCGCCGCGAGTTTTTCCATGAAAGCCGCGGCCCTTGAGCTTGAGCAGCATGGAGAACCATTCGATCTTGGTGTTGTCGACGGCGATGGCGTTCTTCCAGCGCGGGTTCAACAGGTCGTCGTAGGTCTTCGGCGCTTCGGCGCGCTTGACCTGGCGGGTGTTGAAGCCCATCAGCGTGCCGCTGGCGTAGACCGAAGTCCAGTAGCCTTCCGGGTCTTTGTATTGGCTCGGGTAGGACGCCGATTCCATCGGCACGTAGCGGCTCAGCGCGCCGCGCTTTTTCAAAATATGGGTTTCGATGACGCTGGTGTGAACCACGTCGGCCAGGCGCTGCTTGGCTTGCTCTTCGAGAAGAACGCGGGTGACCAGTTTCTGTTTGTCGGTGCGGAAGTATTCGGTCTTGATAAACGGGTAGCGTTTGCCGAAGGCCGCCATATACATTTGCAGCTGCTGCGCCGCGGCGGAGGCGTAGATCACCAGCTTGCCTTCGTTCTTGGCGCCGGCGATCAGTTGGTCGAGGGTTTGCGCCTGAGATGGCGAGGTGACGAGCATCAGGCTAAGGCAAAGTACGATAGCCGATTTCATGAAGCCTCCAGTCACCGGCACGGTAATTGAGACCGTCCCGCGGTGTCAACCTGATGGGCCGCTTGGTGGTGCCGTAGGTCCGATATTACCACAGCCACAGAGCACACAGAGATCGGATTAGGACCGATGTAGGCGAACGCGTTCGCCTCCGGAAGGGCAATCAAGCAGGATTGCCCCTACAAAGATTTGCCAAACTGAACCACTACCCAACCTCTGGGCCGCTTTCGGTACGTCGACAACCGCGATTTTTTCCATTAGGATTGTCGAAAATCCGACGAGGTAGAAAACCTTATGGCCACTCCTGAATTCGTTTACCAAGATCCGTTGCCGCTGGGAAAAGACACCACCAAATACCGCCTGCTCACCAAAGAGCATGTCTCGGTGGCCCAGTTCGAGGGCAAGGATATTCTCAAAGTCGCACCCGAGGGACTGTCCTATCTCGCCAACGTGGCGATCCGCGATGTGTCGTTTCTCTTGCGCACGGCGCACCTGGAAAAAGTCGCGGCGATCCTGAAAGATCCCGATGCCTCGCAAAACGACCGCTATGTCGCGCTGGCGATGCTGCGCAACGCCGACACTTCGTCCAAGGGCATCCTGCCGTTTTGCCAGGACACCGGCACGGCCACTGTCTTCGGCAAAAAAGGCCAGCAGGTGTGGACCGGCGTGAAAGACGAGGAGCATATCGCCAAGGGGATTTATAAAACTTACACCGAAGAGAATCTCCGTTACTCGCAGACGGCGCCGCTCAATATGTGGGATGAGGTCGACACCGGCACTAACTTGCCGGCGCAAATCGATCTCATGGCCACCGACGGCATGGAATATAATTTTCTCTTCGTCACCAAGGGCGGCGGCTCGGCGAACAAGACCATGCTGTATCAAGAGACCAAAGCGCTGCTCAATCCGGCGAGCTTGGAAAAATTTCTCACCGAAAAAATGCAGACCTTGGGCACTGCCGGCTGCCCGCCGTACCATTTGGTTTTCGTCATCGGCGGCACTTCGGCCGAAGCTTGTTTGAAGACCGTCAAGCTGGCGTCCACCGGTTATCTCGATCATCTGCCGACCACCGGCAACGCCCATGGGCGCGCCTTTCGCGATACCGAGTTCGAAGAGCGCATGTTGCAGCAGGCGTACAAGTCCGGCTACGGCGCGCAGTTCGGCGGAAAATATTTTGCCCTCGACTTGCGGGTGATTCGTTTGCCGCGCCATGGCGCGTCCTGCCCGGTGGGGATGGGCGTGTCGTGCTCCGCCGACCGCAACGTCAAAGCGAAGATCAACAAGGATGGCATTTGGCTCGAGGAGTTGGAAAAAGAGCCGGGTCGTCTGATTCCCGAAGAGTATCGCGGCAAGTTTGTCGCCAACGTCGTCAAGGTCGATCTCAACCGGCCGATGCCGGAAATCATCGCGCAATTGTCGAAATATCCCGTCACCACCCAACTGTCGCTGAACGGCACGATGATCGTCGCCCGCGATATCGCCCATGCCAAACTGAAAGAACGTTTGGACAAAGGCGAAGGGCTGCCGCAGTATTTGAAAGATCATCCGGTCTACTACGCCGGCCCGGCGAAGACGCCGGCGGGTTTGCCGTCCGGTTCCTTCGGCCCAACCACCGCCGGGCGCATGGATTCCTACGTCGAATTGTTCCAGGCCAACGGCGCGGCGCTGATCACCCTCGCCAAAGGCAACCGCAGCCAGCAGGTCACCGACGCGTGCAAGAAATATGGCGGATTTTATTTGGGCTCCATCGGCGGCCCGGCGGCGATCCTGGCCAAGGAGAACATCAAAAAGGTCGAGTTGCTGGAGTATCCCGAGCTCGGTATGGAAGCGGTCTACAAGATCGAGGTGGAAGACTTCCCGGCGTTTATCTTAGTCGACGACAAGGGCAACGACTTTTTCAAGCAGATCCTGCATTAGCAGTGATGTTAGCGCAGCAGAGCCGCAAGTGGGAAGATGAATGGCCGCACCCTTCGAAGATGCTCAGGGCGATCGAACGCAAACAGCGCAATAAAGAATTGGGATTCGTAGGGGCGGGTTTCAAACCCGCCCATCTTAGCTTGCCTACCTAGCCGCCTTGTTGACAAAACTAAAATCGAAAACCTGATGCGGCGCGGCTTCCTTGGCGGCGTCGCCCAAGCTCTTTTGGGTAAATTCGATGGCTCCCTTCATCCAGGCCTCGTCGGCCGAGCCGTTCACCGGCAAGCGGCTCAGGTACAGCTCGAAAAACTGATCGGCGAGCGCCGCGTCTTTGATGGCGAAGTAGTCGGTTAGAATCTTTTTCCCCTCGGCGCGGTTTTGGCGGGCGAACTGCAAGCCGCGCACGCTGGCTTTGACGAAGGCGTACAGCTCATTGGGCTTGTTCTTGATGGTGTCGTCGGTGACGCCGATACCGCCGCTCGGGTAGGTGGGCATGTAGTCGCCGGAGTAGCCGATGCGGTTGAAGCCTTCGCGCGCCAACATGAGCGGGCGCGGCGGCGTCAACAATGCCGCGGCGATGCGCCCGGTGCGCAGCGCCAGCACGGTGTCCTCCTGGCCGCCGACGACCAGGCTGGTGACATCTTTGTTTGGTGTCAAGCCATGCTTTTGCACCATCAGTTGCGTCAACAGATCGACGGCGCCGCCGCGCGACGAGATGCCGACGAACTTGCCTTTGAGTTCGGCGATGGAGCGAATTTCTTTCAGCGCGACCATGTCGAATTGCGGTTTGGCTGACGCCGTGAAAACCAGCTTGACCGGGATGCCGCGCACCGCGGCGGCGATGGTCGAGCCCGAAGCCGAGGTGAAATCCACCGAGCCGCCGAGCAATGCCTGCATGCCGACCGCGCCGCGGATGAAGATCACCTCGACATCGAGCCCTTCGTCGCGATAGAAGCCTTTGGTCTGGGCGATGCGGAACGGCATCTCGGCGATGGACGGCGCCGCCACCGAGAAGCGAACCTTTTTCAATTGGCTTAACGCCGGCGCGGTGTTACCCAGCAGGACGAGTGTGAGAATCGATAGTTTGAGCCACATGACCGGCAGTAAACATGGGCGGCGTGAGGCTGTCAACTAATGGCGCGACTAGAAATTCCTCCGAGTCTTAACCACGAAAGGCACGAAACTCACGAAAGGGTCGGAGGGGAGGGCGGGTTGCAAACCCGCCCCTACGATAGATCTTTGCGCCCTTGGCGTTGCGATCGCCCTGAGCAGCAAAGGGTGCGGTAATCTCCGATTCCGAGGGCCGTCGCGACCGGCCCCTACACGGAAGCCGCTGTGGTTAAACTCTTTTCCGAACTTCGTGATCTCTTTAGAAGATACATGTAAGGGGATGGTCTCCACAATGAAGAGGTCACCCGGTTCCGTCATACCCGCGAAAGCGGGTTCCAGGCTAATTGGGCGCAGACCAACCTGATTCCCGCGTGCGCGGGAATGACGGGTCAAGCAATCCGCCGACAAAGGGAATCCCATCCATTCTCAAACTCGTAGCGAGCGTAGCTCACGGACACTTTGCGGTGAAGAACTCTTTCCCGACTGGTTGCGGCTCTGCCGTATCAGGTTGCGCTCATTTGACGGTTTATTGTCGATGGCATACATCAGAGTAACCTTATGAAACCTTACTTGGCGCTGCCGATCGTTATGTTGCTTACGGGTTGGTTTGTGCTGCCTGCCTCGGCGCAGCCGCTGCAAAAGCTCCGCGTCGGCTATCCTTCGATCAGCTCGCGCCAGGCGCAGCTTTGGGTCGCCAAGGATGAGGGGTTGTTTAAAAAATATGGTCTCGATGTCGAGCTGATCTTTCTGCGCGGCGGGCAGGTGGCGATCCAGGCGTTGACCGGCGGCGATCCGCCGCTCATGACCGTCGGCAATGTCATCGTCGCCAATCTTCAGGGCCACGACATCGTGCTCGTCGGCGCGGTGGAAAACTCCTACGATCAGAGCGTGATGGCTCGTCCGGGAACGATGTCGCGCATGGAGCAGCTCAAGGGCAAACGCTTTGGCATCAGCGGCTTCGGCTCGGCGACGCATAACGCCGCGCTGATTCTGTTTAAGAAATTCAATCTGGAACCCAACAAGGACGTGACCTTCGTCCCGACCGGCACCGGGCCGGAACGGCTCGCCGCGATGAGCGCCGGAAGAATCGAAGCGACATTCTTCAACCCATCAGAAGTGCCGCAAGCTCTAAAGGCGGGCTTTGTTGAAATCATTCAAATGGCCGATCTCGATTTCGAAGTTCAGGGCAGCGGCTTGGCGACCTCGCGCAGCTACATCAAGAGCCATCGCAACAGCGTCAAGTCGGCGCTCAAAGCCTATGTCGAAGGGATTTATTTTGTTTTCGCCAACAAAGCAGCGACGGTGAAAACTTTGGCCAAATACATGCGCACCAACGATGCCGAGGTGCTCGATTATTCCTACCAGCATTATTTGAAGCGCACGCCGAAGAAACCTTATCCGACCATGAAGGGCATTCAAAATCTCGTCGACATGTCCGTACCGCAGTTGGCGCAGGCGAAAACGGCCAAGCCGGAACAGTTCGTCGACTTGAGCTTGTTGCAGGAATTGGAGAACGAGAAGTTTTTCGACGAGATGGCCAAGCGGTATCGGTATGAGAGAATGGATAATGGAAAATGGATAATGGAGAATTTCGCCAGAAATTTAAACGGATGTTTTTTGCGAGCGCGAGATTGGAGATCGCTATGAAGACGACCCGAATTTGGATCGAACTGGCTTTGTTTTGCTCGTTGCTTTGGCGAGTATGCCGGCGACCGGCGCAGGATAAGCTCACCCGTGTGCGGATTGCCTATCCGAGCGGCGGCATTTGCTGTCTGGCGTTGTATGGCGGCATTCAGTGGAAGATCTTCGAGGAGAATGGCTTGCACGTCGAGATCGTCCAGATCCGCTCGCAGATCGGCAACATGGCGTTGATGGCCAATGAGATTCAATATTTTTCCGGCGTCGGTCCGGCGTCGGTGAGCGCGACTTTGCGCGGCATGCCGTCGCGCGGCGTCTGGTTCGCCTCGGATCAGCTGATCTATTCGCTAATGGCGCGCCCAGAGATCGCCAATCTGCGCGATCTGCGCGGCAAAAAAATCGGCATCACCGGCCTCGGCGGCACCTCCCATGTGGCGCTGCAGATCGCCTTGGAAGCCGCCGGTGAGAACCCCAAGAATTTCGTTTACGTCGTGCTTGGGCGCGCCGCAGCAGTTGCCGGCGCTGGAGACCGGCACGGTCGACGCGGCGATGTTCAGCCCGCCGTTCGATTTCTACGCCAAGAAGAAAAAGTTCCGCGAAGTGCTCGACGTCGGCGCAAAAGTGAAGATGCCGCTGGGCGGCCTGACGACCATGCTTTCGACCATTCGCAATCGCCCCGACGAGGTCAAGCGCGTGCTGCGCTCGATGCAGCTGGCCAAGCAAGAAGTCTTGCGCTCCAAGGAAAAGGCCACGGCCTTAATATTGAAGTACTTGAAGGTCGACAAAGAGGCGGCTGAGGACACCTTCGCGGCGCTTAAGAAGACCGTCAGCGGCAGCGGAGTGCCGAGCCATGAGGGCATGGACTTGATCATGAAATCGCTCCAAGCCGCCGGCCAGTTCACCGACCGCAAGGTCGCGTTCGACGAGATCGCCGACGATCGCATCGCCAAAGAAGTGGCGAAGGAGCTTGGGTACAAGGTGCAGTGAAAGCAACTGCGAATTGGAGTGCTGGAGTAATGGAGTGTTGGAGTTTTGGCAGGACCGGGGTCGAGGATCGATGATTGAGGATCGAGGATGGCGTCCTGGCAATCCGAGAGATTGTAGACGTCATGAATCGAGACAGAGCGAATGGCAGACTTAACTGGCCAGCGCCAAGCAAGCCGTCGTCGATCTACTCGGTGGGCGAGGCAAGAAGGCGCGTTTTGCGACTGAGTTAGTGGCTGGGCTGCGGCGATTCAACGTCGGTAAGGAGGAGATGGAGCGGGCATTGGCCGAGTTGGAAGCTGAAGGCACGGTGGTTGTGCGCGATCACTTTTGCGCCGATCCGCATCTCGCCGAGGTCGATCTCCGGGTCATTTCTTTGGTTGAAACCGAGCGCGGCGATGATGGCCATGTGGCGGCGCTGCACGAGATAGATCTGGCTTGGAATAAGTGGCTGGGCGAATATCTGGCGAATCATCGGTGCGGATAATGCCGTCTGGAATGATGGAGTGACGAGGAGCCGGACAGAGGAAAGAACCAGGGTCAGGAGCCGTTCATTGATCCAGGTAGAATGAACGACGCGAACAATTTATAAAAGCGGAGTCGATGGGAACATATTCTCGACAATTGCAGTTGTATTCCGATTGACCTATCATCGTTCCACTTTCGTCGAGGTATTCGGTTGGCGATCATATTTAGCAGACACGCGCGGCGACAAATGAAATGGCGCCGAGTGTCCGAAGCGGACGCCGTGAGAGTGTTCGAAGCTCCGGATCGCGTCGAACAAAGCCTGGACGGGCGAGTCAATGCTTACAAATTGTTGGGCGACCGGTTGCTCAAAGCAACTTACGTCGAAGATAAAGGGAATATCGTGGTGATCACAGTGATCGAGAAAGAGAGCGCCTAGCGATGAAGATCGAATACGATAAAGAAGTAGACGCGCTTTACATCAGGATTCAGGAAAAAGACGTTGCCCGAACCCAGGAGGTCTCCGACGGCGTAAACCTCGACTTCGACGACCAGGACCGACTGATCGGTCTGGAAGTGTTGAGCGCGTCGAAACGTTACGCTTCAGCCGATATCTTCAATCTCTCCACCGAAAATCTCATATTGACCTAGAGCGGGCGTTTTCTCCGGTCAATTTTTCGATTGTCCCGCGTCTTCGGGGTGAGCATCACTTCATGGTCAATTCACCAGATTGCTAAAGTAAGACTCTAACAGCCCATGATTCAGTTCTGCCGATTCCCATTCCGATAATTCAAAATCGGCAATCGAAAATCCAAAATCGAGCGGGGGTTATTTTGCGTGTAGCAGTTGATATCGGCGGGACGTTTACCGACGTGGTGGTATTCGACGAGGCTAGAAGCGATCTGTCGTTGGCCAAGACGTTATCGACGCCGGCGGAGTTGGCGCGCGGCGTGCTCGATGGCTTGACCAAGGCGGCGGTGCGCTTTGACGAGATGACGACGTTGATTCATGGCTCCACCGTGGTCGTCAATGCGGTGATCGAGCGCCAGGGCGCGAAGACCGCGCTGGTGACGACCAAGGGCTTTCGCGATGTCTACGAGATCGGCCGGATCAACCGGCCGGAGTCGTTCAATCCGCGCTTTCGCAAGCACCGGCCGCTGGTGGCGCGGGAAGATATTTTCGAAGTGACCGAGCGCATGCTCGCCGACGGCTCGGTGCGCACGCCGTTCGATGAAATGGAGGCGCGCGAGGTGGCGCGCATTATCAAGGACGAAGGTTTCGAAGCGGTCGCAGTGCTGTTTTTACACTCCTATCGGGCGCCGGAGCATGAGATCCGCATGCGCGATATCTTGCTCGAAACCGAGCCCAATCTCTTTGTCAGCGTGTCGCACGAATTGTCGCGCGAGTATCGCGAGTACGAGCGCACTTCCACGGTGGCGGCCAATGCCTACGTCGGCCCCAAGGTGAGCCAGTATCTCGGCGATCTCGAGCGGCGCTTAAAGCAAAACAAGTTCGCCGGCAATTTGATGATCATGCAGTCCAACGGCGGCCTGTCGGATGTCGAGATGGCGCGCCGCCAATGCATTCAAATGATGGAGTCGGGGCCGGCCGGCGGTGTGGTCGGCACCATGGCGCTGTGCGAGACCCTCGATCTCGACGCGGCCATCGCCTTCGACATGGGCGGCACGACGGCCAAGGCCTGCGTGATTCGGCGCGGCGAGCCGAGCCTGTCGCCGGATTATTTTATCGGCGGTTACAACGAAGGTTTGGCGATTCGTATTCCAGTCCTCGACATCGTCGAGGTCGGCACCGGCGGCGGCAGCATCGCATTTCTCGACGAAGGCGGCGGATTGCATGTCGGTCCCAAGAGCGCCGGCGCCGAGCCGGGACCGGCGAGCTATGGCCGCGGCGGCAAAGAACCGACGGTGACCGACGCCAACGTGGTGCTCGGCCGCTTGTCGCCGGAACGATTTCTCGGCGGCGAGATGCGCCTGGATCGCGGCGCGGCGGAAGCGGCGTTGCACGAAAAACTTGCCCAGCCGCTCAACGTCACGCTGGAGCGGGCGGCCGCCGGCATGTTGCAAGTGGCGACCTCGGCGATGGCCAACGCCGTGCGCCATGTGACACTGGAGCGCGGTCTCGACCCGCGCGATTTCACCCTGGTCGCCTACGGCGGCGGCGGGCCGCTGCATTCGGCTTCGGTGGCCAAGGAACTGTCCATCGGCAAGATCATCATTCCCCAACGCGCCGGGTCATTTCTCAGCTCTCGGCATGCTCATGGCCGACCTGCGCCGCGATTATGTCCAGACGTTGTTCGAGCGCTTGGATGACTTGGCGATGAGCGAGCTGGAAGCGCAGTTCAAAGCATTGGAAGACGAAGGCCGCAAGGCACTGCTCGACTCCGGCATCGCCCTGGATCGCATCGCCTTCGAACGCGCCGCCGACATGCGCTACGTCGGCCAGGAACATGCGGTCGCGGTCGGCATGCCGGCCGCCGTCGGCGATGAATCGGCCCGCGCCGAAGTGAAGCGGCGCTTCGACGAAGCCCATGATCTGCGCTACAGCCACAGCGCGCCGGAAGAGTCCGCCGATATCGTCAGCCTGCGCGTGTCGGCGATCGGCCGGTTGAATAAGCCGGTGTTTCCGCAGATCGCCAAAAGGCGAGGCTGCGCCGCCGGACGCGGCGCGACGCGGCGAGCGCACCGTGAACTTCGATGCCGCCGGCGCCATGTCAGCGCCGGTGTTCGATCGCGACCAACTACTGCAAGGCAACGTCATCCCGGTCCGGCGATCATCGAAGAGGTGGCGTCGACGACGGTGGTGGAGCCGGGGGATTTGGTTACGGTGAATGAATACGGACATCTCGTCATGCAGTTGAATAGCTCTCTATGAGGCGAGCGGTTCAAGCCGTTCAAAACGTTCAAGTCGTTCAAACCGTTATTCGGATCGAGTTCTGGAATATGGAATCTGAAATTTGAATGCCTCGCCCAGCGAGGCCGGGGTTGACGCGTTCACCGCCGAGGTGATCCGTAGCGCGCTGGTCGCGATCACCGGCGAGATGAAAACCAACCTGATGCGCACGGCGTATCACACGATCATCTACGAGGCTGAGGATTTCACCGTCGGACTGTTCGATGCTGATGGCAATACCATTTCCATCGGCCTTGGCCTGCCGATGTTTGTCCGTGGGTTGTCGGATGCGATCAAGGCGAAGATCGCTCACTGGGGCAGAGACAATATTCGATCCCGGAGATATCTTGCTCACCAACGACAGCTACATCATGGGCAGCCATCTCAACCACATGATCTACACGCTGCCGATTTTTCACGACGGCGAATTGGTGGCGTACTCCTCGTCGATGGCGCACTGGCAGGATATCGGCGGGCAGCTAGGCGGGGTGACCCGGGATATTTTCTCCGAAGGGTTGCAGATGCCTTTCGTGAAGCATTTTCGCCAGGGCGTGGAAAATCCCGAGATCACCGCAATCATCAAGGCCAACGTGCGCGTGCCCGCAAGCGCCATGGGCGATATGCGCGCCCAGCTCGCATCGATCCGCACCGGCGAGCGGCGTGTCCTGAATATCTTACGGCGCTACGGCAATAAGGTTTTCAAAGACAGCATTCAGTTGATTTACCAACAAAGCGAGAAACTCGCCCGCGCGGCCGTGCGCCAGATCCCCGACGGCGTCTATGAGGCCGAGTCGTTCATGGACGACGACGGCGTCAATCTCGGCAAACATATCCCGATCCACGTGCGCGTCGAGGTCAACGACGATGAGATGACCATCGACTCTGAGCAATGTCAGCCCGCAGGTGGCGGGATACTATAATTCGGGTATCACGGCGGGCCGCTCCGCTGCCGAAGTGGTTTTCAAGTGCATTACCACGCCCATGTTGCTGCCGATCAACGATGGTTCGTTTCGGCCGTTAAAAATTATACTGCCCCTCGGCCGGGTCATTAGCGCGGTCAAGCCCGCGCCGGTGCGGGTCTGGATGACCGTGCCGATGACCGTGTGCGATACGCTTTTTCGCGCCCTCGCGCCGGCCTGTCCCGAGCGCACCATCGCCGGCCACTACGCCGATCTCTGCACGGTCAATCCCCATGGCTTCGACCCGAGACCGGGCGATTTTTCTGGTCTCATATCGGCCATCCCGGCGGCGGCTGGGGCGCCAAGCATGACGAGGACGGCATGAACGCGACGGTGTGTCTCAACGACGGCGACACCCATAACGCGCCGGTGGAAGCCACCGAAGCGAAAAATCCGATCATCGTCGAGCATCGCGCGCTGCGCCAAGACTCCGGCGGCGCGGGCAAGTTTCGCGGCGGCCTGGGAGTGTCACAACGAAGTGCGCATGCGCCGCCAGGCGACGATCCACGCCCATGTTGAGCGGACCATCTGCGCGCCCTGGGGCTTGCACGGCGGCAAAGACGCGCTGGCGAATCAAATCTTCGTCAGCCATAACAGACGGCGCGGTGGAGACCTTTCCGACGGGCAAAATCAAGCCCACCGAAATCGACAACGGCGACAGCTTCACGATCGAAACCGGCGGTGGCGGCGGATTTTGGAATCGCGTTCGAGCGCCCGGCGGAGAAAGTGCTGGTCGATGTCCGTTCGGGTTACGTTTCCGTCGAAGCGGCGCGGCGCGACTATGGCGTGGCGATCCGGCAAGACGGACGGCGGTTTGAGCTCGACAGCGCGGCGACCGCGGAGTTGCGGCGCAATCAAGGAAGAGAATCGGATTCGGAGATTTGGCCGCAAAGAATCTAGCGCGGCACAGCCGCAACCGAATAGAAGAATGGCCGCAAAGAACGCAAAGGGCGCAAAAAAGAATCGGGAGTCGTAGGGGCGGGTCTGAAACCCGCCTTCTTGGACCTAGCGCATCGAGAAATTTGCGTAAGCCGCGCAAACTGTCACGGATAGTAGTACGAAGGACACGAAGGGGTCGGAAAATTATTTCTCCGAACTTCGTGCTCTTCGTGTTCTTCGTGGTGAGATGGATTTTCTCATTGAGCGCGACTACTTATGGACACCGGTCCGGAAAATTTGCGCACGCTTCGCATACTGTGAGCTATTGCAATGCAAAGGCCAAAAAAAATCGGAATATCTCTCGCAAAGGCGCCAACGCGCAAAGTTCGAGTCGGATTTGTAGGGGCGTATTGCATACGCCCTGGGGTGGTGGAGCGGCAGTCGCGTGGCTACAAAATTTGTGCTGGTGACCTAAACTCCAACGGATAGCAAAGGGATAAACAACAAACCGGAATATCTCCCGCGAAGGCGCAAAGGGTGAATGTTGTCATTTCGAACGGAGAGAGAAATCCTTCATTAGATCCCTCGCATTCGCTCGGGATGACAGAGCCTTGGCCTGTCACTTTGCGCTCCTCGAAAAACTCAGGACAGGCTTGGCGGGAGTAACTTCTCCTTAAGCCCGACTGTCCGTCAGACAATTTAGCTGTTGCATTTTTGCTACACCGAGTAGCAAAACGACTACTCGCCGTTCGTTGCCGGTCGCCCGGCGCTACCGTCTCGTGAAAGAATTTCTTTGTGAACTCAGCTCACTAGGATTATCTATGAATGAGTCGCTTCTGGCATTGTTCCTGCGCTATAACAGCCGGGAAGATGGCGGAAGTCGTTAGTTAGTTCTCCTTCCAAGTGCACAACGAGGGGTGTGATCTTTGAGCCGGCTTTTTCATCAGACGAAATTCGAGTTCGTCATCTATCTGAAAACCGCTAAGCAGATCGGCCTGACGATTCCGCCCAACGTGTTGGTGCGGGCGGATCGGGTCGTTCGGTGAAGATGGCGACAGGCAATGCTTCAATCAACAATGGCGGATCGGGTCAGTCTTTAGAGGAGGTGTTATGAAAGACGCGCTTGGTTTGATCGCAATCGCAGTGACATTGATGGGATATGGAGCCTCAGCTGTGGCGCAGCAGCCAGCGAAGATTTCTCGGTTAGGCCTGTTGACCTTTATTGCTCCGCCACCGACCTCGATACCGGCACCTTTGGACCAAGGGCTACGCAAGTTGGGCTACGTCGAAGGTCAGAACCTCGCCGTCGAGCCTCGCTATGCGAGTGGACAGATGAACCGCCTTCCTGCATTCGCGGTTGACTTGGCGCGACTACCGCTAGACGTGATTCTCGCGCAGTCCTTTCCGGCGGCTCATGCAGCCAAGCAGGCGACCTCGACTATTCCTATCGTCATTATGGGGGCCGGCGATCCGGTGGCGACCGGGCTGGTCGCCAGCTTCGCTCGGCCTGGGGGAAACATTACCGGCGTGAGCGCGCTGGAAGAGGAGCTGAGCGGCAAACGACTCGATCTATTGAAAGAAACATTTCCCAAGCTGGCCCGCGTGGCGCTGCTCTGGAATGCGGCGGACTTTGGCATGACTCTTAAGTTCCGAGAGCTGGAGCGAGCAGCAAAAGCGATGCGGGTGACGGTGCAAGCATTCGGGGTCCAAGAATCCAAGGATGTCGAGCTCGCGTTCGCGGAGATGACGCACAAGCGGCCGGATGCGCTATTTGTCATTACCGACCCATTGACCCAGTCCCATCGGAAACAACTTGTGGAATTCGCTGCGAAGAATCGGCTGCCGGCGATGTATGAAAACGCCCATTATGTCGATGACGGCGGTCTCATGGCCTACGGCCCGAGCCAAGCGGAGAACCTGCAGCGCGCGCTGCACCACGTCGACAGGATTCTAAAAGGCACCAAGCCCGCTGACCTGCCCATCGAGCAACCGACGAAGTTCGAGTTTCTCGTCAACCTCAAGACCGCCAAGCAGATTGGCGTGACCATCCCGCCCAACGTGCAGGTGCGGGCGGATCGGGTGATTCGATAGGCTCGTGGCGTGAGTTGCTATTACTAATGGTGGCAAAAACTATGAACAGAAGAAGCTTTGTCTGGATCTTGGCGGCGTCGATTCTGGCGCTGGCGCCGATTGTTGAAGCTCAACAGGGCGGAAAGCTTGCCCGTGTCGGCGTGCTGTTTATTGGCGGTAAGGATCAACCGCACTTGGAATCATTTAGACAAGGATTGCGCGATCTCGGCTACGTTGAAGGCAAGAACATTATTCTCATGTACCGTTACGCCGAGGGTAATGAAGATCGGCTCGGCGCACTCACGGCTGAACTCGTGCGCGACAAAGTCGATGTCATCGTGACGACCGCGTCGAACAGCGCGAAGGCCGCCCAGGCAGTAACCAGCACAACGCCGATCGTGGTCACCAGCGGCAACTTGTTGGAGTCGGGACTAGCTAAAGGATTGGCCAATCCGGGTGGAAACGTCACCGGCTTGACACTGATGGCATCGGATTTAACCGGCAAGCGTCTCGAGATTCTAAAAGAGTCCGTGCCAAAGATGAAAACCGTCGCCGCGTTATGGTCGCTACGAGCGGACGCCAGCGGCTTCACGGACGCTGAAGCTGCGGCCAAAGCCTTGTCGCTGCGACTGCATTCGGTAAGGGTACAAACCGCCCAAGATTTTGATTCCGCGTTCGGTAAGATCGCCAAAGCACGTGACCAAGGGTTGCTTTTGATTTTGTCGCCGCTGGCGACGCTCAACTCGAAACGAATCGTTAAACTGGCATTGAAGCATCGCCTGCCGGGTATCTTTCCAACCGGACAATTCGCCGAAGAAGGCGGCCTAATGTCCTACGGCACTTCGACCGCCGACCTTTACCGCCGCGCCGCGACCTACGTCGATAAAATTTTGAAAGGCGCCAAGCCCGCCGAGCTGCCGATCGAGCAGCCGATGAAGTTCGACTTCATCGTCAATCTCAAAGCCGCCAAGCAGATCGGCCTGACGATCCCGCCGAATGTGCTGGTGCGGGCGGATCGGGTGATTCGATGATTGCGACGGTAAAACCAAGAGCGGGCTATCTGCGCTACCGGCCGAGGATGATATCGATGCCTGAAAGAATTAATTCTAGTTGGCGTTTAGACAGCTTACCCACTCTTCGGTGAGCAGCTCACGATCGAGCGTAACGATCTGGGAAGTGTTTGCGACAGAATCCTTGGGGAGACCCGTGGTTCGCGCTGCGAGAAAAACGTTACCGGGCGCGTCAGCCCAGGCAAGATTGCTCGTCAAGGGAACGCAGACGACTGTCCTCACGCGGCTAAGATTTAGTGAATCTCCTTGGATCACGACAACCGGCCGGCGAAAACCGGGACCTGAACCCGTGGGATATGGAAGGTTGGCCCAATACACATGCCCTTGGGCGATCACCATTCGACACTTTCAAGGGTGCGTCTCGCCGCGGCAGAAATGGCAGGTTCGGGCCGAGTGTCGACGGCCTCACAGACTCGATTCATCGCCTCAGTCACGGCCTCAGGATCGTGACGCGCGACGTATTCGGTCACGGCTTCGGCATAGACCTGGCTACGGGATTTCTTCAGCCGGCGGGATAACCGCTCCGCATCACGGTAAATCTTGTCCGGGATCGAGATCGCTGTTTTCATACCCGAAGTATAACTGGGCAAAATACCCGGTGCAAACTATTCACCTGCGCGGCGCGAGTGCGTCTGGCAAGAAGA
>CAWJZV010000003.1:0-123507 GCA_963847445.1 uncultured delta proteobacterium | reverse complement strand
TTCGTAAAAATGGCTTGAACGTCGAGCGCGATTTGAAGATGTTGCAAATGGGCGGCGACTCCAGCCGCGTCGCGGCTTTAAAGACCGGCACGATCCAATTCACCTTCCTCGGCGCCGCCGCCACCGACAACGCGCGCGCACTGGGTTTCCGCGTCCTGTCGACTGCCCAGCAGATGGCGATCCCTTTCCCGTGGACTTCGGTGGTGGTCGAAGAAGGCTGGTTGCTGAAAAATCGCGAGCTCGCCTACCGCTACATGAAATGCGCCACCGAGGCGGTCGTGCCGTTGAAACGCAACCGCGCCGACAGCGAACGCACCATCGCCAAGTACATGAAGATCACCGACCCCAAATTGATCGCGACAGAATTCGACTTCGTCTCCTCGCTGATGCCCGACTACATGGCGCCGACTTGGGAAGGACTCAAAGTCATCCTCGAAAACTTCGGCAAAGAATACCCCGACGCGCCAAAGCGCGACCCCAAGGAGTTCGCCGACGGCTCGATCATCGAGAGATTGAAGCAGGAGAAATTTGCCGAAGGGTTAAAGTATTAACGCAAGCCAAATCCCATCATTTCCTTGAGTCAATTGGATCTCGATGTTAGTAACGTTACGCAGGACGTGATTTTGTTGGCAGTTGGCTAAACAGCGCCAATCTTAAGACACTTAGGAGAGGATACGATGACGGACTGGACCCGACGCGAATTCATTACCAAGGTTAGCGCAGCGGCGGCGCTGGCAGCGTTTCCATTGGACCGGGCAATGGGTCAGGGCACAGTCGGCACAAGCGCCGAACCAAGTCATCTGTAACGAAGATTCCAACACGCTCAGTGTGATCGATCCAAACACGAACACGGTTGCCGCGACGATCAATCTCACATCGTTTGACGAAGACCCGCGCCCGCCGTTCCGGCTGGTTACGGGAGGAGTCACTCCGTCTCACCTACGCAATGGTGACCAAGCCGTTGTATCACGGCGCCATCAACATTCACGGCGCCGCGCCATCGCCGGATAATAAGCTTTTGGCCTGCACCGGGCGCGGCACGAGCAACGTTTATCTGATCGATCTCGAAACGATGAAAGTCATCGGCAATACGCCAAACCCACAAGCGAATGAGCAGACCAACGCCGAGCGCATAACCAGCGGGGTCATGGTCGGTCGCGAGCCACGAACCGACCTTTAGCCGCAATGGCAAGGAAATCTGGGTGACGGTCCGCGGCGAAAATCGTATCGCCATTCTCGATACGGCGAACGCGATCAAAGAATCCCGCGGCGTGGCATCCCGCGCCGTGCGAATGTACGTGAACTGTTTAAACGGTCCGGCCCAGGTCTGGTTCTCGGCAGACGGCAAGCTCGCATTCGTGGTGTCGCAGAAAGCTTCTCAACTCGAAGTATTTGACGCCAACTTCGGCCGTGATGGTTTCAGCCGTCCAAAGCGCCGCGCGCTTCTCGATATCAAGGCACAAGACCCTTTCGCCTTCACTCCGTTTCAAAAGACCCCGCCGGATGGCAAAAGTGTATGGCTGTCGCACAAGCTCGCCGACGCCGTGTCGGTCTGGTCCGTCACTCAAGAGCCAAAGCTGGTCGATACCGTTCCTCTCGGCAAGCTTGCCCGGCCCAACCACGTTGAATTCGTGGAGAATGCCAAAGGTAAAGTTGTCTATGCGTCGCTCGCCCGCGTGGACGACGGCGGCCCCGGCGGAGCGGCGTCGAGCCAGATTGCGATCGTCGATCGCTCGGCGGCGCCGGGCAGCCGCAAGGTCGTCGCTAATTTTTTCAGCCAAGGGCGGGAAGCCCATTGGCATGTGGACTAACCCCGAAAACACGCTGCTCTACATCGCCCACGAACAAGATGAACTGCCCAATACGCCGAACGCCGGGCAGACGGTTTGCACTGCTTTCGATGTCAGCGACCCCCTCAAACCAAGTTTCATCGCGCAAATCCCTCTCGGCGAGCTTACGCTCCCGTCCGGCAAGCTGCGCAATAAGAAAAGCATCAACCTCGTTTACGTGCGCCCGGGCGCCCGTAGCCAAACCGCCTAGAGGGGGGACTGTATGAGAACGACGATCGTGACCCTCGCGCTCCTGGGCGCGATGGCGCAGCTCGCTTACGCGCAGCATCAACACGGCAGCGTGGAATCTCCAGAGTGCCCAGCTTGCCGCGGGCACGCAGCTCTTCGCGCGCGAAATGGATGCGGGCATGAAAAAAATGATGAACGACATGCACGCTCCCGGATACACCGGCAATCCCGACGTTGATTTCCTGTCGATGATGATCCCGCACCACGAAGGAGCGGTAGAAATGGCGCGCTTGGTGCTGATTCACGGGAAAGACCCGCTGACCCGCCGGCTCGCCGAGGAGATCATCGCTTCACAGAGCGCTGAGATCGCCGCGATGAAGCAGCGCGTCGCTATTCTACGCCGCGCCGACGATCCGAATCCTGACGGTTTCCCCGCGATTCACGGCACGCGAGGGGCCAAGCGACGATAGCAGGAGCGATGCGGCTTGCAGCCGGCGTGTGAAAACTCTTTTGGCATTGCAGATTCCATGATTCCCGACGCGCCAAAGCGCGACCCCAAAGAGTTCGCCGACGGCTCGATCATCGAGAGGTTGAAGCAGGAGAAATTTGCCGAAGAGTTTGAAGTTCTGAATGCGAAGTGACCGCTGGCTACTAAGTTTATCGCTTCCGACCTTTGCGAGCTTAGCGCCTTTGCGGGAGAAAATCCGAAATTAAGGAGGCTCCTCATGGCACGCATCCGTCATATCGCGATACTCACCGAAGACGTGGACAAGCTGGTGAAGTTTTACACCGAGGGCTTTGGCCTGAAGATCGTTCACGGCGTCGGCACGGCGACCTATCTCACCGACGGCCATATCAACTTGGCGATCATCCCCATCGGACCGGAACGGGAGATCGAAGGGCCGCAGCTTCAGACCGGCATCAACCACTTCGGCTTCGAAGTCGAAGATGTCACCGCCGTGCGCGAGGCTTGTAAGGGACTGAGCGCGGCGACGGACGTCAAGAAACGGCCGCCCAACCGCGAAGCCGAATACCGCGTCCTCGACCCCGACGGCAATCCCATCGATCTATCGCAGCATGGCTGGCCGCATTGACGGATTTTCCACACCCATGAGTTTTTTGTGAGCGCCACCCTCCGCGTTGTTCTTATCGTCTCAGGATTTCTGTTGGTCATCAGCCTTTGGGGTTTTTATACTTCGATTCGCCCACCGAAGATTATATCGTCGCTCACCCCGCGCGACTTAAAAATGAATCATGAGGACGTCTCGTTCAAAACCGCGGACGGTCTCCTGCTGCGCGGCTGGCATATCCCATCCGCTAAAACCACCGACAAGACCTTGATCCTGCTCCATGGCTATCCTGCGGATAAGGGAAACATCTTGCCTGCGTTGGCGTTTCTGCATGGCGATTTCAACCTGCTGTTGTTCGATTTCCGCTATCTCGGTCAAAGCGAAGGGAGCTATTCCACAGCCGGCGCCAAAGAGGTCGAGGATCTCCTGGCGGCCGTGCAATTTCTCAAAACCAGAGGCGTCAAAGAAGTGGGCGTGTGGGGATTTTCCATGGGCGGCGCTGTGGCTTTGATGGCCATCGAGAAAGCTCCCGAGATCAAAGCGGTCGTTGCCGAATCGAGCTACAGCAGCCTCGCGCACATGGCTTTGGAGCTGTTCAGAATTCCCGTGCTCAACTATCCCATCGCCTATCTTGTCGGTTTATGGTCCAAGCTTTTTCTTGGCATCGACCTAAGAGATGCCTCGCCAGCCGAACGAGTGCGCCATACTAAGGTGCCGATTCTCTTGATCCATTCGTCGGCGGATGCCGTGATACCGTTTTCCCACGCGCGGTCGTTGCAAGAAGCGCTGAAAAACAATCCCCGCGCCGAATTTTGGTTTCACGAAGAATTTGCCCATGGTCAGCTAGCTGCCGATTACCAGAGCCGGGTGAGAAATTTTTTTGACAAAAACTTGTAAGCG
The DNA here is from genome assembly GCA_963847445.1 of uncultured delta proteobacterium. Classification (GTDB taxonomy): domain Bacteria; phylum Desulfobacterota; class Binatia; order UBA9968; family UBA9968; genus DP-20. The sequence goes on along the minus strand of CAWJZV010000003.1, from coordinate 119,519 downwards.
CGACGCCCGCAGAAGCCTGAGCCCGCCGAGAAACGGGGGCGAGCGAGCTAGCCGATTCTTCCTGTCCGTCCAGCCTGACGCCCGCCCAACCGCGAAGCCGAATACCGTATCCTCGACCCGGACGGCAATCCCATCGATCTATCGCAACATGGCTGGCCGCGCTGAGACATTTAACTAGTCGCACGCTTGCAGCCTCTACACGAGTAACGACTGCAACAGATAGGGCGTCACGACAAACAGCAGCGCAGCGCCGACCACGATCACCGTCCATAGCCACCGCGCTGTGCTCGAAAAGTTCGGACTCTGCCAGAGTAGCGGCAACGCGAGCGGCCCGACCAACAGCAGCATGGCGACCACATAACTCTTAGCGTAATAAAACTCCGCTGCGTGGCCGGCAGACTTAGCGACTTTGTAAGCGTCGATGATGGCGCTCAACCAGAGGAGCAGCAGAGCCAGCGCGGCGGTAATAGCGTTGAAACCAGTGAGCCAAAAAGTAGCGATGCCCAGAACCAAGCAGCAGGCAAAAATCACCCAGCCTTTTTTCTGTTCTTGATTATAGATTTGCCCCAGTCCGGGCAGGAGCATCGATAACAGTAGTGCGAGTAATGACTTTGCTCGCGTGGTCATGACCGAACACCGGATATTTAAACGGCGAAAACGCACGCGCTGTCATTCTCAGCCAAAGGCGAGGAACCTCGATTTCCTATGTAACAGTGAAGACAAGATCCTTCGCACAGCTCAGGATGACACCATCAATTCCAAGACAGCCGATTTAATCGCTGCGGTTAATTCCGCCCCAGCTTGCTGCGCTACGATTCCGATGTAGGATGGGTGGAGCGGTAGCGATACCCATCATTCCGAACGGTGGGTATCGGCGCTTTGCGCCTCCACCCACCCTACAGTTCACCCGAAGTGCGTTTTCTTCATACCCCGCTGCTTGCGGCGAGGTTCTTCATTTCAAGCGCGAAGCCTTCACTTTTTCTCGGTAAACAGCCGCGAAAACACTGTGCGCGCATTGCCCTCGGTGATATTATAACGATCCTGCTCGCTCAATCCCTCGACGGACTTGAAGATCGGCACAAGATCTTCGAAGTTTCGACCGGTCTCGGGATCGACGGCGTTGACCGCGCCGAACATTTCGGTGGCGAACAGGACGCGATCGGCGCCGACCCGCTTGATCAACAGCTCCATCGACTCTTTGTCGTAGATCGCCATGTCCCAATAAACTCGGCGCGCCGCCTCTTCGAAAGGTTCCAATCCTTCCCGGACATGCAGGCCGCGCTGGCGGTTCCACTGATACGGGATCGCCCCGCCGCCATGGGGGATGATGATTTTCAGCTTGGGGAAATCCTTGAACACCCGCGACTTGAGAATCTCCACCGCGGCGGAATGGTGATGGGCGATGTAATAGGAATTGGTCAGATGCATCGCCGGATTCAGCGACGCGCTCGCATGCACCGTGCACGGCACGTCGAGCGCCACCATCTTCTCCCACAGCGGATACCACCACTCGCTGCCCATGGACGGCGTCAGCGGTTCTTTTCCGCCGGCGACATCGGGATTGACGTTGCAGCTGATGAAACCCAAGTCCTTGACGCAGCGGTCCAGTTCGTCGGCCCATTCTTTGGGGCTCACGCCCGGCGACTGCGGCAGTTGGCACACCGGCGAGACTTTGTCGGGCCAGGTCTTGGCGACCCGCGCGATCAAATCGTTGCACGCCTCGGTCCAGTAGCGGCTCACCAGCGGCGAGCCGAAGTGATGGCCCATGGCGCCGGCCTGCGGCGAAAACAACAGCCGGTCGATGCCGCACTCCTCCATCCGTTTGAACTGCCCCGCCATGGAGCGCGCCAGTTCTTCGTCGCTGATTTGCAGCTTGGCGCGAATCGGCTTGGCAAGATTGCTGATCTGCTGGCCGCGGTACGCCTGCAGCTGCGGCGGCGCGGTGGTGAAGTGCGTGTGTGAGTCGATGATCATAGCAAACCTCCGAAAGGTTCAAAACGTTCAAGTCGTTCAACCGCTGCGCTCCGTTCAAAACGTTGCAGAGCGGGACAGCGCTGTCGGATCGGATCCTTCCTAGTGAACTTCAAGATACAAGACTTCAATCGCACGGATTGTCAGCTTCAAACCGCTTTGCTATACCAAGCTTTCACGGAGAGATCAAAACTTCTCTGCCAGGCCATTCCGGTGTTTTACGTTTTGAACGGCTTGAACCTTTTGAACGATTTGAACGCCTTCAAGGAGTTATAACATTATGTCAGAGATACCCCGCCTAAACGGCGTAATCAAAGCCCTCGAACAAGGCCAGACCGCCTTCGTCGCCTTCACACCGGTAGATATAGAGAGTGCCGTCGCCATGGCGGGCACCAAGCTCGACGGCGTCGCCTTTGAAATGGAACATGCGCCGCTCGATTTCCCCGGCCTGCGCAATGCGCTGCAATTCATGCTCGACCGCGGCCAGATCGTCGCCGGCGGCACCCTCGCGCCCGCGGTCACGCCGATGGTGCGCGTGCCGCCCAACGGCATTGAAATGAACAGCTGGATCGCCAAGCAAGTCCTCGACATCGGCGTCATGGGCATCATCTTTCCCCATGTCAGCTCCGTCGAAGAAGCCGCCAACGCCGTCGGCGCCTGCCGCTATCCGCGACTCAAGAGCGCGCCGAGATATCATCCGCCGGGCATTCGCGGCGACGCGCCGGCGCGCGCCGCGCGCTATTGGGGATTGCCGCAGCAGGAATATTACAAGCGCGCCGATGTCTGGCCGCTGGCGCCCGACGGCGAAGTCCTGGTCGTCATCCAATGCGAAGAGATGCGCGCCATCGAAAACCTGCCGAAGATTTTAAAAGAAGTCCCCGGCATCGGCGTGGTCCTGATCGGCGAAGGCGACTTGAGCCAGGAGCTCGGCCACCCGCGCGACTACGACCATCCCGTGGTCGCCGACGCGATTAATAATATTTTGAAAATCTGCAAAGAACACAACGTCCCCTGCGGCCATCCCGCACCCCGACGGCAAAAACATCGAGCGCTTGGTAAAGGACGGCTTTCGTTTCCTCATGCCGTCATCGCCGCGCAGCTTCGGCGTCTTGGATCAAGGCAGAAAGCTAACGGGGCGAAACTAAACTACCCGTGGAGTAAGCTAGCAGTCATTTCGTATTTTCGTCATTCCGGCGCAGAGCTTGCCCCGTACTGGATACGGGGCCGGAATCCACACCCATCATCCACCTGGATACCGTTCTTCAACGGTATGACGGACGCTGTCCGTCACCTGGATGCCGGTCTTCGCCGGTATGACGGAGACCGTCAAAAAGCGCAGTCCAAAGTCCCTTCCCCGACATTTTCAATTCGCTATTGTCCATTCGCCATTCTCATCGCCCCTCCATCGCCAGCGAAGCCGCCCCGAGCCCCTCGACAGAGGCTACGCAACCTGTGTAGAATCCTAGCGTGAATTGAAACCGCCCTGCTGCACACCGGTTCATAAGCATAAGCCAACGCCGACGGAGATCTTTTATGATCGAAAATCTTCGGAACCGGTGCTGAAGATGACTTGTTGCGCGGCCCTGCTATTTCTCATGTCGGCATCCGCCCTGGCCGAGACCTCCGGTAAAATACCCCGCGACGTGATCGATTACACCGCCGCTCACGGCGGCGCCTTGGTGCTGGTCGGCTTGGCCGTGCCATGGCAGCTGGAAAGCCGCTTGAGCCAAGAGGAGCTGCGCGCGCAGCGCACCGCCATCGCCTCGATACAAAACGACCTCTTGGATAAACTGGCCGGCAAGAATTTCAAAGTTTTGCGCCAGTATCAGGAGATTCCCGGCATCGCTTTGGAAGTCGGCGCCGAGGCTTTGGCGGAACTGGCGCGACTGCCGATCGTCACCAATGTTTTGCTCGACCGCCCCGCTGGCGCCGCGATGCCGCCGCACGAATCGCAATGCTTCGCCGCGCGCCACCGCGGCCGACCTCGCGAGCAGCGAAAAAGTGCCGTCCACTCTTTTCACCCGCGCGGCGCTCGACGGCACGGTGCTCGTGCTGGCGGGCTTGCGCACACCCTGGCAGCATGAAGAAGGACTGAGCGAAGAACTATGGGCGTTGCAACGACACGCGATCCATAGCACGCAGAGTTACCTGCTCGCCGAGTTGGCCGGCACGCGCTATAAGGTCATGCGGCTCTACGGCAAGATTCCCGGCATCGCGCTGCGCGTCGGCGTCGACGCCTTGATCGTCTTGGAAAAATCCCCGGCGATCACCAATGTCGTTTTGGACCGTCCCGCTCAAGTCAGACGCTAATCCACGCGCCTGAGCCAACCACGCCGGCGGAAAATTGCGCGCCAGCGATTTAGATGCTATTCCAGCTGCATGTCCAAGTTCGGCGAATTCTCGACCCGCTATTTCAAACAATACTTCGAACTCCATCCCACCGACGCCATCTATTACGGCATCGAAGGTTACGATCACCTGCTCAACGATTACTCGGACAAAAGCTACAAAGCCGAGAAGATTTTTGTCAAAGAGTCGCTGCGCAAGCTGGGCGAAATTTCCCCAGTGGAATTGACTGCCGATGAGGCCATCGACTACGCCCTGCTCGAAGGCCGGTTGACGATACAGAGCTATGAGCATGCCAAGGAAGACTATCGTCTCAAACAACCGGACACCTACTCGCCCACCGAGGCGATTTATATTCTCACGGTGCGGGCGACCAACGATCTCGCCGGCAACTTGCTGAGCCGTCTCGATCGCACGCCGGCGCTGATCCAGCAGGGCATTACCAACCTAAACCGCAAAGACGCCAATCCGCCCAAGCTCTGGACCGAGAACGCCATCGAAGGCGCCAAGGGCGGCATCAGCTTTCTCGACAGCCTGGCCGAGCATCCGAAAGTGCAAGCCGCGGCCATAGACGCGAACACGCTCGCTGCCGCCATCGAAAAGGCCAAGAGCGCGCTCAATGATTTCGCCAGCTTTCTCGAACGCCATCTGCTGCCGCGCAGCAACGCCAGCTACGCCGTCGGCGAAGAGCATTTCAATCTGCTATTGAAGAAGAAACACTTCCTCGATCACGACGCGCACAGCCTGCTCGCTTTCGGCGAGAGCCTTTTCGCCAAGACCAAGCTCGAGCTCGAAGCGCTCGCCGATGAGCTGGCGCCGGGCAAGGGCGTCGAAGCAGCGGCAAGAGCGATCCAGGAAAACCACCCGTCCAGTGATGCCATACTATCCGTCTACGACCAGGCGATGAGCGCGGCGCGCGAATTCGTGCGCGATAAAAAGCTGGTCAGCTTTCCCGCCAAGGAAGAGCTCCACGTCGTCCACACGCCGGTGTTCCGCCGCCACGAGATTCCCTTCGCCGCCTATCTCTCGCCGTCGCCCAAAGATCCCAATCAGGTGGGCTATTATTATGTCACGCCAGTGGCGAGCGACGATCTACTGCGCGAGCACAACTACGTCGGCCTCGAAAACACCTCGGTGCATGAAAGCTATCCGGGCCATCACCTGCAATTTTCCATCGCCAACTGCACGCCGACCGCGGCAACCTTGCCGCGCTTGATGAACGAGTCTTCGGTGTTTTACGAAGGCTGGGCGCTTTACTGCGAGCAATTGATGCAGGAGCAGGGCTTTTTGAAATCCAAGCAACACCGCTTCGTCATGCTCAAAGACCGCCTCTGGCGCGCCTTGCGAATCATCATCGACGTCAAGACCCAGACCGGCAAGCTCAGCTACGACGAAGCGGCGGACCTAATGGTGCGCGAACTGCACTTCCCGCGCGAGCAAGCCTGCGGCGATTTGAACTGGTACAGCCAATCGCCGTCCGTGCCGATGGGCTACGCATTGGGCTGGTCGATCATCAACCGCCTGCGCGATCAAGAACAAAAACGCTTGGGCGGCAAATTCAACCTATGCGAATTCCACGACAAACTGCTCAGCGCCGGCAGTATTTCGCTGCCGCTGGTAGAGAAAAGACATTTCATGAGCTAATCCGAAACGACTTGAACGTTTTGAACGATTTGAACGGCTTGAACCAGGGCCGCGTCTCTAACTCGTTCAAACAGTTCAAATCGTTCAAGGTGTTCAAAACGTTATGAAGACGAAAGAAAGACCACGCGGCCCGTTACTCGGCGCCCACATGTCCATCGCCGGCGGCGTCGGCAACGCCTTTCTCGAAGGCCAGAAGGTCGCCTGCGAGGCGATTCAGATTTTCACCAAGTCGTCGCGCCAGTGGGCGTCAAAACCGTTGAGCAAGGACGAAATCGCCCAGTTCCACGCCAACCGCAAAGAAACCGGCATCGCGTCGGTGGTCGCCCACGATTCCTATTTGCTCAATCTCGGCTCCCCCGACCCGGCCTTGCGCAAGCGCTCCGTCGGCGCCTTCATCGACGAAATGGAACGCTGCGAAGTTCTCGGCGTGTCGAACTTGATCGCCCACCCCGGCGCCCATGTCGGCGCCGGTGAACTCGAAGGCATCAAGACCATTGCCAAGTCGTTGGACGAAATTCACCAAGCCTGCCCCGGCTTCGCAGGTCAAGGTCACGCTGGAAATCACCGCCGGCCAGGGTTCCAACCTGGGCTATCGCTTCGAGCAGATCGGCGACATGATGGATGCCACGAAAGAGAACGAACGGCTGCGCGTCTGTTTCGACACCGAACACGCCTTCGCCGCCGGTTACGACATTCGCACCAAAGAAGGCTACGAGCGGACGTTTGCCGAGTTCGACCAAACCATCGGCATCGAGCTGCTGGCGGCGTTTCATTTGAACGATTCGAAAAAAGAATTCCACTCCCGGGTCGACCGCCACGAACATATCGGCCAGGGCTTCATCGGCGTCGAAGCCTTTAGATTGTTAATGAACGACCGACGCTTCTGGGGCCTGCCCATGTGCTTGGAAACCCCGAAGGGACCGGACTTGAAGGAAGACCGGGAAAATTTGACGCTGCTGCGCAGTTTGATCGAAGGGTGATCTTAACCCTCGCCCATTCGTCATTCCGATGGGAGAGGGAAGGGTGAGGGCAAGATTTACGCAGCCGGAATTGAAATCCCCGGGAAGAACCACTGCACGGCGAGACCGATCAGATAACCCAAGCCGGCAGCGCTTACCGCGACCCCAAAGAACTTTGTGCCGGAAACCAGCATGGACTGGCCGGCGAGCTGGCCTTTGAAGGCGCCGACGACAAACAGCGTAACTGCGCTCAAGAAAACCGACAGGTAGAGCGCCGCGCTCCCGCTCATGGCGATAAACGGCACGATCGGGATGATCGCGCCGACGATGAACGAGAGTCCCATCACGAGTGCCGCCTTAAACGGCTGATTGATCTCCGCGCTGCCCAGACCGAAAACTTTTTCTTGAAAGGTGCGCATGAAAACGTTGCGTTCGGCGAGCAGCACTTTCACCATGCGGTAGCTCTGTTCCTTGCTCAGCCCTTCCTCGCCGAGGGCTTTTAGCAATCCCTCCGCCGCGATGTAGGGTTCGCGCTCGGCGAGCTTTTCCGCGTCGACCAGCTCCTTGTCGAAAATGTCTTTTTGCGCGCCGGAGGAAAGATAGGAACCGGTGGCCATGGAGATCGCGCCGGAAAACATCGCGGTGAAGCCGGTGACGATGACCACGAGATTGCTTTCGGTCGCGCTTTGGATGCCGGCGAGCAGACCGACGGTGCTGATCAGGCCGTCCTGGATGCCGAAGACAAACTCGCGAATGCGCGCGCGGCTTTCGATGACCTGCTTTTTTTGCTGAATGGCGTCGAGAGACATTTAAAAAATTGAAAAGGTAAAATGTAAAAAGGCAAATCTGAACGAGAGAGATCACGTTAATGTGACTTGGCTCTTGAATTTTTGCCTTTTTACTTTTTCCTTTTGCCTTGATCAATATTTCAGCGCCAAATCCCCGGTCGCTTCCCCAGGTTTCCAGTCCGACGGACAGAGCCGTTCGGTTCGCAGCGCTTTGAGCACCCGCAAGGTTTCTTCGACGCTGCGCCCGACGTTGACGTGGCTGACGACTTGATAGCAGATGACGCCGATCGGATTGACGATGAACGTCGCGCGCAAGGCCACGCCGGCTTTTTCATCGAGCACGCCGTAAGCGCTGCTCAACGTCTTCGTTTCATCGCTCAGCAGCGGAGAGTCCAAACCGCCCAACTCTGCGGACCAAGACTTATGACTGTCGATGGAATCGACACTCACGCCCCACACCAAGGCATCTTCGGCGGCGAAATCTTTCACGGCTTTGCTGAAACCGGTAACTTCGGTCGGACAGATAAACGTAAAGTCCGCCGGATAGAAAAACAGCACGAGCCATTTGCCTTTGCTGGCGGTGAGAGAATACTCGCTAACCCGATCGCGCAGGATTCCTTTAACTTTGAAATCCGGCGCCTGGTCGCCGATGCGCAACAAACTCATAACAACTCCAAGCGAATTTAACTCGGTTCTACGGTCTGCTTAGTTTTGCTTTTTGGCTTTTTACTTTTCCCTTGCCATCTCAAGGTATGTTCTGCCAAAGGGAAAATCCATCCTTGGCATTGGCCGGCGCCGCCGCGGTAAACCAGGACTCTTCTGCGCTGCCAGCCTTGAGCAGGCCAAAAAAATAGATCCGCAACATCTGCTCGATCAGCTGCGGGAACGGCAGATCGCGCTTGGGCTGGTACCAGGTGTAGATCCAGTTCATCATGCCGAAGAGCGAAAAGGTCGCCAGCCGCAGATCGATGCCCCTGGCGCCGGCTTTGTCTTGCAACTCGCCGAGCAAATCCATGATCACTTTGACATAGCGGCGCTTGAGCACGAGGATCTTGACGTCGAACTCGCCGGTCAGCGATTCGTCCTCATGGGCCATGACTTTCATCTCCGGCATGTTGTGCAGAAAAAACCCCAGATGATTTTCGGCGAAGGCGCGTATCCGCCCGCGCACGTCCGAGTCCGGCCTGTCGATCTGTTCCCAGTGTTCGAGCAAGGTGACGAAGCAGCGTTCTTGAATCAGATAGAGCAGCTCTTCCTTGGTCGTGAAGTAATAATACAGCCCCGACAAACTCATCCTGGTGGCGCGCGAAATATCGCGCACCGAAGTGTGATGAAAGCCTTTCTCGGCGAAAATCTTCGCCGCGCTCTTGAGAATCAACTGGAGCTTTTCGTCGTAATGACGGGTGGCGGGTTCGGCGCGGCTGGACATGGCTGCACGAATACTTGCAAATCGATTCCGGGCTGTCAAATGACAGCGAGCTCAGGTGTAGCACTGCCTCATAAGAAAGAAACTACTCACCACGAAGGACACGAAGAGCACGAAGTTCGGAATGTCAATATTCTGAAGCCTTCGTGTCCTTCGTATTGCTATCTGAGAACTAACACCAGCATGTTTGTCATAGCGTGCTGCCTGCGCAAATGTTCGGTGATCGATGAACCCCTCTGATTCGGATATTCCTCTCGCCAAGGCGCAAAGGTAGCGGCAGATTCATGAATCGCCCCTACTGTCATTTCGACCCTTGGGAGAAATCTTTCCTCGATCCCTCGTGTCCCCTCGGGATGACGGGCATCGCCCGTCACCTCTGCGGCCTTGGCGTCTTTGCGAGAGATATTCCGAGTTTCGGTTGCGGCTGTTCGCCGACAGGCGAACCTCTTTGTCCCAGCCCAGTCTGGGAAAAAGCGTGTACTACTCTCCGAGATAATTGCGCGACTTGGGCAAATTTCTCGATGCGCCAAAGCCAAGAGGGCGGGTTTCCAACCCGCCCCTACTTTTTTTTGCGCCCTTTGCGTTCTTTGCGGCCATCTTCTTTTCGGTTGCGGCTTCAACCTCCAACGCAGTGGCGCTTTTCTTGAATCGACACCTACCATGGTGTATGTCTTTAAGCTCAAATAAGATGAATTACGAAAACGTCATCGTCGCCAAAGACGGCGCCATCGCCGTGGTTACTTTGAACCGTCCGCAAGCTCTCAATGCGCTGTCCTACGGCCTGGTCAAAGACCTTTCGTTGGCCATGCAGGAGCTCGACCAAGATCCCGACGTCCGCGTCATGGTCGTCACCGGCGGCGACAAAGTCTTCGCCGCCGGTGCCGACATCAAGGAAATGGCCGACAAAGGCCCCTTCGACGCCATGGTTCAGGAGCGCTTGGCCTATCGCGACAAGATCAATAAGATCGCCAAGCCGGTGATCGCCGCGGTGATCGGCTTTGCCCTGGGCGGCGGCTGCGAGCTGGCGATGAGCTGCGACATCATCGTCGCCGCCGAGAACGCCCGCTTCGGCCAGCCCGAAGTCAACCTGGGAATCATTCCCGGCAGCGGCGGCACCCAACGGCTGACGCACTTGTTGGGCAAGCATCGCGCCATGGAGCTGGTGCTCACCGGCGATATGCTTAGCGCCAACGACGCCGAGCGCTTGGGCCTGGTCAACCGGGTGGTTCCCGCCGAACTCTGTCTCGAAGAAGCGCTGAACATCGCCAAAAAAATTGCCGCAAAACCCCAGCTGGCGGTCAAAGCCGCCAAGGAAGCGGTGTTGAAATCGGCCAACACCGGCCTCGACGAAGGCTTGGAGTTCGAGCGCAAGGCATTTTATCTATTGTTCGCCTCGGCAGACCGCAGCGAAGGCATGAAGGCATTTCTCGAAAAGCGCAAAGCCGAATTCACCGGCAAGTAGGGGCAGCCCCCTGTGGCTGCCCGGACGGTAACAACGGAATTCAACTAAAGTGGCCAACGAAACGATCATTTACGACAAGCAGAACGGCGTGGCGACGATCACGCTCAACCGGCCCCAGGCGCTCAACGCCTTCGTGCCGCAGATGAACAAAGAAGTGCTCGAAGCGCTGCGCGACGGCGAACGGGACAAGGAAGTTCGCTGCTTCATGATCACCGGCGCGGGCCGGGCCTTTTGTGCCGGCCAGGATTTGAAAGGCCGCACACCCGAGCAAAAAGGTTCGTTGGGCGCGTCGCTGCGGGAAAAGTACAATCCGATGATCCGGCAGATTCGCGCCATGGAGAAGATCGTCATCGCCGCGGTCAATGGCGTTGCCGCCGGCGCCGGCTGCAACTTCGCCTTGGCCTGCGATCTGCGAGTGGCCTCGGAGGAAGCCAAGTTCATTCAATCCTTCGTGCGCGTCGGCCTGGCGCCCGACTCCGGCGGCAGTTTTATCCTCACCCGGCTGGTCGGACTGAGCAAAGCGATGGAATTATTATTATTGGGCGACACCGTTGACGCCAAGGAAGCCCAGCGCATCGGCCTGGTGGCGCGCGTCTTTCCAGCGGCGGAATTCGCAGCGTCGGCACGAGCGATTGCCGAACAGATAGCCAAAGCGCCGCGCGGCATCGGCCTGATCAAACGCGCGGTCAACCATGGCAATTTACCCAACGTCGAAGCCGATCTCGAGTACGAAGCAAACTTACAGGAAATCGCCGGCCGCAGCAGCGACTATGACGAAGGCGTGAAAGCGTTCTTGGAAAAACGCCCGCCGGTGTTTACCGGCAAAGAATTGCAATCGTTTCCGGGTTCGCGTCACCCTGTTTTGAGTGAGAACCCGAAACCCTAAACTCGCAACCCGCAGCAAAAAACCCATGGCTAACTCGACTGAAAAAATCGCCATACTCGGCGCCGGCACCATGGGCGCGGGCATCGCCCAGGTCGCCGCCCAAGCCGGCTTCCAAACCCTCCTCTACGATATCAAGCAAGAGTTTATCGACGGGGGCATGGGGAAAATCAAAAGTTTTCTCCAAGGCAGCCGCGAGCGCGGCAAGATCAGCGCGGAGCAAGAAAATGAAACTCTCGACCGGTTTCACACCAGCACCAGCCTCGATGATACTAAGGGGAGCGCGCTGGTGATCGAGGCGGCACCGGAAAAGCTCGAACTCAAGCGCGACATCTTCAAGCAGTTGGACGCCATCTGCGGCCCGGAAACTTTGCTGGCGACCAATACTTCATCTTTCAACGTCACCGCCATCGCCGCCTCAGCGCAGCATCAGGAGCGCGTGCTCGGACTGCATTTTTTCAATCCGCCGCCGCTCATGGCCTTGGTCGAAGTCATCCAGGGCGACCACACCAGTGACGAGAGCATGGACAAAGCCACCGCGCTCATGAAAGCGATGGGTAAATCGCCGGCGCGCGCCAAGGACACGCCGGGTTTCATCGTCAACCGGGTCGCCCGGCCATTTTACAACGAAGGGTTGCGCGTGCTCGGCGACGGCAACGCTTCGGTGGAAACCATCGACCGGATCATGAAGGAAGCCGGCAACTTTCGCATGGGGCCGTTCGAGCTGATGGACTTGATCGGCAACGACATCAACTTCGCCGCCACCGAGTCGCTCTATCGCTCGTTCTTCGAAGATCCGCGCTTTCGCCCGAGCCCGATCCAGCAACGCATGGTCGCCGGCGGCAATCTCGGGCGCAAGACCGGACGGGGTTTTTACAGCTATGACAAAAAGTAGTCTTGCGGTCATCGGCAAAGGCCGATTGGCCGATGAATTAGTCGCCTTGGGACGGGAGAAAGGATTCGACGTCGCGCAGTTGCACGACGCCACCGCCATTGCGCCGACCACCCAGTTCGTCATCGATACCGAGAACGGCAGCGAAGACAAAAAGCGCGCAGTCTTGCAGCGCCTCGACGCCTCGCTCCCGGCGCCGGGGATCATTGTCAGCTCCTGCCTGCGGTTTTCCACGACCTTGATGGCCTCATGGATAAAAAAACCTGAGCGGTTCGTCGGCTTCGCGACATTCTATCCGTTGAAGGATCGCAAATTGGTCGAGCTCGGCGCCGGCTTGCGCACGTTAGATAAGTCGGTGGAGCAGACCGAGCAGTTGTTCAAGAACCTCGGCAAAGACGCCGTGCGCGTCAAGGATACCGCCGGACTGATCTTTCCGCGGATTTTGAGTTTGATCGTCAACGAAGCGGCGCGCAGCTTGGACGAAGGCGTCGCTAGCGCCGACGAGATCGACATCGCCATGCGTCTGGGCGTGAACTATCCCCAGGGGCCGCTGCGCTGGGCCGATCAAATCGGCCTCGACGATATTCTCGCCGTCCTCGAAGGACTGCAAAGGGAAACCGGCGACGACCGTTACCGGCCGGCTACTTTGCTTAAGAAACTCGTCACCGCCGGCTATCTCGGTGAAACCAGCGGCAGAGGATTTTATTCGCATAACGAAAGTCAGGTGAAATCATGAGAGAAGCAGTCATCGTTGAAGCAGTGCGCACGCCTATGGGCCGCCATAGCGGGATTTTCAAAGACGTTCGCACCGACGACCTCGCCGCCTACATCATCGGCAAGATGGTCGAAAAGACCGGCATCAATAAAGACGAGATCGAAGACGTCTACTTCGGCTGCACCAATCAAGCCGGCGAAGACTCGCGCAACGTCGCGCACAACGCTTCCCTGCTCGCCGGTCTGCCCTACACGGTTCCCGGCGCAACTATCAATCGTCTCTGCGGCTCCGGCCTCGAAGCGATCAATCAGGCGGGCCGCGCGGTGGAAACCGATCACGGCGACCTGTTCGTCGCCGGCGGCGTCGAAAGCATGACCCGCGGCCCCTGGGTCATGGGCAAACCGGCGAACCCGTTTCAACGCGGCGATATTCACATGTACGACAGCTCGCTGGGTTGGCGCTTTCCCAACAAGCGCATGGGCGAACTCTATTCGCTGATCAATAATGGCGAGACCGCCGAGAATGTCGCCGAGAAACATAACATCAACCGTGAAGATCAAGACAAGCTCGCGCTGGCGAGCCATCAGAAAGCGTTGCGGGCGCAAAAAGACGGCCGGCTCAAAGACGAAATCATCCCCTTCGAAATTCCCCAGCGCAAAGGCGCGCCGCTGGTGCATGACAAAGATGAAGGGCCGCGTTCCGACACGACGTTGGAAATCCTCGCGGGTCTCCAACCGGCTTTCAAAAAGGGCGGCAGCGTCACGGCGGGGAATTCCTCGCCGCTTTCCGACGGCGCCGCGGCGCTGCTGATCACGACACCGCAAAAGGCCGAACAGTTGAAACTCAAACCGCTGGCGCGCATCGTCGCCTCGGCCGCCGCCGGAGTGCATCCGAACTTCATGGGCATCGGGCCGATTCCGGCGACGCAAAAAGCCTTGAAGCGCGCCGGTCTGACCATCGATCAGATCGATCTCGTCGAGTTGAACGAAGCCTTTGCCTCCCAGGTCTTGGCTTGCTGCCGCGAGTTGGGCATCGATTTGAACCGGCTCAACGTCAACGGCGGCGCCATCGCCCTGGGCCATCCGCTCGGCTGCAGCGGCGCGCGCATGATGACGACCCTAGTGCATGAAATGAATAAACGCGGCAGCCGTTACGGCCTGGCGACCATGTGCATCGGCGTCGGCCAGGGCATCGCCACCATCGTCGAACGAGTGAATTGAGCTTAACCGCGCGCTCCTCACGTATTGCCGCCAGCCGGGCGCGCCTACGGTTATCATCCAGCGCCGCGATGTCAATCAACGCTTCGTGCTTGGCGGCGATGCTTTTAATCAGCCGACTGCACCCTGCTGGCCTGTTCACGCCGGCGCCATGACCAACCTGCGCAAAATCACCATCGCCGTCGCCGTCCTACTAACTGCCGCGGTCATCGGCCTCGGCAGCCATTTCAAGCAACTCGCCGACAAGCACCGCGAACAGGTGCAGTTGGAACTGCGTCACCTGCTCGGCGATAGCGTGCACTTCGACGGCCTCGATGTCCGGCTCTTGTGGCTGCCGGGATTCGTCGTGCGCGAATTTCGCCTGGCCGACGACAGCCGCTTTGCCGCCACGCCGATCTTGAAAGCGCGCGAACTCATCCTCGGCATCAGTCTGCGCCAACTCTTTACCGGCCGCATCGTCATCGATTCCGTCACTTTTGTCGGACCGGAAATGCAAATCATCACCGACGAAACCGGCCTGCTCAATCTCAGTATGCTCGCCAGCCGAAGAAGAGAGTTGGGCGGGATACCCAGTCGCCGGTCTGGCGCGCCGGGCGAGCGCCGTCAAAGTAGCGTGCGCTTTGCCATCGACGAGCTCCGCGTCGACGACGGCCGAATCATTTATCTCGACCGCACGGTCAAGGATCCCGCCGAGCTGCACCTGCGCGGCATCGAGTTGCAGGTGCGCGGCCTCGATCTCGAGGAGCCCACTCGCGTGCGCATGGCGGCAGCGCTGACCGAGGGCCTCGGCCAAGACCTGCGCATCGAGGGCCTGCTGCACCGCGCCAAAGCGGATCAAAGTTGGTATCAGCGCGGCATGGATCTGAAGATTCAATTCGATTCGCTGCACGCGCCGATGGTCCTGCGCGCCTTCGCCGGTCTGCGCGAAAGAGTCCCGCAGGAGATCGATGTCACCGGCCCGATGGCGCTCCAAGCCCAAGCCGGCGGCAGCCTGCTGCAGCCGCGGCTTGACAACATTACATTAAAAATCCCGCTGTTCGGTTCCTCCGACTATAACGCCATCATCACCGGCAAGATGGAGTTTACCGAGCAACGCACCTGGAGCGACGCTAAGCTCGACGGGCAAGTGAAAATCGATCCTTTGGCGCTCAGCCGGGCGCGCCTGTTGCCGGCATTGCGCGACAACCTGCCCGAAGCCTTGGTCACCGAGGGCACTGTCAGCCTTTACAGCCGTTTCGCAGGCACCTGGAATCATCTGCGCATCGGCGCGCTGTTACGCGCTGAAAATAGCGAAGTCCGCTACGGCGACTGGCTGCGCAAACCGGCCAAACGCCCGGCAGAGATCAAAGCGCGGCTGTCGCGCCGCAACCAGCGTCTGACGATTCACGAATCCGAGCTCACCCTTGGCGCGGCCAAGACGGTATTTGCCGGTGTGGTGCAAGACATCGACGCGCCCCGGTTGTATTTAAAATTGCGCGCCGAAGACGCTCCTCTCGCGCTCTGGACACCGCTCAGTAACGGCACCGTCACGGCAAAATCCGGCCGCGCCAGCTGGCATCTCGCCATCGAACGGGCGCCGGCAGGGGCGCCAACGAATTGGCATATCGATGGCCAAGTGACCATCGCCAATGGCGAAATCCACGGCAGAGGCAACCGCGGCAAGATCGAGCAATTGAACGGGCAGGTGACTTTCCTGGGCCAGCAAGCGCGCATCGAGCGCGCAGGTTTCCGGTTGGGCGGCGCGCAGCTCTCGCTCACCGGTATCATGCCGAACCTTGCCGAGCCAAAGCTCGATTACCAACTAACCGCCCCGGAGCTCGACTTAGCCGATGTGCCGGCTTTGGCGATCTCCCAGCCGCTGCGCCTGCAGCAGTTGAGCGTCAAGGGACGGGCGCAAACTCAAGATGATGCGTTAAGCATCGCCGGCGATGCGGCAGCACTGCAGGGAAACTTCAACGGCTTTGCCATGAGCGATTTTCGCTCGGCCTTCTCGTGGTCGGCGGCCGGGCTGCATTTTAAGGACCTGACTTTTCGCGCCGCCCAGGGCTGGTTTCGCTCGGATGGCTTCCAAACAGCGTCCGCAGGAGCAAATAGCGCGCGCTTGCAGGGCGTATTGGAAATCAAAGCCGCCGACTTGCGGCCGTTGCTCGCGAGCTTCTTGCCGCTGCTCAAAGATCGTCTCGACGGCAACATCAGCGGCCAAACGCAATACGATGTGATGCTGGGAAAGAGCGACACGCTGGCGCAATCGCTCAGGGCAGCCGGCGATACGACGATCCAGCGCGGTGTCATCAAGGACTTTAATTTATTGTCACAGCTGCTCCTGCGCGGCAGCGGCTCCAGCGTCTCGGCGGAGGCCAAGGCGCGCCTGCCGGCCGCCCTGATCGAGCTCGCCAAAAATAACGACACCCGCTTCGACACCTTCAAGTCCAATTTCACCGTCGAGAATGGCCGCATCAGTAGCGCCAACTTGATCCTCTCGACCCCGGACTATACCGTCACCGGCGCCGGCTGGTTCGCCTTGGATCGTACCACTCGATGGAACGGCCTGTTGGTGCTGTCGCTGGGCTTGACCCAGGAAATCCAACGGGACTATCGCTGGATCCGCCACATCCTGGACCGGCGCGGCCGTTTGGCGATCCCGTTTCGCATCGACGGCACCCTACCCAACGTCAGGATTCGCATCGAGAACCGCAACTTGAGCCAAGTATTGCGCGGCCCCCAGCCGCGCGCTAAAGATCGCGACAGCGGCGACGACCGCCCGCCCAAGGAAGAAAAGGGCTGGCTCCCCGACACCCTGGATCGCTTCCTCAACCGCTAATCGGAACCGCCATGGATTTGCAAGAAATCTATTTAGAGATCGCCCCCGAGCATATCGCCTATATCAAATTCATCTTCGAGTCCTACGAAGAAGTCGGCATCATTCGCACGGTGGACCGGAAGAAATCGATCATCGTGCTGCTGGCGATGCCCGACTTTGTCGACGCCGCGCGCGCGATCATCGACTCGCTCAAACAAGATATCCCGCTGGCGGAAATACCCCGGCCCGCCGATCTGACCGACGATTGGTTCATGGTGGAGTTAGCCGAGGCGATGACAGCGGTGCAAAAATAATTTCCGCAGGCCGTCATTTCGAAGCGTAGCCAAAAAATCTTTTCGGACTGTCGAATGAACAACCTCGTCACGACGTTTGCGGCAGCGGACCGAAACAAACAAGCTTTAAGCATAGTTGTAGGGTGGGTGGAGGCGTACCGCGCCGATACCCACCGTCGGGGGATGATGGGTATCGCGGCTGCTCAACCCATCCTACATTCGAATAAAAAGCGAACCTTCGACAACCACTCGAAACCAGGAGATTGAAATCCCGCGGATTCCAGTAGAAGCTCGCGCAACACCTATGACCGGCAACGCACAAGAAAAAATCCTCGGTCTGCTCAACAAACAGCCGCGCGCCCGCTTTACGCCGGCCGAGCTGCAACGGCGCGCCGGCTTCGAACGCGGCGATTTACAGGCAGTCATCGACGCCCTGCGCCAACTCTGCCGCGACGGCCGCGTCGTCCGGCTCAAGAAAAATCATTACGCCCTACCCGACCGGCAGAATCTCCTGCGCGGCCGCGTCCATGCCCACCCCGACGGCTACGGCTTTCTTATCCTGGAGGATAAGGACGCAGACGATGTTTACTTGAACCGCCGCGAGATGCGCCGGGTCATGCATGGCGATCAAGTGTTGGTGCGCATCGACCGTAAAGCGCGCGGCGGCAGCGAAGCCCATATCGTCCAAGTCATCGAGCGCGGTCAAAAACGTTTGCTCGGCACCTACGAGAAGATCGACGGTCGCGCGTTCTTGATCCCGATGGACGCGCGCATCGGCGCCATGCCGCTCAAGGGCGCCGGCGCGAAATTGACGGAAGGCAAAGTCATCGCCGCCGAGATCAGCCGCTTCGGCAGCGCCATGATCGCCGCCGGAAGCCACCGTCGTGCAAGTCATGGGCGACCCTAACGATCCCGAGGTGCAGGCGCAATCGATTATCTTCCGCTTCGGCCTGCCGCTGAGCTTTCCACCGGAAGTGCATCGCGAAGTAAAAAATGCCGCCTATGAAATCAACGCGGCAGAAATCGCCCGGCGCGAAGATCTGCGTGAATTGCCCATCGTCACCATCGACGGCGAGAACGCCCGCGACTTCGACGACGCCGTCTACGTACGGCGCAAGGGCCAAGGCTACGAGCTTTTCGTCTCCATCGCCGACGTCGCCCACTATGTCCGCCCGGAGACGGCGCTCGACCAAGAAGCCTATGCTCGCGCCACCAGCGTCTACTTTCCCGACCGAGCGATTCCGATGTTGCCCGAAGCGCTGTCCAACGGCATCTGTAGTTTGAATCCCGATGAAGAGCGTCTGACCAAAACCGCCTGGATCGAATTCAACGGCAAAGGCGAAGCGATCCGCAGCCGCTTCTTCGACTCGGTGATCACAAGCCACGCGCGCATGACTTACACCAATGTCCGGCGCATCCTGGTCGACCAAGATCCCGAATGTCTGGAGAATTATCGGGATCTGGTGGACGGCTTCAAACTGATGGAAGAGCTGGCGCTGGCGATCTTTGCCAACCGCAAAGCGCGCGGCAATCTCGATTTCGATCTGCCGGAGGCCGAGATCGTCCTCGACCTGCAAGGCTTGCCGGAAGACATCGTCCGCGCCGAGCGCAATATCGCCCACCGGATCATTGAAGAATTCATGATCGCCGCCAACGAAGCGGTGGCGCGCGAGCTCACGGCCAAAGATTTTCCCACGCTCTATCGTGTTCATGCCGGGCCGGACGAAGTCGCGCTCGAAGCCCTGGAGCCTTTTCTCCTGAGCCTGGGCTATCGTCTGCCCCAGGATAAAGAGAACCTGCCGCCGCTGGAGATTCAGCGGCTGTTGGAATCCGCCCGCGGCAAACCGGAAGAGCGGGTGATCAACCGCGTGCTGTTGCGCTCGATGAAACAGGCGGTTTATCAGCCCGAGAATATCGGCCACTTCGGCCTAGCGTCGGCGTGCTACACCCACTTCACCTCGCCGATCCGCCGCTATCCCGATCTGATCGTCCATCGCATGCTCGCCCGCGTCCTGGGCGGAGAAAAGCTCAAACCCAAGGAACGCGCCGATCTGCTGCGCACTTTGCAGGAGTCCGGCAAACACACCTCCGAACGCGAGCGCCACGCCATGGACGCCGAGCGCGAGATGGTCAGTTTGAAAAAAGCCCAGTTCATGATGACCAAGATGGGCGAGGAGTTTAACGGCTTCGTCAACAGCCTGGTTAAATTCGGCCTGTTCGTGGAACTCGACGACTACTTCATCGAAGGCCTGGTAAAACTGTCATCGCTCACCGACGACGACTACGATTATTACGAAAAAGAATACCTGATCAAAGGCCGCCGCCACGGCAAGAAGTTTCGCTTGGGCGACAACGTGCGCGTGAGAGTGGCGAAGATCAATGCGTTTAGGAGCGAGATCGATTTCGAATTGATCGAGCCCCGCCAAGTTTCATGATTGAGCCGAAAATTGGATTCCGACATTTGCTCCCATGACACTAGCGCCGCAGAACTTCGGAGCGAGACAAAGACGTCACGCTGGCGGCTTGGTAGTTAGCAACTGGTCCGCGATGCGCTTCCGCTTGCAACCAATCAAATCGCCGCGCAGGCGGCAATTAGAGCTCACTTTTTAGCGTGCGAGTCTGTCTTGGCTTTTTCGCTTTGGTTGGCTTGGGCCGACTTTTCGGACTATGGATTTCCCGCCAAAGTTCCGTGGCTTGCAGCCAGTGCTGAAGATCGGATCCGTTTGGACACCCCGCTTCCTGCCAAATTCTATAAGCTAGCTGACGAATCTCTTCGTCCCGATCGATCTCCGTGCCCTGCATGACCTACGCTCCTTCCTTTGATTACACAATCTATTTTACAAATCGGTTACCGCGGTGAACAGAATCACCGTCGAGAAACGCACCAGCGTTTTTCCGGCGCGCATGCAATCGTTGATGCTAATCTCTATGGCTCATTTCCATCCTGCCATCAGGCTAAGCAAATCGCAGACGCGGTTCGAGTAACCCCATTCGTTGTCGTACCAACTGAGACACTTGAGATACTTGCCGCCGGTGACCGCGGTAAATCCCGCGTCGAAAATCGATGAATGGGGGTTGCCGATAATGTCCGAGGACACCACCGGAACTTCGACGAACTGCAAAATGCCTTGCATGCGCCGGGACTCGGCGGCCGCGCGTATTTCTGTATGGACGTTGTCCGCGCTCACGCTTTTCTCGAGTTCGACGAACAGGTCGACGACGGAACCATCGGGCACCGGCACACGCGCGGCAATTCCGTCCAGCCGACCTTTCAATTCCGGCAACACCATGCCGACTGCTTTGGCGGCGCCGGTCGAAGTCGGAATGATATTTTCCGCCGCGGCGCGGCTGCGCCGCCAATCCGAGTGCGGCACATCGGCCAGTCGCTGATCGTTGGTATAGGCGTGCACCGTGTTGATGACGCCCTCGACGATGCCGAAAGAGTTGTGCAATACCTTCGCCAGGGGCGCTAGACAGTTGGTGGTGCAGCTGGCGTTGGAAATGATCCGGTGTTCCGGCTTGAGTCCGTCATCGTTGACGCCGAGGACCACCGTGTAATCGATCGCATCCTTCGCGGGCACTGTAAGCACAACCCGCTGCGCGCCGGCGCGCAGGTGCTGGGTCAGCTGTTCCTTCGCGGTGAAGATGCCGGTGGACTCGACTACCACATCGATTCCGAGATCCTTCCATGGCAATTTAAGCGGGTCTCTTTCGCACAGCATCCGCGTTCGGCCATAGGGCGTAACCAAATCATCGCCTTCGAGCCGCAGAGCGCCGTCGAACGGACCCATGACCGTATCGTAATGGAGCAGGTAGCGCAGCGCTTCATTGTCGAAAAGGTCGTTAATCGCGACTACGTCAACGTCGCCACGCTTGTCGAGAATTCGGAAGACCGTGCGGCCGATGCGGCCAAA
The DNA here is from genome assembly GCA_963847445.1 of uncultured delta proteobacterium. Classification (GTDB taxonomy): domain Bacteria; phylum Desulfobacterota; class Binatia; order UBA9968; family UBA9968; genus DP-20. The sequence continues at coordinate 98,209 of CAWJZV010000003.1, read as the reverse complement.
ACCATTGATTGCGACTCTCATTTCACACCTCTGGCGCCATCGAGCTTGCCATAGTGCCGAACGACGTCGAGCACCCGGCACGCATGACCCAAACTTTCGTACCAGGCCAAGACTTTGACCATGTTTTTTCCCGCTTTGAGGGTCGCTTGCGAATCAAACAGCAATGACTGCCGGCAGCCAATGACATCGGACGATACGATGGGATCGTCGGTAACGCCGATCAGCAGCGGATGATCGTTTGCCGCGGCCCGCATAGTCTCGTTGACTTGGGCGGCGGTCACGCCGCTGTCGTGCATCACGCAATTCAGATCCAACAACGATCCCCGTTGCACCGGCACGTTGAGGGCATAGCCGCTCAGCTTGCCGGCGAATTTTGGCAAGATCTGTTCTACCCAACGCGGCGATTCATTGCCGTTGGGGATGATGTTCTGGGCGGCGGACCGACTCCGACGAAAATCCTCGTGAGCATAATCCTGCAAAGATTGATCGCTGCTGTAGGCATGGACCGTTGTCATCGAGGCGCAGTCAACTCCCAGCGCGGCGTCGAGAAAATATAAAATCAGCGCGAGCGCGTTGGTGGTCGCCGAACCTGCCGAGATCAGCCTGTCGGCGCTAACCGCGCTGGCTTCATTGATGCCGGGAACCAACACGCGATCTATCGGTTCCGCGGGCAGCGATGCGAGAATCACCCGGCCCGCGCCGGTTTGCAGGTGGGTTTCGAGATATTCACGGCGTCGATATCGACCGGTGGCGTCGATAACGCAATCGACCCCGAAAACGTCCCACGGAACATCTCCGGGTTTGGCAATCTGCAGCATCCTCGTGCGAAACTTCCCATTGACCAGATAATTGTCATCGAGCTCGCACTGCGGCGCGTCGCCAGTGTCGCTGTTGAGGAGATAGTGGAGAATTTCCGGCTTGCCGATGTCCGCCACCGCAACGATCTCAAGATCGTCGCTTTCCGCCGCAAGCTGATAAAGGTGCCGGCCGATTTGGCCTAAACCCATCACGCCGATTTGGATCTTCCCGTTTCGCATAGATTCTCTCCCGGCGTTTCACGAACTGAGCGCCAAACTTTCTTGGAACAATGATACACCCACAGTTCTGAAAATCGATATTGCGGAAGAATAATCCCCGGAGATGAAAGTCCCGTTCGTGGGTGGACCGTTTGCACGATCGACGCCTCAAGCAAATTTCACAACATTTGGTTATTGGAGATGCAGTTCAATCCTGGGCCACAGCAAGACAATGAGCGGCGCGACCAGCGGCCCCGCGATCGAATGGCTCGATCCGACCGCGCGGAACTCGCAAACGATTGCCCGTGCAGCCAAAGTGACTGGTACGATTCCAGTCACCACCGTCTTTCGACCGCAAGAGTTGCCTGTTCCTTCGAACTCTCGGCTCCGCCCAAGTGCGTATCCGTCCGGCAGCTTGAATTAAGGGTTCGCGCACAGGCAATCCGCCTCTGCGCGTTAGCCATCGGAACTGAACGTACGCAAAGACCGCGCCGTTTGCGAGAGAACTGGAACTACCTGGTTACGGCGGGCCTCTAGCCACGGTTCGAAATCCAAGGTGCCTTAAAACTGATCGCTTATTGCACAGCGGTTAGGCAGTAGGCGCGAATCCCAACGAAGCCGTCGATGAAACGGACTACTGATCAAGCGCGCGGAAGTTTGCCTATGCGCCGGCAAGATGAGTGCCGCAGAAACGCTGCGGATAATGAGCGATGATCTTTCTGTTCGGCACCAATGCTGTCAGCGAGCTGATGAGAAAGCAAGCAAAGGGAGCAGCACTTTTGACTTCACTCCCACCCAACGATCGAGTCATCCTGTGTCCGATCGTCCGCGGTGAAATTCGCTACGACATTCTGTCCACGATACCGGTCGCTGTGACAGTGCCTTGCGGCAGATCTTAGGCTCGTCCGTTGGCGATTGGACCGTGTAAGCCGCAATGGAAAGTTTGGCGAGCAAGATACGACAGGTGCACAAAGTTACTTTTACTGAGGGAGAATTCAGTAAAATCCTACGCTGCTGATAAGCTGAAAAGAAAACTGGCGACCCGATGGGGTCAGCAGTGACGTCCCGCGATCATGGCGGCTCGAGCAATAGCTTGTTAGCGGGTCTTTTCGCCGCTCCCTTGGATTACGCAGGCACCAATCGCTCACGCCGACTTTTCACCGCTCGCGCCTCACGCGATCACCTCGAATCCGGCAGCGTCCTCGGTGAGGGTCGGCGTGTTCTCGACACCAAGCGCCCTAAGCAGCAAGTCCTGGTGCCGGAGCACGAACTCGTTGCGCGCCGTCAGCAGACGCTCGATCACGTCCGCCCGGCTCTGCTCGAGTTGGTCAGGATCCCAGCGGTTCTTCCGACCCTCTGAGTAGACGTAGGACAGATCCTCGACGACATCTAGCAGCAAATCGTTGCTGGTCTTTGTGATGCGGCGGAGCCTCTGCTTGTAGCTGCCGATGCCCGGCAGCGCTGGAAACAGTCTCTCCATGACGGCAACTTCGTGCCAGGCGCATCCCAGTTGCTGGGTAACCGCCTCCAGTCCATGAATCCAGCCGGTTAGACTGACCACCTCTGAAAGGCCTTCGTAAAACTCCGACAGCCGCGGGTCCAGGAAGTCATAATCGGGATTGCAGATGTCGCCGAGCAATCGACCGGAACGAACGAGCGCATCCTTGATGGGGGTGCCGTCGTAGGGCAGCATGCGGCAGAACGTTACAGGAAGACAGCCGTCGGCCAGAATCGTTCGCAGAAATGTCAGGTTCTCCCGGACCGATGCGAATGTGCTCGACGGGTCGAGCAACATGAAACCGTACTCCCACATCAGTCCGATGCTCTTCAAGAGATGGACGGCGCGAATATTCTGTTCGACGGTAATCTGCTTGTGCAGCGTCTCCAGGCCACGGTCGCTCCCGGATTCCAGCCCCATGTAGACGAGATACAGTCCGGCATCGCGCAGGGTTAAGAACAGCTCGCGATCGATCACGTCGGCGCGGCAATTCATCTTCCAGATGACCTCGCCCGGCAAACCGTGCCGGTGCAGTTCCTCGACGAACTCTAACGCCCACCGACGCCATACGGGACCGAATAGTGGAAAATCGTCGTCCTGGAAAAGAAAGATGCGCGTCCCTCGTTCCTCGTGTAGCGACTTCATCTCCTGCACCACGGCCGACGGGCCTGCGGGTGCGAACGATCTTACCAGGCGCCGCCCGGTAGAACGTGTGGATGGAACAGAACGAGCAGGTGCGCGCGCACCCGCGACTGGCCACGATCGGCATGATCGGTCGCCCCAGCACGGCCGACGGCAGGTAATTGCGTTCCGGATACGGCAATTGGTCGAGATCACCGAGCAGCGCTCGCGCCGGAGTGGCCACGACGCCATCTTCGTGGCGGAAGGCAATCCCTTGAATAGTCTGCCAGTCCTTGCACGCGCTGACGGCGTCGACCAGTTCGAGCAGGGTCATTTCCCCCTCGAAGCGGACGACGCTGTTGAGTTCCGGGATAAGCTCGAGCGTCTGGCGATAGCTGAGGCTCGGGAAATGACCACCTATCGTGAAGTGGCACGCAACACCGTGCGATCGCAGGAGCGCCAGCAGCCGTGCGTAGCGATCGATGTAGAACTGGAAGATCAGGGAGAACCCGATCAGAACCGGGTCGATCTCCCGCGCCATGCGCGCAATCGCTTCGGGCTCCTGCTCGATGTCGACCACCTGAACGGCGTAGCCGTGGCGACGTAGGACCGCGGCAAGATAGCCGAGACCGAGGTTTCCCTGGTTTTGAAATCCGACCAGCATCACGGGGCGCGACCGGTCGCGTTCGCGATCACTGACGGCGGCGTCACTCTGAAACATGGGCAACGAAGGGGGCAAGCGGATTTGCCTCCGACTTCACACGAAGGCAGCGAGGGCGCCCGCTCACCCCTGGCGGTTTTTAACAATCTCGTTGATCTGTTTACCGAAATCGGCCTTCGCCTGCGCGATCTGTTTTAACGTGCGGCTATCCAGATGTCTCCGGAATATCGGCACCGGATCCTTGATCCAGTCGATCTTGAACTTAAGCAGTGTATTGATCTGAGTTGCGGTGAGCGGTTTCTGAGCCATGTCTCCTCCATGTATGTATTTAGAAAATGCCAACACTTTCTTTTTCTGGCGGGAGATATACCGCCGAACCGCCGCGCATGTCAATTAAAAAAACTTTCGTGGCCATTTTCAACGAAAGTTTCGCCTCCCCTACTTACCCGGTTTCCACCCCGCCGCGTCCAGCTCGGCGTTGACCTTGCGCGCCAATCCATAGCTGTAGAGTCTTTCCACCGTCGGCGCTTCCTTCGGGTTCAAGACTTTGAGCGCTTGGTCGAGGTATTTTTTCTGCATGTCTACGTTCACGGTGCCGTCGGCGGTCATGATCGGCCGCACTTGATCGTAGTATTGGCCGGCGAGGTCTTCCTTGAGCTTCATGTAGCGGAGCAGAATGGCAATCGTGCCGGCTTTGTTTTCACGCGCGTAGCGCAGTCCTTTCACGGTGCCGCGCACGAACTTTTCGACCAGCCCAGGATCGCTTTGTAAAAACTTGTCGTTGACTAGAATGCTGCCTTGCAGCTCGACAAAATCTTCTTTGAGAAAAGACACCAGCTCGCGAAAGCCGGCGTCGCGCACGACGAAATTGAACGGCGGGCTGATCATCCCGGCGTCGACGACGCCGTTGCGCAGCGCGGTCGCCAGGGTCGCCGGCAAACCCAACGCCAAGATCGTCGCGTCGCGCCCGCCTTCGATGCCCGTGCGCTTGAGCACTTCGCGCAGCAAATTATCCGGACCGCTGCCCAGACCCGGTGACGCCGATGCGTTTGCCTCTGAGCGCTTTCACGTCGGCAATATCGGGCTTGGCGTAGAGCCAAAACATCGGCCGATAAAATGTGCTGTAGACGAACCGTAAGGGCACGTCGCCGACCATGGCGGTCATCCCCGCGCCGCTCATGGAAGCGAAATCCACGTTGCCGCCGATCAGCGCCGAGATGCCGAGCGTGTCGCGCATCTGCACCAGGTCGACGTCCAATCCTTCGTCGCGGTAGTAACCTCGTCTCCTTCGCTGCGGTGAACGCGATGACGACCATGCTGAGCGTCGGCACGGCGACGCGCACGGTTGCTGCCTGGGCGCGCCCTGACAGGCCGGCGATAATCAGCAAGCAGATTAGAATAGGTAACTTCGCCGTTGCTCGCATAAATGATATCTCCTCTTGCCGCCGCACGATGGCAGCGTTACGCAATCATGTAGGGAACTTCTAAGCCCTGCTGCCGATTCCAATCGGTCGCGACAAAAGATTGCCCGGTGACGCCCAACGACTCGTCCGAAGCCAGGTACACCGCGCACGTCCGGACGATCGCCGGACTGAGCATGCGCACGCCGCGATTGCCGGGAATATTTCTTACCGCCTCGGTGGCGACGATGCCGCCGGGATCGAGACAATTGGCGCGAATGTGGTACTGCGCATTCTCCAGCGCCAATACCTGAGTGAGCCCTTCGACACCGAACTTCGCCGCGGAGTACGGGCCGCGCAGCAACTTGCCCTTTTTCCCCTGGGGCGAAGAAATATTGATGATGGCGCCGCCGCCTTGGGCGCGCATCATAACTTGAGCGCCTCCCGGCTGCACAGGAACGTACCGGTGAGATTGGTATCGAGAACTTTCAGCCACACGTCCAGCGGGGTATCGGCCAATGCTAAATTCACCGGCCCGCCGCGCGGCCAGGCAAAGCCGGCATTATTGACCAACACATCCAGACGCGAGAATTTGTCCAGGGTACGAGCGAAAGAGTTCGCCAACGTCGCGCTCTGAAGTGACATCCGCGCGTAGCGCCAATACTTTTTCCGGCGGCAATGCCAAACGGGCGGCGGCGGCATCAACGTCCGTTTGCACGAGATCGCAGAGTGAAACGCCGCGCGCCCGCTTGCGCGAGCGATTGAGCGATCTCCCAGCCGATACCGCGCGCCGCGCCGGTGACGAGAGCGACTATGCCGTCAAGTTTCATTGTCAAAAAAAAATCGGATGCTATATATAGCAACCGCATCTATAGTTCGCGACAGCGATTAAATGCAAGCATGGAGATGAAACATGGCGTTAGCTAAACGCAAAAACCGCGGCCACGGAAAACAACTGCGCTGGGAGGATCTCGTCTCGACCAAGCCCGGCACCCTCGCGGGGAATTACCTGCGCCGTTTTTGGCAGCCGATCCACCGCGCCGAAGAGCTTCGCGCCGGCGAAGCCAAGCCGATCGAAATCATGAGCGAGCGCTTTACGCTCTACCGCGGCGAAACCGGCGCGCCCCATGTCGTCGGTTTTCGCTGTCCGCACCGCGGCACGCAGCTTTCTGCCGGCTGGGTGGAAGGCGACTGCATCCGCTGCATGTATCACGGCTGGCTGTTCGACAGCGCCGGGCAATGCATGGAACAGCCGGCCGAAGATAAATCCTTTGCCGCCAAGATCCGCATCGGCAATTGCCCGACGCGGGAATATCTAGGTTTGATCTTCGCTTACTTCGGCGAAGGCGAAGCGCCGCCGTTTCCACGCTATCCGCATATGGAAGAGGACGGCATTCTCGAAGTACTGTCGACGGAAATCTGGCCGTGCAATTTTTTCCAGCGCATCGACAACAACGGCGACACCTATCACGTGCCCTTCGTCCATCGCGGCGCCTACTCGGCCTCTTCGGCAAACAATCGCGCCGGACTGCCGGAAATTTCCAAGGAAGAAAGCCCCTGGGGCACGACGGCCTACGCTAGCTTCGCCCAGGGATGGCGCAACGTTTTTCAGTTTTTCATGCCCAACGCCTACGCTTTTCGCAATCCCTCGCCGGAACCGGAGTGCGGCGCGGAAGACCGCATGCAGTGGGACGTGCCCCTCGACGACGAGCAGTCTCTGGAATTCCGCTTGCGCCGTTTGCCGCTCACCGGTAAAGCCGCCGAAGACTACCGAGCGCGCCGCGCCGCCGCGGCCGCGGCGCCTCAAATCTCAGTCGCGCAGATGGGCGCGGCGGTGCTGGCGGGGAAACTCAACTTCCAAGACTTGGACCAATTTTTCCACGACAAAATCGCTTTGGTGCATAGCCAAGACTACGTCGCGCAAGTCGGCCAGGGCCCGGTGGCCGATCGCGCCCAGGAACATCTCGGCCGCTCCGACACCGGCATTATTTTATTTCGCAAGATCTGGGAGAGGGAACTGCGCGCCTTAGCCGAAGGACGGCCGCTGAAAAAATGGTGCTTGCCCCAAGACGCCGAGATCACATTCCAGCAGGAGTCGACAAAATTGCTTCACAGCGCACCAGGATAGGCTAGGAATGGCTAGCAGGTTTTCTTTAGCTTGCGGGTCGGTTGCGACGCGGAGATTTCTTCAACCTTTCCTGGGAGGCAGCCACAGCTTGATACTCATGCCGCTGGAGCCAAGTTGCAGGCGCGCGCCCTGGGACACTGAACTGAGGTGCATGACGACGCCGTTTGAGTTGCGCAGAGACATCCCTCCCACGCCTCCGCCCAAAGCAACGCTAGCTTCGGCGGCAACGTATTGTCCCTCGAACTTGGCTAGCTCAGCGAGATTATAAACATCACCGGCGGCGCTTGCCTTGCTAATGCCGACATCGATAAACGTGACGCCATCGATCGAAAAACCATAGTCTTTCCCATTGAACCTGAGCTTGCCGTTGCCCCAGCTAAAACCGATGCCGGCGGCGATCGAAGTGGTTTCGAAGGATACCTTTGCCGCCGCCAGCTCGCTTTGGGCAACGGCCGCGGTTGCCGCGAGTGTTAGCGCGACAAACCAGCATGACAGTGGGAAAAAGAATTTTGACCTTGGACATATGACCTCCGCCTCGGTTTTCACAACCACTCAAAGCACAAACCGTATCGCCAAGCGACAAGAATCCGCGCAGGCGATGACGCTGAAGTCAGAACCAAAGAGCCATGCGCATGCCAGTGAACAATTCTGCAAGTATGAGAACAATAGCTCCAAGAAAGGTCATTGCAGTGCGCCTGCGATCGCCCTGATTAATGAAAGGAATCCGGCACCGGGCGATTTGGCCATAAGCGCGGCACCGATCACGATTGCCGCGACTTTGGCAGGAAATCGTTTATCTGCTTTGCGCGACAACCGCGCTGGATCGATGTAATGGCGATCGCCGTGATGTTACTTCCGACGCTTGCGTACCTGAACTCCGGCGGCTTCTTCCTGAAGGCGAAACAGCGACGCCGTGCTTTGCTCCGACCAGCCGCGGCTGATGGCGTGGATCATCATCTGCTCGACTAGGGCCGCGATGGGCATCGGCACATTGTGCTGGCGGCCCAACTCGGTGGCTAGGCCGACGTCCTTTCGCGACAGTCCAATGCCGAAGCTCGCCGGCGGTTCGTAGTTTCCCGTAAAGACGGTGTCGGCGAAGTGTTTTTTCAGTTGATTGAGCTGGACATCCAAGCCCCAATGCATGCAGTCCCACAGAAGCTCCGGGTCCACGCCGGCCTTCGCACCCAAAACAAGTCCTTCGCCAATCGCCAAGCCGATGCCGCGGCGCACCAGGTTGTGCGCTAGTTTAATAACCGTGCCGGTTCCCAACTCGCCAGTGTAAACAACCGTATCGCTGAAGGCTTCGAGCAGCGGTTTCATTTCGCTGTAAGCTTCGGAGCTGCCCGAGGCCAACACCTGAACGCTGCGGTTGGCAATTCCTTGTCGCCCAACAATCAGCGGCGCATCCATCACCCGGCCGCCACGCGCGCCAAACTCAACGGCGATGCGCCGGATAAGATCGGCACTACTGCTGGAAAGATCGACGTAGATACTGCCGTCGCCAACGCCATGGACCAGCCCGTGCGCGCCAAGCGCAACCGCTTCAACCTCCTGCGGCCCCGGCAGCGAGGTAAAAACCGCCCGGCACTCCCGCGCAACTTCCGTCGCCGATGGCGCGAGGCGCGCCCCTCTTTCTACCAATGGCTGCGTTGCCTCCGGCACGATGTCATAAACCACCATCGCATAGCCGGCCTTCTGAATATTTCGGGCGACAACACCGCCAATAGTTCCCAGGCCGACGAAGCCGATTGTTTCCATTTCAACACCTCGCATATCGGATTCTTAAAGATGCATTTCGATCCGCCGCTCGATATTCAATTACCGCGAACCACCATCCGAGTAACCGCTGCTTTTGCCGAGATCGCCCGGCCACCAAAACCAATTCGCGATTGACCGTGGGCGGCGTTGATGACTCGCTTTCCACCTTGACCTTGAAGTCAGCCTCATTGTGGCAAACGTCATTGAACTCGGCGAAGTGGAGACAAACCACGACCAGCTTAACCTTAATGGAATCACCGTCGCTCTGACAAGGGAGGTACGATTCATGGCCCGTTCCATGGCTCAACAGCCTGCCCTGAGCCTGCCGAAATGTTCAAACGTTCAAGGACGGATTCAGCAGGAAGGTTTCCAGGCTCGGCAATACCCAGTCCAGCGAGTGAGGAATTCGACGATGGAGTGCCACCGAACAACGCAGGAAAGCTCCCATGGGACTATTTCAATGTTCGCGACCAGCGCCTTTTTTATTCTTGACAGTACATCCCATGTCAGTTTGCCTTTTTAGGCAATAAATAAATCAGAAGTCCACCAGTAGTCGCTCGATTAAGCCCTCCTGAATTCCGTTTGATCCACCGCCGAAAGCAACGTGAAAATCACAGGGCAATGAGCCCTGAAACGAGTGCATGACACGGAGGGGATCAAATTAGATTGTGAACAGGTGCAATATTGGACAGCATCTTTTGCGCTAAAGGTGGATAAATCCGACTATTCTGCGGGCGGGAGAATGGTAAAAATGGAAGAAACCTACAAGGACTATATGATCCACTGTACCGCCGCGCTAGACCGTAACAGCGACACATGGAAGCCCATAGCGCAAATCATGTGGAGTGAAAACGGCAAGAAGCGGGTTAAGCTCTGGATGGACTGGCACTTCCAGCTTAGTTTTAAGAACTACTCGGCGGCCGAAAAGGAAGCGCAACTGTTCGCCAGGGACTGGATCAATAACGTAACAAAAATCATCCGCTCGCCGCACCGCATTAAGAAGATAAGATCGGCTAAGTGACATTGCATTGGCATTAACCTGAGAGTGGCGAAATGACACGAGAGAAGAAGTCCAAAAATACCCGGGGAACTAAGAAAGTTCGTAAGGCCACTTAGCGCCAGCGCCGGAATAAAATCAGCAAATCAGGCAACCCCGAGGGCGAGGAAAACCAATCAACCGAGTAATCCATGCGCACCCTGCAAGCGGAAAAACCCCGACGACGACAAGGGTGATCCGTTACAAAAAGCCAAAAAAATTATCCGTCAAATAGGACCGGCAGGAAATTTCGACAGCGGAAGCCGACGGTCGGGCGGCAGCTACGAAGCGGCGCTCGCTGCGCGCCCCAACCTCAAACTTAATCGACCTCAGTATGCCTTAAAGCCTCAGCGGCAAGAACTCTGAGCGGCATTGCCGCGCACACGGATGTCGAAACCGGCTGCTGTCGGTTTCGACCTAGTGGAACTCGACGACGCTCTTGGCGTAGGAGGCGACGGAGCCAGAGTTTCGCGTATGGCCTATTTGATTCGGCCGCGAATCTCTCCGCACGTAAACTTCGTTGTATGAACGTTGACGTAGGTTACATCTTCGCGAATCGCCTTGAGCACCTCGGCAAAGTCCGGAGCGGTAACTCCTTCGATACCTTGTCCCTGCGCTTGCGCATTAGGAGCAAGATCAGAGACCTAATGCTGAGGGGGGTTAGAGCGCATTGCGATAAAACGCCATGCCTCTCGACATCAGGTCATCTGCGGTTAAGGTCTGATTTCTCGATCCGAACCGAAAACGGGTCCAGGTGGCGAATGAACCTCTGCAGATGCGCGACCACCGTAGCCTTGGCCGGCGTCCCGTCCACTTCGTAGTAAATCAATCCAGAATGCGGCTGGCCCAGCACGGTCGGTATGGACTCTGAGATTTTCCACGACACTTCAACGATCATGCCTTGAGCATAACTCCGCAACGCTGGCCGATCTAGAGGAACGACCAGACGCACAAAAACTGAAACTAGAATATTCCTGCGTGCGCGGCAGACGCGACAAGAACTATGTCGTAGATACCCATGGGCGTACGCGCGAGTCCTCAGCCGGAGTTTTGATTGAGAACTACTTGTCACCCACTCGTCGACCTTCAGTCACTTTGCGTGTTTCGGCGACCCTTTTGCCAACTATCCCAGTCCAAGAGCAGCATGGCATCGGCTCCGAAAACCAGCGTCAACGGTGTACCCTTGAAGATAAAAACTCTTCCGGGAACCTCCGTGACTCTCTTAAAGTCCCTGCCGCCGTCGACCTCGCTGGCAATACAGTACCGGCTGTCGGTCAGGTTCGGGTCCGCGACAAAGGGAACGTCAGCGCCACCCTCTCTAAAGCTCACTTTAATCCAATTTGGGCCTGCGGCCGTGACCACACCAGGAGTCATACTCGGTACTACGAACGACTGCGTTGCCGTGGGATCTTTCACTTGGGCGACAACATGCGTCGATACATAAAATTGCACCCTTTTGAGATCGTCTTCGCTCAGGCTGTAGAGCCTGCCGATGGGTATAATTTTGAAAAGGAAGTGTCGTCGGGCCTGACGCGCAGCCGACAAGAAGTAAAAAAAGCGACACTACCAGCATCCCTGAGCCTTTTGCCAGTCGTACGAGCGCGTCCGAGAAGCGACGAAGTCATAGGCCAGTCGCGGGCTTGGCCGCATGCCTAGCTTTTTTTGGACTTTCATTGATGCTCCCTTCGAGTTTTTTACTGGTTCGAATCTTACAACCGACATCAATGTATTTTATCGACCGTCGAGCGTCAACGCTGTAGTCGAGGAAGGACCGGGGACAGGCCTTGCAATGTAAACAATCTTCGTCAGCCTGTCGTCCAATAATTCATTCCGCTACCTTCCTGCTAGACCCTCTCGGTACCAGCAACACGACCAGCCTGACCATCGATGCGTTCCTGTGCAGCCGTTACCCCAACATCTTGATCGTGAGTCGATCCCCAGTGCGCATGAGACAGATTTGACGCTGGTTGTATTCATCCAATCCTTTGCAAATCTATTACGCGGCCTCCCCGCCAAGGTCATCGAACAGATGGGCGGCAAGCAAAAAACACACAAGATGTCCCGCCGCAACGACCGCGCCACATACGACCGAAACAGACTCGTGAGTCGTCGACCGGACCCTTACTGTAGATTGGCCTCCGAACGCAACGAGCCGCGGCGATTTCAAACATCGCTCGCGGCTCGCCTGCGGGAATCGGTAGAGAAAAAGTTGGTGGAGGCGGGGGGAATCGAACCCCCGTCCGAAGGTCTTCCATCAGCTATGACTACATGCTTAGCCGTCAATTTGATTTCGCTTTTCGAGCCCCCAACGGCAGGGTTTCTGAAGCTATCCGGCTTAGATTTCGGCCTTAGCCCCTCCGGCAGAGGAATCGGCCTATCCCACTGAATGACATCTTATCCGGCCCCGCGGGAGAAAACCGGTAAGACGCTAACTGCGACTAAGCAGCTAGTTGATATTCAAAATCGTCTGCGTTTATATTTGCAGATCTGTTTGTTTAACGGGATAACAGAACCCCGGCATGCCACTCTGACTTCCTACCCCCGTCGAAACCACGTCGCCCCCTTATGACAAAATACAGTCTAGCGTTTTGAGTTGCGCGATTCTAGACCGGCTCATCTGGCGCAGACCGTTCAAGGGTTCAAGGTTCAACGCCGGAAGCGGCGGCGGCAAATTGCAGCGAAGCTGCCAGCTTGAACTTTTGAACTCTTGAACGTTGAACCGGCGCCGCAGGCGCCGATTAGCGCCTGGCGCGCATGGACCGGTCCATTTCGCGGGCGGCCTCGTTGCGCTTGAGGGTTTCGCGCTTGTCGTAGTTCTTTTTGCCGCGAGCGAGGCCTAGTTCGACCTTGGCCCGGCCATTTTTGAAATACATTCTCAGCGGCACCAGCGTCAGGCCCTTTTCTTTGGTCTTGCCGGTGAGCCGCTCGATCTCGCGTTCGTGCAATAGCAATTTGCGCAGCCGCGTCGGTTCATGATTGAACTGGTTCGCGCCGGGATAGGCGCTGATATGGGAGTTGACGAGAAACGCTTCGCCTTTGTGAATGCGCGCGTAGCTGTCGACCAGGTTGGCCTTGCCGTCGCGCAGCGATTTGACTTCGCTGCCGACCAGCACCAGGCCCGCTTCAAACACCTCGTCGATGAAATAGTTGTGGCGCGCCTGGCGGTTGACGCAGATCATCTGCTCGCCGGCGCTGGCGGATTTTTTAGTTGCCATTGATGCGGTTCTTGTCGTCCGGCGTGATTAGTCCGCTCGAGGTGATCAGTTTGAGCGCTTCTTCCATGGTCATGTTGAGCGGCGTCACCTGGTTGATCGGCACGAGCAGAAAAAAGCCGGCGGTCGGGTTGGGCGTCGTCGGCACGAAGACATTGACCAACTGGACGTTGTTTTTTTCCTCGAGATGGCGCCAGGCCCGGCCCATGGCGAAGCCCACCGTGTACACCCCGACGCGCGGATATTCGATCATGACGACCTGACGGTTAGCCTGAGGATTGACCGAAAAACGTCTGCACGAGTTTTTGCACGGCGCTGTAAATGCCGCGGAATATCGGAATCTTCACCAGGACGCTTTCCCAGGCGGCGAGGAAGCGCCGGGTGGCGACGCCACGGGTAAGAATGCCCAGGAAGAGTATCATTAGGACGGTGACCAGCGCGCCTAGTTTGGGAATCGTGAACGGCAGGTAAAAGTTGGGATGAAACGCGTCGGGCATGACCGCCAGGACACTGTCAAGCAAGTCGATCATCCAGCCGATGAACCAAAGCGTGATCGCCACCGGCAAAAACACCAGCATGCCGGCGAGGAAATCGCGCCGTAAGCTGTCGCGCCAACGGATCTTAGGCTTTACTGGAATTTCTTCTGCCATATTATTGTCGGCTAATTCTTGATCACCCGGTTGTCGATCAACCGCGCCCGGCCGAAACGCACCGCTAAGGCGAGCACCGCCGCACCCTGCAACTGATCGACTTCATGGAGCGATTCGGGATCGCAGAGCTTGGCGTATTCGATTTGCGCCAAGGGTTCCTGCGCGATCGCCGCGCTGACTGCATGGAGCAATGCTGCGGCTTGTAACCTCGCCGCGCCGCGCCAGCTTTTCCGCCTTGCACAAGGCACGCGATAAACAGACGGCGGCGCGCCGTTCTGCCGGAGTCAGATAAGCGTTGCGCGAGCTCATCGCCAGACCGTCGGCTTCGCGCACGATCGGATGGCCGACGATCTCGATGTCCATGCTTAAATCGCACACCAGGCGGCGCACCACCTGAAGCTGCTGAAAATCTTTCTCACCGAAGATCGCCACATGGGGCTGAACGATATTGAAAAGCTTCGCGACCACCGTGGCGACGCCGCGGAAATGGCCGGGGCGCACCATGCCGCAGAGCGGCACGCTCAAGTTTTCCACTTCGATGTGCGTCTGATAGCCGTCGGGATAAATCTCCGCCACGGTCGGATGAAATAGCACATCGATGCCGAGGCTCTCGAGCAGCGCCCGGTCGCGCTGCAGATCGCGCGGATACTTGGCGAAGTCCTCGCTCGGGCCGAACTGCATCGGGTTGACGAAGATCGAAACCACCACGCGATCGCCCCTGGTCCTGGCATCGCGCACCAGACAGAGATGGCCCTCGTGCAGCGACCCCATGGTCGGGACAAAAACGATGCGCCGCTCCAGGCGCCGCTCGCCCGCGCTCCAAGCCCGCATAGCGGCAATCTGTTCGATGATCTGCATAAAAACCAATGGGGGCCCTGAATTGGAGTAATGGAGTGAGGGAGTATTGGTAAATCCGGAATCCGAACTACCCATCACTCCATTATTCCACTACTCCATCACTCCCATTCTTACTTAAACGAATGTTCCTCCGCCGGAAACTTGCGCTCTTTAACTTCACCGACAAATTCTTTCACCGCGCCGAGCATGGTTTGCTTCACGTCGGCATAGCGTTTGACGAATTTCGGCACGAAGTCGTCAAACAAGCCGAGCATATCGTGGATCACCAGCACCTGCCCGTCGCATTGCAGGCCGGCGCCGATGCCAATGGTTGGAATGGCTAAGCGCTCGGAAATCTCGCCGGCTAAGTCTTGAGGGATGCCTTCCAAGACCACGGCAAACGCACCGGCCTCCGCCACCGCGACGGCGTCGCGCAGCACTGCTTCGCGCCGCTCTTTATCACGGCCCTGAATTTTATAGCCGCCGAACTGGTGCACCGACTGCGGTGTCAGGCCGACATGGCCCATCACCGGCATGCCGGCGTCGACGATGGCGCGAATCGATTCTTGCACCGCGACGCCGCCTTCGAGCTTGATCGCCTCGGCGCCGGCTTCCTTGAAAAAGCGCCCGGCGTTGCGCAGCGCCTCGTCCTTGCCGATCTGATAGGACATGAACGGCATATCGCCGATGACCAGAGCGCGCTTACACCCGCGCACCACCAGGCGGGTGTGGTAGATCATCTCGTCCATGGTGACGGCGAGAGTATTGGCGCCGCCCTGGACGACACAGCCCAGGGAGTCGCCGACCAACAGCATCTCGACGCCAGCTTCGTCGAGAATTCGCGCGAAGGAATAGTCGTAAGCGGTCAGGCAGGTGATCTTCTCGCCACGCTGCTTCATTTTCACTATATGCGGTACGGTGATCTTGTCGCCCATGATCTACCCTCCAAAAAAAAAGCCCTCCAGACCGAGCCGGAAGGCCAATAACTAACCGGAGAGCCGCTTAACTCTCCGTAACCAGCGCCTTTTGGCATCCGTCTCGGTCCAGACTACCTGGATCCAAGCGGTATATAATGTTGCGTCCCCGATCCCATGCCGTTGATTTCCTTGATCAAGTCAGCCAGATCCTTGCTGCTTGCAACGAAATCGATCTCCGAAGTATTCACCACCAGCAGCGGCGTCTCGTCGTAATGGAAAAAAAACTGGTTATACGCCTGGGCTACTTCGGTCAGGTATTCGAAAGTGACGCTTTTCTCGTATTTTTTATCCCTCTTTTTAACCCGCTTGTAAAGCACCTCCGGGCGCGCCTGGAGATAAACGACTAAATCGGGCTTAGGCACGCGGGTATTCAATAGCGCGTAGATTTGCTGGTAAAGATTCAACTCCTCGCTGCTCAGCGTCAAAGCGGCGAAGATCTGGTCCTTGGCAAACAGATAGTCCGAAACCGTGCCCTCGGTGAATAAATCCTGCTGCCCGAGCTCGGTCTGCTGGCGATAACGGCTCAACAGAAAGAACGTCTGGTTTTGGAAGGCGTAGGTCTCCCGCGACTGGTAGAACTTCGCCAAAAACGGATTGTCTTCGACCCGCTCGAAGAGCCGGCGCGACTGAAACTCGTCGGCGAGAATCCTGGCCAGACTGGTCTTGCCCACACCGATCGGCCCTTCGACCACTATGTATTTCGCCTTGGCCGCCATGGAATGAATGAATTTACACGTTGGTCGAAAGCTTGTCTAGGTTATAATGACACAGCGATATGAACCCATTACGGCAAAAAATCGGCCAACTGTTTCTTGTCGGCTGTCAAAGTGACGCTCTCACTAGCGACGAACGGTTGCTGATCGAAGAGTATCAGTTCGCCGGCCTCATCCTGTTCAAGCATAACTGCGGCGCGCCGGCGCAGCTGGTATCCTTATGCCGCGCCATCTGGGAATCCTTCGATGGCGTGCCGCCCTTCATCGCCATCGACCAGGAAGGCGGCCGCGTCCATCGGCTGCCGGCGCCGTTCAGCCATTTCCCCGCCGCTGCGCGCATCGGCGCGCGCAACGATCCCGAACTGGCCTACCGGCTGGGCCGGGCGACTGCGGCGGAGCTGACGCTGGCGGGCATAAATTTAAACTTCGCGCCGGTGCTCGATGTCCAGTCGAACCGGCAAAGTCCGATCATCGGCGACCGCGCCTTCGCCGCCGAACCCCTGGGCGTGATCGAAATCGCCTCGGCCTGGACCAACGGGCTGCGCGATGGCGGCATCATTCCCTGCGGCAAACATTTTCCCGGCCATGGCGACACCGACAAAGATTCGCACTTTGAGTTGCCCCTGGTGCGCAAGTCGCTGGCGGAGATTCAGGCCACCGAACTGCCGCCCTTCGCCGAAGCTTGCCGAAATCAAATTGAAGCGTTGATGACCGCCCATGTCGTCTATCCGGCGCTCGATGCGAAACTGCCGGCGACTCTGTCCGAAGCGATCGTCACCGGTCTGCTACGCCACCAGTTGGGTTTTGACGGGGTAATTTTCAGCGACGATTTAGCCATGCGGGCGATCAGCGACCGCTACGGCGTTGAAGAGGCCACCGCCCTGGCAATCCGCGCCGGCGTCGATGTCCTGCTGTTCTGCCATGAGATCGACCAAGCCGTCGTCGCCTTTGAATTTCTCTGCGATGAAGCGGACCGCGACGCGTCGGTGCGCGCGCGCGTCGAAGCAAGCTACCGGCGGGTCACGGCAACTCAAGCGGCGATATCTGACGCGCTTCACCGGCGTGGCCGAGAACGAAATCACGGCGCGGCTGGAGAGGTTGAACCACCGAGAGTTACTCAGTGTGACATTTGGTCTGAACCGGGGATAATTTCTGACCGGCGAACCCCTACCGTTTGTCATGCCGGTTCTTCGACAGTGTCTTCGGATAAACTCCGGCGGGCAGCCAGGTGCACGAACCGTGTCCGTCATACCGTTGAAGTCAACGGTATCCAGGTGGATGATGGGTCTGGATTCCGGCCTACGCCGGAATGACGGAAAAGAATCAGAACTCACTTTGCACGAAATTCACGGCAGCTTGTAAGCAGTGAAGTCGATCAATTTTCTGACATCACGGTGCAGCTCGCCCTGCCATTTTTCTAAAATCACATCGGCTGGACACTTGCCTTGGGACAAGAGAGTCTTGAGCGGTTCGAGATAAATCGTTTCATCGTTACCCACGTCGTTGACAACATGCTGCCGGCGCAATCCTTCCGCGGCGATTTCCAAAAACTCCTTGGCGAGATCGAGCAGGGTATGGCGCCGGAAACGTGCCGCCAGCGCGTTGGCATGGGAATCGAGATAAACTTCGTTGCGCTCGTCCCAAGTCCAGCCTTTGACCAGATCCCACGCCGCCAGCAAGCAGTCGTTATCATAGAAGGCGCCTTTGATCAGCGCCGACAGCGCCGGCATCAGTTCCGGCGGCTGGCTGTCGACGGAGCGGACTTCGATGTAGCGTTTGATGCGCGTCTCGGGAAACAGCGTGGTCAGGTGATCGGCCCAATCTTCGACGGTGGCGCGCTCGCCGTTGTGGCCATACTGCAAATACTGGCGAAAGGTCACGCCGGTCATGTTGATATAGTCGTGGTGGCGAATGATGAAGTACATCGGCACGTCGAGGGCATACTCGACATAGTGGGCGAAGGACGCTTCCGGCGCGAAGGCGAATTTCAGCAAGCCTTGCCGGCTCTTGTCGGTGTCGGTCCAGATATGTTCGCGGTAGCTGCGGTAGCCGTTCACCTGGCCGTCGCAGATCGGTGAGTTGGCGAACATGGCGATGAGCACCGGCGCCAGTCCCATGCCGGTGCGAAACTTCAGCATGGCGTCGGTCTCGTCGAGGAAATCGATATTGGCCTGCACCGTGGCGGTCTGCTTCATCATGCGCTGGCCGAAGGTGCCGACGGTCGGCATATACGGCCCCATGATGCCGTAGCGTTTCTTCGGCACCCACTGAATCTCGTCCAAGCGGCTGACCGGCTGCATGCCGAGACCGAGAAAAACGATGCCGAGAGGCTCGCAGACCTCTAACAGTTCGCGGATATGTTGGTTGAATTCGGCATAGGTGCAGTGAATGCTATCGCAGGGCTCGCCGCTGAGCTCGATCTGGCCGCCCGGTTCGAGAGTGATCTGCGTCCGATCGCGGCTGAGCGCGATGATGTTGCCGTTTTGCTCTTCCGGCTCCCAGCCGTAACGCTCGATCATTTCCCGCAGGATGCGATCGACGCCGCGTGGACCGAAGTATGGAATCGCCTGGCCGGTGCTCCGGTCGACGCCGACTTTTTCGTACTCGGTGCCGACGCGCCAGCGTTCGCGCGGTTTGCCGGCGGTCTGAAAGTAGGCTTCGAGTTCTTCGGGTTTTTCAATGACTGACATGGCTGCGAATCTTCTGTCGGTAGGGAGGATTTATCACTCCGCGTTCGGTAATGATAGCCGTGACGAGCTCGTGATCGGTCACGTCGAATGCCGGATTGAATACCTTCATGCCCTTGGGCGCCAACGCTTTGCCGAAAATATGCGACACCTCTTTGCCATCGCGCTGCTCGATGGGAATATCTTTTCCGGCCGGACAATCGATATCGATCGACGAGGTCGGCCCGGCGACGTAGAAGGGAATGGCGTGGCGCTTGGCTAACACGGCGACCGTGTAAGTGCCGATCTTATTGGCGACATCGCCATTGGCCGCCACCCGATCACAGCCCACCACCACCGCGTCGACTCTCCCCTGCTGCATCAAGTAACCGACCATGTTATCGGTCACCAGCGTCGCCGGGATTTTCTCTTGCTTGAGTTCCCAGGCGGTCAGTCTGGCGCCCTGGAGAAACGGCCGGGTCTCGTTAACGTAAACTTCAAACTGCCGGCCCGCCTCCTTCAGCGCGCGCAAGACGCCCAGGGCCGTGCCATAACCGGCGGTGGCGAGGGCGCCGGCGTTGCAGTGGGTCATGATCCGTTTGGCGTCGCGCAAGAGCGGCACGCCATACCTGCCGATCATTTTGTTGGCGGCGATGTCTTCCTTAAAAATCTCCAACGCCGCTGCTTTGAGTCCGCGGCGAACAGTCGCGAGGCCCTTGGATCGCTGGGAAGAATAGACTACGCGCATGCGCTCGAGCGCCCAGAATAAATTCACCGCCGTCGGCCGGGTCTTGCCCAGTACGGCAACGATGCGCTCGAACTCGCGGTCGAAACTTCGATCCGGCGCATGCAGTGCGCCGAGCGCCACGCCCATCGCCGCGGCGACGCCGATGGCCGGCGCGCCGCGAATGACCATGGAGCGAATCGCCTCGGCAACCTGGTTGTAATCCCGATAACTCCGGTAGATCTCCCGGTGCGGCAACAGCCGTTGATCGAGCATGATCACTCGATCGTTTTTCCATTCAATGGTTTTTACCGCCACGCTTAGTTCCAATTCACGGGAGACCGAGTATATTAACGGACCAAAGGAAGCGTCAAGAGCAGCTCGTGGATTTCTATCATCTCGTCGGATATGTCAGCGGACTCCTGTTCATTAAACCGGACATGGAGCCGGCATCGCTATGGCCCACCGTCGCGCTCGTCCATAGTCTCGATGCGATTCTTTGCGGCGTCGTCGCCAATCACAACGGCCGCGATAAATTTCTCTGGTCTGTCAGCGGACTAGTCTGCGGCATCTGGGCCCTCGGCGCGCTGTTCCTGCTGCCGGCGAAAAAATCCCGCGGCAACTAGAGATTCTGTCCCACGAGGCCAGCGCGCTTGCCGAAACTCGGATTTCACGAGAATGTTCATGCGCCTACGCTCGTCAACAGACCTGAAAAGTGGACCCGGCCACGCAAATCTCGTCGAATCGTCAATTCCGCGCAGACGGGAATCCGGTGTTCCCGCCGAAAGCCTGGATACCCGCTTTGCGGATGCGGAACTTCGGTGCGATTCTTTACCAGATCACCATTACGATCTTTTCGAGCTTTGCGCGATGAGCCGCAGCTGGAGCTTAGTTGCCGAAATCTTCGGTCTCCGTAACCTTCGTGGTGAACCTATTCCTCTCACCCATCGTCCTCGGCAATCACAGAAGCCAGGCCATGCTGCTTGGTATGGGTAATCGACAGCGCCCAACGGCGAATGCCCAGCTCGGCGGCGAGCTGCGCCGTCTTGTCGTGCAAAACAATCTCCGGCTTGCCGCTGCGCGCCCGCGCCACTTCGATATCGAGCCAACGCACTTTGGCACCCCAGCCGCGCCCGAGCGCCTTCATCACCGCTTCTTTAGCCGCGAAGCGTCCGGCGTAGCTCTCGTACTTGCCGCGCTGTTTTTTTTCGCAGTAAGCGATCTCACTGGCAGTGAACACGCGCTCGCGAAAGCGCCGGCCGATGCGCGGGTGCTCGATGGCCGCCTGGATGCGATCCACTTCCGCAAGATCGATTCCCGTGCTGATGATCATAGGCTGGCTTCCCGAACCTCGTGCCGTACCCCATGGGCTTCACCCCAGCGGCACATCGCTTCGACCACCGGCCGCAGGCTCGCACCCAAATCGGTGAGGGAATACTCCACCTTGGGCGGCACCTGCGGATAAACTTGCCGCGTCACCAGACCGTCGCGTGCCATTTCGCGCAGCTGCTGGGTGAGCATTTTTTGCGACACCCCGGTCAAGGCGCGCGCTAGATCCGAAAACCGCTTGCGCCCGGCTAACAAATGAAAAACGATGGGGATCTTCCATCGCCCGCCGATCATCGCCAGGGTAAACTCCGCCGGACATTTTGTCGCGTTCGCTTTCATCGCCAGCTCCTCGGTTACTCTTTGGGTACTATAGCACCGGCGGGTGCGTACTTAACAAGCATTGCGCTCGTGATTAGCTTCGCACCAGAGGTGAGAAAGGAACCGCCATGTTACAACCCGCGCTCAAGCTCGTCGAGAATCAAGCCAACGGCACGGTTGGCGCCGGTGCGCGCGACATCGCCAGCCGCGACGGCGAACTCCTCGACGCCTATTCTCAAGCCGTCGTCGCAGCCGCCGAAAGTATCAGCCCCGCGGTTACGTTCATCGAAGTCACCAAGGAGCACCATTCATCGAGACACCGGCCAAGCAAAGAGCCACGCGCAATGCGCGGCAGCGGCTCGGGTTTTATCTTCACGCCGGACGGGCTGATCTTGACCAATAGCCATGTCGTCCACGGCGCCGGCAAACTTGACGTTGCCTTGAACGACGGTCGGCATCTTAGCGCCACCATCGTCGGCGACGATCCGAGCAGCGATCTTGCCGTCATCCGCATATCGGCGCAAAATCTTAGCGCCGTCCCACTGGGCGATTCGGAAAAAACTCGGGTCGGTCAAATGGCGATTGCCATCGGTAACCCCTACGGCTTTCAGTGTAGTGTCACGGCCGGCGTCGTCAGCGCCCTCGGTCGTTCGCTGCGCTCGGTATCGGGACGCTTGATCGACAATGTCATCCAAACCGACGCCGCGCTCAATCCCGGCAACTCTGGCGGACCGCTGGTCAATTCACGAGGTGAAGTCATCGGCGTAAACACCGCCGTCATTCTGCCGGCGCAGGGAATCTGTTTCGCGGTAGCGATCAACACGGCGAAGTTCGTCGTCGGACAGTTGATTCAGAATGGCCGAATTCGCCGCGCTTATCTCGGCGTTGGCGGCCAGAACGTGGATATCCCACGCGCCGTCGCTCGGGCGCAGCAGCTCCAACATCAAACCGGTGTGCTGTTGATCTCGGTGGAGCCGAGCGGCCCCGCAGAGCGTGGCGAGCTCCGAGTCGGCGACATTATCGTCGCCCTCGACGACCACCCGGTGCGTGGCATCGACGATCTGCATCGTTTACTCACCGACGCGCGCATCGGGTTGCGGTGCAATGTCGCGCTGCTACGCCAATCGCGGAAAATAAATCTAAGCGTGGTAACCCAAGAGGCGCCGATCTGATTACCGATCTTTTTCCTCGACCCCAGCTCGGCGAGGCTTGCAAGGTGCCGCTCAGAGGCGCGCCAAACATCGACAATTAATATCCAGAACCGCATCGCGTCCTGCGGCAAATAACCGATTGCCGCGACGAACTGCGCCGTCTTGTCCCGACAAAACGATCTCCGGCTTGGCGCTGCGCGACCGACGCCGCTTTGACATCGTGCCAACGCGCTTTGGCATCCCAGCGGCGCCCGAGCGCCAAGTAGCAATTTGGTGGCGCCCGCAGCCACTATTTGTTATCGTCCGACCATTCCAACTGTAAGGAGACTATCTGCCGTGGCGAAAAGATCGTTCTTAGTTTTCATGCTCGCGCTGCTTGCCGCGTTGCCGGCAACTTCGTGGGCACAAAAAGGTAAAATCAAGATCGCCGTGCAGGCGCCGCTCTCGGGCGAGCAGGCCGCGCTCGGCGAGCATATCAAACTCGGCGCGCAGCTCGCCGTCGAGGAATCGGTCAAGGCGTTCAAAGCGCTGGGCTACGATCTCGTGCTGGTGCCCCAGGACGACCAAGCGAAACCGGAAGTCGGCGTCGCCAACGCGCGCAACATGGTCGCCGACCCTGAAGTCTTGGTGATTGTTGGACATTTTAACTCCGGCGTCGCGCTGCCGGCGTCCGAAGTTTACAAAGACGCCATGCTGGCGATGATCTCACCGGCCAATACCGCCACCGAGATCACCGACCGCGGTTATCCGAATGTGAATCGCGTCTGCGGCCGCGACGATGTCCAAGGCCCGGTCGGCGCGCGCTTCGCCGCGCAAGAGCTGAAAGCGAAATCGGTCTACATCATTCACGACAAGACGCTTTACGGCCAGGGCGTGGCGGATAATTTCCGCAACGAGGCGAAAAAGCTCGGCATCAATGTACTCGGCTTCGAAGGCACCGAAGAGCGCGCCAACTTCTCGCCGATGATCAACCCGCTCAAAGCCAAGAATCCCGCGCTGGTCTATTTCGGCGGCATCTATCATCAAGGCGGGCTGCTGCTAAAGCAATTGCGCGAAAAGGGCGTCAACGCCAAATTCATGGGACCCGACGGTTTGGATTCGGCCGAAATGGCCAAGATCGCCGGCAGCTCGGTGGTCGGCAGTTACTACACCAGCGTCGCCGGTCCGCCGGATGCGTATCCTGAAACCGCTGCCTTCGCGAAAAAGTATAAACAGCGCTTCAACAAAGATGTCGAAGCGTTTGGCTTATACGGTTACGACGCCACGCAGGTGGGGATCAAAGCGATGGAGCAATGGCTCAAAGCTAACCCGAATAAGAAACCCAGCCGCGCCGAGGTATCCACCGCCGTGCGCAATATTAAAGGTTTCAAAGGCGTCACCGGTCCGATTGAATTCGACAGCAAGGGCGATCCGGTTAAAGCCAAGTATTTCGTCCTGCAATTCGACAAGCAGTCCTATCCTGGCAAGGTCGTAAAAGTTATCGAGCAGCAAGCTCCCGCAGCGCCCGCGAAGAAATCGTAAACTGGTTCAAGACGTCGAGGATCGAGGATGGAGGATCGAAGATAGATCCTCTCCCCTCCATCCTCGACTTTCTACCCTCCATCTTCGACCCTTAGTCTTTATTTCTCGATCCTCGACCCGACTTCGCGTAAAATAGTTGAATGAAGAAAAAACTCCGCGTCGCGCTGCTCTTCGGCGGTAAATCCGCCGAACATGAAATCTCGCTGATCTCCGCCCGCAACATCGCCGCGGCGATGGACAAAAACAAATACCAGATCGTCGCCATCGGCATCGACAAACAAGGTCGCTGGCACCTCGACGAGGGCGCCAGGCTGATCCTTGGCGGCGAACAGGCGACAGTCGAATTTCGCGACCCCAGGAATGCCGCGGCCATCATGCCGGGCAAGACCGCGACACCGATGATACGCCGTGGCGGCGCAGGGGGACTTGCCGGTATCGACGTGGTCTTTCCGATCCTGCATGGCCCGTTTGGCGAGGATGGCACGGTTCAAGGCTTGTTGAAGCTCGCCAACTTGCCGTTTGTCGGCGCCGGTGTGTTGGGCTCCGCGGTCGGCATGGACAAAGATGTGATGAAGCGGTTGTTGCGCGACGCCGGCATCGCCATCGGCAAGTTCATGGCGTTCGAGCGCGCCGACAAGATCAGTTTCGCCGAGGTCAAGCGCACCCTCGGCATGCCGCTGTTCGTCAAGCCCGCCAATCTCGGCTCATCGGTGGGCATCAGCAAGGTAGCCAAGCCAAGCCAGTTCAGCGCCGCGGTCAAAGAGGCGTTCCGTTACGACAACAAAATCGTCATCGAAGAGTTCATCGCCGGCCGCGAGATCGAGTGTTCGGTGCTCGGCAATGACAACCCGATCGCATCGCTACCGGGTGAAATCGTTGTCAATCGCGATTTCTATTCCTACGATGCCAAGTATCTCGACGCTCACGGCTCGCGCCTGGAAATTCCCGCCAAACTGCCGGCCAAGGTGATAAAGGAAATCCGTCAAACCGCGATCCGAGCGTACAAAGCGCTGTGCTGCCAGGGCATGGCGAGAGTTGATTTTTTCGTGCAAGCCAACGGCCGCGTGCTGGTCAACGAGATCAACACCATCCCCGGTTTCACCAAGATCAGCATGTATCCGAAAATGTGGGAGGCGAGCGGGATTTCCTACTCGAAGCTGATCGACCGGCTGATTCGTCTAGCGCTGGAACGGTTTCGTCAGGAACAGCGTTTAAGATCGTCTAAATAGTGCCGATCGTACCCTGTGTAGTGGGATTTACCGCTACCATCCTTCAGGGAAGGAATTTTTATGGCGCTAAAACCATTGACCCACCCGGACGATCTTTACCAATTACTCCGCGAGGGCAAAGTCAAGGAGTTTAACCAGCGCAAAGCCCAGAGCGGATCGAGTCAAGCTCAACGACTGTGACTTCCGTCACCTCGATCTGCGCGGCATCGACGCCCAAAGCGTCGACTTCCGCAACTGTTATTTTCACAACAGCGATTTGCGCGGCGTCGATCTCTCCCAAGCGTTAATCGAAGGGGCCAGCTTCAACAGCGCGCGGATTTCCGGCGTGCTCTTTCCCAAGGACCTCGGAGCGCAAGAAATCATCCTGTCGGTAACCCATGGCACCCGTGTGCGCTACCTGAAATAGCCCGATAGGCGAGACTCAGGCTTTTCCCCTATTCGCGCTATGCCGCGCCGCGCGAACCGTTCGACCCAGATGCGGATTTCAGCACGCTGGCCAGCCATTACACCGCGGCAAGCTTCGTGACAATCCTCCGCACCGGCTTTTCGGCATGATATCCCTAGCCGGCCGTCCGCAGCGGGGACTGCGGACGGCCGGCACACCGGAGGAGGATCGATGTTAACAGAGGGCTAATCCATCTGCCGTCTTAGGAACGTCGGGATATCGTACTTATCGTCGTCTTCCTGGTTGGCGCTCGACTGGAAAATTGTTCTTGTTGAGCGTCACGGTCTCGACATCTTCGCTGCCCGACTTCTTGCGTTGCCAGGTCGGCGCGTCGAGATCGTCGACGATGGTACCAAGGTGAACCACCTTCTTGTTTTTCGGCGCCGACGCTGGCGATGTTGGCGACACTGGCCGCCGCGGGCGCCTGGACTTGCACCGGCGCCGTTTTCATGACCGTCTTTTTCTTCGCCGAAACCGGTGGCGATCACGGTGATGCGAATCTCGTCGGCCATGGTTTCATCGATCACCGCGCCGAAAATAATATTGGCATCGTCATGGGCTTCTTCTTGAATCATCGATGCCGCTTCGTTGACTTCGTGCAGGCAGAGATTGGGTCCGCCGGTGATGTTGATCAACACGCCGCGCGCGCCCTGGATCGAGATATCTTCGAGCAACGGGCTGGAGATCGCCTTTTGCGCCGCTTCGATGGCGCGGTTCTCACCGCTCGCCGACGCCGCGCCCATGAGCGCTAAGCCCATCTCCGCCATCACCGTGCGCACATCGGCGAAGTCAAGATTGATCAAGCCCGGGGTAATGATCAAATCCGAGATGCCGCGCACCGCTTGGAGCAAGACATCGTCGGCCTTGTGAAACGCCTCGATCATGGTCGTGGTCTTGGCCGCGATGCTGAGCAAGCGCTGGTTCGGAATCACGATCAAGGTGTCGACGCTTTGTTTCAACTCTTCGATGCCCTCTTCCGCCTGGCGCTGGCGTTTTTTGCCCTCGAAGATGAAAGGCTTGGTCACCACGCCGACGGTCAGCGCGCCGACTTCACGGGCGATCCGCGCCAACACCGGCGCGCCGCCGGTGCCGGTGCCGCCGCCCATGCCGGCGGTAATAAAAATCATGTCGGAGCCTTCCATATACTCCCTGATCTGTTCTTGATCCTCCAACGCCGCGCGCCGGCCGATCTCCGGGATTGGCGCCCGCGCCTAACCCCTTGGTCACCAAGCCGCCCAGTTGGATCCGCATCGGCGCTTGGCTCGCTTCCAAGGACTGCGCGTCGGTATTCGCGACCATGAAATCGACGCCGGTGAGTTTGGCGCCGATCATGGTGTTGACCGCGTTGCCGCCGCCGCCACCGATACCGATAACCTTGATGCGCGCGGTCAGGCTATTTTGCTTTTCGACTATTTCAAACATGTTCTGTCCTCCTCCACTAAACTTGAAAATTTTATCCCCGTTTAAAAAAACTCACTGAGCCAATCCGACATGCGGTGCTTCACCTTGGCGAGCATCTTGTCGTCCCGCGGCCGCGCCACGCCGCGCTCCTGGCCCTTCATGCCATGGAGCACCAGCCCGACAGCGGCGGCGTGAATCGGATTATCGACGACATCGACCAAACCGCCGACCTGCATCGGCACACCCAAGCGCACCGGCAAACCGAAGGAGCGCACGGCCATCTCGACGGCGCCGGGCAGTAGCATGGCACCGCCGGTGGCGACGATGCCCGAGGCCAAGGAGCCGTCGAAAGCCGGACTTGGCGATTTCTTTCTGGACCAATTCGAAGATCTCGTCCAAGCGCGGCTCGATGATTTCACAGAGAATTTGCCGCGACACCGTTCCCGCCTCTTTGCCGGCGATGCTCGGCACCTCGACCCGTTCCTGATCCATCGCCATCGCCGCTTTGGCGAAGCCATAACGTTGCTTGATGCGCTCGGCGTCGCCAAACGGCGTGCGCAAACCGGCGGCGATATCGTTGGTCACATGATTGCCGCCGATGCTGAGCACCGCCGTATGCTTCACCGTGCCGTCATGAAATACCGTGATATCGGTGGTGCCGCCGCCCATATCGACGAGAACCACGCCCAACTCGCGCTCTTCGTCGGTGAGCACCGCTTCGGCGGCGGCCAGCGGCGTGAGCACGATCTCGGCGACATTGAGGCCGCTGCGATTGCAGCACTTGACGATGTTCTGCACCGAGGTCACCGCGCCGGTCACCACATGGACTTTAGCTTCCAAGCGGACGCCGGACATGCCCAACGGTTCTTTAATGCCGTCCTGCTCGTCGATGATGTAGTCCTGGGGCAAGACATGCAGCACTTCGCGGTCCAGCGGGATCGCCACCGCCTTGGCGGCGTCGATCACCCGGTCGAGATCGCGCTGGGTCGACCTCTTTGTTCTTCACCGCGACGATGCCGTGGCTATTGAACGATTTGATATGGCCGCCGGAGATGGTCGCGAACACCGTGTGAATCTCGCAGCCGGCCATCAACGCCGCTTCCTGCACCGCGCGCTTGATCGAGCTCACGGTGCTTTCGATGTTGATGACGACGCCCTTGCGCAGGCCTGCCGACGCGTGGGTGCCGACGCCGATGATGTCGACGCCGCGCTCGGTCATCTCGCCGACCACGGCGCAAACTTTTGACGTGCCGATATCCAAGCCAACAACTATGGTATTTTTCTTCGCCATATCCTTCGATCTGCCAGTGCTAGTTGATCCCGCCGGCGCCTCTACTCCTTTTTACCGCGCAAACGCGCCACCACTTGATCGCGAAAACTCATATCCAAAGACGCCAACCGCTCCTCGTTGCCCTTCCATAATTCCAGCAAACGGTCCAAGCGGGCGAGCTTCTCCTCCCAGTCGCCCCAACCCAGGCGCCACGCCACCGGAAATTTCGTCGGATACACCACCAGCCGGTCCGGCGCTTCGAAGTGAATCTCCGACAGCGTATGCGAGCGCTGCGCCATCAAATCGGTCAAGCGTATGGCGTCGCGGATGCGCTGGCGCGCCGCCGGATCGCCGCGCATCAGCCCTTCGGCACAGACACCGGTGAGCATGGGATACTTGATGCTCTCACCCGAGGCGACTTCCTTGAACACCACGGCGTCGGCGTCGATGTAGTAAAGCTTGCCGGCGCCGACGATCGCTTTCGGTCGTGCGCTCCTCGACGTCAATAACCACCCGGCGCGGGAAATCGCGGCGCACCAACACCCGGCGCACCCAAGGGTGTTTGGCGATTTTCTTCTCGATGGCGACCGCGTCGACGTTCCAGATATTCATCCCTTGGCGCAGTCCGGCGATGGCGACGATCTCGTCGCCGCCGACTTTGTCGCCGCCATGGACCTCGATCTGGCGCACGGCGAAATAGCGGTTGTCGGCGAAAAAATCCCGCGTCGAGCGCGCGGCAATGGCCAGCGGGCCGCTGAGACGATAGAGCAGCGCTGCCGGCAATCAGCAGCAATGCCACCATGCCGGCGATCAACCAGCGGCGCCGGCCACGCTGCTGATCGCGCTTGCGATTGTCTCTGCGGTGAACTTTCAATTGCATAGAGCTTCGACTAATCCGACCACTCGCCGAGATACTTCACTTCAGCGATCAAATTAATATTGAAACGGCGGCGCACCTCGCTCTGGGCCAGCTCCATCAACTGGCGCACCTCGGTGGCTTTGGCGCCGCCGAGGTTGACGATGAAGTTGGCATGGCGCTCGGCGATCTGCGCCTGGCCGTTCCGCTGGCCCTTCAAACCGCTGGCTTCGATCAATCGGCCGGCGAAATCCCCCGGCGGATTGCGAAACATCGACCCTGAGTTGGGGAATCCCGACGGCTGGCTGCTTTTCCGTTTGCCCACCAGTTCGCGCAATTTGGCATTCACCTGTGCCGCTTCACCCCGGCGCAACCGTAGCACTACGGCCGTCACCACCGTGCCCGCGGGTAGATGCGAATCGCGATAACTGAACGTCATCTGCTCGCGGGAGAAAACCAGCGCTTGGCCGTCACGATCGATCGCGTCAACGCGCTCGACGACTTTTTCGATCTCGGAACCGTAGGCTCCCGCGTTCATCACCAGCGCGCCGCCGACGCTGCCGGGAATCCCCTCGGCGAATTCCAGTCCGGCGTATCCCTTGCGCGCCGCCTGGCGCACCAGCTGGGTGACGGCGTAGGCCGCGCCAACTTCGACTTCGATATTGTCGCCAACCTCGCGCCATTCGATCTTTTTGAACTCACCGGTTAAATGAATCACCGCGCCGCGCACGCCGCGGTCGCTGATCAGGACATTGCTGCCATTGCCCAAGAGACATAACGGCAGCCGATGGCGGCGCAGCGCGATGAGCACTGCGGCCAGCGCCGCGCCATTGTCGGCTTCGATAAAATAATCCGCCGGCCCGCCGATCTTCATCGAGGTATAGCGCGCCAGCGGCTCATCGAGCCTAAGCCGCACGCCGGCAAGGGCCGCGAGGTCGGCCGCCAGCGGCTGATGGTTAATTATCTTTGCCATCGCAAACATCACAGCCGAACCGGTGTGCTGGAGTAATGGAGTAATGGAGTGATGGAGTGATGGGCCGCCCCGCATCCCCCCAATACTCCAGTACTCCAACACTCCATTACTCCATTCCCTCTCTCTTCAGCGCCTCAACCAGGGCTTCGCCGACTTTGTAAATATCGCCGGCGCCCAAGGTCAGCGCCATATCGCCGGCCTGCAGCCGGCCGGCGAGGTGCGCGACGATTTGGCTTTTGTCGGCGACATACTCGACCTCTAAATGACCCTGGCGTTTGAGCGCCTGGTATAACGCCTCGCCGGTGGCGCCGGTGATCGGATCTTCGCCGGCGCCATAAATTTCCGTCAGCACCAGCCGGTCCGCGCCTTCGAAAGCGGTCAAGAACTCGTCGAATAGATCGCGTGTGCGGGTATAGCGGTGCGGCTGGAAAATTACCGTCAACGGCCGCTTCCAACTGTCGCGAATGGCGCCGATGGTGGCGCGAATCTCTGACGGGTGATGGCCATAATCGTCGATCACCATCACGCCGTTGGGCTCGCCGATTATTTCAAAACGGCGATGAATACCGCTGAAGGCTTCGAAGGCCTGGGCGACATGGGCGAACGGCACTTCCAGTTCATGGGCCACCGCAATCGCGGCCAGCGAATTGGTCGCGCTATGTTTCCCCGGCGAGCGCAGACGCACTTTGCCCAGTGACTTGCCGCGATGGAGCGCGGTGAAGGTCGACGCCGGCGGGACTCATGGTCAAATCCTCGGCGGAGAACTCCGCTTCCGGCGACAGGCCATAGGTCGTGAAACGCTTGCGCACCTTGGGCAACAGAGCGCGCACATGGGCATCGTCGCTGCACAACACCGCGACCCCGTAGAACGGCACTTTGTTGATGAAGGCGAGAAAGTTTTCACTCAACCGCTCCATGGTGCCGTGAAAATCCATGTGCTCTTTGTCGATATTGGTCACCACCGCGATGGTCGGCGCCAGCAACAGAAAACTGCCGTCGCTTTCGTCGGCCTCGGCAACCATGATATCGCCCGCGCCCAACTTGGCGTTGCTGCCGAGCATATGCAGCCGGCCGCCGATCACCATGGTCGGGTCCAAGCCGGCGGCGCTCAGCACCGCCGAAACCATCGACGTGGTAGTGGTCTTGCCGTGGCTGCCGGCCACGGCGACGCCGAACTTCATGCGCATCAGCTCGGCCAGCATTTCGGCGCGCGGAATCACCGGGATATGGCGCCGGCGCGCTTCCAAGACTTCCGGATTGGCATATTTTACCGCCGTCGAGATCACCACCACCGACGGCTTGCCGGCAATATTTTCTTCCTGATGGCCGACAAAAATCTGTGCACCGAGAGAACTCAGACGCCGCGTCGCCTCGCTGGCCTGCAAGTCCGAGCCGCTCACCGCATAGCCCGAGTTGAGCAACACTTCGGCGATGCCGCTCATGCCGATGCCGCCAATGCCGACGAAGTGAATTTTATGTTTCTTCTGCAACATGAAACTTTCGCGACCATTACCAATCTATGCCTGCGCCAAGCCGTAACAGGCATCGACAATCCGCGCCGCGGCATCTGGCCGGCCCAAGGCGCGCGCCGCCGCCGCCATGCGCTCAAGCCGCGCCCGATCGGCGAAATAGCCGCGAATCCGCGCGGCCAAGACATCGCCGGTGAAATCGCGATCCAAAATCATTTCCGCCGCGCCGCGCTCTTGCAGCGACTCGGCGTTAGCGCGCTGGTGATCGTAAATGGCATACGGATAAGGCACCAAAATCGCCGCCTTGCCGAATACCGTCAACTCGGCGATGGTCATCGCCCCGGCGCGGCACAGCACCAAGTCGGCGCCGGCATAGGCTTCGTCCATGCGCTCGATAAACGGCGTTACCGCCGCTTCGAATGGCAGCGCGCCGTAAGCTTGTTTGATCGCGTCGTAATCCAACGGTCCGGTTTGATGCGTGACGGCGATGGCGCTTTTAAGATCGCCGAGTAATTTCAATGCGTCGACGACGGCATAATTGATCCGCCGGGCGCCGGCGCTGCCGCCGAAAATCAGCAGCGTGAATTTATCGCTGCGCTTAACCTGCGGCACATGAGTCCAGCGCACCGGGTTGCCAGTCTCGATCACCCGCGCGCCGGGAAAATACTCGGCGCTCTCACGGTAGGCGGTAAAGACTCGATCGACCCAGCGGGCGAGCAGCTTATTGGTGAAACCCGGCCGCAGATTCTGCTCCATGATGGCGCAGCGAATGCGTTTGAGCTTGGGCCGCCAGCAACACCGGCCCGGACGCATAACCGCCGAGCCCAATCACGCAGTCCGGGCGAAAGGCGCGCAGGATCGCCAGCGAACGCAACAGCGCCGCCGGCACGCCGTAGAGCGCGTCAAGAATGCCGCGGATACCGCGCCCCTTTATCCCTTTGACCGTGAGCGTTTCCAGTTTGAATCCTTCCTTCGGTAACACGCGAAATTCGATGCCCTGCTCGGTGCCGATAAAAACTATTTCCGTCTGGCCATCGCGGCGCTGAAACTCCCGCGCCACCGCCAGACCGGGAAACAGGTGGCCGCCGGTTCCGCCGCCGGCGAAAATTACCCGCATGCTAAACTCTCCGGCGCGACAGGCTGAGCAAGATGCCCGCCTCCGCCAGATTGATCAGCATGGCCGAGCCGCCGTAACTGATGAACGGCAGCACCAGTCCCTTGGTCGGCATGAGCCCCATCACCACACCCATGTGAATCAACGCCTGGAGTCCCAAGAGCACCGTCAAGCCGAAAGCCAAATACTGATCGAATGGCTCCTCGATGCGCGAGGTCAGCCGCAGGCCGCGCAAAATAATCACGCCGAACAGCGCCAACACCGCCAACGCACCGAGCAGCCCTAACTCCTCGCCGATCACCGAGTAAACGAAATCGGTGTGCGCTTCGGGGAGATAAAATAACTTCTGCCGGCTCTCGCCCAAGCCGCGCCCCCACAACTGTCCGGACCCGAAAGCGATCAACGATTGAATGACGTGAAAGCCGCAGCCCGCCGCATCGCTCCACGGGTCTAAAAAACAGGTCAAGCGGCGCATCCGGTAGTCCGCTTGGGTCATGACATAAATCAGCAAAGGCAAGGCTAACAGGCCGGTGCCGAGCAGATGGTGCACCCGCACTCCGCCGATGAACAACATCGAGTAGAGCAGCATGGCCAGGATCAAGGCGCTGCCGAAGTCGGGTTCGAGTAGGAGCACGCCGGCGAACAAGCCGGTCACGATCATGTGCGGCAAGACGCCGATGGAGAAGGAGCCGATCAGCGGTTCTTTCTTGGCGATGGAATGGGCGAGATAGACGACGACCGCCAACTTGGCCAACTCCGACGGTTGAAAGGCAAAGCCGGCAAGCGCAATCCAGCGGCGCGCGCCGCCGCGACTGGCGCCGATACCGGGAATCAGCACGAGAATTAGAAACACCAGGGTCAGCGCCAACAACGGATAGGCGAAGCGGCGGTATTGATGCGACGGGATCAGCGAACAGACGATCAACGCGACCACGCCGGCGCCCATGGCGAACAATTGTTTGCGAAAAAAGAACGTGCCGTCGGCGTAACGCTCTTGGGAATAGAGATAACTGGTGCTCAGCACCATGATCACGCCCATGGCGACCAGGCCGATGACCGCCAGCAGAATCCATTTATCGACGGCCAATGCATCTCTCATAGGGCCTGCACCAAGTTCTTGAAGCTCTTGCCGCGTTCGGCGTAATTGCGAAATTGATCGAAACTCGAACAGGCCGGCGACAGCAACACCACATCTCCCGGCTGAGCGTGAGCGACGGCATCGCCCACCGCCGCGGCGATATCGTTGACCAGCACAGTCGTCGTCAGTTGGCCCAAGGCGGCGGCGATGGTCTGTTTGGCCGCGCCGAACAACACCAAGCGGCGGACTTGGTTCTTAACACCCGCCGCCAGCGGCGCATAGTCGCCGCCCTTGTCGACGCCGCCGGCGAGCAAGATCACCGGTCCGGAAAAGCTCGCCAGCGACTTGACCACCGCGCCGACGTTGGTGCCCTTGGAATCGTTGTAGTAGCGAACACCGTCTTTCTCGCGGACGAATTCAAGACGGTGTTCGAGGCCGGGGAACTCTTCGAGCGCTTGTTCGTATCGCTCGGCGCGAGACACCAGCGCACTTGGCGGCCGCGATGGCGGCCATGATATTTTCCACGTTATGCACGCCCTGGATCTTCGCCCTGGCTAACGAGAAGCGCTCCTCGACGGCGCCGTCGCGCCAAACGATCTCGCGTTGGCGTCGCGAACACAGCCTTCGGCGACTTCGCCAAAGCCGAAGGAGACCACTTGTGCGGCAATGCGCTCGCGCAGCTGCCCATACCAGCGGATCGTCGCGGTTGAGGATCGCCACGTCGGCGCGTTGCTGCGCCGCGAAGATGCGCTGCTTGGCTTGGCAGTAGTCAGCGAAACTGGCGTAGCGGTCCAAGTGATCCTCGGTGAGGTTGAGCAAGAGCGCGATGCGCGGGCGAAACTCGTCGACCCACTCCAACTGAAAGCTGCTGATCTCGATCACGCCCCAATCCCAGGAGCCCGTCACCGCGCCGATAAATGGCGCGCCCAGGTTGCCGCCGAGAAAAACTTTCTTGCCGTCGGCCTGGAGCATCTTGCCGATCAAGGTCGTCGTCGTGCTCTTGCCGTTGGTGCCGGTGATCGCCACCAGCGGCGCGGCGAAATAGCGATAGGCCAGCTCGATTTCGCTCAACACCGGAATCTTTCGCGCCAGCGCTTCGCGCAGCAGAAGATTTTCCATCGGCACACCAGGACTGGGCACCACGTAATCCATGCCGTCGAGCCAACTTTTTTCCTCGCCGCCCAACCGATAGGTTAGCGAAAGATCGCTGAGCGCGGCCATTTCACCGCGCAGATCGTCTTGTCCGCGCAGGTCGCTAATCCACACCTTGGCCCCCTGTTGGGCGAGAAAGCGCGCGCATTCCCGTCCGGTGCGCGCCAGACCGATGACCAATAACTTTTTTGCTTTGAGCTCCATTAAACATCGTCGCCGTTATCTGAGTTTCAAGGTGCTCAAACCGATGACCGCAAAAATGATCGACAGGATCCAGAAGCGCACGATAATCTGCGGCTCTTTCCAGCCCTTGAGTTCGTAGTGATGGTGAATCGGCGCCATCAAGAAAACCCGCTTGCGGCGGATCTTGTAGGACGCCACCTGGAAAATCACCGACAGCGCTTCCATGACGAAGACGCCGCCGATGATCACCAAGAGAAATTCGTTCTTGGTCAGCACCGCGACGATGCCGAGGGCAGCGCCGAGGGCCAGCGAACCGACATCGCCCATGAACATCTGCGCCGGATAGGCGTTGTACCAAAGAAATCCCAATCCCGCCGCGACCATCGCGGCGCAAAACACCGTCAGCTCGCCGACACCGGCGACATAGGGGATCTGCAAATACTCGGCAAACTTGAGATGGCCGGTGGCATAAGCCACCACGGCGTAAGCCGCCGCGGCGACCATCACCGGGCCGATCGCCAGGCCGTCGAGACCATCGGTGAGGTTGACCGCGTTGGAGGCGCCGACGATCACCAGCATGGCGAACGGAATGTAGAAAACGTCGAGATTGACCCGCAGCGTCTTGATAAACGGAAAGGCGATCTCGGTACTGAATTTCGGTTGATAGTACAGCGCCACGGCGACCACGAGGGCGACCGCGAGCTGGCCCAGGAGCTTGGTCCGCGGCGCCAGTCCCTTGCTGTTTTTGCCCGTGAGCTTCAAATAATCGTCGACGAAACCGACCGCCCCGCTGCCCAGCGTGGCGACCAAGGCCAACAGCACATAGCGATTGGTGATATCTGCCAGCATAACGGTCGAGAACAGCAAGGCTAGGATAATCAGCGCGCCGCCCATGGTCGGCGTGCCCGCCTTGACCGCATGGGACGCCGGACCGTCATCACGAATCTGTTGACCGATCTGTCTTTCGGTGAGCACGCGGATTAACCAGGGGCCGAGCAGAAACGAAATCAGCAGGGACAATAACGCCGCCATCGCCGCGCGAAAGGTAATGTAGCGAAAGACATTGAAGCCGGAGTAGCTGGTCGAGAGCGAGGTGAACAAATGATAAAGCACGCGATACTCCTAGACCGTCACGCTCTTGAGCGCTTGCAAAACCTTTTCCATTTTCATGCCGCGCGATCCTTTGACCAAAAGCCAATCGCCGCGCCCGACCTGTTGGCGCAAGCGGTTGGCCAAATCGCCGTGATCGGCGCCGATGGTCACCTGGTGCGCTTTCATGCCGGCGCGCAGCGCGCCGTAACGCACTGCGCCGGCTTGGTCGCCGAGCAAATAAAGTCGATCGATCCGCGCTTGGGCGGCGACCCGGCCCAGTTGGCGATGCTCTTTGGCGCTCTGCTTGCCGAGCTCGAACATGTCGCCCAACACGGCGATTTTTTTACCCCGGTTGCCGATCAGCGCCAGGGTTTCCAGCGCCGCTTGCATGGAACCGGGGTTAGCGTTGTAGCTATCGTTGATAATGCCGATGCCGCGCCAGCTTTCCCGCTGCATACGCATGGTGAAGGGTTTGGCTTGCGCCAAACCGCGGCGCACCGCCGCCAAACTGACTCCCGCGCCAAGCGTCAACGCCGCCGCGCCGAGGGCATTGGTGACATTATGCCGGCCTAGATAATTCAAATTGATCCGCGCCTGCTGGCCGCCGTAGTGCAGCGCGAACGCCATGCCCCGGCCAGCTGCGCGCACGCGTAACGAGCGCGCGCGCAGCTGGCCGGCGTTGCCGTAAGTTAACTTTTTGCCGGCAAACTTAGCTGCCAGACGGCGCACCCAGGGATCGTCGAGATTGACCGCGATCATGCCGCTGCGGCGCACGGCGCGATAGAGCGCGCCCTTTTCGCGCGCCACGCCGGACAAGTTTTTTAGACCTGCCAAATGGGCCGCCGCCACAGTCGTGATCACGCCCAGGTCCGGGTCGGCGATTTCCGCTAAACGCTGGATCTCGCCGGGATGAGTTGGTGCCAAGTTCGACCACCGCGATTTTGTGTCTCTTGGTCAACCGTAACAGCGTCAGCGGCAAACCAACCAAATTATTGAAATTGCCTTCGGTCTTGAGCACCCGGCCGCGTAACGACTGGCCGGCCAAGGTGGCTTGCGCCAATATCGCCGCGACCATTTCCTTAGTCGTCGTTTTGCCGTTGGAACCGGTAATCGCAAGCACCTTGGGCGCCAGCCGCTCGCGTCGATAATGCGCCAGATCGCCGAGCGCCCGGAGCGTGTCGCCGACCCGCACGATCGTCGCCGACCCGCCGGTCGCGCTGGGCAAGGCGCGATGGACGATGACGCAGGTGGCGCCTTGGCGCACCGCCGCGCCGACGAAGCGATGGGCATCGTGGCGCTCGCCTTTGAGGGCGACGAAAATCGAATTGCCTTTGACCTGCTTGGAATCGGTCACAATCTCCCCGTAGCGCGCGAGCTTACCGGGCCTGGCAACTTTGCCACCGGTCGCCGCGAGTATTTCCGCCAAAGTCCATCTCATGCCTGGCAAACTTAGCCGTTGGCGCGCGCTGCGATCGCTTCGCGCGCCACCTCCCGATCGTCGAAATGAAACTTCGTCTGGCCTAAAATCTGATAATCCTCATGGCCCTTGCCGGCGATCAGCACGGTGTCGCCGGCGCCGGCCAGCGCCAGCGCCAAGCGGATCGCCGCGCGCCGGTCGGCTTCGACGTAATAGCCGCGCCGTTCCGCCGTGTCGGTCTTGCCGGTCTTGCCGGCGGGAAGCCGCGCGGCGTCGAGTTTGGCGATGCCGACTTGGCGCACGCCGGCTTCGACATCGGCGAGTATCGCCGTTGGCTCTTCGGTGCGCGGATTGTCGGAGGTCAGCACCGCGAAATCGCTCAGCCGCGCGGCGATTTCGCCCATCAACGGCCGCTTGCCGCGGTCGCGATCGCCGCCGCAACCGAACACCGCGATCAAACTGCCGGTGGTCAACTGCCGCGCCACTTGCAGCGCTTTTTCGAGAGCATCGGGAGTATGGGCGTAATCGACCAAGACGGCGACACCGCGCCCGTTGTCGACTTTTTCCAACCGCCCTGGCACGGCTGACAACCGCGCGATGCCGCGGGCGATCACGTCGTCGCTCAATCCCAGGGCGCAGCCGACCCCAACGGCGCCCAAAATATTTTGCAAGTTCACCGAGCCGACCAGCGACGAGGCGATTTTTAGCCGGCGCTCCTTGGCGCGGATCTCGCCGCGGATACCGCTGACATCAATGGCAACTTGGCTAACTTGCACCGGACAGACATCCCACTCGCCGCTGTCGCCATAGCTCCACACCGCCAAGCCCTGCGCCCGGCAGGCAGTGATCAATTGCTCGCCGCGCGGATCGTCGGCCGTAAATCACCGCCGCCTTATGCGGCTTCACCGACGCCGGCAAGTAGTCGTTGAACAAGCGGCTCTTGGCGGCAAAGTAGTCGTCCATGTCGCGATGATAGTCGAGATGATCGCGCGTCAAATTGGTAAACACGCCGACATCGAAGTCGAGGCCGCGGACTCTTTCCTGGGCCAGAGCATGGGATGAGACTTCCATTGCCACCGCCTGCACCCCGCTCCGCACCATTTCCGCCAGCAGCTCCTGCAAATCGACGGATTCCGGCGTCGTATGATGCGACGGCAACGCGCGGCCGCGGTAGCGGTAATTGATCGTGCCGATGACTCCGGGCTCGAGGCCGGCCTCGTGCAAGATCGACTCGACCAAGTAGGTCAAAGTGGTTTTGCCATTGGTGCCGGTAACGCCGACCAGCCGTAGATTGCGGCTCGGGCGCTGATAAAAATGCGCCGCCCACAACCCCATGGCGTTTCTGACATTGTTGACCCGCACCGTTGCCGGCGCCTGGGGCCAGAGCACCGGCGCGCGACAAAACCACCGCGGCGGCGCCGCGCTTGACCGCTTCGCCGATGTAGTCATGGCCGTCGGCCTGTTCGCCTGGCACGGCGAAGAAAACCTTCCCCGCAGTCGCTTGGCGCGAGTCGTAAGTTAAGCCGTGCACTTCCTGCTCCAGATCACCGTCGGCCTGTTGGACTTCGTGCAGCGCTAAGAACTCGCGTACTCGCATCGGCGTCAGCCTTGCAGATTTACCACCACTGCTTGGCCTTCCGGCCGGGGCTCGCCCGGTGCGGGTGTTTGCTTCACGACATAGCCGTTACCCTGCATTTTCAACGTAATTCTTAGCGACTGCGCTTTCTCCAAGGCCTCGCGCATGCTCAGACCGAGAAAATCCGGCACCGCATCGCCATTGGTGGAAACCAGCTGCACCCCGGCGCGCTTGACTCGGACGCGCCAGCGAAGGCTCGGCTTGCGCCGACTCGCTCGGCATCACCACGCCGTCGCGCGGCGCCACCGCGAGCTGGCGCAAGGCGCCCTGAGCGATATTGCGGAATGCCGGTGCGGCGACCACGCCGCCATAAACATTCCCTTCCGGTTCATCGACTAAGACCAACGAAACCAAGCGCGGATTCTCCGCCGGGACGAAGCCAACGAACGAACTCACCCGTTTTTTCGCCGAGTAACTGCCGCGCTCGGCCTTCTGTGCCGTGCCGGTTTTGCCGGCGACATCGAAGCCATCGACTTTCGCCGCCAGCGCCGGTGCCGCCTTCGTTGGTGACATCGCGCAGCATCGACGCCAACAACTTCGCGGTCTTTTCGGAAATCACCCGGCGGACGATCTGCGGCTGATTTTCGACCAAGACCTCGCCCTGCGGGCTGACGACTTTGCGAGTTACGTAGGGACGCATGAGAATACCGCCGTTGGCGATCGCCGCATAAGCCATGACCATCTGCATCGGCGTCGTCGATACACCCTGGCCGAACGCATGGGTCGCCAGATCGACCCCGACCAAGTTTTCCGGCTTGCGCAGCAAACCGGGAACTTCGCCCGGCACATCGAGCCCGGTCACCCGGCCAAAGCCGAATTTGTCGATGTATCTGAAATACCGGTCCTTCTTTAGTTTCTCGGCGACCTTGGTAAAACCGATATTGCTCGACACCTGGAGAATTTTTGAAAATGGCAGCCAGCCATGCGGATGGGTGTCGTGGATCACCCGGCCGGCATAGGGATACTTGCCCATCTCGCAGTAAAACAGATCGTCCTTGCCGACCACACCTTCTTCAAGCGCCGCGGCCGCGAGAATCGTTTTAAAGGTCGACCCAGGTTCGAAGCTGTCGGTCACCGCGCGATTACGCCGTTGGTCGGCGCTTTGCTGCGCAGCCTTGTTGGGATCGAAAGTTGGATAATTTGCCAGACGCCAAGACTTCGCCGGTCGCGGGATCGACGACGATCGCCACTCCTGCCTTGGCGCGATATTTTTGAATCGTCGCTTCCAGTTCTTTTTCCGCCAGATGCTGGATCGGCGAATCGAGAGTCAGATGGACATCGCTGCCGGGCGGCACCTGTAACCCTTCCACGCCCTCGACCAAAACGCGGCGCCCGAGAGCATCGCGCTCGGACACCGAAGATCCTGCCGCACCGCGAATATAGTCATTGTATTGCAGCTCGATACCTTCGAGCCCTTCGGAATCGCGATTGACAAACCCCAACAAATGTCCGGCCAACCCGCCCTGCGGATAGTAGCGCGTCGGCTCCAAGTACATGCCAATGCCGTCCATATGCAGCGCTTGAATCTGCTCCGCTTCGACCGGCGAGACCTGGCGCTTGAGCCAGACGAAGGGTTTTTTGGCGGCGAGCCTTTGCTCCACATCGGCGCGTTTCATATTGAGGATACGGGCCAACTTCAGTTGGCTTCGGCGCGGTTCTGCAGCCGATGCGGCCGGACGTAAACCGACTGCGATTCCAAGCTCAAGCGCCAATGGCTCGCTGCCGCGGTCGTATAAAGCGCCGCGCTTGGGCAGGACGATCCATTCCTTCAAATGCTGGCGCTGGCCGAGGCGCATCAGCTTGTCGCCTTGGAAAGACTTGCAAGTGAAATGCGCGCCCACCGACGATCAAAAAGACCAGCAGGAAAACAATTTTCACGCAGCCCATGCGCAGGCGATTTCGTTTGAGCGAACGTCTCATGGTAGAACGATGACCTGACCTTTCTCCGGCGCTGCCAGACCCAAACGGCGGCGCGCCATCTCATTGAGCCGATCTCGCGTCGTCAAAGTCGCCAGCTCGACCTTGAGCTCGCGATTCTCCTGCTCCAAACGGCTCTTTAACTTGCTCGCGGTGGCGAGCACGTATCCCATATGGACAACCTGCAAACGCAACCAAACATGGACCAGCACGATGCCGAGCAGCGTGACGATGAGCATAGCCCACGCCCCAATTGCGGCGCCGGCGCGTCGCCTGAGTCAGCGCGGCTGCCGGGCGCGCGCTTGGGACGAGCGATACGCCGATTCTCAAGTTTAACCGCAGTTGCCATGGCTGTGACTCAAATGCGCTCGACGGCGCGTAATTTGGCCGACCGGGCGCGCGGGTTGGCCGCCGTCTCAGCGTCGCCCGGCACTAACGGTCTTTTGGTTAAGAGTTTCACCTTCTGGCTCCAACCGCACTGGCAAACCAGCGCCCGCGGCGGACATAAACAAGCGCGGCTCCATTTACGAAAGGCATTCTTCACCAAACGATCTTCCAACGAATGAAACGAAATAATCACCATGCGCCGGCTCGGCCGCAGCAAAGCAAAACCGTCGTCGAGAAAATGCTCCAACTGGTCGAGCTCCTGGTTTACGGCGATGCGCAGTGCCTGAAACACCTGGGTCGCCGGATGGTGGTCGCGGCGCCGGCCGCCTTTGACCCCCTCAACCAAGCGCGCCAGCTCATCGGTGCTCTCGATGGGTCGGAGCTTTCTTTCGGCGGCTATCTTTTCGGCGATGCGCCGCGCTTGCGGCTCCTCGCCATAGGCCCGGAATACTCGCATCAGCTCATCGACTGTGGCCGTGTTAACCAGCCGGCAGGCGTCGAGCGATTGCCGGCGGTCCATGCGCATATCCAAGCGCCCGCCCAAGCGAAAACTAAATCCCCGCTCGGCTGCATCGATTTGCCGCGACGAAACGCCTAAGTCCAAAATGACACCATCAACTTTGTCCCAACCGATCTCGGTGAGAACCTCACGGGCATCGGCGAAACTCGCTTGCCGCGCGGTCAGCCTAGCGCCAAAGCGCTTCAAGCGCTCGCTGGCCGCGGCGATCGCCTCATCGTCCCGATCCAGTCCCACCACTTGGCCATCTGGGCCGCTCGCCGTTAAAATCGCTTCGCTGTGGCCGCCGCCGCCCAAAGTGCCGTCGACGTAACGCCTACCCGGCGCAGGTTGAAGAAAATCCATGACCTCGCGGACCAGTACGGAGACATGAGCATACACAGCTTAATGGCTGGTCCCGTCGCCCTCCCAATCGTCGTCGAAGCTTTCGATGGCATCCTCCAGCGAGTGGTACTCTTCGAAAAAGCGATCCATGCCGACGACTTTGAAAATATCGCGCAAGAACGGACTCATGCCCGAAAGTTTCAAATCGCCGTTGACATTGCGCAGCGCCTTGAGCCGCTCGAGCAGAACGCCGATGCTCAAGTAGTTGATGTGGTCCACCGCCCGCAAATTGAGCACCACCTTGATGCGATCATGTTCGATGAACGAGCCGATGGTATCTTTGATGCGGATCATTTCCCGAAAGTCGATATCGCCGCTGACATCGATGACCGAGATATCTTGAATCGCTTTGCGCGCCAGCATTGATTGCTCTCCTTTGTGTCCGGTTTGCGCCGCTTCTATGAGATTCCCAAGCTGCGCATGAGACCCGGGTTGTTCGCGATTCTCTCTTTGGAATCTGCGAAAACTTCCTTCCAGTTCGCTTTGTCCCATGCCTGAAATTTTTTCAGCGCTTGAAACCAAAACAACATCGCGCTTGAGTTCGGCAAATTCTCGCAAGTCGGGCGGAATGAGGATCCGACCATGGGCATCCAGTTCGCATGGCGTCGCGGAACTTAAATAGAAGTTGAGAAAATGCGCCATGTCCGGATCGGAATTTTTCTGTTGCTGCAAGATGTCTTGCTCCAATTTTTGCCATTCACCGAAGGGATACACGTCAAGGCAATTCTTGCCCTCGAAGACAAAGTTGGTGACGATCAGTTGGTTTTCCCCATTGTCTTTAAGCCACTGACGAAACTTCGCCGGAATGCTCAATCGGCCCTTTCCGTCAATGGTGTGATCGTATCTGCCGCGAAACATAAAATGCGCCCCCGTAATGACCCGTCATGGGGTTTGCTCCCACAATGGCAAGTCACTGGCCCACTTTATAACTTTACGCAAGAAACTGTCAATGAATAAACGAAAAACATTAGTGATTCTATGGGGATTTTTCTCGCTGACTATTGCTGGCTTTGCTGATCGTCACAGGTAGATAATGGAAGTCCCCGCAGAGTTTAAGTAATCGGTTGAACCCGATCTGGTGCGGCTCCAGCCCAAATCACTCGAAGGGAAAAAAAAGGCGGCAGCAAAAGGCGCCGTAAACGGCATCTGGCGTGCGTCAGATGGGGCTA
Organism: uncultured delta proteobacterium; assembly: GCA_963847445.1. Taxonomy (GTDB): domain Bacteria; phylum Desulfobacterota; class Binatia; order UBA9968; family UBA9968; genus DP-20. Next base: position 54,304 of record CAWJZV010000003.1, on the reverse strand, counting down.
GCTGGATCGGAGTCTAGCTGATCGTGATGATACCGAACGGGTGAATTAAAATGGGCTAAAGCGGATCGATAAGCCGGATTCTGTAATGGCTGGCAAAGCAGCCACAGCGATCATTCATCTAGTCCCTTGATTGCTCAAGGGATCGAGCGACCTTACCCGAGGGCTATGGGCGGACCGCCCAACCCTCCTATTTGGCCTTGCTCCAGGTGGGGTTTGCCATGCGTTCGCCATCGCTGGCGAACCGGTGAGCTCTTACCTCGCCTTTTCAACCTTACCGGCCGCCGAAGCGGCAGGCGGTGTGTTTTCTGTGGTACTTTCCCCCGATCGCTCGGAGCCGTCGTTAACGGCCACCCTGTCCTATGGAGTCCGGACTTTCCTCCTCCGCTCGCGCGCAGGCGATCGCTTGATCCACTTTAGCCCACGCTCTGTTTTCGTGCGGCGTCGGCGATGCCGCGATCGGCTAGACGGTCGGCAACTTTAAATTCCCGCCGCGAATGAACGATACGATAGGAACCGTGCTGACGCAACAAACCGGTCGCGCGCTCGGCGCGCCAGTAGGAGTCGGGAAATTGTTGGATTCAATCGCGAAGCGGTTAAGCCGACTTGGCCTCTTCCAGCTCCACGGGTTTGACGTAAACGATTCGTTGGCAGCTCGGGCAAAGATGAATTTTCTCGCTGCGAATGATCTCATTGCCCAACTGCGGTGGGATATTCATGAAGCAGCCCTGGCAGATACCGCCGGCGATCTCCACCACGGCCGTGCCGCCACGTCGGGAAAAAATCAGCTCGTAGCGCGAGATCAAGTCGCGTGCCAGATTGGCGGCAATGCTTTGGCGCCGCGAGAGGCCTCTGACACCGACTGATCGATGCCACTGATCTGTCCGTCAAGTTCTTGCTGCTGTTTCTGCCAGGAGTCTCGGAGCGCCGCCATCTCGGCTTCCTTGGTCGTTTTGTTCGCCGTGATCGTGTCGATCTCCTGCATGATCTTGATCAGTTCCTCTTCGAGCTCGCCGTTGCTCTGGCGCATCAGATCGATCTCCCGTTGCAGCGCCTGGAGCTCCTTGGAGTTCTTGATGCGATTCATGCGCATGCGCTTGTCCACCGCCTTCCTAGCCTTCGTCCTGAAACACCCGGTCCTTCTCAGCGCGAAGCTTTCTCTTTCTCGGCGCGGCAGCTATCGAGCGCATCCACTTCCTTCTGTTTGGCCTGGATGTCACGCTCCTTGGCTTGGAGTTCGCTCAGCAGACCTTGCTTCAATCCGGTCTGCTCTTTGATCTCGCGATCGACGGTTTGCAGAGAAGCCAAGATTTCAATTTGCGCGTGCAATTTCGAATCCCCCGTTCAGATAAAAAAAATGCACCCAGTTGGGTGCATGTTTAGACTTGCAATGCATTTTATTGGAAATATGTTTAAGTGCTCTTCTAATCACTCCGGCGATGATCCCCTAGTATGAAATTTCTTATACAAAATCGCGGCCTTTGTCAAAGCGATGGGTGCCGACAAGCAACCTCAGTAACGTTCGTCGCGCTCGTCTCTTCCGGTACCAAACGCATCCATAGCCGTCAGCATCTGCCGCGCTGGTTGCCGTTGCAGTTGCTGCCCCATGTTGTTAGTCGTGCGAATCACATCGCCAAGCCAAACCATCAGTTCGTTCAGTCGCGTGCCGTTAGTCGGACGCGATTTCCGACCATGGCCGGCCACGTTGATAATCGTCCGACGACCCGACTAAGTGAACCGCGGCCAAGAAACGCCACACCGCGCAACGCCGCGTACTGGCCATAACCGATCTGGAGCTGCTGCCGCTCCTGAACCAGTCGACTGTGGACTCAGCCGTAGCTCATAAGCCAAAGCCTCAACCACCGCGCGCTCGCCGTTCTGCTGCTCAACGGCGCGATTGATCGCCTCGATGCGCTTGAGCAGTTCACGCTCGGACTTGGCCGCCGGCGTGTCCAATGATTCCGGCGACGGCAGAGGTTTCAAGTCGCGCGTTGCTCGGCTGATAATACGACAAAGCTTCCGGCAAGAACGAACGAATATTTTGCACCCGGGTTTCGTAGCCCGGGTGAGTCGAAAGAAACTCTGGCGGCCGGCCCTTGGCGCCATCCTTCTTTTCCATCGACTTTCCATGCGCTGCCACAGGTCGACGGCAACGCGCGGGTCATAACCCGCCTTGGCCATGAGGATTAAGCCGATGCGATCCGCTTCGGTTTCTTGCGAGCGGCCGAACGGCAGAGCAACGCCGACACCGCCGACAATTCCGTAGGCCTGCAAAACTTGATTGGCCATCGCCGGATTTTTTCCCAGCGCAACGCCGAGGCCGACACCGCCCAATTGCAAGAGCATCCTTGGCTCATGCGCTCGGCGGGATGACGCGCCAGAGCATGGGCAACCTCATGGCCCAAGCACCACCGCCAAACCCGCCTCATCCCGCGCCGGCCCGAAGATCCCGGTGTAAGCCGCGACCTTGCCGCCGGGGACGGCGAAGGCATTGACCATCTCCGGATCGTTGATCACCGTGAACTCCCACTTGTAATCGGGCTTATTCGCCACCGCGGCGATGCGCTCGCCGACTTTGCGAACAATCCGCTCGGCCTCCGGGCTGCGCGTGATCACGCTATCGCGCAGCACATGTTTGTAGGCATCGTCACCGAGCGCGATTTCCTGTCCCTCGGAAACCAAGATCACCTGACGGCGGCCGGTATAGGGCGCGGCGGAACAGCTCCAAACAAACAATCCGACGTAAAACAACATGAGCCATTTTTTCATAGACACCCCTGATGGCGATGTGAGTAGCTTCAATCAAAAAATAGCGTTTAGAATCGACCGGCGCAAGAAATCCCTGGCGCTGAAAGTTAGACGTTGACCACAGCTTGAGAACGTCAAACTACAAGCCCATTTTCCCCGGATTGAGAACGTTGTTGGGATCGAGAGTCTGTCTTAATCTGGCGCATCACTTGTAAACCGTAGCCATGCTCCTCGGCCATCAGCGGCGCGAGTTTGACGCCGACGCCATGGGTGTACTCCATCGAACCGCCGATTTGTTGAACCAAGCGCAAAAGCTCTTCGATCGCCTCCTCCAACGCCAGCTGCGCATTGGCGACCGCGCCATCTTCGGCGCCCAGCCGCATGGAGAAAAGTTCCGGCTGCACCCATAAACCGCTTTCTTGTAAACGCACGCCATGGCGCTCGACGATCTCCTGGGCGGCGCTGCGGAAAGCCAAGACTTTCGAACTCGGCAGCGCGACATGGATCCAATCGCGATAAATCCCATCCCGGCCGCGCTCGCGCCGCTGGCGGCGATTGCGCGCAAACCGCCTGGCGATCTCGTGGCGCTCGCGCCAAAACTGCTCGGCATCGCTGCGGGGCAAGCTCTTTACCGCCATGGGCGTGACATAGCGCTACCGCCTGCTCTCTCCTCGACTGCGGTCAACTCTTGATTGCCCTCGAAGACCAAATAAAGAATCGCGCCGCCATGCTTCTCCGCATCGTCGCCGAAGTCGAGCATTGCCGGCCGCAGCCGCCGTTGAAACATTTCCTGAATCGCGCCGTACCCCTGCTCGAACGATCGCGAAAAGATAGCCGCGAAACAGCCTCGCCTCAGGTTTCAGGAAAGATGCGAATCGTCGCCTCGGTGATGATGCCGAAACAACCCTCGCCACCGATGAGGAGCGAATTGAGATTCAACCCCGCCGAGTGTTTTGCCACCGGCCGGGTGCTGCAAGACCTCGCCGTTTGGCATGACGGCTTCCAAGCCCAGAACCTGCTCGCCCATGGAGCCGTAAATACCGGCACGATAACCGACACTATTGGTCGAGATCGCCCCGCCGATAGTCGCCACCGGCACCGTCCAGGGATCATGGCCCAAGATCAAAGCCGGCTTGATTGAGCGCGAGATCGACGGCTTCGAGCACCGCGCCCGCCTGGACGCGCGCGGAACGAGACTCGCTATCGATGTCGAAAATACGGTTCATCCGCCGCAAGTCGATCACGAGTCCGGGGCGAATCGACAACGCGCCGCCCATCAATCCCGAGCCGCCGCCGAACGGCACGATTGACAACTTTTCTTGATTGGCGAAACGAACCAGCTTTTGCACCTCGTCAGTCGAAACCGGCGCCACCGCGCATAACGGCGACGCGAGTTCCGGCTGATGGTGTGGATGGAAACGGCCTTCACTCAGTGCGTCCCAAGAAAGCTCGTCCAAATATTCAGCATTCGCCGAGATCCGCTCCGGCTCGATGATCTTCGTGAGTTTTTCGCGCAGTTGGTCCATAGGATTGAGGTTGTCTTTGCACGACAAGACGTTCTTCAACCTATACCGCAATCGCCACTGAGGATCGACAGATGACAAAACTGCCGACCGTGAAATCTAATAAGAAGGAAACATGCAGCTCGCGCCGCCGTCAGGACACAGACTTGTCGCCGCATCAAGGGGAATCTTGTGGGTGCCGGCGAGATGATCGAGCAGGCCGACCCGGCTGACATAACCTTCGTTGTGCAGCACGCAGAAATACGGCGCAGTAACCACCACCGTCGGCGGCAGGATGTACGATTGCGCGTAAGGTGAAATCACCACCACCGGCGGATAATAGGGCTGATAATATGAATAATAGGGATAAGCGCCATAAAATTGGCGCTGGACAACCACCCGATTGGAAGCGCCGCCGGCAAAGAACGTTACGCCAGAGTTGGCGCGCGGCGCGACCATCGCTCGCCGCGGTCCCGCGCCGACCTCGCCCGCGAGGACCAACCCGAGAGCTAATATCGTTATCGCGCTGAGAATCGGTTTCATTTCTGCCTCCCTACGACATCCTCGGCTTCGGCGTAGCAATGCAAAATGTTAGACGTTGAGAAGGCTACATCTTAACGGGCGACCGGCAACGACAGGGCAGATTTGCCGAATTGCACCCGTATCCACCTCACGATAAGGTCACCGGCAATCCATCATGCTCGCGATTATCTTCGGTTTATTCGCCTCCTTCTGGTTCGCCCTATCGATGGTGCTGATCAACCGCGGCGTTCTGGTCATCGATTACTTTCGCGGCCTGCTCACCAACCTGGGCGTCAACGCGCTGTTTCTCTGGCTCTTACATCTGGCTGTTTGTCGACCGCATCGAGCTGTGGCTACCCGCCAATCTGATTTTCGTTCTCGTCGGCATCTTCGTCCCCGGCATCGCGCGCTTTTTCATGTTCAAAGGCATGGAACGGCTCGGCGCGTCGATCACATCCTGTTTGACCAACAGCACGCCGCTCTTCGCCACCCTGTTCGCCGTGTCGTTTCTCCAAGAGCGGCCGAGCCTGACCAATCTGTTAGGCACGTTTTCCATCGTCGTCGGCATCGTCTCACTCAGCTGGAAAGGCACGAGCAAGACCTGGCGCAGCCGCGACCTGCTGTTTCCGCTAACCGCCGCCTTTCTCTTCGCCGCCCGCGACAACATGGTCCGCTTCGGCTTGCTGAAAATCTATTCGCCGCTGGTCGGCGCCACCATCGCCGCCACCACGTCATTCCTCACCATGTCGCTGTTGTACTTGCTGTTCGAAGAAAAAAAGCCCCTGCCAGCCACCGCCCGCAAAGGCTACCAGCTCTTCGCCGCCGCCGGTTTTCTGAATTTTCTCTCCTACGCCTTCGCCTACACCGCCCTCAGCATGGAACGCGTCTCGCTGATCTCCCCGCTGATCAACGGCTCGTCGCTCTTCGTCCTGCCGCTGTCGGCGCTGCTGCTGAAAGATGTCGAGAAACTCACGCCGAGAAAAGTCGGCGCGACCGTGCTGGTGATTGTCGGCGTGTTTCTGATTTCGTGGGAGAAGATCTAGTGAGATCGAGCCCGATTCAAAACTATCGAGAAGTCGGCGGTCTTATGAGTCTGCGGCCGATTTACTTCAATGCACCGTCGGCCCGCGGTCGTCGTCTTTGCCGCCAGGGAAGACTTGGAAGCGTTTTTTCAGGCGGTTGAGACGGCGGCGGTCGAGGTAAATCTTTGAACTGGTCCCATGGATTGATGCCGCCGCGCAGGTAGATATAACCGAACACCATGCCGCCGAGATGGGCGAGGTGAGCGATGCCGCTTTGGCCCGAAGTAACCGACGAATACACCGCGATGGCGCCGATGATCCAGACGAAGTGTTTCATCTTGATCGGAAACAGAAAATAAAAATAAACGATGCGCTCCGGGATAGATCAACCCGTAGGCGAGCAACAGTCCGTAGATACCGGCGGATGCGCCGATGCTCGGCCCGAGCTGATTGGGCAAGAAAATGACATTTAAGATGGCGCCGCCGATAACCGTGACGAAATAATATTTGAGAAAAAACTGCGCTGCCCCAGCGCCGCTCCAGATCGCAGCCGAACATCCACAGCGCCAGCATGTTGAACAGCAGATGAAACAGCCCGCCGTGGAGAAACTGGTAGGTAAACAGCTGCCAGAGGTAAAACTGATTGAGAACCAACTGCGGCACCAGACCGAGGTAAAGGCTCAGCGGGAAGTCGCGTGCCAAGGCCAATGACGGTCTGCACGACAAACATCCCGACGTTGGCGATCAGCAGAAACTTCACCGCCGGCGTCACACTGCCGCCGCCGAAACTCATCTGTCGGGTTTGATATTGCATTGTCTTAGAGCTCTAACGGTTATTCGGCTCGGTTAAAAGATCAAGAGGGCGGGTTTAAACCCGCCCCTACCGCGCCAATTCTCTCTGCGCCTTTGCGCCCGATCGCCCTGAGCACTGTCGAAGGTGCGCAACTCTCCGAGTCCGAAACTTCGCCTTTGTACTACTATCCGTGATAGTTTGCGCGGCTTGCGCAAATTTCTCGATGCGCCAAAGCCAAGAGGGCGGGTTTCAAACCCGTTCCTACGACTCCCGATATTCTTTGCGCTCTTTGCGTCTTTGCGGCCATCTTCTTTTCGGTTGCGGCGCAGCCGCGCTAGGCTCTTTGTGGTTAAATCCTTTTCCTCCCATAAGCCGCTATCCGCCCAAGTACGCCTGGCGCACCAGATCATTGCCCGCCAACTCGCTCGCCTTGCCTTCGAGAATCACCGAGCCGGTCTCGAGCACATAACCGCGGTGCGAGATCGCCAGCGCCATGGCGGCGTTTTGCTCGACGAGCAATACGGTCACGCCGGCCTTATTGATCTCTCGGATGTTTTCGAGAATTTGCTCGACGATCTTCGGCGCCAGTCCCATGGACGGTTCGTCGAGTAGAAGCAGCTTCGGCTTGGTCATCAGGGCGCGGCCGATGGCGAGCATCTGCTGCTCGCCGCCGGACAGCGTGCCGGCGTATTGTTTTTGCCGTTCTTTCAAACGCGGAAACATCTGATAGACGAAATCCAACTCGGCGCCGAAGCGCGTTTTTCGCCCGCGTGTAGCCGCCGATCTGGAGATTTTCCAGCACCGTGAAGCGGGGAAAAACTTTTCGTCCCTCGGGCACATGGGCGACGCCGCGGCCGACGATCTCATGGGGCTCCACGGCGCTGAGCGTTTCATCTTCCAGCTTAATCGCGCCGCTACGCGGCCGGAGCAGACCGGAGAGAGTCTTCAACGTCGTCGTCTTGCCCGCGCCGTTGCCGCCGAGCAGCGTGACCAACTCGCCCTGCGCGACGCTGAAGGAGACGCCTTTGAGCGCGTGAATCGCGTCGTAGTAGACGTGGATGGCGTCAACGTTGAGCATTTTTCAACCAATCGCCGGTTCCCAGATAAGCTTCGATGACGCGCGGATCTTGGCGTACTTCGTCGGGATTGCCCTCGGCGATCTTCTCGCCGTAGTCGAGCACATGGACGCAGTCCGACACGCCCATGACCACGCGCATGTTATGTTCGATCAAGAGGATCGCCTTGACGTAGCGGCCCATGAGCTCTTTGAACAGCGCCATCAACGACTGCGCCTCGCTGGCGTTCATCCCGGCGGTCGGCTCGTCGAGCAAAAGCAACTGCGGTGCCGCCGCCAATGCCCGGGCGATTTCCAGGCGGCGCTGTTCGCCGTAAGAAAGCTGCTGCGCCCATTCGTTTTCACGGCCGCCGAGGCCGGTAAGCTCGATCAGCTCGTGGGCGCGCTGGCGCGCCGCCTTTTCGCCGGCATGAAATCTTTTCGACGCCAGAAAAATATCCGCCAAGCTCGAGTGCAGACGGGTGTGCATGCCGACCAAGACATTGTCGAGCACGCTCATATGCGCGAACAGCCGGATATTTTGAAACGTCCGGCTGATCCCCGCGCCGGTAATCGACTCAGGCTTCAAACCGATTAACGACCGTTCTTGGAAACGAATCTCGCCCTGGTCCGGCCGGTAGATCCCGGTCAGGGTATTGAACAGCGTCGTCTTGCCGGCGCCGTTGGGACCGATGAGCGATGCGATCATCCCCTCTTCGATCTTCATGCTAACCAGCGACAGCGCTTGCAGGCCGCCAAAGCGTTTGGAGATGTCGCGCAGTTCGAGCAGTGCCATCTTCAGTTCCTACTTACCACTTCTTGCCGCTGGCAGTCGTATAAAAGTATCTCGCGCAAAGACGCCAAGCATACTTTAATCAAAATGCCGAAATCCGAATATCGAATCATCCGAAACAAACCGCAGCCAAATAAGACAAAACCCGAGCAATTCCAAAACGAGGCATCCGCTCGGGTTGATTGGAACATTGCGTCTTTGGTCATTTGGATTTGTTGCGCATTTGCGGATTTCGAATTTTCCTTGGTTATTTCCTCGGTTCCTGCTTGGGCGGCAGAATCCCCTGGGGACGGAAGATCATCATGACGATCAAGATCAGGCCGAAGATCATGCGCTCATATTTGGCCGGCTCGAACTGCGCCGGCAGGTTCGCCAGCGCCAAATCGCCGACCAGCGGGATCGACCACACTGCGCCGGATTGACGCAGGCCATTGAGCCAGAGCGATAGCCCTTTGAGCAATTGCAAATTCAGTATCGTCACCCCGGTGGCGCCGAGGATCGCACCGGGCACCGAGCCCATGCCGCCCAGAATAACCATAGCCAACACACCGATGGATTCCATGAAGGTAAAGCTCTCGGGATTGATAAACACCTGCTTGGCGGCGAACAACACGCCGACGGCGGAAGCGAACGAAGCGCCGACGGCGAAGCCCAATAACTTCATGCGCACGACGGGTACCCCCATCGCGGATGCGGCGATCTCATCCTCGCGAATCGCTTTCCAGGCCCGGCCGACGCGCGAGTTCTCCAGTCTTTGAGTAACGAGAATGATCGTAAACACCAGCAGCAAGACGAGAAAGTAGAAATACAGCGGATAGAGCGCGGCGTCGGCAACCTGCACGCCGAAGAATTCCAGCAGCGGCTTAAAAAACAGCGGCGGTTTGGCGATCGGCGCGATGCCCTTGGGTCCGTTGGTCAGATTGATCGGCTTGTCTAAATTGTTGACCAGGGCGCGCACCACTTCGGCAAAGCCGAGCGTGACGATGGCGAGATAATCGCCGCGCAGCCGCAGCACCGGCAGTCCTAACAGCGCGCCGGTGGCGGCGCCGACGGCAATGCTGAGAATCAGAAAAACAAAAAACCAATTGGGCGACAACGGAAACCAGCCGCCGGCGATGAAGTGGTTCGCCTGCGGCGAGCCGAACACCGCCCATAGATAGGCGCCGATGGCATAGAAGGCGACGAAACCAAGATTGAGCAAACCGACGAAACCAACGACGATGTTGAGCCCCAGGGCGAGCGCGACGAAGATGCCGATCTGAATCGCGATCTCGAAATAATAAGCATTCGAGAAACCTAAGACCGGCAGCAGCACCAACAACATCAGCGCGCCGAGCAGATTTTTCACCCGGCCGCTTACCGGGAAATAGTAGAGCAAAAGCAGCGACGCCTCGACCAGCAAAAACGCCAGCACCGACTGCGGAAAGTAATAGGCGAGCACGCAGCTCGCCGCGATGTAAAGACAGAGTCCGGGCACCGCCAGTGACCGGCTCATGCCTTGCTCTCCCGCACCGCCTCGCCGAGCAGACCCTTGGGTCGAAAGATCAAGATCACGATCAAGACGACGAACGCCACCACGTCTTTGTACTCGGCGCCAAAGGCGCCGTCGGTGAGGAGCGAAAGGTAGGACGCCGCGAACGCTTCCAGCAGACCGAGCAGCATGCCGCCGACCATGGCGCCGGGAATATTGCCGATGCCGCCGAGCACGGCGGCGGTGAAGGCCTTCATCCCCGGCACAAAGCCGGAATAAGGATTGACCAGACTGTAATGAATGCCGAACAACACCCCGGCCAAGCCGCCGAGCGCGCCGCCGACGAAGAAAGTCAGCGCGATGACGCGATTGACCGGCACGCCCATGAGCGATGCGGTGTCGGGATCTTGGGCGACGGCGCGGATCGCCATGCCCATGCGCGTGCGGTTGACGAAGAAATGCAGCCCGAACAGCGTCAGGATCGCCGTGACGATCACCAGCAACGACTTCACCGGCATGACCAACGACGCCGTGAGCGGCAAGTTATGATCGAGGAAGTCCAGACTAGGGTAATTGAGATAAAAGGTGTTGCGCCACAGGCTTTCGAACAAACGCAGGGCGTCCTGAAGAAAGAACGAAGCGCCGATGGCCGAGATCAGCGCCACCAATCTCGGTCCGCCCATGAGCGGCCGGTAGGCGATCCGTTCCAGCGTCATCGCCGCCAGACCGCTGATCGTCATGCCGGTGACGATGACAAGTAACAGAATAACCCCTGGATGCAGCGTCGCCAACAGGCCGGCGCTCTGCAGCAGTAAGAGCACCTCGACGCCGACGAAAGCGCCCAGGACGAATATTTCGCTATGGGCGAAGTTGATGAACTCCAGCACCCCATAGACCATGGTGTAGCCCAAGGCGATGAGCGCGTACATGAAACCCAACACGATGCCGTCGAGCAAAACCTGGGGGAGAATTTCCAGCGCGATTTCCAAGCAGTTGTGAATCCTTCAGGGACCGCATGCTAACAAATAGTTGTTTGCCTGGCTAGCCGCCTGGCGCAATCTAATTATTTGGATTAGCCGGCTATTGACGTATAATGGTTATCGATAGGCAGCCAATCATGTCAGACACGGCAATCACACCGGCACTCGCTCTCGCTAGCGGTATCAATAAGTTTAAAAAAGGCCTGCTCATTGGCGGCGGTGCATTTGCCGCGCTGCTCGCCCTCCTGCTCATCGTGCCCCACTTTATCGACCTGGGTCGGTTTAAGGCAACCTATCTGCCGCTCGTCGAAGACACTCTCGGCCGGCGCATCGATGTCGGCGAAGTGCACTTGCGCCTGGTGCCGACGCCTTCGATCCAAATTTCCAAGCTGCGCGTCTCCGACAGCCAGTCCTACGCCGATAACACTTTCTTCGCCGCCCATCAGGTACAGCTCAAACTGAAGTTCGTACCCTTGCTGCGCGGCCGCTTCGAAGTCACCGAGCTGGTGCTCGACAAGCCGATTTTTAATTTGTTGAAGCAAGCGGACGGCAGTTTCAATTACTCCGATATCGCCGGTAAAAAAACTCCGGCGGCACCGCGCCGTGAGGTCAGGAAAAAAACTGACGGCGGCAAAAAGGTCGAAGCCATGCCGCTGGCACTGCCCAGCCGCATGAGCATCCGCGACGGTCAGATGAATCTGGTCACCAAAGGCCAAACCCCGGTCAATATCAAGGGCATCGAGTTGTCGCTGCAAGAAATGTCCGCCGACTCGCCGTTTCCGTTTCGCGCCTCGTTCGACTATCCCGGACTCAAAGCCGTCGTGCTCGAAGGCCAGTTGAATTACCAGGAAGAAAAGGCGCTGCTGGAGCTCAACAATAACCGCTTGAAGATCTACGATCTGACACTTCCGCTTCAGGGCAGCGTAAGCAACCTGGGGACGACGCCGAAAGTTAATCTGACCTTGAATAGCGACGACGTCGACGCCAAGCCGATTTTCCAGATCCTGTCGGTCTTCGGCCTCGCACCCGGCGACACGGAAATCTCCGGGCCCATGGCGCTGAACGTGACAGTTGCCGGACCGTCGAACGCGCTGGTCACCGAGATACGCGGCGTTTTCAAAGACGTTTACGTCAAAGGCAAGCGCGCTTTGAAGGGCAACTTGACCGGCGAGGTCAATCTCCGCCTACCGCTCGGCGGCGGCCGGGTGAGTCAGCGCTTGCAAGGCAACGGCAAACTGGTCGCCCGCGACGGCGAGCTCACGAATGTCAACCTGCTCAAAAAAATTCACCGGGTCACCGGCATGATCGGTTTGACGCCGGACCAGCAGCGCGAAGCGACGACTTTCAAAACCATGGAGGGCGACTTCACCATCGGTGCCGGCGTCGCCGATTTCTCGCGGCTCTATCTGGTCAATCCGCAGATGGAAGTCACCGGCAACGGCACCATGACTCTGGAAAAACCGGCGCTCGACATCCTGCTTAACACCACTCTGTCGCCCCAAGCCTCAGCGCACACCGGGCGCGGCCGCAGCGTGAGCTTCTTGAAAGACCGCCAAGGCCGCGTCGTCGTTCCGCTCAAAGTCACCGGCCCAGTGGAAAACCCGTCGGTGAATCTGAACACCGCGAAACTCAGCGAATCCGGTCTGCCGAAAACTCTCGAGAAAGGCTTCTCGTCATTTTTCAAGAATCTTTTTCGTGCCCGATAGCTGGGTGGATCAAGAGCCCTAACCTAACCCCGCGACACCGGCACGCATGCAATACCGTCATTCCTGCGCTTCCGGCGGCGGCAAGCTCAGAATCAAACTCTGCAGACTCTTCCCCTCCAAAGCTTTAGTCGTGGAGAGATCAATCGCAGCGAGGAGATCGTCGATCTCGTCTTCTTCCGGGCTGCGATCTTCCGGCACCTTCGCTTTCTTGCCGGAATTTTTAACGCAATCGAGAATCTCTTTGATGGCGATGGTTTCCGGATCGCGGCCGACAACGTAGCTCTCGCCATCGTTCACCGCTAACACCAGCCTGGATTCGACGAACAGTTCCAAAAACTCTTTGACGACTCCTGCGGGTATCCTTAAATGGTTCGCCAAATCGGTGACGTTCATAGGATCCAAACCATAGTAAAAATTGCGGCCGACGAGGTGAAGGGTCTGCAGCGCCAGCTTCTCGCGCCCCGCCGGGCTCTGGGCCAACAACTGGCGATCGCCTTGGAAAAAATACCTATGCTGGTGCGCGTAAGCCACCTGGGCGCCGAGCAGGACAATCACCCAACCGATGTGCAGCCAGATGAGGAAGAGCAATAAAATCGCGAAGCTCGAATAGATCGCGTAGTACTGCGTCGACGACGCGACGAACTTGGCGAAGCCCCAGCCGACGCTCTGCCAGAGGATCGCCGCGATCAGGCCGCCGACCACGGCGGATCGAATCCTTACCCGGGTGTTGGGAATAAACACATAAACGAAGGTGAACGCGCCCCACAGCGTCAGATAGGGCACCAGCTGCAAGAGCGTAAGAATCCCCTTGCCGAGTGCGTCGGAGGACAAGAGCGCGCGCACGACGTTGCTGCTTTGCAAGGTCGCGGTGATGGTCACCGCGGCGAACACCAGCACCGGCCCGACGAGAATCGCGCTCAAGTAATCGCTGAACTTCCGTGCCACTGTCCGCGACGCGGGCACCCGCCAGATTCGGTTGAACGCTTCTTCGATACTATGCATCAAGGACAACACGGTAAGGAACAACGTCACCAAGCCCACCGCGCCCAGAGCGCCGGCGCTCATCTTATCGACAAAACCGATCAGATACGCGGTAATCTCTCGGCCCTTGTCGCCCAGCGGCGCGAGCGCCTCGGCCATCGCCGGCTCCATGCGATTGTGCACGCCAAAGGCTTTGAGGATCGAAAATAGCACCGCCAGGAGCGGCGCCAGCGACAACAGCGTCTTGAACGCCAGCGCCATCGCCTGGAGTTTCACCAGGTTGTCAAAAAAATCCTGCCACACCATCACCGCGATCTTGAGGGCAGCGTGGCACCAACGCTTGACTCGCGTCAGCTCATCGAGCTCGGATTCCAGCACCTGCTCGAATACATCGCTCTTCATCTGCCGAATCGATCGCTTGGCTTTAGGCGTGGCGCGGCTTTTAGCCATAAATGGAAAACCGAAGGGAATGGAAATTTACAGTTAAATCGAAGATATCAGCTTTGACCGGCGCCGACAAAGCAATGACGCCGGTTCGTTGACAAGACGAAACCTCGCTCGCTCATGCTGCGCGGCAACATGACATCGCCAGGCTCCGCATCTTACGCGCCACCGCGCGGTGAATCCCGGCGCGGCTTGAACCTTCCCGGCCTCGTCGGCCTGACTTTTTTCTGCGTCGCCGGCGGCGCCTATGGTCTGGAAGACGGTGTCGGCGCCGCCGGCCCGCTCGTGGTGCTTTTGGGCATTGTCATACTCCCCTGGCTCTGGAGTTTGCCGACGGCGCTGATGACCGCGGAGTTGTCGACCGCCATGCCGGAGGACGGCGGTTACGTCGTCTGGGTGGAAAAAGCCTTCGGCAGATTCTGGGGCTTTCAGGAAGGCTGGCTGAGCTGGCTGTGCAGCTTCGCCGACAACGCGCTCTATCCGGTGATGTTCGTCGACTATCTCGCCTACTTGCGCGGCGACATGGAGCCGTTGGAGCGCTGGCTGATCGCCGCTGCGCTCATCAGCATCATCACCTGGCTCAACATTCGCGGCACGCGCCTGGTCGGCCTGAGTTCCATCGTCTTCACCGCGCTTGTGCTCGCGCCCTTCGCCGTCATGCTGGTTGTCGGCCTGCCGCAAGTGTCGCCGGCCAACTGGCTGCAGCGCACCGCGACCACCGACTGGCCGCTTTTAATCAGCATCCTCTTATGGAACACCTCGGGCTGGGACAACGCCGGCTGCTGCGCCGGCGCGGTCGACGCGCCCAATCGCGTCTACCCGCGCGCGATGATGCTTACCGTTAATCTTGGTCACCGCAGCCTACTTGCTCCCACTGGCTGTGGGCACGGGAGTCGACTCCGATTGGCCGCAGTGGAAGGAAGGCTATCTGCCCAAGATCGCCGCGCAGATCGGCGGCTCATGGCTGGGTATCTGGCTCACCGCCGCGGCGTTGATCAGCGCAGCGGGCATGTTCAGCGCCCTGCTCTGCACCTCGGCGCGCGTCCCCTACGCCATGGCGCGGCGAACCATGTTGCCACGCGCGTTGGCGGCAACTCATCCGCGACTACGACACGCCATGGCGCGCAATTCTCATCAACAGCGCCGGCGTTGCCTTGCTAATCCCGTTTTCATTTCAGGAACTGATCGAAGTCGACATGTTTCTCTACGCCGCCGCGTTGCTCTTGGAATTCGCCGCTCTTAGTCTGGCTGCGAATCAAGCGGCCGGAGATGGCGCGACCGTATCGAATCCCCTGTGGCACTTCAGCGGCGTGATCGCCCTCTGCATTCCACCGATAGTCGCTTGTGCTTGCTCAGCATCGCGCTATCGAACCCAGCGACAAAATACCTCGGCTTGGGCGGCATCGCGGTCGGACTGATAGTTTATCGCTGGCAAACGCGAGCGACGCCCGCAGCGGAAATCGAAACCGCGCCGATTACGTAAATTATTCGCAGACAGGGTATTTCTTCGCGTGAGGTCACCGATCTCAATCGCACCGGCCGGCTAATCCGGCAGCGCGGCGAAATATCCTCTGCCGCGCCGTAATGCAGATGCAACAAACCCGCGTCGCCAGCCGCCGGCGTAAACAAGAACAGATCGGAAAACACGTTGTCGCAAATCGTCGGCAGACGCGGTCCGCCGAGAGCAGCGATGACGCCGGTCACCGTAATATGGCCGACGATCAGCACCGTCTCGTCCTTGGTAGCGGCGCACCGCCGCCGCCACTTCCTCGACATTCTCCCGCGCCTTTCCTTCCAGCACCGGAATCACCTGCGGTGTGATCTTCAGCACCTTCGCCAGCGGCTGCGCCGTATCGCGAGTGCGCCGCCACTGCGTCGTGACGATCCGCGTAATGCCCGGCATCGCGCAGGGTCTCGGCGAGCGCCTGGGCGCGCGCTTCACCGGCGGCGACCAGCGGCGGATCTTCGCCTTCCCACTCACGCTCCGTATGACGCACCAGAAACACTTGGCGCGGCAGCGTCAGCCTTGTCGCCGTCGGACGGGCGTGAACTCACCGCGCAACCCATACTAGCCAAAATCACACTGAGCAGCAGCAATGGCCCGGAATAAACTGGCTTCGGCGAAGGCGTGCAGCGAATTTTGCAATCGAGTAAATCCTCTACAGAGCGTAGGTATCTCACGCAAACTCCGTCGCCTTGCCGCAGTTCGGGCAGGCGCGCCATTCGACCTGAATCGAGTAGCCGCATTTCGCACAGCGGTGGCGCGACAGGATGCGCGGCGGCGCTTCCGCAGCCTGCGGCGCCATCGGCCCAATAGACCCCGGTGAACATGCTAGTCTTACAAGCGGTCGGTAACCGTGCCGCCCGAGTGGCGATCGACATAAGTCACATCGTAGTGACGTTCGCCTTTCTCAAAAAACCAGCCGCGTCCAAAAGGATTCCAAACAATCGACAGCGCCCGCCCGCGCCGGGTCTTCCACTTCGTCTTTGATGCGCCGCTTATCGAGAAAGTGCATCGCGACGCGTAGCGCCAGCATCAGAGGAATGATCAGCAATGCATAAAAATACTTTTGTTCCATATGCTGCTACCCGTTAAGGTCGAACAACCCGTTTCCAACCGTCGGTGCGTGGCTACGAATCGGACCAAGCGAAAATAATTACTGCTTGTAGATCCGGCCGATAAACCCTTCCTTCTCCAACTCCAAGACCAAACTATCGTCGACCAGATCGTCGACTTTCAGCGTGCTGCTCGGTTTGCGCGACACGGCGTCTTTGACTTGCACATCCATGCCGTCGCGATTGACCAGCGGCACCTGCTCGAAAAGCTTGGCGCTGCTCAGATAGGCGGCTTCCAAAAACGCTTCGTTGCTATGGCGGGTGTACTTCGCCATGACCTTTTTGGCTTCCTCTTTGCGCGTCTTGTAAAAGTGCGTCGCGTCGATCAGCGCCATCAGTAATCGCTTCATGGTGTCGCGCTGGTTTTTGACAAACGTCTTCGACGCCGTCGGACAGACATAGGGAAAGGGAAAACCCTTGGGAAAATCTGCCGTGCTGGCGAGAATCCGGTGCGGCATGCCCTGGGTGAGATGAATCACCCCCGGCGGCGCGGGGAAAGCAATGATGCGTCCGGTGCGAAAAGCCGCCGCCCTTTCCGTCGAACCGCCGACCTGCAGGATCGCCACGTCTTTGTCCGGCTCGAGTTTCAACTCCTTGAGAAACACCCGCGCCGCCACGTCGGAGGAACTGCCGACGCGGCTGATGCCGATGCTCTTGCCCTTGAGTTGCTGCGCCGAGCGGATCGACTCATGCACGACCAGATCGTAGGGCAAGGTGTTGATGAAGCAGCCGACCGCGACCACGCCCGCGCCGCCGACAGCGGCGTTGGCAGTTGCCCCGCCGGAGATATTACCGACGTCCACCGAACCGGCGACCACCGCGGAAATCGTCGTTGTCGATGACGGAATGAAAATCAGTTCGGCATCGAGACCGTATTTCTTGTAAAGCTGCCGCTCTTTGGCGATGTACCAATTGGCATTGGGCGAGTCGACGGAACTAAAGGCCAGGGATATCTGCTGGGCGTCGGCGCTCTGCCACCCGAGCGCTAGCGCAAAGCACGCTAAGAGCAACACGGCTTCCCGCCGTTGTTGTCGATCCATAGCACCTCCTCTGTTTATCGAATGTGTTTACGCGCACAGCCGGCTTGATTGCAAACCGAAACGCCGCACAAGGACTAGCAAAATTCACTGCCCGAGTATCGTCTGTGACATTGGCCCCGGCGGTGATACACACTCCTTGCGTGCACCACCTGTGTAAATCATCTTACCCGTCGCCAAAGTGAAAACAAAATATCCACCCGTGACTTCAGGCACATAGACGCTCTTTTGCTCCGTCGGTTCGACGAAATGGATCGGCTGGCAGCGCCAGTGACGGGACGAAACCGAAGTGGGAATCTTCTCCTGCAGTGACGATGGATAAAGCTGGCCGAGTTCGTAGCTGCGAACCAGCTTCCCCGAGGCCGCGTAGATCGCCACTACTTTGCCATAGCCAAGATTATACCAGTTATCGAAGGTGACAAACTGTCCTTGATCCGAAAGGAGCAGGTCCACCGGCGCCACTGGATTCTGCAGTTTGATCTCGTGCAGCAACTTGTAAGAGCGGTCCGCTTGTAACGCGTAATACAGCGCCTGGGCGTATTTCCCCTTGCGAGCACGGCCGAAGCCCATCGTATCGCCGATGCTATCACCAGGGATCACTCTAACGAAATACTTTGCCGACTTGCTGAATACTTGAAACGGCATTGCCCCCGGCCAGCTGTCGGTCCAACCGACGCTTGGCAACAGCAGAACTAAAAGCGCAAATCTCAGAACCCGTATTGCCGCATGGGTTAGGCGATCAATTAGACGGTTGTGACACATCGACGCACCGCCTTTCATAACGATAAACGACATAGCAGAGGGTCAATGCCGGCGCCAGCCATAAGTAGACAAACTCCTCGGCGAACCAAAAACGCATGGCGAGATGCATGCCATTGATCGCAACATAACCGAGCACAGCCCAGGAGCGGTACCAGGGCAGCTTGGTTCGTCTGATCCACGCGGTCACTTCGACCAGCGCCGGCAGTAGAACCACCTGATCGTAAGTCCAGGCAAAGAAACTCGTCGTCACGGAAGCCAATAGGACTGACGGCAATGCTTCCGGCCACTGCCACTGGGCTTTGTGCCGGTGCCAGTAATATCCCAGCCAAACAATTCCAGCCAGCGTCGGCAAGCTCTCCAACCACCGATCGCTGCGATCGAACAACAGCGGAAAAATATTTCGCAATGTCGGCGCCGGCCAATCGAACGGTTTGAGGATTCCTTGCAGATGATACAGATCGAGATACTGGCCATAAATATGACGGTCGAAATAGACCGGCAGCAGCGCAACGATGAGAAATGCCACGGCGGCGCCGAGCAGAACCTGCCAGCGGCGGTATCGGCAGATCCACAAGAAACAGCGCGAGCCAAAACAGATAGAGCAGATGCGGCTTGATCGCGACGACTGCCAACATCGCGCCGGCAGCGAGGGATTTCCCCTTCCTTTCAAGCACGAGAAATCCGCTGATCCCGGCCAAAACCATCGGTGAGATTTGGCCGATGATCAGGACAAATACCGTCGGGACAAAACTGAGAGCGACGCACCACTCGATCCGGCAGTTAGTCGACCCACCGCCATAGAGATTCGCCAGCGCTTGAGTGCATAGCAAAATAAACAGCAGTTGGCTGAACAGCCAGGCGAACTGACCCAGGTTAAAGCTCAGCAATCCGAACGGTAGTGTGAAGGCCAGGGTCCAGGGTGGATTCCACATGATCAGCGCCGCGCCGCTGTCCCAGCCGACGGATCGCTGCAATTGCAGCAATTCGTCCGGCGCGTAAGGGTTGCCGCCGTTCAACAACAAACGGCTCGCCGACCAGTATTCGACAAAGTCCCGCACTCCGGCTGGACTGGGCGGTCGGCGTCGTCTGGGCCGAGGCGATGCATAGGTTGATAAAATCAGCCGAACCGACCAAGGCGCAGCAGAGGAGGACAACAGCCATGCGGCGCCGCCGGGTTGTGGGCGCGGTCGATGGCGCCATAAGCTGGAACAACATGAGAAATATTTTTATTAGATTGCCGGCGAACTCTAAGGCAAGGCTCCAGTCGCGCCGCATACCTGTTTACCGATGAGGCCTGCGAGCTGGCGCCAATCAGGTTCTGGTTAAGTCATACCCCTGAGACCAGCAGCCCGCGACTCGCCAGACTGACAAGCCGATCGATATTGGTCAGGAACTCATTCCTTAACAGTGGCGTACGATTCAGCCGCCAGAGAATCTCACCATTGGACCATGCGGTTTCGCGGGCTTTGCCAACGCTCCAGTTGGCCGCGTTGTCATCGAGATCGCCGAGACTTTGATCGATGACGCCGACAAGCCCTGTGGCGATATAACGCTTGGCATCCTCCTGCACCGTTGCGAGAATCGAATTGACCCTTTCGAAGTCGCGAAACTCCGCCGTGCCGCGCTTGAGAACGATGCGCGACGCCTTTCCCGTCTGCACCAGAGCAACCGGCAAATCGTGATTGATATGGGCATTGAGTCCCGCCAGTGCGAATTGCACGCGCTTGATGCCATGCCGAGCGCGCGACTGCAACAAGGGCAGCCAGGCGCGCGCGACCCGGTCGCGATTGCGCTGCCAATCGCATAGCGCGGCAAAATAAAGCTTGGCGAAATTGACATCGAGCAGCTCCAACCATTGGCCATTTTCCCACTGAACCGTTCGCGGCTGCGTGCCCACGGCTTCAGTAACTTTTAGATAGAGCAGATTGAACCACTTGAGACCATCGTCATTGGCCAATTCGCTGTCGAGGCCGCGCATAACCGCTATGACATCGTCAACGGTTTCGAGCGGCGAGGAACGAATCAGATGATAAAGATCTTGACCGTCAATCGGCATGGTTCAACGCCTCGACTCGAATCCACCTCAGCAGGATATCGACTATTATCTGCCCGCACTGGCAACTGCTGAAAAAGAGGGACACCGATGTAATTGACAACTGCGCCGTCAGTTCTGTTGAATCCCATAGCGGCGGGCGAAGGCGTAGTAAACGATCGCGACGGTGACCAGGATGGCGGTCCAGATCACGCCGAAGGCGGCGAGCTCGCCGACTTGAGCATTTTCCCAGAGCTCAAAGATCGCCACCGATACCACTGGAGTTTGCGGGCTGACGAGCAAGACCGACATGGACAACTCTTTGGCGGACAGGAGAAAGATAAAGATCCAGCCGCCGAGAAACGACGGCGTCATCAGCGGCAAGATAATCCGGCGCATGGAGCTAAACCACGACGCGCCGGAAACGTAGGACGCCTCCTCCAGTTCCTTGTGCAACTGCAACAAGCCGGAGTGAGTGTAACGGATGCCATAAGGAATGTAGCGCGTGACGAAGGCGATCAGCAGGATCCACAAGGTGCCGTACACCGGAATCGGCACGAACAAATAAAAACGCAGGATCGCCAGTCCCATGACGATACCGGGAAACAACAAGGGCAAAGTCGTCATGAGATCGAGCAGCCAGCGGCCGCGAATCTTGGTGCGCACCAGCAACCACGACGCGAGCAGAGTCAGAACCATGACGAAGCTGGCGCTGCCGAGTCCGAGCAGCACGCTGTTCTTGATCGCATCGGTGATCTTGGGGAAGTGCAGGGCGGTGACGTAGTTCTTGATGGTGAGCTTGCCCAGCCCCTCAAGCGACGGTTGCATGTAGTACGGCAGTACCGAAGCCCACAGGATAATCAGAAACGGCAGCACCAACAGGACGAAAGAATAGACCAGCAACGCCGCGCCCGCCAGGTAGCGCCAGCGGCCCAGATTGATCAACGTCGGCCGGTAGCCCTTCCCCGTCACGGTCTGGTAGCGATCGCCTTCGCGAGTGAGCCGAAAATAAAAGTACAGCGTCGCCGCCACCACGACCATCAGTAGCACGGAGAACGCTCCGGCGCTGCCATAGCGCGGCGGCAGTTTCTGCGCGTCCAGATAGATCGAAGTCGTCAGCACGCGAATGTCACCAGGGAGTCCGACCAACGCCGGAATCTCGAAGGATTCAAAGGTGCGGATGAAGATCAAAAGCATGACGGAGAAGAACGCCGGCAGCATCAGGCGCAAGGAAATTCGCCGCATGGTCTGCCACATTCGCGCGCCGCAGGCCGCCGACGCTTCCTCAAGGGACGGATCCATGGAACGGAACGCCGCCGCGAGCATGAGAAAAACAAACGGCGACCAGAGCAGCGACTCGATCAAAACCATGCCGAACATGGAGTAAACGTTGAGCACCGGCGTAGTCTGATCGAACAGGATCTTGAGCCAGTAGTTGACCGGCCCGGCCTTGCCGAGCAGCAACAACCAACCGATGGTGTAGAGAATAAACGGCGTTCCGAAGGAAGCGAACGCGGTAAAATAGCCCAACCCGCGCAGCGGACTATCGGTCCGAACGACGATCCAGGCGATCGAGCCGCCGAGCAAGGTGGCAAAAACCGCGCTGGCGATGGAAAAATAAAAAGTATTGAGAAACGGGCCGATGATCTGCAGCTCGCGGAAGAGATCTTCGTAATAGCGCAGCGTGAACTGATCGATCTCGCCGGTAAGCTTGGTGGTGAACAGACTGGTTTGGACGACCGAGTAGAGCGGCGGCAGAACCAAGTATCCGGTGATCACGGACACACAGATCATCACCACGGTAGCGACATCCAAGCGCGAAGCCATGCCTAAAGAAAAACTTGCGCGCGCGCTCTCGCCCTTGAGCGCCAGGTCCAAAGATTCGCTTGATTGTTGTTTTGCCAATTTTCTACCCGCCGCTACTTCATGAATAGATTTTCAAAATATTCCGCCCAGTCGTTGCCTTTGTCGTACTGTTGGTCGGGATTGATGTAAAACGCCCGTTTGAATCGCCCGCCGCCCGGTTTGAGATCGACCTGTTTGGCCGGCACTTTGGGATGAGCCGGCAAGTAGTTCGACTGCTGATAAACCCTCTGACCTTTTTCCGACAGAATGAAATCGATCAGCAACATCGCCGCGTGCGGGTGGCTGGCAAATTTGCCCAGACCGATATTATTGATCGTCGCCGTCGCCGGCTCGTGGACGATCCACTCCACCGGCGCGCCCACCGCTTTGCTGATAAACGCGTGATGATTGAAAATCTGCAGCGCCAGCGGATATTCGCCGGCGATGGTCAAATCGAGCACTTGCCGGTTACTCGCCGAGGTCTTGGCGACATTTTGCAGCTTGAGTTTTTGCAGGTACGCTTTGCCCGCCTCGTTACCCATGGTGCTGAGGATCGTGCCGACAAACATCGGCGCGCCGGAGCCGCGGCTGGTGGACCACATCATCTGCCCCTTCCAGCGCGGATGGAGCAGGTCCTCGTAGCTCTTCGGCACCTCGTTGGCCTTGACCATGCGCGTGTTATAACCGGTGGCGAAGAAATACAGATTGGTCGCGCCCCAAAAGCCTTGAGCATCCTTGAGTTCGGCGGGGTAGTCGGCAAACATCGGTGAATTAAATCGTTGCAACAATCCGGCCCGCCGCACCATGGTCGGCGACACCGTGCCGTCGATCAAATCCGCTTCGTAACGCTTGGCTTGATATTCGGCGATCATCCTCTGGACGATGCGTTCGGTGTTGCCGCGAAAAAACTCTACCTGGATGAATGGATATTCCTTTTCAAATGCATCTTTCACCGGCCGCACCACCTGATCGACGATCAAGGTAGTGTACCAAGTGACCTTGCCTTCTTTCCTGGCGCCCTCGACGAGAATTTTTTGCCGGTCGGCGCGGTTCATCAGAGCGATCTCTTCCACCGTCGCGGCCCGTGCCAAGCCGGCCACAGCAAAGACGGCGAGGAACGCCAGCGACCATCTTGAGCGTCTAATCGCTGGTATCATCGCGGCACCTCCAGGCGGTAAGCAAACCGAGCCATATGGCTGCGAAGCTAGTCTGACTGACCTTCGCTTGTCAAGGTAATTGGCCGCGAGAAAAGACTGCAATGGCCGGGCTTATTGGATGAAATTTTTCTGGAAATAATCGACCCAGTCGTTGCCCCGGTCGTTGCTGCCGTCGACGACATCGACGGCGTAACGCTTCGCCTGGTACTCGGCGAAAAGCTTTTGCGTCACCCGATCCGAATTGCCGCGGAAATACTCCATTTGAATAAACGGCTATTCCTTCTCGAACGCATCTTTCAGCGGCCGGACCACCTGCTCGATAATCAGCGTGGTGTAAAAAGTCAGCTTGCCTTCCTTCCTCGCGCCCTCGACGAGAATCTTTTGGCGCTCGGCGGATTTGAGCAGCGCGACATCGTCGACGGATGCGACGGGGCTGAGGTGACTAAAACGCAGCGAAATCGTCAGCAAAACAACCGTAGAGAAAACAACCGCACGAGTCTTCGAAATTTTCATTCCCGCCTCTTTCTCCCGGCCAAGGAGAGTCGCTTACGGAAGCGCCATGACTCCGGATTCCGTGTGTAGGGGCGTATGGCATACGCCCGTCCGAATTGTCTGCGATGAATTAGCCGGTCACCACTACTTCAAGAAGTTTTTCTCGAAATAGTCGACCCAGCCGTCGCCTTCGTTCAACTGCGAGTCCGGCGTGAAATAAAGCGCGCGTTTGAACTTCCCGCCGCCCGGCTTGAGGTCAACCTGTTTCGCCGGAACTTTCGGATGGGACGGCAAGTAATTCTGCGCTTGAATAACTTTCTGGCCTTCTTCGGACAAAATGAAATCGAGCAAGAGCATCGCAGCGTGGGGATGGGGCGAGCGCGTTACCGGCGAGATCGTGTTGATGGTCGCCGACAAGGGCTCCAGCGGTGCCCAATCCACCGGCGCGCCGGCGCTTCGGCTGATATGCGCGTGATGATGGAATATATGCAGCCCCAGCGGATATTCGCCGGCGATGACTAAGTCCAATAACTGCCGGTTGCTCGCCGTGGTCTTGGCGACATTTTGCGCCTTCAGTTTCTGAAAATAAACTTTCGCCGCTTCCTGTCCCATGGACTGAAACAGATTGCCGATCATCATCGGCGCCCCCGAACCGCGGCTGGTCGACCACATCATCTGGCCCTTCCAACGCGGATTGAGCAGGTCTTCATAGGTTTTCGGCACTTCGTTGGGCTTGACCATGCGCGTGTTGTAACCGACCGCGAAGTAATAAACGTTGCTCACGCCCCAGTACCCCTGGGGATCTTTCAACTCGGCCGGATAGTCGGCGAGATGGGGCGAATAGAAGCGTTGCAGGAAGCCGCCCTTTTTCACCATCGGCGCGGTCACCGTGCCGTCGACGAGGTCGACCTCGTAGCGCTTGCCCTGATACTCGGCAAACATCTTTTGCACGATGCGCTCCGAGTTGCCGCGGAAGTGTTCGATCTGAATGAACGGATATTTTTTCTCGAAGGCCTCTTTGACCGGCCGCACCACTTGGTCGACGATCAACGAGGTGTACCAGGTGATCTTGCCTTCCTTGCGCGCGCCCTCGACGAGAACTTTTTGCCGGTCGGGCTTGTTGTAGAGTGCGACTTCGTCCACCGTCGCGGCGTGGCCCGGCGCGGCGAAACTGATGGCGAGCGCAATTAGCAGCGTCGTTAAACTGTGGACAGACTTCATCGGCTTTCCCCCTTCATGATTCTATTGCCAAATAAGCTGGCTGAACCCGCGCTGATCAAACCCAAAAAATACTATTCCCCGTAGACATTGGACTTTCGTGTCCGACCTTGAACTTTTGAACGTTTATTGCAGTATCGTCTCGGCAAACTTTCCCGCTGGCAGTCTACCTTGGTGTACTTGTCCTCTAAATGATTACGCACGCGGTTGTATTCCTGCACGGTGATGGTGTCCTTGGCCGCATTGATGCCGAGGTCTCTGAGCCAACGGGTTTCGACGTCGAGACGGCGCGTGCCATTTTCCAATGTTCGGCCATACCAGTCTTGTCCCTCTTTGCTGAGAAACCAGTTGACGAAAACTTTCGTCGCGTTTGGGTGCGGCGGGTTTCTGATCACGCCGAGCACGCCGAAGCCGTTGCTCGCCGGCAACCCTTCCTTGGGCGCCGGCACCGGCTTGAGCGGCAAACCGGCGTCGACAAACGGACTGACCGGGACGCGGCCGAGGCCGAAGGCGACGGCGAGTTTCGCTTTAGCCAACGCATCGGCCAACTGGCGCGAATCCCGCGAGAGAAATAACTCCTGCTGCGCCAGTTTTTTTAAAAACTCCTCACCCTTGATGTCCCACATGAATGACCAGATGCCCTGCCCCGAGCCGGGCACGCGCGGATCGGCGAAACCGATCTTACTCTTCCACTTGGGACTCAAGTAATCGTCGAAGCTGCGAAAGTCTTCGGCTTTGGCGAGCGTCGTGTTGAACCAGGCGTTTTGCGTGCTGACATCGGCGAAGAATGAATAGAGGTACTTGTGCGTGCTGATGTTGTCTTCCCAAATATGACCACCCCACCACTGTTTGGGATCTTTGACTTCGGAAAGTATCCAAAACGATTCCATCGGCTCGAGCATGCCGTCGTGGGTGAGTCCCTTGGCCGTGCCGGTGCCGCAGATGATCGCATCGAAATAACTTACCCCGGCCTGGCGTTCCGCCGCGATGCGGCTGGCATTCTTCGGCCCCGGCGCCGCTACCAGCTCGGCGTCGATGCCAAATTTTTGCTTTAGAAGAGTTTCCAGCTCCTTGCGCAGCTCGTTGGAGGGCGGAATCGCGATCACCACCTTGCCTTCTTTCTTAGCCGCCTCGACGGTCTTGTCCCACTCCGGTAACCGCTTGGCTTCGGCGGTGAAAGCGACTTGGCTGGCAGAAACCGTCAACAGCACCGCCAAAATCATGCCGCCCAACTCCTTGATCATAACTGCCTCGTCACTCGATTCTCTCGGAGAGCCAAGAGGGCGGGTTTCAAACCCGCCCCTACCACTCGGAAATCTTTTTTGCGTTCTTTGCGGCTCAACTTCCGATCTCCCCTGATCATTTCAAAATCGACTCGGCAAACCTTCCCGCCGGGACTCTAACCTTGGTGTACTTGTCTTCCAAATGGTTGCGCAGCCGATGGTACTCTTGCACCGTAATCGTGTCCTTCGCCGCGCTGACGCCGATCTTGCTCAACCACTTCGTGTCAACGTCAAGACGGCGCGAGCCGTTCTCCATGATCCTGCCGTACCAGTCTTGGCCCTCGCGGCTGAGAAACCAATTGATAAACACTTTGGTGGCATTGGGGTTGGGCGGATTCTTGATGATGCCGATGACACCGAAGGAATTGCTCGCCGGCAAGCCTTCTTTGGGCGCCGGCACCGGCTTCAGCGGCAAACCCGCTTCGATGAAGGGATCGGCCTGGCTGCGCCCGATACCGAAGGCCACCGCCACCTTACCCTTGGCCAGCGAATCCGTAAGCTGGCGCAGATCGCGCGTCAAGAAGAGCTCCTGCTGGACTAATTTTTTGAGAAACTCCTCGCCCTTGAGCTCCCACATGAACGACCAGATCGACTGCCCGGAACTCGGCACCCGCGGATCGCTGAAACCGATCTTGCCCTTCCACTTGGGGTTTAAATAGTCATCGAAGCTTTTCAGTTCCTCGGCTTTCGCCATGCTCGTATTGTACCAGATGCCATGGGTCGCCACGTCGGCGAGAAATGAATATAAAAACTTATGCGTGCTGACGTTGTCCTCCCAAATATGTCCGCCCCACCATTGCTTGGGATCGCGGACCTCGGCAAGCAGCCACAACGGCTCCAGCGGTTCGAGCATGCCGTCATGGGTCAGTCCCGCCGCCGTGCCGGTGCCGCAGATGATCGCGTCGAAATAGTTCACGCCGGCCTTTTTCTCCGCGGCGATGCGGCTGGCGTTCTTCGGCCCCGGCGCCGCCACCAACTCCGCTTCGATGCCAAATTTTTGCTTAAGAACTATTTCCAGCTCTTTGCGCAGCTCGTTGGACGGCGGGATCGCGATGACGATCTTGCCTTCCTTCTTGGCGGCTTCGATCAACTTTTCCCACTCCGGCGGCCGCTTGGCTTCAGCGGCGACTGCCAGTGACACGGCGCTCAAGCCAAGTGCGATCACCGCGATAACCGCTCGCCAACATTTTCCCATATCAATCTCCCATTACCTGTGAGCAGTCCCCGCTCATGTGCAAGCTCTCTTAGCAACTTAGCACCGTTGACGCAAATCTTGTATGGCTGGCCGAGCGGCAAAATCAACCACTGCGCTGGCGCGGTTGACGGCCAGAATCCTCCGATGGTATGGCCAGGCAAGAATTTTTAAATTGCATCGCCGATAAGGAAGCCTATGCCGCTGATTAAAATCATCTCCACCGGCGGGACCATCGCCAATACCGGCCATGGCCTCATCGCCATCGACGAAGTATTGAAGGACATTCCGCAAGCCAAAGCGCTGGCCGACTTCGAGGTCTTCGAAGCGACGCGCGTGCGCAGCGGCCAAATGCGGCTGGCCCAGTGGCTCGAAGTTGCCCGCGCCGCCGGCGCGGCGGCGGAAGATCACCGGGTCGACGGCATCATCGTCACCCACGGCACCTTTACCACCGAGGAAACCGCCTACTTCCTACACCTCTGTGTGCACAGTGAAAAACCGCTCGTCCTCGTCGCCTCGCAACGCAAGCATGACGAAGTCGGCAACGACGGCGATCGCAACCTGCTCGACGCGATTCGTTTGGTATTGGCGCCGGAGGCGCGCGGCAAAGGCGTCTTGGTGACCTTGCATGAGGAGATCCACTCGGCGCGCGAAGTGGTCAAGACCAATCAGCGGCCCGGCGGATTTCAATCCTTGGGCCGCTCCATGCTCGGCCACATCGAGGATGACCAGGTGTCCTTTTATGCGGCACCGACCCGACGCCACACCTTCCGCTCCGAGTTCAACATCCGCGACATCAGTGAACTGCCGCGCGTCGATGTCATCGCCGCCTACGTCGGTGGTGACGACACGGCGGCACAAGCTTGTGTCGCGGCAGGCGCGCAGGGGTTGGTGATCAGCGGTTACGCCTACAATGGCCGTCCCTCCGCCGATCAACTCGCGGGAGTCGAAAAAATCGCCGCGGCGGGAACTCCGGTAGTCCTCGCCAGCCGCGGCGGCCAGGGAAGAATCCCGGTCGACTGGAACGATCCCTTCATTCAAGGCGACAGCCTGATACCGCACAAGGCGCGAATTCTGCTCATGCTCGGTTTGACCAAGACCAAAGACCCGAAGGAGTTGCAGCGGATGTTTAATGAATACTAAAAGAAGTATCGCAACGTAGATGAGTGCACCAACCGAAAAATCCCTCCTAACCTCCCTTTACAAAAGGGAGGAAGGAATGCGGCGGAAGTCGGACCAGTTCGCGCTAGTCACACTTGGATATCCACTATCCCCCTTTGAAAAAGCGGGACCAAGAGGGATTTTTCTTGAATGCTCAAGTACAATCCACAACTAAAAACCCGAGCTCGCGCCCTACGAAGCAATCTTACCGACGCCGAACAAAAACTGTGGAACCGCCTAAGAGGAAAACAAGTCCTCGGCATACAATTTTACCGGCAGAGACCGATCGCCAACTACATTGTCGATTTCTATGCACCGACGAAGCGGCTGGTGATAGAACTGGACGGGGCGCATCATTTTACTCCGCCACAAGCGAGCTATGATCGGCGCCGCAGCGAATATTTGGAAAAGCTTGGGCTGAAAGTGTTGCGCTTTGACGACCGGCAAGTCTTGTTGGAGATAGACTCCGTCTTACAAGTAGTTTTTCGCACACTGGATGAATCTCAGAGATGAATATGAATCAAAGCTCAAAAATCCCTCCTAACCTCCCTTTGCAAAAGGGAGGAATAACAATGACAGCCAACGCCTTCACCGATTATAGCGATCCGAATTCATACCTCCCCCTTTGAAAAAGGGGGATTGAGGGGGATTTGTGTCAGGGCACTAACCTGCCATCGATGTCCGTATCGACTCCTAGAAGGAATTTAGCCATCCATGATTACACGTTTCATGATTCAAAAAAGAGAACCCTTCGCCGCCGGCCATGAATTTCCCATCACCGGCGCCTATGAAAAACTCACCGGCAGGATCTACGGCGAAGTGGATCCTAAGCATCGGCTGAACAGAATCATCGTCAACCTGAACAAAGCGCCGCGCAACCAGCGCGGCCGAGTCGAGTACTCCAGCAACTTTTGTATTTTAAAGCCGGTCGACATGGCGCGCGGCAACGGCAAGATCTTTTTCGACGCGCCCAACCGCGGCAGCAAGCGCATCTTGGGTTTTTTGAATGACGGCCCGGAAGCCAACGACCCGGCGACGCTGGAGCATGCCGGCAACGGCTTTCTCATGCGCCAGGGCTACACCATCGTCTGGTGCGGCTGGCAGGGCGATCTGATGCCGCTGAAGAATTGGCTGGTGCTCAACGTTCCCGTCGCCACCAACAAAGGCAAGCCCATCGTCGCGACAGTGCGCAGTGAAATTGTCGTCGACGAGAAAGGCGTCAAGTCGCAGCCGCTCAGCGCCGACGAGCGGGTCAAGAGTTACGAGGCCGCGTCGCGGGACAAATCGAAGTCGTCGCTCACCGTGCGCGAGAAATCCTACGGTAAGAGAATTGCCGTGGCTGAAAGCGAATGGGAGTTTGCCGCCGCCGTGAAAGACCAGCGGCGCGGCACAGAAGTAATCAAAGCGAGCAGCACCGATCTCTACCTGCGCGGCGGCTTCAAGCCCGGCCATATCTACGAGTTCATTTATCCCGCTAAGAACCCACTCGTCCTCGGCCTCGGCTTCGCCGTCGTGCGCGATTTGGTTTCCTTCCTGCGCTTCGAGTCAAAAGATCGCGCCGGCAAAGCGAATCCCCTCGCTTCGGCAAATAAGACCTCGCGCATCACCCATGCCTACGCCTGGGGCCGCTCCCAGAGCGGACGTTACTTGCGCGACTTCGTCTACCATGGATTCAATGAAGACGAGAAGCACCGAAAAGTATTCGATGCCATCGCGCCCCATGTCGGCGGCGGCGGCCGGTTGTTTATGAACTACGAATTCGCCCGGCCGGTCACTTCATCGCAGCAACACACCAACCAGCTCGATCCGGAACTATTTCCGCACGCCTACAACATCATCAAAGACGCGCAGACTGGCCGAAGCGATGGAATATTGAAACGTCCCAAAACCGATCCGTTCATTTTCCATACGCAGACATCGACGGAATACTGGCAAAAGCGCGGTTGTCTCGCCCACACCGACGGCAAGGGGAAAGATCTCAAACTACCAGACAACGTGCGCCTCTACGTCATCGCCAGCGCCCAGCACAACAGTCCCTTCGGCTCCGAGCCGGCCAAAGACGACAGCCAGTTTCTCGTCAATCCGCTACCGGCGGGAGATGTGCTGCGCGCGCTGATGGTCGCATTGGATTTATGGGTGACGAAAGGGATCGCGCCACCACCGAGCCGCTATCCAAGCGTGAACGATCGCACGCTAATGGCGCCGACTCGCAACGGCTTTCCGAAACTCCCCGGCGTGAACTTCGTTGGCCTGCACAACCGCCAACTGTTTCTCGACTACGGCAAAAGCATTCTGCGCGGCAAGATCGAGCTTCACCCGCCGAGACCATTTGGCAAGTCGTATGAAATCCTCGTGCCCAAAGTCGACGCCGACGGCAACGACATCGCCGGCATCCGCCTACCGGCCATCGAAGTCCCCGTCGGTACCTACACCGGTTGGAACCTGCGCCCGCGCGATCTCGCCGAGGGCGAGCTGTCTGGCTTATTGGGCTCATTCATTCCCTTCGCAAAAACAAAGGCGCAACGGCGCAAAACCGCTGACCCGCGCCTGTCGCTTCAAGAGCGTTACCGGAACAGAGTCGATTACGTTCAGCGCGTCAGCCGCGCCGCGAGAATCCTGGTCGATCAAAGATATTTGTTGCCGGACGATGCCGAGCGAATTATCGCCGAAGCACAGAAGGTTCGAGTCGCGTAATCCTTACTTTAACTATTTCGTTGATACTTCATATCACTCGGAGTTTGTCCACTTGGTCACCAACGTCCCATTTATTCTTTCCCCATTCTTTTAGACAAAGTAGAGATAATCTGATTCGGGGCCTCACTAAGGTTTGACATCATCGGTGTTTTCCTACATGGAGGAGTGGCAGGGACTGGCTCACGGAGGCGTCCCCAATATGGATTCAAAATCTGCAACGAAGATTACGGAGAAGTGAAATGAACCAAAAGATCAATTTATCGAGATCGATCGGATCCGCAACCATTAGGTGGGCGATTGCCCTGGCTCTGATTGTCTGCGGCGCTTCCGCAGGTAAGGTTTTCGCGGCGGCAGCAGATTCTCTCGATCAACTTTATGAGAAAGCAAAAAAGGAAGGAAAGATTACGCTTTATGCGCCGCTATCCCCCAACGCGATGTCGGTTATCCCGCCTGCATTCATGAAGCGCTTTCCCGGCGTGACCGTCGATCATATCGACGCCACCAGCGATAAGCTCATCGCCCGAGTGCTCGCCGAGCAGAAGGGGGGACGCGTCATTGCCGACGTCATAAGCGGAGCGCTGACCTACTTGCCGCAGATCCTCGACCTGAAAATCGTCGAGCACGTCGCCATACCCGAGGCAGCGGCGTATCCGTCCCAGTTGAAAGGCGACCTGTGGGTCGCAACGGACACGCAATACTATATTGCCGGATGGAACACCAATCTGGTCAAGAAAGGCGACGAGCCAAAAAGTTACGAGGAGCTCGCCAACGCCAAATGGAAAGACAACATCATGGGCGAGCCGCGCGATTACCAAGTACTGGTCGGATTTGCCAAACGAAAATTCAATAGCGATGAAAAGGCCATCGATCTGTTCAAGAAAATCGCCGCCAATCAAGTAGAGTTTCATCGCGGCCATTCGCAGTTGACCGAGTTCCTCTTGGCCGGCCAGCGCGCCATTTGTTTTACTTGCTACTCGCACCATTTTCCTGGGCGCATGAAAAAAGGCGCGCCGATTCAACCGCTAATGACCGAAGGTGTCGGCGAAGTGGGCGGCTCTGTCATGGTCATGAAGGGAGCGCCCCATCCAAACGCAGCACTACTCTACGTTCGTTGGGCCGTCAGTGAAGAAGGACAGAAGGCTTATGCTCAAGCCGGTGAAACTCCTGCCCATCCCAAAGTGGAACCCTTGGAAAAAATCCGGCCTACGACGTCTTACATGCTGACCATCGACGACGTCAGAGAGTTTCCGAAGTATGAGAAAACGTGGAAGGAAATCTTTCAGATCCGCTGAAATGAAATTACCGGACGATCCACAGCAGCGCCGCCGAGAATTTTCGTCGGTTCACCAAGAGCTCGTTCGACATTGCGAACTATACGGAAGACCACCATGGCGAAAATTCGGCAATGGCGCGCGGTCCTGACCGTGGCGTGAAGTTCTGCCGGGCGAAACGCGCCTGGGCGAAGTTACGTGTCCTTGACTGTCTCTTCTTCGGTCAGGGTGCGCCCAACATTTTCGTGCGCTCTGATCAGATGCGGCATCATCTCGGGCTTGAGCACCATCCCAACCGCCACCTTGGCAATTGTGACACCCTCTGCCATTTTCGCCCCGTTAATCTCGGCGCCAGCTAAATTGCTTGTGCTTTCCGATCAAACGCCGCTCCCGGACTCTTCGGCGTTTCATGGTGTCCGTCAAATCCGAGCTACCTCGGTCTGTCCCCTAACCTTTACCACGGCGGGCCTTCATTCCTCGACGCAATCGATGTAACCGGATAAGGTTTCGGCGCAGCCCCTGAAGGTGCCCATGCACAAACATTTAATGATACTGGTGACGATAGCGGGTAGCTGCGCGCTCGCGTTGCTGCGGTTCGGTGCCGGCGGCGTCGCGTCGGAATTCACCGCCGGCGCCGCCAATACCGCCACACAGCCTTTCCCGATACGCGCACCCGGGAGCTCGTTCAGGGACTGTCCGGGTTGCCCGGAGATGGTGTGGATTCCGGCTGGACGGTTCGTAATGGGCGCGGCGCCGGGAGAAGAAGAGCGCGAACAACTGGGCGAACCGTTTCG
This sequence comes from uncultured delta proteobacterium, assembly GCA_963847445.1. Taxonomy (GTDB): domain Bacteria; phylum Desulfobacterota; class Binatia; order UBA9968; family UBA9968; genus DP-20. The sequence goes on along the minus strand of CAWJZV010000003.1, from coordinate 20,737 downwards.
CCATCGCAGCCAGCCGCAGCGTGAGGTGGCCGTGCGAAGTTTCGCTGCCGGCAAATATGAGATCACACGAGGCCAGTACCGAGTGTTCGCCGAGGCAACGAACCGCGGCAGCGACGGATGTTTTGTCTGGACTGGTAACGATTTCGCGATAGACACCACCAAGAGCTGGCGCAATACCGGCTTTAGCCAGGACGATGCGCACCCGGCCGTGTGCGTCAGCTGGGAGGATGCCAACGCCTATGCGCGGTGGCTCAGCCAGACGACCGGAAAAAACTATCGCCTGCTGTCCGAAGCCGAATGGGAATATGCCGCCCGAGCGGGCGCCATGACAGCGCGTTATTGGGGTAACGATGCCGACCAGTCCTGCGAGTATGCAAACGGCGCCGATCGCACCGCACAGGCGCAAATTCCGGACGCGATCGCTTCCTATGTCGCCAATTGCCGCGACCGCTATGCTTTCACCGCCCCTGTAGGCAGTTATCGCGCCAACGGGTTTGGCCTGCAGGACATGCTGGGCAACGTGGGCGAGTGGACGCAGGACTGCTGGAACGGCGACTACAAAGGCGCGCCCACCGATGGCAGTGCGTGGGGCAGCGGCGAATGTTTCATGCGCGCCGTGCGCGGCGGCTCATGGGATGACAACCCACTCGGCGTGCGCTCGGCGTACCGCGTTGGCAGCCCTATCGTAATCCGACTCTACAGCCGAGGCTTTCGCGTCGCGCGCGACGATTGACTCTAGCGCCTGCCCATCAAATACTTATAAAATCACTTGTTATCGGGCTGCCAAGGATGGTGGCCTTCGCTCCCGGCAATGAGTTTGGCGTGAAAGCATAATGCGTGCGCGGTATTCCTCAACATGAAATCATTTGTCCTCATTGCTGCTTTGCTGATGAGCGCGCCGGTTTTCGCCGCCCTGCCGGGCGTTACAGAGTTCAAAATGCCGCCCGAAAAAATCCCCGACGCCGAACTATCGGCACTGCTGCGCGAGCGCGTCGCCGGCAGCTGACGTTATCGCCATCGGCGAAACGGTGCACGGCTCGTCCGCATTCCTGAAATTACAAGCACGCCTGATCCGTTACCTGGTTGCCAAGCACGACCTACGGTTGATCGTCTGGGAAAACCCGCCGCTGCGCAGCCTCGAACTGAGCCGCTGGCTTGCCTCGTGCAGCAAGACCAGGTCGCCGGCGCCGGTGGATGTGCTGTATTTCCCGACGGCTATCCGATGCGCCGTTGCTCGAATGGATGTGCGATTTCAACCGTTCCAACCCGGGCAATCCGATTGTCTTCCGCGGCATGGATGTGTGGGACCGGCCTTGGGAACACTATGCGCGTATCCAGTCCCTGGGCATTCCCGTCGGGATGGATCCCGCGCGCCTCAAGAACATCGCGACCCACTGTCCTGCGCATCGAGCGTCGACATGGGCGGAGGTCGACGCTATTTTTGAAAAACTGGCACCCGGCGAAAAAACAGTTTTCCCCGAAGCCGATTACCAAAAATGCCGCGCCTTGTTGACCGCGCTGCTCGACAGCGCTCGGCAATCGGGGCTGGATAAACAAAAGAAAAAAGAGCCGGGTGCCGATGATGCCTTTGAACTGGCGATTTCCGCTTCAACCCTGCTGGGCTGGCTGGGCTATCACAACGCGCAGTGGTCGAACGATATCCTGAGCTGGAATGAACGCGACCGTGCGCAGGGCAGAAATTTGCTGTTGCTCATGGCCAAACATGGTGCCACGCGCGCCATCCTATCCGCCCACAGCAGCCATGTGTCGCACAACCGCTCGCCGGCCGACTGGTGGGGCTACGGCGATCTTAAATCGGGCGTCTACTTTTTCACCCAGATGACCCGAAAAAAAGTTTTTAATATCGCGTTAACCGCTCACCAAGCCAGCGGCGCACAAGGCGAATGGTCGCTGCCCACTGCTGGCAATTCGCTCGATAAAAAACTCACCGATGCCGGACATGTGTTGTCATTTTTCGCGTCAAACGCTGCTTTTTTATCGGAACACAAAAAATGGTGGATGCAAAATCAGAACTACCCCGGGCCCTACGAAAGTGGCGTTGAACTTGTCCCGCCCGATCACTTTGACGCGTTTTTCTTTTTCAAACGGTCGCACCTGGACAAGGCGTTGCCGGCGCGGCCAGTGTGGCAGCCTTGAGCGACAATGCCGATCGCATTGTTCCGAAACGACGTATAAGAAGGTGCAGGAAATGATGGAAAGCCTGGGGCTAACTCAAAGTGTCGACTAATCAAACTGTCCGTCAAATCCGCGGCTAACTCAAGTGGGCCCAAGCTGCGCGCAGGTGTTCCCTGGCTACGGCTCCAATTGAAATCGCCTGCCGGGAGGAGCCCCGGCTATGTACTCCACCAGGTTCGTGCGCGGGACCGAAACGCCGCTGCAAACCTTGCGAATCTCTATCAACTGCGTCGGTTCGTCCCAGTCGGTCTTTGACTCGCAGCTGATTTTTGTGCAGGTGGTCTGCTTAAGCCAGGAGCAAACTTTTACCGGGCGGCTGGCTGCATCCACCAGCTCGGTCTTATACCAGGCGCCGAGTTTGTCCGCGCCATCCTCCAAGTGCACGGCCGGCAACACCGTGTAGACGGCGCCGCCGATCTCCAGCAAGCTCAGCGCCTTGTCGATGAATCGGGACAAATTCTCCGTGTAAGTGAAGCCGCCGTAGACATCGGTGATGATCTGGAATTTGCCAAGTTCCTCGGGCGAATACTGGCTCAGACGTCTGCCGGAGAGATACCGCATGCGGACATCGCCGAGGCTCGCGGTCTGCTGTTTCCATTTGTCCGACCGGCGATCCTCGATGGAGATCGCGACCACGCGCGCCCTGGGACCGGATCCGCCGCACTTTTCAGGAGCCGCATCGCCTTGCGGTGCGTAGTAGTCGAGTATGGCCTGCCCCTCGCCCGCGCCGATATCCAGCCATCGGTCAGAGCTGCCGAGCCTGCCGAGCGCGTCGCAGAAGCCGGTGGGAAGAACCTCCGCGTAGTTCAACAGCCCTCGGTTCGCAGTGTAGCTCCCGGCACCCTGTCTGCGGTAAATTTTTTGCTGCTTGGCGAATTCCTCGTCGATCCGCGGTTGCACAGGTTCCTGTGTCCAGCCAGCTCCAGGCGACTGCAGCGCCATGACGATCACAACGGCCAGGCGCGCCGCCGTAGTATTCCATGCTTTCGCCGACAATTTGACTGAGCTCATGACGATCATATTTTCCTCGCGCTGATAAAACTTCCGTTCTTTAAGAGCGTGATGTTGATTTGCTCCGTGTCTGCGGGTTGTCCCGGAAATGGCCGCCGGGCGTGTTCCCGTTCTTGCCTCGAGTCGTTCGCTTCGGACTAAGGTCTTAGATACACCTTCCGAATCTTCGGTCAATAACTCTTGCCTGCCCTCCTGCCGATCAGGAGGCTCTCATCCACTGGTGAAAAGTCTTTTAACCAGCCCAGCGTTCGCTGCTAACAAATTGTGGACGGCTTCGAGGCCAAGGACTCGTCCAATGGCGGCCAATCGCCAAATGCGCAGGCCCCGCTGCGCGCTCTGCGCCGGCGGCGCGGCGGTCGCTCGCCAAGAATCTTGGAGTTGAATGCAAACCAGCGACTCGTTGCGGGGCCGACGCGCCGCGAATTGAACGAAACCAGAAGCAAGAAAGCGCCTCCTAGCATTAAAATTGACCCCCTTGACCCGATCTCGACTATTCGGGTATGCAAGCCGTGACGGTTATTTCGACAAGCAGCTCGGGGAAGTTCAACATCGCTGCCACCGTGGTCCTGGCCGGTTTGTTGGTCGGGAAGAACTTGGCGTATTCTTCATTGTAGGCTGCAAGGTCCTCGCGTTTGGTCAGATGCGTCAATACCGTCAGAACATTATCGAGAGAGGTCCCCGCGGTTGCCAAAATCATCTTGATGCGTTCGATGGCGTAGCGAGTCTGCTCGCGAACGTCTCTGCCGACCTCCCCGGTAATCGGGTGCCGGCCGGTTTGACCGGCGACGAACACCAGATCGCCAAAACGTGTCGCTGGCGAGAGATTCGGATTCGCCGCAGCAAGATTCACCTGAACAATTTCTTTCTTAGCCATCTGGATCTCCTTCAAGAAATACGCATCTCATCTTGATGGGTCGGAAAATAGGTCGGGAGTCTTTTTGCTTTCCGATACTAACACCAAATTTTTCCGACCGGTAATCAGAAAACCCATCACACCGGAATTTCTCGGCCAAAACTACGAGCGCTACACAAAGTTGTATCACGAGATTTTCAACATCCGGTGATGTCTGCCGGGACAGCCAAAAAATTCCAGCAGTTCGCTAGAGCCGATGAGCAGGTCCGAGGTTCAACTTGAAAATGCCTTGCTTCTGACTTTTTACTTTATTGAATGCGCGGCCATGCGGCTGCGCTGTCATTTCACATCCGCAGTTTCTTGATCAGATAAACCGCGGCCTTCAGCAAGGTGATAAACGCGCCTAACGTCAAGGTCGCGGGAAGAGCGACGAAAAAAATCTGCCCTAGCGCGGCGGCCGGCGTCGGTCCCGTGGTCACGCCGCCAACAACCGCCGCCGCGACAAGAGCTAACGACACGACCGCCGAAATTGCATAGATGCCGATGGCCCGGCGCAGAATGGGAGCGGCATGGGACAGCCCGAAGCGGCCGACCTCGAAGCCACACCAGAGCATGACCGGGGTAGTGCAAACGGCAGCCAGCACGAAGGCTTGCAGGATTGAGTACAGGTGCGGGGTCGAAGCAGAGCCATTTCTCACCGCATAGAGCCAGGCTAGAGCGGGGGCGCAAATCGCTGCCACAAAGCCTGCAAGTAGCAGCGACTTTGCAATGAAAGGAACAGCCGGTCGTCCGCGCGAGGCTGCGGGGGTTTTTAGGATTTTGTCGATTTGATCCAGGATCACTGTGAACTTCGGGTCGTCGGCGCGACCGGACCACGAAGATAGATCGAAAGTTTGCAACCCGCCGAATCCGAGCGGCAGATCGGTGTCATCCATGCGAATCGGCAGCAATATGCCTCGCGACACTGCGCGCTCCGATTCATCGATGACATAGCGGCTCTGTTTCGAGCGCGCCGACCAGACAACGATCGCTACCTGAGCGAGCGTCAGGCGCGCAAGAATCTGCTCGCGGAAGGAACCGGCATCGAGATCGCGGTCAAACCAGACATCATGACCCGCCATAGTCAGGCCGCCGGCGAGGCGGTCAACAAAATTACGATCGTTGCTCGCGTAGCTGATGAATAGCTGGGCCACGTTCACGCGCTCGCAAGCCGGCCCAACGCTTCATCGATGGCTCGACGGAGTTTGAAGAGATTCTGCCGCAAAACATTGTAGTCGTTAATGAGCCCCTGGAATTGCAGAACCTCGTCCGACGAAGCGGGGGGAGCCATACTCTCGAAGGTCTTCAGGGCAGCGCTGCGCGCGGCGAGAGTGTCGCCCAGGGCGAGGCGCTCGTCGGCGGAAAGGGCGACGCTGAAGGGCTGCCCGCCTTTCTCCGAAAAAGCTCTGACCTGGCTCACCGCTTCGGACACGGTGCTGATCCGCGGCAAGACATTATTGTCCCAGTAATTCTTCCTTTCCGCCGGCGTTCTGGATGGGTCCCTAGCGATCTTGACGAAAAACTCGAACTGGCTTACCAGCGTGGACTGCTCGAGGAATAATATATCCAGTTGATCTTTTAACTTTTGCAGCTGGCTCCTCGCCGCAATTCGCTGGGCGGGCGGCAAGGTATCGAACCTCGTGTTATCGAGGCCGATCGCGGCCTGGAGAACCAATGACGCTGCAGCGTTGAAATATTTTGTCAGATCACTCCAGGCTTCAGAAAAAAGCGTTGCTGCCATGGCGCTGCTGGCCGACGCAATCAACGCCGAAAGTAAAAGCTGACGCAGCCGACGCTTAAACTTCATCGCAGACCCTTTCTGCCAAAGCGGCCCATGGTCGCAAAGCGACGGCAAAAAACCACGGGAGATCTTATCCCGCGAAATCTGCCGGTGAATTCCACCACAAATAATATAATGGCAGACGCGAGAAGGGAAACTACGCGAGGTTCGATACTACGGCAAGCTGGACGCGGCGAGCTGTTATCGGGACGTAATTGATTAAATCCAAAATTCCCCGCAGCTTGCTGCGGGCACAAAATTGCTGGGGTTTCCAAAGGGGGTTGAACATCCCCTTTGGTCGCGAGCGGGATTCATACCCCGATCGCGAAATGCCCGGTTGATTTGACAAACTCCGACTCAACAACTTCGACACTCCGGACGTCGTAATGCCAACCTGTCGCGCCGCCACCTCGGCCAAGGTAAGTCTGTAATCCTCAACCATTCTCCGTGCATTCTCGGCTCTCGCCACGGCTGCGGATTCCCAACGGTCACTCGGGGAGCGGGATAAACTCAGGATCGCCTGGAACCGGCGCGAACCGGCCGCTCTGCCAATCCGACTTGGCTTGCTCGATCCGCTCGCGCGAGCTTGAGACGAAGTTCCACCAAACATGACGCGGACCGTCGAGCGGTTCACCGCCGAAAACGACGAACCGAGCGGCCGATACTGCCTTGATGGTAATCTCGTCGCCGGATGAGAAGACCAGAAGTCGGCCCGGCGCAAATCTTTGGCCATGAATGTCGACGTCCCCCTCCAGGAGATAAATCCCGCGCTCGTCATAATCGTTATTGAGCAGGAACGAAGCTCCGGAATCGACAGCCGCATCGGCATAAAACAGCTGCGAGAGAGTCTTGACCGGCGCTGCCTTGCCGAAAAGTGAGCCGGCGATGATGCGAACCGTCTTTCCTTCGCCCTCGATCTGCGGCAGCAAGTCGGCGCCGTAATGCGTGAAGTCGGGGGCGATCTCCTCGTGCTGTTTCGGCAGCGCGACCCAGATCTGTATGCCAGAGAGTTTCTCGCGCCGTTTTCTGAGCTCGTCATCGGAGCGCTCGGAGTGTACGATGCCGCGTCCGGCGGTCATCCAGTTAACCGCGCCGGGCTCGATCGCTTGCACGCTGCCGAGACTGTCCCGATGAACGATCGTGCCCTCGAACAGATAGGTCACGGTGGCAAGACCGATGTGCGGATGCGGTCTGACGTCGATCCCCGAACCGGGCGCCAGCTCAGCAGGTCCCATCTGGTCGAAGAAAACGAACGGACCGACATTTCGCCGCTGCGCAGACGGCAGTACCCGGCGGACTTCAAATCCGCCGATGTCGCGCGGCTGCGGCACCACGATAGTTTCCAGCGCCCTGCACGCCGGTGCCGTATGTCGCCTGGGGTTCTTCAGCCGGTAGCCAACTCATATGCATCTCCTTGCGCGGGCAGATTAGGTTAACTGCCAAAGAATCTTACGCAGGAATTTGTCGTGAATCCAACCGGCAAATCCATTCACGATGACGCCCTCGGCCACCGAGTGCGGCCTAGGGCGGCCGCGCACACCCGCAGATCTCATGGGCCGAGCTGCGCGCGCCGCGCGACTGCATGGCGATCGCGAGCAAGAAGTTGTCGAACTGAGAGCAGGAAACCGGCTGGAAGATTGTTAAGGTTAAAACGCGCTCTAGTCCGGTTCTTAGGTAAGGATGCGGCGGCAACGCCGCATCATTACCCGATCCAGCGTTCGACATCGCATGAAACGAAAACAGTGGCGCGTTACCGAAAGACCACAGAGCCTGTGAGATGAAAAACCAACAGCGCAAGAAGTAATTTTTTTTCACGGCAATGTCTGTGCCTGCTTGACCTGCCGGCTAATGGGTGAGCTTCTAGTTTTTCTTTCAAGGAGTAGCGAACCACACCGGCGCCGAGCCATGTGCCTTCGCCCGAATCAGCGCCCTCTCGACTAGAAACGGTCGCCAGTCCGACCTGCAACTGCGTTGACGTCGGCTGTAAACCACGGTTTACGTCGCCGCCAATGGGCGGTCTATTCTCTTACTGAACTTTTCTTGTGTTTCTCGATATTGTGCGGCGGCGCGCCGTCTTTCATCGCTGGCACGGTGGCTGCTTATTCCGCTTCTTGTGAACCATAGAGTGCACTGCCCAGCGCAGTGGGGATATTAACTCAAACCGGAAAAGGGGGAGCGGATCATGGCTCGAAGAAAGAGCGTTAGAAGAAAGTTGCCCAAGCTTGGCAAGGAAGGATTCGTCACCAGCACATTCGCAACGCCCGACGTTGCGGATTACGTCGTGGCGGAACTCCGCTATGAAAGTCCGGTCGCCTACACCAGGTCGCGATTCGTCGCGCCTGCGGCCGGTGCGGACGACGCAAACCGCTTCAACCAGGTGCTGGAAAAATTCGCCATCGAGGAGATCCGTTCTCAATTCGGATTTCCCGTCGCCCAAGTGCGCAAGCGGGTGCAACTCGCTGCTGCGCTGCCCAGCGACCCCTCGACGAATATCCTGAAGGCAAAAGGCGCCGACGCTGAATTTCGTCAGAGCGGTTTCGTTCAGATCATTCCGAAGCACGGGAAAGATTGTAAAAGGCTCGCCGCCGCTCTGAACCGGGATAAAGCGGTGTGGAAAGCCTACGTGGCGCCGCGGCCGGTGCCCGCGGGCCTATCCGGTAGCAGTTCCGGCACCCGGCTGTTCGAACCGGCGCAGGGTTACCTTTATTCAGCTCCGTTCGGCATCGGCGCGGCCGATGTGTGGGGCCTGGCGGGAGCAAAAGGGAAGGGTATCACGATTTGCGATATCGAAGGTGCGTGGAACACCAGGCACGAGGATTTGCCCGCGGGTATTACGCTCATCGGCGGAACGATGATCGCTGACATTGGCTGGCGCAACCACGGCACCGCGGTGCTCGGCGAGATGATCTCGCTGCCGAATAGCAAGGGCTGTGTCGGCATCAGCCACGAGGCCAAGGCAGTCGTCCACTCGGCGGTGATTAACAATGTGTTCAATTTAGCCCAGGCGTTGACCAACGCGACCAGCCACTTGAAAAAGGGCGATGCAATTTTGATCGAATTGCAGGCCACTGGACCAAACAACAAATACGTCGCCATGCAGTACTGGCCGGATATCTTTTCGGCGATCGTAGCGGCGACGGCCAAGGGCATCACGGTGGTCGAGGCCGCCGGCAACGGCAATGAAAATTTCGATCTGCCGATCTTCAACAATACCGGCCTGCAGAAAGACAGCGGCGCCATCGTGGTCGGCGCCGGCATTCCACCAGCCAATGCTTTCGACTTCGACGGCGGCGGCGGTTTCGGTTCGGCGTATCAACAGATCGGCGTGCCGCGCTCGCGCATTTGGTTCTCCAACTACGGCAGAATCGTCAACGTGCAAGGCTGGGGCTTTCACGTCGCCACGCTCGCTTACGGCGACATGCAAGGCGACGCTTCGGAGAACAAATGGTATACGCTGCGTTTCTCCGGCACTTCGAGCGCATCACCGATTGTCACCGGCGCGGTGGCATGCCTGCAGGGACGGGCCAAGGCTAAAAACGGCGCGCCCTTAACGCCGGCCAAGGTGCGAGCGATTCTGATGCAATCGGGTACCCCTCAGGTGGCCGGGCCTGGCGTGCCGCTTTCTCAGCGCATCGGCCCCCAGCCCAATCTGGTCACGGCGATGACGCTTGTTTAGAAAGATGATTGCAACCGGGGAATAGCGGGAGCAGAATGGTATTGTCATGTTTCCCGCTATTCCGCCGCCGAAAGAGCTGAGTCGCCGGTCCATCGACTTCAAATTGAAGCCGGGCTGGCGCTTCGATGAGGCGAAAGGCGTTTTCATCGACCGCAGCGGTGTGGAGTTAGCCACGCCGCGGTTGCCGAAAAACAGCCGCGTCCTCTATAAAGTGCCCAGCCTGGCGCGCTCGCCATCCAAAAAACTCTCCGGCGCTGAAAGGGATTTGCAGCGCTACATGCAGGTGATCCTGCCTTCGCCGCGCTCGACCAAATCGGTTTTGCAGGCCGTCCAATCCCTGCCCGCCGTGGAGGAAGCGCATTTAGCTCCCGAAATCAGCCTGCCGATAGAAAGATCCTCGGAACGAAAAAGTAAGCGTTAAGACATCGGAAACGGTCAAGCTTATGGCGGCTCAAAGCGCTGATGCTTTGCCAGGGGCTTGCACAGATTTAGGCGGGTTGCGCCGACGGCTTCCGCTCCGGAGTTCCTCAGTAGTTAAACTCAAGGCATTGCACTCGGTCCGACCCCCTCAGTACTGATTCAAGCAGCCACGCCACCGATCTCGTCGAGCACCCGGAACTGCTAGCCGATCGCATCATCAAGTTCGCTGAAATCGTCGGCCGAGAAAACGTCATCGCCGGCGCCGAGTGCGGTCCAGGGCGGCCGCGCACGCCCGCAAATCACTGGACCTAGCAGCGCGCCCCACGCGACGGCGCGGCGATCGTGAGCAAGAAGTTGTCGAACTGAGAGCAAGGAACGGGCTGGAAGAATGTTAAGATTGAAAGCCCTGGCCGCAGATCTCTTTCCGAGCGGCAAGATAGTCAGGTTATAAAGTCTGCCTTTTTCTCCCTGCTTGTTTAATTAACTGTCCGTGCAATCCCGGATATCCCAGGTGCCCCAGAATTGTACCAGGCCTATTACAACAGCAGGCCCAGTAGACTGACAGCAAATCTTTTCGACCGGTTATCAAGAGCAAAAACCGCAGACTTCAAGTTACAAAACTTGACTCTATTCCTGCTCTCTCTGCCAAAGAGCCGGCATCGTCGCCCTGTTGTCATCGCGCCGGTAAGGGGGCCGCACTGGTGATTTTATTGTAGAGCTCGACGACTTCGGCGTCTCTGGGCAGCTCTCGGATAACTTTTGCAATCTCTTCGGATGTAAGAGGGTCGGGATCTTCTCGCGTCAACTTCTCATATTCTTTGTGAAATGCAGGATCACTGAAGGCCTTCCGCATGGCTTCTTTGAGAATCTCCGCCTGCTCCTTGGGCGTATCTGGCGGTAGGACAAAGGGCATACCCGCTTGTCGGAAGCCCCGATACATCGCCACAAGCCGCCGATCGCGCGGAGACTCGCTAAGACTTCCCAGTTCCGGAAGTTTGGCCAAGCGAGGATGGAGCGGCGGTGAGTCTATGGGGCTTTTGACGATCGCGTGAAGGGTTACCAGATCTTTTTCGAGCCATTCCAACATTCTCTGCACCAGCGCGGTGCCGATATTGACCCGACCGTCCACTTCTCCGCGCATTAAAGCGGCGTCTCCCTCCGGACCTGGGTAGCCAGGAATGATGTTGGGTGTTTTTAAGCCCATCACGTACGCCATCAATCGGGCCGTAACATACACAGTGTGTCCCACTGGATTGGTTGCGATCCGTACACCCGGAGAATTCCGCAGCTTTTCTAAAGTGTCTAGCCCGGCTTCTTTACGCGTAAGAAAAACATATTGGGAAGTAGTGGACACCGACCCCAGATAAATAAACTTGTCGATGTCATACAGGACTCCGCCGGAACCAAGAATCGCGGATTCCGCAAGCGTGCTCGACAGGCTGCCAATGACCAATCCGTCGCGCCGCACTTTGTGGTAAAGGTGGTTTGCTGCCTGGCGACCGCCGCCGCCAGCCATGTATTCAGAGACGATGGTCGGATTTCCGGGAATGTGTTTTCTAAGAAATGGCACGAGGGCTCTGACTTTCAGATCTCCGGCTCCGCCCGCGCTTCGCCCGTTCACGATCGTGATGGTTTTCCCCTCGTAGTAGGGCGCCTGCGCCAGTGCCGAGCCGGGCAGCAAGAACCCAATCGACAGCAGTGATAGTGAGAAAGAGATCGCAGCGGAGAGTCTCATCTTTGGTCTGCCTTTCTTGGCCGGGTTGGGAGTCGTGACGACGTGAAATTTTGAAATTTGCCGGACGACACGCTAAATGATTACGAAAATGTGCATGGTATTCGGAAAATTTCCAGCGACAAGCGCCAATGCGGCGAGTCGACTTCCTATTTTAGCGCGTTGCGCCCGCTCGCGACAGCGTCGAGGTGAGGATTTTTATGTTTTCGCTTTTCTCTATGTAGCGCACGAACAGATATTTGTTTTCCTGCGAGTCCAACGCAGCCGCCGGCACATCGCCCGCTCCCTCTTCGACCTTCGCGTGAATGAAATAGAGATCGTTACTCTTGAAGGCGCGCATGAAACCATTTTCGAATTCATCGAGGGTCTGCGCCGTCAGCACGTTGGCGATGCCGCAGCCTCGCGCGATGGCGGCCAGGTCGGCCTGCCCCGCCGTCGCCGTCGGCGCGCCGCGGGACGACTCATAGCATTCATTGTCGAAGACGACGTGAACCAGGTTCTTCGGATGTTGATTGGCGATGGTCGCCAGGCTGCCGAGATTGAGCAGCAGCGAGCCGTCGCCGTCGAATGCGACGACTTTGCGGTGCGGCAGAGCCAGGGCCAATCCGAGCGCCATGGACGACGTCAGACCGAGATTTTGCAAATGGTAGTTGCCGTGGTGCGGTCGCAGGGCTTGCCATTCGTGGCGCACGGCGCCCAGGTTGGTGACCACCAGCTCGTCGCCGAAGTGCGGCGCGATGGCGCGCAGACAGTCATATCTTTTCATCGAGTTACCTCAGGGCTTGTTTGTTGAGGACAATGGCCGTTGGCCGGCGCGACGAGCGCGCGAGCATCTGACTATCGCGAATAGTCGGGCGGATCTCCTCGAAGCGGCCGACTTTCTCGTAAACGATATGCATGGCCTGCAGCACCGGCTCGGTCAGAGCGCCGACCGTGGCGTGGCCGGCATTTTCCTCGCCGACACCGCCGCTGTGGCCGATCAACATCAACACCGGTATCCCCGGATGGATGCAGACCGTCGCCAAAGCGTTGGTCGACAATAAAAATCCCGCGTTCATCATCACCATCGCCGGCCGTTTGCCGCCGAGGTAGGCGCCGGCGCAGATGCCGATGCCCTCTTCCTCGCGGGTTACCGGCACGTGATGAATCGCCGAATCTTCGCCGAGCGCAATCACCAGATCGTGCAGGTTCGCTTCCGTCAGCGTCGCGACAAAATCGACCCCCGCCTCTTTCAGTGAATCGACGATCTCCGCCGCCACTTCTCGTTGCATATTCTGCTCCTTCGGTTCGAACCCTTTATTGCGGAGACCAAGCCGGCAGTCAAGCGAACTTAAGCTTCACGCCACGGCGAAATTTTCGCGCCGTTCTGTGGTGATTTCCCGGTTGATCTGCCATAGGTGGCAAGATCGCGCTGCTACCGCCATGCCGCTCTCCCGCAATATAGTTCTGCTCCTCTGCGCCGGCGTCGTAACCATCACATCGATCGGCATGAATTCGTTCAGCCTGTTTCTGCGACCCATCGAGGCGGAATTCGGCTGGTCGCGCACGACCGCCACGCTGCCGTACATGTTCGGCATGCTCGGCTGGGGAGTAGGCGGCGTCCTCTTTGGTAAATGGGCCGACGACCTGGGCGCGCGCCGCGTCATTCTTCCAGGGGTTCTGCTCATGGCGGCCGGCTTTTTCGGCATGGGCTATTCGCAAAATTTATGGCAGCTGTCGCTCTTCTACGGCATCATGGTCGGCCTGGCCAAAGGAGCCTGCGGATTGGTGATCATCTCGCTGCTGGTCGCCAAGCACTACGAGGCCAATCGTCGCGGGCTCGCCGTTAGCGTCATACAGACCGCCTCGCCGCTGAGCCCGCTGTTCTTTTCGCCGTTGCTTTACTTCTTGATCGAACGGTTCGATTGGCGCGCCGCGGCACTGGCCAGCGGTGTCTTGCTGCTGGCGGTGGCATTTCCCTTGGGATGGCTCGGCGCGCGCGATCCGGTCGATGCCTCGACCAGCCGGCGCGATCGAGCGACTTGGGCAAGCTGCCTTCCCTACCTGCGCGATCGTTCGATGATCATGATGTTCGCGGCGCGATTTTCCTGCGGCGTAGGTTTGTTTCAGACCGTGCATCTCGTGGCGATCGCCTTGAGCAAAGGCTTCGATGCCGCCACCGGAGCCATCGCCGTCGGCGTTTTCGGCGGAGCGGCGGCGGCATCGGCGCTGTTTTTCGGCTGGCTCTCGGACCGTTATGGCCGGGCGCAAGTGCTCGCCCTCACCTACCTTGTGCGCGGCTTGGGCACATTGATCCTTGCTCTCGATATGCCGAACGAGCTGGTCTTCTACGCCGTCGTGGCGCTCGCAATGGGACCCACCTTCGGCACGATTGCGGTGCAAAATGTCATGTTCTACGAGCTTGTCGGACCGAGGATGGCGGGAGTCATCCTGGGCTTGAGTTTCATCGTCCACCAGATCGGCTCCGCCGGAGGCCCGATGCTGGCGAGCCTCGCCTACGACATGACCGGCAGCTACGACGGTTTTATGATCGTCATGGGGGTTATTTTCCTGGCCTCCGCGGCGCTCGTCTATAGCTCAATCTCAGGCAAGCCCATCGCCGCAGCTCTGAGCATGAGCGAAGCCCGCACTTGAAGTGGGAGGGAAGAACGAATTGTTTTTCGCAGCCGTGGAGATTACGGCTATTTGCGTGCCTGTTCGTGATAGTCTCTGTAAGCGAATCCGCGTTTCGAACAGGTCCAAAAGCGAGGGCGTTTTCTGATTTGGTCGTAATCTAAAATTGATTGGGTGAAGCCTACCGGACCAATTTTACCGGCGAACAGTCTATAATCAACTTTGATATGAGCAAGTTTCTACGCACCGACACAAAGCTTCCCCCGGAGCAGTTAGCCATTCGAGCGAACTGTTTCCATCCATCGGGGCGGTTCGAGGAGTTCACAAAAGAGGAGGTCGAGCAGTCGATCCCCGAGCGTTTTGAGAAGATAGTGAAGCGATATCCGGATCGGATAGCAATTAAGGAAGGTGGACAGGCTGTTAGCTACGCGGAACTAAATCAACGGGCAAATCGCCTGGCTCACGCAATCTTGGACAGGTGCGGCGAACGCAACCTTCCGGTAGCGATTCTGATGGAACATGGCACCTCTATCCTGGTGGCTATTGTCGCCGCACTCAAGGCAGGCAAGATCTACGTCCCGCTGGATCCTTCCTATCCTGTGGAAAGACTTCAATACATGTTCTTCGACTCCAAGGCCGAACTCGTTGTGGCGCATCGTGAAACTCTTTCCCTGGCTCGTCAAATGGGTAGCGAGGACGTTGCTGTCATTGATGTCGACGAGGTCGCTGCGGGTTCTCGTCATGACGACGTGAGCGTGAAAATAACTCCCGGAGCCTTCACGTCGATCTTCTACACTTCGGGATCCACCGGACAGCCCAAAGGAGTGGTCGATAATCACCGCAATTTGCTGCATGGGACACTCCGATTCACCAATGGCCTGCATATCTGTGCTGAAGACCGGCTCAGTTTCACTCATTCGTGCAGTGCGAGCGCCTCAGTGAGGAGGATCTTTCCAGCACTTCTCAACGGCGCATGCCTTTTTCCTCTCGACCTAAAGCGACAAGGGATCCGGGCCTTAGTGGATTTAGTCGTCAGCGAATCAATCACGGCTTTCGGTATAGGTCGAATACGGGATTTCACGCGCAGCTTCAGTCACCAATCGTTTCCGAGTCTGAGGCTGGTGTCCCTCGGCGGCGAGATCGTATATCGGCGCGATGTTGAGCTGTACAAGAAAATCTTTCCTCGCGATTGTGTAATCGGAATTTTGATGTCCAGCACCGAAGCCGGAAATATCACGCAGTTCTTCATTAGTCGCGACACCCAACTCGCGGGCGAGATCGCTCCGATCGGTTATCCCGCCGAAGACGTGGAGATCATGCTGCTTGACGACGGGGGTAATCCAGTAGGACCCGGTGAGATCGGAGAAATCGCCGTTACGAGCAAGTATCTTGCCTGTGGCTATTGGCGCCGGCCGCAAATGACCGATGAGAGATTCCGCGCTGATCCGGCCGGCGGCGAGCAACGAATCTATCGCACAGGCGATCTAGGGCGCATCGAACACGACGGCTGCTTATTTCACCTGGGGCGAAAGGATGACCAAATCAAAGTCAGAGGACACAGAGTCGAGGTTGCCGAGATTGAAGCAGCTTTGCTGAACCTCGGATATTTTAGGAAAGCAGTCGTCACCCTAAGGGACCGTGGTTCAGACGAGAAATCACTGGTCGCTTATGTCGAGCCGGAGAAACGGCCCGCGCCGACGTCCAGCGCTCTTAGAAAAGCTCTGGCCGCCACTTTGCCCGACCACATGATCCCTTCGCGGTTCGTCATGCTTGATACGATCCCCTTAACTCCGACTGAGAAGGTAGACCGAAAGGCGCTTCCAGAACCGGGCAATGCGCGGCCGGAAATGGATACGCCCTTTATCGCGCCCAGAACTTCGCTTGAGAGGGATATCGCTAAAATTTGGAGCGATGTTCTGTCGCTCGATCAAGTCGGTGTCCACGATAACTTTCTCGATCTTGGTGGACATTCGCTCGCGGCAATTCGTGTTATCTCCCAGGTTATCCAAACATTTCGGGTCGATCTGTCTCCCAGAGCACTCTTCGATTCGCCCACGGTGGTAGAGATGGCGGTCCTCATTGAAAGTAATTTGCCACAGCTTGCGACTCAGGAAGAGTTGGACCAAATCCTGATTACGCTGCAGGCCATGTCGAACGAAGAGGCAGAGAGACTACTTACTGAAGTTAGCGAGGCAACAAGTAAGGCAAGAGAGTGTTAGCAGAACTAGTTCCGGCCGTTCCAAACGTTCCAATGGTTCTAGTCGTCTAAAGCCGACTCCGTTTAACGCTTTGAACGGAGCGAAGCGGTTGAACGTTTTGAACGGCATCGCGAGCAAGAAGTTGTGGAGTTGAATTCCAAAGTGCCTGTGCAGGATGAACGAAACAAAAAGCAAAAAAGTCTAGAAGTAAAAGTCTGACCCTTGCTCGCCCCTTGCTCCATCAGCCTCGCGAAATGTTCGCAGCCCCCCCCTCCCTGGTTGAACGCGGAGTTCTTGCCAAGGACCGAGGCGGCGGGCGCAGCACGAGCTATTCGCTCCCGGTGGCAGATGCGCCGTCGACTCTGAATCGGTAACCAGATGGGAACATGGCTGGAGAAAAAGAAACACGCGCGATCACACCGCATCGCAGAAAATCAGTCGACTCCAAACGCTTGCCTTTGCGAGGAGCCTGAATTGTTGAATTGTTTAGATTGAGAGGCCTGGCCCATGGCCGCCGGAACAGGCCAGCCAGACGATCCCGGTGGGAGTCGAAGTCAATCAAATACGGCGGTTGGAAAAGGTCCCTCCGGTGTTCGGTCATGAAGCCAATGAAGTCGCAGCGTCTCTCCATGAGTTAGCACGTCTATTTTCGTACTCGAGCGTGATACAAGAGTCCACTATGTGTTCCACGTCTGAAACACGGACGGAATACAGCGACGCTTGTTCATCCGAAAGCACTCGGTCAAGTTCACGTTTGGGGGATATATGAGTGAGGCGGTGCCTGATCTCAACCGCTTCAAGTACAGCTTTTAACTCAGGACAGTTATCTTCCGTTACCGGGGGATGCTCAACGCCTAGTATTATTTTGGGGGTACTGAAGGGCTTTGTCGCCCTCAATGGTCACCTCAAAAGCGGCCATTAGTGGTCACCTCAAAAGCGGCCATTAGTGGTCACTTCAAAAGCGGCCATTAAACGGAAGCGTGTGAGACAGGATAGTTTTAGCTTTTTGCCTCCTGGTCAGGCAAGTCCATTTTGGTTCTCCAACTGCGGGGACCGCATTTTAGGACATGGCCGTGATGCAATAGCCGGTCAAGCATGGCACTGACGGCCGCGCTGTCGCCGAGTAATTTCCCCCAGTCCTCCACCGGGCGATTGGAAGTCATCAAAGTGCTGGCCCGCTCATAGCGGCGCATGACGATCTCCAACAGATCCTCAGCCGCTGTCGATGGGAGTTTCCGCATGCCGAGATCATCGATAATGAGCAGCGGCACGGTGGCCAGAAGCTCCATGTGCTGCTTGCGCGAGCCGTCGATGGTGGCTTCAGCGATCTCATCGAGAAGCGAATGGGTTTCACGGTAGAGCACGCGGTAGTTCTGTTGGATGGCGGCCAGACCGATGGCCTGGGCCAAGTGGCTCTTGCCAGTGCCGGGCGGACCTAAAAAAAGGGCATCTTCGTGTTTAGCGATGAAGCCAGCCGAAGCCAGATCGAAGACAAGACTACGGTTGAGTTTTTTATTGAAGGTAAAGTCGAAGTTGTCCAAGGTTTTCTGCGGGTCTCGAAACTGCGCTTGCTTTTGGCGCCGTTCAAGCAGGCGGTTACTACGACGAGATAGCTCATCGGAGATCAGACAGGAGATCAGATCGATGGGGGCCATCGATTGGGCCTGAGCCTGGAGTAAGCGGGTTTCCAAGACGGCCGCCATACCGCCCAAACGCAGTTGTTTTAAGGCTCGGTTGAGTTCAATCAGATTCATTTTGATTCTCCTTTTCGTTGTGTTGGGTTTTGCGGTTGATCAGGTCACGATACTCGGTGAGACTACGGATCAGCGGATCGACATGGCGCAGAGAGAGCTGGGGGCGGCGCTCCAGATAGCGGCGCACGAATCGGTAGTTCTCCACGCCCAGATCGAGGGCCGCAGCGCAGGCATCGTCGACGGCAGCCACGCCGTATTTCTTGGCCAGCGCCACAACGCCCAGAATGCGGCGGATGCCGAGCTCGGCTTCGTTGCGGTAAATGGCTTCGCAGAGCTGGCCGATGTGGGTGCCGGCCTTGGCGGCGCGGGCCAACAGTTGCACGGTGCTGAGCGGAGTTTTCTTAGAGCGATCCTCGTCGTTGATACTGTAGTTGCCGGGGAACTGGCGCAGGTGTTCGCGCAAGAGCTGATAATTCTTGGGATCGAGGATACGCACATGCAGAGCATCCCATTGGACTTTGACCTCGTGGCCGATCCAGCCCGGCGGTAAGCCGTAATAGGCCCGCTCGACTTCGACACAGTTGTCGAGGTGGACCACCCGCTCGCCGTACTGGTAATAGCGAAACGGCTCGATCGGCAACGTCTGTAAGAATGGTTTTTCCTCGGCGAACATGGCCGATACTTGTCGTTTGGTGGTGCCGTGGATGCGGGTATCGGCCCAGCGCTTCTCCCAGTGATCGAGATAAGCTTGGGCCTCCTCCAAGCTCTCGAAGCGCTGACCCTTGAGCGGGGTTTTCTGGGCGTGTCCGACGCCGGCTTCAACTTTGCCTTTGCGATCGGGATCACGGACCCGGCATGGCATCGCCACCACGCCGTAGTGCGACAGCACATCGCGGTACAGTGGATTGAGGGTGGGATCGTAGATGTCGGCCTTGAGCACGCCTTCGCGCAAATTGTCGAGCACCACGACGCGCGTGGTGCCGCCCAAACGGCGAAAAGCTTTCTCGTGGAGCTCGGCCCAGACCTGGGAACTGGAACGCAACACCAGCAAGCGGACCGACTTGCGGCTGTAACCCAGAGTCAACACGAACAGCCGAGTGCGTCGGTACTTGCCGCTTTGCTCGTCACGCACCATCGGACCGGTGCCGTAGTCGACCTGGGCTTCTTCGCCAGGTGCCGTCAGAATAATACCGACGGCTTGAGGGCAGTGAATGCCGTGCAGCTTACGGACGAAACGTTTGACTGTTTGATAGCCGCCGCTGTAGCCGTGCTGATCGACCAGGTCTTGCCAGATGGCTGTGGCGTTGCGTCCACGGCTCAACCAAAGCTCGATGCTCTCGCGATACGGTTCGCAGGCACTGGCAGAGCGACTTGGATTCCTCGATGAGGCTTGCTGTTTATCTGGAGTTTGTACTCCAGAGTCGGTGGTCACCTCATTGGCCGGTTTTGCCGCGGTCCAATGGGTCACTGGCTCAGGGGTTGGACTTGAGACTTCTCGCCGGCCCGGGCGACCACGGCCGCGAACAGCGATCCCAGCCGCTTTGAGATACGCACTGACGGTCTCTCGGCGAACACCGGTATGTTCCTCGATGCGCCGCAGCGACCACTGCAGTCGCCCAAGGACGAGTACTTGTTGTTGTTTTTCTTCGTTCAAGACATTGCTCATGGCACGCGAGGCTAATTGCCTTCGCTACGCCGTCAATGTCTCGCACGCTTCTACCGTGATTTAATGGCCGGTTTTGAGGTGACCATTAATGGCCGGTTTTGGGTGACCGCCGAGGGTCACTTTCAATGATTGCAGTCGGGGGTCGGAGGTCGGAGAGAAGCGACTAGCGCTGGGATCTAAAGCAACTTACAATCACAATGAAATGGAGGCACTCATGAGGCACAAACTTCTCACGGTAGTATTAACCTCATTGCTACTTGTCGCCTCGCCAAATGCTTTTGCTTGAGTAAAGATGAAGCGGAACGCCGCGTCACCGATTGGGCGGATAAGGTAGAGAGATAAATCAAGTCGGGCGCGTGCTAAAAAACCCACAAGCGAAGCCCTTGAAGGATTGTAGATTTAAGTAGTCTGCGATCCTTCCTGCTTCATGTTTATTTATAAATACTAATCAGAGGCGCAAGCCAATGAAGAACCACGAGATGAAAGCTAAAGAAACAGTAAAGCAACTCTTGTTGTTAGGTGTCGCGATCGGCGCCGTAGTTAGCCTTTTATTCGCGCCCTGTGCGGATCAAGATATGCGTCACGCGTAATTCGAGAAACACCTATAAGAGCCACAAAGCGCTAGAACGTCGCACCCAGAGGTTAGCGAGCTTGCGCGTAGCGCGATCGACAAAAGCAAACAATACAATCCATGAGCGCGACCGGGAAACGCTCGGCGAAGCTGTCGGCGCCACCAAGCAATCCTTTAACGATACGCGCAACGAATTTAATGAGAGTCCGGAGCTGTATGCACAGATAAAAGACGCCGCCGTAAAATCTAATCGAGCTCAAACGACCGTGATCAGCGGGCATATTCACT
>CAWJZV010000002.1:0-199126 GCA_963847445.1 uncultured delta proteobacterium | reverse complement strand
TTCTCACGGCGCAAGGAAAAGACGCTGCCGGCGGCGCTTACAGCTATATGGTCAAAGGAAAAATGATCGGCGGTTTTGCGCTGGTGGCATACCCCGCGACCTATGAAAACTCCGGCATCATGAGTTTCATCGTCAATCATGACGGCAAGGTCTTTCAAAAAGACTTGGGAAAAAACACTGCGGCCGTCGCCGCGGCGATGAAGGAATACAATCCAGACAAGACTTGGACGGCGGTGAAGCCCTAGCGGCGCGCGCCGAGTGTCGAGGCAGGAACGCCGCGAAGACTGGGGCAACGTGAGCCTCATGATCGAGTAGGGTCGAGACATCGAGAAAATGGCTATGGTCGGCGATGAAAAATGGCAGGACGACGCGCTTGCTTTTACCGCCAAGGGATATTGCGCCAAGGCCATCGAGTTTTTCACTCCGCCGCGCCTCCACGAAGCGCTAACCTGGCTGCGTTCTTAGAATGCGGCAGATTGGACCAAAGTCCAATATCAACTCTTTTCGAAATTCGCTAAGACAATTTCACTTACTGTGTGTCGACGAGATTCGAATGCCATCCGGCTCGGCAACCAAAGGTATTTTCCGGCTCGCTGAAAAAACTGGTGGTGAGTACTCGAAGGAGAGGAAACAAATGGTTCGTGCAGGTCTCAATTAATCATCGTTGGGAGTTTGTTATTGACCTCGAGAGTTTCGCTGGTGCGGCACGGCGCGACGAATGGTTGGTTTGGCCTTATTAAGAAATAAGACAAAAGAGCAAAGCGTGTGCGTTAAATCTACCAAGTAGGAGAAACAATCATGGATCTCAAAGATTTCTTTTCGGCGGCTGAGGCGAGAATCGATCGCTGGTGCGAGATGAACACGTAGGGCGAGCCTGGGAATCTGCAATTGCTCAAGGGCAGCCTGCGGACAAATTGCTCGCCGAGGCGGCACAGCTCCTGGCGAGAAATCAGCCCGCTGGAGAGCTATTGGGCCTACCCGGACCGCGTCTGATGGCGACTGTTCGGGAATCGCTCGGCGAGGCCAACGCCGGCGTGTTCGCGCGGCTCGTGCAAAAGATTTCCAATTCGCTGCTGACCGGCGGTTACCGCCACGACAGCGGTGCTTGGGACCCGCTGCAAGAAAGCGAGGCCCGCCCGCTCGATGTCTTGCCGCCGGACGGCCAGACGGGCGAGAGCCGCAAGCCGTACTTCGAAGTGCTGGTGGTGACGCCCAACGACCCGAGCACCTGGGAACGGGCGCGTAACGATCTGAAGCGCCTGCGCCGCCCGGAAGATATTTTTCATTACGAGATCGTCCAGGTCGGCAGCTTCGAAGACGGCGTCATCGGCACGATCTTCAACCACAATGTCCAAGCCGTCGTCATTTACGACGGCTTCCAGTTCCGTTCGCACCATGAGCTGCCGATGATGCGCGACTTTCTAGTGCGCAATGCGAATGTCGATCCGGCCGCCATTGCGCCTGGGGCGCTGGCGACGACGCTCGCCCGGTTAATTAAGAACTATCGCCCCGAGTTGGACATCTATCTGCTCACTGATCGAGGCGCTGAGAAAATCGCCGGCAGTGACATGGTCGCGCCGATCCGGCGCATCTTCCATAGCGTTGAAGAGATCATGGAGGTCCACCTCTCGGTCCTCGATGGCGTCAATGATCGCTACGACACGCCGTTTTTTTCCAATCTCAAACGCTATGCGCAACGGCCGATCGGCACGTTTCATGCGCTGCCGGTGGCGCGCGGCAAGTCGATCTTCCGCTCCAACTGGATCCGCGACATGGGCCAATTCTACGGCATGAATCTGTTTCTCGCCGAGTCGTCGGCGACCAGCGGCGGCTTGGACAGTCTGCTCGAACCCACCGGCAACATCAAGAAAGCCCATGAGTACGCGGCGCGGGCGTTCGGCGCCAAGCGCGCCTACTTCGGCACCAACGGCACGTCGACATCCAACAAGATCGTCGTGCAGGCGATCTGCAAGCCCGGCGATATCGTGATCGTCGACCGCAACTGCCACAAATCGCACCACTATGGTTTCGTGCTGGCGGGCGCGCAGCCTTATTATGTCGAAGCCTATCCGCTGACCGAATACTCGATGTATGGCGCCGTGCCGCTGCGCACGATCAAAAAAGCGCTGCTCGATTGCAAGGCCGAAGGCACGCTCGATCGCGTCAGGGCGGTGGACATGACCAACTGCACCTTTGACGGCCACATGTACAATCCCAGGCGCGTGATGGAGGAATGCCTCGCGATCAAGCCGGACCTGATTTTCCTCTGGGACGAAGCATGGTTTGGTTTCGCCCGCTTCAACGCGTTTCACCGCCGGCGCACGGCCATGGGCGCGGCGGCCGCGCTAACGGAGCGCTACCGCGATCCCGCCTATCGTGAAGAGTACAAGGCGTTTGTCGCGAAGGCCGGCAAGCTCGACCCAAAAAGCCCGAAGCTGCTCGACATGCACCTGCTGCCGGACCCCGATAAAGTGCGCATCCGCGTCTACCAGACTAACTCCGTGCACAAATCGATGTCGGCGCTGCGTCAGGGCTCGATCATTCTGGTGTGGGACGAGGACTTCCATCACGTCGAAGGTCCATTCGAAGAAGCCTTCTTCACGCATACCTCGACCTCGCCGAACCAGCAGATTATCGCATCGCTGGACATCGCCCGGCGGCAAATGGAGCTGGAGGGCTACGAGCTGACGATGAAAGCCACCGAGCTGGCGTTTAAAATTCGCCGCGAGGTGAACAACCATCCGCTCATCTCCAAGTACTTTCATATCGCGACCCCGGCTGAGATGGTCCCGGCCGAGTACCGCGCTTCAGGGATCAAAGACTATGGACCGCCTAATTCCAACTGGAGGGACGTCGTCGAGGCCTGGAACAACGACGAGTTCGCTCTCGACCCAACCCGGCTGACGCTGATCTGCGGCACGGCAGGCTTCGACGGCACGGCATTCAAGAACTTGTTGGCGGAGCGTTTCGATATTCAAATCAATAAAACTTCGCGCAACAGCATTCTGATCCAGACTAACATCAACAACACGCGCAGTGACGGCGCGCTGCTGATCAAAGTGCTCGCCGATCTAGCGCGCGAGATCGAGCTGCGCCTCGCCCAATTGGGCCGCGAAGAGCAGGCGGATTTTGCCGCGCGGGTGAAATCGCTGATGACCGATGTGCCGGACCTGCCGAACTTCAGCCGCTTCCACGATGTTTTCCGGGAAAAACCCAAGAGCGCGAGCAACGAGGGCCATATGCGGCCGGCGTTCTACATGGCCTACGACGACGCCAATTGCGAATTCATCAAGCTCGCCAGTAAAGAAATTGACGACCGGCTGAAGAAAGGCCCTGAGATGGTGTCGGCGAATTTCGTGATTCCGTACCCGCCGGGATTTCCGATCATGGTGCCGGGCCAGGTCATCACCGCCGATACGATCACGTTCATGCGCAAGCTCGATGTGAAAGAGATTCACGGTTATCACGCCGCCCACGGTTTGAAGCTGTTGAAGCCGGCAGTGCTGGCTAAGAGGAAAGGCAAACAAGGCGACATTTAAAGATCTATTGCCATAGCCGTTTCTCGCGCTGCCGCGATAGGGCTAAGGCTTTGGCCCTGAGTAAATAGGAGTTTGTGATGGAAGCATTTTTTGAATTTCTCAGAACCAATCCGTTTCTCCTTTTGTTTGTCACCGTAGGTTTGGCCGTTTGGATCGGGCGGTTCACGATCAAAGGGTACGGCTTGGGCATGGTGGCGGCAGCGGTCGTCGTTGGGGTCGTCCTGGCGACTTGGGCTTCGACCTACGGCGTCAAGCTGCAGCTCGACAACTTTGCCAAGTCGCTGATGTACTACCTGTTCATGTACGGCGTGGGATTGCGGGTGGGTCCATCGTTCTTCAACAGCCTGAAAAAGGACGGCCTGACCTTCACCATCCTCGCGGTGGTCTGCAGCGTCCTCGGCTTGGGTCTCACCGTTGTGCTGAGCCGCCTGTTCGACCTGCCGGCGGGCGCAGTGGGGGGAGTCCTCGCCGGCTCCCAGACCATGTCGGCGGCCATCGGCACGGCTGAGATGGCTCTAACCCAGGGGGCATACCAGGTGCCGGCGGGATCCACCGCCGAGGCTGTGACGGCGATGATCGCCCTCGGCTATGGCATCACCTACATCTGGGGGACGGTCGGCATAATCCTGGTCTGCAAATACCTACCGAAGTGGTGGGGCGTGGATGCCCGCAAGGCCGCAAAGGAGTATGAGGAGGAACACGGCGTGCCGAACCTCGACGACGCCGGCATCACCGGTTATCGACCTGCCGGGCTGCGCGCCTACCGCCTGGAGAACCAACAGACCGCCGGCAAGACGATCGCCCAACTGCGTCAAAGCTATCCGCAGTACCGTATCCTCAATGTCGTGCGTGGCGGAGAAGCACTCGGCGCAAGCGCCGATCTGGCGATGCAGGTAGGTGACGTAGTGGCTCTCGGCGGCAAGCTTGAGGATCTCACGGCCAACATGGGTTTGTTGGGCCCTGAGGTAGCCGACGCCAAGGCCCTGGCTATCCCGCTCGACCAGGCGGAGATCCTGGTCACCGAGAAGAGCCTGGAAGGCCGGGCGCTCAAGGAGTTCCGACATGAGGAGTTCGCCGGGCAGATTCAATTGCTGCGCATGGAGCGCGGCGGCGTGCCGATCCCCATGGGCGCCGACACCCAGCTGCAACGATTCGACGTGCTGTTTGTCGCCGGGCTCAAGAGCGCGGTGGAGAACGTGGCCGCGGTGATGGGAAAGGTGGCGCGGCCGAGCACGGGCACCGATCTGCTCACGCTGTCGGTGGGCATGATTTTGGGACTCCTTATTGGCGGCATCAACGTGCCGGTGGGCGGTTTCTCGGTCGGGTTGGGCAACGCCGGCGGACTGCTGCTATCGGGGATCTTCGTGTCGTCGGCGGTGTCCCGCTTACGCTTCTTCGGCAGCACGCCCAATGCCGCGCGCAACATCCTTGAGGACTTGGGCCTGGTCACGTTCGTCGGTATCGTCGGCATCAATGCCGGCGCCTCGCTTTTGGCACAGCTCACCGGGGCCGTGGCACTGAAGATTTTCCTCGTCGGATTTCTTGCCAGCACGATTCCACCTTTTATCACCTGGGCGCTTGGCTATCATGTTTTTAAGGTCAACCCGGCGGTTCTGATGGGCGGTGTCGCTGGCGCCCGGTCGCACTCTGGACCCTGTCGTGAGGCTGCCAAGGAAATCAACAGCTCGGTGCCGTGGGTCGGTTTCCCGGTCGGTTATGCGGTCTCTGGCGTTTTGCTGACTGTATTTGGTTATTTCGCCATGATCCTCTAGCAGGAGAACTTTAGCGGCGACAGATTTGAATAAAGGGGAAATTTATTCGCTTACGAAACCGACCGCTGAGCAATGACAGGTCCCCGCGCAAGCCATGAGGATCAGGACGTACTACTATGGACTGCTATCCAAAAACTAACACCAACATGTTTGTCATAGCGTGTGGCTTTAATAATCCGGGAGTCGAAAATTCTCGGATTCGGAAATTCATCTCGCCAAGGCGCAAAGACGCCAAGTTCGGAATTTGTTGTCATTTCGACCCTTGGGAGAAATCTATCTTAGATCCCTCGTGTTTCCTCGGGATGACGGGCATCGCCCGTCACCTTTGCGAGCTTAGCGCCTCTTATGAAAATGCCGACTAGAGGCAAAAATCCCCCGGTCCTTCGGCCCGCCCCCTTTGGCAAAGGGGGCCACTGGGGGATTTTCCGTCGTTGCTTTGAACGTGGCGCAGCTCATTTTCATTTGCTGTGTTGTACCGATTGGTACATGAATTACTTTGCGAGAGATATTCCGAGGTTCGTTTGCGGCTGTTCGCCGACAGGCGAAACTCTTTTCCCCAGCGAAGTCTGGGGAAAAGCGTGTACTACTATCTACGCCGGCACGGGCTTGATCACGCGTAACGTAAGATGAGTGCGTCATGAAAACGTTTGCACGCCGCCTCGCGGACCGAGTGATCTGGCGTGCCATTGTCGGCGCCCTGGCGCTTGCGATGGCCGCCTGCGAGCCGGCGGCGGAGCCGACAAAGCCCGCCGCTGCATCCGGTGAATGGCGTGAGTTCGAGGGCTCCTGGAACGCCGCCGGCAGCCGCCGCACCATTCCGCTGGGTAGCGATCGAAAGGGCTCGATCATTGACCTCCGGGGAACGATGTTACTCGCAGGGCAGGGGCGTCCCGGCGTCGGTTTTCGCTCGGAGGTGATTGCCCTCGTCGACAGCGAAACCGGCCTGCTCGGCCGAAGCGTCTGGACGGACGAGCGTGGCGAGCAGGTATTCAGCGAGATCAAGGGCGAAGGCACCGCGGCGCGAAACCGCATCGCGGGGACGATCCTGGGCGGCACGGGCCGGTATGCCGGCGCGACAGGCAGCTATGAGTTCTCCTGGCAGTTTGTAATCGAAGCGGAGGACGGGTCGATCCAAGGACGCGCGGTCGGCCTCAAAGGCCGCGTTCGGCCCCAACCAAACCCAGGAAGCTCGCGGCCATGATCGCACCCGGATTGCTCCTGAAGCGCGCGGTGCCCTTCGCGATCGCCATTGGCATCTGGTTCGCCCCGGTGCCGGCAGGCCTCACCGCTCCGGCATGGCATCTGTTCGCGGTATTCGTCGCGGCCATCGTGTCCGTGCTCATCGGCGCCTTCCCGCTCCTCACGGCCTCGATGATTGCCGTGGGGACCGTCGTCCTTACCGGGACGATCACGCCGGCGCAGGCGTTTGCGGGTTTCGCCAATACCAGCGTGCTGCTCGTGGTGGTCGCGTTCATAGTCGCGCAGGCGG
Source organism: uncultured delta proteobacterium (assembly GCA_963847445.1). Lineage (GTDB taxonomy): Bacteria > Desulfobacterota > Binatia > UBA9968 > UBA9968 > DP-20. The sequence continues at coordinate 192,326 of CAWJZV010000002.1, read as the reverse complement.
TGGTGAAGTCGGGGCTCGGCCAGCGCATCAGCCTGTTCATGGTGAGCCACTTCGGCGGCTCCTCCCGCGGCCTTGCCTACAGCATCGTGCTCACCGACGCAGCCATCGCGCCGGCGTTTCCCAGCAACACGGCGCGCGGCGGCGTGCTCTTCCCGATCGTGCTGTCGGTGTCCAAGGGAGCGGGCTCCAACCCCGACGACCCCGAGGGACGGCGGCTCGGCGGCTACCTCATGTTCTGCGCGATGGCGAGTCTAGCGGTCTCTTCCGCCCTCTGGATGACGGCCACCTCAGCCAATCCGATCGGCGTGCAGATCGCGCAGAAGTTCGGGCTTGAGATCGGCTTCGGCAGCTGGTTCCTTGCCTCCTCGGTGCCGGCACTCATCGCAATCGGGATGTTGCCTGTGCTGGTTTCGAAGCTCTTTCCGCCCGGCGTCGGCGCGACGCCCGAAGCCCCCGCAGCGGCACGCGCTGCACTCGCCCGCATGGGGCCGTTGTCGCGAGACGAGTGGATCACCGCCGTGACCTTCGTGGTGATGGTCACTGGCTGGGTGTTGGCGGATAGTTTGAAGCTCAACGTGACCAGCGTCGCGTTCCTAGGTTTCGGCGCGCTGTTGTTGGCGAACGTGCTTACGCTCGATGACATCGCCACCCAGGGGGACACGCTGGCAACCTTCCTTTGGCTCGCGGTCCTTTTCGCCCTGAGCGGCCAGTTGAACGAGCTTGGCTTCATGGGCTACGTGGGCGAGCGCCTCGCCTCGCGCCTCGGCGGCCTGTCCTGGCCGGCCTTGTACGTCACCCTGATCAGCCTCTATGTCGGCATCCATTACCTGTTCGTGAGCCAGACTTCACAGGTGCTGGCGCTGCTCGGCGTCTTTCTCGACGTCGGCGTTCGCGGCGGGGTGCCGGCGCCGCTGATGGCTTTCGGCCTATTGTTCGCGAGCAGCTATTTCTCGGTGATCACCCCGCAGGGTGGAAGCCAGAACATCATCTTCGCGGCGAGCGGCTACCTCACCCAGGGCGAGCTCTACCGGTTGGGGTTCTTCACTACGCTCGCCTTCCTGGTGGTGTTCTTGCTGATCGGGACGCCGTGGGTGCTTTTTGTCACCAGGTGACGACGACTGGCACTGCTAAATATGCCATACGCTGATGACGCGACTATGACCATCGGGAGCTAACAACTATGGATTATTTTATTAAGGCCCTGCAGCAAAATCCGGAACTGGCTATCTTCCTCGCGCTGGCCATCGGATTTTCTATCGGTAAAATTAAGATCGGCGGCTTTAGTCTAGGGACCGTCGTTGGAACTCTCTTCGCGGGCGTCTTGATCGGCCAGCTCGACATCAAAGTCCCGGCGCTCGTCAAGACGGTATTTTTCGATCTGTTCCTGTTTACCACCGGCTACAAAGTCGGACCGCAATTTTTTCGCGGCCTCAAGAAAGATGCGCTGTCGCAAATGGCGCTCACGTTGGTTCTTTGCACCACTTGTCTCGCTACGGCGTTCGTCGCGGCGAAACTCCTTGGTTACGACATCGGCACGGCAGCCGGCTTGCTGGCGGGAGCGTTTACCGAGTCCACCGTGATCGGCACGGCCGGCGACGCGATAAACCGCCTGGCGATTTCGGCAGAAGAGAAAGCGCGTCTGCTCAATAATATCCCGGTTGCCTATGCCGTAACCTATCTGGTCGGAACCACGGCGGTTGTCTGGTTCCTGCCGAACATTGGACCGAAGCTGATGGGCATCAATCTCAAGGACGAGGCCAAGAAAATGCAGGCGCAGGTGTCCGGCGGAACAGAGACACAGCCGGGAATCATGTCTCCCTCACGCTCTTTTGATGTGCGCGCCTACCGCGTGACCAACGAAAAGATCTTCAACAGGACCGTCAAAGAGCTCGAAGCGATGCCGCAAGAGTTCAGAGTGTTCATTCAGCGCATCCGTCGCGGCGACACGATCATCGATCCTGAGCCTAACACCATCGTTCATCAGGGAGATGTGATCGTAGTGATGGCAAAGGCCGAGGTTCTAGTTGAGCGCAGCAGCGTGGTTGGTCCCGAAGTCGACGACAAAGAGTTGCTCGATTTTCCAGTTGAGTTTTTGGATGTAGTGGTAACGAATAAGGCTCTCGTCGATAAACCTCTTGCTGAACTCAGCAAATCGGAACCCTGGCGGACGCAGTTTCGCGGCGTCTTTCTGCGTAAGCTAACGCGCGCCGGACAGGAGATGCCCGTTAGTCCAACGATGCAGGTTGAACGCGGCGACTTGTTGAGCCTGGTGGGCGCCAAACGCGATGTCGATCGCGCCGTAGCTGTGATCGGTTATGCGGACTGGCCGAGTAGCGCGACGGACATGGTATTCGTCGGCACCGGCATCGTGCTCGGCGGGTTGGTTGGCCTGCTTACCGTGAATATCGCCGGACTGCCGATCACGCTCACCGCCAGCGGCGGCGCTCTCATCATGGGGTTAGTATTCGGTTGGCTGCGCTCGGTGTTTCCCGCGGTCGGCCGCATTCCCGAGGCGGCGATGTGGGTTTTCGACATGGTTGGCTTGAGCGTCTTCATCGCCGTGGTCGGCTTGACTGCGGGGCCGAGCTTTATTTCCGGCCTGCAGAAGTCGGGCATCAGCCTGGTGTTCGTCGGTTTTGTCGCGGCCGTGCTGCCCCACGCGGTGGCGATTCTCTTTGGTCGATATGTGCTGAAGATGAATCCGCTCATTCTCTTGGGTGCCTGCTCCGGGGCCGGCACGATGACCGCCGCGCTGCGCGCGATCCAAGACGAGGCGCAGAGCAAGCTGCCCGCGTTGGGCTACACGGTGCCTTACGCTGTCGGCAACATTGTGCTGACGGCCTGGGGACCGGTCATCGTCGCATTGATGTCGGCGGGGAACTGAAACCATGGGCGCGATAACTTTAAGCGGCGAATTTCATCTAGCGGTTGCCTTCGATTTGACGGCAACATTCCTGTTCGCAATTACCGGTGCGTTAGCCGGCATGCGGCGCCGTTACGATATCATAGGAGTTTTCGCCCTGGCGTTTGCCACAGCCTTGGGCGGCGGCCTGGTGCGGGACGGAGTTTTTATCTCGTCCGGCCCGCCGGTGGCGATCACCAATGTTTATTATTTGCCGCTGGTCACGTTGGCGGTTCTGTTGACTATTGTGACTGGCCGCTTCGTGCCCGCGGTCCGGCGTATCCTTAGCGTCGTGCCGGGGCCTAACAGTGAAACGTCAGCATCGCTGGACCAACTGCAGCCGCTGTCAAGCGGTCCGCAAGCCGGGTCCGGTCGCAAGAGCATTTTCGAACGAATCAATTTAGAGCGGCACCTGGCAAAGACCTACGGTTTAATTTTATCTCTGGTGGATGCCCTCGGTTTGGGCATTTACGCGGTCGTCGGCGCGCAGAAATCGCTCGACCGGGGACTGCCGATCGGTTCGGCGATTCTCGTTGGAGTCGTTAACGCGGTCGGCGGCGGGTTGTTGCGGGATGTGCTCACCCGGGAAGTTCCACTGTTATTCAAGCCTGGCCAGTTCTATGCGCTGACGGCGGCGGTCGGCTCGGCACTGTTTGTCTCACTGGTTTTTTGGCCGCGCATGGAGGTTCAAACCGCCGCGCTGGTGGCGATTGCCACGACATTTTTTTTGCGTGTTTTAGCGATTCGATTCGACTGGCAGAGCCCGCCTTTGGTCTGGGAAGAACGTGGTTAAAGGTTCGAGTAATCCAAATTTGTTGGAGGTGAGTGCGATGAATGAGCAAAAAGGGCGATTGATGGTTTTATCAATTGGGCGCCGGCTAGCGCCGCTCGCGATGTTTGGATTTCTAACGATGCCGCTGATCCTGTTCCTGCTGTTCGGCTCGGCTTCACGGAGTTGGGCGCAGGAGGTGATCTCACAGGAAGAACCTACGCCATCTTCGGTCGATGAAATTTCCACGCCCATCGAGCGCTCCTTCATTGAAAAAATTCCCCGGCCAGGATTTTTTCCCTGGCTCAAGGACCAATTGAAGGACACGCCGGCGTTTTTTCGCGATACCAAGCTCGACATCAATCTGCGCAGCTACTACTTCAAGCGCGACAAGTTCGACGACAGCGTCAGCGCGGCCTGGGCGATGGGCGGCGCGCTGGCGTACCAGTCCGGCTGGCTGCTTGATCGGCTGATGGTTGGCACGACATTCTATTGGTCGGAAAACCTCTATGGTCCGCAGGATAAGGATGGCACGCTGCTGCTCAAGCCGGGCCAGCATGGTTACAGCGTGCTGGGCCAGCTCTATGGACGGGTAAAACTTTTTGAAGATCACGTTGTCAATCTGTATCGGTACGAATACAACACGCCATTCATCGGCAAGAACGATAGCCGGATGACGCCGAACACGTTTGAAGGGTACACACTGCAGGGAAATTTTGGCGGCAAGGACGGCGCACCGGGATTCCGCTACGGCGGCGGCTACATCACCAAGATCAAAGAGCGCAACTCGGATGACTTCGTCTGGATGTCGAAGGACGCCGGCGCCGACGTGGAGCGCGGCGTCGCAGTGGCGGGCGGCACATTCACCTACGGTAAGTTTTCCCTCGGCGCTGTCAACTACTATTCCAACGACATCATCAATATTTTCTACAGCGAGACCAAGTACAGCTTTCCCATCACCAAGGAGCTCGGCGCGTTGGTGGCTTTCCAAATTTCCGATCAGCGCAGTGTCGGGAAGGAACGCCTTAATGGTCGCTCGTTCGCCACCAATCAGGTCGGCGTGAAGGGCGATGTGAGTTATGGGGGCGCGGTTTTCACGCTCGGTTACAGCAACACTTTACGCAGCGATGACATGCAAAGCCCGTGGAGCGGCTATCCGGGTTACACCAGTGTCCAGGTACAGGATTTCAATCGGGCGGAAGAACAAGCCGTTATCACCAAATTATCTTACGACTTCTCTCGTCTTGGGCTGGAAGGGGTGTCCGCCTACGCACTTTTCGTTCATGGCTGGGGTAGAGTCAATCCATCGACGAAGGCCGGCGTCGCCGATGAAAACGAATTTAACGCCGATCTTCAGTGGCGGCCCAAATGGAGTTTCCTCAAGGGATTCTCGTGGCGATTCCGTTACTCCCGAGTGCATCAGTATCAAAGCCCCAAAAACAGCCAGCACGATTATCGATTTATTCTTAACTACGATTTCCCGTTGCTGTGATGCAATTAAAATCTAGACCTCGGAGGCAATCTGCCATTGGCGATCGAGTTTTTCACTGCGTCGCGTCTGAGCGAGGCGCGCACTTGGCTGCGCTATTAAGAATTGTCGAAGCTTGGACCAAAGTCCAATAGCAAAGCTTACTGTTCTTAGGTAGATTCGCTAATTAAGATCGCGGTCACAGACATAGTTTGGAGGGCGATTGTGAATTTTAAGAGTTGCGAGTTGATTCAACGGCTGTCCGTCAAGTTATCGTCGATGCTAGTTCCCTGCCTTTTCCTAGCCGTCGGTGTCGGCTGTTCTAAGCAGGAGGCTCCGCCGCCACCGCCGCCGCCTGAGGTCCAGGTAACCGAAGTCGTGCAGAAGGATGTTCCCATTTATATCGAGCTGGTCGGCGCCACACTGGGCTCGGAGGATGTGGAGATCCGTGCGCGCGTGGAAGGTTACGTTGCTTCCGTCAACTTCACCGAGGGTTCATTCGTTAAAAAAGGCCAACTCCTCTATAAGATCGACCCGCAGCAGCTTGAGGCGGCATTGGCTCAAGCCCAGGCCAACATGGCGACGGCTCAGGCGCGCCTGGATAAGACCAATAACGATGTTGCCCGATACAAACCGCTGGCCGAGCAGAAGGCGGTAAGTCAACAGGAATTGGACAATGCGTTGTCGGCTCAAGAGGCGGCGCGGTTTCAGGTCACGGCTTACGATGCCCTGGTTGCCAAGGCCAAACTCGAACTCGCGTACACGACAGTTACTTCGCCGGTTGACGGGCTTATCGGCACGACGCAGAAGAAAGTCGGCGCCTTGGTCGGGCGCGGTGAAAATACGCTGCTCAACACCATCTCGCAGGTCAATCCGATTTTGTTCCGCTGCGCGATCGCCGAGGCGGAATATCTAAGACTCGCGCGCGACGGCGCCGGTAAAGATAATTCCCGCGCGAAAAATCTCGGCGTCGAACTGATCCTTGCGGACGGAACCGTGCATTCGCACAAAGGAAAGCTAGATGCGATTGAGCGGGCGGTGGACTCTGCCACGGGCACCCTGACGGGGCAGTTCAGCTTTCCCAATCCTCAGCGCGTTCTCCGCCCAGGCCAGTATGGGAAAGCCCGGTTCGTAACCGATTTCAAAGAAGACGCCCTGTTGGTGCCCCAACTCGCAGTGCAGGAGATTCAAGGGCTCTACAGCGTCATGGTGGTGAAGCCGGATGCTACGGTGGAGCAGCGCATGGTCAAAGCCGGCGAACGGGTCGGCAATCTCTGGGTCATCGATTCAGGACTGAAGCCGGGCGAAAAGGTCATCGTCGAAGGGCTGCAAAAGGTGAAGCCCGGCGTGCAGGTCAGCGCCAAGACGGTGAAGCTCGAAGAAGCACCTTCTCCGCCGGCAAGTGCGCCTCCCGCAAGTGCGCCGCCTGCCGAGAGCAAGGCCAAGGGAGCGGGGGGAAAATAGGCCATGGCAAACTTTTTCATCCGCCGGCCCATCGTCGCCATCGTCATTTCGATCCTAATGGTTCTAATGGGACTGTTCAGTCTCACCGGTCTCTCCATCGAGCAGTATCCCTTCCTGGCGCCGCCGTCGATTCGAGTCACGGCGACCTACCCGGGCGCTTCCGCGGTGGCGGTGGAGCAATCGGTGGCGACGCCGATCGAGCAGGAAGTCAACGGCGTCGACAGGATGATTTACATGAAGTCGTCGAACACCAGCGACGGCCGCATGCAGCTCGACGTCAACTTCGAAGTCGGCGTCGACCAGGACACGGCAAACGTGCTGACGCAAAACCGGGTCTCGTCGGCGCAGGCACGGCTGCCGCAGGAGGTGGTCCAGCAGGGTGTTACGGTCAAAAAACAGAGCCCGAGCATTTTGATGCTGATCTCCGTGCACTCGCCCAAGGGGAGCTACGATGCGAACTTTTTGACCAACTATAGCGGCATCAATCTGCGCGATCAGCTGCTGCGCATCCCCGGCATCGCCCAGGTCGACCTTTTCGGCGGCGCCGATTATGGCATGCGCATTTGGCTGCGCCCCGACAAGCTGGCCAAACTTGCGCTCACGCCTGCCGATGTTATCTCGGCAATTAAAGAGCAGAACTTGCAGGCGCCAGCCGGGCGCGTCGGCGCCGCGCCGACACCGAAAGACCAGGAGTTTACCTATACGGTGAGCGCCCCCGGGCGGCTCGTCAACCCTGAGGAGTTTGAGAACATCATTCTCCGTCAGACCGAGACTGGCGCGCAGATCCGCGTCAAGGACGTCGGGCGCGCCGAGCTCGGCTCGCAGAACTACGACTCGTTTGGACGGCTCGACGGCAAGCCATCCGGCACGATGGCCATCTATCTGCTGCCGGGGGCAAACCAGCTCAAGGCCTCCGAAGCGATCTATGAGACGCTGCGTCAGTCTAAAGCGCTGTTTCCGCCCGACATGGACTACAAAATCGTCTATGACACAACGCCGGCGGTCAATGCCTCCATCGAAGGCATCGTCCATACTTTCATCGAGGCGATCATCCTGGTCACGCTGGTGGTTTTTATTTTTCTGCAAAACCTGCGCGCGACGATCATCCCGCTCCTGACCGTGCCTGTGTCGCTGATCGGCACGTTCATTTTTTTCCCGATGCTCGGTTTCTCGGTGAACACGCTTTCGATGTTCGGCCTGGTGCTCGCCATCGGCATCGTCGTCGACGACGCCATCGTCGTGGTCGAAGCGGTGATGCATCACATCGAGCATGGGCTGAACCCGAAGGAAGCGACCATCCAGGCGATGAAGGAAGTCTCAGCTCCGGTTATCGGCATCGCGCTTATCCTATCGGCTGTCTTCGTCCCGGTGGCTTTCCTGGGCGGCCTGACCGGACAGATGTACAAGCAATTCGCCTTGACCATCGCCATATCGGTGTTGCTCTCGGCATTCGCCGCGTTGTCGCTCGCGCCGGCCCTCTGCGCCATGCTGCTCAAGCCGCACCACGGCCCGGCCAGAGGCCCGCTAGGAAAATTCTTCGGCTGGTTCAACCGCGTATTCGATCGCACCACGAACTCATACATGGGCGTCGTACAACTGCTGGTGCGACGGTCGATACTTACCATCGTCATTGTCGCCGCGGTGGCGGTCGGCGCCGGCCTTTTCGGCGCCGCGCTGCCCGCGGGCTTCATTCCCGAAGAAGACCAAGGCATCTTCGGTGTCAACGTCACGCTGCCGCCGGCGGCGTCTCTCGAACGCACGGGCAGGGTGCTAACCCAGGTCGAGCAGATCCTGGCCAAAACCGAAGGCGTCGACTCTTTCTCGACCATTGGCGGCTACGGCGTGGTCACTAGCACCTATCAACCCAACTTCGGCACGATTTTCGTCCGGATGAAGCCGTGGGATGAGCGCTCTTCCGATGCGCTCCATGTGCGCGGCATCATGGCTAGTTTGCAGCGGCAGGTGGCGAATATTTCGGAGGCGATCGTCTTTCCATTCAACATTCCGACGATCTCCGGCTTTGGCGCGTCGGCCGGCTTTAACTTTTTGTTGCAGGATCGTAGCGGCGCGCTCACCGTGCAGCAGCTCGGCGACTATACCCGTCAGTTCATGGACGCGGCGCGAAAGCGGCCTGAGCTCGGCAACCTGTTCACCTCTTTCGATCCGCGCTACCCCCAGGTCAAAGTCGATCTCGACCGCGAGAAAGCGCGCAAGCTCGGGGTGCCGATCAACGAAGCGTTTCAAGCGCTGTCGGCAAGCATGGGCGGCAGCTACGTCAATGACTTCAACCGATTCGGCCGTCTGTTCCGGGTCTACGTGCAGTCCGAGGCCGACTACCGCCGCAAGCCCAAAGACATCGGTGATATTTATGTGCGCAGCCGCACCACCAACGCGATGATCCCGCTTTCCACCCTGGTTACCATATCCTCTGAAGGCGGCACCGAGATCACGGTGCGTTTCAACCTGTTTCGCTCGGTCGAGATCAACGGCGTGTCTGGCCGCGGTTATACCTCTGGCCAGTCCCTGGCTGCACTGGAGGAAGTCTTCAAGCAGACCATGCCAAAGGAGCTGGGCTTCGCCTATTCCAGTCTTTCCTATCAGGAAAAAATCGCGCCGCCGGCGGGACCGACCTTAGGCCTCGCGATCGTTTTCGTGTTTCTCCTCCTGGCCGCTATGTATGAGAGCTGGCGCCTGCCCTGGGCAGTTTTGCTTGGCTCGCCGCTTGTCGTCCTGGGCTCGTTCTTCGGCGTCTGGCTGATGGGCTACGACAACAACGTTTACGTCCAAGTCGGCAACATCATGCTGATCGGCCTCGCCGCCAAAAACGCGATTCTGATCGTCGAATTCGCCAAAGCGAAACACGATGAAGGCATGGCGGTGCAGGAGGCCGCCCTGGAATCCGCGCGGCTGCGCTTCCGGCCGATTCTCATGACCGCGTTTGCGTTCATCCTGGGTGTCGTGCCGCTGATGATCGCCAGCGGCGCCGGCGCCGGCGCGCAGAACGTCATGGGCACAGCGGTCTTTTGGGGCATGTTGGTTGCGACCTTTCTGGGAGTGTTCCTGATCCCGGGCAACTTCGCATTTGTCGAAGGCTTGAGAAGGAAAAAGAAAACGGTTCCAGGCGCGGTTCCCGCCACGCCATCAGCCGAGGGAGCGCATTGAGATGAAGCGAACCGCATTGACCGCCATCGTTATGTTGCTCCTTCCCGGTTGCACACTGGGACCGGATTATCTCCGGCCCAAACTGCTAATTCCCGATAATCACCGTGGAGTCGCCGGCGCGCCCGCGGCGGAGTCCATCGCCGATCTTCCCTGGTGGGAAGTTTTCAAGGATCCGGCGTTACAGGAACTGACCAGAGAGGCATTGAGGAACAATTATGATTTGCAGACGGCTGCCGCGCGCGTCGAAGAAGCAAGGTTCCAAATCGGTGTTGCCCGTTCGTTTCTATTTCCTCAGGTGAACGTGAGCGGCGGCGGCAGCGCGCAACAAGTCTCGCGGCTCAGCGAGCCGCCGCAGGCGTTCGGCGCTAACCGTACTTTTCAAAACTGGCTGCTCGGATTTGGCATGGCCTGGGAGCTCGATGTCTTCGGCCGCATTCGCCGCGAAGCGGAAGCGGCGACCGGAGTTTTTCTTGCCACGGAGCAAGCGCAGCGCGGCGTGTTTATCACCTTGGTCGCCGACGTCGCTCAGTCTTATTTCATTTTGCGCGAGCTCGATTTGGAACTGGAGATAGCCCGGCGCACGCTCCGGGTTAACGACGAGACTGTGGCATTTTACCGTAGGCGGCTCGACGGCGGTGTCTCAAACCGGCTGGAGTTCGATCAGTCGATTGCCAACCGTTCGCGCACGGCGTCGACGATCCCGGAGCTGGAACGCCAGATCGCGACGCAGGAAAATCTCATCAATTTTCTTCTCGGTCGCAACCCCGGAACCGTTCCTCGGGGCGCGGCTTTGACGGATCAATATTACCCGCCAAGCATACCCGCAGGATTACCCTCGGCATTGCTTGAGCGTCGGCCCGATGTCAAGGGCGCCGAGGATTTGCTGCTGGCGGCCAATGCCAATATCGGCGCCGCCAAAGCGCTGTTCTTTCCAAATTTTTCATTGACTGCGGCGCTCGGCAGCGCCAGCCACGAGCTCTCGAACCTAATCGACCGGCGCGCCGCCGTTTGGTCAATTGGCGGCGGCATACTGCAGCCGGTTTTTCAGGGCTGGCGCATCTTTTACAACTACGAAGCGACTAAAGCTCGATTCGACCAGGCGGTGGCGCAATATCAGAAAGCCGCACAGAACGGTTTCCGCGAGGTTGCCGACGCGCTTGTGGGCGTCGAGAAATTCAAAGACGTGCGCGCTGAGTTGGAAATCAGCGTTCAGGCCCTGACCAATTCCGCGCGGCTGTCGCGCCTGCGCTATGACACCGGGCTGGCAAATTATTTGGAAATTCTGATCGCGGACCAGCAGCTCTTCGATCAGGAGCTGTTGCTTGCACGCGCGCGGGGCGCGCAGCTGACTGCCGTCGTGCAACTTTACCGGGCGCTCGGCGGCGGCTGGCAGCCATAGAATAGGTTCAAATCGTTCCAGTCGTTCAAAAAGTTCAAACCGTTGGGGAATACGAAACCTGGCTAAAGGTGCACAGGTTGGAGAAGTGGAGTGATGGAGTAATGGAATGGTGGATTTAAAACCCAATACTCCGATACTCCCGTACTCCAACAATCCGTTCTTTTTCTAGAGCCGCGCACATGTTTCCCTCGGGACTTTTGCCATGACCATCAACTGGCTTCTCGTCTTTATTCCGATTGTGGTCGTCCTCGAGCACGTGGCGCCGCAGGCCCACACATGGATATTTTTTGCCGCGTGCGTGGCCATCATTCCGATCGCACGCCTGATCGTCGAGGCGACCGAGCACATTGCCTCGCGAACCGGTGATGCGGTTGGCGGACTGCTGAACGCAACCTTCGGCAACGCCCCTGAACTGATCATCGCGACGGTTGCCCTAAAAGCCGGGCTGTTCGACATGGTGCGGGCTTCGCTCATCGGCGCGATCCTGGCGAATCTTCTGCTCGCTCTGGGAGTCGCCTTCTTGCTCGGCGGACTGCGTTATCACAATCAGGAATACAACCCCGGCGCCACGCGGGTCTACAGCTCGATGATGCTCATCGCCGTGATCAGTCTGGTGGTGCCGAGCGCATTCAGCCGCTTTTTCTCGTCAGAGGCGACGATGCGCCAGGAGCAATTGCTAAACCTGGGCATGGCGTTCGTCCTCTTGATCGCCTATGGGCTATACCTCCTGTTCATGCTCAAGACTCACCCGGAATTTTTCGCCGCTGCAGGCAGTCAAGAAGAACACCATGGCGAGGGCGAGCAATGGGGAATACCAAGAGCGGTCGGGAGCCTGGTGGTCGCCTCGGTTTTGGCGGCGTGGATGAGCGAGATCCTGGTCGGCGCAGCCGAGGGGACGGGTAAGGCACTGGGTATGTCGCAGACCTTCATAGGCATCGTTTTTCTGGCTATCGTCGGCGGCGCCGCCGAGAGTGGATCGGCGATCGCCATGGCGCGAAAAAACAAGATGGATCTCACGGTGGGCATCGCCCTCGGCAGTAGTATCCAGATCGCGCTATTTGTCGCCCCTGCTCTGGTGCTGATGAGTTATGCGGTGGGGCCGCAGCCGCTCGAGCTTTCCTTCGGCAGGGCGGAGATTGGCTCGCTGTTCCTCGCCGTTTTGATCGGCGCGATTGTTTCGGGGGACGGGCGAGCGAACTGGTACAAGGGCGTGCAACTGATCACGGTGTACGTCATCATGGCATTCTTATTTTACTTCATGCCGGAGGCGACGCCGCGATGAACGATTCCGGTGTTGTCGGCAACCGGCGGCGTGCGCGATCTGGGGCGCGCTTATTTGCGCCGGCGCTATGCCTTTCTGTTCTATACGCTGCTTATTACCATGGTGGCTGCGCCGGGTTTCGCCGCATTGGATTTTCCTGGAGCTCTGATTGAGTTGTTACTCGCCGCCAACCTGCTCGCCGCGGTGATGCCCGTCGGGGTCAGAAACGGTCGCCGCGTTCTGCTGATCATGATGGGTTTGGTATGGCTGGCGCGCGCAGCGACAGCTTGGCTCGATCATCCGGCACTGTCGGCGACGGCACTGGCGATTTGGCCGCTGATCGGGCTGTTCGCGGCAGCTGGCGCATTGCGCTTTGCAATGGGCGCCATTTCGGTGGATGCCGAGCATCTCTATGCCGCGCTCAGCGCCTACCTGCTCGCGGGGATTTTTTTCGGTTTGTTCTACTGGGTTCTCGAGCAAATTTGGCCAGGCACTTTCATTACCAATGGGGTGTTTTCGCGCATGAGCGCCTTTTATTTCAGCTTCGTTACGCTGGCGACGCTTGGCTACGGCGATATCGTACCGCGCACCGATGTCGCGCGCGGTCTGGCCATCGTCGAGGGGGTCGGGGGGCAGCTTTTTCTCGCTGTAATGGTGGCACGACTGGTCAGCCTCTATGGGCGGGGAAAGACAGACAACTCGTAAGTACTCAATGCAGTTTTCGGGGCTTCGGGAAAAGTTTGATCCCTTGGCGATACCAAGATAATCCGGATGAAGCTTCACACGATTCAAGGGATCCTGCTCGGCGTGGTTATCGGTATCGCGACGGGCATTGGCCTCTACACCTTTGCGTATGCTCAGGGTTGGTCTTATTTGACCGATAATCCGGCGGCCTGCGCCAACTGCCACGTCATGCGCGAGCAATTCGACGGCTGGCTCAAGTCGTCCCACCGCGCCGTTGCGAATTGCAATGCCTGCCACACCCCGGCAAACCTGATCGGCAAGTATGCAACCAAGGCATCGAACGGCTTCTGGCATTCATTTTTCTTCACCACCGGCGGCTACCCGGACAATATTCAAATCAAACCGCACAGCCGCGAGATCACCGAGCAAGCCTGTCGCAACTGCCACGGAGAGATTGTCGGCGCCATCGAGCCGGCACACCCGGCATCGAGCGGCGGGCAACTCGCCTGCGTGCGCTGCCACGACTCGGTGGGACATCTTTAGCAGGCCGCTGAAAAAGACTCATATGCTTCGTTGCGCTCAATCGCCTCGTGTCAACGTACCGCCGATGTACGCCTCCGCTCGTCTATTTTTCGCGCGCCTCGCCTCTGAGATCTTTTTGATCAGCCTGCAATCCGGGTTTTTCAGTAAACTGTTAGTGATGAAAAGAATCACGAGCAGAATCGTTTGAGGAGTTTCTATGGCTGAGAACAACGATAACGACGCATTTGTTCGCCGTCGCCGCCGCCGTTTCTTGATCATCATGGGCGGAGCTGTGCTCGTGACCATTGTTGGTGTCGCCTTGCTGATGAATATCTTCGAGCGCAAACAGGAGGCGCGTAATCCGTTTTATCGCGTGGTCGAGCTCACCGACGATACTGAAGATCCCGCCGTGTGGGGCAAGAACTTTCCACTGCAATACGATGACTACAAACGGACGGTGGATCAGGTGCGCACCCGCTTCGGCGGCAGCGAAGCCGAGCCGCGCACGCCGACCAAGGCCGATCCGCGCTCAATCGTCTCACAATCGAAGATCGAAGAAGATCCGCGCTTGAAGATCATGTGGGCCGGCTACGCGTTTGCCAAGGATTTTCGCGAGGAGCGCGGCCACGCTTTTATGCTCGACGACCAGATCTTCACCGAGCGCCAACAAGTGGCCAAACAGCCCGGCACCTGCTTGCAGTGCCACGCATCGCTCTATGTGCCCTATAGGAAGGCGGGGAACGGCGACCTCATCAAGGGCTTTGAAAAGCTCAACCAAATGCCGTACGCCGAAGCGCGCAAGCTGGTTTCGCATCCGGTGGCCTGCATCGATTGTCACGATTCGAGCACCATGCAACTGCGGGTCACGCGTCCCGGTTTTATCGAAGGCATGCGCGCGTTCAAAGCTTCGCAGGGCGTGCAAAATTATGACGTCAACAAGCAGGCGACGCGCCAGGAGATGCGCGCGTACGTCTGCGGCCAGTGTCATGTCGAGTATTATTTCAAAGGGCCGGAGAAGCGGCTCGTCTATCCCTGGGCCAAAGGGCTCAAGGTTGAAGAGATTCAGGCTTACTATGACGAGGCGAAATTCAAAGACTGGACTCACGCCGACAGCGGCGCCGCCGTGCTCAAAGCGCAACATCCGGAGTTCGAGCTATGGAGCCAGGGCATTCACGCGCGTTCGGGGGTGACCTGCGCCGACTGCCATATGCCCTACAAGCGCGAAGGCGCCCTCAAGATCAGCGACCATCACGTGCGCAGCCCGATACTCAACATCAATCGCGCTTGCCAGACTTGCCATAAATGGCCGGAGGAAGAGCTCAAGGCGCGGGTCGAGACCATTCAGCAACGCACCCACAAGTTGCGCAACGTGGCGATGGATGCGCTGATCGATTTGATCAAAGATCTCAAAACCGCCAAGACGGCGGGCAAGACGGATGCTGAGCTGGCGAAGGCGCAAGAATTCCAGCGCAAGGCGCAGTTCTACTTGGATTTTGTCGAGGCCGAAAACTCAACCGGCTTCCACGCGCCGCAGGAGGCTGCGCGGATTCTTGGCGAGTCGATCGATTTCTCGCGCCAAGGGCAGATCGTGCTGCGCGATGGGAAATTGTCTGTACTCTCTGCGCCAGGCGAAAAACGCCGGTAGTCCAGCGGGCATCGCCCTGGAGCGAATTATTAAGCCGGCATCAAAAGGAGCCTATGCGATGAATCAGACAGAAGCGGATGCGCTGGTGTTTTTTGGGGCAACCGGGGATCTCGCCCACAAAAAAATATTTCCCGCCCTGCAAGCGCTGGCTAAACGCGGCAAGCTCGACATCCCGGTGATCGGTGTCGCCAAAGCCGGCTGGACCCTCGACCAGCTCAAGGCGCGCGCGCGGGACAGCGTCGAACGGTATGGCGGTTTGGACACGGACGCATTCGGCCGTTTGAGCGGCCTTATGGAGTATGTAGACGGCGACTATAGCGAGGCGGCGACCTTTCAGGAGTTACGGCGGAAACTGGGCAACGCGAAGCAGCCGATGCACTATCTCGCCATTCCGCCCAGCCTGTTCGAGACCGTCATTCATCGGCTCGGCGAATCGGGTTGCGCCGAGGGCGCGCGCATCGTACTCGAAAAACCTTTCGGCCATAACCTCGCCACGGCGCAGACGCTGAACTCGGTGGTGCACGGTATTTTCAGCGAAGCAGACGTGTTTCGCATCGACCACTACCTGGGCAAAAATACCGTGCAAAACCTGCTTTTTTTCCGCTTCGCAAATTCATTTCTCGAACCCTTGTGGAATCGGCAGTTCGTTGAAAGCGTGCAGATCACGATGGCGGAAAAGTTTGGCGTCGAGGGTCGCGGCAATTTTTACGATCGCACGGGCGCGTTGCGCGACGTCGTGCAAAACCATCTGCTGCAAGTCCTGTCAAACATTGCCATGGAGCCTCCGCCCGGCCAGGATGCCGAGATGGTGCGGGATGAAAAGGCAAAAGTACTCAAGGGGATTCGTCCGTTGCAGCCGTGGGATGTTATCCGCGGTCAATTTCGCGGTTATCGCGACGAGCCAGGCGTCAAGGCCGACTCTCAGACGGAAACCTTTGTGGCATTGCGCCTTGAGATCAACTCGTGGCGCTGGAAGGGGGTGCCGTTTTACATTCGAGCGGGCAAGCGTCTTCCCGTGACGGCGACCGATGTCATCGTCAAGCTGCGCCAGCCCCCGGCAATCTTTGCCGGGTTTTCCCCTCCGGCTAACTATTTTCACTTCCGCGTGACGCCCGATTTGATGAT
The DNA here is from genome assembly GCA_963847445.1 of uncultured delta proteobacterium. Lineage (GTDB taxonomy): Bacteria > Desulfobacterota > Binatia > UBA9968 > UBA9968 > DP-20. The sequence continues at coordinate 175,925 of CAWJZV010000002.1, read as the reverse complement.
TGCGGTGGGCGCTTCGGTAAAGAAGGCGGGCGAGCAGCTCGAAGGGCAACAGGTCGAACTCGTGATCAGCCAGCAATCCGATGCCGCCGAGATGGGGGCTTACGAGGAACTGTTGTATGACGCGATGTGCGGGAATTCCGGCCGCTTTGCGCGCCAGGACTATGTCGAAGAAGCATGGCGGATCGTCGATCCAATATTGGTCGATGCCGCTCCGATTCACGAGTACGAGCCGGGCACATGGGGGCCGTCACAAGCGGGCGCGTTGATGGCTCCGGATGGCGGCTGGTTCGATGCAAAATTGACTTGACGGAGTTCCAATGAAGCGGAAAGAGGTGAACCCATGAACAACAAAGAGCTGAAGGATCTTGTACGCTCCCGGCGCAGCCGCCAGCGATCCAGCCGGTTATGAATTTATACTTCATGCGTCATGGCATCGCGGTGGAGCGCGGCGAAAGCGGCCATCGGTCCGATGACCGGAATCGGCAGTTGACCCCGAAGGGGATTAAACGAATCAACAAGGAAGCCAAAGGGCTGGTCGCTTTGTCGCTGTCGTTTGATCGAATCCTCACCAGCCCCTTTGAACGCGCGCGCCAAACCGCCAAGATCGTGGCGCAGACCCTGCAGATCGAGGACCGTTTAGAGGAAATCCCGCAACTCGGTGCCGATCAATCGGTCCAAGAACTGCTGTCTGGCCTGGCTGGCTACGCGACCGATAAGGAAATCCTCTTGGTCGGTCACGAACCGCTATTGAGCAAGACGGTGTCATTTTTATTGGCGGCGAACGGTAGGGGCGGAGATTCGGCTGAAAAAGGGCGGGCTTTGCTGTCTCGAAGTAGACGGTGTTCCGGCAAAAAAGCCAGCGATTCTCCTCTGGGCGTTGACGCCCAGACAATTACGACTCCTGGCGCATTGAATCTAATATTCCCCGCAGCATGCTGCGGGCACAAAATTGCTGGGGTTTCCAAAGGGGGTTGAACATCCCCTTTGGTCGCGAGCGGGGTTCATACCCCGATCGCGAAATGGCCGGTTGAATCGATCGGCTATTGGGGATCATCGCGGTCTGAGAAAAAATCATGGAACAGGAGAATGAACCACCGCTTGAATCGGCCGAGACCAACACTCAAGCACCGCAAACGGCTGTTGCTTTGGACGCTCGTCGATCGTTAACGCGTCTCGTCCGAAAACGGTTGAAGAAATTTGTCGCGTTAGCGCCGCAAGTGCGCGCGGATGGGAACCCGAAGATTATTCATGATGCGCGCGTTTGGAGCCGGCGTTTACAACAGGCGATCGATGCCTTGTTTCCCAAGCCGCGTTCGGCCAAGGTGCGGCGCTTGCGGCGGACGCCGCGGCGGATTCGGCGCGCGCTCGGTGAATGGCGCAACTGCGATGTCCTGCTCGAGATCGTCGCGCGCCAGCACCGGCGCACGCGCAGCGAGGCCAAGCGGCAAGCCTGGGCGTTTGTCCGCGACTACCTGTTGCAGAAACGCGCTAAGGAGGTCGCCCGCGCGGGAAAAAGGCTGCTGCGCGAGGATCTTGGCGATTACGCCGCCCGAGCCGAAAAAGTTTTGCGACAAGCCAGCGATGAAAGTCCGGACGTGCTGATGCAGCGGCTCGGCGCCAGCGTGCAAGCAGCGTGGATCGCTTGGCAATCCGCCTTGGCGCGCGCACAGGAAACTCGCGCGGTGGTTGACCTGCACGCCTTTCGCATCGCCACCAAGGTTTTGCGCTACCGCAGCGAACTGCTTTTCGAGATCGGCGCCAAGCCGCTCAAGGCCGAGCTCAAATCGCTGGCCGATTTGCAGGATGCCATTGGCGTCTGGCACGACCGCCAAGTGTTCCACCGAGCGGTTGCCGAAGCGCTGGCGCGGGCGGAGGTTTTACTGAATGAGATGCCAGCGGTGCGAATACTTTTGGCGGAACTGGAGAAGGAGCGCAGCGGCCAGGCCAACGAGGTCGAGAAAATATTTCGCCTGGCGATCGAGCATGCGGCGGAATCATCAGATGGCGAGTTCGAGCGAAACCGATGCGACCCCGACGCTATCCGCCGTCACTGAAGTGGTAAACGATAAAACGTGAATGATTAACCAGGAGGTAACTCTGTGAACAACAAAGACATGAAAAATCTGATCAAGAAGGCGCGCAAGTTTGCCAAGCCATTCCGCGTGACCGATGACAAATTTCGCCTCAAGGACATCGACCCCGGCGACACCCTCGATTTGACATCCGAGGACAAACCGCGCGCCAAGGAAGCGCTCGCCATGGGCGTCGATGTGTTGGCCGAGCTTCAGGACATGCTTTATGCCCAGGACAACTGGGCGGTGCTGCTGATCTTCCAGGCGATGGACGCCGCGGGCAAAGACGGCGCGATCAAGCATGTCATGTCCGGCGTCAACCCGCAGGGCTGCCAGGTTTTTTCTTTCAAGGCGCCGACCAGCGAAGACCTCGACCACGATTACCTCTGGCGTTGCATGAAATGTCTGCCCGAGCGCGGCCGCATCGGTATTTTCAATCGCAGCTATTACGAGGAGACCCTGGTGGTGCGGGTGCATCGGGAGTTTTTGGACAAGCAGAAGTTGCCGCCGGAACTGGTCACAAAGGATATCTGGAAGGACCGCTTTCAGGACATCCGCAGTTACGAGCGCTACCTGACCCGCAACGGCGTCGCCATTCGCAAGTTCTTCCTGCATGTCTCGAACAAAGAACAGAAGAAGCGCTTCCTCGAGCGCATTGAGGAGCCCGAGAAAAACTGGAAGTTCTCGGCCAACGACGCCAAGGAGCGCCAACACTGGGACGACTACATGAGCGCCTACGAAGACATGATCCGCAACACCGCGACGAAAGCCGCGCCGTGGTACGTCGTGCCCGCCGACAACAAGTGGTTTACCCGGGTGGTCGTTGCCGCCGCGGTCATCGACGCGCTGGCCGGGCTCGATCTCAAATATCCGAAAGTCAGCGAGAGCAAGTTGAAAGAGCTGGCGGCGGCAAAACGGACGTTGTAGGCGGCAAGTGACTGGAGTCTCGCCAGCGCTGTCGAGTAGCGCGAGTAATGGCAACGCACAGCGGCATCGTCTGAACATTTCGCTGTGGACGGAATGGCCGGCCGGCAGAGAATCAGTCGAAGCGCGACGGACAAGATGTTTGATCTAGAGTTGGCGATCCGCTTAGGGCGCGGCGCTCGGTCTCGGCCTGCTGCTGGGTTTGGAGCGGGAGCGAAAACGCGATGCCGAGCTGTTGTTCGGCGGGGTGCGGACCTTCGCCCTGATTGCTCTATTGGGCGCGCTCGGCGCCTTTATGGAGCGGGAGTTGGGCCAAAGCTGGCTCATCGTCGCCGCGTTTATCGCCGTAAGCGCGCTGGTGCTCATGTCCTACGCGACGACGGCGGGGCGAGGCGAGGTGGGCATCACCACTGAAATCAGCGCGCTGCTCGCTTTCATTGCCGGTGCTCTGTGCGGCTGGGACAACGTCGGTGTGGCAAGCGTCGTGACGGTGGTGTGTCTGTTGCTGCTCACGCTCAAGGATTTTTTGCATGGTCTGGCGCGCCGCGTCGAACTCGCCGACGTTGAAGCGACACTGCAGTTTGCCGTGATCAGCGTGATCATTTTGCCGCTCCTGCCCAATGAGACCTTCGGCCCGCCGCCCATTGACGTCATCAATCCTTACAAAATCTGGCTGATGGTCGTGCTCATCGCCGGGCTTAATTTCCTCGGCTACGTGCTGGTTAAAGTGTTCGGCAGCGAACATGGCTTTGTCGTCACGGGCATCCTTGGCGGTCTGGTGTCGAGCACCGCGGTCACGCTGAGTTTCTCCCAGCGCAGCCGGCGCGAACCGGCGATGTCGAGCCCGTTCGTGCTGGCGATCGTGATCGCCTGGACCATCATGTTTATTCGCGTCGTCGTTATGGTTGCCCTGGTCAACAGGGCGCTGGCCCGCGGCCTAGCCATTGGCGCTTGGCTGGATGGCGCTGGCGGGTTTGATCGTTTCGTTGCTACTGTGGCGGCGCAGCCGATCGCGCGAAACCGGAGTGGTGACCGCGGGAGCGAATCCTTTCGAGCTCAGCGAAGCGATCAAGTTCGGCTTGCTGTTTGGCATTGTGACCGTCGCGGCCAAGGCTGCCGAGGCCTATCTCGGCGCCGCGGGGCTCTACCTTGCCGGCGCCGTCGCGGGTCTTACCGATGTGGATGCCATTTCGCTCTCGATGGCGAACCTCGCCCGCACCAGCCCGGAGATAACGACCATCGCCCAGCGTACAATCGTCATCGCGGTGATTTCGAATACCCTGGTGAAATGCGCGATGGCCGCGGCTATGGGCGCGCCCGCGCTGCGCCGCACGATCATTGCGGTCACCCTCTTGTTATTCGCCGCCGCAGGCGCCGGGATTCTAATCGCATGAGTCAGGTTCTGATTCACAAATTGGTTCTGCACCCACCAAATCGGAAAACGGAGGAGTGGAGCAAAACCGATTACCCTGCGACGGTCGCGGTCCGTCATCCCGAGGAACGCCGAGGTGGAGCCGACCTTGGCATTTCGCGCTTCAGGATGTTGCCCTGACACTATGGTTCCGAGATTCCGCCGCTTCTCCGTCGACGTGCAACTTCCGGGTGCGCAGCGAATGGCAAGCCAGGACGACGGGACTACAATCACGCGTGGCGCCGCAGCTCGCTGCAGCACCTGGCCCCGCGTGAATCCGCCAGCAACTGGGAACAGGGAGCATGAATCAGCATCCGACAGATGCAAAGACAAGCGAGTTCGGCACCAACGCGCTGCAAGCGACTCAAAAGGATAAAAGGTTATTCGATCATGTCAGTCGGACAACTAAACAGGAGGAAACGTTAATGGCAAAGGATGCAAATACACTCAAGATTGTTGGTCTGTTGGTGGAAGTCGCCAAGTTGGATACTGTCTATCGCGATGTTCATTTGCGGCGCGCGCGCGAATTTTTGAGCTCCACCCTGGATGAAACCGCCTATCGCGCCATTGGATCTACGGGTGAGGAGATCGATGATCTGGTGCGCCGCAGCCGCACGGCGGTGTTGCACCGCGAGTGGACGCAAGCGGCCGAGCTGTCGGCGCGGATCGAAAGCCAGCGCCAATGGCTGGCGAAGATGCGCAACCTGGCCGTCATGGGAAAGGATGTCTACGACGCGGATGCGATTGTTTTTGAACCGTTCTCACCTGGTAAACACCTTGGAGATCAGGCACGGGCAGGGCAAGCGGAACTTCGCACTCAGTTGACTAACGCCTTTGCGTCGCTGGCGAAACTGGACAGCGCTGCCAGCGCATTCTATGAAAAGCGGCGCGGCTATTTTACCGCGCTGGAACTGAAAAGCGCAGCCACTTCGCGAAAGGGTCCGCAGCGCGACCGGTCACAAGTCGAGCAGTTGGCCATGGAAGCCGCAGAACGCGGCGACGCCGCCGCGCTGCAGCGGTTGGCGAAAGAGCTGCAGGAGTGGAAGGAAAGCGGCGCTGCGGCAGCCTCGGCAAACGCCCCGATGCAGTTCAGCCGTTATGAATGCCCCGTCGATCTCGCAGCGCCGTTTCCGCCGCAGGTGATCGAGCGCGCCCGCGAGCTCGGGCTGATTGAAGTGCGCAGCGCTCCTGTCGACGAATTAAAAACCGTGCGTGAAGTCATCTACTCGCATGCCGACCAGCCGGTGCCATCCAACCCGGACATGGAAAAAGAAGGCGTGCTGCGCGCCCGGGCGCAGGCGGAGCTTGAGCTTCCCGCCGAACTCAACAGCGAAGAACCGCAAACCCTCGCCGGACAGTTTATTCAGCAGATCTTTGTCAACTCCGGCGGAGCGCGTTACCTGCCTCCTCTATCCGCGGAAACGGTGCTGCTGGAAGATTTTGCCGAAAACGAGTCGGCTGACGCGCCGTCAAAGCTGCTGTCTGCCTTGGGGTTGCTTAAACGGAGCGGCCTCGCCAGGGCGGCAATCGAAAGCGTGCTCATGCGTTCCGGCACAGAGATCCTGGAGAATCAATTGGGGCTGGACCCTCTGGAGTTTCGCCTGGTCTGCATTCCGTACGATCTGTACGCGCGCTTTGGCCGCGACCGGGGTTTGGGAAAATGGCCGCACTGGACGCATTTCGACGGCTATCAGGTCATGGCCGGCAACCGCTTGCGTGCGTTGGTGGGCGGCGATGGTCGATTCGGCGGAGTCTTCGATCTGGTGAGCATCAGCCCGAGCGATGCGCGCGAGGGCGTCTATGCGCGTTTCGCAGTCGTGCGGCGCGCCCGCCAGACCTTGCGCTGGCGCTGATCGGCGCGCAACAGCCGGCGAGACCGGAATGCCGGCATATAGGCAGATCGGTCGGCTGCAATGACTGGAAATCGCAACGGGATTTTAGTATTCCAAATTTCAATTCTTTTCACCGGCTATGATGGCCGAAACCCAATCCTTCGGAATGCAACATGACTCACGCAACTATGGTGCTTTTACTTTCCGTCGGTTTGTTTTTCGGCATGCTGCTTTGTCTCGAAATCGGCCGCCGAACCCGCTTGCGTCGGATGACAGAAGAGTCCGGAACTCCGCCGGAGGGTATTAGTTCAGTCGATGGTGCGGTATTCGCCTTGTTGGGACTGCTCATCGCTTTCACCTTCTCCGGCGCGACCGCAAGATTTGACACGCGGCGGCAGTTGATCGTCGAGGAGACCAATGACATTGGCACCGCCTACCTGCGCATCGACTTGCTGCCGGCCGATGCGCAGCCAATGTTGCGTGAAAGTTTTAGGCGCTACTTGGATGCGCGCATAGAGGCATACCGGAAACTGCCGGACGTGGACGCCGCGAAAGCGTATTTAGAAAAGGCCAGTGAGTTACAAAGGCGGATTTGGCAGCAGGCGGTTACCGCCAGCCGGGCGCCTGGCGCTCCGGCGGCGGCACCGATGCTGCTTTTGCCCGCGCTCAACGCGATGTTCGATATTACGACCACGCGCACCATGGCGACGCAAATGCATCCGCCGAGAATCATATTTATCATGCTCTTCGGGTTGGCGCTGGCCGCGTCGCTGCTGGCGGGCCACGGCATGAGCGGCAGCAGGGTGCGCATCTGGTTCCATATGCTCGGGTTCGCGATGGTTATGGCAGTGGTGGTCTATGTGATCCTCGATATCGAATACCCGCGCCTGGGACTGATCCGCATCGACGCCTTCGATCAAGCGTTGATCGACCTGCGCAATAGCATGAATTGAAATCAACACCGTGGCTAAGCCAAGGCGACACAGGAGCGGCGCTCACGAGGTCAACTGAGCGGAGCAATAATTTGCGCTGATGCGGAATTCGCTCGCCGCAGCCGCCGTGGCGCGATGCTAGATAAATTTGGCGACCGAGAAAGCCCAGCGCGTTTTGTAGGTCCAGCGGCACTCGCAATCGGCTGGCGACGATCCCGTCAGCATCGCACAGTCAATCGCTATCGGAAAATTCTCACCGCGCAAAATCACAAATGACGATTCAGATAATCCCTTTTCTCATTCTTGAGAGTGGTTATCTCCAGCGCACTGGAGAATTGTGATTATTCCCAATGATTCGATCAGTAATCACGTGGCATAACATCTGCAAAACAAAACAACAGTATGAATCAAAGGAGACGAACTTTAACCTAGCAAGTTGTACCCGGATCTCGCTAGGAGGTTGATGGAGCACCGCTTTGTTGTTCGTTCACAGCCGGGTTTTTAAAAGGAGGGATTTCCTCATGGCAAACAAGATTCATATTTTTATCGTCGCAGTGCTCTGCGGTTTGGTTAGCGCCTGCGCCCAGACGGGTATTCGCCGCGCGGCCCTAGTGGCTGAAACCGACCTTCCCCGACCTAAGCGCATTCTTTTGTATGACTTCGCCGCTAGCGAGGAGGAGGTCAAAGAATACCAGGGCATCATGCGTCAGCAGCCGAACATCAAAGACGCTGCGGAGCGCGAGCGTTTGCTCGCCAAGGAAGTGAAAGACGCCTTGGCCGAGGAAGTTGTCGACGGCTTGACGCCGCTCGGTTTCGTTGTCGAACGCGTTGGGCGCGAGAGCAAGGCTTCCGGTAGTGATCTGGTGATCGACGGCCGGTTCCTTAGCGTCGATGAGGGGAATCCGCTGAGCCGTTTAGTGATCGGTTTCGGCACGGGCTCCTCCACGGTGCAGAGCCAGGTTCAAGTGTACCAAGGAAAGGAAGCGCGCATGCTAATGGAATTCACCACTCAATCCGACAGCAGTAGCATGCCAGGTGCGGCGCCCATGCTTGGCGCCGGAGCGGCAATTCAAGGCGGGGTAAGCGCAGGCATGGTGGCCGCCAACGCTACCGTATCGGGCGTGAAAACCTACAATTCGCATGTCGCTCGGATGGCCGCGGCGAGCGGCGATCAAGTAGCGCGCTATCTCTCGGAGTTCTTCGCCAAGCAGGGTTGGATTCGCCAAGATCAGGTGCGCAAGGCGCGCATGGTTTATTGATTTGATCCGAGGTCTCGAGCGGAGCGTAGGTACGACAAGGCAAATGCACGGGTGAATCATAATGTAAATTATCTAAGCGGAACTATCTTAGTCTCAACCCTAAGCCGACCTTAATCTGGCAATTGCCTGGACTCTTTCCATGGTAGTTCTGCCATTCTCCGGTCCATGGAATTGCTCACGACCGGTGCGGCTTTGCACCGACCGTACGGTAAATTATTCACGACGATCAATCTAAATGAACTACCCCGCAGCAAGCTGCGGGGTATCGAAGCAAACGCACTTTGGGCAAAATTGTCGGGTGGGTGGAGGCGCAGAGCGCCGATACCCACCGTTCGGAATGATGGGTATCGCGAATGCTCCACCCATCCTACCTCGGAATCACAGCGCAGCAAGCTGCGGGGAATTAACCCGCAGCGATTCAAGGTTTTTTTTATTGTCGGTTTAGGGTAAAGACAATTGCCGGGCGTTTTACCTCAACTCCACTGAACATTAACTGAGACTGCTCATGAGTTTATCGGCAAAAATATTTCTCGGCTTAGGTCTGGGCATTGCGACGGGTATTTTCCTGGGCGAGATCACGGCTCCGCTCAAGGCCGTTGGCGCAGCCTATGTCCAGTTGCTGCAGATGGCCGTGCTCCCCTACATCATGATTACTCTGATGTCGGGGATCGGCAAATTGAAATACGGCGAGGCTGTCCGGCTTTCGTTGCGCGTCGGCAGCCTGCTGGTGCTGATCTGGGCGTTGACCTTCGCAGTCTTGTATATCTTTCCGCTCAGCTTTCCCAATTGGCAATCCGCCTCGTTCTTTAGCTCGACGATGATCGAGCCGCCGCAGCGATTCAATTTCCTAGAGTTCATCCCCAGCAATCCTTTCTATTCGATGGCCAACAACATCGTGCCGGCGGTGGTGCTTTTCAGCATTGCGGTGGGCCTGGCGCTGATGGGGATCGAGAGCAAGGCTCCACTGATTGCCGCCTTCGATGTCATGGAAGACGCACTCAAGCGGGTCACGAAATTTGTCTCCCGACTCACCCCGCTCGGTATTTTCGCGATTGCCGCGAGCACGGCCGGCACCATGGATATCGAGCAATTGAGCCGCTTGCAGGTCTATATCGTCGCCGATATTTTGGCCGCCTTGTTGATGACCTTTGGCGTGCTCCCCGCGCTCATCATGGTGCTGACGCCGCTCGGTTACCGGGAGATCGTCTGGACCACGAAAGACGCGCTGTTAATGGCGTTCGCGACCGACAACTTGCTGATCGTCATACCGATGCTGACTGACCATGGCAAGGAACTGTTGCGAAAAGGCAGCGGGCGCGAGCGCCGAATCTGAGCGTAGCGTAGACGTGATCGTGCCGATTTCCTTCAATTTCCCTAATGTCGGCAGGCTGCTCCAGCTTCTTTTCATCTTGTTTGCCGCTTGGTTCAGCAAGACGGTCATCAGCCTTTCGGGGTATGTCAATTTAACTGTCTCCGCTCTGTTAAGCTTTTTCGGCAAACCGGTTGCCGCCATGCCGTTTTTGCTTGATCTGCTGCACCTACCCGCCGACATGATGCAGCTTTACCTCGCCTCGGGGATTTTCGTTGCGCAATTTGGCACTTTGGCCTCGGCGATGCACCTATTTACGCTCGCGGTGCTCGGCGGCTTTGCCATGGCCGGGGCGCTGCATTTTCAGTGGAAGCGCTTGGTTCCAGTGACAGCGCTTACGGTGGGCTTGGTCGCGGCCGCGGTAATTGGCGCGCGCGCCTATTTTTCATTGGCGGTTCAGAACGCCTACGACAAGGATAAGATCATCGGCCAAATGCAGCCTCTATTCGCCACCGGCCCTGCCAAGCTTGACAAATCAGCGCCGCCGCCATTGCCGATGGATTCGTCGCCATCGGGGCTGAAAAGAATCCGTGCCCGGGGTGCAATCCGAGTCGGCTATCTCGAAGATAATCGTCCCGCTACTTTCTTTAATGGCAAGGGAGAACTAGTCGGCCTGGATGTTGAAATGGCGCATATTCTGGCGCGTGCTCTCGGCGTCGGCCTCGAGTTCGTAGCGGTCGATCGCAGCAAGATGTTTCAGCAGCTCAATGAAGGTTACTTTGACATCGTCATGTCGGGAATCGTGGTCACTCCGGAACGCGCCGAAGCCGCGAGTCTGTCGACGCCATACATGGAACTGACCCTGGCTTTGGTGGTCCAAGATTATCGCCGATCTGAATTTAGCAGCCGTGAAGCCCGGCAAAAACTCCAGGCGCCGAAGCTGGCCATTTTGGATGTGCCCATACTTTATCTCATTCGTGCGCGAGCACCTGCCCAAAGCACAGTTGGTGATGGTGAATTCCGCCGAAGAGTTTTTTCAATCCAAGGGAAAAACCGTCGATGGGTTTGTCTATAGCGCCGAGGGGGGATCGGCTTGGAGCCTGCTCTATCCGGAATACGCGGTGGTGGTGGCGCAACCGCCGATCGCGCTACCGGTGAGCTATGCGATGGCGCGCGGTGACCGGGAACTGGTCGATTACGTCAACGCCCTGGTGGAACTCAAAAAGGGCGACGGCACCTTTAAAAAACTTTATAACTACTGGGTCCTGGGTCAATTCGCCGCAGATAAGCAACCGCGCTGGTCGGTGATCCGCAACGTCCTCCACTGGGTAGACTAGTTGCTGAGAAATCTGTTTCGGGCGCAAGTCGCGACCATCCGCGGCATGGGTTTAGAGTTCCGCGCCGACAGCGAGCTGTTCTCTTCCTCGCCAAATGATTTTCATAATAACACTTGCGCTGCTTCTCATCTGTAAGAACTGGCCCAGCGGTTTTATCATTCGTGACAATCGCGGCAGGCTATTTTTTTGCATCCCCTAGGCGACCGATCGATTCTGCGCCGCCGAATCGATGGCATGTTGCGTGCACATTGGTCGGGGCAACTGCGACCAAATCACGGCGCATGCAGCGAGGATGAATTCTAGTTTCGGCTCGGCGGTTTAAAGGAAAAATAGAAACTGATAGTACATCGACCTCACAAGGAGCAGGATTAAGATGAAGATTCCGGTGAAAAAAAACGCGACAAGAACCACAAACGCTAATAGTTTTGAATCCCCCGTCGATCTCCAGGAACAGATTAGCCGCCGTGCCTACGAACTCTACGAGCAACGCGGGCGTGACGATGGCCACGAGACCGAGGATTGGCTGCAGGCGGAAGCGGAGCTAGCGAGAGAAAGAACCCAGTCGCTTGAAGCCGAGGTGGTCAAAAAAGCTCGTAAAGCGCCGATCAAAAATGCCGCAAAAACAAAAGCGAAGCAGGCCAAACCGGTCGAGAGTATCAAAACACTCTAAGTCGGAGTGGGAGGAGTTGCGCAATGGAAGCTGTGGTCGATGTCACCGAGCAAAAACGGTTGAACGATGCGCGCGAGGCGGGCATCCCGTGGAAAAAATGGGGGCCCTACTTGAGCGAGCGCCAGTGGGGCACGGTGCGCGAAGACTACAGCGACAACGGTGACGCCTGGAATTACTTCACCCACGACCAATCGCGCTCACGAGCCTACAAGTGGGGCGAAGACGGGCTCGGGGGAATCTGCGACGACAAGCAACGGCTGTGCTTTGCCCTGGCGCTGTGGAACGAGCGCGACCCGATCCTGAAAGAGCGGTTGTTCGGGCTCACCAACAGCGAGGCGAACCATGGCGAGGACGTCAAGGAATACTATTTCTACCTCGACAGCACGCCGACGCACTCCTACATGAAGTACCTCTACAAGTACCCGCAGCGGGAGTATCCCTATCGGCGATCTGATCGAGACCAACCGGAGACGGTCGCGGGAGGAGTTCGAGTACGAGCTGCTCGACACCGGTATTTTTAACGATGACCGCTACTTTGACGTGTTCGTCGAATACGCCAAGGAAGGCCGGAAGATGTCCTGATCCGGATCACCGTGCACAATCGCGGGCCGGAAGCGGCCCGGCTGCGCGTCCTGCCGACACTGTGGTTTCGCAACACCTGGTCATGGGGTGATAACGGTTCCAAGCCCGCGCTGCGCGAAGCCGGGCCGGGCGCCATTCAGGCCACACACCTAGAGCTCGGCGAGTACTGGCTCCATTGCGATGGCGCTCCGGAGCTGCTGTTCACCGAGAATGACAGCAATGCGCAGCGTCTGTGGAACCAGCCCAACGGCGTCGCCCTACGTCAAAGATGCGTTCCACCAGTACGTCATCTCTGGACAAGGCGAGGCGGTGAATCCCGCCAAGACCGGCACCAAGGCGGCGGCCCACTATGTTCTCGACGTGCCCGCCGGCGGCAGCCAGACGGTTCGGCTGCGTCTGGCGGCCGCCCAGATAAAGGATGCCTTTGGCGGCTTCGAAAAGACATTCACAAGCCGCATCGCCGACGCCGACGAATTCTACCAGCGGATTGCGCCCACCTCGCTGACCGAAGATCAGCGCCGGGTGCACCGCCAGGCGCTGGCGGGAATGCTCTGGAGCAAGCAGTTCTACTACTTCGACCTGGAGCAGTGGCTGCGCGAGCACAAGAGTCATCCGCTGCTCGAGGCCGCGCGCCACGACGTGCGCAATACCGAGTGGTTCCACATGCTCAATGCCGACGTGATCTCGATGCCGGACAAGTGGGAGTATCCGTGGTATGCGGCCTGGGACCTGGCGTTCCACACGATCTCCCTGGCGCTGGTGGATTTCGATTTTGCCAAGGAGCAGCTGCTGCTGATGCTGCGCAGCCTGTACTTCCACCCGAGCGGGCAGATTCCCGCCTATGAGTGGAACTTCAGCGACGTCAATCCGCCGGTGCACGCCTTTGCCACCCTCTGGTTGTTCAACTACGAGCGGCAGTTGGGCCGGGCGGACCTGCGGTTCCTGGAACGGTCGTTTCAAGGCCTGATGCTGAACTTCAACTGGTGGGTCAACCGCAAGGACCCTTCGGGGCGCAACGTCTTCGCCGGCGGCTTTCTCGGACTGGACAACATCGGCGTCTTCGACCGCAGCGCGCAACTGCCCACCGGCGGCTCGCTGGAGCAGGCCGACGGCACCGCCTGGATGGCGTTTTATTGCCAGAACATGGTGGAGATGGCGCTGATACTCTGCGAATACGACCCGATGTACGAGGAGATCGCTTTCAAATTCGTCCAGCATTTCATGTGGATCGCCTACGCGATGGATCGCCAAGGCGAGCATCACGACGAGATGTGGGATGAGCAGGACGGCTTTTTCTACGACCTGCTGCGGCTCCCCGACGGCCAGGCGATGCGTTTGAAGGTGCAGGTCGCTGGTCGGGCTGCTGCCGCTGTGCGCGTCGACGGTGATCGAGCCGGCCCATGCCACGCGCTATCCCAAGCTGATGGAGCTGATCGCGCTGTTTAAGCAAACGCCATCCCGAACTTGATTTCCCATGTCGCCCCGACCGAGGGGAGTTTCATCGGCTACAAAGACCGGCGGCTGCTATCGATTCTCAACAAGAACAAGCTCGAGCGCGTGCTCGGCTACATGCTCGACGAAAACGAATTCCTCGGGCCGCACGGCATTCGCTCGCTGTCGCGCTATCACCTGGAGCATCCGTTCGTGTTTCACGTCGCTGGCGAGGAGTACAAGGTCCAGTACCTGCCGGCCGAATCGAATACCGGCATGTTCGGCGGCAACTCCAACTGGCGCGGGCCGGTGTGGATGCCGGTCAATGCGCTGATCGTGCGGGCGCTGATGAACCTGTACACCTTCTATGGCGATGAATTTAAGGTTCAATGTCCGACCGGTTCCGGCCGCTACATGACGCTGTTCGAAGTGGCGCAGGAGCTGGTCCGCCGGCTGACCGGCACGTTTCTGCGCGATGCCAATGGGCAACGGCCGGTCTACGGCGGCACGGCCAAGTTCCAGGACGATCCGCACTGGCGCGATCTGATCCTGTTTTACGAGTACTTCCACGGTGACAACGGCGCTGGGCTCGGCGCCAGCCATCAGACCGGCTGGACGGGTCTGGTCGCTCCCCTCCTCGATTTTTTTGGGCGTGTCGACGCGAAAACCCTGCTGGAGACCGAACGCGGCAGCGTTCTCGCCAAGGTTATCAGCGAGCAGGTGGGCGGAGAAACGACGGGCGGGAAGTAAGGAGGAGCAAAGCGCGATGTGAAATCCCGCCCTATTTCAGATCGACATCGATGCTCATCGTACAAAACTATTTGACAACTCATGTCGAGGCGAAGCCTGGGAGCAAAACGTACTTAATAACCAGCATAGAGGTTGCCGAAATGAATATGAATTGCTCCAACAGAGTGACGCTCGGTGTTCTTTTGCCGAGCCTTCTTACACTTTATGGCTGTGAGGACCTGGTTATACGCGACACGTCGAGCCTGCTCATCCCCAAGTTTCAACGGTCTGAGATCCTTGGCTTTGTGGCAGGATTTGGAACGACCTTTGCCGCCGTACCAGACTTACTCGCAATGCTCACGCGGCGGTCAAGCGCGGGGATGAACCCGAGGATGGCAGGCATCATCGGCGTCTTTCAAATCGCCTGGGTGTACTACGGCTTGTTGATTGCTTCGCGGCCGGTGATCGTTTGGAACATGATCGGAGTAGTGATCAATTTCGTGAACGTCGGGGCGTACCTATATTTCGCCCGTAAAGAAAGGCAGTAAGCATTTGAGTAAAGTGCCCGCCCGGCGACTATCTACTCGTTCTTCCCCGGGCAGGTCAGGGAACGAGTAGCAAATCTTTGAGGAATACCATCTTGCCATCATCACCCTATCCGTCGCTTTACCAAATCAACACTCGTGTCTGGCTGACCGAGTTGTCTCGCGTTCTCGGCAGGCGCGCCACGGCGGAGGGGTTCAGCCAACAGAATAGGGCTGCTTACCGAACGGAAAGAATAGCCGCCGTCAGCGATGAATAATGGCGCGACGACGTGCTGGCTTTTACGGCGAAGAGGTTTCGTCAGACCAGCGTCTAGCATTTTTCCGACGTCACCTATGCATGAAGCGGACACTTGCCTAAACGCGCAAGAAACGTTGTCCGTAAAATTTTCTTGGCAGTCTCTCAGGGATAATGCCAACACTAGGAGAATAACATGGTGAAAGAAAAAGTTTGCGTAATCGTAGCGATGGCGCGTTTGGCAATGGCCGTCGCAGCTGTTTCAATTATCGCCACTGGCTGTGTTGTCTATGAGCCGGTCCCTGCTTACGCGCCGGCTGCGAGCGGTTTTGACCGGTCATGGAACGCTGCCCTAGCCGCGGCGCAAGATGTTGGCATCCGCATCCAGTCTGAAGATCGCGCGCGGGGAGTCATCACCGGCGCCAACGATAGCCGCGATGTGACGATCACAGTCACGACCCAGGCGGATGGAAGAGTTCGCGTGGAGATCTCAGCGCGCGGGCCTCAAGGCGGGGATGCGAATTTAGCCAGCGATATTTCGCGTGCCTACGAGCGGCGGATGGGAAGATAAGCCGGCGAGCCGCTGCTACGGTCGGCGTTGGGAACTGCGAACCTAGTGGCGGCGGGCGCCGATGTTTCAATAGCTCGGGAACGTTCAATCAGTGTTGGACTAAAGTCCAATACAAAAGTTCGCCTCCTTTTTATAGGATTTGCCGGGCAGACCCCAATAACCGTTATTATTGTTAAGGAGGGATGGCTTATGAAGAAAATATTTTTAGCGCTAGTTCTGAGCTTGGTTGCGTCGGCGGCGTCGGCGGCGACGATAGCCACAGGCCCGAAGGATGGCAGCTATTTTCAGATTGCCCAGGACATCAAGAATGTGGCGGGCAAGGAGGGCATGGAGATTCAAGTGATACCTACCAAAGGCTCCCTCGAAAACATCCAGCTGCTCGGCACCGGCAAGGTAGACCTGGCGATCGTTCAGCTGGACGCTCTGCGGTTTGTCTCCGAAGTGCTCAAACAACAGCAGAATTTGGATCTTTTCGACAGCATCAAGGTTGTATTGAATCTTTACCCCGAAGAAATACATGTGCTCAGCAACAAGAGCGACATCCAGACTTTCTATCAGCTCGAAGGCAAGCGCGTGTCGGTGGGCACCGAGGGAGGCGGGACCGCGATTACCGCCGCGGTGCTCTTGTCCGTCTACGATATCAAGGCCACGGTTTCCTTCGACAGCTTCGACGATGCCATGAAAAAGCTGGAGCAGGGCAATCTCGATGCCGTGATGTTTGTCGGCGGGGCGCCGGTCCCCTTTATCGGCAAGTTGGACGGCAAGGTTCATTTTGTCCGGCTGCCGGCCAACCCGGGACTCGAGCAAATCTATGCACGAACGAGTCTGGGGAAATCTCAATATCCTTGGTCTGCAACCGATACCGAAACCTATGCCGTGCCGGCGTCGATTATGGGGTTGGACAAGCGGGATGCAAACTCCGCGGCGCAGATGCAACATCTGGTTCTGGCCATCCTAAACTCGGCCGATCAGCTTAGAGCCACTGGCCATCCCAAGTGGAAAAGCTCGATCATCCAAAGCTATTTTCCCTACCGCGGGTACGAGCCGACCAATCAGGTTATCCAGACTTTCAATTTTCTCGACAGCCGGGGTTACAAAATAACCCGGAAGTAAAGGCGCGTATGGTGCTTCGCTTGGTTCTCTCTGCAGCATCGAGGTGGCCCGGTCATGACCGCCAGATGATCTTGGCGAAATCGGAGTGTTAGAATCCTATTTGCAAAATTCCAGTCGGTAAAATTCTATGACCAACAGTCCCCGCTACGCTTCCCTTTATCAGATCAACACCCGCATCTGGCTGACGGAATTGTCGCGCAAGTTGCGCCGGGCAGCGACTCTGGACGATATTCCCGACGCCGAACTGGACCGCTTGGCCGCAATGGGCTTTGACTGGATCTGGTTCCTAAGCGTTTGGCAGACCGGCCCGGCGGCGCAGGCGGTGTCGCGCAGCAACGCCGGATGGCGCAAGGAGTTTCAGGAAACGCTGGCGGATCTCAAAGAAGCAGACATCGCCGGCTCCGGATTCGCCATCCAAAACTACACCGTGCATCGCGATCTCGGCGGCGCGCGGCGCTGGCGCGTTTGCGCCAGCGGCTGCAGCAACGCGGACTAAAGCTGATGCTCGACTTTGTCCCCAACCACATGGCGCCGGATCATCCCTGGGTCGACACGCATCCGGACTACTTTGTCCACGGCAGTGAGAGTGATTTGGCACGCGCACCGCAGAACTACTGCCGGGCGCTGACCAAAAACGGGTCAGCGGTGCTCGCCTACGGCCGCGACCCGTACTTCGACGGCTGGCCCGATACGCTGCAGCTCAACTACGGCAACCCGGAATTGCAGCAAGCGATGATCGGCGAACTGGAGAGAATCGCCGGACAGTGCGACGGCGTGCGCTGCGACATGGCGATGCTGGTCTTGCCCGAGGTGTTCGAACGCACGTGGGGCATCCGCGCTGAGCTCTTCTGGCCGAAGGCGACCGATGCCGCGCGCCGGAAACATCCAGAGTTTCCAGTTCATGGCCGAAGTCTACTGGGACATGGAATGGACGATGCAGCAGCAGGGATTCGATTACGCCTACGACAAGCGGCTGTACGACCGTTTGCGCGAGGGTCATGCCCGGCCGGTGCGCGAGCATTTCCACGCTGGACTCGATTACCAGAACAAACTGGCGCGCTTCCTGGAAAACCACGACGAGCCGCGGGCGGCCGCGACTTTTTCACCGGAAATTCATGAAGCCGCGGCCGTCATTACGTTCCTGTCGCCTGGGCTACGATTCTTTCATCAGGGACAATTCGAGGCGCGAAAGAAGCGGATCTCACCGCATCTGGTGCGCGCGCCGGAAGAGCCGGTCGATGAGCGGGTGAAGACATTCTACGACCGGCTGCTGGCCGTGCTGCGCCACGACGTCGTACGCGACGGTCACTGGCAACTGCTCGAATGCGTTCCCGCCTGGGATGGCAACTGGACCTCCGATTGCTTCGTCGCTTTTGCCTGGCAAGGCTCCGGTGACGAGCGGCTGCTGGTGACGGTCAACTATGCGCCGAACCAGAGCCAATGCCATGTGCGCCTGCCGTTTGCCGATCTCGGCACCAGCCAGTGGCGGCTGCAGGACTTGCTCGGTGATGCGACGTACGATTGGCATGGCAACGATTTGCAAGGGCGCGGTTTATATCTCGATGAGCGCGCCTGGAGCGCGCGGGTTTTTGCGCTGACGAAAGTGTAACGCGCAATACGATCGGGATGGAAGCGACCTCGAATCACGCGGCGTTTGTCTGGCTATCGCGTCTTGGCGCTACAAGTGTTCAGGCTGGAAAAACTGCCGTGAGACGATCCATCGTCGTGGAAAACTATGTTGAACGGACGGCTAGAATAAGAAATGAGCATTTTCTCGGCCGAGCGACGCGCACGCCAGAGCTTGTGCCGGCGATGATGGATCTCATTGCTCAATCCTGTGTGGCACGTCGAAGGACAAAGTTCGCCGAGAGCGAAATGGCAACAATTTGCGGATCAAAGCCAGAGAATGACGGTCTGAATCTAGGTGGCAATGAGTCTGTTGGCGCGGTACTCGCGTTGAGGACGCTCTTCGCCATTCCGGCGGGCTGAGCGGAAGTGAGCAGTCAACTGCCGCAACAAAAGGAGGGCGCCATGTGAAAATGAAATCGGACTGTGAATTTGTGCTGTAGGGTCTTAGAACAAATGTCAGAAAACAAGGAGAAATTTATATGTCAAAGGTTCTAACAGTTTCCCGGCTCGCTCTATTCTTTGTCGTCCTGGCGCTAGCAAGCAACGGCGTCGCCGCGGAAAAGGCGACACCTTCGGGAAAGCTAACGATGGAGAGCAAGTCGATTGCTGCCGGCGTTGGAATCACCTGGGGCGATGGCAAACTGACCTTCAAAGGGAAAGATTATCCGTTCTCCATCGACGGTTTGACGCTGGTAGATTTCGGCATCAGCAAAGCGAGCGCTACTGGGGACGTACTACAATTTGACGGACAGCGCGAAGTTGGCGGGAACTTATGTGGCGGCTGAAGCAGGGATTACCCTGGCCGGAGGCGTGGGCGGTATGGTGCTGCGCAATCAGGATGGGGTGGTTCTGCACATTCGTTCGGTTTCTAAAGGCGCCAAGCTCCAATTAGGTCGCCAGTGGACTGACGATCAAGATGAAGTAAAAAGAAGTGACGAGTGTCGAGTGACGAGTGTCGAGGGAAACTGCGGTGCCGAGTGGCGGTTGATGAGCGGTCGTCCCCTGACACCCGACCCTCGAACACTCACGGATTCTGTTTACCGGAGACAACGGAGCGAACGGAGATGAAGTTACAAAGAAACTCTGTTTTCTCTGTTGGCTCCTGTTAGATCCCAAACACAAAGAAAGCACGAAATTCTAAATCCAAAGCGGCCCGTGGATCGAAACAATTCTCAACGATCATAAACAAAAAACACAAACCGCCAAACAAGCTTGGTTTCGATTTGGATTCCAGGATTTCTGGGATTTTGAGTTTTCTGGATTGTTTTCGGATTGCGATGCCTTTACCGTGACGCAGTTCTCGTGACTACTTCGAACAAGACGATCAACTTCGATAAGCCTACGGAGTTCTCGCTCGTCCTGGGTGTGCCGCCCTATCATTTTTTGCGTCGGTCGCATATAAAGCGCACTTCGACGGGAAATGGATTCTTCCGGATTTTGAAATAGCGAACAGAAAGTACATGAGGGCAATAAATGAAGAGCGAAGCTAAGCGATTGCACATAGTTGGCAAGCGTGGTCGCGCCAACGGGCCCGACGAAGCGCCGTATCGTTCTCAGGCCGAGCGCCGGGCTGAAGGCAAGAGGCTGCGCGACGCCGTGCCCCGCGCGGAGCATAGCGGATGGAACCCGCCCAAGGAGCGACCTGATCCGGTCGAAGTGGTGCTTGCGTCAAAACGAGGGCAGGGTGCTGGACCTGGTGCCGATTCGCCACGGCCGGATGTCACAGTCGCCCTTCGCCTTTTATCGCGGCACCGCCGCGATCATGGCCGCCGACCTGGCCCACACGCCAAGCTCCGGCCTCAGGGTGCAGGCCTGTGGTGACGCCCACCTCTCGAACTTCGGCGGCTTTGCCACGCCCGAGCGCAGCGTGATCTTCGACCTCAATGACCTGGATGAAACGCTTCCCGCGCCATGGGAATGGGACGTCAAGCGCTTGACCGCCAGCGTGGTCCTGGCCGGGCGTCATATCCAGCTCAAACAGAGCGATCCGGCGCGCGCCGCCCGCGCCGCCGTGCGCTCCTACCGGGAACACATGGCGGAGTACGCCTTCATGACGGCGCTGGACATCTGGTACGACAGGATCGACGTTAAGCGGCTGATTCGATGCGTGCCCGACGAAGAGGAGCGCGCGCGCATCTGAGAAAGAATCGAGCAGGCGCGCGGGCGCAGTGTTGCCGAACATGATTTCCCGAAACTCGCCGAGCACGTTGGCGCGACGCCGCGCATCAAGGACAACCCTCCGCTGATCTTTCATCCCGAGAGTTGCAGAAGACGTGGAGCAGCGGGGACATCAAGGCAGCATGGGCGCTCTACCACGACTCCCTGCCCGAGCACATCCGCGTGCTCTTTGACCGCTTTCATCTGTGCGACATGGCGGTGAAGGTCGTCGGCGTAGGCAGCGTCGGTACGATGTGCGTGATCGCCCTGTTCATGGCCGCGGACGACGACCCGCTGTTCCTGCAGATCAAGCAGGCGAATGCGTCGGTGCTCGAACCCTATGCCGGGAAGAGTCTGCACGAGAACCATGGTCAGCGCGTCGTCGTTGGCCAGCGTCTGATGCAGGCGGCGAGTGACAGCTTCCTGGGATGGACGCGGGACAAGCAGGGCGCCACTTCTACGTGCGCCAGCTTCGCGACATGAAACTGTCCGCGGTCATTGACGGCTTTGACGATGATGCATTGCGAGCGATACGCGGAAGCGTGCGGGTGGGCGCTGGCCCGAGCCCACGCGCGCTCGGGCGACGCTGCCATGATCGCGGGCTATATGGGTTCGAGCCGCACCTTTGACGAGGCGATCTGCGACTTTGCCGTCGACTATGCCGATCAGGCCGAGCGCGACTCACAAGGCGTTCGTCAAAGCGATCAGAGACGGACGGGTCAAAGCGGTCGTTGAATCCTAGTCCGCTTGTGGCGCCCACGCAGGATATTCAACGGCAAGATTAATTGGGTGCAGATCGATCTGGGCGCGGACGCCAGGGACGCCGACCACTTCATCGATCACGAGGAACTCCTGCGCGTGATCATGGCGCGGCAGTAGGGGGGAAGAGGCAATGAGTGTCGAGGGTCGAGTGAAGGAAAATTCAATTTAACAGGAGCGAACTGAGTTAACGGAGGTGTTTTTAAAAAATCTCTGTTGCCTCCTGTAAAGAATCGACGAGGAGGCGAGATTGCAAATGAAATCCCCGACATTAGAGTCCAGTGACGATTTGCTCCGGCATCCGGCGGACTTCTCCCTCGTCCTGGGTGGGCCGCTGTACCAGCTCTTCCGTCGGTCGCATCTGTCCGGCGACGCGCTGGAGCTAGTGCGCCAACGCATCATCGTCATCTCGCTGTTCGCCTGGCTGCCGCTGCTTGGTGCTCTCGGCTCTGGAAGGACAGGCGCTGGGCGGGAAGGCGGCCGTACCCTTCCTGATGGACATGGAGGTGCATGTCCGCTTTCTGGTGGTGGTGCCGCTGTTTATCATTGCCGAGCTTGTGGTGCACCAGCGCATGCGTTTCGTGGTGCGGCAATTCCTCGACCGCAATTTGATTCCCGAGAGCGCCTTGCCGCGGTTCGATGCCGTCATCGCATCGGCGTTCCGGCTGCGCAACTCAGTCCTCGCCGAGGTGTTGCTGATCGCTTTCGTCTATGGCGTCGGTGTCCTGATTGTCTGGCGCCACTACACGGCGCTCGCCACGGCTACGTGGTACGCGGTGCCGACCGCCGCGGGCTTGCAGCTCTCGCTCAGCGGTATGTGGTTTGGCTACGTGAGCCTGCCGATCTTCCAGTTCCTGATGCTGCGCTGGTACTTTCGGATGTTCATCTGGATGCGCTTTCTCTGCCAGGTGTCGCGCATCGACTTGAGCCTGGTCCCCACCCATCCGGACCGGGTCGGCGGCCTGGGATTTCTTGCCAACACGGTCTACGCCTTCACGCCGCTGGCGGTGGCGCATGGCGCAGTGCTAGCCGGAATGATTGCCAATCGCATTTTCTATCTCGGCGCCGCGCTGCCTGACTTCAAGGTCGAGATCGCCGTCCTCGTGGTCTTTTTACTGTGCATGGTGCTCGGCCCGCTCTTGGTGTTCGCGCCGCAGCTGGCTGCAGGCGAAGCGGACGGGCAATCGCGAATATGGCACGCTGGCCGAGCGTTACGTCCGCGAGTTCGATGCCAAGTGGCTGCGCGGCGGCGCGCCTGCCGATGAGCCTTTCGTGGGTAGCGGCGACATCCAGTCCCTCGCCGATCTGGGCAATAGTTTCGAAGTGGTGCGGACCATGCAAATCGCGCCGATAACAAGAGATGCCATTCTCCGACTCGCGGCCGCGACATTGGTGCCGATCGTGCCGTTGTTACTCACCCTGATGCCGCTCGAAGAGCTGTTGAAAAAGCTGTTCGGCATATTGTTCTAGGATGGAAGCAAACTAATCTGGCGCGAAAAGCGCCCGTCGATGCACTCAGGGTGGTGAGCAGCATAGTCGAACCACAAAGGGTGTCAGGCAAATTTTGCGGGATTTATTATCATGCAGCGATTTATTTTAATGATGGTGGTGATTTTTGCCACATCGGTCTGGGCGCCCACGGGGTTGGTTGTCTGCGACGCTGGTGCAGCAACTACCCCTGGAGCTAGAAATGTCGCGGCGACCGACCCGTCTGGCGTCGATTTCGCGGGCGACTATGAGCGCGCGGCGGTCACGCTGGACGGCGAGGTGCTATTTTAAGTGCGCGGTTTCCCGGTCTACCCGGCCAAAGAACGCGCACAGGCGATCAGTAAGCGCATTGAAGCGATCGCCGCCGATCAATCCGTGGCTGCCGGGTCGCTGCGCGTGGTCGAGATGGAAGACCGAACCAGAATTATGGCCGGCGCAATCCTGGTGGCGGGCTTTATCGATGCCGATGCCGCGGCCGAAGGTGTTCTCCCGACAGTTATTGGCGGAAAGGGCGCTGATAAAAATCACGGCGGCGATCGCTGCTTACCGCAATGACCGCAGCCCGCGTGTCCTGCTGATCAACACGTTATACGCGCTCGGCGCGACGGCGCTTATTGGCGCTAGGGCTGCTCGTGATTCGCCGCGCATTTCGCAAGCTGGATGCTGCTCGCCGAGCGGCGCTTCAAGGCCCGGATCGAAGCTTTGGAAGCCCAGTCGCACCAACTCGTTCAGGCGCGGCAACTGAGTAAAGCGCTGTGCGGCATTCTCAAAGGGCTGTATGTCTTGGCGCTCTTGGTGCTCGGCTATCTCTATCTCCACTTTGTGCTTAGTCTTTATCCGTGGACGCGGCCGCTTGCGGCGCGGCTCTTGGCGATCCTTTTGGATCCGCTGCAGGCCATGGGCCTGGGATTGATCGACAGCCTGCCGGGTCTCGCGTTTGTCGCGGTCGTGGTGATCGTCACGCGCTATGTCCTGAGGCTGACGCGGCTGTACTTCGAGAGCATCGATCGCGGCACCGTCACGCTTGCCCGCTTTGACCGCGAATGGGCCTTGCCGACGTATAAAATCGCGCGTCTGCTCATCATCGCCTTTGCGGTTGTGGTGGCCTATCCTTATATCCCCGGTTCGAACTCGGAAGCGTTCAAGGGCGTCTCGATCTTTCTTGGCGTGGTCGTTTCGTTGGGCTCCTCGTCGGTCATCGGCAACCTGATGGCGGGCTATACCATGATCTACCGGCGCGCCTTCAAGGTCGGCGATCGCATCAGCATCGACAATCTCACCGGTGACGTGACCGAGAGGCGGCTCATGGTGACGCACCTGCGCACGGTCAAGAACGAGGAGATCGTCGTGCCGAACTCAACTATCATTAACGGCCATGTGATCAACTACAGCACGCTGGCTGCCAGCCGCGGACTGATTCTGCACACCACCGTCGGGATCGGTTACGAAACGCCCTGGCGGCAGGTGGAGGCGATGCTGCTCATGGCTGCGCGAGCGTACTGCTGGGCTCCTGAAGGAACCCGCGCCATTCGTGTTGCAGAAGTCCCTGGGCGACTTCGCCGTGACTTACGAGCTGAACGCTTACTGCGACGACCCTCAGGCCATGGGGCGGCTCTACACGGCGATGCACCAGAATATCCTCGACGTTTTCAACGAGCACGGCGTGCAGATCATGACACCGGCCTACGAGGGCGATCCGCCAACGCCCAAGGTCGTTCCCAAGGAGGAATGGTTCCAGGCGCCGGCCAAACCAACCGATTCGCCGGGCAACGCGGGGCGCAAACCATGAGTGAGTCCACCGAGACCAGTAGGGTGACCGTCTCAGCACGACCCCCTGCGAGAGACAAAAACCCAAAGCAGAGCCTCTGGCTTTTTTCCCGCCGCGCGGATTTCTGGCTGGCGTGCGGCGGAGCTTCGGTCGGGCTGTTGGCGGCAATTCTTCTGATACTCCTGCGCGGCGACCGTGAGCTCGATACCATTGACTTCGTGCTGTCGGAGTTCCATCTAGGAGCGACCTACGATGCCATCATACGCCGGCGTCTCTGGCATCATCGCCGCGTTGACGTGCTGCTGATTCCGCTGGTCATCCTGGTGCTGACTTACGCGCTTTCCATGAGCGGCCAAACGATCTTGCTCACGTCAATCGCTATGTACGCCGCCGTATGGCACAGAGGGCGTCAGAGTCTCGGCGTGGCGCGTTTTTATCAGCGCGGAGTAGGAGGGCCGGTGTCGCGCGCGCACGATGTTTTGTTCCGCGGCGCCATCTATCTACCGATGCTCGCTGCCGTGCTTGCCTACAGCCATTTGGCTCCGGCAGATTACGAAGGAAAACCGTATTTTGCCTTGAACCTCGGCGCGGATATTACTTCGATCATCGGTTTTACCGCGGCGGCCTGGGTGACGGCCTATCTTAGCTGGACGCTCTTAGGAGCCGGCGGCGAGCGCGTGACGTTCGCCTCGGTCAATACCACGGGTCGGGTTCATCCAGGCGAGTGGTGGGTGGTGCTCGCGCATGCCGTCGCCTTTGGCAGCGGTTACGCCCTCGGAGCATCGAATGCGTCGTTTTTGTTGGTTCTCGCGGTGCATCATGAAGTGCAATATCTTTACTTCGCCTACGCGATGAGACGGCGCCCGGCCAGTTTTCATGCTATGAGCCGGACTGGGATTAACCCGGCGCTGAACGGTTCCGATTCGCCGCCAGCAATTGGGGCGGGAGACAGGTTTCGCAGTGAGATCGAGCAAGCCGGCTCTTTTCTTGTCTGGCCGGTTGTCGGATTTATCGGCGCAATTGTCGGTAGTTGGTCTAAACTCGAATGGCTCGCGCCACTGGGGACGGGAGGACTCTTCTGTCATTATTGGCTCGATGGGCGCATCTGGACGCGACGGTCGATTCAGAGCTGAAAGAGCAGCTCATTGGTGCCCCAAGGCGGAGCGTGGCCGGGTGTTTGTGGAGCGGCGCGAGACGATGAGGTTGAAACTTTTTGACAGAAGAAAATTAGGCGAGGACATTTTTAACAGGAGGTAACGGAGCGACAGCAATGGATAAAACCAAGAACTCTGTTTGCTTCTGTTGAAGCGTGGTGCAGACATTTTCACAGTAAACCGGCAAGCACCGACGTGATCATCGGTTAAGAACCCGGTAGCGGGTTCGATCAAAAAATAGATCGACCGACCGGAGGGGCTGAATGAATCATTCTTCGCGCGACCTGACTCACACCACTTTGCTGTTACTGTTTATCGGCTTGCTCATGGGCGGCACCTTCTGGATTCTCAAGCCGTTTCTATTGGCGCTGATCTGGGCAATTATGATCGTCGTGGCGACCTGGCCGCTGTTGCTTGGGGTTCAGTCCCGGCTAGGCGGCCATCGGTGGCTCGCCGTAACGGTCATGATCGCCGCCGCGATGATGATTCTGATCGCGCCGATCACCCTTGCGGTCGTCACCGTCGTCGATCACTCGTTGGATATCGTTGCTGGATCAAAGTCGCTGGTGTCCTTCGCCAAAGCTCCGCCTCCTGATTGGGTCGAGCGTCTGCCCGTAGTCGGTGCCAAGATCGCATCAGAGTGGCGCCGGCTTGCGGCCGGCGGCGCCGCGGGGTTGGCGGACCACGGACTGCCGTATGTCGACAATATCCTCCGCTGGTTCATCAGCCAGGTTGGCGGATTGGGACTGATGCTTTTCCATTTCGCATTGACGCTGCTGATTTCTGGGATTCTATATTTTAACGGCGAGGTAGCGGCCAATTCCGTGCGTCGATTCGCCGCGCGCCTTGGCGGCGCCGCAGGGCGAGAACGCGATTCGTCTCGCCGGCCAAGCGATTCGCGGCGTGGCACTCGGCGTCGTGGTAACGGCGGTGACCCAGTCGGTCCTTGCGGGCATCGGCCTGGCGCTGGTCGGCATTCCTTACGCGGCGATCCTGACCGCAGTCATGCTGTTATCGGGGATCGCGCAGATCGGACCGATGCCGGTGCTGGTTCCAGCGGTGATCTGGTTGTACTGGGCTGGCCATGCCGGCTTGGGCACGGTGCTTTTGGTGTGGACCGCGGTGGTCGGCACGATGGATAATTTTTTGCGCCCCATACTGATTCGGCGCGGCGCCGATCTGCCGCTCTTGCTCATCTTCGCCGGCGTGATCGGCGGCTTGTTTGCCTTCGGCGTGATTGGGTTGTTCGTCGGTCCGGTAGTGCTCGCGGTGGCCTATACCTTATTGAATGCTTGGATCGCGGGCGGCCCTCCCGAGACGGTGGTCGGGGGCGAGGCCACTGCCGCGCCGGTTAATGACGAAACCGGTAAGGATGTAAATTAGACTGCCGTTCGACCAGCGAGCCATCATCGAAATATCACAAGTAGACGAACACGAGGAAACCAAGGGACGATGGGCTAGGAAGGGTCGGCGGCAAAGTGTCCGGTGACGAAGCGCGAGTGCGCCCTCCAGGTCAAAAATGACCAAGCGCAAGCTGAAAAGCCGCTCCTGTAGCTACTGCGCAAAGCCGACTTAATACTGGATTCGTAGCCCTGGCCGCCAAGTAAATCAAATTCCGCCTGCCCTCAACCTGCCGGACGAGCCTCGCGCCGCCCGGCAGTGTCATTTTTCTACCCGGATCATTGGGTTCTCGCCGTGCGGATAGTCGCCCTTGATGGCGAAAATTCGTCGATTCTTACCGTTGAAATATTGAAGCGAATGGCTTGGGTCTGACGCGCAGGTGAAAGTTCGGTCGTGCGGATTGGATTCTCCGCACGGATTAGTTCGGTTGTGAGTCTCCTAGCGCCTGTCTAGCTTTCTTCGGGTCGTTGACGGCAGGCGACTCGATTGTCTTAGCGCTGGTTAGTTATTGGACCAAGGTCCAATATACGGGGTCTGTTCTCTTCGATAGAGATGATTCAAGGCTTAAACCAGAAATAAAGAATGTTGTAGATCCAGATCGCACATTAGCAATGTTAGGTGCGTGGTCAGTCATTGCTTGATCGGATTCGTCTATGATTTGGAATGACGGTTTCGGCCCTGGACCAGCCCAAGCCTCCGATGGGCGTGAGCACCAGGCTTGCCTACGCGCCTACGTTTCTTGCCCACGAACGGACTTTGATGGCGCGGGTCAGAACGGCGTCGTCCTTGATCACCTTCGGCTTTTCGATTTACAAATTTTTCGAAATGGAGCAGGGCATGGGGAAGGGGTTCGCGTCTGTTCAGGTAATAGGGCCGCGCCAGTTTTCGATGATTTTTGATTATCATCGGAGTCGTGGCGCTGGTGATGGACGGTTCAGCACCGGCGTCAGTTGCAGACTCAGAGATCCACGGCGGGGATTGTCGCCGGATTAGTTTGAATCATGGGGCTTTAGGTCGAGTGACGAGTGACGAGTGTCGAGGGGAGGAATGAGCCAGAGCGGACTGGAGAGCTTCGGCGCATATCAAAAAGCGCGGCAATTGTTCGATCTGGTAGTGACAGACATGGAGGCGCTTAAGACTAATCCAATATGTTACCGGCTGGTCTCTCAGTAAATAGGCAGCGCTGATTCGATCTGTGCCAACATCGAAGAGGGTTACGGAAGGGTGAGCCGAGCGGAGTATGTCCGCTTCCTTGACTTCGCACGAGGCTCTGCTCGTGAAACAAGAGGCCGATACGAACGGTTTGGACACTGGCTCGCTTCTGAAATAGTCAGGCAACGAGTAGAACTGGTCGACGAGATCATCGGAATTTTGACGAGTTCGATAGGAACGATGAGAAGAAAGTGAGTGTTGATCGAGGTGAGGGCGAGTGAAGAGTGAAAAGCAAGGGACGCGGAGCTGGTCCGGTGGATTTTCCCTCCACACTCGACCCCCGACACTCGACACTCTTCCCCTCGATACTCGCGGCGAAATTGACCCATGCAAAACAGGGATCAAAGCGGGAGTTGGCCCATGCGGCAAGAACTTCTAGAACGCGGATCGCTAGTCCTCGTCTTGTTATGGTTTTCTGCCATGCCAGCGTGGAGCGCGGCGAAGCCCGCCGCCACGCCGGCGCCAGAGCAAAAGAGCGCTGCGGTCCCGGTTGCCATACCAGCCGCTGAGATCGGTCCACGCGCTCAGCAGGCCCTTACTAGGCTTCAGGAAATTCGCGCTCAAATCCAGGCGGATAATGCCATCAAGGCGATCCAGGAAGATTTGCTCTCATTGATCGAAAGATCCGACCGGTGGTGGGAATCTACAGCGGGGACGATCGCTCAGACACACTCCGTCCGGGAGCTCCACAGCGCTCTGAACGAATGGGCGAACGGGCAGAGGCAAATCGATCAATGGGAGGAAGAGATCGCCGGAAAGTGGCAAGAGCTTTCCGTCTTGCAGAGAGAAGTTGAACAAAGCCTGGCCACCTGGAAGGAAACCCAAGCCGCCGGGAAAAACAAGGTCCTGCCTCAAGCGGTGCTTCAGAAGGTGGCAGAGGTTTTAAAAGAAGTGACCGATGTAGACGGATTGATTCGCAACCAGACGACAGGGCTCTTGAAACTGCAGAATCAGGTATCGGCAAGGCGCAAGGTATTCGCCGATATTCGCAAGCGCATCGAGCAAGCGCGCGCGGAGTTCGGGCACGACCTGTTCGGTTTGGATAGTCCGCCCCTTTGGGTGGCGCTGTTCAGCGCCGGCTCCCCGACTTCGTGGGCCACGGGACTCAGGGAGAGCGGTTCGAGAATTTTCGACGGCGCCAAGGAATTTTTTAAGGATTACAGAAAACATCTCTTTTTCCATGGGATCCTATTTCTCGCGGCGCTAGCCGTTCTGTATCTCCTGCGAGGAGTGCTGACACCGGAGATCATCGCAAGCAAAGAAATCTCCTCAGCTTTCCAGATCCTGGCGCGTCCGATCTCCTCGGCGCTTCTTTTCGTGCTTCTCTTGACACCTTGGCTCTATCCCAAAGCTGCAGCCTTTATTTTGCAAGCTGCGGCGATTCTGACGGTTTTTCCGGTCCTCCGCCTGGTTTCAACCGTGACGCCGATTAGGTGGCGTGGTGGAACCTACTTGATGGTTGCCTTCCACTTGGTGGAGTTTTTGCGGGGAGTATTGCCGGAGGATTGGCTGCTCAGGCGGTTTCTACTTTTGGCGATTACTGTAGCGGCCCTTGGCGGCATTGTCTGGCTGTCTCGCCTTTGGACGGACGAAATCGCGCTCTTGGCGCGTAAAGGTCGTGCGGTCCTGATTCTGTTGCGCCTTGCGGCGGCGCTGCTGGCGCTGTCCATAGGAGCTAATCTTGTCGGCAACCTTTCGCTTGCCGAATTGTTTACCTCAGCCACGCTCCGAAGTGGATATGCGGCGCTAGTCCTATTCATCGCCGCTCACCAGTTGACGGCCGTGACGACTCTCGGACTGCAAACCCAGGCGGCTCGTTTATCGCTTTCGGTTCGCCAACACGGCGACTTGTTAGCTGCGCGCTTCGGAAAGTTTATCCGACTGGCGGCGTTCGCCGGCTGGGTCGCCCTGAGCCTTTTCGTGTTCGGTCTCCTCGGCGGCGTCTTTAGTGGAGGAGCAGATTTTCTCACCGTACGGTGGAAAATCGGCGCAACGGAATTGGCGCTGCAAGACCTGGTGACTTTTTTCTTGGTCATTTTTGTTGCGATCCTGGTTTCTCGCATGCTCCGGTTCGTGATGGCAGAAGAGATATTCCCCCGTATCCGGATGCCCAGAGGAGTGCCGGGAGTTTTAGAATTGCTCTCCCGTTACGGTGTTTTGCTCCTGGGCTTTTTCTTCGCTTTGGCGGCAGCCGGCGTGGAGTTGAGCCGGCTCACGCTGGTTTTCAGCGCCCTGGGAGTGGGGATAGGGTTTGGTCTGCAAAGCATTGTAAACAACTTCGTGTCGGGTATCATCCTGGTTTTTGAGCACCCGGTGCAGGTGGGGGATTCCATCGAGGTCAACGCCATTATCGGTGAGGTTCGCAACATCGGTTTCCGCGCCAGTATCGTCCGCACAGTCGATGGCGCCGACGTCATCATTCCCAACAGCGAGCTCGTCGGATCGAGAGTTGTCAACTGGTCCCTTTCACGGCGCCAAAGAAGGATTCAGATATCGGTTGGTGTCGCGTTCGGCACCGATCCCGGCCGGGTAATCGGTATCCTGGTGGATATTGCGCGAACGCATCCGGAAGTTTTGCCGGTGCCGCCGCCTATGGCTGTGTTCAATCGTTTTGGCGACAGTGCGCTGGAGTTTACCTTGCTTTGCTGGACCGGTATTGACGAATTCTTTCGCGTTCGTAGCGAGTTGACCATTGCGGTCAATAACGCTCTCAAGGAGGCCGACATTCAGATCCCGTTCCCGCAGCGCGATCTGCACGTCTACGGGCCTGACGGCCGCGCAGCTGGTTTGGCCCCATCTGAGCAGCCACAAGACGATGTGCCGGCAAAGAGTGAGACCAGCGAGAAGAGTTCTCCAAATCCGCAGCGTTTTGCTAAGGTAGTAACGCGACTGGCGAAATACTTTCTCAAGCGTTTGGGCAAGGCGATTCTATAACGAGATCAGAATGGAATGAGTGAATCGTGAAAAAAGGTTTCAGTTCAGTTGTTGGGTTAGTGACGTGGCAATGAAGAAAATTCCTAGAGCGCGACCGCGCCGCCGCGAAATAATAGGAGGATGAAAGGCTGCGAATGAAAACAATAATTGTAGGTGTATTTTTGCTGGCCGGGCTGAGCGGCTGCGCGAGTATCGGCCCGAGGACTGTTGCGCGCGATCGGTTTGATTACATTTCGGCGATCTCTGATTCCTGGAAGGCGCAGATGCTGCTCAATGTGGTCAAGCTGCGCTACGCGGATGCGCCCGTGTTTCTCGATGTCGTCTCGGTGATCACCCAGACTGGCTACCAGGGCACTGTCGGAGTTTCCGGCTCTTGGTGGCAAAATCTCTTGCAACTTCCCTATACTTCATCCGCGGGTATTACCGCCACCGGGACTTTTGGCGAAAGGCCGACCGTCACTTACTCGCCCCTTAGCGGGGAAAAATTCGCCCGCAGTCTCATGACTCCGATCCCACCCGCGGCGATTCTAAGTTTTCTCCAGGCCGGCTATCCGGTCGATATGGTGCTGCGGCTCGCCGTGCACACCATCAATGGCATTCATAGCCGCTACGGCTATGGTGCACGCGCGCGCGAGGCCGATCCGGAGTTTTTTCCGCTGGTCGAGAAGCTGCGCACCATTCAGGAATCCGGACAAATCGGCCTGCGGGTGAAAAAAATCGGCGCCCAGACGGTGACGGCAATGGTATTTAGTAAGAAGTTAGACCCAGCGATAGCGGCGGATCGCGATGAAGTACGCAAACTCCTCGGTGCCGATCCCCAGACCGACGAGTTTGACGTGGTCTACGGCTCGGTGCCCGCCAATGACAAAGAGATCGCCCTGCTGACCCGTTCCGTGCTCGAAATCATCACCGATCTATCTTCTTACATCGATGTACCGGCAGCCAAGGTGGAGCAAAAGCGGACGTTTCCCACCCCCGCGCCGGAGATCGTCAACGGTGCTGCCGTGCCGCCACTCATGCGGATTCTCAGCTCGCCGCAAAAACCCGACGACGCCTTTGCCGCCGTGCCGTATGGTCAAGACTGGTATTGGATCGACGACAAAGATTTCGCGTCGAAGAGGCTGTTTTCTTTTATCATGTTTCTTTTCACTCTCACCGAGACGGGGGATAGGCAAGGAACGCCGGTGGTGACGATCCCGGCCGGTTAATCAGCGAGTCTCTTCGTTCCGAGCTTGGCGCTTCTTCGATGGACACAGGACGGGTTTGGCGGGAGGAATATTCCAATGCGTAAAATTTTACCCCTGGACAGTGCGCAAGCTGGGCAAAAGGAGTTATTGGACCATGAGACTTGAATCCGATCGTCTGGCGATGTACCGAAACCTGATATTTTTTTTGGCTGTTTCTTTAACGTTGTTTTTGGGTTGCGCGAGCGAACCGGTTCCGGTCTATGCGCCGGCCCCGAGTAGTTTCGACCGGGCATGGAGCGCCGCCCTCGGCGCGGCGCGCGACGAAGGCGTTCACGTCCTCAGCGAAGACCGCGCGAGTGGCAACATTAAAGGCATACGAGGCGATCAAGAACTTACGATTAACATGCGTGGCCAAGCGGACGGCAGCGTGCGCGTGGAAATGAGTCAGCGCGGTCCGAAGGGCGCCGATCCTGGTCTCGCTGGTCGAGTCTCGCGGGCGTACGACCGGCGCATGGGACGGTAGATGCGAGGGCTTGTGGTGAAAACACTAGGTAAAGTTGTTTTGGCAATAGTGATTGCGGGCGCGACTCTTTGGGGCGCGGGCATGTTGTATTTCTCGCCGCTCTTGCCCGAGGCTTGGCGCTCCTATGGCAGCGGCACCTTTGCGTTGCTCACGCTGCTGGCTTTTATCTTTCTGCCGCGCCGTGGCCGAACCGCGGTGGCAGCGCTCGCCGTCTGCGGAATTCTCGTGGTTTTGTTCTTGCGAATTCCTGCGTCGAATGTTCGTGATTGGCAACCGGAAGTCGCGAATCTGCCTTATGCGACGATCAACGGCGACCTGATCACGATTCACAACGTGCGCAACTTCGACTATCGCACCGAAACCGACTTTGACACCGCGCTGGGAAAGCCGAACTTACGATCTCAGTAAGCTCGATTCCGCGGATATCATCGCGGTGTACTGGGCCGGCAAGGCGATCGCCCACGTCATGGTGAGCTTCGGTTTCGCCGGCAAAGATTATCTTGCGGTGTCGATCGAGACTCGCAAGGAGAAAGACGAGAGTTATTCTACCCTCGCCGGGTTTTTTCGGCAGTACGAATTGTACTACGTCGTCGCCGACGAGCGCGACGTGGTGGGCGTGCGCACCACCTACCGGCAACCGCAGGAGGACGTTTATATTTACCGCGCCAGGGGGCCGCTGCACAACGTCCGGCGAATTTTTCTCGATTACATAAAATCGATTAATGAGCTGCGCGAGCGACCGAGCTATTACAACACGCTGACGACCAACTGCACGACCAGTATTTTATTTCACACGCGGATGAACCCGGAGTCGCCGCCGATGTCCTGGAAAGTCCTGTTCAGCGGCTATGTGCCCGATTATCTTTATGACCTTGGCCGGATCGACACGTCACGGCCCTTCGCCGAGCTGGAAAAACTTTCACATGTGAACGCGCGCGCTCACGCCGCCGGCAAGGATGCGACGTTTTCGCAGCGGATTCGACAAGGATTGCCTATGCCTGCGTCCATTTCACAGCGAAGTGACCAAGGGCAAGTAGCACGGCTAGCGGAATCTTTAAACCTTCTCCTGATTTCTTACGATCAATGAACAAGCCGCGCGTCATCACATGGGTTGCGCTCCTTGCGGGAACCTTCCTGGTGGCGTTGTTTGCCCTGGTGCTGCTGCTGCCAATGATCGTCGACAGCGAAGCCGTCAAAGCAAAAGCGCGCGCCTTCGTCGCCGAAAAAACCAGCAGCTTGGCGAGTTTTGAAAAAATCGAGCTCTTATGGTTTCCCCGACCCGGCGTGGTGTTTCAGGATACGGCCATCTCGTTCGACCAGCAGATCGGCGGCAAGATTGAGCAACTGACGCTCTATCTATCGCTTCGTCACATGCTGACTGGGCGCTTAGCGTTCTCCAGCGTGACGGCGGATGGCGCCGCTTGGATCGTGCGCCTGCCGGCGCGTGATGACGCACCGTTCAATCTCGATGAATTACGAGGAAAAAGTCCGCGCCTTGGTTAAACATCTCGGCTTAGTGTTTCCGGGAATGAATTTGCGAGTGCGCCGCGGCACGGCGGATATTAGCCGCGCCGGCGGACCTACTCTAAAAATTGCCGATATCGATGCCAACTTCGGTTTCACCCTGGAGAAATTGGCTTTGACAATCTCCGCCGGCGCGAATGTCGCCGACGGAATTCGTTTCACGGGTGAGGTGGCGACCGATACGCTGGCGTCAGAGGCGCGGCTCTCGGTGGAAAACCTCGGCCTGCGCAAGGCATTTGAGTTTTTTTCTCCGGGTTCGGTCGGATGGGTTGACGACGGCGCGCTAACGCTGAGTGTTAAACTTAGAGGCGAAGGATTTAAAACTTTTCGCGCTGAAATCGCTGGATCGCTACCATCGCTCACTTTGGCCCGGGGAGCGCGAAAAGCGCTGATTGCGGCAAAGGATTTCAAAGCTATCGTTAGCGGCGATGAGAAAGTGTTTCGCGTTACCATCGAGGCTTTGCCGCTGGTGTCGCCACCTGTCAAGCTCGCCGGTGAACTGATCTTCCATCGATCCTCGTCCTTGTTCTCGGCAATGCTCACCGGGCGCGATATTGACGTCGGTATGATCAGAAAATCGGCGCTGCTGTTGGCCGATGACTTCACCGGTGTGCATGACGTATTCCTCTATCTTCAAGGCGGCGCCATCGCCGAGGTCCGTGTCGAAGCGCGCGGCCGGTCGATTGCCGAGGCGCTCGCGAGCAAGCAATCTGTGATGACGGCAGACTTGCGCGGCGTGAAGATTTATATCCCTGGCCGCGATCTCGATCTGGCAAATGTGGCCGGAGCGATGATTGTCTCTGCCGGAGTTCTCGAGTGTAAGAAGTGTTCCGCAACCCTGGGTAAAGCAAAGGGGCGGGACGGGATGCTGCGTGTAGGTCTAACCGGCGCTAACCGACCATTTCATCTTGACATCATGGTCGAGACGGAGGCTCGGGAGCTGCAGTCGTTGCTCATGTCTCATGTCAAAGACGAGGTTTTTCGCAGGGAAATCTCTCGGATTCACCAGATCGACGGTGCACTTTCGGGGAGACTGGTTCTCGGCGAAACCCTTGAGACGATTTCAGCGAAAGTTTCGGCCGTGCCGGCTGCACTGACCGCCTCCTATGAGCCGGTGCCTTATCCGATTTCGTTAAGCGCCGGTCGTCTCACCTATGACAGCGGCAGGATCGAGGCTCAGACCCTGGCAGGCGCGGTCGGCCGCTCCTCTTTCGCTGGACTCACCGGTTCTGTACGGGTTGACGGGACCGGGCAAGTAAATATCAAGTCGGCAAGTTTGCAGTTGGATTTGGCCCAGACCGAACTCTTGATCCGCAAGGTTGAAACTCTTCATGCGAAGCTCGGCCCAGGGAGTTCGGCAACAGGGAAAATAGACTTTGCTTCGATCGCGCTTAGCGGTCCGCTCAGTGATCCAAGTCAGTGGAGTTTTACCGGCACGGGGGAAGTCGAGGGGTTGCGGCTCAAGCATGCGGGGCTCCCCGCGCCTGTTGCCGTATCCCAAGGCAGTTTTGTTGCATCGCATGATAAAGTCGCGTTTGCTAAAGCCAAGGTGGATCTCCTCGACGCATCCATGATGGTTGGCGGGGTTGTCGAGAACTGGCGCAAAGCACCATTCCTTGTGGAAGCAACGGCAAGTGGGGTAGCCGGCGAACGGGTAATGGAGTGGGCCAGGGCTCAAAGCGAAATTCCGGCGGATTATATGTTGCGATCACCGTTGGAGTTTTCTTCCAGCCGTGTGGCTTGGCGCGACGATGGCAATTTTTCATTCACCGGCAAGCTGACCGTTGCCCAGGGGCCGCGACTTTCCATTGACATGGAGCGCAATGGCCGCAGCTTCACGATCAAAGAGCTGTCGATCGATGATGGCGGGCAATCTGCGCGCGGGATGTTTGCGTTGGAACAAGACAAGTGGGGGGCTAGCTTCTCCGGCGCGCTGAATAAGCGGACCTTGGACAGAATGTTTTTGACCGCGCCGGTGCCCCTCGGCCTGCTGCAAGGTGATTTTGCCGTGAATGTTTTTGCCAAGCCGCCCTATCGATTGTCGGCGCGTGGAACACTGGCAGGTAAGGACATCGTCCCGCCCTTGAAGGGCGAGGATGCGCTCATCGAACAATTTGTCTTGCACGGCGATCCGGCCGGTTTAAATATTCGATCTGCCGACCTACGGTGGCGCCGCAGCCGTATTTCAGCTTCGGGTAAGCTGACAGCGCCAAAGGATGCCGTGAATGTCGATATGGATCTTTCCGCCGACCGCCTCGTATGGGATGAGTTGAGCGAGGTTTTTGGCACAGGCGATGGTCAAAAAGATAGAGGCAAGGCGGTAGTTGGACTGCCGCCGCTGGCGGGCGTAATCCGATTGAAGACGAACGACTTCGCCGTCGGTGGCTTGTCCTGGAAGCCGCTCCAGCTTACGGCGGATTTCACGCCAAACGGAATCAGCGGAGAAGTCGAGAATAGCGTTGTCTGCGGCATCCGCACGGCGGGACCCTTCGCCGTTCAGAAAAACGATCAGATCAAACTTGACATCAGGCTTTCGGTGCAAGATGGCGACCTTGACGCTACCAGCCGCTGCCTCTCATCTGAAAAGTCCGACATCAGCGGCACCTACTCCCTGGATGCGCGTTTGACCGGCGGCGGTAACCGCGATCAGCTCGCACGGACCCTATCGGGTGAATTTGACTTTGTCGCCCGTGACGGCAAGTTCATACGTTCGGTGGGAGTGGATGCTACTTTTGATTACTTGAACCAAACCGGCGACTTCAGTGTGGCATTTCCCGATTTGAATCGTGAAGCGTATCCTTACCGCTTGATCAGCGCCAAAGGAACGGTTGCAGGCCAAAGCATTTTCGCCAAGGAGATCATTGTCGAGGCATCGCCCTACGCCATCGCGGCGCAGGCAAACGCCGATCTGGAGCAAAAGACCATCGACGCCAAGGGCCTCGTCACCGTCCTTCTGCCGGCGAACAGATCATAAAAAATATTCCTCTGGTCGGCTCGATCGTGAGCGCCTCGATGGTCGGAATTCCGCTGGAAGTTAGCGGTACTTTTGACCAGCCCCAGGTTTCATACTTATCACCGGCGGCTCTCGGTGGCGAGATTGTCAACATACCGTTGCGTATCTTAAAGTTGCCGTTGGGGGCGTTACAAATTTTTACTCCAAGTAAGCCGGCGACGGAATAAAAATGAGACAGAATGGGAAATTTGCACGGTAAATATCGTCGATGTCGGGATGCGTTACACTGAGACAATCTATCGCCGTCGAGTAGTTTCATTGGCGGCCGCAGAATAAACCTTTACGTGGAAGGGGAGATGACATGAGTCGGTTCGGGAAATTCACACAATTGAGCCAGGGAATAATCGTTAGATTCACCGCGCTTTACTTGCTTGCAGGGTTTTTAGCCGGGTGCGCGACGCCGATCGGCGTAAACCACGTGGATCGCCGCGGTCGCATATCATTCGCTTACCGCCAATGCGATATCGGCCGAGCGGGCAAGCTCTTTTTCGTCGCGAGAGCTGATCAATTTTAACCTTTACCAGGAATTCGAAGACAATCCGCAAAAGGCGTTGGCCGATCTGCACGCGGGTTTGGCGCCCAAAGGCGACGAGGATCGCATCTTCGCCTTGGCCGAGCTTTCTTTTCTTCACGGCCAGAACAGCGGCGAGCGCTCCTATTATCTGGCGGCTGCCGTGTATGCTTACGCATTTCTTCTTCCCGGGCAGCGCGGCACGCAGCCCCGGGGAATCGACCCGCGACTGCGCTGGGCGGCGGATCTCTACAATCAATCGCTGACGCAAGCGGCCAAGTCAGACGAAGGCGCGTACGCCATCCCCATGGGCGGCGTGTTCAAGCTGCCCTTCGGCGAGCTTACGGTCACATTCAATGAACGCGATCTCATATGGGGCGGCTTCCGCATGAAGGATTTTGTTCCCGCCGCCGACGTTGAGGTGCGCGGTTTGCGCAATCGCTACCGCACCCCGGGGATCGGCGCGGCTCTCATGGCGTCGATCGAGCCGCTCGAGGGTGAGGCGGGCAAACAGTCCATGCGTATTCCACCGCGGCTGAAGATTCCGGTCACGGCGTTTCTGCGGCTCGACGATCCACGCGCGGCATTGGCTTCCGGAAAGTTGCGCGGCGAGGTGGAATTCTACACTCCGGACTCCGCCAGAACGCTCAAGATCGCAGGCGTGGACGTGCCGATCGAATACGAGACAACCTCCGCCCTTGCCATGACTCTGGAAGGCGCGCCGGTTTGGGATTTCGAGATCGCCGGTTTTCGCTCCGGCGACTTCGCCATCGGCGGCGCGAATTTGCAGGAAGGTTTGTTCATGATGCAACCGCACAAGCCCGGCCGTATTCCGGTCGTGCTGGTGCACGGCACCGCCTCGAGCCCGGCGCGCTGGGCCGAGCTTGTCAATGAATTGGCGAACGATCCAAGGTTTTGGGAAAATTATGAGATCTGGCTGTTCATGTACAATACGGGAAATCCCGTCGCCTATTCGGCGATGCTCCTGCGCGATGCTTTGGTCAAAGTCGTGAAAGAGTTGGATCCCGACGGGAACGAGCCGGGTCTCAAGCGGATGGTCGTCATGGGCCACAGTCAGGGCGGATTATTGACGAAGATGACGGTGATCGATAGCGGCATGCACCTCTGGCCTTTCAGCGTGCCGCCGGATGAGTTGGACATCGATGTTGAAACGCGCGACCTTCTGACCAACGCGCTGTTGATCAAGCCTTTGCCGTTTGTCCGCCGGGTGATATTTATCGCGACCCCGCATCGCGGCAGTTATCAGGCTCTCGGCGTGCTGGGACGCATCGGCTCCTGGCTGGTGACTCTGCCGGGCCGTTTTACCAAGTTGGGTCTCGACCTATTGACGCTACAGAGCAAGGGATTGCTCCTCGGTTCCATGACCGGCATCCCAACCAGTATCGATAACATGAACCCGACCAATCGCTTCATCCTCGGTTTATCGGCAATCCCCATCGCAGATGGAGTGATCGCCCATTCCATCGTCGGCGTCGAAGGCGGCGGCCCGCCGGCAGCTGGGAGGAGACGGCGTGGTAAAATATTCGAGCGCGCATATCGACGGCGTCGCGTCGGAAAAGATCGTCCATTCGGCGCATTCCATGCAGGGCAATCCAGAAACGATTCAGGAAGTGAAGCGCATCCTGATCGAGCACGCAAACAGCCTGCCTTGATTCACGGGCAAGCATTATTCCGCGATTGTCGAACATGCTGAACTGTTGTCGATCAAGATGGACACGGAACAATAGCCGAGTCGAAAATCGAAGGCCTGGGAATCGACAAGCCGCGAGAATAGGACCTGATGACTGCTTATCTTGATTGGCGATCCATCGACGTATAATCTCGCCGATGTCGAGGACGATGCAGTGGAACCGCCGCCGATGGATCGATTGCACAGCCAGTATCAAGCGCTGCTAGAAATTTCCGAAGCGATCGCGTCGCACCGGGAACTGGACCAGCTTTTTAGCGAACTCGCGCCGCGGCTGCACCGCGTCGTGCAGTTCGATTTTGCCAATTTGCTGCTCTACGACCCCGAGCGCAAGGCGTTGAAGTCCCATGTTCTCGAGACCCCCGATCCGGCTTACGCGTGCGCTCCCGGAGAGTGTCCGATGGAGACTCCAGGCGGCTGGGTCTGGCAGACACAACAGCCGTGGGTCGTTTCCCGTCTGGCTGAAGACAGCAAGTTTCCCGAACTCTCGCGCTGGCTCAGCGACCGGGGCGTGCAATCGCTTTGCGTCGTCCCGGCGACCACGGCGTTAAGAAATTTAGGGGCGCTCGCTTTTGGCAGCAGGCATGAGGCCGCCTACACCGAAGCCGATGTGGTCTTTTTGCAGCAGGTGGCCCGGCAGGTCGCCGTGGCCATAGATAACGCGCATAATTACGCCGAAGCCCAATCGGTTCACAAGCAACTCGAAGAAGAGCGCGATCGCCTGAGCCTGCTGCTCGAGGTCAACAACACGGTGGTTTCGGTGCTCGATTTACACGAGCTGCTCAAGGCGGTGTCCGATTCGCTGCGCCACCTGGTGCCGCACGAATATGCCAGCCTCTCGCTCTACGACGCGGAATCGCAAACGCTGCAAATTCACGCGTTGGATTTCCCGGTGAGCAAGGGAATGCTCCAGGAGGGGCTCTCCATTCCCGTCGAGGGATCGCCCACCGGACGAGCGATTCAAACTCGCAA
Organism: uncultured delta proteobacterium; assembly: GCA_963847445.1. Classification (GTDB taxonomy): domain Bacteria; phylum Desulfobacterota; class Binatia; order UBA9968; family UBA9968; genus DP-20. Next base: position 135,033 of record CAWJZV010000002.1, on the reverse strand, counting down.
GCCGGTGCTCATCGCGCGCAGCGATATCGAGCAGTTCGGTTCGGACATTGCTCGACGCATACTCGCCGAGGGGCTCAAGTCGGCCTACTGCCTGCCGCTGATTTCTCATGACCGGCCCTTGGGAACTCTGGTGGTGGCGAGCCTGACGGATGAAGTTTTTCCTGAGAAGGACGCTCAGCTGCTGCAACATGTCGCCAATCAGATCGCCATCGCCGTGGAGAACTCGCTGGCGTTTCGCCAGGTCGTCGACCGGGCGAACAAGCTGAGCGAAGAGAAGCTGTATTTGCAAGACGAGATCCGCACCGAATACAACTTCGAAGAGATCATCGGCGAGAGTGCCGCGTTGAAAAGGGTTCTCGATCAAATCCAGACCGTCGCGCCGACCGATTCGACGATCCTGGTTCAAGGCGAAACCGGCACCGGGAAAGAGTTGATCGCGCGCGCGATTCATCATCTGAGCGCCCGCAGCGAGCGCACCCTGGTCAAGGTCAACTGCGCCGCCATCCCAACCGGGCTGCTGGAGAGCGAATTGTTCGGCCATGAAAAGGGCGCCTTCACCGGCGCCATTGCGCAACGCGTCGGCCGCTTCGAGCTGGCCCATCGGGGGACGCTGTTTCTAGACGAGGTCGGCGATATTCCGCTCGAATTGCAGCCCAAGCTCTTGCGGGTTTTGCAGGAGCAAGAATTCGAACGGTTGGGCAGCTCGCGCACCGTCCATGTGGATGTTCGCCTGGTGGCCGCGACCAATGCCGACCTCGCGCAAAAGGTCGCGGACGGGCAATTTCGCGCCGACCTTTATTATCGCCTGAATGTTTTCCCAGTGACGATTCCACCGCTGCGCGAGCGGCGCGAGGACATTCCCTTGCTGGTGCGCTACTTCGCGCAAAAATACGCCAGGCGGATGAAAAGACCGATCGACAACGTTCCGGTCAAGGCGATGACCGCACTGTCGGAATATCACTGGCCCGGCAACGTTCGCGAGCTGGAGAATTTTATCGAACGCGCGGTGATTCTTTCGCGCGGTGCTGAGCTGCAAATTCCGCTTGCCGAACTGAAACAAAGAACCAACCGCCACTCGAGCGCTGCTTCGAATGGTTTCGCGACCCTCGAAAATGCCGAGCGGGAGCATATCGTTCGCGCCCTCGGTGAGAGCAAATGGGTGATCGGCGGCGCTGCCGGCGCCGCCAATCGCTTGGGCATGAAGCGGACCACGCTGCAATCGCGCATGCGAAAGCTCGGCATCACTCGTCCCATCTGACGCCGGTATTTCGGCGCGTGCCGACAGGTCGTCACATTTATTTCGGCGCCAATCGCGACGCCGAAACCTGCAGGGCACTTAACTCCCGTAGTTCTAAACATTTACATAGTCGAGGCGACACTCGGCGTTGCTGGCATGCGCCTTGCCATTATTCGACTCAGCGAAACAGGGAAGGCGGTCGAGCCGATGAAGATCGAAAGTATTTTTGCCGCGGTATTGTTTGCGGGCGGGGCGAATCTAATTGCCCGGGTGCTAAGCCAGGGAGTCGAACCGGCGCTGGCCGGGACGTTGATCGATTGGTCGGCAAGCCGCATCAGAACGGCGATTAAACGGCTTCGCTCACAGCTTTAAATCTGAACATTCCCCGTAGCTTGCTGCGGGGGTAATACCCCGTACGCGAAATGCCGGTTTATTTGACCGGCAAGTCGAAGCGCCTGGCAAGGAGACGATGTGATGGAAATTGATAAAAGATGGATTTATCCCGCAGCAGCGCCGGTGGCGATGCCCGCCGGACTCATTCACTTGGATTCACATTTGTGTTGGTGCGAGCCGATCCTAGAGACGGACGAGCTCGGTGAGGAAATTGTCATTCATCGACAAGTGACCTGGAACTGAGAGTCGAGTAAAGCGAGGATCGACGATGTCATTAAAACCTACCAATTATTCGCGCGCCGTCAGGGCCGCGCTGGCTATCGGCGGATTAATTCTGTTCGCTTGGGTCGCCGTCGCTGGGGCGCAAGCTGCCGACAGCAATGGCCAGCCACGCTACCCGGCGCCGGCGGCGGGATTGCCGCAGGTCGCATTTACTATGGTTTCGCTCTCGCCGCTAACGGCGCACGGCCAGACCGTCGGCGCAATCGCGATCTATGACGATCCGACGACGCCGAGACCGGTGGATTATCTCGAAGTGTTCGACAGCGGCGGCGCGCTGGTCGTGGTTAGCTGGTTCGATCGATTCGGCATCGAGAGGTTGGTTGTCGACCGGGCGCTGGTTGAGGGAGGAGATGAGCTTGCAGGCGTGTTGGTCGCGGTGGTGAACGGCGAGGCGATATAAAGCGCGCTGTCCGGCTTATGCTTAAAATCACCGTAGATATCGAAGGCAAACGCGCCACCCTTGAACTCGCGGGCCGGCTTGCCGGTCCCTGGGTCGAGGAATTGCGCGACAGTTGGCAGCGAGCGGAACGGGACGGGCGCCAGATCGGCGTGGTGTTGAAGCAGGTGACGTTCATCGACGCCGCCGGAAGACAACTCCTGGCGGAGATGCGGCGACGGGGAGCCGGGCTGACCGCTGAAGGGTGCATGACCAAAGCGATTGTCGAAGAGATCATCAGAGGAGAAAAACCATGAGCGAATTTGTTCAAGAAGTAAACGACGGCAATTTTGCCGAGACGGTGTTGAATTCAAAAACACCGGTCCTGGTGGATTTTTGGGCGCAATGGTGCGGACCGTGCCGCGCTCTCGCGCCGATCGTCGATGCGCTCGCCCAACAGTACGCCGGCACGGCGCGGTTCATGAAACTCAACGTCGATGATAATCCGCAACTTGTCGAACGCTATCGGGTGCAGGCGATACCGACGCTGATACTGTTTCGCGACGGCGAAGAAAAACAGCGCATGGTCGGAGTCGCGCGCAAGGAACTGATCACACAGGCCATCGATGCTCAGGTTAGCGCGAACAATTAGCAGGAGGTGACTATGGAACCGACGCTGGCAAATTCAGGGAACACGGAGAGTGCCACGGCTTTCAGGGGCGACGAAAAACTCGCCTCGCTGTTTCAGCCGGACACGCTGCTGTCGGCCCAATACTTTGACACCCTGCGGAGAAAAACCCGGCTTGAGCCGGAGAAGCGGCTCATGCTGGCGCTTCTAGAAGATGCGATCCTGAACTTCCAGGACAATCGGTTTGCGCACAACAGCAAGCACCGGCGGTTGTTCGAGGAAGCCGAGCAGTGGATCACAACGCCGGGCGGCGATTGGATGTTTTCCTTTGACAATGTCTGTGAAGCGCTTGGCTTTAATCCCGAGTATGTGCGCCGCGGGCTATTGCGCTGGAAAGAAAAGAATCGGCAAAAGCCGTCTCCCAATGGCGCGCGGGATGAAAAACGGCTGGCCAGTTAACCTGCGCCGGGAATTGCTCGGACGCGGAAGGCATCAAGAGGGGTAAGAGAAGAGAGGGTATAGACTATGAATTCGTGGGAAATAATCTTTCGACAAAGCAGGGTGAATAACGCCAGCTATGACGGCGAAATACTGCCCGCGCAGAATTGGCAATGGCCCCGGGGCACCTGGTTTCAGCGCCGGCTGCGCTATCTCCGCCATGGCTACGGCAGATACGCCAGAGAGCTGGCGCAGGAACGATGGCAGTAATCTTACCGATAACGGAGCGGCCATGAAGACAGCGCAAATAAAATGGCAGCTCTTTTGGCAAGTCGCGAGCCACCAAACTAGCGCGGGTAAAAACTGCCTCGGGCGCTGGGCGTTGCCGACGACAGCGTAAAGCTGTCGATGGAGCCGACACCAACGCATACGAAGGATGCCGATCTCAGCGGCAGCGGCACAGCTTCCAAGAACCTGAGCGGGAGAGAGATCGGAAGGCGAATTAAATCGGCCAATTCCCGGCGAAAGTTCGAATCGGTTTCAGAGTCTAGTGAAGTGTCTCACGCCGTTGATATTGCGTCCGGGAAGTAAGACACCACCAATTGTTCATGTGCTCACGCACACCTACGGAAAATAAAAATGGCGAGGAGATCGTCGGTTCCTCCGCAGCGCTGCGCAAAGTATTGGCGCAAGTCGCCAAGGTCGCGCCGGTGGATTCGACGGTGCTGATTCTCGGCGAAACCGGCACCGGCAAGGAGCTGATCGCCCGCGCCATTCATAAGCGCTCGAAACGTTCGTCGCGCGCCTTTATTCGCGTCAACTGCGCGGCGATCCCGCAATCGCTGATCGCATCCGAACTGTTCGGCCACGAGAAGGGCGCATTCACCGGCGCGCTGCAACGGCGTTTGGGGCGGTTTGAGCTGGCCGACGGCGGGACGATTTTTTTAGACGAGATCGGCGAACTGCCGGCCGAGACGCAGATCGCCCTGCTGCGCGTGCTCCAGGAAGGGGAATTGGAACGTGTCGGCAGCGGCCAAACGATTTCTGTAAATGTGCGCGTGCTCGGTGCTACCAATCGCGACCTGGAGGCTGCCGTGGCCGCCGGGACCTTCCGCCAGGATCTGTTTTATCGGCTCAACGTTTTTCCCATCCAGATGCCCTCCTTGCGCGAACGGGTGGACGATATCCCGCTGCTCGTCGAATATTTCATCGAGCGCTACGCCAAGAAGGCCGGGAAAAAAATCCGCAATATCCGCAAGCAGACCTCGGAGTTGTTTCAAGCCTACGATTGGCCCGGCAACATTCGCGAACTGCAAAATGTCATCGAGCGGGCGGTCGTGCTCTGCGACAGCGAAACCTTTGCCATCGACGAGTCCTGGTTGAAACGAGATGGCCAACGATCGGCGGCGGCGGTGCCGTTTGTCGCCACTCTGGTCGAGCGCGAAAAAGAAATGATCGAAACGGTATTGGCCGAGTGTCACGGCCAGGTCGCCGGCTCCACCGGCGCCGCGGCCAAACTGGGAATCCCACGGCAAACGCTGGAGTCGAAAATCAAGAGCCTGAGAATCGACAAGCACCGCTTCAAAGCCCGGCAGGGTACGGTGTCGACCGGACGGTAAGTAGTGATAATCAATCAAGCGTCAACCGCGCGCTCTTTCATCTGCGCGCTGTTGATGAAATTCGCGCGCCGTTTGCGAATCGGCACGAAAGAGCGGACGAAACGCCTCGCTCTACCGCAAATCTTGACACTTGCCCAGTGGCTATTATACTAGCCGTTATTGAGGCCATTATGAACGAGATATCCAGATACGTACCGATCACCAAAGCAAAAAACGACTTGTTGGAGCTGATCCGTCAAGTTGAAAGCGTCGATGAGTCGGTAGCCGTTACCAAGAACGGTGTTCCCGCCGCGGTGATCCTAAGTATGGAGAAATATGCCGGCCTGCTTGAAACACTCGATATTCTCAGCGACGAGGATACCGCGAAGTCCCTGAGAACCTCCATACGTCAAGCGCGTAAGGGCAAGTGGTTGCGGCCGGACGAGGTATTTCGCCGTTGAGCAAATTCTCCTCTCGCTATACCCCCGAATGCTCACGCCTCATTTCCAAGTTGCCGCCTGATATCAAACGGCTTGTTCGATCGACCATAGATGCATTGCTAGCTAAGCCTGAGATGGGCACAGAACTAACCGGCGAACTCGACGGTTACCGTTCCTATCGAGTGAGGCGTTATCGCATTATCTACCGGGTCAATGAAGAAGAATCTTGCCTAGAGATTTACCACGTGGGGCACCGACGTGACGTTTACCAGACTTTAAGATCGTTACTTTCACGTAGGAATTAAGACTTCATCCGTGAGACGCCCGGCTAATATGAATAAGTGAATTCTCAGGCACGACCCAAAAACTGCTCATGGCACTGCGGACCGTTGTGCAAACCGGTGTTGCAGTGGTTCGCGGGTATAGCGACTAAAGAGCGGTCGGGTGCACAAGCGCGATTTGGGCGTGGCTCAGCGGGGCAGGCGCGCTATGGCTCGCCGTTGCCGTTGTCATCGGCAGCGTGATTCCGTTCACGCTCATCGTGATTAACCAGTCAACGACGATTTGCTGCGGAATCGTGATGCCGCGTCGGAAATCGCTGCGCTCACACGCTGGGGTTATCTTCACTGGACACGCACCGTCGCCAGCGACCTGGCGTTCCTATTCTGCCTCGTCGGTTAGGCGGGCTTACGTTTGCTGGAGGTTTCGTGCTTGAATTTTCGGACGTCGCGGTCGCCCATGCGGTCCAACTGGCGGTCGCGCCGGTATTTCTTCTCTCGGGCATCGGCGCCATCCTCGCGGTCATGACCAACCGGCTCGGTCGAGTCATCGATCGCGCTCGCGTCTTGGAGGATAGGCTGGAGGGGGCTTCCGCGGAATCTCTCGCAACCCTGCGCGCGGATCTCGCCGTGCTGTCACGGCGGGCAAAACTGAACGGACGCGCCATCACGCTATGCACGATGACGGCGCTGCTCGTGTGCACCGTGATCGCGGTTCTCTTCCTGAGCGCCTTCCTGCGCTTCGATGCGTCAATCCCGGTGGCCCTGCTATTCATTGCCGCGATGTTGTGTTTCTTTCTCGGCTTGCTGTGGTTCCTGCGCGAGATCTATCTGGCGACCAAGAGCCTGCGCATCGGCCCGCGTTGAATTGCCGAACCGTGCTTGCTATCGGGCTAAGCGCGGTTTGCGGGGCACGTTCACGGTTCCAAGGGCGCGGTTCAAGGTTAAATCGCTTCGCTTGTTCATCCGGTGCCGCCGTCGATCACGACGGCCACTTGTACTTCCACTGAAAACTGCCTAGCTTTAACAAGTGACAACCCTCCTGATCCGACTACCGCCTGAGCACTATGACCTGTTCGTAGCCGCGTGCGAAATTACCTCTCCCGAATATACGATCCTCAAAAACAATATAGTCGCCAGGCATCAAAGCAGCGACGAGCAGCCGACGGTCGAGATCCTCTGTGACATGGATGAGGCGAAGCTGCTCCTTGAAACTGCGCGGCGGCTCTATCCCGAGGCGGTGCCTTTCATCGAAGACGCGATGAGTGTCGCACCCGAAGTTTAGAGTCGCCGTTTTCTCACTTGCCAGTTATTCCCTATCCACAGAAACTCCCGACTCTTATTCAATTTGCCTGATGGGCGCTGAGCTTTATCGGCATCTCACCCTCGTTATCTCAGCGGTCCGCGAGGGCGGTGCTTTGTTTCATCTCCGGGAAATTTAATCGGTTTTTGGGTCACATCCAAGACACTTCACCATTCTGCCAGGACCTATAGGTTGGTACGTTCGTTGCTTTATCGAGGGTAAATCGAATGCCGGAAGGTGCGAGTAACTCATATGTCGATTAATTCATTTGCGAGGTGAGGCATGCAATTACGAGAATTTAACAATTATCCGAAAACAACTAGTCCTGAGATAGCCACGAGCATGGCTGAGGGCGCGACGGTGGGCGATACCCGCGTTACAGGGTTGTTCGGTGAGTTGGAGCAAGCCAGGAAGGCGGTCAAAGAGTTAAAAGGCGCCGGCTTTGCCGACGATCGGATTGCCGTCGCCATGCAAAACAGCGTGGCGCAGCAGGACTTTATCACCGAAACTAAGGTGCACACGATACCTGCGGGAGAAATTCCCAGCATTCCGGAACTCGGAGTCGGGCAGATGCTGCTGTTGGTCGAAGCCGACGATCAGGCCGCGCTGGCATTAGAAATTATCAATCGCAATCGAGGGGTCACCGGCGGCGTGCGCATGCCTACTTAACCGTCTCGAGTTTGCACGACATCATTACTATTATTTTCCAGGAGGGCATTGTGGCTGGGCGGAGTTCGGTTCAAAATTGACATGCAACTCCGCGTCTGGTTTTGCAAAATCAGTGGACGAATATGAGAGCTATGGCATGAATTTGAGCGCTGAAAGCCGTCGCTTCGAAAGGAAAAAGTAGCGTATGCAACAACGAATTCTCTTCGCAGAGGATGAGCCAATCAGCCGAAAACTTATCAGCATGTTTTTGCGTCGAGAGGGATACGAGGTCGAGGAAGCGAAAGATGGCGCTCAAGCTCTCGATCTCCTAAATAATTGTCAATTTGATTTGGTGATTTCAGATATCCGTCTGCCCCGCGTTGATGGCATTGCGGTCATTACGCGACTACGTTCTATCGCCGCAGACACCCCTTTTATTGTTCTAACCTCTTATCCTGACGACGCTCTTGACCTATCCAAAATGCCGAAATCCTTAATCATGGGCAAGCCGGTTATATTCGATAATTTAAAATCGAATATTCAGCGGCTGCTGTAACTGAACAGCGCCATACCAACCGCTCGCCTCTAATTTTTCTTTAAGATTCCATTCATCACCTCTGCTACAAAAAGTTATGCGTTTGTCAGAATTCATTCTCCTAAACCTCGAGCACATTCTCACGCAATGGGAATCCTTTGCCGCCACCGTCTTAGCTGACGCAAAATTCACCAAAATCGTACTAAGGAATTCAGCGCAAAAAATCCTGATGGCGATTGCGAAGGATATGGAGACTGCGCAAACTGCAGCGGAGCAGGCAGAAAAATCCACAGGTCGCGGCCGACGTCCACAGGAGGAAAGCGCTGCGGAATACCATGCTGCGGATCGGTTCGGCTTGGGCTTCAACCACGCCCAACTATTGTCGGAATTTCGGGCTCTTCGGGCGACTGTGATTCGGCTATGGATCGACAGTTCACCGGACTTGGGGGACACTTCTAACATTGACCAATTAATCAGGTTCAACGAAGGGATTGATCAGGCGCTTAGCGAATCGACTGCTCGATTCATGCAGGAAATAGATGCTTCCCGGGATTTAGCCCTTGCGGTCATGGCGCACGATCTGCGAAATCCACTCAACGCGATCGTGTCGTCGGCGCAGATACTTCAAAGAGCCGGTTTCGATAAGGGTGTTGTCGAGGATCTCGCCACTAGTATGGTTCATAGTGGCATGCGTATGAGCAAGTTGATTGATAACTTGCTTGACTTTACGCGGGCCCGTTTTGGACTGCCTGTGGTTGTCAAACGGGAGTTAATAGACTTTACCCCAGTTTGCCAGCACACAGTCGCGGAATTTGTCGCGGCCTATCCAGAGCGTACCATCCGTTCAGATTGCGGCGCGGGTCTCTACGGCGCGTTGGATGACATTCGCATAAGCCAGATGCTTGCAAATCTTATTTCCAACGCAATACAGCATGGTGACCCGACATCCCCCGTGAGCATTGATGCACACGGGGAATCGAAGGAAATTGTCCTCACAGTACACAACAATGGCGTGCCGATACCTCAATCCGAACTTCAGACAATTTTCGATCCTTTCTCTAGTGCCGCCAAGCAAGAAAAATACACTAGCCATTTCGGTCTTGGGCTGTTCGTTGCTCGTGAGATTGTCGAAGCGCATACGGGGAAAATCAGCGTAACCTCCACCGCGGAAGACGGAACGAGATTCGTGGTACGTCTGCCTCGGGTCACAATCCCCGAGTAGACGGCTTCCGCCACGCGGCGGAAATATTTCTTCTAGGTCCAGATGTCGTACACCATTTATTGCGTGTACCAAAAACTTACGGGCTTGTGTTCCGACGATCTTTTTCGATGGGCGATACCGCACGGTACAAGACAAAGTCACCCAGAAAAAATGAGCCGTGATCTAGTTAGCAATGACCCGCTTCAACAATCCGAAAGTCGGCGTATCTTGCTCTACGGGCCGAGCAAGTAAAAAACTATGAAAAGAGCCGGCAGAATTATGCCGAAGAGAATTACCAGGAGTGTTCGGAAATCCACCAAGGTAAGGTAACAGTTGCAAGCCGGCACAACTAGCCTGCGCTGGCAAAAAGACTTTCACACAGTCGACGATTATCTCCCAGTTTCATGGCGCTAATTCCTGTCGGTCATCTAGAATCTTCTACCGTCTCATTACTGCGACAAATCCCGTTTTTGACACATTAAAATCTAGTCCGTTCACACGGCATATTTTAAATAACTAAAATCATTCGCTTTAACTCGACAAGTAATAAGGCATTGATTTTGCACAGGGTCTTAATCGAATTAAACATCCCCGAGCAGGACAACGTGCTTTATATATGAGTCCGCCACCATGTCCACGTATATCGCTCGATCATGTCCCCGATGCAGCGACGATTTTTGGGTCGTAGTTAGCCAGATTCCACGTTCCAACGGAGAGTATCCGATCAACGCACATTGTGATTTATGCGGTTATTCCTTGAACGGTTGGCGATTGATCGTGGGGCATAAGCGATCAGACAACGCCCATCTCGACCGACTCCTAAAGGTCGTCAAATAATGGACCGCTACTTACCGAGAAGTTGTCCTCGCTGTTACGGGTCTATGGCGGTAATCGTTAAACGACCTGGACACACTCCCTTGCAAGCAGTCAATGGTAAGTGTGTTAGGTGCCGCTATCGGATAGCCTGGGCAGTGATTCGCGGGAATCGCCTACCGCCACAGCCGTCGTCGAAGAGATTCGTGCGGGACTTTGTTGGTTGGCTGTATCTGGCGTAGCTCGCCACGTTAGCGGCACGGAGATTCTGTCGCTATGACCCGCCGATCTGCGGTTTTTAATTGTGAAAATGCTTCAGAAGGGAACTGCTAAGGGAAGATCGGCGCGAGTATACAGTTCAAATGAAATCAGACGTTGACAAAACTATTAACGCTAGAGTTGCCGCTGCCTTTGGCGATATTCCAATGGCCGGGAGAGAGGTTGAAATTTTGCAGATCGCTCAAGATTTTGTCAGGGCTGTATGGATCGGCAAGATTTACGCTGCGCTCCCGAAAGATAAAACGACGATCCCTGAATACTTTCTCGATGCCGAGCTTGAGCAATTTCTAAACGAAGCTATTGAGGAGTGCCATGAGAAAATAGGCTCGATAGCGGAGCACGCAAAAAACAAGTCTAGCCAATGAACCGCGACTTCACTGTGGTTCAATTTCAAATCTCGCAGGAATGAGCCGTCGGAGAAATCAGTTCAATTCAGGGTTAACACAACGCTTAGCCGTCGCTCTTAGCGATCGGTCTGAAGCGAAAAGGCAACTCCACCGTTGCACACCAAATAGCTACAGCCGAGCGCGACGGTGAAAGACCAGCAGATACACGGTCAGGTTGACCAAGAGCACTAGGCCACCCAGTCCCCACTGAAGCTCGCGCGGGAGCCAGGACGGATAAAGGATGGGAACGAGGTAGTGCTCGATGAAGCTGACGCTGTAGGCAGCCTCGCCGCCTTGCTGCCGAAACCAGTTCTCGAGCGGTGTGAGCGGGCATAACCAGCCCGCGAACTCGACCCATGCGCCCCAAGCGGCCGCGGGAAGATGCAACCAAGCGATCCGTGGCCAGCGCGCGACCAGCACGCCCCCGAGGACGACGAACAGAACGAAGCCCAGATGGACGACGACTGTGAGGTCGGCGAGGATGCGGAAAGCCATGACGCGTAGAACTTAGGGGCAGGGCGACGGCTGGGCCGTGCTGTTAAACGGCAGTTCCATTAGCGTCGGAAGCATCGAACTCCAAATGCGCTTTAAGAGTGTGGCCAGCAAACTCTCGTGGTAATTAATTCAGTCGCGGATCCCGGCAATGTCCGCATGGGAAGTGCGGCCATGTCAGAATCAGCAATATCACGTAAGGCGAGTTCAAAGTTGTCCAGTGCTTCTGGCGTGATCACAGTGAATTCATCGACACGCGCAGCGATATAGTCACGCACAAAGGCCCGGATTTCTGGTCGCCGCCTCTCGTTTCGCAGCCTGGTCAGTAAAGCTCGGTCTTCAGGCGCTCGGCATATTTCTCGTTATAATCCCTGGCGTAGGCAGCGTCCTTGCCGTCGCGGGCGGCGGCGAAGTCGCCGTGGCTCGGCGCGCCGCTCGGCCGCGCCGTCGCATCCCACAGCTTCGCCCGCACGAAGGCTTTGGGACAGTGATTGAAGGCTTCGTCGACAGCGACGACCATGACCACGCGCGGCGGCTTGCCGCGCACCTCGAATCGCTTCAGCAACTCCGGGTCCGTGCTGATCGTCGCACTGCCAGTCACGCGATAGGTTTCGTTCGATCCCGGGACCATGAAAATGATACCGACCTTCGGGTTGACGAGCAGGTTCTTCATCCCGTCGATGCGGTTGTTGCCTGGCCGGTCGGGGATCAGCAGTGTGCGGTCGTCGAGCAGCTGCACGAAGCCCGGCGCATCGCCCTTGGGCGAACAGTCGATGCTGGTCCCGTTCGAGCTGGCGAGCACCAGGAACGGCGATGCCGCGATGAAGGCGCGCCCGACCTCGGTGATGTGGTCGGTTTCCTTGGTGGCGACGTGGGGCAACGGCTTGGCATAAATCTTCGCGAGATCGTCCAGCGAAGTAACGGTGTAGGCATCGTTCCGGTCTATCGTATCCATGTCATATTCCCCCTTTGGTCGGTGACGGGTGGCAGTAGTCTTCGTTGGATTTGTTCAATATCGATTAGCTAACCGAGTCTTGTCAACCATTATAATTCGCGGTGTTGTAGCAAAGTGATTATGACAGGGTCTAACGGCAACGTAATTATGTCAGGGTGGAAGGATGACAACCCTGACAATAAAAGACGAATTGGGAGTCTGTCCTGAGTCTTAGTTTATTATCAAACAGCCAGAGCCAGAGCATGCAACGACACATAGCGCCACAACGTCCAACGTTGTGGCGCCAATTAACTAGGCAACCTCTGAGCCGCGAGTACTTGCCTTGGCAGTTTCTTCTGCGCGGTTCCTCGGCGGTGCGTTCGTCTCGAGCGTACCGAGAAGGTTAGCGGAGCTCGTCGCTATTTCGTCAACGGCAGCGAGGAACGCCGCTTCGTTGGCTTTCGATGGCTTGTTGAAGCCGCTCACTTTTCTGACAAATTGTAACGAGGCCGCGCGAATCTCTCCTTCCGTCACCGGCGGTTGGAAGTTGAAGAGCGTTTTGATGCTTCGACACATAATCGTTTACTTCGAAATCTCAGAGTCAGCTAACTCTGAAGTGGTGCCAGCAGCGTAGCAGCCCGTGGCAAGAAACTTAAGCGCGGGTTCGGTAAAACCCCCCGCTACGGAGCTCGTGCGAGCAGGCACCTTGAACGTCTGGAACTATTTAAATAATTCTAAGTTCTTGACTGACCGGAGCGCAATTTAGGCGATGACGAATTTTTTTCCACAGCCATGCGATGAAGGCGTCATTCGAGCGCTCCATTCCATCGTTCCATGCGCGCGCGTGTCCGAGCCGTGGATTCTGGCGGCGATCATTTTGGAGGCGAGCATGGCCTTTATCGATGGCACGGCGGTCAACGTCGCGCTGCCGGCGTTGCAAAAAAACCTCAACGCGACGGTGCTCGTCCTGGTGATTGCTTTGCTGCACGTGCCCGAAATCAGGGATGACGACGTAGATACCACTCTGGATTGGCCCGGCGCCGCCCTGGCGACGCAGGGCTTGGGCACGCTCGTTAATGGCCTGATCGAATCGTCCAGTTTAGGTTTCAGCCATCGGCTGGTGCTTGCGACGCTGACCAGTGCTGTGGTGGCGTTTATGGTGATCGAGAAGAGGTAATCGATGAACGTCACCGTCCTTCGCGAATCCTGGCAGCCCCATCCGCTCGCCTGGATCCATCGTGCCGAAGCGCGCTACTTCGCCGAGGAATTGCGACGCGCGGGGTACGCGGTGCGACTCGTCCAATTCCGCGATGACTCGGTCTCCGACCTGCCTTCCGGGCTGCTTGTGCTGCGCGTTTCCGACCCGGTCATGCTCACCGCCGTGCAGACGCTCACGCGCGCCGGGTTGCAATTTCTCGGGCCCAGCGCCGCAGTGATGGAACGCTGTTACGATAAGTACGAGGCATACCGTATCGCGACTGCACACGGCGTGGATTGCCCGGCAACCGCGCTCGCCAGCGAGTCGAGCATGACGTCGATTCCGATGATACTCAAACCGCGGCGCGGATCCGATTCGATCGGCGTGCGGCTCCTCAAGGACGGTCGGATTCCCGCGCATGCTCGAACCGACGGCTACATCACGCAGCAATACGTGCACGGGGTGGAGCTGACGGTCGCCGTACTCCGCGGCCGGGCCGGAATGCCGCTACGCATTTTCCTACCCGAGGCAACGCCTTATTCTTTCGTCCGCAAGTATCTGCGGCCAACGCCCCGCGCGCCACTTGCTGACATCGGCCTCGCCGAGCGGGTGCGCCGTACGGCATTGGAGATCGCCAGGACCTTCGAGGTTGACTGGGCGGCACGCATTGACCTGATCCACGAAGTGGAAACCGACCGCTTGCGTTTTCTCGAATGCGACGTCGCGCCACTCGTTGGCGCGAATTCGGCGTTTGCCGCCAGCCTCCAAGCCGCGGGAATAAATCGCACCGAACAGCTGCAGATGTTGCTGTCGCGTCGGTGCGGATCGCTTTGAAACAGGCGATCGACGAATCTTTTGTTTTTCGTCCGGTCATGCTGACGTCGCTCTGCCTGGCCCTGGCCAGTGCTGGCCGAACCGCTTGACTCCCGCGGCGTGGTGGGTATCCAATATTGTAGTGAGAACCTGCACATTGTGCCGGTGTTCGGCGCTAATGCTCTGACGGTCTCGCCGCGCGCCGGACACATTCATGTGAGAGTCGACGATGCCTCATGGGTGTGGGCGGATGCGAGTGGTCTGCCAATCATCCTGCAGGGTCTTCTCCACGGTCCGCACAAAGTGCTGATTGAATCTGATATTCTCCGCAGCTTGCTGCGGGCACAAAATTGCTGGGGTTTCCAAAGGGGGTTGAACATCCCTTCGGTCGCGAGCTGGGTTCATACCCCGATCGCGAAATGGCCGGTTGATTTGGTTGACGCGAACCATCAGCCACTCGACAAAGGCATGGTCACATTTGTCATTCCCGAAAAGATCGCATCCGAAAAACATCACTAACGCGGACGGAGTTTAGGAGGCACGCTATGAGACGGATTGTTTTCGTGCTGGTTGCGGTTGTGGCGCTGGCCGGCATGATCGCCTATATGGCCCCCGCATCTGGACAGGCCGATAAGGGAACACGGGACGACCTGGCGGGCAAGCTTGCTCGGCGCGAGGTCCAACGCTCGCCGTTATCGATTCCAAGCCGCGAGATGGTGCAGGTGGAGACGTTGATTCCGGCGGGAGTCGAGTCCGGATGGCACGTTCATCCAGGAGAAGAGGTTGGCTACATCATTGCAGGCCAGGTAGAGATGATGGTACAGGGGCGTGCCACCGTAGTGCTGAATGCGGGGGATGGATTTCTGATCCCCCCTCGGACCCCTCATAATGCGCGAGACATCGGCCCGGAAACCGGGAAGATGCTGTCGACGTATATCGTCGAAACAGGCCAGCCGATCGCGACGTTCGTGGAGCCACCCGTTCAGAGATAGGTCGTGCTACCTAGAGTCGTAGGGTGCCACCTGCATACGATCGTTAGACAGAAGCCATGGCGAGAGTGACATAAGTTCGCGCCTCAACCGGGCGAAATCGTTGCCTAGGAGCATTAGGGTTCCAAAGGTTTCGCCAATAAAGATATGGATTTACAGCTCAAGAAACACGGTATTTATTAGCTCATCGTCATGGGACTCCAGCACATACATGGGTGGAGGCAACGGTGTTGAATTTTGCCGTCGAGTCGTACCAAGACAAGCCGACACGATGGTCACCAGGACAAGAGGTGTTTATGAAATCCGATATGAAGCTCGTCTCCGTTAATGTTGGTCTTCCCCGGGTGGTTACGAGCAATGGCGATCCAATATCAACGGGAATTTTCAAAGAGCCGGTGGCCGGCCGGGTCGTGCTGAGAACCCTCAATCTCGACGGCGACCGTCAGGCCGATCTCTCGGTTCACGGCGGACCGAGCAAGGCGGTCTACGCTTACCCCTCCGAGCACTACCAATACTGGAAGCGCGAATTGCCTGAGATGAGACTACCCTGGGGCATGTTCGGTGAGAACTTCACGACCAAGGGAGTGTTGGAAGCCGATCTAAACATCGGCGACAAGTTTCGCGTCGGCTCTGCCACCGTGATGGTAACCGAGCCCCGTATGCCTTGTTATAAGCTCGGCATCAAGTTCGGCCGCTCTGACATGGTTAAGAGGTTCATGGCGAGCGCGCGCACGGGTTTTTATTTTTCCGTGCTGCAAGAGGGTGAAGTCGGCGGCGGTGACGCGATCGAACTGATCGAAACAAGCAAAGACAGGTTCAAGCTCAGCGATATCACCGCCCTCTATACGCACGAAAAGCACAACATCGGATTGCTTCGCCAGGCCATTGAAGTCGCGGCGCTTCCGCAAAGCTGGAAGAGCTATTTTCAGCAACGGCTTGAGAAACTAACCGGGCCTTCACATGATTGACCACAAAGGGCGGCTCGACGCCGATCGCTTAAATGCTCTGGTGCCTTAGCGCTGCGTCGACAGACCTGATCATTTGCCGATTATTCGGCAAATGCTGAAAGTTCGGCAGTCTCTTCATCTCTGAGTCTAAATATTTCAGAAGCTTACATGCGGTCTCTTCATTGCATTTCTGTTTTGTCGCTACCGTCACAGAAATCGCAATGACATTGAAAATTGAAAAAGTTTCCGCCGGGCCAAAGACGATCATCCACCTGAGCGGTCGGCTGCAAGCAGAGCATCTGGATGAACTCAAAGCACAATTGGCAGGTGATTGGGACGGCATTGGATTGGACCTCGACGGCGTGACGCTGGTGGACGTCGAGGTCGTTCGGTTTCTCAATGGCTGCGAAGAGCACAACGTCGAACTGCTGCACTGCTCGCCCTACATACGGGAATGGATGATGCGGGAGCACCAATAAACAATGATTGGCTATTAAAATCGACATTAATTTAATCATATAGAGGAGAATTGCTAATGCCCTACATCACCATCGGCAAAGAACATTCTAAAGACATCGAACTCTACTATAACGACTGGGGCAGCGGCCAGCCCGTCGTCTTCAGTCACGGCTGGCCGCTGAGCGCGGATGCGTGGGAAGACCAGATGTTCTATCTGGCATCGCGCGGTTTTCGCTGCATCGCCCATGACCGGCGCGGCCACGGCCGATCGAGCCAGCCGTGGAGCGGCAACGACATGGACACCTACGCCGACGACCTGGCGAAGCTGGTCGAAGCGCTCGACTTGAAGAACGCGATCCACGTCGGCCACTCGACCGGCGGCGGTGAAGTCACCCGCTATATCGGCCGGCACGGCACCAAGCGCGTGGCCAAAGCCGTGTTGATCGGCGCGGTGCCGCCGCTGATGCTCAAGACGGCGGCCAATCCCGGCGGCTTACCTATGGAAGTCTTCGATGGCATCCGCGCCGGCGTCGTCGCCGACCGCTCGCAATTCTTCAAAGAGCTGACGTTGCCATTCTACGGCTACAACCGGCCGGCAGCGAAGGTTTCCGAAGGGGTTCGAAACTCGTTCTGGTTGCAGGGGATGATGGCCGGATTTCCGGCGGCCTACTTTTGCATCAAGGCTTTCTCCGAAACCGATCTCACCGAAGATCTCAAAAAAATCGACGTGCCGACCCTGATCATGCACGGCGACGACGACCAGATCGTGCCCATCGGTGCTTCGGCGATGCTGTCGGCCAAACTCGTCAAGGGTTCCACGTTGAAAGTTTATCCCGGCCTGCCGCATGGCATGTGCACGACGCATAAGGATCAGATCAACGAGGATTTGCTGGCGTTCATCAAGGCGTAGCTGGGTCGCTCAGGCGAATATGATCGTTAATGGCAGGTTGCCAGGTAGAGTTGAGGCGAAACTTGCCGAAGTAGCGAGCGAGTTCGCCGCGTGGCGAAAGCTAGCGCAGTCCACGGACTTTGCGCAGGTGTCCAATGCGCAGAGCGCGTGAGATTAATCGCCTTCATCAATCACAAGCGACAGTTGAAATTGTCCGGGCAGCATAGTTGCAAATCAACGAGGAGCAGTTCAATGATTTTGATCGCGCTGGGGCGCTACGGCCAGGGGGACGAAGTCGCTGCCATGGTTGCCTATATCGCGAGTCCGGAAGCGGCTTTCGTCACCGGCGCCAGTCTAAAAATCGACGACGGGTTTGCCGCATGATGCGGGAGTTAGCTGGCGAAGGGATCCTAGCCGTCGATCAAGATCAATTGGTTCAACTGGCCGAAAAGATTTCAGCGATACGCTTGATTGAAATTGAGGAGTAGTGCAATGCGATACAAAATCTTTGGACGCCGAACCGGCTTGCGCGTATCCGAGCTTGCCTTGGGCGCCGGCAACTTCGGCACCCGCTGGGGCCATGGCGCCGAGCGCGCGGAAGCGAAAAAAGTCTTCGATGGCTACGTCGAAGCCGGCGGCAACTTTATCGACACCGCCGATAGCTACCAGTTCGGCGAGTCCGAGGAGTTGGTCGGTGATTTTATCGCGTCGGATCGCGATTATTTCGTCGTCGCCACGAAATATACCTTGGGAACCACCGCCAGTGAGGGCATTTCACGCACCGGCAACAGCCGCAAGAACATGGTGCGTTCCGTCGAGGGCAGCCTTAAACGGCTCAAGACCGATCGCATCGATCTTTACTGGGCGCACTTCGCCGACGGCACGACGCCGATGGAAGAAATCTTGCGCGGCTTCGACGACCTGGTGCGCGCCGGCAAGATTCTCTACGCCGGTCTGTCCAACTTTCCCGCCTGGCGTGTTGCCCGCGGCGATCTCTTGGCGGAATTGCGCGGCTGGTCGCCGCTCGCCGGCATTCAGATCGAGTATAGCCTTGCCGAGCGCACGGCGGATCGCGAGCTATTGCCGATGGCCGAAGCGCTCGGCTTGGGAGTCGCGCTATGGTCGCCCCTCGGCGGCGGATTTCTCACCGGCAAATATCGCCAGAGCGACGCGGGGCGCATCAACTCGGTGCTTGCCAGATTGGTCCACACCGAGAAGACGGCGCGCGAGAGCGCGATCCTCGATGCGGTGATGGCGGTGGCGAAGGATGGTGGAGCGTCGCCGACGGAGGTCGCCATCGCCTGGCTGCTGCACAAGGCGCGAGAATCGACGACGGCGCTGATTCCAATCCTCGGTCCGCGCACGCCCGAACAACTCGCGGGGACGCTAAGCGCCCTTAACCTACAACTCGCGGAAAATCAGCTCGCGCGACTCAATGAGACCAGTCAGGTTGCGCTCGGCACACCGCACGAGCAGACCCAGGGTTCTCGAGCCGCAATTTCAGGAAACCAGCCCGAGCAGTTGGAACCGCCGAAGGTCCCGATCGCTTGAGGTTGGCATAAATCGAGGAGGAATTATGGCAAAGATGCGTGTAGCGCAAGTCACTCGTCCGAATGGACCCTTTGAAATTGTTGAACGCGAAATCCCGGAACCCGGCGCCGGTTCGGTGCGCGTCAAGGTTGAAGCTTGCGGCGTTTGCCACAGCGATTCTTTTACCAAGGAAGGCAGCCTGGCCGGGTATTCAATACCCGCGGGTGCCTGGACATGAGATCGCCGGAATTGTCGATGCGCTGGGGACAGGCGTCGTTGGCTGGACAGTGGGCCAACGGGTCGGAGTCGGTTGGCACGGTGGCAACTGCGGTTACTGCGATTCCTGCCGGCGCGGTGATTTTGTTACCTGCCAAATCGCCTTCCAAGTGCCCGGCATCGCCTACGACGGCGGCTACGCCGAATACATGATCGCTCCGGCCGGTGCGTTGGCGCTGATTCCGGACGAACTTTCAGCCGTCGAGGCCGCGCCGCTGATGTGCGCGGGCGTCACCACTTTCAACTCGCTGCGCAACAGCGGCGCGCGGCCCGGCGATCTCGTCGCCATACTTGGAATCGGCGGCCTTGGCCATTTGGGGATTCAGTTCGCCGCGAAGATGGGTTTTAGAACCGTTGCCATCGCGCGAGGGATGGACAAGGAACCGCTGGCGCGGAAGCTCGGTGCGGCTCATCTACATCGATAGTCAAGCCCAAGATCCGGCCGCGGAGTTGCTGAAGCTCGGCGGCGCGAAGGTCATCCTCGCGACCGTGACGAGCGGCGAAGCGATGAGCGCGGTCGTTGGGCGGTCTCGGCGTCAACGGGAAACTGATAATCCTCGGTGCCGCCGCCGAGCCGCTGCAAGTGCCGGCGATTCCGCTGCTGCTGGGAAGACGCTCGATCATCGGCTGGCCCTCCGGCAGCTCCATCGATTCGCAGGATACGCTCGCCTTCAGCGTGCTCACCGGCGTGCGGGCGATGAATGAAATCTTTCCGCTGGAGCGTGCCGCCGAAGCCTACGAACACATGATGAGCGGCAAGGCGCGTTTTCGCGCCGTGCTGACAATGGATCACTAACGGAAGCGTTGAGGCAAGGGTCGCGCCGGGCAAGCAACATTAATAATCTCCAATGCGGCATGCTGCGGTTTTGTTGACGATGGTCGGCGGCAAAGTCGTGTACGCGGCGGCGCCGTTCGACCGGCTCGCGCCGCCGCCGTTGCCCGTGTCGCCGGACTGGTCTCCGGTTAAGAATTACGGCGGCCATTGGCGATCGGGTTCTCCAACCACGGCAGCGGCGCGAACGAGTCATATGATCGCCTCGGCCAAACTTGCCGCCGAGGGAAGTTGTGGCACGCGCCGCGCCATGGCGAGCCCCTGGTGGTTCGGCTGTGGATGCTTTGTCTGACGCGATTGAAACACAACGGTCATATACGAGGACGACTATGCCAATCCATGTGGCGATCACCCGTAAAGTAAAACCCGGTTGCGAGCGCGCCTTCGAGGAAAGTCTGCGAGAATTGTTCAAGGATTCGCTCGCCCGTGACGGAGTCTTGGGGGTGCATCTCATATCTCCGCCCGCAGGGCTCGAACACTCGCGAGTACGGTGTTCTGCGAACTTTCACCAACGAGCATGAGCGAGACGAGTTCTATAGCTCGGACCGGTTCGGACAATGGCAGAAGCAGGTAGCCACATTGACCGAAGGAGAACGGACTTATCGAGAACTGCATGGTCTCGAGGCTTGGTTTCACACCACGGATTCGCCGCCGCGATGGAAGATGGCGCTTTTGACCTGGGTCGGTGTCTGGCCGACCAGTGCGCTTATCGCGGTTGTACTCGTACCGTATCTCTCCGGTCTTCCGTACCCCGTGAGCTCTGCCCTCGTCGCCGCGGCAATTGTTCTCTGTCTTACTTGGATCGTCATGCCGGCGTTAGTGCAGCTTTGTCATTCATGGCTTCACTAACTCGAGCACCGGTGGATATTATGCGTAGCAACTTATTCACTTGCATTGTCCTGAGCGGCGCTGCTGCCTGACAAGAACATAAACGAAATCATTCCATCGGGAGGCTCACATGATCCAACTGCGCCGCAGTAATGATCGGGGACGAACTAAACTGAACTGGCTCGACAGCCGTCACACCTTCTCGTTCGGTGACTATCACGACCCGCAACACATGAGCTTCAGCGATCTCAGAGTGATCAATGAGGACCGCGTCGCTGCCGGCGCCGGGTTTCCGACCCACTCGCACCGCGACATGGATATCGTCACCTACGTGCTCGAAGGAGCGCTGGCGCATAAAGACAGCACGGGGACGAGCTCGGTCATTCACGTCGGCGATGTCCAACGGATGAGCGCGGGAACCGGCATCAGTCACAGCGAATACAACGCGTCGCCAACCGAGCCGGTGCACTTCCTGCAAATCTGGATCATGCCAAACAAGACGGGGCTGGCGCCGGCTTACGAGCAACGGCCATTCCCGCTCGCTGAGCAGCGCAACAAGTGGATTCTCATCGGTTCGGAAGCAGGACGCGATGAATCGGTCACAGTGCATCAGAATGTCGAGATCTGGGCGGCGCGCTTTGCCTCCGGCGCGCAGGCAAGTTTTCGCCTAAAGCCGAGCCGCCGCGCCTGGACGCATATCGCGCGGGGCGCCGGCACGCTCAACGGCACGCTTTTGCGGGCGGGCGACGGCGCCGCCGTCAGTCAGGAAGAGCTATTGGAATTCACGGCCGTCGAAGACGCTGAGATTATCCTGTTCGATCTAAACTGATGCGGACGGTTCAACTTTCAATCCAATATTCCCCGCAGCTTGCTGCGGGCACAAAATTGCTGGGGTTTCCAAAGGGGGTTGAACATCCCCTTTGGTCGCGAGCGGGGTTCATACCCCGATCGCGAAATGCCCGGTTGATTATTTGGACGGAGATTTTTCACATTTGCCCGTTTGCGGGGTTTAAAGAGACATATGGCGCGCGAGAAATTACCAATACCGCTTCCCTTCGAGCAGATCATGCAACGCCACCAACGGGAGATCCTGCGCTATCTGCTGCGCTTGTCGGGCAACGGCGCCGACGCCGCGGACTTGTTTCAGGAAACCTGGCTGCGCGCCTATCGCGCCTATCCGCGGCTTGAGCCGGAGAGCGACGTCAGGCCGTGGCTATACGCCATCGCTATCAACCTGTGTCGTAATCGGGCGCGTGACCGTGCGCGCCGAGCGCGGGTGATCGTTGTTGTCGAAAAGAAAAATCCGCAGCCGGATCGGCTCGGCAAAGCTCATCATCGTGGGTTTAGTGAAAACGACGGTTACGCGGTTGTGCGCATGCGCGAGCTGATTGGCTCACTGCCGCCGAAACAACGCGAAGCGCTGCAGCTGCGCTGCTTCGCCGGTCTGGACTACGCGGAGATAGCTGCCGCGATGGACTGCTCGGCCCAGGGCGCGCGCGCGAATGTTTCCCAGGCGATCAGAAAAATCAAGTCGATGTGGTGATGTTTATGAAAATCGAAAAGCTCATCGGGTCAATCGGCAGAAACCAAGAAGAACATGGAATCGATGCATTGTTGCGTCAATCCCGCAGCCGGGTCGATCATGCGCTGAAACAGATTCGGCGCCCGGACGCGGCGGTGGGCATCGTGAAATCACCGTTGGGTGATCTGCTCGTGGCCATGACTGGCCGAGGCATCGCGCTCAATCATTACTTGCTCGACGGTGACGACCTGGCGGTTACGATGGCAAAACTTCGATGCGAACTCGATCTCGTCGACGATCGACGGACGATTAGCGAGGTCGGCGAAGAGATTCGTCGTTATCTCGCCGGAGAGGCAAAAGCGCTGCGCCAAAAAGTCGACTTGACACTGGTGGCCACTACGTTCCAAAAGAATATTTTGCATAAGCTCCAGGAAGTCCCGCGCGGCGCTGTGGTCAGCTACCAGGCTTTGGGCGCCGCCGCCGGGGCGCCCAAGGGAGCGAGAGCGGTCGGTAATGCAATGCACAATAATCCGGTGCCGATCTATGTTCCATGCCACCGCGTGATCGCCTCGGACGGCGGGATCGGCGGCTATGGCGGGGGCATCCCGCGTAAGTTGCAACTACTGCGCAGCGAGGGTTTTGCGCTGGCGCAGGCGGCTGTGCGCCTTCCCGACAACGTCGTCTGGGGCCACCAAGGAAGCAAAATCTACTGCCGGGTCAATTGCCGGACCGCCGCGCGCGTCGACCGAGCGCGCATCTTGTATTTCGCCGATGCTAGAGAGGCGAAACGAGCCGGCATGCGCGCGTGCAAAATCTGTCAGCCGGATTAGAGATTGACCTTGAGACTCCAACGGACAGGACGGGCGAAGCGCTCCAAGGCTGGTGACACGGACGACATCGAGATCGATCTGCCGTTTAAATCACCCTACGATTGGCAGGCGATCATGCGATTTTACCAATCGCATCTGATTCCAGGGCTGGAACGGGTCACGGCAAACTCCTTCGAGCGAGTGTTTCACATAGCAGGCCGAACCGGAATTGTTCGCATAGAATCAGTGGTCGGCGTGGCGCAGCTCAAAGTTCGCATTGCACCCGACCAGCCCGAGATAAGAGCAGATGTCGTCGAGAGAGTAAGAAAAATGTTCGATTTGGACTGTGATCCCATGGTGATTGAGGAAAAGCTTTAGGCGAATTCCTCTGCTCGCAGCGCTTTGCCAGCGCTCTCCGGGTTTGCGACTGCCGCGAGGGTGGGATCCGTTCGAAACGGCGATCTGCTCGATCCTGGGGCAATTGGTTTCAGCACAGCAAAGGGCGAATCTGATCGGCCAACTCGTGCTCAATTATGGAGCGGCGATCGCGCATCCTTCGTCGGGAGAAAATATCCGCTTGTTTCCCGAAGCCGCAGTCTTGGCGAACGCCGATCTGAGCGCGGTGAGAACCACGATCGCGCGCCGGGAGGCGATACGCGACTTCAGCCGGCGCGTGCTGAGCGGCGCTATTTCTCTTGGCGAAACTCAAGATCGCGCAGCGTTCCGCAAGGCGCTGCTCGACACCAAAGGTCTCGGCCCCTGGTCGGCTGAATATATCAGCCTGCGGGCCATCGGTGACACGGACGCGTTTCCCAAGACGGATTTGATTCTTAAGCGCGCGCTTTTGCTTCATCCTGAGCTGGATTTGGCACTGATCAAACCCTGGCGAGCCTACGCGGCGACGTATCTGTGGCAGGAATTCGCTCGAAGCCTGTCGAAAAGCAAAAAGGAGAATGACCATGACGCTACTTTACAAAGAGTTCGAATCCCCCGTCGGCAAGCTCAAACTGGTCGCAAACTCCAACGCTTTGGTGGCGGTTCTCTGGGAACGCGAGCAGCCAAACCGAGTAAAGCTTGATATCGCAACGTTGGCGCCGCAGCAGCCCATCTTGTTGGAGGCAGAGCGCCAGCTTAGGGAATATTTCTCCGGCGCAAGAACCTGCTTCGATCTTCCGCTTCAGCCCGGCGGCAGCGAGTTTCAGAAGAAGGTCTGGCGCGCCTTGAGAGAGATACCGTTCGGTCAAACCAGGAGCTATCTCGATCTGGCCAAGGCGATCGGTTCTGCCAAAGCCGCTCGCGCCGTCGGCGCCGCCAACAGCAAGAATCCTTTGTCGATCATCGTGCCCTGTCACCGGGTCGTCGGCGCGGACGGATCGCTTACCGGCTTTGCCGGCGGGATCGCCACGAAAGCCGCGCTTCTGGCTCTCGAAACCCGTTCCACTGTTGTATAAATAAATTGCTGCGAGAAATTTCCGATGACAATGCCATCGACCATTGGCGCGCGCGGCTACTACCGGGCCAACCTTCGTCACGGCGTCAGCACCGTGCGTTCCGGCGAGCGATACACTTTGGGAATTATTTTTCACGATGCAAAATAACCACACCGACCAGGCCAAGCTGGATGCCATCACGGCGACAGGCAGAGTGGACGAACGGAGAGGCATCGATCTCATTGAAGACTTTCCGTTCAGGCCGAGGCCGTCGAAGCATTCCGAACTTTTTTTTCAGCAGCTGCTAAGCATATCGTAGAGATATTGACTCGGTTCGACGATTTGGAGGTCCAATACAATGGCAACTAAATATGACGCTATCATTATCGGCACTGGCCAGGCCGGTCCATCGCTTGCCGGGCGATTAGCCGGCGCCGGAATGAAAGTGGCGATCATCGAACGCAAACGCTTCGGTGGCACCTGTGTCAACAACGGCTGCATTCCAACCAAGACGCTGATCGCCAGCGCGCGCGCGGCGCATGTCGCGCGCCGCGGCGAGGAATTTGGCGTGACGATCGATGGTTCGATCACCGTCGACATGAAGAAAGTCAAAGCGCGCAAGGATGCGGTGGTCCGCCGCTCCAATGAAGGCCTGGAGCAGTGGTTGAGAGGCACTGAGAATGTGACGATCTACCAAGGCCACGGGCGCTTTGAAGATGCGCATCAGGTGCGTGTCGGCGATGAGATTATCGAAGCCGAGAGAATTTTCATCAACGTTGGCGGGCGCGCCGCAACTCCCGCGTTGCCCGGCCACGATCAGGTCAGCTATTTCACCAACTCGACCATGATGGATGTAGACTTTGTGCCCGAGCATCTGATCGTCATCGGCGGCAGCTATATCGGTTTGGAGTTCGCCCAGATGTACCGCCGCTTTGGCAGTGAGGTGACGATAGTCGAAATGGCGCCGCGCTTGATACAGCGCGAGGATGTGGACGTTTCCCAAGCCATCGGCGCAATCCTTGAAGCCGAAGGCATCAACCTTCGACTGAGCGCCCAATGCATCGCCTTGGAAAAGCGCGGCGACAAGGTGGCCGTCAACGTCGATTGCAGCGGCGGCGATAAGACCGTCGTCGGTTCGCATTTACTTCTCGCCATGGGCCGGGTGCCGAACACCGACGACCTCGGACTGAAAAACGCGGGGGTCACGATCGATCAGCGTGGCTACATCGAGGTGGACGATCAACTCCGCACCAACGTCTCCGGCCTCTACGCCCTGGGCGATTGCAATGGGCGAGGAGCATTCACGCATACGGCATACAACGACTACGAAATCGTCGCCGCCAATCTCCTGGACGGCGACCCGCGCCGGGTGAGTGACCGCATCACCGCCTACGCGCTCTACATCGATCCGCCGTTGGGGCGAGCCGGAATGACCGAGGCGGAAGTGCGCAAAACCGGGCGCAAAGCTTTACTTGGGAAACGCCCGATGACCCGGGTTGGCCGCGCTGTGGAGAAAGGCGAGACCCAAGGATTTATGAAAGTTCTTATCGACGCTGAGAGCAAAGAAATCCTCGGCGCGTCGCTCCTCGGCATTGAGTGCGATGAGGTGATCCATTCGATCCTGGATGTGATGTATGCCAAAGCGCCCTATACCGTGATCCAGCGCGCCATGCATATTCATCCAACCGTTACGGAATTGATACCGACCATGCTCGGCGAGTTGAAGCCGTTGGAATGAACCGACGTGGAACAAGCTTCGGTGTTGTTAGCAACCCATTTATCGGTCAAGCGATCAAGCGCTGGATAATTTAAGATTGTTCCGCTCGGCGGTAAACGAACAGGTCCCATGAGCGACCGTTTGTCTACAACCACTGCTACGTCGACGGCTCACTCTGTATTCGATGCCTAGCCAGACAATGTAAACCATTTTTTCTTTAGTCCGGTTTTCAGGCTTTCTGTAACCTCTTCGAGGGTTTTTAAACCGTCAATTTCAAGCCGATGGAGCAACAGATCGTTCGAAACTTTTCTCCGTGTGATAATAACTTGATACCCTTCCTGGGCTATGCGACTGGCCAATTCATCGGCTTCCGTTCGCTTGATATATGACGCTACGATAAAACGATACGAACCATCGCCATGCTTTCGTACCAACGTTTCCCGCGTGAGAGCAGGCAGTATGAGCTTGTGGCCGGCGGAGACCCAATTGAGGTCTTTGATTTGAGGATTAAAATCTTTGATCAAGTCCATACCAAGAATCGCATTCGATCCATAGGTATGATTCGCGATTTCATAAATGGTGGAACCGTATTGAATGATCACCGGCTGGTTCCATTTGAACTCAGTTGATGGGTTCCGGCCACCTGCATTATCGGCTTCCGCATTAGTCATCTGCGGGCTGGCGTCTTGGTGAACGGCCAGAACCCGTTTGATAGAGTTATCTTTAGACGATTCAAAAGCTTTCCGGGTAAGTGAAAAAAAGCTTTGCGGGTCGGTAACGACAGATATGAGGACAACGACGAGAATGACTAAAAACGTTCCGACCAGAGCATTTATCGGTCGACTCAGATTTTGCTGAACCCCACGGTTAGGCGCTTCACGAATCAGATGTGCTGCTTCCGTGTCGGATGGTGGTGCAATATAAACGTTGGTGGTTTCGACAGGCCGGGTTTTCGAATCTAAGTCGAGATCGTCAGCCACTTCTTGGATCATAGTTGCTGAAACTGTTTTTTGGGAGGCTGCAAAGGCCGTAATCAGCGCATTGTCACAGATGACATTGATCAGCCGTGGGATGCCCTTGGAATAAAGTACGATCTTCTGAACAGCGTCGGGATGGAACAGGTCTTTTCTTTTACAACCGGCGGATTGGAGCCGAAAATTGATATAAGAACCAACCTCTTCGTCCGTAAGAGGAGCAAGCTCGAATTGAAGTGCGATTCGCTGCTTAAGCTGGCGCAGGTTAGACTGCTTTAGTTTTGCCTTGAACTCGGGCTGGCCCATCATCACGATTTGCAATAGCTTTTCATTATCGGTCTCGAGATTAGAGAGGAGCCTCAATCCTTCGAGCGATTCATCGCTCAAGTTCTGGACTTCATCGATCAGCACACAAACGATATGGTCTTTCTTGCCCTGCTCGACCAAATAGGTGTTGAGTGCATCAAACATCGCCAATTTGTCTTTTCCCTGCGTATCTAAGCCCAGGTCATGCAATATGGCGCGAAGCAGGTCGTTGAACGTCAGATTGGTATTAAAGATGAAAACGAAATCGATCGTGTCCTCGAAGCTGCGCATTAATTTGCGCAACAACATGGTTTTTCCTGTTCCTACTTCGCCGGTGATGGCGATGAAGCCTTTTTTTGCCTCGATGCCGTAGCGGAGGTTGGCATAGGCTTCCAGGTAGACCGGATTGCCGTAAAAGAAACGCGGATCGGGGGCCATGCCAAAAGGTGATTCCAGGAAACCAAAGTGACGATTATACATATGGGCCGAACATTGGATTGGATTCTATCCGATTGAAACGCGACTTCAGTTACCAGCCGTCATATGCACAGTGGGATCTTCACCGATTTATTAATATCGAAATGTAATAGCACCTACCCGTTGCTAGGGACTGGGGAGTCGGTGACCTCATAATGACCCGAACCGCAATGGTGGCCGATACAAAAGGGCAATTCTGGTTTGTGCTCTGTATCAGCTTCAGCGCCCTCTCATCCGAGCGTGAAGTTGTCCTCGTGAGTAATCGTAGGACAATCAAGAAAACCTTAATCCCTCCTAAGCCACAAATGCGGAATTGCAGGCTGGACAATTTCTACGGTCCCCTATGTCCCATGCGCGAGAGGTTCTTACAGCAACTGTAGGGCCACTCAATTCTCAGTCTGCTTGAATACCTACGGCGAATCAGCGCGAAAAAAAATAGG
Organism: uncultured delta proteobacterium; assembly: GCA_963847445.1. Lineage (GTDB taxonomy): Bacteria > Desulfobacterota > Binatia > UBA9968 > UBA9968 > DP-20. Next base: position 106,336 of record CAWJZV010000002.1, on the reverse strand, counting down.
ATAGCGCGACCGCGGACAGCTACGTCGGCATCGTTCCGCGCTAGACTGGCCCTAACACTGGGTGTCAAGCCGTTATTAAACTGTGCGTGGGAATACGCCTCGCGCTGTGGCGATGGCGGAGTCGTAAACGCTGATCGTTTGCGCTTGACGGCGCACGACTCGAAAAGAAGCGAATGCTATTGATGATGTGTTTAAATTTGTGGTCGCTGCCGACTCCGCGTCAGATAGTTAGCGAGCCAGGGGACCGCACGAGGGCCGATTACATGCTCCGATCCAAACTCCGATACTGGATCGCCTCGGCGATGTGCGACGATTCGATATGCTCCGCCCCGCTAGATCCGTCGTCGAGATGCATGTTCATTCAAACAGGGACGCTCACCCCGTTTTTTCCCCCGGGGCCAGGCGCGCAGAGCGATCATTGCGACCCGCATGACCGCCCGCAGACCGGAAAGAAAGTAACCTTTTCGCTTTATAAGCCTCGCGCGTGTTTCGCTTTGAGGTAACGCTGCTCGATCGCGTCCAAACGGCGAAGCGCGCGAACCGCCTTGGGCTTGTTGCGCGCTGCGACGGCTATAGCTAAAACATTCAGCAGTGACATCGAAGGCGCGAGGGACTGAGTTCGGTGGGGCCGGCGACAACCCACTAGGCATAGCGTCGAGGTTCGCGCGATTTCCGATGTCGGAATGTGACTAACCCCTAGCACCGGAATTCGATGCTTCACCGCAAAATCGATGGTCACCCTTGTTTCCCGTGGGATTTCGTCAAACCCGAGGGCAATGACTAGATCGCCTTTTTCGAGTAACGCGAGCTGCTCAACTAGAGATGTACCGCCGGTTACGGTGATAAGCCGCACGTCCATTCGAAGCCGGACAAAACGAAAATACAGAAAATAAGCGAGTGAAAAAGCCGCGCGAAACCCGATGATAAAAATTTTATTCGCGCGGCCGACCATGTCAACAGCTTCGGTAAACGCAGCTTCAGTCAACTTCGATCGCGTCTCCTCGATCAGTTCAATGTCGCTTTGAAATAGCGACTCCGGAAAGCGTTCGTCCGAAACGCTCGTGACCGCGTGGCGAAAGCGCGAGACGTTTCCGGTTGTTTTTCTGAATTCGGCTTGAAGTTCCTTGCGAAAACTCGGATAGCCTTTGTATCCAAGCTGCTTGGCGAACCTGACCAACGACGCTTCACTTACGCCGATTTTCGGAGCCAGCTCCGTGATGGAATCAAACGATGCCGCAATTCCATCACTCGCAAGATAGTTGGCAATCTTCCGTTGGATTTTACTTAGCGTGTTATAGCGATGCTGAACTCGGTTGATTAGGTCCACGATAATAGTGTCTTTCGATTCGTCGTTTGGGTCGTCCCTGTTTTCTCAATTGACAGAATTATTTCATTTTGATACCGATTTGAAAGAATATTTGCAAATACTTGATAAGGGTTCTGATCTAGCGTCCAGCAAAATATCGCAGCTGAATACTAGGAGGCATATCATGGACGAGGCGACAAATTTCTCGGCTGATTCACACGTTAACGAACCACCCGCAGCATGGGAGCGTATCCCTAAACAGTTGCGCGCTCACGGTCCTCATTTCGTTCAAGATCCGCCCGGCCGTAAAGGTCTATACATGGTGTTCGACGGCCATGAGCCTGATCCCGTGGGTATGACGTTTACGGCAGGAGTTGAGAAAGAGGGCGGCGGGGTTCGCAAAGTAATTGAGAATTTTAAGTGGGAGAACTGGCGCGGGCCCTGGGATCCGTTGGCGCGATTGAGCGATATGGATCTCGATGGAGTCAAAATGGAGGTTCTTTATCCGAGCATGGCGCGCAATTTTTATAGCTTGAAAGGCGAAGAGGTTCCGCTCCAGCAAGCCGGGCTCAGATCGTACAACGATTGGTTATGCGACTACTGCGAGGCGGCGCCGGATCGGCTCCTCGGTCTTGGTCTCTTGTCTGCTCTCGATCTCGCATGGTCGATTGACGAAATGAAACGTTGCGTGAAGCTCGGGCATAAGGGTGTCGTGCTACCGTCAGGCCTTCCGGATGGCATGAGTTACGCTGATCCGGAATTCGATCGGTTGTGGGCAGTCGCCCAAGATTTAGATTATCCCATCCATTTTCACGTGAATATATTGCAGGGCAGAGATCGAATGGCCGCTCGTATGAAAGTTATCACTCAGTTACAGCAGGGCCGCAATGCAGTCAGGCGCGCAATCCTGGAGCCTCTGGCCCTGCTCACGGACCTTGTGTTTGGTGGCGTACTCAATCGATTTCCGAAGCTTCGGTTCGTTTTTGCCGAGTACGAATTGTCCTGGTTGTACCCATTTTTTGCCAAAATGGATGGGTCCGTCGCCCGAGCGCGTTCAGAGGCGCCCGAATCACCGACCATCGAAGCGCTACCGACCGAGTGTATCAGACGGCAGGTTTTCATTACATTTCAGGACGATCGCGTCGGTGTTCTCGGTTCACAAGCCCTCAATCTAGTTGATAACGTGATGTGGGCGAGCGACTACCCGCACGGCGGCGCGACTTGGCCGCACTCCAAAGATATCATTAAGGCTCAGTTCCAGGGTGTGTCCGATGAGATAAGGCGAAACTTAACCTGGAAGAACGCTGCAAAGTTTTACGGCGTTGAATGAGTGCGAATCTCCGGAGTTATTATGAGATTGTCTGGATACATCCTCGCGATAGCAGTCGTCGGTGTGTTTATTTTTGGCCATTCAGCCTCGGCGCAGCAGGAAGGTTTCTATAAAGGCAAAACGCTGCAGATTCTCGTTGGATCCGGACCGGGCGCCGGTAATGACTTGAAGACGCGCATTTTTGCTAGGCATGCGCCGAAATATCTGCCGGGAAGCCCCACTGTGGTCGTTGAAAATATGCCCGGTGCGGGTGGTCTTCGAGCGAGAAACCATTTGTATAATCTCGTTAAACCGGACGGTCTGACGATCGCACAGATTCTTAGGGGAACGGAGATCCAGGAGGCCATTGGAGATCCAAACGTTAAATACAAAGCCGATCGGTTTCATTGGATTGGTAATCTAACAACGGGAGACGCGGTTTGTGCCGTGCGCATCGATCGAGGCGGCGGTACGCTCCAAGAAGCGATCAAGCGCTCCGCAGGCACGCTGCTGCGCAACGCGGAGTCCGGTGGCTCCAGCATCGGTGCGGTGGTTGCCTTACTCGTGAAACAGTTCACTGGCCTAAATCTGCAGGTTGTGTCCGGCTATGCGGGCGGGTCGGCCATCGACCTCGCCATTGAACGCGGCGAAGCCGATATGAGGTGCGGTCTTATCTGGAGTTCTGCGAGAGCGAGACATTCTACCTGGTTTAAACAATTCGGCAGCAGCAAACCTTTTGCGGCCGTGATCGTTCAGATCGCCGAGAAGCGGATCCGCGACCTTCCCGATGTCTCTACGTTGATCGAGCTTGCACCGGACAAATCGTGGCGCAGCGTGGCTGAGACTATCAGCTTCACTTATGAGAACGCTTACCCGATGCTGGGTCCTCCCGGACTTCCCGATGATATCGTCAAACTTTTGCGCAAGGCTTTTTGGGACACCGTTCACGATGCCGAATATATCGCCGATTCCAAGAAAGCGGGGTTCCCGGACGACGAGCCGCTGCCCGGCGATAAGGTTCAACAAACGGTCAAGCAAATCTTGGATGTACCGGAAGAGGCGAAGATGCGCTTAAGAAAACTTCTAGGCATGAGCTGATCCAGCGCTGTTCATGAGCGAAGGATTCGACTGGAGTTCGAGGGGCAATTCACAGATGGATCAACAAAGTATGGACTTACGTAGCGGCTTGTCCACTAAGTTGGCCAAGTTCTCAGCTGGCCTGACTTTGCAGAAAGTCCCGCAAAAAGCAGTGGATAATGCCAAGATAGCGATTCTCGATTGTCTCGGGGTGGCGGTACTAGCTGCGTCGCAGGAGATCGGTGAGAAGCTAGTGCGTTTCGCCGGCAAGAATGCCGCACCCGGTTCTTGTACAATCTGGGGTACTCCGCTTCGTTCGAATATGCGCGATGCCGTACTGTTGAACGGAACGCTGGCGCACGCCCTGGACTATGATGACAGAAATCACGCCTCGACTTATACTCTGGCGGTCTCGATCGCTGCGGCCGAGGAATTCGATTCATCCGGCGCTAAAGCACTAGAGGCTTTTGTTGTCGGCCGAGAAGTTCGCGCGGCGCTCGACGGGCTATTCTCGAAGCGCTCGAGCGGCATTGGTCCGGGCGCGAAAGGTTGGCATTCGAATGGCATCTTGGGGCCGATAGCTTCGACATGTGCCGCAAGTAAGGTATTGGGTCTGGACGTGGACCAGACTTCAGCAGCGATCGGCTTAGCCGCGGGATCGTGCGGCGCACTCACCAGAGACGGCGGAACGATGGCCAAGCCGTTTCGTGTCGGCCATGCCGCTGCGACTGGAATTACTTGCGCGCTTCTCGCAGCAGAAGGATTCACGTCAGACGAGACTGCTCTAGAAGGACGATATGGTCTTCTCGAAGCGCTCGGACCTATTCCTGAAGAAGTGTTGATGGGCCTCGGAGAACATCTTGGCGACAAGTTTGAACTGGAGCGCGATATTAAAATTAAACCGTTCGCGTCATGCACCGCTAGCCATGCATCCGTCGAGGCGATGCTCAGACTCGTCGAGAAGCATGCCGTGAGTGCGGCCGATGTTGAACTAATCGAAGCTGACTTGAAGCCATACCCACTGGTTCGGCAGAACCCTAAACGAGGTTTTGAAGGACGCTTCAGTATGCCGTTTTGCCTTGCTAACGCTCTTGTTTATAGACGTCTCCGACCTAACGACTTCAGCGACCGACGTTTGCAAGAGCCGGCAATCGTCGGGTTAATCGATCGTTGTCGGCATATCGCCGATGCACCTTCGCTAATCGTGGTACTCAGAAACGGCTCGCGACTCGATGAACCACTTCTGGTCCCCAGCGATTTGAAAGGCTGGGATCAAACAGTCACGAAGTTCAGAGATTCCGTAGGTACACTACTCACTGATGTTCAACAATGCACAATCATCGAATCTGTACAGGCAATCCAAAAACTCTCCTCGATTCGAGACATAACACAGGCATTACAACAAACTAAGAGAAATTAGAATTGATTGAAGCAACTGTAACCACAAAAATGGCAATAATACGAGTACGGTTGCGCGGCTTTGAAATGCTCAAAACTAAACGCTGCGCAGCCTCAGCACTTTTCGGCAGATTGTCTCTCACGCGAATTCCGAGAGCCGGAGAGTCGTGAGCTGCGCAAAGTCTGTCCCTGCGCGGCGCTGTCTCAGCCGTTCGTGCCGGAAGGGTCGGAGAAGACGCCGGTCTACACTAAGGAAAACAACTTGGTTAGGCCTCCCCCTGATGCAATCTCTTGGCGCGACTTGTCCGCGTCGGATCGATCCACCATTGGTTCGACGACATCACCACAGGCTGGCCGGGTATAAGGTCGCGCGGATCATGTTGCGATTTTTTGGTTGCAGAGTCGTTCCCGACGAGGAGCGAACTGAAAGTGGGTGCGGCGCCAAGGATAAACAGGTGTCGAGGGTGATCTTTACATGCTCCGATCCAAACTCCGATACTGAATCGCCTCGGCGATGTGCGACGATTCGATACTTTCCGCGCCGGCGAGGTCGGCAATGGTTCGTCCGACTTTTAAGACTCGACTGTAGGCGCGCGCGCTCAAGCCGAGTTTGTTGATCGCGGTCTCCAGCAGCTTCTCGGCATCTTCTTTCACCGCGCAGTAGCGCTTGATCTCTTTGGCGCCCATCTGGGCGTTGGCGTGGAGCTTGGTTTTCTCGAAGCGTTGCAGTTGTATCTTGCGCGCGTCGTTGACGCGCTGGCGAATGACGTTCGACGTTCGCCGGCATCTTTGCTGGCGAGCTCTTGATAGCGCAGGCCGGGGACTTCGACTTGGATGTCGATGCGGTCCAAGAGCGGGCCGGAGACTTTCGAGCGGTAGCGTTGGATCTGCAGCGGCGTGCAGGTGCATTCCTTCTGGGGATCGGTAAAAAATCCGCAGACGCAGGGGTTCATCGCGGCGACCAGCATGAAGCTCGCCGGGTAGTTGATCGAGCCCATGGCGCGGGAGACGGTGATGTTGCCGTCTTCCAAAGGCTGGCGCATGACTTCTAAGAACATTGCGGCGAAACTCCGGCAGCTCGTCGAGGAACAAGACGCCGTTGTGCGCGAGCGAGACTTCTCCCGGCTTCGGCACCGTGCCGCCGCCGACGAGACCGGCGTCGGAGATCGTGTGGTGCGGCGAGCGGAACGGCCGGGTGGCGATGATCGCTTGGCCGCCGAGCGTGCCCATGACGCTGTGGATCTTGGTGGTCTCCAGGGCTTCGGCCAAGGTCAGATCGGGGAGAATGGTCGGCAGCCGTTTGGCCAGCATGGTTTTGCCCGAGCCGGGCGGGCCGACGAGGATGACGTTGTGGCCGCCGGCGGCGGCCACTTCGAGGGCGCGTTTGACATGCTGCTGGCCTTTGACGTCGTTGAAGTCGGCGTTGTATTGCGAGTGCTGGCTGAACAGATCGTCGAGGTTGGCGCTGGTGGGGGTGATGGTTCGGGTGCCGTTCAAAAATTCCACGACCTGCGGCAGATCGCGCACGCCCAGCACTTCGACTTCGCTTACCACAGCGGCTTCCGAGGCGTTTTGCTCGGGCGAGTATCAGGCCGCGGACTTTTTCTTTCTTGGCGGCCATGGCGATCGACAGCGCGCCGCGCACCGGTTTGACCGAGCCGTCGAGGGAAAGCTCGCCGATGAGAAAATAGTCGTCGAGGAGAGTTTTCTCGAAAGTGCCCTCGGCGGCGAGAATGCCGATGGCCATCGGCAGGTCGTAGGCCGAGCCTTCTTTTTTGATGTCGGCGGGCGCGAGGTTGATGGTGATGCGCTTGGCGGGAAAGGTGTAGCCGCAATTTTTCACCGCGGCGCGGATGCGGTCTTTGCTTTCTTTGACCGCGCCTTCGGGCAAGCCGACGGTTGCCAGTTGCGGCAAGCCGGAAGCGAGATCGATCTCGACTTCGACGCGGAGTGCATCGATACCATAAAGAGCGGCGCTGTTGACCTTGGCGAGCATAACCGGTTGAGAAGCGCCCGTACGCTAACAAAGGCGGCTCTCGAGCACAAACGGATTCTTTTGAATCTAATCTTCCCCGCAGCTTGCTGCGGCACAAAATTGCTGGGGTTTCCAAAGGGGGTTGAACATCCCATTTGGTCGCGAGCGGAGTTCATACCCCGATCGCGAAATGCTCGGTTGATCGGATAATTGATACGAGACGGAAAATGGCGGATTGGGCCACGTTAGCTGCGCCGCTGCTTTTGCGAGTGCGCTAGAACTTGTCTTTCTTGAAGGACTTCAGGATGACGGGCGGCCGCGCAGGACATCGTCGCCGGTGACCCGGTCGAAGACATGGACGCCGTGATTGTGCAGCAAGGTGGTCTGCGACACCGCTCGTTTGGCGCCGGCGCGGCACTTGTCGCACTTCTTGAGCGGCTTGTCGGAGACCTTCTGGATCGCTTCGAAGCGATGGCCCTTGGTGCATTCGTATTCGTAAAGCGGCATGTTCGGTGTCTTTAGCTACCATATTGATGACAGTGGCTCAATCTTGGCTGTTCTTGCCGTGAAAAATATTTCTTGGTATAAGACTTCATGTTTGCTTTGAAACAATCGGTGTGCGTCCACAACCCAGGCCCAGGTCTGGGTTTTTTTTTACTTCGGCGCGGAGGTGAGCCATGTTAGAGCAGGAAGTCCTGCCCGTCGGTCTAACTTTCGACGATGTCTTGCTGATCCCCGCCGAGTCGTCGGTGCTGCCGAAAGATATCGATGTGTCGACCCGCCTGACCGATCGCATCCGCCTCAGTATCCCGCTGGTCAGCGCGGCGATGGATACGGTGACCGAATCCAAGACCGCCATCGGCATGGCCCAGGAGGGCGGGCTCGGCATCATTCACCGCAACCTTTCGGTCTGGGCGCAGGCGGCGGAAGTCGAGAAAGTCAAAAAATTCGAGAGCGGCATGATCAGCGATCCGATCACCATCGCGCCGGATCAAAAGATCTCCGACGCCCAGGAGATCATGAACGCAGTACGGCATCTCCGGTCTGCCGGTGACTAAGAACGGCAAGCTGGTCGGCATTCTGACCAATCGCGATCTGCGCTTCGAGCGCCGACTCGACCGCAAGGTCTCCGAGGTGATGACCAAGGATAATCTGGTGACGGTGCGGCCGGGCGTCGATCTCGAGACCGCCAAAGAATTGCTGCACCGCCATCGCATCGAGAAACTGCTGGTGGTCGACGACAATTTCGAGCTCAAGGGCTTGATCACCGTCAAAGACATTCAGAAGACCATTCAATATCCCGGCGCCTGCAAGGACGAACGCGGCCGGCTGCGCGTCGGCGCGGCGGTGGGTATCAGCGATTGGGAACCGCGGGTGGAGGGGCTGGTGCGCGCGGGCGTCGATTTGATCGCCGTGGACACGGCCCATGGCCATTCGAAAAATGTCCTCGATGTCGTCGGCCAAATTCGCCGTCGTTATCCCGATCTCGACATCGCCGCCGGCAACGTCGCCACCGGCGAGGGCACGAGCGCATTGATCGAAGCCGGTGTCAACGTGGTCAAGGTCGGCGTCGGTCCCGGATCGATTTGCACGACGCGGATCGTCTCCGGGGTCGGCGTGCCGCAGATCACCGCCATTGGCAGTTGTGCCAAGGCGGCGGCCAAGCATAACGTTGCCATAATCGCCGACGGTGGCATCAAATTTTCCGGCGATATCACCAAGGCGCTGGCCGCCGGCGCGCACTCGGTGATGATCGGCAGCCTGTTCGCCGGTACCGAAGAGAGCCCCGGCGAAACCATCCTTTATCAAGGACGCACCTACAAAGCCTACCGCGGCATGGGATCCATCGGCGCCATGGGGCAGGGCAGCCGCGACCGTTATGGCCAGGCCGATGTGATGGATTCCAACAAATTGGTGCCGGAAGGCATCGAAGGCCGGGTGCCTTACAAGGGCTCGTTGTCGTCGAATATTTTACAACTGGTGGGCGGCTTGCGCGCCGGCATGGGCTATCTCGGCTGCAAAGAGATCGGCGCGCTCCATAGCAAAGCGAAATTCATGCAGATCACTTCGGCGGCGCTACGCGAAGGTCATGTGCATGATGTGTTTATCACCAAGGAAGCGCCAAATTATCGAATAGAATGATTGTCGTCCTCGATTTCGGTTCGCAGTACACCCAACTGATCGCCCGCCGTATCCGCGAGTCCAAGGTCTACTGCGAGATCCATCCATTCAACGTCGCGCTTGACAAAATAACCGCGCTCGACCCGAAAGGAATCATCCTCTCCGGCGGGCCGGCGAGCGTCTATCAAGACGACGCGCCAAAAGTTTCCGCCGAGCTGTTCGCGATGCCGGTGCCGTTTCTCGGCATCTGTTACGGCATGGGTGTTATCAACCTCCACTTCGGCGGTGCCGCGGCGCGCGCTGATCGGCGCGAGTACGGACCGGCGCAACTGGTCATCGACCACGACAACGATTTGTTCCACGGTTTTTCCAAGCGCGAGCCCACTCAGGTGTGGATGAGTCATGGCGACAAGATGACGAGCTTCCCCAAGGGTTGGGACATCTTGGCCCATAGCGACAACTCGCCGATCGCTTCCTTCGCCGATCCGACGCGGCGCTTTTTCGGTTTGCAGTTCCATCCCGAGGTCGCCCATACCGCGCGCGGCCGCCAAGTGCTCGATAATTTCGTTTTTCGCATCTGCGCTGACCAGCCCGATTGGACCATGGAGCATTTCATTGAAAGCTCGGTGCGGAAAATTCGCCAGCAAGTGGGCGATGGCCGGGTGCTTTGCGCGCTGAGCGGCGGCGTCGACTCCTCGGTGGCGGCGACCTTGGTGCATCGTGCGATCGGCGAGCGGCTGATCTGCGTGTTCGTCAACAATGGGCTCTTGCGTAAGAACGAAGCCGAGCATGTGTGCAGCCTATTCGCCGAACGATTCGGCGCGAGCTTTCGCTATGCCGACGCCACCGAGCCGTTTCTCTCGGAACTGAAAGGGGTCGAAGACCCTGAAGTGAAACGCAAGCGGATCGGTTACAAATTTATCCAAATTTTCGAGGAAGAAGCGCGTAAGCTGGGCGAGATGGAGTTTCTGGCCCAGGGCACGCTCTATCCCGATGTCATCGAATCGGTGTCGGTGTTGGGGCCCTCGGCGACGATCAAGTCGCACCACAATGTCGGCGGCCTGCCGACTGACATGAAGTTCAAACTGATCGAGCCGTTGCGCGAACTGTTCAAAGACGAAGTGCGCGTGCTCGGTAAAGAGCTCGGCCTGCCCACTGAGATGATCCAGCGCCAGCCGTTCCCTGGGCCGGGACTGGCGATTCGCGTGCTCGGCGAGGTGACCGAGGCGCGCTTGAAGGTTCTTCGCGACGCCGATGTCATCGTCCTCGACGAGATCAAAGCGGCGGGGCTGTACGACAAGGTCTGGCAATCGTTTGCGGTGCTGTTGCCGGTCAAAACCGTCGGCGTGGTCGGCGACGAGCGCAGCTACGAGAACGTCGTGGCGCTGCGCGTGGTCGATAGCCAGGATGGCATGACCGCCAACTGGGTGGCGCTGCCGTTCGATTTGCTCGGCCGGATCTCCAACCGCATCCTCAACGAAGTGCGCGGCGTCAACCGCGTGGTCTACGATATTTCCTCCAAGCCGCCCGCCACCATCGAGTGGGAATAGGTTTCTCGACGGTTTCTTGCCGTTGGCGAATCGGCCGTCAAAAAGTCTAGCTAGCGCAGGAGTTGTGAAGCGATGTCGAATGAGAACGATGAGATCGTCGCGATCGATGGTTGGGGCGTAACCCCCGGATCGCCGGAGGTTGTGCGCTTTCTCGAGGGGCCGCAGCGCCGCTTAACCGAGGTGGCGCGGGCGGCGCGGATCTTTTGCGAGTTTATCCGCGGCTTTCGCGCGCTTCATTTTGCCGGCCCGTGCGTCACCGTGTTCGGCTCGGCGCGCTTTACCGAAGTCAATCCTTACTATCGCATGGCGCGCCAGGTGGGCGCCGGATCTGGCCACCGCGGGTTTCACGGTGATGACCGGCGGCGGCCCAGGGATCATGGAAGCGGCCAATCGCGGCGCCAAAGATGTTGGCGGCCGCTCGATCGGCTGCAATATCGTCCTGCCTCAGGAGCAGGAGCATAATCCTTATCTCGACCACTGGGTTACCTTCCGTTATTTCTTCGTGCGCAAAGTCATGCTGGTGAAATACTCCTATGCGTTCATCGCCTTGCCCGGCGGCTTTGGCACCATGGATGAGATTTTTGAGACCGCGACCTTGATTCAGAACGCGAAGATTCGTGAGTTTCCGTTGGTTCTGATGGGCAAGGAGTTTTGGGCGCCGTTGCTCGAATTCATGTCCGAGCGGTTGGTCAAGGCGCGGACCATCGACGCTATCGATCTTGAACGGATCACCGTCACCGACTCCGCCGACGAGGCGGTCAGTGTGATCACCGAGGTGGCCAAGCGCCGCTTCGGTTTGACCTATGGCGCGCAGATGAAGCGGCACTGGATCTTTGGCGAGCGTGGGCCGGTGTAGGGCGCACATGTCACGGACGATGATCTACCGGCTCAGACAGCCGCACGCCGCCGGCGGAAGCGCGTGAGTTTGTGTGATAGTAGTTTCAAACGATCTGGTCGCCGCAATAGTCGGCTTGGAAAATTGCCTCGCCGGAACCGTCGGAGCGTCGGATGGAAAATCCACCAGAGTTGCGATCGGTGCGCTAGCTATACTGGTATCGGAGAAATTTCTCGTGGGATCGCGGGTAAATCTCTCTATCCGCGCCAACGCTGTGCGTGTCGCGTCGTCCGGGCCAGGTCAGGGTAGCCCACTTAGATTTGACGGAAAGATCCGGGAGATCTTCAGCGCCCGCGAACATCACCGCATGGTTATCGATTGCCCTGGGTTTGAACTTGTCGGCTCGGTAGAACGGCCGCGCGGTCAGTTCTGCGACCTGAGTGAGGGAGTCCACGGTGACGGTTTGGCTAGAACCCAGCGCGATTCATGTCATCTTAGCTGACAGCACTCTTTGATGCTGCGTTGCGGGTGAAGCACCGCCAACCCGCCATTCTCCTCAGCGAGCTTGCAGGCGTAGGCGACGGCGGCGCGCAGATCGTCCGTCTCAAGATCGGGGTAGTGTTCGAGGACTTCTTCCGGAGCAAGGCCTTCGCTGAGCGCGTCGAGAATGATCGCGATATGTATTCTGGTGCCGTAAATATAGGGACGGCCCGAGCAGATCCTCGGATCGACTCGCACCCGGGAGATCAATTGTTTATCGGTCATAATTTAACGCACAAGTTCTAGTCGTGGATGGTTCGAATGTCATAATCATACAACGCTTGGATAGTTTTGGGCAAGTACCAAACATTCAGACGAAATGAGATCTATTTCAAGAGAGGCGTGCGATCCCGATCGTCGTCAAAAAATCGCCTGTTGGCGGTCGCGAATCTAGACCTGACCGGGTCCCTTGATTAGGTGGCTGGTATCCGCGCTTTCGTTTTCTGGTAGACGCCGAAGCTTTCGTTGGCTATATTTCGCCCATGGCTGAACATGAACATGATCACGATGAGGGCTCCAATCTAACCGAGATGGATCTCCGGGTGCGCGCGCTGGAAACGATTCTCGTCGATAAGGGCTATATCGAACCCGCCGCGCTCGACCGCATCGTCGAGCTTTACGAAACCAAAATCGGCCCGCATATCGGCGCGCAGGTGATCGCCAAGGCGTGGTGCGATCCTGGGTTTCGCCAAGCTCTTCTCGACGACGCGAGCAAGGCGGTGGCGACGATAGCGCAACAAGTCGGGCGCGTGGGCGAGCACCTGATTGCCGTCGAGAACACGCCGCAGCAGCACAATATGATCGTCTGCACGCTGTGCTCCTGTTATCCGACCGATGTGCTCGGCCTGCCGCCGACCTGGTACAAGTCCTTCGCTTATCGCTCGCGCGTGGTGAAAGAACCGCGCGCGGTCCTGGCGGATTTCGGTGTAACCTTGCCTGCTGAGACAGAGGTCCGGGTTTGGGATTCGACGGCAGAGACCCGATACCTGGTTGTGCCCATGCGTCCGGCTGGAACCGAAGGCTGGAGCGAGGCGCAGCTTGCCAAGTTGATTACGCGCGACAGTATGGTCGGCACCGGCCTGCCGAAAAACCCAAGCGAGGTGGCCTGATGGACGGCGTCCACGACATGGGCGGCATGGACGGTTTCGGCAAGGTCGAGCCCGAGCCCAACGAGCCGGTTTTTCATCATCGCTGGGAGGGACGCGTGCTGGCGATGAGCCGGGCGATTGGCGTCTTCCGCGCCTGGACCATCGACACCAGCCGCTATGCCATCGAGATGATGGCGCCGGCTTTTTATCTAAGTCGGCCCTACTACGAGAAATGGTTTGTCCGCAATCAAAACCTGCTCATCGAGCGCGGTCTCATCGACGCTGACGAAGTCGAGGCGGGCCGCGCCCTGCGTCCGGCGAAAAATTTAACTCGTGGGCCATTCTCACTGGACGATGTCGACAAGGTCACCAAACGCGGCTCGTTTTACCGGCCGGCCCAAGGACCGGCCAAATTCAAGCTCGGCGACCGCGTGCGCACGAAGAACATTCATCCCAAACACACACGCGCCTGCCGCGCTATGCGCGTGGCCACGTAGGCGTCGTCGAGCGCCTGCATGGCACCCACGCCTTTCCCGATTCGGTAGCCGCCGGTAAAGGCGACGATCCGCAGTGGCTTTACACCGTGCGCTTCGATGCTCAAGAGCTCTGGGGCGCGGACGCCGAGCCAAAGTCGAAAGTCTCCATCGAAGCCTTTGAACCTTATCTCGAACATGTCTGAAACGTTGTACTTGAACCAGAATCCGCGCGGCGCGCCGCCGAAGCCGTTCCCGGCATTCCGCGCGACGCAAACGGCCCAGTCTTTCGCGCGCCCTGGGAAGCCCATGCGTTCGCCATGGCGCTGGCGCTGCACGAAAAAGGTCTGTTCGTCTGGCCCGAGTGGTCCGCGATGCTTGGCGAGGAAATTAAAAAAGCCCAGGCCGCCGGCGATCCCGACACCGGCGAAACCTACTACCACCATTGGCTCGCGACCCTCGAACGCATGGTCGCGGCAAAAGGCGCGGCGTCGACGCAAGCGCTTACCGAACATTTTCAAGCCTGGGAGCGCGCGATGCAGCGAACGCCGCATGGCAAACCGATTGAATTGAGGGCGGAAGATTTTGGGCGATAACAAGACCGATCCTTGGCGATCCTGGCCATAGCGACACAGGAAGCTTTATGCGTTTTGAATGATACTCGTTGAGTATGTCAACTGCTTCCGAACAACAGCAATAGGACGAAGCGCTATCGCGGCCGCTTATGCTGAACGTTAAGTTCCGTATAGACTCGGTTTAGCCCACAAGCGAGTTTTCAATAGCACACTGGCGCAGTCGGGGCCGCCTTCCATCCGGCCTCGCTTTCCCGGCAAATTGACATTGTTTCAAGTTATCGGATAGTTTCGACCGAGCTGAAGGGCTCGCCGCTAACACGGGTCGCATTCATTTTTGGTAACCGCAATTTTTGACTGAGAGTTGTGTAAATGTCTATACGTCGTGGAGAAGGGTATCTCGAAAGTCTTAGAGACGGGCGTCGGGTGTGGCTGCAAGGCGAATTGGTGGACGTCACGGCGCATCCGAGTTTGGCTGGCTGTGCTCGCAGCGTTGCCGCGGTTTATGACCTGCAGCATGATCCGGCCCATCAGGAGCTGCTGACGATGCCTTCGCCGGTGACGGGCGAGCGGGTAAGTCTGGCTTACCTGCTGCCGCAATCGGTGGACGATCTGACCCGGCAGCGCAAGATGTACGAGTTCCTAGTGCGCCGTGCTGGAGGTGTGGCGGCTCGTCTGCCGCAGCACTTGGCTACGGTTATTTTGGGGCTGCACGACAGCCGCGACATCTTCGGCCACGAGAATCCGGTTTTCGCGGAGAATGTCACGCGCTACTTCGAGTATTGCCGCGAAAACGATTTGAGCATCGCCACCATTTTCAACGATCCGTTTCATCACCGAAGCCATCCGGAATCCAAGCAAGAATACTTGAGGGTGGTGGAGCGGCGATCCGACGGCATCGTCGTGCGCGGGGCCAAAGGCGTGGGAACCCAGGCACCCTACGCCAATGAAATCCTCTGCCTGACCCAGCCACGACCCAACCTTCAGCCCGATGAGGTGGTCTATTTCGCAGTGCCGGTGAATGCCCAAGGCATCCAGCTCGTTTGCCGCCAATCCATGACGCCACCCAACCCTGAGGACCATCCGCTGAGTCCGCACTGGGACGAGATGGACGCCATGGTGCTGTTCGACAACGTGTTTATCCCTTGGGATCGGGTCTTCTATTTGCGTCAATCCCATCCCGAAGATCCTGGTCTGTACGCGCGGCTCTTCCAAGGAGCCATGGGCATCGGGCCATGGTATGTTCTAGTTCGGCTGGCGGTCAAAGCGGAGGTGTTGCTCGGCATCTGCGCGGCGATGGCCGAATATCTCGGCACTTCCAAACAACCGCATGTGCAAATAGCCTTGGCCGACGCCATCGTCTACATGGAGACGTTGAGAGCATTCATCCATGCCGCGGAAATGAACCCTATTCGCTCTCAATCGGGCTTGACCCTGCCTAACTGGACACCGGCGCAAGCAGCCCGCATCTTCTCGATAGAGGGCTATCCCCAGATGTTACAGTTGATACGGGAGCTGTGCGGCTCCGGTATCCTGATGTCACCGAGCCAGGCCGATATGAATAATCCCGAGGTCGGTCAGCAAATCCAGCGCTATTTCGTGGGGGAGAACGAGCGCACGCAAGAAATGTTTCGCATGTTGAAGCTGGCGTGGGAGTATGCCTGCGACTCGTTTGGTTCCCGCCAGCTGCTATTTGAGATGTACAACGTCGCCAGCCTGGCCACCAACAAACAGAGGCTCGTGAGTGCCTACGATCTAAGCCCGTTCGTTAGATTGGCGAAGGACCTGGCGGGTATTAGTTGAATCAAGTTTTCCCCGTCCCTTGGGGCGGGCACAATATTGATGGGGTTTCCAAAGGGGGACGAGCATCCCCTTTGGTCGTGAGCGGGGTTCGAACCCAGCTCACTATATTAACTTGATTGATAAGCTACGATTGGCTGATCGAGCAGTCGATGGATTTGGGGCTCTGGCCTTGCCTTCTTGCCTGTAGCATTCTAGTTCCGGTGAAGAGACCGGAATAGTCTCGACACCTCTAGTAGCTTTTTGATATTCGCAACATTCTGATCACGTATCAGCGTTTGGACTTGTGGAGCTTCAATGCCGCGGCGACGATCGGCTTAGCCCAATGGGGAGTGTCGTTGAGGTTTTCGAAGTTCAGGATTCTGCCGGCTTTCATGTGCAGCAGTAGTTTGGGTTTGGGGCACTTCCCGGTTGCTGGATCGGCATCGACGCTGTTGTCGTAGACGCGCAGTTCGCTTAAATGTGGCAGCAACTCTATCAGGTTGATCCGGCTTTGCTCGAAGCGGCGCTCAATCAGCTCCGGTGCGATGGCGTGGCCGCCGCGGCGGACGCGAGCTTCAACTCGCTCGATGTGTAGTTGGGCATTGGCCAGGCCAACGTACCAAACATGAATCTCGATACTTTGTGCTGCCGCTTCCAGAAGCAGACGGGGGATCGTGTTGGCGCCGAGCGTGGTCTCGAAGATGAAATCTTTGCGCTCAGCGATGGCTCGGCGCAACAGTCTGACGCCTTGGTGCCAGGCTGCGCTGTTGGCGTCCGATTGAGATAGGCTCGGGTCGCGCGCCAACAGGCGGCTCGCCGCTTCGTCGGGGTTGTAGTAATCGGTGCCGAGATCGCGAACTCTTGCACCGCCGATGCTGCTCTTGCCGGCGCCGTTGACGCCGGCGATGACGTAGATGCTCGATCCTCTGGCGGCGGCCATGCAAGAGTTGGGATGTCGTTTAGGCAGCGCGCGATCTGCGCGGCTTTCGAGTCAGGGAACCTTTGGCCGCTGCTTTGACGGCGCTGCGACCGAGCTCCGCGGGCGAAGACTCAAACGCCGCCATCATGGCTTTCTTAGCCTTTGGGCTCTGCATCGTTTCCAGTAAATCATCGAACTCATCGCTGAGGCTGTCCAAGTTACGCGAGCGGGCCTTCGTAAGCGACTCGAACTCCTCGTAAGACAGCAGCACCGCCCTTGCGGTGTCGTGGCGCGTGATCGCGACGGCGCCGTCCCGCATGGCCCTGTCGAGGATCGTGCCAAATTCGTTCTTAACTGTGGTAGCGGCGACGGTGGATACCGTAACCCAGGCACCCCGGCTATTTCTGAACCCTAGAGATGACATGGCAATCCTCCATATCGACCATTTTAGCTATTACAGCTAAATTGGTCAACTTGCCTCTGAAATTGTCGGCAACCGGGCTAATTGTCAGGAAATGCGATTTCAGTGCCGGTTCTTGTCTCTATCCCAGAGTTTCGCGGCGGCTGAAATGAGATTTGCTGAAGGATGAGTCAGTACCGGCCCGTCGTAACGAACCGGTACTGACCTGTTTTCCAAGTTACTGAACCGGCGTCGGTACCGGAATGTTATACAACCTTAGCGACGTTTTCACGCACCAGTTTGGCGCGCACCTCTGCGGGCAGGTTGCCTAGATCGCGGGCGATGACCTCGCGCGACTTGGGCCACGTCGAGTTGCCGTGCGGAAAGTCATTGGACCACATGCAGTTGTCCTGGCCCCACCAGGTCAGCGTGTGGCCGCCGACGGCGTCGTTGAAGAAGGTCGTGTAGATCTGGCCGTGGAAGTATTCGCTCGGCAGCTTCTTGATCGCTAGGCCCGCGCGATTGGCGCCGTGGCGTTTGAAGTAGTAGTCCCACTGCTCCAAGACGAACGGAATCCAGCCGAGCTCGTTTTCGACCAGGACAATTTTTAGTTTAGGAAAGCGCTCCAACACGCCGGAATAGATCAGGTCGTAAAGGCTGTCGACCGACTGGAACAGTTTCATGTTGACGCTGTTGTGCTCTGCGGTCATGCCGGTGGGCGTGTCGCCCTGGCCGAAGGAACGGCTGCGGCTGTAGCCATGGCCGCTCAAGATATGCAGGTTGACCGGCATGTTGAGATCCTGAGACGCGGCCCAAAACTTGTCGTAGTGCGGCGAAGAGAACGGCAGCTCGGGCGGCGGCACCTGCCAGATGACCGAGCCGCGCATGCCGGCTTTGCGGCAGCGTTCCAGTTCTTTTACTGCGCCGTCCATGTCGTACATCGACAGCATGGCGATGCCGATGAGCCGGTCCGGCGCGGCGCTGCAATAGTCGATCAGCCAATCGTTGTAGACGCGCGCGCAGGCGGCCTCCAACTCATGATCGTCGAGGCTCAAACACTTCAAGCCGTGGGTGGCGTAGAGAACCTCAGCGCTGACGCCGTCAGCGGCCATCTCGGCGACCCGCTTGTTCTTGTCCTGGGCGCCGCCCGGTGTGTCGTTGGGCCGCTGCCCGCCGAAGTCCGGCGCCCGGTCGGCGAATTGTTTCGGCAGCTCCCGTTGCCACAGCCCCGCCGGTTCGATGACGTGGGAGTCCGACGAGATCAGGACTTCGTTGATCGTGACGTTGTTATCTTTGCCGTAGGTTCTTTCGAGAATACCCATAGGTTTTGCTCCTTTTCTTCTTTCTATTCAAATAACTCAGTCGCGGGGCGGAGTGCAAGAGTGCAATGGAGAATGGATAATTGATAATGGACAATCTAAAGAGCATCGACGTCCCGCGTCGTTTGTTTTGCGGCAACTTGTCGATAGTATTGTCTGAATGATTCTTTGCGTGGTAGGAAGCTAGCATGAAAGAGGTGATGGGGCTGCTGAGATGAGATTGGGATGATAATCGGGAAGGGCGATTCGTGAATCGCCCCTACATGCGATAAAAATACCGATTGTGCAACGGAGGACACCTGAAGCTAACCGCAAAAGATCCAGCCGGGCAGGGGCGAAACCGTCGGTCGATTCGTCTGCAAGGATATGATTATTCTCAGGCCGGAGCCTATTACGTTACAGTCTGCACAAGGGATCGTGAATGCTTGTTTGGCGACGTGTGAATAGGCAAATGCAATTGAACGAGGTGGGACAGATCATTCAGGCGGTATGGGATAGTTTGCCGCAATTTTATAAAGGCATGGAACTGGATGCATTCGTGATCATGCCCAATCACCTGCATGGGGTTATCTTGATTGGTGAACCCGTAGGGGCGATTCGTGAATCGCCCCTACCACCGGTGCCCATTGCGAAACGCCGGCGCATGCTGTTATCGAAGATTCTCGGCAGGTTCAAAATGGTTACGGCAAAACAGATCAATGCACTACGCGGATCGTCAGGCCAGCCTCTGTGGCAACGTAATTACTACGAACACGTCATCCGTGACGATGAATCCTTAATCCGCATTCGACAATACATTTCCGACAACCCGGCACAGTGGGAATTTGACCATGAAAATCCTTGCCGCGGTTGCATCGGAACGTAGGGGCGATTCATGAATCGCCCGTCCGTGATTGGGAATCAATTCCATGCCTAAGAGTCTAAGAACCTTCCTTGACGACTTTGCGCCGGAGCTATCCGAGCGAAGTCGTTTCGATTTCCAAGCCCGTCAATCCGCTCACCTACGACATCACCGCCATCGTCAAGCAGCTTGGCGCGCTTAAGAAGTTTCCGGTTTTGATCTTCGAGACATCCGCTCAACGCCCATGGGCAGCCGACGGACATGAAGGTGGTCATGAGCGCGGAGAATTCGCAGAAGAAGATTCAGGTGGCGCTGGGGCTGCCGGCGGACATGAAGCGGGCGGAGATGGCGCGGGAATGTTTGCGCCGGGAGGCGGGGAAGATCGGGCCGGTGATCGTCAGTAAAGATGCGGCGCCGGTGAAGGAGATTATTCAAACCGGCGATCAAGTCGATCTCTACGAACTTCCATTGCTCAAGCATCACGAGATGGACGGCGGGCCTTATATCGACATGTCGAGCGTCGCCAAAGACCGCAACACCGGCGTTTACAACTGCTCCTATCACCGCATGGAAGTGAAGGACCGCAACCACACCGGCTTCCTGATGACGCTGCAACATATGTGGCGGATTTTTCGCGGTCACGAAGAAGCCGGCGAGGAATGTCCGGTGGCGACGGTGATCGGCCATCATCCGGCCTATCAAATGGGCGCCTGTTTTGGTGGTCCGTTCGATATCAGCGAGTACGATATCATCGGCGGCTACATGCAGGAGCCGCTGCGCCTGACGCCGTCGGAAACCTGGGGCGAACGCCTGCTGGTACCGGCCGATGCGGAAATCGTCATCGAAGGCGCGCTGCTTCCCGGCAAGCGCATGGTCGAAGGACCGTTCGGCGAAGTGAATGGTTATCTCGGCGTGCAAGGTTATCAGCAATCGGCGCACTACGAAGTGCGCGCCATCACCCGGCGGCGCGGTGCGCTGCACACGTCGATCCTGACGCCGGAAGGGGACAAGCCGTGGATGGACCTGGCGCGCGAGGGCGCTTACCTGCGCCGCGCCAGCGAAGCGGTGCCGAGCGTGCTGGCGGTCTGCACCAGCGGGCGGCATGCGCTGCTCAACGTTTTTATTTCGATGAAAAAAATCTCCGAGGGCGATCCCGGCCGCGCCGCGGCGGCGGTGTTGACCTGGGACTGGTGCAAGAATGTCTTTGTCTTCGACGAAGACATCAACGTCTACGATCCGACGGAGATCCTCTGGGCGATCGCGACCAGAGTGCAGCCGCACCTGCAAGTGTCGATCATCAAGGAGATCATGCGCGGCAGCTTGATCGACCCGTCGATGGTCGACGCGCGCAAGACCTCGGCGATGATCGTCGATGCCACGAAGCCATTGGACCGGCCGTTCTCGCCGGTGTCGAAATGTCCCGACGATGCCATGGCGCGAATTCGAATTGAAGATTTCGTGCCCGGGCGAAGTCTTGCAGCATATTCCCATCGACCGGACGACTTATTGGGCGTAACGAATTGAACTCGTTCAAGCCGTTCAAAACGTTAAAATCGTTCAAGCCGTCTCGGAGGTTTGAACTGCTGTTACTCTTTTCAAGTTCTTGAACGGTTCCGGAAACGATTTGAACGGCTTGAACGTTTTGAACTATTTGAACGAGCCGATCGCAAAACGCAGGTCGGTTCATTTTTACAGAAGTCGTGCTATTAACCACCTAGAGGTCATTGAAAGAATATGTACAGAGTCGGTATCGATATTGGCGGGACGTTTACGGATTTTTCCGTGCTCGATGAGCAGAGCGGCGAGGTTGTCAATTCCAAAGTGCTGAGCACGCCGGCGGATTTGACCGAGGGGGTGATGCAGGCGCTCGACGAGTTCTTTGGCGATGGGCGATTGCCGGAGGATGTTAGCTTTCTCTTTCACGCGACGACGGTGGCGACCAATGCGCTGTTGGAGCGCAAGGGCGCCAAGACCTGGCTGCTGATCACCGAAGGCTTTACCGGCGTTTATGAAACGCCGGAGCTCGGCGAGACGCGCAGCGCGACCTACGATTATCTTTCCTATCCCAAGCCGCCGATGCTGGTGCGCCAGCGTGAGACGATGCAAATTCCCGAGCGGGTCGACTTTCGCGGCAATGTGCTCAAAGCGCTCGACGAAACCGAAACCCGCCGGCGCTTGGCCCGGCTCAAAGGCACGGGCGTCGAATCGGTGGCGGTCTGTTTGTTGTTCTCGTTCATGAATGCCGCCCATGAGCAGCGGCTGCGCGAGCTGGTCGCCGAGGTGGTGCCCGACGTCCAGGTCTATTTATCCTGCGAGACCTTGCCGCAGATTCGCGAGTACCCGCGATTGACCACGACGGTGGTCAACGCCTACGTCGCGCCGGTGGTGAACCGCTACATTCACCGGCTCGAAGAAGCGCTCAGATCGCGGCGCATCACCAAGCCGCTTTACATCATGCAGTCCAATGGCGGCAGCTTGACCGGCGGCGCGCTCAAAAGCATTCCCGTGCGCATGATCGAGTCCGGGCCGGCGGCCGGCGTGCTCGGCGCGGCGCATATCGGGCGCATGACCAAGCAGCTCAAAATCATTTCCTTCGACATGGGCGGGACGACGGCGAAGGCGGGCATCGTCCAAGACGGCGAGCCGCGCATCGTGCCGCGTTTTCAAGCGGGCGAGTGGCTGATCTCGACGCCGTCGCTCGATCTGGTCGAGATCGGCGCCGGTGGCGGCAGCATCGCTTGGATCGACAAGAGCGGGCTGCTCAAAGTCGGGCCGCGCAGCGCGGGGGCCGATCCCGGACCGGCCTGTTATCCCAACGGCGGCGCGCTGCCGACGGTGACCGACGCCGACGTGACGCTCGGTTGGCTCAATCCGGAATTCTTTGTCGGCGGCAAGTTTCATCTCAATCCCAAGGCGGCGGAGCGCGCGATTGCCGACCACATCGCTGCGCCGCTAAAACTGGCAACCATCGAAGCGGCGAGCGGCATCATCAAGATCGTCAGCTCCGGCATGGTCGAGGCGTTGCGGTTGGTCACCGTGTCGCGCGGCGAAGATCCGCGCGAGTATGTCTTGGTCGCCTTTGGCGGCGCCGGACCGGTGCATGCCGCGCTGCTCGCGCAAGAATTGAAAATTCCCAGGGTGATCGTCCCAGCCGCTCCGGGGGTGCATGCGGCGATGGGATTGCTGGTGTCCGACTTGAAGCGCGATTACGTCCAAACCCATTTTGCCGACCTGGAATCCGTCGACGTCGGCGAGCTGCAGCAGCGCTTCGACGCCATGGAAGCGCTGGCGCAGCAGGAGTTCGAGTCTCAGGGAATACCGCCCGAGCAGATCGTCCATGAGCGCGCCATCGATCTGCGCTACAGCATTCAAAAATACGAATTGCCGGTGCCGGTGGCGCGTGCCGGCCTGAAACCGGACGCGATTTCCGCCTGGCGCCGAGCTTTCGATGAAATTCATGAAAAACATTTCGGTTCGCGCGCCGAGGATCAAAAAGTTGAATTGGTCAATTACCGGCTCACGACCAAGGTGATCGTGCCGAAACCTAAGGTCGCCGAATTGCCGGCGCAAGGCGCGGCTTGCGACGCGGCGATCAAAGCGCGGCGCCGGGCCTACTTCGACGGCTGGCACGACACGCCGGTGTACGATCGCGCAAAGTTGCGTTCGGGAAATCGCCTGCGCGGGCCGGCGATCATCGAACAGATGGATTCGACCACCGTGGTTCATCCGGGGCAAGCGGCGCACATCGACCGCTTCGGCAACATCATCATCGAATTGGCATGACCGTGATTCCAACTGATAGCGAACCATTACATGACGGCGGTTCGTCATACCGGCGAAAGCCGGTATCCATCCGAACTCGGAAGATGGATTCCGGCCTCCGCCGGAATGACGGATTGGGCAGGCTGGTCAGTATCAGGGATGCGTAATGGGCTACTCCATTCAGCACTGGCACACGGAGAACTTATGACGGCTAAACTCGATCCGATTACTTTGGAATTAATCCATTCGAAAGTGACGAGCGTCATCGAAGAGATGCGCATCGTGCTGTTTCACAGCGGTTACTCGACCGTCCTGCGAGAATCCGAAGACGGCAGCGCCGGTCTGTTGGACGCCCGGTTGCGCACGGTATCGGTATCGAAAAAGCTGCCGCTCCATTTCGGCTCGTTTGCCGCGGTGGCCGATCATCTCGGCGAATATTACCAGATGGATGACTTCGCCGACGGCGACGTCGTCGTTTTTAACCACCCTTACGCCGGCAATGTGACTCACCCCAACGACACGGTGGTGCTGATGCCGGTGTTCGCCCAGGGGCAGCTGGTCGCCTTCACCGCGACGCTGGCGCATAAAGCCGATTTAGGCGGGCCGCGCGCGGCGCATGTGGCGCAGGATATCTGGGAAGAAGGGTTGGTGATTCCACCGACCAAGCTCTATTCGCGCGGCAAGGTCAATCCCGAGATTGAAAGATTTATCGCCGCCAATAGCCGGATACCGGTGGAAACCCTCGGTGACTTACGCGGCCAAGTTGCGGCTTGCCGTGTCGGCGCCCAACGGGTTCAGGAACTCTGTGAACGGTTCGGCATTGAAACGGTTCGCGATGGCTGTGGCGAGTTGATGGCGCGGGTCGCCGGGCAATTGCGCGATGCCCTCGACGCCATACCTGACGGCACTCGAGAAGCCGAAGGTTTTCTCGACCACGACGGCATCGGCTACGAGCGCCAGCGCCGCGTCCATGTCGCTAGTGACGAAGAAAGGCCGGGAGATTCTTTTCGACTTCAGCGCTTCGGACGAGCAGGCGCGCGGGCCGGTCAACGTCACTTCAGCGTTGATCAAGAACACCTGCTACTTCGGCTTGATGGCGATGACCGACGCGAGCTTGCCGTTCAATCACGGTTTCGTCGACGTGGTCCAAACCAGATTCAAAGAGGGCACGGTGGTCTGTCCGCGCCACGGCGCGCCGGTTTCCTATTATGTGCCCTTGGCCTATCTCACTGCCGATGTCGTGCTTCACGCGCTGGGAAAATTCATTCCCGAAAGAGCGGTCGGTTCATCCGGCGGCGGCGGCGGCGTGCGCATCGCCAGCTCCGGCGGTAAGAGCGGCAAGCCCTGGGTGTTCATGGAACTGCTCGATACCGCATTAGGCGCAAGCAGCGTGCAAGACGGCATATCGTTGATTCACGGCACCCTCGGCGTCGGCCAATTCCGTCCCGGCCCGATTGAAATTCATGAAACCGAATTTCCCATGCGCGTGACCCGATTCGACGTGCGCGCCGATTCCGGCGGACCGGGCAAGTTTCGCGGCGGACTCGGTTGCATCCGCGAATATCAGTTGCTCGACGACGCCGCGGTGCGAGTGCGCGGCAAAGGCGACATGCGCAGCAAATGTCCGCCCTGGGGCGTGCTCGGCGGCAAGTCGGCGCGCACTGGGTTCTATGCGCTCAATGGCGACGAGCTGTCAGAAACCGTGCGCGAAGCGGTGCTCGCGCCCGGCGACACCGTTCAGGTCAATATGAATGCTGGCGGCGGTTATGGCGATCCGCTCGAGCGCGATCCAGAGGCGGTGCTGGGTGACGTCCTGGACGGCTATGTGTCGCTACAAGGCGCTCGCGATGACTACGGCGTGGCGATCGACCCAGCGACGACATCGGTCGATCTAGCGGCCACAGGAAAGCTGCGCCTCGCGCTGCGCGGATGACGCAGTCACGCACCAATGTCCGGCATCTTCATCAGTTATCGGCGTGAAGACAGTGCGCCCTATGCCGGCCGGTTGTGCGACCGGCTGAGCCAGCATTTTGGCGCGGACCGAGTTTTCATGGATGTCGATGACATTCCGCCGGGGGCAGACTTCGCCGCCCATATCGGCGCCAAGATTGGCGCTTGCGACGCGCTGCTAGCGGTGATCGGCAAACAGTGGCTCACCACCCGCAACAGCGAGGGCCAGTTGCGCCTCGGCGACCCCGACGATCTGGTCAGCCGCGAGATCGCACTCGCTTTACAGCGCCGCATCCTCGTCATTCCTGTGCTGGTCGAAGGCGCGAGCATGCCCAAAGCCGCCGAGCTGCGCGGTGATTTAAAACCCTTGGCGCAGCGCAACGCGATGACGATCGGCGATGACGATTTCCCAGGCGATGTCGCTAAGCTGATCAAGGCGCTCGAAGCGCTGCCGGGACTGGCGCAAACCAACTCGCCAACCAGCCGATCAATGGAAAGCCGACTTGCGCCAACGATTGCGGCGGCGGCTGGTCTGGAAGATTCCATTGATCCTTTTGCTCGTCAGCTTCGCCGCCTGGTGGCAGTGGCGCAAAGATGCCGTGCCGCCGTCGAGTAATGCGCAACAAACTGCCGCCGCCAAGATCGCCGCGGCAGTGTCCGGTACCTGGAGAGGGGACGTGACCTACCCATGGGGTGATAAGTACAGCGAAAGATTCCTGTTCACGGCCGAGGGAGCGAAGTTATTTGGCATCGCGACGTTTCTCGCTTCGAAGCGGGCCATCGAAGAGGGGCAGATCACCGGCGAGACGATTCTATTCAGAGTCAGGTATGAAGAAGTCAGCGGCGGCGACTCGCGCACCCGTTTGAACCGCTACGAGGGCAAGCTCCTGGGAGACGAAATCCAACTGCGAGTCTTCGACGACAAGGGTAGCCCGCCGGTGGAATTCAATTTAACCAGAAGCGCCGATGGCGGCACGGCTGTCGATGCCACCAAGCGATAATCTTGAGCGAATCCCGCGCGCTTTGACTTGACCCTCCGGTAACCAGTCGATATTCTCGCCGATAACTTTATGGATCAAGAAATAATCTCACGGCTAAAAAAACGGCGTCATCGCCGAGGGGGTCGATGCCATCGTTGCCATGTCGCCGGAAAACGTCACCTATGTTTCCGGTTTGGTCGTGCCGTCGCAGTCGCTGATGCGCTGGCGGCATGCGGCTTGTATTGTCACGGCGGACGGTAGGATTTCTATGATCGCCATCGACATGGAGGCGACTACGGTAAAGGCTCACGCCGGCATCGATGATTTGCGCATCTATCGCGAGTTCAGCGACGATCCGATGGATAAGCTGGCGGAGGCATTGAAAGATTTAAAGCTCGATCATAGCAAGGTCGCCATCGAGTTGGAGTTTTTGCCGGCAAAGGATTTCGCCACGCTGCAAAAGAGTTTGCCCCGGGTGCAATGGCTGGCGGCGGATGGAGTCTTCAACAAGGCGCGGCAAATCAAGACGCCCGGTGAACTCGCGTTGCTGCGCTCGCTGAGCAAGCTCACGGATAACGCGATTGGCACGGCTTTGCGCTCCGCTAAGATCGGCATGAGCGAGATGGAGCTGGCGGGCACGTTGCTGACGACGCTGTTCGCCGGCGGTGCTGAGAGTTATAAGTTAATGATCATCGCTTCCGGCGAGCGCAGCGAGTTCCCCAACGTCGGACCGAGCGAGCGTAAGCTTAAACCTGGCGACATCATTCGCATGGAAATTTTCGGCCAGAAGAGCGGCTACCTCACCGGCGTTTGCCGCACCGCGGTGGTTGGCGAGGCGACGCCGGAGCAGTACAAGATTTGGTCTAATTTGATCGAGTGCAAATATCTGGTCATGGATTTAATTAAACCCGGGGCGAGCTGCGCGGAAATCTACCGAAAGTTTCTTGAGAAGTTCAGCCAGCTGGGCTTCGCGCCGATCAGTTTCGTCGCCCATGGCATCGGCCTACACCTTCATGAAGAGCCGTACATGGGGCGCTACGGCAATGAGATCGTCGAAGCCGGCATGGTCGGCGCGTTCGAACCTTTGGTTTATATTCCTGGCCGCTTCGGCATGCAGAACAAAGACATGTTTTGCGTGACGGACAAGGGCTGTGAGCTGCTTTCCGATGTGACGCCGACGGATACGCTGTTGAGAGTGGGATAATTCAGAGCCCTCACCCTTGCCCTCTCCCGGTGGGCGAGGGTGTTTCGGAGACAAATGAAAATCACCAAGATCGAAACCATTCCAATCCAGTTACCGACCCGGCGCGTGCACCAGTGGGCGAGTCTCACCACGCCGATCGGTGTTTACGTCATCATCAAGCTTCACACCGACGAAGGGCTTGATCGGCCTCGGCGAAGCGCCGGTGTTGAAAGATTGGGGCGGCGATCATGGCAAGTATTTCGGCGAGACGCCGCAGACGACGGCGCATATCATCGGCGATATTCTCGCGCCGGCGTTGGCCGGCCAAGATCCCAGCCGTTTCGAAATGATTCACGCGCTGATGGATAAGGCGGTGAAGGGTTATCCTTACTGCAAAGCCGCCATCGACGCGGCACTCTATGATGTCGTCGGCAAGGCCCTCAATGTCCCGGCGTACCAATTGCTCGGCGGTTTGTATCGTGAGCGGATTCCGATTGCTCACAGCCTGGGTTTGATGGAGATCGAAAAGGCGGTGGACGAAGCGCTGCAAGCGAAGGCTGAAGGCGTGAAAACCATCAAGCTCAAGGGCGGCGTCGAGCACAAGCGCGATGTCGAGCTGGTCAAGCAGATTCGTCAAGGCCATCGGTCCCGACTTGAATATCTGCGTCGACGCCAACCAAGGTTATCCGACGGCCAAGGCAGCGGTGAAGATCATTAGGGAGATGGAAATATATAACCTCCTCTACATGGAACAGCCGGTGGAAGGCATCGATCAAATGGCCGAAGTGGCGCGCCGCGTCGATACGCCGATCATGGCCGATGAAAGCGCCTGGACGGCGCAGGATGTCATCGAGATCATTCACAAGAAAGCCGCCGATGTGATCTCGATCTACACGACCAAACCGGGCGGCATGTTCAAAGGCAAGAAAGTCGCCGCGGTCGCCGAGGCGGCGGGTTTGAAATGCAACGTCAACGGTTCGGTGGAAACCGGAGTCGGCAATGCCGCCAACATTCATCTCGCGGCATCCACCGGCGTGGTGACCTACGGTTGCGTCGTGCCGGTGTCGACGCCGAAGGGAAAAGGCAAGGGCGGCATCGCCGGCATTTACTATCAAGACGATGTCATCACCGAAGCGTTCGACTACGCCGACGGCGATGTCATCGTCTCATCCAAGCCTGGGCTCGGCATCGAGCTGGACGAAGATAAGATAAAACATTACCGGATTTCATAGAGACCGTAGGGGCGATTCATGAATCGCCCCTACACGACCACATTTCAATGGCCATTCATAAGATCGCAATACTCGGCGCCGGCAACGGCGGCTGTGCGGCGGCCGCCGATCTAACGTTGCGCGGTTTTCAGGTCCGACTATTCTCGCGTTCGGAAAGCACCACGGTCAAACTCGGCAAGCTCGGCGAAATCGAATTAATCGAAGGCGGCGTGAGCAAGAAGGCCGCGCCGTTTTTCTTGAGCCCGCATTTGCCGCCGGTGGTGCAGGGCGTGGATCTGATCGTTGTCACGACGCCGGCGGTCGGCCACGAGTATTTAGCCAAGGGAATCGCCAGCTACTTAACCGACGGTCAGAAGGTTCTTTTGAATCCCGGCCACACCGGTGGCGCGCTGCACTTTGCCAACTTGTTGCGCCAAGCTGGTTGTACGGCCGACGTGAAGCTTTGCGAGACGGTGACGCTCACTTACATTTGCCGCATGCCGCAGTTCGGCCGGGTGGAAATCTACCGGCGCACGACCAACCTGCGTTGTGCGGCATTCCCGGCTAAGCACACGGCGGCGTTGGTGCGAGAAATTCACAGCGTCTTTCCCAACGTCGTCCCGGCTGCCAATGTGATGGAGACCGGTTTTTCCAATATCAATGCGATCATGCATCCAGCGGGCATGCTCGGCAACGCGGGCTGGATTGAAAAGACCAGCGGCGAGTTTCTCTATTACCGCGAGGGCATCACGCCGGCGATCGGCGCATGGATCGACGCCGTCGATCAGGAGCGACTGGAAATCGTCCGACGGCTTGGCTTACAACCGCTACGCTTCGTCGACATTTTTCATCAAGCCGGACTGACAACCGCTGAAGCGCGCGATACTGGTTCCGCATATCAGGCGATTCACCACAGCGAGCCTAACTTTACCATCAAAGCGCCGCCGTCGCTCGATCATCGCTATATTCGCGAAGATGTCGGCTATGGACTGGTGCCGATGGCGGAGGTCGGCAAACTGCTGGGCGTCAGGACCCCGGTGATGGACGCGCTGATCACGCTGGCGTCGACGGCGCTCGGGGTGGATTTTCGCCGCGACGGATTGACCCTGGATAAGATGGGGCTGGCCGGCATAGCGCCGCAAGCGCTGCCGGCACTGCTTGCCGATGGCTTTTAGGAGTTCTTATGCGTGTCGGACTTTGCTTTGACGGGTTTTATTCGATCCAAGAGATGATCGAGTTGGCGCAACTGGCTGACGATATCGGCATGGATTCGATTTGGATGTCGGATCATCTATGCTTTCGCGATTCCTTCACCACTGCGATGGCGCTGCTCGCGTCCACCAACAAGATCAAAGTGGCGGCTGCGCCGGCGAGCCCCTATTCGCGCAATCCGATGATCACCGCGATGGCGATCGCGACCATGGACGAATTCGCGCCGGGCCGAGTGATCGGCAGCCCCGGCACAGGCAACGCGGCGGCGCTCAAGGAAGCCGGCATGGAGTCGCCTCATCCGCTCCAAACCATGCGCGAGTATGTCGAAGATTTTGCGCGGTTATTTGCAAGGCGACACCGTCAACTTTCACGGCAAGATGTTTCACATCAACGGCGCCAAGATGGGTTTCCTACCGTCGACGCCAATTAAAATGTATATCACCGCGGTGCGCTCACGCATGCTGCAATTGGGCGGCGAGATCGGCGACGGCGTTTTGCTCTCGGCCGGATGCGCGCCTGGCTACATCCGCAAATGCGCCGATGACATCGCCGTAGGCGCTATCAAGGGCGGCAAGTCCGCCGAGAATGTCGATGTCGCCGGCTTTGTCACGGCGGCAGTGTCGGACAGCGCCAAGGAAGCCATCGATGCCAACAAACATTTTCTCGCCTATATTTTTCGTAACGTGCACCACGCCGAAAATATTCGCCTGGGCGGCGGCAAGGTTGACCAGGAAGGACTCGCCGCCGCGGTGGCAAAACGCGACTGGGAAGCGGCAAAGAAATTCATCAGCGACGAAGTTGTCTTCGCCCATTCGGTGGCCGGCACGCCAGGCGATTGTGCCAAACAGCTCGAAGCTTTCACCAAGGGCGGACTGGAGCTGCCGATCGTGCTGCCCACCGGCACCCAGGAGGCGCGCAAGCGGGTGGTGCGCATGGCGCGCGAGATTGTTGGATAAGAATTATTAGCGCGATATTATTTCTGAAAGCGATCGTTTAAACCGCATAACGATTTATTGAATAGAGGTGCACATGGAAACTTTCGTTGCTGTCAAAAGAAAATCCCCCTTGCTCCCCCTTTTCCAAAGGGCGAAATCGGATGGGAGCGAAGATTACCCCTCTTTGAAAAAGAGCGGACAGGGGAGATTTTTAACTAGCGGGCGTTCACTTGCGCACGGTGCCTTGCCAACTTTGCTTTTGCTCTTTTTCGCGCTGCCGTCGCAAGCTTCGGCCCAGGGCGTCAGCCTCGAGGCGGCCAAGAAGGAAGGCAAAGTCGTGGTCTACGGCACGATCGTCCCCCAGGTGATGAAACTCATCGAAGCGGGGTTCGAAGCGAAGTATGGCGTCAACATCGAGTACTGGCGCGGTGATGCGACCAAGGTGGTCGACCGGGTGTTGACCGAATGGCGCGCCGGCAGACCAGGATTCGACATGGTGATCGGCGCGCGCGGCCCATTGTCGCTGGCCAAAGCCGACGGGGTCTACGCGAAGTTTACCCCGGCGAGCGCGGCGAATTTTCCCGCCAAGTTCCGCGACAAGGATGGCCAACTGACCGCATGGCGCGTCACTCCGGTGGGGATTCTCACCAATACTGACTTGGTAAAAGCCAACGACGTTCCGAAGAGCTGGGATGATTTGCTCGATCCCAAGTGGCAGGGCAAGATCAGCATGCCCGACCCGTCGCGCCACGCCAGCACGGCGACATTTTTGTGGAACCTCCAGAAGATCAAAGGCGACAAGTGGCTCGACTTCGTGCGCGCCCTGGCCAAGCAAAGACCACTCTTGGTTGAGTCCTATTCTTCGGTGCCCAATGCCATCGTGCGCGGCGAAGCCGCGCTCGGCATCTCGTATATCCAGTACGTGCCGCAGACCAAAGGACCCATCGGCTTCGCGCCGATCGATCAACCCTTCGCCGATCCAAGCGACTCGGCGATCAGCGCCAAAGCCGTCAATCCCAATGCGGCGCGCTTCCTGGTCGATTATCTGTGTTCTCCCGAAGGGCAGAAGAAAGTCGCCGAGACTCATGAGTTCGTGCTTTCGCCAGGCGTCTATCCGGCGATCAAGGGCGCCGACCGGATCATGGCCAATCTGACATTGCTCGACGATCCGAGCTCCGAACAGCTGCAGAAACTCCTTGGCGATTTTCGCCAGTTGTTCATGGCGAAATAGCTTTTCGCAGGGACATCCCGGCTTGACTTAGCCGGTTACGGTCGATACCTATTGAACGGCTCGGACAAAATGGAGGAACCGATGAAAAACGGCAAGACACTTTGGTTACTGTTTCTCAGCCTTACCGCTATCCTGCTAGGCGCTGCGCCGCTGTGGGCGCAAGCGGTCAACGTCGAGGCGGCCAAGAAGGAAGGCAAAGTCGTCGTATACGGTGCCCAGGTGCCTCAAGCCATGAAGCCGCTGCACAGCGCATTTGAAAAAAAATATGGCATAACCGCCGAATATTGGCGAGGTTCCTCGACACAAGTGTCGGAACGGGCGCTGACCGAATGGCGGGCGGGTAAACCCGGCTTCGATGTCGTCGAAGGCAATCGCGGAGTTCAGCTGATCATGCGGGACGACGGGCTATTCCAAAAATACATCCCGCCATCGTCTGAGAAGTTTCCGGCCCAGTTCAAGGAAAAAGACGGCATGATCACGCCCTGGCGGGTGCTGCCAATCAGTATTTTGTACAACACGGATATGGTCAAGTCGGGCGATATTCCGAAGACCTTCGACGAGCTTGCGAGTCCCAAATGGAGCCGCAAATTGACCATGCCCGATCCTACCCGGCACACCACGACGGCGCAGTTTCTGTGGAATCTGAGCAAGTTCAAAGGCGATAAATGGTTGGATCTGGTCAGAGCACTGGCCAAACAGCAACCGCTTCTGGTCGAATCTTTGGCTCCGGTTACGACCACGATTATCAAGGGCGAGGCGCCGGTGGGCATTACCTACATCAAATATGTAAAACAGTACAAAGGGCCGGTTGCCTACGCCTTGATGGACAAATATTTGACCGATCCGAATTATATGAGTCTCGGCGCCAAGGCGTCTCATCCGAACGCGGCGAAGTTATATCTTGAGTTCATATGCTCGGAGGAGGGCCAAAAACTGGTGGCCGAGGAAGGCGAGTTCGTGATGTATCCGGGAATTTTTCCGCCGATCAAAGACGCGGAAAAAGTCGCTCCCAATATGATTTTTATGGATAACCCATCCGAGGATGAGTTTAAAAAACTGATGAGCAACACCTTTCGGGAAATTTTCTTCGGCAAATAGCTGGTAGCGGGATCGCTCTGAATCGATTGCAGCACAAGAGGGCTGGCCTGTGCGCGAAAGGCGCGCGCGGCCGGTCCTCTTTTTGTTTTAGTGACGGAAGTGAAAGACACGGCGTTAACTGATGCGGTGGCTCCGAGCCGCCTTTTTGATCGCCCGCTGCGAGCCTTTCGGCAAAATCCGCAGCTCGCGGTGGTCGTCTTCGTCGGCGTGGTGATCGCCTACCTGAGCCTCTCGCCGACGCTGATGCTTTTCTACGGCAGCTTTCGCAGCAAGCCGCTCGGCGTGCCGGGAGAATTCACCCTGGCGCATTACATCAGCGCTTACAGCGATCCGCTCACTTATCAGCTGTTGTTCAATTCGTTCGTCTTCGCCGGCGGTTCCGCCTTGCTCGCCACCGCATTGGCGGCGACATTGGCCTGGATCTCGATTCGCACCAACGCGCCGTTGCGCAGGCTGTTTGAAATAACCGCCATCGTGCCGAATATCTTTCCGCCGGTGATGCTGGCGGTGTCGTGGACGGTGTTGTTAAGCCCGCGCACCGGCTTGATCAACCGTTCCTTGATGCAGCTCTTCGACCTATCGGAAGCGCCGTTCAATCTGTATTCGCTTTGGGGCATGGTTTACGTCGAGGCTTTGATCACCGTGCCACTGGCATTTTTGATGGTGTCGGCGGCGCTTTATTCGATGGACCCTGCGCTGGAAGAATCGGCGCGAGTGGCCGGTTCGAGCAACATGCAGATCGCCTGGCGCATCACGCTGCCGATCGTGCGCCCGGCCTTGCTGGCTTCGGCGATGCTCAACTTCGTGCGCGCCATCGAGAGTTTCGATACCCCGGCGATCATTGCACTGCCGGCGCGCATTGAAGTTTTTACGACGAAAATCTACCGCGAGGCGATCGGCGCTTTCCCGCCAAATCAAAATCTCGCCGCGGCTTATGGGGTCTCGTTGCTGCTGATCACCATGTTCTTCGTCTATTATTATCGGCACTTAACCGCGCGCTCGGAGCGTTACGTGACGGTCACCGGACGCGGTTATCGGCCGATGATCATCGACCTGGGCAAGTGGCGTTATGCGGCGTCGGCGCTGGCCGGTCTCATTCTCGTCCTGATCGTGGTTCTGCCGTCACTAGTCATGATCTACGTGTCTTTTATCACCTACGTTCACGTTCCCAGCGCCAAGACCTGGGAGCTGCTGACGCTGGATAACTACATCACCAATCTCTCCGATACGCGCACTTACCGGGCGCTGCAAAATAGCTTGTTTCTCGCCGTCGTCGGCGCGACGCTGTGCATGCTCCTGGCGGCGCTCACCGCCTGGGTCACCACCAAGACCAAAACGGTCGGCCGCGGCGTCATCGAAGCCTTGACGTTCATCCCTTGGGCGTTTCCCGGCACCGCCTTGGCGATCGGTTTACTTTGGACCTACGTGTATATCCCGCTGCCGATCTACGGCACGTTGTGGATTCTGATGATCGGCTACATCACGCGGTTCTTGCCCTATGGTCTACGCACCATGACCAGCACCATCGTGCAATTGCACGACGACCTGCAGCAGGCCTCGATGGTCTGCGGCGCCAGTTTCCTGACGACTTTCCGGCGCATTCTTTTGCCGTTGTTGCGTCCGGGGTTTATTGCCGGCTGGATACTTTTGGCGTCGATCTTTCTGCGCGAGTTCAGCACCTCGGTCTTTCTCTATTCTCCGGGAGCCGAACCGTTGGGGCCGTTGCTCTATCACTTCTACGTCGACGGCAATTTGGGGCCCATGTGTTCGTTGGCGTTGGTGGTGAGCTTGGTGTGCATGACGCTGATCTTGATCGCCCGCCGGATCGGCAAAGTCGGCGGCGACTTTGAGGGACATTGATATAAGATTTGAGGAAGAAATATGCTGGACGCGGGCACCGCCAAAAAATTAATTGACAAGAATCTCAGCTACGACGAGGTCAAGCGGCTGACGGTGAAGCTGGTGCAACATGCCAGTCCGCAGACGCGGCTGCTCGAAGCGGAGCCGCAGGTGCTCGCGCTGATCAAAGACGTGATCATGGCTGAGCTGCAGCAGTCAGGGCTAAAACCATTCCTCGATAAGATGGGCAATCTGATTCTTGTCATCAAGGGACGCCAGCCTAAGGGCCGTTTGATGCTGGTCGGTTATGCCATGTGCGCGGCGCCGAGCACGATGGAAAATCCCTATTCCGGCGCCATCGTCGACGGCACGCCCTACAGACTCGACGGCGAGTGCGTCTGGGGACGCGGCGCCTGCGAACAGAAGGGCAGTTTGGCGGCGATGATGGCGGCGGTGAAATTCATCGGCAGCCACAAAGTCGAATTGCCCAGCGATCTTTATTTTATCGTCAGCACCGCCGGCGAGACCGGCAAGCATGATTCGCTGGTTCATGTGCTCGATCATGGCAACGTGCAAGCGGAGTGGTGCGTCATCGACGGCCCGCCGGAGATTCAACTGGGTAACAAGGGCAGGGTTGACGTGCTGGTCGTCGTCAAAGGCAAGCAGGCCCATAGCAGCCGGCCCTGGGAAGGTATCAATGCCATCGACGGCGCCATGCAGGTGTTGGAGCGGTTGAAGCCGCTGATGCCGACACCCTGAGGATAAACGTCATCCCGAGTTGGGCAACGTCAGCCTGACGACTAACGCCATCGAAAGTTTTCCCAAGGCGACCCACACGATCCAGAGCGAATGCCGCATCATGTTCGACCGCCGGCTCTTGCCCGGCGACGATCCGGCCAAAGCGATCGAGCAGATGAAAGACGCCATCGGCAAGATCGAGCCCTTCGAGATCGAAGTGCAGCCGCGCGATTTTATGTATCCCAGCGAAGTGGCGAAAGACGCCGAAGTGGTGCAGGTGCTCGAACAGGGGATCCGGACGATGCTCAACTATGAGCCGAAGTTCTGCTACTCAACCGCCGCCAACGACACCGGACTATTCAACCATCGCGGCATCCAGGCGATCAATTACGGCGCCCGCGACATCCGCTTTCAACACACCGATCACGATCTGGTGGCGTTAAATAACGTCTTCAACGCAGCGAAGGTTTTTGCGTTCCTGGGGATTCACCGGTAAACCTGCGTTCAAAACGTTCAAGCAGTTCAAGTCGTTCAAAACGTCCGAAGGAAACGGATTTGAACGACTTGAACGTTTTGAACAGAGGCTGTCTGTCAGCCGGTTGAACGGCTACTTGCTTTCATGCTTGCGCAACATGCGCAGATAATATTCCCATAAATTTATCATCGCGTCGGGCCGGTAAATTCGTTTTCGTTTAAGCAGCGCGTCGGCGTCGGTGGCCCAGGTGAATGGACCCATGGACGCGGCTATGACCTGGGTCTTGGCGCTATGTTCGAGCAGCACGCCGCGGATGCAGGTCTCTTCGATGTTCGGACCGGCAACGACGATGCCGTGATTGCGCAGCAGCACGATTTGATGTTCGCCCAACAGTTTGGCCACCGATATGCCTTGCGCGGGACTGACGATCAAATCGGAGGATTCCTCGAACTTGTCGATGGCCGGCGGATAAAACGCGCAGCTCAGGTTGGTGATCGGCAGGATCGATTTGTCGGACGAGGCGATGATCGTCGAGTAGGTCGGGTGGGTGTGAATCACGCACTGGATTCCCGGATTGGTCCGGTAGACCTCGCTGTGGATCGGGAATTCGTTGTGGCGTTTGCGCTTGCCGGCCAGGGTATTGCCCTCGAAATCGATCAGCACCATATCCTCGGCGGTGGCCTCTTCCAGGCCGATGCCTGAGCCCTTGATCCAATACTGCTGCGGATTTTCGCTGCGCGCCGAAACATGGCCGTAGATCATGTCGTTGTGGCCCTGCATGGCCAGGATGCGGCAGGCCAATGCCAGTTTCTCTTGTATGGTCATGAGGATGATTCTCCCCGGAACGGTTAACTAAAAGATCGCACTTGAGTAAGCTCTCCAAGTCGTCATGTGTGTCGAGATTGTTTGACCCGCCTGGGATGATGGCGCGCCACTCCGTCGACCACCATCCAGCGGCGTAAACACTTGTCCGTGCAGTTTCATCGACGCATTCTGCTTGTCACCGTGGCAGATTCTCGCGAACCAGTAATTGTGCGCCATGGCTGAGGCCGTTATCGAGTGACTTTGCCCCATCCCTGGCCGAGTTCAAGACTGCCGCATAGGGCGACGGACCAAATTCACGCAGCCAATGAACCAGCGGGCTATGGGCTGCACGCGGGCTGACAAAGTCCAAGGTATGGGCGCCCACTTGGAAGCGCAGGCCGTCGGCGCCGAGGGTAGCGTCGGCAAAGGGTTCGCCTTTGACGCCGAGGAGCGCGCCATACCATTTGCCGATTTGCCCAAGCTCGCCGACCGCGACGAGCAATTTTTCGATGCCGGCTGTTTGATTGGCATGAACGAACTGCTGCGGAATCCGCTCGCTGCGCGGGGTCACGTCTTCGATCAGAAATGGCGCCACGCCGCGGTGGCTGCCGGTGGCCAGTGACAGGAGCCACTTGAGTTCATAGCCGTCCGGCCGTTTGCGCGACCAGGGCACGGGGTTGTTGATCGCGACAGCGGCATCCTGCAATTTCTTGGTGTCGCCGCGCAGATCGTCGGTTTGAAAGCAAAAATCGACCAAACGCTCGCCCTTTTGCAAGGGGTCCCACCAGCGATGATCGATCGCTTCGCGGTAAAACGCGATGATTTCCAGATAGGAACCATCGGCGAACGAGATCAAGACATTGTGGCTGCCCACCGGATGTTGGCCGCCGGGCACCACGGTGAAGCCGAGCTGCTGGTAGTCGCGCGCCGCCTGGTCGAGATCATTGACGACGATGACGAGATGATCGATGCCGAGAATCATGAAGACCGGGGATGGAGTGATGGATTACTGGAATGTTGGACCTGAACGGTCTTCGGCCGACCCATTACTCCATCACTCCAACACTCCATTACTCCAATACCTTCTTTATTTGAACGCCGGTACGACTTCATCGAGAAAACGCTTGAGCTGGCCGTTCTGATCCCATGACGTCATGCGCAGCGTCACATGCTCGATGCCGGCGGCGAAATAGGCTTTGAGTTCGTCGATGCACTGTTTCGGGCTGCCGGCGGTGGTGAAGCCCTCGACGAACTTCATGCTGAAGTTCGACGTGTAGTATTTATCGAGAAATGCCTTGCTCTCGTCCAATGCCGCCTGGCGGTTCTCGTTGATGTTGATGTTGTGGTACAGCGAGCTGCCGATTTTCGACGGATCGCGGCCTTCTTCCTTGGCCATTGCCAAGATACGCGTCCACTGGGACTTGAATTCTTCAGGTGTAACCTTGTTGGTCATCCAGCCGTCGGCGTATTTCGCCACCCGCCGTAGACCTTTTTCGACGGCAGGCGATGGCGCGCTGGCGCCATCTTTCCACGTCAGGCCGGTGGGATTGCTGGCGATCCAGATCGGCAGAGGATTCTGAATCGGGCGCGGTTGAATGGTCACGCCCTCGAATTCATAGAAGCGCCCCTTATGCGATGCCTTCTCTTCATGGAAGAGTTTTTTCAAAATGACGATGCCCTCTTCGAGGCGGGCGACGCGCTCGGTGTCCTTGATGCCCATGACTTTATGCTCGAGGGCTTGAGCCGGGCTCTGCTCGTTGGGACCGCCGAGACAGACCGCCAGCCAGGAGCGGCCGCCGGAGATCACGTCCAAGCTCGCCCATTGCTGCGCCAGCAGCGCCGGATGGCGGTGCGGGAAGGTCGCCATGCAGCCGACCGCGAGTTGGACTTTTTTCGTCACCACGGCCAGAGCCGACAGCAAGGTGATCGATTCCAGCCGCGGCTTGGCAAGCAGACTATCGCCGACCCAGACAGCGCTAAATGCGCCGGAGTCCTCGCCCCGTTTCGCCATGTCGAACAGTTCCGGTACCGTGACCGCGCCGATGATCACGCCGCGGTTCGCCAAAGTCAGTCCAAATGAAGCCATAGATCGCCTTTCGAATTGCCTAAGTTCGCCCGCGTTATAACACATGGTGTCGGGTTTGCGAAATATGCGGAGAGCGGGAAATTGCTCGCACCACGAAGGACACGAAGGGCACGAAGTACGAATTCTTAATTATCCTAAACCTTCGTGTGCTTCGTGCCTTCGTGGTGAGAACGATCCTCTGCAGTTAGATCGACGTGTTGACACCGTGTGATTGGAATTAGCCGTATCGCCGTGTTAAGTCTCCTCGAAATAAATCCCTGGGAGTAAATCCATGAAGGCGAGCTTTCGCGACTACGTCGATACCTTGCGCAAGAACAACGAGCTGCTGGAAATCACCAAGCCGGTGGACCTGCGCGATGTCGCGGCGCTGGTGGCGCAGTCGGAAAAAGCTTTGCTGTTCAAAAACCTGCCGGGTTATTCCATGTCTTTGGTTTCCGGACTGCTGCAATCGCGTAACCGCATCGCGCTGGGCATGGGCGTCGCCTATGAAAACATCGCCGATAAGCTGGGCAAAGCGATGGACAAGCCGATCGCGCCGCGGCGGGTCGCCAACGCGCCGGTGAAAGAGGTCAGGATCACCGGCAAAAAAATCAATCTCTTCGACCTGCCGGTGCCGGTCTTCTCGATTATGGATGGCGGGCCGATGATCACCGGCGGCGTAGTCATCGCCGAAGACCCCGAGTTCGGCATCAACGCCGGCATCTATCGCCTGATGCTCAAAGAGCGCAACATCACCGGCATCGACATCGTCACGCCCAACAACATGCGCAAGTTCGCCGAGCGCGCCCTGGCGAAAAAACAACCGCTGCCGATATCGATCTCCATCGGCACCCACCCGTACGAACTGGTCGCGGCGACTTTCAAAGCAAACCTAGGCGTCAACGAACTGACCTTCGCCGGCGGCTTGCGCAATGAAGCGCTGCGGCTGGCCGACGGCGAAACCGTGCCGGTGCCGTGCATCGCCGATGCGGAAATTGTCCTGGAAGGCGAAATCCTTCCCGAAGGCTGGGTCCACACCGAAGGACCGTTTTCGGAGTTCAACCGGCTCATGGGCGGCATGCACATGAACCCGCGGGTGCGCATCAAGTCGATCATGCATCGCAAAGACGCCATCTACTACGCCCTGCAAATGCCTTGGGAAAACATCTGGATGTCAGCGCCGATCTACGAAGCCGCGGCGCGCCGGGTGTTGTTCGAGGCCGGCGTGCAGACGGTGGCGATCAACGTCACCCCCGGCGGCTGCTGCCATTGGCATATCGTCGCGTCGATCAAGAAGGTGCCGGGCGACGGCAAGAACGCGATCATGGCGCTGCTCTCCATCGCCGACATCAAACATGTCACCATCGTCGATGACGACATCGATGTATTCGACCCGGTCGACGTCGAGTGGGCCGTCGCCACCCGGGTGCAGGCCGACCGCGACGTGGTGATTATTTCCAACGCCAGATCGAAGCCCCTCGATCCGTCCCTGCCATTGCCGCTGCACGGCAAAGTGCCGACGACGGCGAAGATGGGCATCGATGCGACGATTCCGGAAAATATTCCAGCCGAGCGCTACAAGCGGATCGTCTATTTCAACCAGGACAAGATCAAGTTGAGCGACTACCTGGGCGCAGCTGAAATAACCGCCAAAGCCGAAGCCCAAATCAAGCCGGAGGAGACCGTTGCAACCTTGAGCGAAAAAATCGTCGCGACGCTGGGCAAGTCACACTGCTTCTTCGCCGATCTGCTGGAGAAGTTCCCCAAGGCGGATTACAAAACCGTCGCTCATGCGGTGGCGCGCTTGTATGAGGACGGCAGGATCAAACAGGATAAAGATGGCCGATTCGAACTGTCGAACTGAGTAGTTCGGCGGTGTTTTGCCAAGCTCCGTCATGCCGGTGAAAACCGCCATCCAGGTTTGTTTGTTTCTGTCTCATGCGCTGACACACACTACGACAATCAAAATGACCAAACCCGTAGGATGTGGTGAGCATGCGCAGCCCATCCAGCACGCGCGACGCACCGACGATGCGGTTCCCTTTGGTCACCAGATCCGACAAACAGCCGACCGGTATTTTCCAAGGAGGTCACGAAGTTTGGCGAAATACCTTGCCGAACCCTTCGTACTATTATCCGAGATAATTTGCGTGGTTTGCGCAAATTGTCCGGGAGCCGAGACGCCTCGGATTCGGATATTCCTCGCGCCAAGGCCGCCAAGATCGCGAAGTGACAGGCCTGAGGCCTGTCATCCTGAGCGACTGCAAAAGATCTAAGAAGGATTTCTCTCTCCGTTCGAAATGACAACGTTCTTCCTTTGCGCCCTTTGCGTGCTTTGCGCGAGATATTCCGAAATTTGGTTGCTGCTGTGCCGCGCTGGGTCCTTCGTGGTGAAAGTTCCGATCTTAATCCTCACTGCGCCAGCTCTTTACCTTGACAGCATCGATTCGACGCGGGTATGAGGAAGAGGACTGAAGGAGGCGGAATGTTTCGCATCACGCGGGTTGCCCTTGTCGCTGGATTCGTGGCCGTTGTTTTGACCTGGCCATTTTGTTCCAGTTCGGCCTTCGCCCAGCAAAAACCCAAGCTTAAGCCCCTGCATATCGCCCTGGCCAACAATTCGGTGACCATGACGGCGATCTATGTGGCCAAGCACCTGGGTATCTTTGAGAGCTACGGCTTTGACGCCCGTGTGTTGGTCCTGGAACCGCGCGCCGGTTTGGCGGCCCTGCTGGCGGGAGAATTGGATTTCTACACCGCCATCGGTTCCACCGCCCGCGCTGCGCTGCGCGGTTTGCCGGTGCGCGTCGGCCTGGTGGCGCTCAATCGCCCCGACTTCTCGGTGGTCGCGACCAAGGACATTGCCAGCTTCGAACAGCTGCGCGGCCGGGTGATCGGCGCCTACACGCCGCAGGGGACAGTCAATGTCGTGCTCCATGAAATGATGCGCCGGCGCGGCTTTAAACTCGATGACTACAAAGTCGTCAACGCCGGGACGGCGCGCGCCGCGGCGTTGAGCGGCGGCGCGGTGCAGGTGGCGGTGCTCAACAGCGTCGAGACCGTGCGCATGGTCAAAGCCGGATTTCATGTCCTGGGCCGGGCGAGCGATGATCTGGAGCTGCCGCAAAGCGGCTTGGGCATGTCGCTCGGCAGCATGCAAAGCCGCCGTGACTTCCTACGTCCGGGCGTCCAGGCCGTGCTCGATGCCATCCGCGTGATCGTCAATCAAAAGGATAAGACCGTGCCGGTGTTGATGAAGCAGTTGGCGCTGAGCCAGGATGAAGCCAGCTATGTCTACGATGCGATTCGCCCAGGCTGGGCGCTGGACGGCCGGCCAACCGCCAACGCGATTAAACTCGATGCCGAGCTTTCGCAGCGCGACATGGGGTTGAAGGAGTTGCCGCGAGTGGAGCAGACCTACGATTTTTCCATGTTGGATGAATTGACGAAAAAATAGCGGAACTAGGCTCTCGGGGTTAGTGACTTAGCGCTCAGTTGATGGTTTCTTTCGGGCATAGCTGAAGTCTCTCGCGTGCACGCGAACAGATATTTTGTCATGCCGGCGCAGGCCGGCATTCAGGTTCGATTCCAGTTCGAATTCGCAAGAACTGGATTCCGCCCTGCGCCGGCATGACAGATAGGAAGAGTCGATTTCTATTGGTTAAATTCACAACCTTTCGGCTTGGAGCCGAGGCGAGTTCGGTTTAGAGGAGTCGGTTGGATGAAACTAAATCTAAGTTCGATCTTGGTTTTGGCGCTGGCGCTAGTCGTCGACAGTTCTACCGCCGGCGCGCAGCCGAAGAAGCTGCGCCCGCTTACGAATCGCTCTGCCGAGCCATTCAGTCAGTTCGACGCCGATTTATATCGCGCGCAGTCTGGGGATCTTTGAGAGCCTGGGATTCGAACCGCAGATCCTCGTGCTTGAGCCGCGGGCAGCGCTCGCCGCGTTGCTCACCGGGGATCTGGATTTTTACACCGCCGCGGGAACCACCGGGCGCGCCGCGCTGCGCGGCGTGCCGGTTCGAGTCGTGATGGTTTCGGCCAATCGTTCGGACTTGTGCGTGGTCGCGGCTAAAGAATTCACCAGCGTCGAGCAGCTCAGAGGCAAGACCTTTGGCGGTTACACGGCGCAGGCGTCGGCGAACATCGTGTTGATTGAACTGCTGCGCCGTAAAGGGTTGCGGCCCGACGATTACAAGATTCTCAATATCGGCACCGCTAGGTCACCGGCGCTGCTGAGCGGCACTGTTCCCGCGGCAGTTCTTACCGCCGTCGAGGCGGCAAGGCTTAGCCGCCAAGGCTTTCGTGTCCTGGCGCGAGCCTCGGACGATATCGATTTGACCTCGGGCGGACTGGGCACGGCCATCGCCAGTCTGCAAAACAAGCGCGACATCATGCGCGCGACGGTGCAAGCGGCCTTGGAAGGGCTGCGCATCGCGGCGACACAAAGAGAGAAAGTGATCCCGATCTACATGAAGCAGTTCGCCTTGACGGCGG
Organism: uncultured delta proteobacterium; assembly: GCA_963847445.1. Lineage (GTDB taxonomy): Bacteria > Desulfobacterota > Binatia > UBA9968 > UBA9968 > DP-20. The sequence goes on along the minus strand of CAWJZV010000002.1, from coordinate 62,851 downwards.
AAGAATCGGCCTGGGTCTATGACAATGTCGCGCGTTCCTGGGCCCTCGACGGCAAACCGACAGCCGCGGCAAACAAACTCGACTTCGAGCTGACCCAGCGCGACATGGGCTTGAAAGAACCGCCGAAGATGGAGCAGGTCTATGATTTTTCGCTGCTCGATGAGCTCGCCGCGGGTAAAAGATGATCGGCTTGTTGCTGATGCTTAAACTTGGAATTAATGTCGATTTTGGGATAGTTGAAATGTCTCACCCTCAAGCCGGAGTGAAGTTCCGTCATGTCCGCGCAGGCGGCATCCAGGTGACGGACAGTGTCCGTCATACCGTTGAAAAACGGTATCCAGGCGGGTGATGGGTCTGGATTTCCGCCCTTCGGCTTTGCTCAGGACAGGCGTGCGCGGGAATGACCACAAAGAGAAAATCGACATTCAAGTCGGGATATTGACCCGTGAACGGAGGAAGACATGAAGTTACACTTGAAGCGAACGGTTTTCGCCCGGCTGGTTATCTTGACGGTGATGACGGCGTATCCATTTGCCGCGGCATCGGCCAACGATCACAGCGCTCTCGCGCAATTGTTGAAAGCAACCTATCGCACTCAAGCCAACGTGGGGCGCGATATTTATCGCCATCCGGTGGAAGTCGCTAACCTTCTTCGGCGTCAAGGAAAGCAGCAGAGTGGTGGAGATCCTGCCGGGAAGCCGGGGTTATTTTCTCGAAATTCTCGCGCCCTATCTGAAAGCCAAAGGCTTGTATATCGCCGCCAATCGCGACGAAAACGCCGCGCCGCGCTATTTAGAGGATCACCAAAAGTTCTTGGCCCGGCTCAAAGAAGACGCGGTCTTCGATAAGGTCCAGGTCACCAAATTCAACGCCGATATGCATGAGGTCGCACCGGCCGGGAGCATGGATTTTGTCCTGACCTTTCGCAATCTGCACAATTGGATCGAGCGCAATGAAATCGACGGCGCGCTGCGCGCCTTTCACAAAGCGCTCAAGCCGGGCGGAATACTCGGCGTTACCGACCATCGTGGTCGCACCGATATGTCGCAAGATGCGCAAATGAAGTTCGGTTATGTCCGTGAGGACGTGGCGATCAAGCTGATGGAAAAGGCCGGTTTCAAACTCACCGGCACATCCCCGGTGAAGAACAATCCCAAGGACACCAAGGACTATCCCGATGGCGTGTGGACGTTGCCGCCGAGCTTTCGCTTGGGCGACAAAGACCGGGCCAAATACCAAGCGATCGGCGAGAGCGACCGGTTTACCCATCGCTATGTGAAGCAGTGAGGTGTGAGACCAGGTTTGTGCTTGAGTGTGTCGAACAACTGTAGGGTGGGATGGTCCACGGTGGTCGCCCGTCCCGAGGGCAGACACGGGGTCTGCCCCTACATTTCGGATCAATTTACAGGAATCGGATGAACCGACCCTTGCAGTTTCTCAGGGTCGGTTTATCTGTGATTCTGTCCATGCGATACTGCGCGGCATTGACAAGTGACGGAGCGTTATCCGTGCCGCCATATATCTTACGCATCGATTGCCCCGATGAGCCGGGACTGGTTCACAAGATCACCGGGGTGTTGTTCAATGCCGGCTACAATATCCTGAGTAACCAGGAGTTCGTCGACCTCGAAGCCAAGCATTTCTTCATGCGCACGGCATTCGAAGGAGCTACCCAGCCAGACCGGGTGGTCTCCTATCTCCAACAGATATTGCCGGCTGAATCGGTTGTTAAGCTCGTCGTCGCGGAGCGCCAGCCGATCGTCATCCTGGCGACCACCGAGGCGCACTGTCTAGGCGATCTTCTGATCCGTCATTATTCCGGCGAGCTGCCGGCGCAGATCAAAGCGGTGATCGCCAACCACGAGACCCTGGGCTCTTTGGTGCAATCCTTTGGCATTCCGTTTCACTGCGTGAGCCACAAGGATCTGGAGCGCGCCGAACACGAGCAGCGAGTGATGGACGTGATCGACTCCTATGCGCCTGAGTACCTCGTGCTCGCCAAGTACATGCGCATCCTGACGCCCGCCTTCGTCGCCCGTTACCGCAACCGGGTGATCAACATCCACCATTCCTTTTTGCCGGCGTTCATCGGCGCCAAGCCCTACCACCAGGCCTATGAGCGCGGCGTCAAGATCATCGGCGCGACCGCGCATATCGTCACCGACGATCTCGACACCGGACCGATCATCGCGCAAAACGTGATCCCGGTGAATCACACCTACACCGCCGCTGCGATGGTCCAGGCGGGCCGGGACGCGGAGAAAATCGCTCTGGCGAGAGCGGTGCGCCTAATGCTCGATGAGCGGGTCTTTCTGCACGGCAACCGCACCGTGGTGTTTGAATAGCTGCGCGTTCTCGACAACTCTTATCACGACCGACATTGACAAGATTTTCGGTCATCCGATAAATCTTTTGCATAAAATTTTTCATAACTTAGCTAGGAGGCCTCCATGGCGAAGGATTTACGAACTTTTATTGCCGACTGCGAACGGCAATTGCCGGGCGAGGTGATTCACATCACCAAGGAAGTCAATCCGGCGAACTACGATGTGACCGCGATCATCAAGCACCTCGGCGCCCAGAAGAAGTTTCCGATCATCATTTTCGACAACCCGCTGAATTTGAACGGCAAAGTCGGTCCGATCAAGCTGACCATGAACTGCGAGATCTCCCAGGGCAAGACGCAGATCGCCTTGGGCATGCCGCGCGACGCGACCCGCCCGGAGATGGCGGAAAAGTGTTTGGAAATGGAAGAGCATCGCGTGCGCGCCGACGATCATCAGCCAAGAAGGACGCGCCGGTCAAGCAAAACACCATGGTCGGCGATAAAGTCGACCTCTACCAGATTCCGATCATGCGCCACCACGAAATGGACGGCGGCCCGTATATCGTTCTGTCGACCATCACCAAAGATCGCAAGTCGGGGATCTACAATCTTTCGTACCACCGCATGGAAGTGAAATCGAAGAACTCCACGGCGCTCTACGCTTCACCGCGCCATCTGTGGAAGATCTTTCAAAGACTACGAAGACAACAACATGGAAATGCCGGTGGCCACCGTGTTGGGCCATCATCCGGCCTTCCACATGGGCGCCTGCTACAGCGGCCCGTTTGAAGTCAGCGAGTACGACGTGATCGGCGGCTACATGGGCGAACCGCTGCGCTTGGTCGCGTCGGAAACGTTCGGCGACGACCTGCTGATTCCCGCCGACGCCGAGGTCGTCATCGAAGGCGTGCTCAAACCGGGCGGCCGCGTGGTCGAAGGTCCCTTCGGCGAAGCGCCGGGCTATCTCGGACCGCAGCGCTACACGACCTGCGTGCACTATGAAGTGCGGGCCATCAATTATCGCAACGGCGCCATGTATCAGTCGGTGATCACGCCGGAAGGCGATAAGCCGTGGATGGATCTGCCGCGCGAAGGGCGCCTACCTGCGCCGCTGCCGCGAGGCCGTGCCCGGCGTCACCGCCGTCTGCAAGCAGGGCCGCCACGCGCATTACAATGTTTTCATCTCGATGAAGAAAATGTCCGAAGGCGATCCGGCGCGCGCCGCCGCCGCCGCGTTGACCTTCGACCACACCAAGAATGTCTTCGTCTTCGATGAGGATATTGACGTTTTCAACCCGACCGACATTCTCTGGGCGATCGCGACCCGGGTGCAGCCGCATCTTCAGGTCAATATCTTGAAGCCGCTATTCCGCGGCAACTTCCTGGATCCGTCGCTGCGCGACGAGATCAAGACCTCGGGCATGATCGTCGATGCGACCAAGCCGACGGACCGGCCGTTCTCGCCGGTGTCGAAATGCCCCGACGAAGCGATGGCGCGAATCAAGTTGGAAGACTACGTCCCCGGAGAAGTGTTGCAGCATATTCCGATGGACCGGACGACCTACTGGGCGTAAGGGATTCGGAGATTTAACCACAAAGAGAACAAAGGTCACGAAAGTCCACGAATGACGGATCCCCCACCTCTTTACCTCCCCCGCAGCGCGGGGAGGACTGAAGGCGGGGGATTCCGGCAATCCAAAAGTCTGTGCCGAGTCGAAGTCGATAGCATCGAAAATCCAAAATCCAAAATATAGCGAGGTAAACCATGGGTCAGGCCGTTGAAGTCACTTGTCCAGATTGTAAGAAAATTTTTGTCGTCAACCCGCATATGCTCGGCTCGGGGATGAACTTTCATTGCCCCTATCTGCGACAAGTATTTCCCCGAAAAAGACAGCCCCAAAATCCGCAAATAACTTGGTCCGCGGCCACGGTGACGATTGCACCGTGGCGTTTTTCTTTTCCGGCTCACTACCATGAAGACGAAGCAAATCTCTGAACGTCGTCGGCACCAATGCGCACCGTGTCGACGCCATCGAAAAAGTCAGCGGCAAGGCGATCTACACCAGCGATATCCAGCTGCCGGGCATGGCCCATGCGCGGATACTGCGCAGCCCGGTCGCCCACGCCCGGTTGGTCAAGGTCGACGCCTCTAAAGCGAAGGAACTTCCCGGCGTCATCGCGACCTTGACGCGTGACGACATCCAAGGCTTCAACTTCAAATATGGCGCGACCTACAAGGATCAATCGATCGTCGCCGTCGACAAGGTGCGCTACGTCGGCGATCCGGTGGCCGCGGTGCTGGCCGATACGCCGGAGATCGCCGAGCAAGCGCTGGAACTGATCGAAGTCGAATACGACGAGCTGCCAAAGTCACCAACCTCGAAGAAGCCACCGCTCCCGGCGCGATTCAAGTGCACGAGGGCGGGGTGGCGCGCGCCGAGCTGCGCGGCTCGACCTACGGCGCGCCGGAGCGCTTCAGTGGCACCAACATTTGCTATTACCTTGACCTTCGGCCGCGACGACGTCGAAAAGGGCTTTGCCAAAGCCGATCATATTTTCGAGGACACCTTCCGCTTTCAAAAGGTCCAGCACTTTTCCCTAGAAGCGCATAACAACGTCGCTTACTACGACGGCGAGAAGCTGACGATCTGGGCGTCATGCCAGGATCCGTTTACCCTGCGCGATCATCTGTCGGGAATCTTTCGTCTGCCGTGTAACCGCATTCGCGTCATCGTCCCCTATGTCGGCGGCGGTTACGGCGGCAAGCTTTACGTCAAAGCTGAGCCGATTTCCGCGGCGCTCTCCTGGATGACCCGCCGGCCGGTGAAGCTGCAGCTGTCGATCAACGAGAGCTTCAAGACGGTCACGCGTCATCCGGCGCGGGTCACGGTCAAGACCGGCGTGAGCAAAGACGGCAAGCTCGTCGCCCGCGATTGCCAGGTCTACATGGACACCGGCGCCTATGCCGATGCCGGACCGCGGGTGACGCAAAAAGCCGGCTATCGCGCCTTGGGGCCATATAAAATTCCCTACGCCAAAGTCGAAGCCCACGGCGTCTATACCAACACGGTGCCCGCCGGCGCATTCCGCGGTTTCGGCGCGCTGCAAGTGACCTGGGCCTATGAATCGCAGATGGACATGATCGCCGACCGCCTGGGCATCGATCCGCTGGAGTTTCGCATCAAGAATTTGCTCAAGAAGGGCGATCTCTATACCAACGGCGATACGCCGGTGGACTGCGACTTGGAAGAGGGGCTGCGCAAAGTCGCCGACGCCATCAAGTGGAGCGAGAAGAGCCAAACGCCCAACCGCGCCAAAGGCATCAGTTGCTGCATGAAAGACGCTGGCGGCACCTACAAAGTTGCCGGCGCCACGGTCAAGATGTCGTCCGACGGCAGCGTCATGCTGCTCACCGGCACGGTCGAAGCCGGGCAGGGGCCGCGCACGGCGCTGAGCCAGATCGTCGCCGAAGAGCTCGCCATGCCGATGGATCAGATCGGCGTCGCCCAGCTCGACACCGATGTGACGCCCTACGATATTTCCACCAGCGCCAGCAGCTCGACCGTGGTCATGGGCACCGCCGTGCAGCGCGCGGCGCAGGACGCCAAGAAGCAGTTGCTCCAATGCGCCGCCAAAGTGCTGAAGCAAAAGGCCGACACGCCTGACACTGAAAGATGGCCAGGTCTGGACGAAGTCAGGGCAGAGTCTTTCATTTAGCAAAGTGATCGTCGACTTCTTCGGTAGCAAGGCCGGAGAAATCATCGGCAAGGGACTCTACAAAGACAAGCGCAGCGCCAAGGCCGTGCTGGGCTCGACCACGACTTTTTGGGAAGTCGGTTGGGGCGGCGTCGAGGTCGAAGTCGATCCAGAAACCGGCAACGTTCATCTGCTCAATTACGTCTCCGCCTGCGATGCCGGCAAGGCGATCAACCCTGAGCAATGCATCGGCCAGGACGAGGGCGCGGTGATGTTCGGCATCGGCCACACGTTGATGGAAGAAATGATCTACGAGGATGGCCAGTTGCTCAACGGCAACCTGGTCGACTACCGCGTGCCGACGTTCGAAGATCTGCCGGATCACCTGCACACGATTTTGATCGAGAACGGCAACGGACCGGGACCATTCGGATCCAAAGGAATCGGTGAGGGCGGGCTGTTGCCGGTCGCATCGGCGATCGCCAATGCGGTATCGCGCGCCGTCGGCGTGCGTATTCAGGACTTGCCGCTCACGCCGCCGAAGATTTGGCGGGCGCTGCAGGCGAAAAGCTAGCTCAAGTAAAGATTTAGCTAATCTAACGTATTACCTACATTTTGTCTTTTTCGTCATTCCCGCATGTTTTTAGCGGGAATCCAGGCCGCTTCTGCCGTCAAACCGGATGGATTCCGGTTTTCACCGGAATGACGGAAATAGAAAAATTCCGCTTACCTTCGCGATACGTTCGCTGATGTTCGATTCACACATCCAGAACTGCGCCGCACTGTTTGCAGGTGGCCAGTGCCGGGTCGGCGCGCAGCGAGTCCGTGGCTTTCTTGACCGCATCGCTGGGATCGTCGAATCTGACCGTCGGTGGCGTAAAGCTTGATTGCCGCATTTTTCGCACGGCCAGATAAAGCGGTCCATCTCGCTTTGGACCGCGCGTGCGCTCGACCACGTAGGTCCACGAGCCGTCGGCGCGGCGCGGCGAGTGCGGCACATTACGCGGCAGGAGAAAGATATCTCCGGCCTTGAGTACGGCCAACTCATGCTTGTCGCCTTTTAGGTAATGCAGGTTGAGCTCGCCCTCCAATTGATAAAATATCTCGTCGCCAGGGTTGATGTGGTAATCCTTGCGCCGGTTCGGCCCGCGGGTGACAAACGCGATGAAGTCCGAGTCCTGCCAAATCACCCGCCGCTGTCCCCACTCGCCGCGGTTGTCATCGATCCATTTTTGCAGGTTGAAGGATTGCAGGTGAGGAAACATAACACCTCCGGTGTGAGTCTTGACTTATAGCTTGTGGCTGTCTGGATAATTTTTCGCGCAATGTTCGGGAATCTTTGGAATCGGATTATTCTCCAGCCAAGGCGCAGAAGACGCTAAGTTAAAGACAATGTCATTTCGACCGAAGGAAGAAATCTGTTTGGTTTATCCCATCGCCTTTGCGCCTTAGCGCCTTTGCGGGAAAATCCTCCGGCATTTGTTGGCTCTTCTGCGCCGAGGCCAATATAGAATTGCGCGGAAGCCGGAATCAAGCTAAATCAGCCGGTCATGGTAGTTCGCAGGAAAACGATCGAGATCGAGAAGGGCATCGTCGGCGTCATCTCCGACACCCACGGCCTGATCCGGCCCGAAGCCCTGGCGGCGCTGAAGGGCGTCGAACTGATCATTCACGGCGGCGATATCGGCAAGGCCGAGGTGCTGCATGCCTTAAGCACGATCGCGCCGGTCTACGCTATCCGCGGCAACAACGACCGTGGCCCGTGGGCGAAAACAGCTGCCGGACATACTCAATCTCCAGATCAATGGCGTCAAGATTCATGTGATCCATAACGTCCACGAACTCGAAGGCGATCCCAATGCAGCGGCAATTCGCGCCATCATCAGCGGCCACTCACACAAGCCGAGCGTCGTTACCCGCGACGAGGTGCTGTTCGTCAATCCCGGCAGCGCCGGGCCGAGGAGGTTCAAGTTGCCGGTGACGATCGCACGGTTGAGTATTCATCGCGGCAGCGTAAGCGCGGCAATTCTAGAGCCGCTCAACGGCCAGCCGGTGAGAGTTTGGCAAGCTCTTGCCCAATTGCCGGCAGATCGCCTAAGGTTCGCCGTTGTTATGTCACCACAAGGTCAAATCATTCCGCCGCGACGGATCGAAAAAGTCGATCTTTCCCTTTACTCCCGGGGCCACAATAAAAGTGATGCGGGACGCCGATCTGGCAGAACTCTACCAAGTGTCGAACGAAAGTTTTAAACCAGGCCGTCAAAGAACGACAGACCGATTCCCCGCCGACCTCATGTTTCAGCTAACTCCTGATTTGATTCAGGGCAGACTTTCGGAACGACTGGGCCGACTGGTTAATGATGGAACCGGAGTTGCGCGGTGGGCCGGGGTAAATGGAACTTTTGAACCCTTGAACAGCGACTGCTCCGCCCGAGCCGCCCGAAATCTGCCACCTTGGAACTTTTGGAACGTTGGAACCCCTTGAACGGCCGGCCGGGTCCCTTGAACTTTTGAACCTTGAACCTTGAACGAGGCCTAATCTTAGCAAAGCAGAATGTTACAATAGGATCGGTGAACTTCAGCGATTTTGCCGCGCTCTGCTACGAGCTGGAAAAGACGCCGAGCCGGCTCGCCAAGGTCGGCGCGGCGGCGAACTACCTGCGGCGCCTCGAGCCGGATGAAATTCGTCCTGGCGTGGCGTTTCTCTCGGGCCGCGCCTTTGCTATTTCAGATCCGCGAACACTGGACGTGGGTCCCAGTGTGTTCGCTCACCTCGCGGCGATTCCGCAACACGACAAGACCGTCCTACCCCAGCTTACGATCAGCGATGTCGCCGATTGTTTCGCCCAGGTCGCCGAGGCCACCGGCAAAGGCTCGCGTGAACAGAAATCTACGCGGCTGAGAGAGCTCGTTGAGATGGCTTCGGCGCAGGAGCGGCCGATCTTGTTTCGTTTGCTGCACAACGAGCTGCGCATCGGCTTGCACGACGGCCTTATTCAAGAAGCGATCGCCCGCGCTTCGGGCAGCGAACTGAAAAAAGTGCGGCGCGCGGCGCTCTTTCTCTCGGATCTCGCTGAGGTTGCGGTCATTGCGTTGACCGCAGGCGCCGAAGCTTTGACGCAAGTCGATATCAAGCTGTTCGTGCCGCTGCTGCCGATGCTTTCGGAGCTTTCTCAAGACTTTGACGAGATCTTGAAAACCCACAACGGCAAAACCTCGCTCGAGTATAAATACGACGGCGCGCGGGTGCAGATTCATAAGGATCGCGAGCAGATCCGCATTTGGAGCCGGCGCTTAACCGAAGTCACTGCAAGTCTGCCGGATATCGCCGAGATTGCCCGCAACCAATTGCAGGGCGAGTCCTTTATCCTCGATGCCGAGGTGGTGGCGACTGGCAAGGACGGCCGCCCGTTTCCGTTTCAGGAACTCATGCGCCGCTTCCGGCGTGTGCACGGCATCGAAACCGCAGCGGATGAAATCCCACTTTCCCTTTACCTTTTCGATTGCCTCTATTTGGACGGCCACTCGCTCATCGACGAGAGCTATGAGCTGCGTTGGCAAAAACTAAAAAAGCTCTCCGCCGGCAAACATTTGGCAGCGCAGACCCTTGTCAGCGACAAGACCCTGGCGGAGTCGTTTCTGGCGGCATCACTCGCCGCGGGACACGAGGGACTGATGGCGAAGGCGTTGGACAGCGCATACATGCCGGGCAACCGCGGCAAGCTTTGGTTCAAGGTAAAGCCGGCCGAAACCATCGACTGCATTATCGTCGCCGCCGACCGGGGCTCCGGAAGACGGCGCGGCTGGCTTTCGAACTATCATCTTGCGGTCGCCGACGAAGCCGGCGGCTACGCTCCGGTCGGCAAAACGTTTAAAGGACTTACCGACAAACAGTTCATCGAGATGACGGCCAGACTGCAGGCAATCCAATTAAGCGATAACGGTTACACGGTCACCGTGCGACCTGAAGTTGTGGTCGAGGTAACCTACAACGAAATCCAGCGCAGCCCGCAGTACAGCTCGGAGTTCGCCCTGCGGTTTGCTCGGATCACCAGGATCCGCGAGGATAAAGATCACAGCCAAATCACCACGCTTGCCGAGCTTCGATCACTTTACGAACGCCAGTTTCTCACCAAAAGCCGGCGTTAGATTCCGCACGTCGACCCGTAGACTAGCCGGCCGGCGCTACTGCGCCGGGGCGTTTATCGCTGACCCGCATTTCCCGAAACGTCGAAACTCCGATCCGAATCCGTCCTTGAACATTTGAACCCTGAACCTTTGAACGGGGCCTAAATGGGTCTTACGTCGGTGAACGTAGCGAAGTTCGGTTGAACGAAGCGGAACGATTTGAACGGTTGTATGACGGTACTTAACCCTTGAACCTTGAACGGGTTAGTATCGGAACGCCCCCTTGTCAGAAACCTAGCCAATCGCGGAGTTGAACGCCGTCATGGGATCATTTCTTGTGTCGGCGTACGGTTGTCGTGAGGACGGTACACCCTTGAATGGATCGGATGCGGCTGTCGCCGACCGAACGCATCGAAGATCACATTGTGATCTTCGACACGTGAAGACGACCGAAATCACGTGACCAGACCCTGAAACGCGCCATGACTTTGGCCGCAGCAAACGGGCGTTATCTGGAGCAACCGCGCTGAAGCCACGGTCGAACAGTCCGGGTCACGCCGATACGGAATGGGCGAGCGACGATGGATGACTGAGCGTTTACGTATGGTGCGGGCGTTCTCGCCTAAATCCGCGCGATACTGCCGTTGAGCTCGGCACCGCAGCATCTCAAACTTACAAACTATTCTGGATAAGGAGTTTGAGAGGATTGATCCCGGGGATTGGAAATGATCCTCGATACCAACGCGATTTCTGATTTCGCCGACGCAAACCAACGCTTGCTCGACCGCATTCAACTGGCAGACGACGACATCCATCTTCGCGTTATCGTGTTGGGCGAATACCGCTATGGGCTGAAATCATCCCGAGCGCTTCGCGACGGCGCTGAGCGACACGGCTTCAAGATCGGTGCTCGCATCGCACGGCGATATGGTACTGCACCGATGACCCCGCCTGGAGACCAAGAACGTCGCATTTAGCCGACGATCCGTTTCTGTCGAAGAGACGCTCCGCTTGCTTGGCCAGCCGATTCCCGGGAACGATCTTTGGATCGCCGCGCTGGCGAGGCAGCACGGACTGTCGGTTCTCAGTAACGATGCGCATTTTGATCAAGTCTCAGGACTTGGTCGAGTCGGTTGGTAACGGCGTTGTACGTGGCATCACCCGCATCCTTTCCGTGCCGTCTAATTGAACTTTTGAACCCTTGAACCTTGAACGGGCCCATCCCGTCTTCATCCCGTCCGAATCCGTCCTTGAACCTTTGAACAGGCGTCTTCCGCGAGCCCGTCCGCATCTGACCTTGAACCTTTGAACCTTGAACCTTGAACGGCCCGATTTGTAACTTTACACTCTGCTCTCAGCGGGCCGGCAACGGCTTGTCACCATTGATCAGCTTGAAGAGTCCGATGGTTTCGGCGTCGCGGGGTATCGATCGGATGGTCTCCTGCTGCGCCTCGGGTGCCATCGGACTGACGTCATCACTGGTGATCTTACGATATTCCTTTTGAAAATCGGGGTCGCGAAACGTCTTGGTCATGCCTTCACGGAGTAACTGGACGTGTTCCTTGGGCGTGCCCGGAGGAATCAAAAACGGCGTTCCAACCTGACGGGTGGAGCGGATCAACGTGAGCAAGCGGCGCTCTCTTTCGGATTTGGCAAAGCTGTCGATTTCCGGCAGGTGATCGAAATCCGCGTCCTTGTCTTCGCGTGGAATTTTGAACACCGCGAGAATATTGAAAGGGGCTTTTTTGAAAGCGTCGGGATAGCGCCGCAGCACCTCGGCGGTGTTGTTGCTGCGCGCATCCAACTCGCCTCGTTCGATCGCCACATCGACTTCCACGGAGGCATAGCCCAAGCCGAACCTGGGTTCCTTGAGACCAAGCAGCCAGGCAAAGCTGCGGCCGAAAGTGTAGGTGGTATGGCCGATGGATGTGGCGCCAATCCTGAGCCCGGTATGCGACTGCAACTTTTCGATGTTGGTCAGCGCTAATTCCTTTCTGACCAGAAACGCGTAGTGAAAGGCGCTGTCGGTGGCGCCGAGCCAGATGAATTTATCGATATCGTATTGAACCCCGCTCTCGCCGAGCACGGCACTGGTGACGATGCCGCTGCTGACATGGCCGATGATCAAGCCATCCGGGCGCGCTGTATAAAGATAGTTAGCCGCCTTGCGGCCGCCGCCACCGTCCATATACTCGCTAATCACGGTAGGATTGCCGGGGATATATTTCTTCAGGTAAGGCGCGACCAATTTCACGCGCGTGTCTCCGGAGCCACCGGGATTGCGCCCCTGAATTAGTCTGATGGTCTTGCCCTGATAATACGGCGTCTGGGCGTGGACTTGGCTAGCAAGTCCAATACCGGAATTGACGCTGAAAACCCAAGCCGCTGCGAGCATTGCCATTTTCATATTAACCTCCTGTCATTGCAGTCGCCGCCCGACTGCTGGTTAATGGTTGATCTGCTACTGCGCCTGAGGAGATTCTCTTATAGACAGCGCAGTCAAAGCAACGGGACAGACTCTCATATCTCGACTTTCTTGGTCAGGGTCTCAATCTCCCGCCGCATCCGCTCATCCTCTTCCATACGCCCGCTCAACCTGCCGATCAACGTCCCAATCGTCGCCAGGTCCCGAGCGAAATATCTCGCCACTTCGCTCAGCGCGTAGCCCTGCCGCCGTACCAGTATATACCCGATCTTGGTGCGCGCTTGGGACACCCCCCAACTGCGATCGGCGCTTCGGAGCACTTGCGGTTGGATTGCCAGCAGTTGGCTCAACTCCTGGACCGCTTTCTCCAGCGGACGGCGTTTTTTCGCTCGGGGCTCTTCATGCTCGTCCTGGAGCTTTTCGCCAAACCCTTCGGCTCCCAGAAACCGCTGGTCCGATACTTCGTAGTAGTCTTCTCGGTGCCCATCCTTCATGCCGCCGCTGACAAACGCCCGGTAGCGCCCGCGGCCGCCCAGGACACTTAGCACTTTGCTTGGGTCGATGGTTTCGCTGGCTTTGCCCTGGAGATAGGCCCGGTGGCCGCTGTATAAATACTTCTCGGGCTCTTTGACCATGCCGGCGCGCACGGGATTGAGATGTATATAGCGGATCAGCTGCAATAAATACTCGTCTTTGTCGCAGACGATGGCTTTATACCGGCCCTGGAACACGTGGCCGGATTTCCGGTGGTGTAGGTTAAAATACTGGCTATAGGACTGCTGGAGTCCTTGCATGAATTTAGCCAGGGACTCGCGGGAGCTTTCGACTAACAGATGCACATGGTTGGGCATCAGACAGTAGGCGTGGATGGTGTAATCGTAGCGGCGGCGGTAGCGACCGAGCCGCTCGAGATAGGCCCCGTAATCGGTGTCATTGAGAAACGTCTTTCGCCGTTGGTTACCACGGACGATGACATGATAGAGCAAGCCTGGGGCAAACAGTCGGGGTCGGCGTGCCATGACCCAAACTTGTAGTGAATGTCGCGTCGGCTGTCAAGATAGTCGTGATATCAAAGTCTGACCCCTTTCCGATCCCCCCCTTTCCGATCCCTTTCCCGATCCGGTTGAAGTTTACCGGCCGGAGTTTGAAGTGTTTGCATCCGTCAGGCATCTTGATACGGCCAAGCTCGCGCGCGCCGCCAGCGCAGAAGTTGAGGTGGGTTCCATCAAGAACAGTTGCTGTTCTCAAATGGTCCGCGCGGTAATCAAAAAAGGGTTGGTCACCGGCCTCGCGATTGTTTCGTGTCCGGAGAGTAAACAAGAACGCCCCTCGGCTGAAATCTTACGCCTCTTGAACCTCGCCCAACGCCGGGCTTCGAAGCCTGGCAACCGGCCGCCGCGCTTTCCCATTCCGGTTGAGACCTTTATGCGTCAAGCCGCAACGATATCCAGCGACACGATCACTCTGACGTGTGTATCGATCTGCATCCATGGCGCCTGCATTCTCTGCTGTAAAAATGAGGGGACGGGGGAATGGACATGCAGTAGGAAAGGCATTGTCGTGAAGCTCTAAGGTCTCAAAACAGCTGCTTTTGGGATGAAAGTTTGATGAAGCAACGATAATAGCTTGGTCCGGCCCGAAATAATTCCAAGCAAATATTTACGACAATATATCACCAACCCGCGCTTTCTACTGAAAGACGATCATATCCGCACGGCTCAGGGTTGAGGCGTTCGCCTTCAGCGGTTCGTTGGTAGCGTTGGCGCTATTCTGATTCAATATTTGGAATTGGCCGATCGCCACTTCGTAGTCGGTTGCGGCTAAGCTGGCATCTGTCGGCACAACCACAGTGTACCCCCGCAGAGTTGCTCCGACCGATGTATAGACCACCGAGCCGCTGACCTTCCAGCCGGTAAGAATCACCGTCCTAATCCCCTTTGCCTTCAGCGTATTGTCGAGATCGGTGTTGTAGAATCTGTCCTGACCCGTCGACTTGACGACAGGGTCGCCCGGAGCGGGAGCGACGTCCGGCACCCACTTCGAGCTCTCCGGCTCACGAGTAGAGTACAGGACGAAGACGCCGGCTTTTCGTGCCCGCGCCAGCAGCGCGGCGAGGGCCGGCACCATGACCCCGGTGCAATTCGGCTGGCTTTGGCAGATACGATCGATCATGTCGAACACCAACAACGCCGTCGTGGCGGGTTGGAGGACGACTTTGACCGGGTTGGGAAGGGCCGGCATTTGCAGTGTCAGCAATGACATGGGTTTCCTCCGTACATCGCGAGTGTTAGCAGGCTGTTGAAAAAGGTGCCCACCTGCTGCGTTGCGCTCGATCGCCTCGCGCCAACGTATCAGTAAGTACGCCTCCGCTCATCGATATCTCGCGCGCCTCGCATTTGGACCTTTTTGCACAGCCTGAAATCAGGTTTTTCAACAACCGGTTAGGTCCCTGGCTAAAACGACGGCAAGAAGAGAACTCGTTCAACGGTTCAACCGTTCAAACATTCAACGTAAACTTGATTCGTTCAAAACGTTCAAGCCGTTCAACCGCTGCGCTCCGTTCAAATCGTTCTACAACCGAAGAACAAATTCCAATCGTTCCAATGGTTCCATCGCTCGCGCGGTTACAAACGTAATCACTCTCAATCTTTTGCGAAAGAAATATCGCCGATGGGAACAGGTGTCAACGCCTCGCGGCGCGGTTCAAGGTTCAACGGTTCAAAAGTTCAACGTCGGACGTTAGCCGGAGAACGTTCCAGTGGTTCCATCGCTTTGCGCGGTTCCAGCCGTTCCAATCGTTCCACCGCTTCGCTTCGTTCAAGCAGCTTCAGCGTTCGTCAATGCCGGCCAAAAAAGTCTTAACCCCGGGTCGGACCAAGGCAACATCTTGATTTGACAACACAAGATGGCTTAAAAGACATTGTTTAAGAGCTTAGAGCTAGCTTTTTGAACCGAAAAAGCGCCCTCTAATAAAACCACGCCAGCCTACCGCCCTCTGCGTCAATTCTCTCGGCTCAGAACTCAAAGGCATGAACGCTGGATCAAACACGAAACATTAAAACCATGGTCAACCCGTGTGCGACGATTGTAGTCCGCAGTCTGTCCTACATTTTAACCACGCGTGGCAGTATACGGCCCGCGGCGTTTGGCTCATTGCCGGCGTTATGCAAATCGACCCGATATTTGCCCCATTGCAGACCGGCAATTTCCGCATGGCCCTCGCTGCCAGCCCCGTCCAATTCACTCTTTTGCCGCAAAGCCGCAGGATCTCCAATTTGAGGCTCAATACAAACGTCTGCGGCCCAGAGTCCATCCGTCTGTTTTGGCGTTACTTCGATTGTATAACCCCGGTATTCGATCTTCATTGGTTTGTTAACTATCAATCGCGCCCACAAGCTTAAGCATGGATCCATACGTAACTTCTAACTTGTCGTGCGAGGGCCCGATGTCCTGTATTAGACACTTCTCATTATTTTTGAGCTGTGGGTAAGCCTGATGTACTACGCATGGCGTCGACTTTTACCGGCGTAGCAGCTTTGGGGCATTCTAGCGCGCGGGATTTCAATTTACCGCCGTCTGCACTATCCGGTGTAGCCCACCGCCTTCGCAGACACGCTGACGCCGGGTCGGACCAAGGCAACATCTTGCATCTATACCGGCAGCGTTCGTGATAACCAACTTCACGGTTTCTTTCTCGACAGGCGGATAAGGTAATCAAGCAGCCGCGCCGGTTAATCGTAGGATCGGCTTGAAGCGCGTTCAGTTGATTCGTGCGTGGGGGGGCAGGTATAATCGAAATATACTGGTCGGTATACCCACCACCTCATAATCATTTAATGCAGTCATGTTGTGCTGAAACCGCCGCCGATCATAACACTGAGATCCTTCTCGCTTGCATCTCCAATACACTGACCGTCTTCTGCAATGAGAGCGGCGAGTATGTCACCTATCCAAGCGACGAACATGGGTTTCACAACCCCGCAGGCCTGTGGAAAAATCAACAATTGGGAATCGTGGCGGTGGGAGATTCGTTCACCCACGGTGCCTGTGTTCCGTCAGAGGACAATTTCGTTGGGGTCATTCGCGCTCACCATCCCGGGACTGCGAACCTCGGTATGGACTCCAACGGTCCTCTGCTGATGTTGGCCTCTTTGAAGGAATATGCGCTTCGTTTCCGACCCAAAACTGTCCTGTGGTTCTATTTTGAAGGAAACGATTTGAAAGACTTGGAGCATGAACGGCACAGTGCGCTCTTGATGAGTTATATGCGCGGGGGAGGGCAGCAGCAGTTGATGAATCGCCAGAGCGAGATTGATCAGAAGCTGAAAGACTACATTGAGCAGGCGCGACAGAACCTTGGTGCACGAATCGATTGGCGACCGACGGTCAAATTGCACCATGTGAGAAACTGTTTAGTTTACCTATCTTCCGTTCAACGCCGCTAGCACCAGGTTGCCGAACGAAACCCGCGATCGCGTCGTCTGGTAGAGCTGAATCTTCCGTTCATCATCTCTACTCGTTTGCCACTCCCAGTTGACCTCCGACAACCGACCGCAAACC
Source organism: uncultured delta proteobacterium (assembly GCA_963847445.1). GTDB lineage: Bacteria > Desulfobacterota > Binatia > UBA9968 > UBA9968 > DP-20. The sequence continues at coordinate 45,716 of CAWJZV010000002.1, read as the reverse complement.
CCGGGTCGGACCAAGGGAACATCTTGATTTGACAACACAAGATGGCTTAAAAGGCATTGTTTAAGAGCTTAGAGGTGGCTTTTTGAACCGAAAAAGCGACCTCTAAGAAGCGATACCGCGCGCGCCAACCGCCACTTTCTCCCGGGCCACGTGTGGAATATCACTCACCGGTGCCATCAAAGAAAATTTCTACTCAAGTTTATGCGCAATCGCCGGCGCTAAATGCGCTGGGGATCTGAGGATGGCGACCACCTTGGGATCGGTGTTGTTAAAAAATTCAACCCGGACAAAGACGCTTTCAGCGTCGAACGAATGCGGCACGTGGGAGCTGTCATATTGGGCAAGGCGACCCTGGGCGAGCTGGGTGGCGGTGATACTCATAGTTGCTACAGGCGACTGGTAACTTTGTAATAGCCCGAGCTTCTGCTGTACGTCATGGATGGTGCAATCCCAAGAGGCTCGGGTAGAAAAATCTTGCGGCTGGACCGGCGGCGGCGGTGCGGACGTGAAGCAGGCCGCATATTGCGATTTCCGCAGCCGATGAGAGTTGCTAAGCTATCTTCATGAGGGACTGGAAATCGCGGCTTCCCACGCTGCTCGATCGCGCGGATAAGCTGTCCGACGGTGTCCGGGCGCGCCTGAGGACAATCACGGGATTTAGCAATCCTTTGATGATCGTTCCTTATTTGGGCTGCGGCAGTGCGGAGAAACTTTTGTTCGGCGGCAGAGTATTGGCGGACGAAGGATTTACTCCTGCCACGAGCGCCGATCATACCTGGCGCAATCTCATCAACATGTATAGACGGTTTGAATCCGACGAAGTGCCGGGCGCTCGAGTCCGGGCGACCTTTCAGGGAAACCACAGCGAGGCGACCGCCGATGAAGAAGGTTATTTCCATTTCGCGATTCAACCGATGCAGCGCTTGGATGCGAATCGTTGGCAAAACGTGGAATTGGAGCTGTTGGAACCATCGTCGGACACGGCATCTCCGGTGCGCGCCACCGCTAAGGGTTCTGGTGCCTTCCGCCGCCGCCAGATTCGGCGTCATCAGCGACATCGACGACACCGTTATATCGAGCCATGTCACCAATAAATTGAAGATGATCCTGACGGTGCTTCTCTCCAACGAGCATACCCGTAAGCCCTTCGAAGGCGTTGCCGGTTTTTACCAGGCGTTGCAGAGGGGGGCGGGCGGTGGCGAAGACAATCCGATCTTTTATGTTTCGAATAGCGCCTGGAACCTTTACAGCCTATTGGTCGAATTCTTGAAACTACAGAAGATTCCATTGGGTCCGCTGCTTTTGCGGGACTTTGGCGATCACTTGTTATTTTCTAAGGAACCAGAACACCACAAGAAGAAGAATATCAAAATCATACTGGAATCGTTTCCGCATCTGCCGTTCGTGCTGATTGGCGACAGTGGCGAGCGCGATCCGGAAATTTACCGGGACGTGGTGAAAGAATATCCCACTCGCATTCGCACAGTCTACATTCGCAGCATCAGTAAACAGCCAAAGCGGCTGGCAGCGATCGATAAGTTGATAGAGGAAATACGCCCCACCGGGAGCCAGCTGGTGCTTGCGCCGGACAGTGAATTTGCCGCAGCCCACGCTGCCGCGGAAGGATTGATATCGACCGGTCTTCTCAAGACCGTGCGTGCGGAGAAGAACAAGGATCAGAGTGCGCCGACGCAACCAGCGATAACTCCATAGCGGAGAGTGCTGCCAATGGTCAGACCATTGGTTGATCGAAAGACCGTAAGCCCGGGTCGGACCAGGGCAAGCAGGGAAAGCTCTTGAATTGCCAACAGAAGATGGCTTAAAAGGCATCGTTTAAGAGCTTAGAGGTGGCTTTTTGAACCGAAAAAGCGACCTCTAAGAAAATCGATGCCACGCGCTAACCGCCACTATCTGCCAGGCCACATCTGGCATATCACTCACCGCTGTCACCAAAGGAAATTTTTATTAAAGTTTGTGCGTGATCGACGCCGTTACTTAGACTGGGTTTTCGAGGCGAAGAAACGCTTTGGTCTGTGCGTGCTCGATTATCTGGTGACGTTCCAACCACGTTCATCTTTTAGTTAAAGACACGGGCCGAGTTCTATGGCTTCAAATCCGCGGGCGAAAACGAGCCCCTAAGCCCGGAAAACACTGTCTTCTGGAATGAAAGCTTCGAAGATGCGAGGACATAGGCTGGTCCGACCCCGTGAAACCTATTTTGCCAAAAGTCTTTTAGATGATACGGATGCCGCGAGAGTTGCCGATGCGAACGACGTTGGTTTTCATGACTTTATCATTTGAATCGCTGTGGCTACTAAGTAATTACTTCGAACAATCGCCCGGGTCAAGAAAGTGATGAATTCCATCTCTCTTCAGCACTTCTGTTTCCATCTGGAGCGCGAATCGCCGTAGCACATGCGGGCGCACAACAAGGGTTCGACCTGGGCTCACCCCGGGGGCAACGTGATCCGAGGCGGGGTTGGCAGCAAGTGTCGGCGGATCGCCTGTCCTGGAATTTGCCGGGAGTCGGAGAGTTGCGAATTGCGCAACGTCTGTCCGTACACGGCGGTGTTTCACGTTGCAGCGTCGATCCCGACGAGGAGGGAATTGAAAATTACCGGGGCCGACTTGGTCGTCGGAAATTTTATACACACTTCATTGACATTCATTCGAACGCAAGTTAGAAAAACTCATACCTTTTAATCCGATCCTGTGAGGTCGGCAAAGGGCCAAATGACGGAACTTAATTTACAAGATTGCTACGCTCAAAGACCCACTCGGTGATGCCGGGCGGGTCTTTTTTTATGGCTGAAGAGAAGAAAGTCTTACTCGAACGCGACGATCATCGGCCGGATGGTCAGCCGGATGGCGCATGAGATCGTTGAGAAGGCCGGTAGTCCCGCCGAGTTGGCTTTGATCGGCATTCGTTCGCGCGGCGTGCATCTGGCGCGGCGGATTGCCCGTAAGATTGCCGAGATCGCCAAGGCCAGTCCCGCGGTGGGGGTGATCGATGTCACGCCTTACCGGGATGACAAGTCGCAGGAGCAGCCGATGCCGGCGGTGGGCGCTTTCGAAGTGCAAGTTGCCGGTCGACGGCCGGACGGTAGTGTTGGTCGACGATGTGATCTATCGCGGGCGGACGATTCGCGCGGCGATGGAGGCGGTGGAGCGTTTGGGGCAGCCGAAGCGAATTCTAGTCGCCGCGCTGATCGATCGCGGCGCCCGCGAGCTGCCGATTCGCGCCGATATTGTCGGCAAGAATATTGAAGTCGGCGACGGCCAGCGGGTCAACGTGTTGCTCGATGAGTCCGACGGCGCGGATCAAGTGATTCTGACGAATTGGCAGGGGAGAAGCCGGAGTGAATAGCCGCATTGACCTTAGCGCGGCGCAGGCGCAACCGAAAAAGAAGAATGGCCGCAAAGAACGCAAAGGGCACAAAAGGTTTTCCGATGTACGGGGCGTATCATGATACGCCCGGCGGTGTAGCGGGAGTCGGTCCGTGCTCAAAAAGACAACAGCACCAACCTTGGCGTGACGGTATCGACGATTAACCAGTAGCCCTGGAAGTAAATCACCATGCGCGGCCTGATTTCCATTGCCGACCTGACCAACGATGAGATCGAAGAGATCTTTGCGCTGGCCGATGGCGCCGACAAGCTGCGCGCCGACCGGGTCGGCGCCGGGCAGATCATGGCGACGTTGTTCTACGAACCGAGCACGCGCACCCGGCTGTCATTCGAATCGGCCATGCAGCGGCTCGGCGGCTCGGTGATCTCCTGCTCGGACATGAAAGCTTCCTCGACGGCCAAAGGCGAGACCGTGGCCGACACGGCCAAGGTGGTGTCGAGCTACGCCGATGTGTTGGTCGTGCGTCATTATTGGGACGGCGCGGTGCAAGCGATGGCCGAGCATGCCGATGTGCCGGTGATCAATGCCGGCGACGGCGGTCACGAGCATCCGACCCAGACGCTGTGCGATCTTTATACGCTGCGCAAGGAGAAGGGCGATCTCAAAGGCTTGACGGTAGTCGTGTGCGGCGATCTCAAGAACGGCCGGACCATCCATTCTTTGGTCTATGCGCTGGCGCGCTTCGGCGCTAACGTCGTGACCCTGGCCGCTAACGGCATGGAGCTGCCGCAGTATGTGATCGAGCGGCTGGAGCGGGAGTACGATTACGGCTTTGCGCCGGTGGCTTCGGGAGATTTGAATTCCGTCGTGACCGAAACCGACGCTTTATATTTAACGCCGAAGCAGCCGCATCAGCTGGCGCTCTATACGCAAGTGGACAAGGTCATCCAATCCCAGCTGAGCACCATGGCGACCGGCCTGCGCTACGACGCTTTTTACATGACCCGGAAACAGAAAGAGCGGATGAAAGAGGGCGCCGCCAACGGCAACTATCCGACCATCGGTCCGGAGTTTCTCCAGGAAAAGCGTTTTCAGAATACCGTGGTGATGCATCCGTTGCCGCGTGTCGATGAACTGTCGCCGGAACTCGACAAGGACCGGCGCGGCATCTATTTCAAACAAGCCGCTTACGGTGTGCCGGTGCGCATGGCGCTGCTCGAATTTCTATTCCGCAGCAATCGCGCGCAGCAGCCCGCGACGAATAGGGCCAACCGTTCCTATCGCAGCCCTGAACCCATCGGCGCCAAGTGCCATAATGCCAACTGCATCACGGTGAAAGAGCCGGCATCGACGGAGCGGCGCTTTCGCATCTATTTCGCCGACCCTATGGGCGCGCTGATCCTCGGCTGCGACTACTGCGATCATCGTTTCAAAGTCGACTATGTCGGCAATGTCAAAGCCAAACGCTATTCGTCCTTCGACGCCACGCTCAGCGAGACGTTGCGCGATTGGTGGGACAAGGGCGAGCTGGCCTTGTTCGACTCGATCAAAGAAGCCGAAGAGTTGGGTTACGAGCCGACGAGCGAGCAGCGCGCAGCGGATACTCATGTCCGAGACGAGATCGAGGCTGCGCTTGGCGAAATGAGCCGGCAGATTTTGCGCGACTGCCGCGACCCCGACCGGTTGTTGATTCTTGGCGTGCGCAGTGTCGGCTCGCTCCTGGCCCAACGCATCGCCAATGCGATCGAAGCGCAGCGCAAACGCAGACCGGAGCTGGGCGAGATCGAAATCTACGGCTCCGGCGACGAACTCCGGCGCATGGTCCCCAGCGATCCCGATCTCGGACCGCCCAGCCTGAAAGATCGCGAAGTGGTTCTAGTCGACGACGTGATCTATACCGGCCGCACGGTGAAAAGCGCGTTGAGCATCATCTTTCGCTCGGGCCGGCCGCAGTCGGTGCGCTTAGCCGTGCTCGTCGACCGCGGCCACCGCGAAGTGCCGGTGAAGCCCAATTACGTCGGCAAAAATATTCCGAGCTCAGAAAAAGACCGCGTGCGCGTGCGCTTGCGCGGCGAAGATCGCGAGGCGAGCGACCGCGTGGTGATCTATTCGATTATGAATCCCGCGATGAGTGCGCAGACAGCACCGATCTCCAGCCGGGACAAGACGGCGAGCCGATAATTTCATGAAAGCGATTTTAGCATTAGCGGACGGCAAAGTTTTTACCGGGGTAGGTTTCGGCGCCGAAGGCGAAGCCGTCGGCGAAGTGGTTTTCAACACCAGCATGACCGGCTACCAAGAGATTCTCGACCGACCCGTCTTATGAAGGCCAGTTGGTGGCGATGACCTATCCGCAGATCGGCAACGTCGGGGTCAATCCTCGAAGACGTCGAGTCGCGCCGGCCGTTCATGCGCGGCTTCATCGTCAAAGACTACAGCGCCGAGCCGAGCAACTGGCGCGCCAGCCAGCCGCTGCATGAATATATGCAGCGCCCATGGAATCGTCGGCATCTACGGCATCGATACCCGCGCGCTGGTGCGCCACCTGCGCGATCATGGAGCGCAAGACGGCATCATCTCGACAGGCGCGGCGAGTGCTGAAGAGTTGGTCGCCAAAGCCAAAGCTTCGCCGGGACTGGTCGGCCAGGATCTGGTTAAAAATGTCACCTGCCGCGAGCCTTACGATTGGAATGAAGGCCTGTGGCGACTGGTGGGCGGCTACAAGCGGCGCGACGGCAGCAGCGCTGCCAAGCGCAGCCGCAAGGGCAGCTTCACGGCGCCGAAATATTTCGTCGTCGCCTACGACTATCGGCATCAAATACAACATCCTGCGCAATCTGGCCGAGTCGGGCTGCCAAGTGCGCGTGGTGCCGGCGTCGATGCCGGCGAGCGAGGTGCTGGCGCTGCAATCCCGATGGAATCTTTCTTTCCAACGGTCCCGGCGATCCCGACGCGGTTCCCTATGCGAAAGAAAACGTCCGGCAGTTGATCGGCAAGAAACCGATCTTCGGCATCTGCCTGGGGCATCAAATTCTGGGATTGGCCTTGGGCGGCAAGACCTACAAACTCAAGTTCGGCCATCATGGCGGCAACCAGCCGGTGATGGATCTGACCACGCGCAAGGTCGAAATCACGGCGCAGAATCATGGCTTCGCCGTCGACGCCGATTCGCTGAGCGGCGCCGCGCAACTGACCCACGTAAATCTTGAACGACAACACCGTGGAAGGGTTGGCGCATCGCGAGCTGCCGATATTTTCCGTGCAGTATCATCCCGAATCCTCGCCCGGCCCCCATGACGCGAACTATTTGTTCAAACGCTTTACCGACCTGATGGCGCAGCACCGAGGCTCGTAGCATCCATGCCCAAACGCACCGACATTCAATCCGTTTTGCTCATCGGCGCCGGGCCGATCATCATCGGCCAGGCCTGCGAGTTCGATTATTCCGGCACCCAAGCGCTGAAAGCGCTCAAGGAAGAGGGCTACCGGGTGATTCTGGTCAACTCCAATCCGGCGACGATCATGACCGATCCGGAATTTGCCGATCGTACTTATATCGAGCCGATCACCACCGACATCGTCGAGAAGATCATCGCCAAGGAACGGCCCGACGCGATCCTGCCGACCCTCGGCGGCCAGACCGCGCTCAATCTCGCCATCGATCTCGCCGAGAAGGGCATCCTGGAAAAATACGGCGTCGAAATGATCGGCGCCAAGCTCGGAGTCGATCAAGAAGGCCGAGGACCGCGATCTGTTCAAAGAGGCCATGCGCCGCATCGGCCTCGACCTGCCGCGCAGCGGTTACGCGCGCAGCATGAAGGACGCCATGCGCATTCAAAAGCGCCTGGATTTTCCGTTGATCATTCGCGCGTCGCGCACGCTGGGCGGCAGCGGCGGCAATTTCGCCTACAATGCCGCGGAGTTCAAAGAAGTCGTGCAAGCCGGCCTGGCATTTCGCCGGTGCATGAAGTATTGATCGAAGAGTCGGTGCTCGGGCTGGAAGGAATTCGAGTTGGAGGTGATGCGCGATCACAAGGACAATGTCGTGATCATCTGCTCCATCGAGAATTTCGATCCCATGGGCGTGCACACCGGCGACTCGATCACGGTAGCGCCGGCGCAGACGCTGACCGACAAAGAATATCAGATCATGCGCGACGCCTCGATGCGCGATCATTCGCGAAATCGGCGTCGATACCGGCGGCTCGAACATTCAATTCGCCGTCAATCCCAAAGACGGCCGCATGACCGTGATCGAGATGAATCCGCGAGTGTCGCGCAGCTCGGCCTTGGCCAGCAAGGCGACCGGATTCCCCATCGCCAAGATCGCCGCCAAGCTGGCGATCGGTTACACCTTGGATGAGATCCGCAACGACATCACGCGCGAGACCCCGGCCTGCTTCGAGCCGACCATCGATTATGTGGTGACCAAGATTCCGCGATTCACATTCGAAAAATTTCCCCAGGCCAAGGACTTGCTGACGCCGCAAATGAAATCGGTGGGCGAAGCCATGGCGATCGGCCGGACGTTCAAAGAATCCTTGCAAAAAGCCATGCGCTCGCTCGAGACCGGCTCCTTCGGCTTCGAGCCCAAAGTGGATCTGTCTGAAGCCCGCCGGCAAGCAATCCCTGGCGATCGTTCAGGAGAAGCTCAAGAACCCGAATTCCCAGCGGCTTTGGTATGTCGGCGATGCTTATCGTCTCGGCATGAGCACCGATGAGATTTTTCAGTTGTCCGCCTATGACCCCTGGTTTCTCGAAAAAATCCGCGAGCTCATCGCAACCGATCAGGAAATCGAAAACTGCCGCGGCAAACTAGCCGAGTTGGACGCGGCCGTGCTGCGCAGTTGGAAAGAGATGGGCTTTGCCGACGCGCGCATCGCCAAGCTCGTCGGCGCTACGGAGGCGGAAATCAGAGCGGCGCGCAAGCAAAAGGGCGTCGAGGCGGTGTTCAATGCCGTCGACACCTGCGGCGCCGAATTCGCGGCGTTCACGCCGTATTTGTATTCGACCTACGAAGGTGAAGACGAATCCAAGCGCACGCCCGCGCAAGAAGATCATGATTCTCGGCGGCGGGCCGAATCGCATCGGCCAGGGCATCGAGTTCGACTACTGTTGCGTTCATGCCGCATTCGCTCTCAAAGAAGAAGACTACGAGACCCTCATGGTCAACTGCAATCCGGAAACCGTCAGCACCGATTACGACACCTCGGACAAGCTCTATTTCGAGCCGCTGACCATGGAAGAGGTGATGAACATCGTCGACCGGGAAAAGCCCGACGGCGTGATCGTTCAGTTCGGCGGCCAGACGCCGCTAAAGTTGGCGCTCGCCTTGGAGCATGCCGGCGTGCCGATCATCGGCACATCGCCCGACAGCATCGATCTGGCGGAGGATCGTGAGCGCTTCTCGGCGCTGATCAACCAATTGGCGATCAAACAGCCGGACAACGGCATCGCGCGCTCCTACGACGAAGCGTTCAAGATCGCCGAAGGGCTCGGCTATCCAGTGCTGGTGCGTCCATCCTACGTGCTCGGCGGCCGCGCCATGCAGATCGTCTATGATGGCGCGGCTTTGCAAAATTACATGACCCATGCGGTTTCCGTCTCGCCCGAGCATCCGGTGTTGATCGATAAATTTCTCGACGATGCCATCGAAGTCGATGTCGATGCGCTGGGCGACGGTGAGGACTACGTGATTGGCGGCATCATGGAACATATCGAGCGCGCCGGCGTCCACTCCGGCGACAGCGCGTGCAGTCTGCCGCCAAAGACTATCAGCCGGGAAGTGCAGAACGAAATCCGCGGCCACACCATCGCGCTCGCCAAGGCGCTCAATGTGCGCGGTTTGATGAACGTGCAGTTCGCCGTGCAGGGCGACAATGTATTTGTCTTAGAGGTCAATCCGCGGGCGTCGCGCACCGTGCCCTTTGTCAGCAAAGCCATCGGCGTGCCGCTGGCCAAGATCGCGGCCAAGATCATGGTTGGCAAAAAACTCAAAGAGCTGGGTCTTACCCGCGAGATTGTGCCGGCGCATATCTCGGTGAAAGAAGCGGTGTTTCCGTTTAACAAATTCCCCGGCGTCGACACCATACTCGGACCCGAGATGAAATCCACCGGGGAAGTCATGGGTATCGACAACTATTTTGGCATGGCCTTCGCCAAAGCTCAGTTGGGTGGCGGCATGCGTTTGCCCAAGACCGGCCGGGTGTTTATCAGCGTCCGGGACGAAGACAAAGAAGCCGCGGCGTTGCTGGCGCGAAGACTGTACCGTGTGGGATTTTCGATTTTCGCTACTGCCGGCACGGCAAATTATTTTGCTGAACATAAGGTTCCCACGGAAATCGTCAATAAAGTTCAGGATGGCAGCCCGCATATCGGCGATCGGATCAGGGTTGGCGACATCGCCATGGTGATCAACACTCCCGAAGATTCCCGTTCCCAAGCCGACTCTTTCGCGATTCGACGTTATGCCGTCGACTATCAAGTTGCTTATTTCACAACCATGGCAGGAGCTGAAGCGGCGACCGAAGGCATCGAGCTGCTGAAGCAGAGCGAATTCGACGTTAAGGCGCTGCAGGATTATGCCATGCCAGAGGTTTCCTAGCGGCAATGCGGCGCTTTGTCAGTAGTCTCGAAGTACTTGTGAACTGGGATAATTTAGCGGTCGGTTTGCGCGTGCACCTGTCGTCAAGAGTAACCACCCCTCCGCTTCGATAGGCTATCGATGGCGATCTTAAAGCCGGTGGCAGAAGCCGCCAAACTGGTCACGACGAGTTCACAGCCCCGCGCCAATGTGCGCGACTGCTTGCGTGCTCTCGCGACCTCGATTCAGTCTCTCAAGGGCGTCGGTCCCAAACGGGCGGCGCAACTCGAAGCCAGCGGGCTCGCCACCGTCGAAGACATTCTCTATCACTTGCCGTTTCGCTTTGAAGACCGCCGCCAGTTGAAGAAAATCAACCAAGCGGTACCGGGCCAAGAGGAGAGCTTTACCGGCCAGCTGGTGCTGCTGCAAAACCGTTTCAACCCGCGCCGGCGCAGTCAGATGCTGTCGGCGGTGCTGCGCGACGACACCGGCACAATCGATTTGATGTGGTACCGGGCGCCGAGCTACTTGGCCAACGGTCTATCCCAAGGGCAGAATCTCTTGGTCCACGGCAAGGTCGAGCAAGGCGCGCAGGCGCGCCTGCGTATCGTCCATCCCGACTTTGAAGTTTTGGAGCCTGGTGAAGAGAGCGACCATGCGCGCATTTTGCCGGTGTACTTGCGGCCGGGCGGCATGCCGATGTCGTTCATGCGCAAGCTGGCGGCGCAAGCGCTCGATCAATACAAACATTATTTGCTGCCAGGATTACCGAGCAGCGTAGCGAGCCGCATGCAGCTAAGCGCGATCCCGGAAGCGCTCAGCCAATTGCACCAGCCGTCGCTGGAAACCAGCGTGGCCGCCTTGAACGACGCCAGCTCGCCGGCGCACCGCAGCGTGATCTTCGACGAGCTATTTTATCTGCAACTGGGGTTGGGGTTGCGTAAGCGCTCGCGCACACAGAGCCGCGGCCAGCCGGTTAATTTGACCGACGGCAAACTGGTTCAGCGCATGCGCGAATTGTTGCCGTTCAAGCTCACCGGCGCGCAGGATCGGGTATTTGGCGAGATCGCCGCCGACATGGCGGGCGACGCAGCCGATGCAACGCTTGGTTCAAGGCGATGTCGGTTCGGGCAAGACCATGGTGGCGTGGTTGGCGTCGCTGCGGACCATCGAGCAAGGCTATCAAGCGCTCTGGATGGCGCCCACGGAAATTCTCGCCGAGCAGCACTTTCGTGGTTTGTCGGGCTACGCCAAGACTTTGGGAGTTACGGCGGCGCTGCTCACCGCGGCGACGACGGCAAAAGAGCGCAAGGAATTGCTGCCGCGCATCGAGCGCGGCGAAGTGCAATTTCTCGTCGGCACCCACGCGGTGATTCAAGAAGATATCCATGCGCCGCGCATGGGGCTGGGCGTCATCGACGAACAGCACCGCTTCGGCGTGGCGCAGCGCTTGTCGCTGCGCCAGCTGGTGGCCGGCAAGGAGTCCCTGTCTTCGACCAGTCATGAGCCGCATATGCTGTTGTTGAGCGCGACGCCGATCCCGCGCAGTCTGGCGCTGGTGCTGTACGGCGACATGGAGGTTTCCTTCGTCGATGCCATGCCGCCGGGGCGCACGCCGGTGCAAACCAAAGTGTTCAACGAACGGGAGCGCAAGCAGGTTTACACGATGGTTCTCGACCAATTGAAAAAAGGCCATCAAGCCTTTGTCGTCCTGCCGCTGGTCGAACCCTCCGAACAGCTGCAACAAGTCAAGGACGCCACCCAGATGGCGGAAAAAATGCGCCAAACATTATTCAAAGACTTCGGCATCGGCCTGGTGCATGGCCGCATGAAAGCGGACGAGCGCGACCAAACCATGCGCGCCTTTCGCGACGGCAAGTTGGGGATTCTCGTCGCGACCACCGTCATCGAGGTCGGCATCGACATTGCCAACGCCACGGTCATGGTCATCGAGCACGCCGAGCGCTTCGGCTTGTCGCAGCTCCACCAACTACGCGGACGGGTCGGGCGCGGCCAGGCGCCGGGCTATTGCTTGCTCGTCAACCGTGGCACCGGTAGCGCGGTCGCCGCCGAACGATTGCAGGTCATGGTAAAAGAAAAAGATGGCTTCAAAATCGCCGAAGCCGACTTGAAACTGCGCGGTCCCGGCGAACTCCTCGGCACGCGGCAGTCGGGTTTGGCCGATTTTCGTTTAGCCAATCTGACGCGCGACACGCAGTTGCTCACCGCCGCGCGTCAAGAAGCCCTAGCTTGGTTGGAAAAAGATCCGCAGCTCAAAAGCAAAGAGTCCGCCGGCATGCGGGAAGTTCTCAAACATCGCTGGGGCAAGCGATTGCAGTTGGGGGCGGTGGGGTAATGTTGTGTGAATTGCCGCGCGAGGAGTTACTCATTTGCACCTAGCGGCAGCGATGCCTTATAAATAGAAAAATCTTAAATTTTCTAGACCAAAGAGAGGTGACGGCGCGTGGAATTTCAGCGGATTAAGCGGCTGCCGCCCTATGTCTTCAGCATCATCGATGGCATGAAGATGGAGGCGCGGCATCGAGGCGAAGATATCGTCGACTTCGGCATGGGCAACCCGGATCTGCCGACTCCGCCGCACGTCGTGGCCAAACTCATCGAAGCCGCATCGAAGCCCGCCAATCACCGCTATTCGGTCTCCCGCGGCATTTATAAACTCCGCGTTGCCATCGCCAAGTGGTACAGCCGGCGCTACGGCGTGACCATCGATCCGGACAGCGAGGCGATCGTTACCATCGGCGCTAAAGAAGGGTTGTCCCATCTCGCCTGGGCGACCATCGATCCTGGCGATGTGGTGCTCTGTCCGAGTCCGACCTATCCGATTCACCAGTATTCCGTCGTGCTCGCCGGCGGCGATCTGCGCTGTATCCCGCTGACCACCAGCGAAGAATTCTTCGGCCATCTCGAAGAGGCGATCCGCCAGACCTGGCCCAAGCCGAAGATGCTGATCATCAGCTTTCCGCATAACCCGACGACGCAGGTGGTGGAGCTCGACTTTTTTGAGAAGGTGGTCAAAGCGGCCAAGGAGCATGGCTTTATCGTCGTCCACGATCTGGCCTATGCCGATCTTACGTTCGATGGCTACCAGGCGCCGAGTTTTCTCCAGGCGGCTGGTGCCAAGGATGTCGGCGTCGAGTTCTTCTCATTATCGAAGAGCTACAACATGCCGGGCTGGCGCGTCGGCTTCTGTGTCGGCAACAAGGAGATCGTCCACGCGCTGGCGCGGATCAAGAGTTATCTCGACTACGGTATCTTTCAGCCGATTCAGATCGCGGCAATTCAAGCCCTCGACGGACCGCAGGATTGCGTCGAAGAGATTTGTTCAATGTATCGAAAGCGCCGCGACTCGCTGCTCGACGGCCTCGACCGCGCCGGCTGGCATATTCCCCGGCCCAAGGGCACCATGTTCGTCTGGGCCGAGATTCCCGAGCCGGCGAAAAAAATGGGCTCGGTGGAGTTCGCTAAATACCTGCTCCAGGAAGCCCAGGTGGCGGTGTCGCCGGGTATTGGCTTCGGCCAGTATGGCGACGAGCATGTGCGCTTCGCGTTGATCGAGAACGAGCATCGGACCAAGCAGGCCGTGCGCAAGATCAAGAAGGCGCTTGGCAAACTGCTCGATTAGCCTGCCACGGCGATTTTCTCGATATGATGCGAAGATCCTTTCACCACGAAGGCACGAAGGACACGAAGGATGCGGAGATTTAGTCCGAACTTCGTGCTCTTCGTGCCTTCGTGGTAAAAACAAATATTTAATTCGGCACATAATCCACACGCAAGCCAATGGCAACAGCGAATACTCGGCGCAAAGTCGGTGTCGGACTGCTCGGCTCTGGGGTGGTCGGCGAGGCGATTCAGGACATCCTTTTCCACGATCTCAAGGGCCAAGTCGGGAACGACGTCGAGCTTGAGATCCGCAAGATTTACACGCGTAATCCCCATCGCAAAAAATGGTTCGGCAAGCGCCAAGCGCTGTTCACCAGCCGGCCGGAAGAAGTGCTCGATCATCCGGGCGTCGATATCGTCATCGAAGCTCTGGGCTTTCAATCGGCGGCGCAACTGCCGCAGTTTCGCGACTATATTCTGCGCGCCTTCCGTAACGGTAAGTCGGTGGTGACTTCCGACAAAGCTGTCCTGGCCCGTTACGGCAAAGAGATTTGGGCGGCGGCCAGAAGTTCCGGGCAACAGTTGCGCTTCGAAGCCTGCGTCGGCGGCGGTATACCTGTGGTCCGCTCTCTCAGCGAAAGTTTCGCCGTCGAGCAGCCCGAAGCGGTCTTCGGCATCGTCAACGGCACTTGTAATTATATTCTCTCGCAGATGGAAAAGAGCGGCAAACCCTACGCCGAAGCGTTGCGTGAAGCGCAGCAAAAAGGCTACGCCGAAACCAATCCGGCCTCCGACGTCAATGGCAGCGACGCCGAAGCCAAGTTGCTGTTGCTCACCATGGTCGCCTTCGGCTTGCAGATCGAACCGGGAAAGATTTGGCGCAAGGGGATTGAAGAAATCCAAGCGGTGGATTTTCGCTATGCCGAGCGCATCGGCGCCAGCACGATCAAACAATTGGCCGTGGCGCGCCGGCGTGGTTCGGCTGTGCAAGTGTTCGTCGCGCCGGCGTTAGTCGCGCGCGAGAGCTTTCTCGCCGGCGTCGATGGCGCGACCAACGCGGTGTGCTTCGCCGGTAAGAGCAGCGGCGGCGGACGCGGCGCGCGGGACTGCGACTATGTTCTCGTCGGTCCGGGCGCCGGCGGCGGGCCCACTGCCGTGGCGGTGTTGGGTGATGTCTGCGAGTTGGCCCGCGGTACGCGCCAGTTTAGCGGCGCGCCGAGTTTGATCCCGCCCGGAACCCTGAAGTTGCAACGGGAAGAGGAGATCGATGTGCCGTTTTATGTCCGCTTCGTGGTCAAAGACCGCGCCGGCATCGTCGGCGATATCGGCAAAACCTTTGGCCGCATGGGCGTGAATATTTCCGAGATCTGGCAGCTGCGCCATGTCGAAGAAGAGCTGCGCAGTCTGATGCAGAGTTACCGGCTCAAACAAAAGCCGGGAGAAATTTTGCCCTTCGTGATGACCCTCGAACGCGCGAAGCTGCGGCAGATGCGCCGGGCACTGGACTCCATTCGCAATCGCGACTATATCCTGGTGGATCCGCTGTGGTTTCCGATCTGGGACACTAGCTAAGAAGCTGAATCCGCAGCACGTCGAAAGCGGCCCCGCGACCGAAACAAATCCAATGGATAATAACAAAATGAAGAGATGTTCAAACAAAAAGGGATCGGAATCGATGTTTTGGACTTTCTGTTTGAATTTATTGGGATTAGTTTGTTTTGGATTTTGATATTCGGATTTTGATTTTGCGACGGCGGCGAAGACATAAGGTGGATTAAGGTGAAATACATCATACTTCAAGGCGACGGCATGGCCGACTATCCGATCGAAGCGCTGGGCAACAAGACGCCCTTGCAAGCGGCGCGCACGCCCAACATGGACTGGCTGGCGCGGCATGGCGTCTACGGCATCGCCCATGTCATTCCTAAAGGTTTTCCCCCCGGCAGCGATGTCGGCAACATGAGCATCATGGGTTACGACCCGGCGGTCTATCACACCGGCCGCTCGCCCTTGGAGGCCGCCAGCATGGGTGTGGCGCTGGGGCCCAAAGATATCGCCTTTCGTTGCAATCTGGTCACCGTCGCGGGCAGTGGCGCTGAGGCGACCATGGAAGATTTTACTTCCGGCCATATCTCCACTGATGAAGCCGCGGAAATTATCCGCGACCTGGAGCGCGAACTTGGCGGCGCTGGCATCGAGTTTTTTCCCGGCGTCAGTTATCGCCATCTGATGGTTTGGCGCGACGGCATGGAGAAAATGGCAACCACGCCGCCCCATGACATCACCGATCAAAAAACCGCCGATTATCTGCCCAAGGGCGAGGGCGCCGAATGTTTGCTCAAGTTGATGGCGGCGTCGCAAACTTTATTGGCGCAGCATCCGATAAACTTAAAGCGCAAGGCCTCAGGCCAGCGCCAAGCGACGACCATCTGGCTCTGGGGTCAGGGGCGGGCGCCGCAGTTGCCGCCGCTGACCGAACGTTTCGGCATCACCGGCGGCGTGATTTCAGCTGTCGATATTATTCATGGCTTGGGCGTCTACGCCGGGCTTGGAGCGCATCGATGTGCCGGGAATTACCGGCTTTCTCGATACTAATTATATCGGCAAGGGCGAGTATGGCGTGCGCTCGCTGGAGAAAAACGACTTGGTGTTCATCCATGTCGAGGCCACCGACGAGGCCGGCCATATGGGCGACTGGAAAGCGAAGATTCAGGCGCTGGAGGATTTTGACGAAAAGGTCGTCGGCACGGTGTTGAAAGGCATGGCGCAGCGCCAGGACTATCGCATTCTACTCATGCCCGACCATCCGACCGCCTGCGCGCTCAAGACCCATGTTTCCGAACCGGTGCCCTTCGTGTTGTATTCGCCTCAAGAGACGCGAGATAACGGCCCGGTGGGTTACAACGAAAAAGATGCACTCAAGACTGGCGTGGTGGCCGAACAAGCTTACCGGCTCATGGAGTCGCTGATTGAAGGGAGACCGACATGGACAGAAATTTAGCTCTGGAAGCAGTGCGTGTGACCGAAGCGGCGGCGCTCAATTGTGCCCGCTTGACCGGGCGCGGCGATGAGAAGGCCGCCGACCAGGCGGCGGTGGATGCCATGCGCAAGGCCTTCGATGGGTTGGGTATCGATGGCACGATTGTCATTGGCGAGGGCGAACGGGACGAAGCGCCGATGCTCTATATCGGCGAAAAGGTCGGCTCCGGCGGCCCTAAAGTCGATATCGCCCTCGACCCTCTGGAAGGCACGACCATCTGCGCCACCGGCGGCCCCAACGCGCTCGCGGTGCTCGCCATGGGCGACGGCGGCAACTTACTTCACTGTCCCGACACCTACATGCAGAAGATCGCCTGCGGTCCGGTCGGCAAAGGCGTCGTCGATATCGACAAAACGCCAACGGAAAATCTCCATGCCCTGGCGGAAGCGAAGAAGTGCAAGGTCGAAGATCTAACCGTTATCATTCTATCGCGGCCGCGCCATGACGCGATCATTCAAGAAGTGCGCAAGGCCGGCGCGCGCATTCGCCTGATCGGCGACGGCGACGTCGCGGCGGCGATCGCCACCACCAAGGCGGAGACCGGCATCGATTTGCTTCTCGGTATCGGCGGCGCGCCGGAAGGGGTCTTGGCCGCGGCGGCGCTGCGTTGTGTCGGCGGCGAATTTCAAGGACGCCTGGCGCCGCGCAACAACGAAGAGATCGAGCGCGCCAAGAAAATGGGCGTGAGCGATATCAAGAAAAAATTCTCGATTACCGAACTGGCCGCCGGCGATGTCATGTTCGCCGCCACCGGCGTTACCGACGGCGATTATCTGCGCGGCGTGCACTTTTTCCCCGGCGGCGCGACCACGCAATCGGTGGTTATGCGTTCGAAGACCAAGACCATTCGGGTCATCGATGCCGCTCATTATTTCGAGCATAAGCCGGTCTATTAGCAGAGCGCTCGCGATCTAAAATCATGGCGCAGAGCAGGATTGTCGGGTGGGTGGAGGCGTTGGACGCCGATACCCACCGTCGAGAAATGATGGGTATCGCAAGGCTCAACCCATCCTACGTCAGACTAAGAACATGGCCCAGAGAAAGAAGGTAAAGAAATCCGGCTGGCTCACGACAGCTCTAATCTATATTTTCTTTCCACCCTTCGTCTGGTCTCTAGCTTTCGCCGCCTGGCTGTACTGGGACAGTATCACGGCGCTATTCTCCGCGGATAAAGCGACAGAGCGCGACACAGTGCGGACAACTCGCCAGCTGGAGAAACCTGAAAAAGAGCCGGCGCCAGCCAAACGTTCCCAGGAAAAGATTCTCGACGCCGACCGCAAGAAACTCGAAGATGTTTTAAAGCAGCGCCAGTAGCCTTGCCAACAAGCGTTCGCGTCGGATCCGTTTGTCAGCGTTGACGCACATTCTCCGATGCGCCACCTCCTAGAGGGCGGGTTTCAAACCCGCCCAATGAAGAAATCCAATCTCACCACGAAGGACACGAAGAGCACGAAGTTCGGAGTATTAATTTTCCGAACCCTTCGTGTCCCTCGTGAGCTCCTTCGAAAATATCGGGCATCGATTTGTAGGATGCGGTGACCAAGGGGAACCGCATCGTTGGTAAGCCGCACTCCCTCGATGCGGTTCGCGGACTCACCGCATCCTACGGGTTTCGCCATTTTCATTTTCCGTGGGCGTGCGTAAGATCATGATTCACTTCGTGGTGAAAACTCTTTCCCATTTGGTTGCGGCTCTGCTGCGCTAAGCTCTTTGCGGCCAATCTTCTTTATTGCCTTCCGTTCCTGGTTCGCAGTGGAGTGATGGATTTTGCATTGCGCCAATGGCAAACTAGCTTGAATTATTAATCATGAGCTTTTGGCAAGACATACCCAAGCCGATCGTCGGCCTGTCGCCCATGGACGGGGTCACCGATGCGTCGTTTCGCTGGATCGCGGCTAAACATGGCGGGCCGGATATCACGGTCACCGAGTTTACCAATGTCGATGCGGCGATTCATGCGCCGCAGACGTTGATCCGCGATTTTACCTATTCGGAAAGCGAGCGGCCGATCGTCGCGCAGATTTACGGCCATACGCCGGAATTGTTTTATAAAGCCGCCCATGTGGTCTGCGAGTTGGGATTCGACGGCCTGGATATCAACATGGGTTGTCCGGCGAAGAACGTCGCCGCCTCGGGCAGCGGCGCAGCGTTGATTCGGACGCCGGAATTGGCGCGCCAGATCGTCCGCGAAACCCGCCGCGGCATTGATGATTGGGTGGCGGGCCAGAGTCTCGACCAGTTGGGTCTTCGTCAGAAACTTCGTGAAACCGTTGTGGCGGCGAATCTCCAGCGCAGCGGTTGGGCGACCCCGCCGGTGCGCCGGTCGATACCGCTGTCGGTGAAGACCCGCATCGGCTACGACCAGATCGTCATCGAGGACTGGATCGCCAATTTGCTTGAAGAGAAGCCCGTCGCGATCTCCATCCATGGCCGCACCCTCAAACAGGGCTATAAAGGCGATGCCGATTGGGACGCCATCGCCCGCGCCGTCGAAATCGCCAGGCCGACGGGGACGCTCATTTTGGGCAATGGCGACCTGCGCGACATGGGCGATGTATATAAAAGAGTTCGCCAGTGCGGCGTCGATGGGGTTTTGCTCGGTCGCGCCGCAGAAGGCAACCCGTGGATCTTCAAAGCCAAGGAGAGGCTAAAGCAAGCATTAGGCGATTCGGTCCCGCCGCTGTCCGGCGAGCCGGTCAGCATGGCCGAGCGCTTTAACGTCATCGTCGAACACTCGCGCCACTTCGAGACCTACGTTCAGGAGCGAAACTTCGTCGGCATGCGCAAGCACTTGATCTGGTACTGTCGTGATTTTCGCGGCGCCGCCGAGTTGCGCACCAAAATGGTGCGGGTCAACGGCACCGCGGACGTGATCCAATGTCTGCGCGATTACCAGGCTTGGCGCGCTGCGCAGCCGGTTGGCGCGCGGGAATCGGCGCCAGCGCCATCGTTTGAGTTGTAGTCTCCCGGCTGAGAATTCATGCGCTTGATTCTCGCTTCCACTTCGCCCCGGCGCCGGGAGATTCTGGCGTTGTTGGGGCTACCGTTCGACGCCATCGCCCCCGAGTTCGACGAGACGGTCTCTGCGCACCTAAGCATTGAGGATGAAGTACTCGACTTTGCCGTCGGCAAGGCGCGCTCCGTCGCCATCCATCATCCCGAGGCCATCGTCATCGGCAGCGATACGATGATTTTTCTCGATGGCGCCAAGATCGGCAAGCCGCTGGATCTGGCTGATGCCAAGCGGATCTTGCGCTCGTTATCCGGCCGGACCCATCTGATTTACACCAGCGTGGCGATTATCGACGGCGGCGGCGACGGTCTGCAAATGACGGCTAGGGTGTCGGTCGACATGCGCCCTTACGATGACAACGCTATCAATCGCTATCTAACCTGCGACGAATCGATGGACAAAGCCGGCGCTTATTCGATCCAGGGAGAGGGGAGTAAGCTTATCGCAAGGATTGACGGCGACTTCCTCGCCGCGGTGGGCATGCCGCTGCGGCCCATCGCCGAATATCTCCGACGTCGGCATGTCGAGTTTGCCGATCGATATCGATGAACTTCACGCTCAGAAAGATTTTCTCAACTGGCGCCAGTTCGCCTAAGTCCGCAAGCTAGATTTAACCGGTCCGTCGATTTATGCCGTCATTGTGGGAATTTGCCTTGCTCGCGTCATGCGTCCTGTGGATTTGCGGCTTGGCATACTTATTCTGGGCGACGTTGCGCATAGCGCAATTTCACCGCTTGCAATTTCACCCACCGCAAGAGTGGCCAGCGCTCAGCGTCATCATCCCGGCCTGTAACGAGGCCGCCAATATCGAGAGCGCGGTCGAGACGTTACTCCGGCAAGACTATCCCAACTTCGAACTCATCCTGGTCGACGACCGTTCCACGGACGGGACGGGTGCAATCATCGATCGGTTGGCGGCACGCGACCGGCGGATTCACCCCTTGCACGTGCAGGCTTTGCCGGACGGCTGGTTGGGTAAAGTACATGCGCTCGAGCGCGGCGTCGAGATTGCCAGCGGCGATTGGCTGCTTTTTACCGACGCCGATGTCCATTTTGCCGACGGCACGCTGCGCCGGGCCGTGGGCTGGGCGGCCGAGCGGCAACTCGATCATTTGGCGCTGGCGCCGCTGTCGCTGCAGCCGAGTTTCCTGCTCGATATCGTCGTGCAAACCTTTATGTTGCTGTTTCTGATCGGCACCCGCGCCGCTGGTCTCAATCGGCCCGGCAGTCGCGGCATTGCCGGTGTCGGTGCCTTCAATCTCATCCGCCGCGCGGCATTTCAGCGCACGCCGGGTTTTTCATGGCTGCGTCTCGAACCCTGCGATGATGTCGGCTTGGGATTGATGATCAAGGGTGCCGGCGGGCGATCGTTTTTTGCCTTCGCGCAAAAACATCTAACCGTGATGTGGTACGCCTCGGTGTCGGCGATGTTCAAAGGGCTCGAGAAAAATCTGTTCGGCGCGACCGCCAATTATCGCTGGTGGGTGACGCTGGTGCAGGTGATCGGGATGTATATCATGGCGGCCGCCCCGGTCGTGGCGCTGTTTCTCGGTCTAACCGATAAGCATCGGCTATTGCTCAATACCGGCCTGACCGCGCTGGCGCTTCATTGGGCGTTTAGCTTAGCGGTCACGACTGAAGGCTGGCGCAGCCGGTTGAGTCTAATGCTTGCGCCGGTGGGACTCTGGATGATCGGGGCCATGATGGCTCACGCCGCCTGGAAGTGTCTTGCCCATAATGGCATCGATTGGCGTGGCACCCATTATCCGCTCAAGCAATTGCGCGGCGGCCAACGGGTCAAGCTTGGCTCCATGCAAGATTAATCGTCGTGCTTAACCCATTCCCCGGGACCTAAGTAACCGAGGAGACTTGCGCAGAATTGTAAATTGGCCGGGGAAGCAAACGCCATTTTCGCACAGCCATCAGGGAAGACTCGTCACACTACAGGTATCAGCGCTCTCGAAATTCCTTCAGAAGTAGTCGCTTACGGCTGGTCTATCGATTGCTCAGCAATATGAACAGGATTGCCATGAAACAGCCAAGCACTATCTTAAACGACGGGCAAAACTGGCAGTGGCCGGACAAGACCTGGTTTCGTCAACGCTTGAACGCGTTGAAGGCGGAGGAGAATCAGCGTCGACGCCGCCCCATGGTTGTTTCCCAACGATCAGCCACAGATGCATCACCACAAACCGACCCGGCTGATAAGATAAAAGCTGATTAGGCGGTTTGATCTCGGCCGCCGCCTCACGCCGCCATGCCCGCGGGTCGATACCCCGGTCCGCGAAATCTGCAGCATCCGTAACTACCAGCAGTCGTCAGTAATCATTGCGCGACAATCTTTCGCGTTCTTCGCGACGTCAGTCCACCTCTGATTGAATAGTCGCTAAAATCTTGGCAGGTTCCTCCAGACCGCGATTCGATCTCAACACTGTTTTTTCCGATCTTGGCGGCGATATCTTTCCCTGAACTGCATCGCGAATCGCCCCCGCCAGTTTATTGACAATTCTCCCTCGGCGTTCCCGTTCGAACCCAGCAGACGAACCACGGGCTGGCCTCGATGCCCGGTACCCTTTTTAATCAAGATAATCGTGCAGCGCTTTTTCTTGGAGTCAGCAGCCCGTCGTTCGGACGCTTTGCAGGCGCTCCGGCATTGACGTCAAGGCTGAAGGGGTGTTGCCGGCCAAGTTCACTGGCATGAAGTCGCGGAACGCGAAGCCGATATTCTCGCGCATCAGCGGAATCAGCACCGGCGGTTACAGTCTTTCACTGCTTTGAGGCCGATGGCGCCATCGCCGCCGTTTTTATCGACGACGATGGTCGATTGCCCAAGGCTGACGGTTAATTTTCCCGCGATCAGCCGGGCCATCAACGCGGTGACTGCACCCGGCGAAAACCGATTGGCGATCTGCACTGTGTGAAAAGACCACAACGTGAAAGCACAGGGGTTGCCTGCATTGGCAAGAAATCTTCGAATCATCGATATCCTCCGGAACTACAGAGCAAACAGCGCCTTGGGATTGTCATAGCAGATCTTGTCGTATTGGCCGTCGGTGATCATGCCGGTCTGCTTTAAGTTGCGCAGCGCTTCGACTTCGGTGGACTGGTCGTTGTGGCCGTAGTCGGTGCCGATGGTGAGATTGTCTTCGCCGGAGTATCGGAGCACGTAGTCGACGTCGTCGTCGGTCTGGCAGGAGACATACTGGCGGTACTCTTTGAGCGGATTATCGGGCAGATCTTTATTTTGCGTCGCCCAGCGGCGCTGTAAGTCTTTGACGACGTAGGGCACCCAGTTCGCTGCCGCCTCGGCCCAGTGAAAACGCAGTTTGGGAAACTGCTGGGGGATTTCGCCCATGATGACCGAGTGAAACGCGCCGATCACCGGGATGCGAAATTTCCAGAAGCTGCCGCCGCCGTTGTACTGCGACACCATGTCGAGGTTGTGCGGGTTGCCATTGCCGACGTGCACGCCGACCGCCATGTTGAGCTGGCTCATGGCATCGTAGAGCGGATAGAAATACGGGTCGGTGATCATGCGGTTGCCTTCGATGCCGCGCATGAAAACGCCGACGGCGCCGTGCTGTTGGCAAAACTTGAGTTCTTGCCACAGCCGCGCTCATGTCGAGCAGCGGCAGGACGCAGATCCAGCGCAAGCGCCCCTGGCCTTGTCGGTAAATATCGGCGAGCCAGCGGTTGTAGCCGCGGCAGATGGCGACCTCCCAGACCGGCTTCTCGGTGATCTGCTCGATGAACATGGTCGGGTAGAGCACCTGGACATCGATGCCGAGCTCGTCCATATGCTTGAGCCGCGCCGGGACATTTTCCATCTCGCGAGTTTCCTGCGGCGTGCCCATGACCCGGCCGGTGCGCTGAGCCACGTCGTCCATTTCCTTGGCGGTCATGATGACGCGTACCAGGCCGCGAATTTTGCCATCGATGAACCAATACTCGGCGCTGCTGCTACCGCGCGGCTTGACGATCACCGGCCGGTACTTCTGGTCGGCTTTGTCCATATAGTCCCAGGTCCGTTCGCTCTCGACCACATGGGCGTCGGAATCTATAGTCGGCATGTGCGCTCCCTCCGTCGGCTGTTGACCGCTTCTAGCGCGCCGTTGGCGCCACTGTCAACGCAAGAGCGCGGGATAATTTGACATCGTGGTGGCGGCATGATTCGTAGAGTGTTCAGACAGTGAAAATTTTGATGACCATAAACATAAAATTAATTTTATCGAGCCTGGGCTCGCTGCTTTTGACCTGGAGTCTTTGGCTTGCCGTCGTCACGGCAGCCGATGAAGAGAAGCCACCCCGGCTGGTGCCGGTTCTCAAAATCGACGAGGGGCTGGATAAGCGCACGGCGATCAGACCCTCGCTGATTCCCGGCGGCGGTAACGGCTTGTACGCCGCCGTGGCGATCAAGCAGGGCGATGTCATCGGCATGCTCGGCGGCCAACTGCGCACGGATGAAGATTATCCGCCGGGCAATTATTATCTGGCGTCCATCCCAGAATGCGCCTGGGAGGAGACCAAGCCGTATAAGTATCTCGATGCGAAACATTTCGGCGCCCATGTCAGCCGGATCAATTTCGCCCCGAAGAGCATCAACGGCATCGAGACTGGTCTGCAAAATGCCGGGTTGCGCCAGCTGTGCAATTATCCTTACGTGATCTTCGTCGCGCTCCGCGATATTGAAGTAGGGACCGAGATCTGGGCGAGCTACGGGCCGCATTATCCTTACGATCAGTTCATGTATGAACCGGCGGTAAGAGAGTTTTTCTGCAACCAGGCGAAAATAGACTGCCGGGAAAGCTATAGTTTTGAGCCCTAAATGGCTGAGGAGGCGATATGGAAGTTATCGATATTCATCATCACTTGGGCGCGCTCAACGGCGGCAGCTTGCAGGAAGGCGACGGTTGGCAGGATCGTGACTACGCCAATCGCGTGCGCATCATGGACGCCAATGGCGTTAATGGCGCGGCGATTCTGGCGGCGACGGGATATATCCAAGCGGACGGCATCAAAGACACCATGCGCTCCAACGATGTCGTCGCCGCCTATCGCCAACGCGACCCCAAACGTTTTCCGATCGCCTGCGGCATCGTCGAGCCGCTCCACGGCGCCCGCTCGCTGGGCGAGTTGGAGCGGATGAAGCGTGAGCTCGCTCTCGACGGCGTGGTCTGGCATAGCCGCTTCCAAGGCGTCGCCGTGGATCATCAGCTGATGCGGCCGCTGCTCAAAAAGGTTCAAGAGCTCGGTCTGGTGCCGCTGATTCACACCAACGCCGAATCCAATCTCGAAGCGGTGTGGCGCTTGGAACGGCTGGCGCTGGAGTTTCCCGATCTGACCTTCATCTCGTTGGACGCGTTGACCACCAACACCAATAGCCAGTTGGCCCTGGACATCGCCAAGCGAACAAAGAATATTATTTTCGATAGCGCCCATGTGCGCGGGCCGGGTTATGTGAAAAACTTCGTCGAAACGGTGGGCTCGGAGCGCATGGTGTTCGGCAGCCTGTTTTACTCCCATCCGGCGAGCTACGACCATTGCGTGACCTTGGAAGAGATCAAAGCCGCGAAGATTAGCGACGCCGACAAGGCCAACATTTTGGCCGGCAACGTCAAAAGAATTTTCCAGCTCAAATAGCCGCGCCGAGCGGGTTTTTTGCGACAAAGTTCAATGCACAGAGGAGCCGGTTGCGGATCGATTCACTATGGCTAAATTCTTAGTGCTGTTCGGTTTAACCGTCATGGGCCAGTGGCTGTTGCCCCATTCGCTTTTGTTGTCGGCGGAGAGTTCCAATAAGGAATTCCCGCTGCTAAAAATCAACCGGGCGCTCGACAAGCGCACGGTGATCAAGCCGTCGGCGATTCCCAACGGCGGCAACGGCCTATACGCTTTGGTGCCGATCAAGAAGGGCGAGGTGATCGGCGAATTGGGTGGACGATTGCTGCCGGCGGACAAATACCCTCAAGGCAATCATTACATGGCCGCGCTGTTGGAGTGCGCGCACAAGCAGGCCCATCCGTACGTTTACCTAGACGCCAAGGATAACGGCGCCAATGTCAGCCGGATCAACTTTGCGCCCAGCAAGATCAACGGCATTGACACCCATTTCCAGAACTCGGCGATCCGCAGATTGTGCCAGCCGCCGTACTTTGAATTCTACGCACTGCGGGATATCCCGGCGGGTGAAGAGATATTCTCCAGCTATGGGCCCAATTACGACTATGACCGGTTCATGCACCAGCCCGACGTGAAAGAGTTCTTCTGCAAGCGCGCCAAGATCGACTGCCGGACGAAGTACTCGTTCGATCATTAGCGAATTAGATCTTCCGGCACGCCGCGGTATAAGATCAGGCACCGTGGAGCCGCAGCGAATTGTAAAACTATCTTTCTACGTTTGCGTTCCGACCGTCATTCCCGCGCACGCGGGAATCCAGGTGACGGACACTGTCCGTCATACCGTTGAATAACGGTATCCAGGCGGATAATGGGCCTGGATTCCCGTTGTCACGGGAATGACGGAATAAGATGACGCCTTGGCGGGGTGTTCTCTCCAACTCCCAGATCGCCACGTTCTTGGTTGTGCATCAACTGGTCCGAGGATCTTCGCGCCCATCGCCAGCCAGTTCGATTTCTACAAGGGTGTCAAAGAAAGCATAGTTGTCCGAAGTCGGGCTCACCTGTTCGTGGGTCAAGCTGTAGGGCTCGCCTTTGGGGAAATCTTTCACCCAGGAGCCTTCCGAGATCACCACCACGCCGGGACGGAGATCGGCATTGAGCCGGCACTTTAACTCGACGCGGCCACGCTGGTTGTAGACCCGCACGAGCTGGCCATCGGCTAAGCCGCGGCGCGCAGCGTCGTCCGGAGGAATCTCGACCAGGGGTTCGGGTTCGTGCTGCTTTGCTTTGGCCAGATTGGCGAAGGTCGAATGAACCCGATGACGGCTGTGGGAGAAGAGTAATGTCAGCGGATACTTCGAAAAGATTGGATTCTGGGGACTCGCCTCGATGGGCTCGCGGTAGTAGGGCAATTCCGCGCCATGTTTAAGCAGTTCTTCCTTATAGATTTCGATGCGTCCTGACGGCGTCTTAAACCGCAAATCGGCGAAGCCGACATAGGGCGCGGTCGGGCGGTTGAGCAAGATCGCATCTTCCCCCTGCAATCGTTCGAGAGTAATGCCTTTGAGCAAGGCATCGTCACTATCGAGCATCTCGCGCAAATAATCCTCCGGTCGGCGCTCGAAGTGTTGTCCAAGCCCCATGCGCCGGGCCAAGCCGGCCATGATATCCCAGTCAGCCTTACTTTCGCCCTCCGGGGGGACCACCTGGCGTTGCAGTTGGAGAAACATCGCGGCGATCAAATCGTTCTTTTCAAAAATCGTGCAGGCGGGCAGAACGATATCGGCTAACGCTGCGCTGTCGGTCATGAACTGCTCGACCACCACCAGCAGCTCCAACTTGGGCAAAATTTCACGCAACACCCGGCTGCGATTGGCCGAGGTTTGATTGAACATATTTGAAGCCGAGAGCCAGAGCGATTTCACCGGGTAGGGCTCGCCATGTTCGATGGCTTGCATCAGGCCGATGATGTCGAGAGTCGCCGCTTCCCGGCCGCCGGGAGTGCGCAACGGCCGCAAGTTTAACGGCGCAGCGTAGGTGCCGTCGTGGACGCTGATGCCGCCGCCGGGGATGCCGATGTTGCCGGTGGCGATGGCTAGATTCGCGACCGCGCGGGCGGTGTAGTCGGCGTAGTACCAGCGGTCAACGCCGTAGCCAATGCGTATCGCCGCCGGTTTGACGTTGGCTAATTCTACAGCCAGCCGGCGAATGGCGTCAGCCGGAATGCCGGTGATTTCCGCTGCGCGCTCGAGCGAATATTCTGCGCAGAGATTTTGCAGTAGCTGAAACGCCGGCAGGCAATCGATCGTGGCGCCGAAATCGGTCGCCACTTGATACACGCCAGTTAGCGGCGGCGCGCTTGCTTCGCTGACGGTGCGAGCTTCATCGCTGGCTGAATCCCAAACCAGATACTCGCCGGACGCGCCGCGTTTGATGTCCATGCCGCGCAGCAAAGCGCCGTTGTCGCGTCGCACCAAGAATGGCGCATTGGTATGGCGCATGAGAAATTCGCGATCATAAAGATCCTGGGCAATGATCTCGTTGAGCAGCGCGAGTGCCAGGGCGGTATCGGTGCCCGGCCGCGGTGAAATCCACTGATCGGCATGCTGTGCCGTCGCGCTGCGGTTGGGATCGATGCAGATAATCTTGGCGCCGCGCCGCTGCGCCGCCAGGACAAAGTGAAAATCCACCAGCCGGGTATCGGCAGCGTTGCCGCCCCAGAGAAGGATCAGTTGCGAATTCATCGCGTCGGCGTACTCATGGCCGCCAGGTCTGAAATAGGTCGAGGCTGGAATGCCAAAGGTGTACTCCAATCCCTTGGGCACGCCGTAGTCGACGCCGCCGGCGCGGTAAGCCGTGCCGCCGATGGCGGCGGCGAAGCGTTGCACCGAGCCTTTGGTGAGAACTCCCGCCGCGCCGCTGCCGGTGAAAAAGGCCAGGGAGCGTGAGCCGTATTGATCACCAACGTTGCGCAATTGTTCGGCGAGAAGTTCGTAGGCGCGATCCCAACTGATCCGTTGCCATTTGCCTTGGCCGCGCCGGCCGAGGCGTTGGAGCGGGTAGTGCAACCGATCCGGGTGATATTGTTGTTCGAGCCGCGCCATGCCCATGGCGCAAATGCGCCGGTCATATTCGGCGAGCGGAAAGCGACCGGCTTCGATCTTGTCGATACGGCCGTCGACGACGTGAGCCGTGATGCCGCAGCGCGGGCTGGCGTGGCAATTAGGGTCGCAGACGGTGCGTACTATGCGGGATTCGGCCATGGATCGGAACTCACTGCTAAGTTAATATCGACAGGCGAACGACCGCAAGTCAATTGGATTTGTCGTGCCGCTTCAGTTTGATGAGATTTACTCCTTGTTAGGGCTGACAGCGCCGCCGCCATCTTCCCGCGACGGTCTGAACAAACCTGGTTGCCGTTTGCACGGGAATGACGGAATTAGAGTCCAGTTTTGTTGACCCACGCGCTGGCTTTTCACAGTCCTGTTGAGTATTTCTAATGAAACCATTTTGGGAGGCTAGCAATGAAACCAGAAGATTGGGCGAAGAAGTACGCGGCGATGGATAAACGCATCGAGCTCAAGTACCAGCAACTGGCCAAAGGCGAACAAATCGGCAAGCGCCCCGAGGCGCCAAAACCCGCAGCTAAGAAATCCTAGCGTAGCTCAACCCAACGGCTTCTTGCCGTCGGGAACCTCCACGTCGAAGGCGTTGAGGGTCAGCGCCACCATGGCGTAAAAGCCCACGCCGGAGACTAGCTCGACCATTTGCTGTTCGCCGAACAGCGCCATGCCGCGGCCGAATGTTGTATCCGAAAGGCGCTGGGTAGTGTTGAGCTCCAGAGTAATATCGTAAACCAACCGCTCGTCTTCACGGGTAAAGTCCGGCGTGCGCCGCTCGCGGATCGCTTCGACAATCGCCGGCGAGATCCCATGCTGCAGCGCATGGGGCTCGTGGATATGCCAGGCATACTGCGCGCTGGCGAAGCGCGCCGCCACCAAGATCATCAACTGGATCAGGCGCCGCTCCATCTGCACCCGCGCCGCGAACATGTCTTGCAGCTTTAGAGCGCCCTCGGCGAGCTCGGCATTGCGCAGCCACACCGCGAACGGCCCGCGCACCCGTCCGCGCACGCGCATGATGTCGTCGTAAATAACTTTCTGTTCCGGCGAAAGTTTCGCTTCATTTAGCTCGGGTAGTCGTGGCATGGTTATACCTCCGGTGATTTAGCTAGTGCAATATGTATCACAGTTGAAGTCTTGCGGGTGAGCAAAGTGATTGCGTAAGGCAAAAGTAAAAAGGTAAAAGGCAAAACTTGAATAGGACTTCCAGAGAGAAGGAGTGTCGAGACAATGGACTCGAAAGCGAAATATCGCGACATCAAGGAACGGACGTTTGAATTTGCCGTGGAGATCGTCAAGTTCTGCCGTTTACTGGACGAGAAACCCGGGGTGAATCGCACCTTAGGTCGCCAGCTCCTACGTTCGGGCACTTCTATTGGCGCGAATGTTGAGGAGGCTCAGGCTGGTCAGAGCCGAGCGGATTTTATCAGTAAGTATAGTATCGCATTGAAGGAAGCCCGCGAGTCGATTTATTGGTTGCGCCTGTTATATGCGAGTGGTGATCTCGTCGGGGGTCAGTTCAAATCCTTGGTGCCCGAGGCGGAAGAGATTTCCCGAGTCATCGGCACCATCATCATTAACGCAAAAAAATCACCAAAGCACTAACCCGTTTTGCCTTTTACCTTTTCACTTATACCTTTCCATTGGCTTTGCTCTTGTAATTTTATCGTACTGGTTATAAGCGAGTCTAAATCTTCACAGTACAGCGGGAGGATAGAGCGATGGCACAAGCAGGAGCGAATAGCTGGGATCTCGAAGCGGATGTCGTGGTGATCGGCGCGGGAGCGGCGGGCTTGCCGGCGGCGATCAAAGCGCGCGACGACGGTGCGTTCGGTGATCGTCGTCGAAGCTAACTACGATATTGGCGGCCATGCGATCGTCAGCGGCGGCAACGTGCCGCTCGGCGGCGGCACCAGTGCGCAGAAGAAATACGGCATCGCCGATTCTGCCGACACGGTATTCTCCGATCTCACCGACTGGACCGTAGTGCAAAACAACGGCTGGCCGGATTACCGCTACAACGACCGCGAAGTCATGCGCGCCTTTGCCGATCATTGTGCGCCGACCTATGAATTTCTCATCGACAACGGCGTGAATTCAAGACGATCCCGCCCGACAATCAGGGCGGTCACAATTTGGGCAATTCGGCGCCGCGGGAGAATCATGCCTTTTGGACCAAAGGCGCCGGCTTCGAAAGTCCCAACGCGCGGCCAGGCACCGGAGTGATTCGGCCACTGGAAGACAGCGCGCGCGAAAAGGGCGTGAAGTTTTTGCTCAACTACAAGATGACCGGCTTCGTCCGCGAGGGGCAGAAGAGCGGCGCGGTGATCGGTATCAGCGCCGAGTACACGCCGCGCGATCATGCCGGGACAATCGACGCCGCTGAAGAGCTTTCGTTCCGACGGCAATATCGACAGCACCAAGCCGAGCGTGCGCATCCGCGCCAAGAAAGGCGTGATCGTCGCCACCGGCGGCATGACCAGCGACGTGAACTTCCGGCGCATGTTCGATCCGCGCCTGACCGAAGTGCTGCACCGTCGCCGGCGAACCCTACAGCTATCAGGACGCCAGCGGCGAGCGCGCCGCCATGGAGATCGGCGCGTCGCTGTGGGGCTTGGTGAACCAGACCCTGGAGAACGGCGATAACATTCGCTGCCCAACGGGTGCTCGGCACGAAATGGAATTACATGACTTGGGAGCTCGAAAGTCCGATCTTCCCGCTGGTGCGGGCGCAAGGATTGAGCGTTGAAAGATTGGCAGAATCTGATCCTGGTCAACCAGGTCGGCAAGCGCTTCTACGACGAGACCAAAGGCGATTATCCGCACGGCAACGTTTGCGGCGACATCGATCCCTACACGCCCAACGATTATCGCAACAACGAGAACATTCACTACCACCCGAGCAACTACAACTTTTTCAATGCCGCCGTGGCGATGAACGAATACTCGGAGCCGCCGGAATATTCCGCCGGGCCGATCTGGGCGATCTTCGACTGCAGACGCGGTGGCGCGCAACAAGTGGAACGTCGAGCCGCCCTACGTCGATCCCGACGGCTATTTCTTCAGCGCCAATACGCTTAAAGAGCTGGCCGCCAAGATCAAGAACGAGTTTCAAGCCAAGCCGATGAAAGGCGAAGTCTTGGAAGCCACCGTGGCGCGCTACAACTCCTTTGTCGATGCCGGCAAGGACGAAGACTTCGGCAAGCCGTCGCCCAAGTACAAGATCGAGAAAGCCGCCGTTCTACGCCGCCTGGGGCACGCCCAACGTCCATGACACCCGCTCCGGCTTGCGCATCAACGCCAAGTGCCAAGTCCTGGATATGAACGGCCAAGTCATTCCCGGCCTCTACTGCGCCGGCGAAAGCGCCGGCGGCTTCAACCAACATGGCTTGGGCCGCTGCACGACCCAGGGGTTTATTTCCGGGATGAACGCGGCGAAGGAGCCGAGCAGGGGATAAGGAAGAAATTTCCGAAATGGGTTGATACAAACGGGGCCGGGTGCGCAGCACCGGCCCCGTTAAGTTTCAGGTTCACACCTCGCAGTTCGTCATGTGATCTGTCGATGCCTACGATGAATTCCTATTGCCTCGATCCCTGCGAAGAAAATCAGTTTCTCAGCCGACCACGTCGCGCTTTTACTCGCCAGTCTGCGTCGCTGGACCGGGCGCGACCTAGTCGACCGCGAGTTGCCGTTGGTCGAGCAAGCGCGGCAGATATTTTATGCGCCGTTTGCGGTTTTGTCGCATAACACCGCAGCCGATCCGATTCTCAACTACGGCAACCGCGCCGGCATGCAGCTCTTCGAGCTTAGCTGGGCTGAGTTGATGCGAACGCCATCGCGCTTGACCGCCGAGCCGGTGCATCGTGACGAACGGGCGCGCTTGCTCGATGCAGGTGACGCGCAAGGGCTTCATTGACGACTATCGCGGTATTCGCATTTCCAAAACCGGGCGGCGATTTTTGATTGACAACGCGACGGTGTGGAACCTGCTGGACGAGAATGGCGCGCACTACGGCCAGGCGGCGACGTTTAGCGCGTGGAAGTATGTCGATGGCGAAGGCACATGATCATGGATGAGATTCGCTTCGTCGATACTACGCTGCGTGATGGCCATCAGAGTTTGTGGGCCGAAGGAATGCTGACCGGGATGATTCTGCCGATCGCCGAGCGCATGGATCAGGCTGGGTTCGAAGCCATCGAACTCATCGCGCCGTCGTTTTTCAAAAAGGCTTGCCGGGAATTCAAGGAAGACATCTGGGAGCGCATTCGCCTGGTGCGCCAGCGCGTCGCCAAGACGCCGCTGCGCGGCATCCGCAATCGCTATATGGCGGGCTTCCAGGTGACGCCGGCTTGTGCGACCCAGTTGTGGCTGGAGCGGCTCGCCGCCAATGGCATTCGCGAGCTGCGCAGCTCCGATCCGTCCAATACCGCGGCCAATTGGGCTGAGATGGTGCGCTCGGCAAATGAAGTGGGTGTAGCGACGATTATCAACCTCACTTTTTCCGAGTCGCCCAAGCATTCGGATGGTTATTACGTTGAGCGCGCGCGGCAGGCGGCGGCGCTGCGACCGGCACGCATCTGCATCAAAGACCCTGGCGCTCTGTTGACGCCTGATCGAACTCGAACCTTGGTCCCCGCAGTACATTGGCGCTGTCGGCAATGTCCCGCTCGAGTTTCATACCCATTGCATTACCGGGCTTGGGCCCATGTGCTGCTATGAGGCGATCAAGCTAGGCATCCGCTCGATCAACACCGCCATCCCACCGCTAGCCAACGGCTCATCGAATCCGTCGCTATTCACGGTTGCGAGAAACGCCCGGGCATTAGGCTATCGCACCGCCATTGATGAAGCGGTGCTAAAGCCGGTGGAAAGGCATTTCAATTTTATCGCCAAGCGCGAGGGTTTTACTCCCGGAGCGCCGCGCGAATACGATAGCTATCACTACCGCCACCAAGTTCCCGGCGGGATGATTTCCAACTTTCGTTTTCAGCTTGGCAAGCTCGGTATGGCTCATCGCGTTGGCGAAGTGTTGGAGGAAGTCGCCCGGGTGCGCCAGGAGTTGGGCTATCCGATCATGGTCACGCCGTACTCGCAGTTCGTCGGCGTCCAGGCGGCGATGAATGTCATTCTCGGCGAGCGCTATAAAGAATGCACCGACGAAGTGATTCAGTACGCGCTCGGAACCTGGGGCGAGGAAGAAAGCGCATCCATCGACGCCGATGTGAAGGACCAAATTCTCAACCGGCCGCGGGCGCGGCAGTTGAAGAACGGCCAAGCGCCGGAGCTCACGCTGCAACAATTTCGCGTCAAGTTGGCTGGCGCCGGAGTCTCCGACGACGAATTGTTATTGCGCTTCTTTGCCGGCAAGGACGATGTCGAGCGGATGAAAGGTGCGGCACCGGTGCGCGCGTACTTGAGCGGGCAACAGCCACTGGTGCTACTGATCGGGGAACTGAGTAAGCAGAAAAAGTTCCGCCAAGTTGTCGTGCAGCGCGGCGATCTGGCGATCCGCCTGGAGCGCCAGGGGAGTGCGGGCAAACTTTAGATCGGTTGGCGCAGCGCTCGCTCCGATAGATTGGCCGGCAAAGTTACGTCGCGGAGCGGCCTTCGCGAGAACCGCCGTTGATATGGGCGCGCTCTTTATACATGCGCATGGCCAGACTGGCGATATCGTTGGCAACCATATCCTCACTGCGATATCGACCCATGCGGGTTTCGTATTCGATCTTGAAGATGCTGCCGTCGGATATGGAATCCGGCGCCGAGATACTCACTAATTTGGCCTCGAGTCGCTCGACATGGCGGCCGATGGTGCGGAGGATTTCTCCCAGACCTGTGAACTCCACGTACTTGAATTCGGAGCTTCGTGTCTCGATGGCGCGGAATTCGAGGGATTTGAGCTCGAAGGTTGAATATCTGAGATGGATCAGATCGGTGAAAGGCGGATTCGGATCGCCGCAGACCAGGACATAATCGCCGTCATCGTAGCGCAAATCGAAGATGTCGATGTTTTGCTTGGCGAGCTGTTGGCCGATGGTGCGCAGCTCGCGTGCGTGGTTGTACCGGGGCGCCATAGATCGTGGTTTTATCGTATTCGCTTGCTCCCTGCAAGCCAAAAATTGGGCCTAGCCCGGCCGCGACGTTGCACGGCTGTGCTAATCCGCTAATATTCAGTGGCTGCGCTCGGGCGCAGCAATTTTTTTGAGCTACGACGCTTTCCTTTTCTAATTAAACTGGAAAGTGCCGCGCATTCCGGCATGGCCGATCTCAAACCATCAGACCCAACAGAACGGCGCGCCATCTATGGCTACGATCAGTTTCTCACGCTGTATTTCCCGGCCTTTGTTTTCGCTCTGGGCTACAGCATCGCGACTCCGGCTATTCCCGTGTTCGCCAAGTCCTTCGACAAGGGCTTCGCCGTCGCTTCGTTGGTGATCGTCATGCACGCCTTGGGTGGGCTGATCGCCGCCGTACCCAGCGGATTTCTCATCGACCGCATCGGCCGCCGGCCGGTGCTGCTCATCGGCCCGCTGTTGATGGCGCTGTCGTCGATTCTAACCGCGTTGGCTGGCTCGTTTACGCAGTTGCTGGCCTATCGCTTCATCGGCGGCGCGGCCATGGAGATGTGGCGCCAAGCGCGCTTGGCGATGGTCGCCGATGTCGGCAAACAGCGCCAACGCGGCCGCCAGATGACCGGCATGATCGGTACCGAAGGGGCAGGGCGGCTGATCGGTCCGGCGTTGGGCGGCGTGCTGGCGGGCTGGAGTATCCGCGTGCCTTTTGTCGTGCACGGAATTTTGTCCGTGCTGGCGATCCTGCCGAGCATCTTTCTATTGCGCGAGTCGGCGCCCAACCCCAAGGCAAAAAATGGCGTGGACGCGGACAGCCACCCGAGTACACGTGAAATAATCGCCCTGATGTGGAATCGCCGCTACCGCGGCTTTTTCTGCGCGCAATTTTTTGCCTCGATGACCCGTGGTGTACTGTGGGGCGGCACCATGTTGCTCTATGCCACCTTTGCCTACGATGTCGGCCCCCAGGGATTGGGGGGTCTGGCGACCATGAGCACCATCGTCGGCATTCCGATTACGCTCTGCTGCGGCTACTTGATGGACCGCTTCGGCCGCAAGACCACCATGGTTCCCGGTTTCGCCTTGATGGCGCTTGGCCTGTTTTTTCTCGCCGCCGGCGCCGATTGGCAGTGGGGTTTTGTTTATTTCATCGGCGGTTTTCTTTGGGTGCATTGCGGCCAGGCGGTCACCGCGGGCAGCATGCAGGTGTTAGGCTCGGATATGGCGCCGGCCAACGCCCGTGGACGCTTCTTTGGCTTCTGGCGCTTGATCGGTGAGATCGGCGGCTTGGTCAGCCCGGCGATGTTCGGATTCGTCGCCGATCATGTATCTTATGCCGCAGCCTTTAGCATGACGGCTTTTTTCGCCTTGATCACTGCGGCGCTGTTGACCTTCTCGGTGCAAGAGACCGTCGGTAGGGATAGGGGATGACACAAGGTTTGCAAGTCTAACGGAACCCATGCGCGCTTCATGTGGCAGTAAGCCGGCGAGGACCATAATGATATGATTGTCACTGACGATCCGCACTTCGACTGAGGATCTCCTCACACCCCGTCGGCAATCCATGCGCGAATGGATCTGACGGCGAAGCAAAAAGATAAAATTCTCGGCAACGCCGCGGCGAAGCGGCAATTCTGCAATTCATAAACCTCCCCCAGAGTATCCGACGATAAAGACGGACGCCGGTCGGAAAATTTCGCCACGGTGCAACATTGGAACGATTTATTTTTCGCCAGCCGCGAGACTGCCGAGCTGCGCGCCGAGACGGTGCAGATGGGATTCTCACTGGCGCGGCTGTTGAACCAATTGGACGGCATCGATGCAGATGCGCTTACGTACGTAAACGAGTTGCGGTGAGGTTTCCTTTCCCAGCGCTTTCGCATTAGCCGTGGGCTCGTGGAACCTACCGCCGGCGGCGGCGCTTTCGGCCTATCTCTGGTCATGGGCGGAGAATCAGGTTATGGCTGCGCTCAAGATTGTGCCGCTGGGACAAACCGACGGACAACGGATGCTGCTCGCCATCGGCGACCGTCTCGCCGCCGTCGTGGCCCTGGCGTCGACAGTTAGCGACGACGACATCGGCACGTTCACACCGCGCTTGGCGCTACTGTCGAGCCGGCACGAGACGCCAATATTCGCGGTTGTTTCGTTCCTAAGAACTCGTATGAAAAACTCGCAACCTCTCTCCGTCGGCATTGGCGGGCCGGTCGGCTCGGGCAAGACCGCGCTGATCCTCGCGCTCTGCCGCGCCCTGCGCGAGCGCTACGATCTCGCGGTGGTCACCAACGATATTTACACCGAAGAGGACGCCCAGTTCCTGGTGCGTCACCAGGCGCTGCCGGCCGAGCGCATCCTTGGGGTTGAAACCGGCGGCTGCCCTCATACCGCAATTCGCGAAGACGCCTCGATCAACCTCGAAGCGGTGGACCGGCTGTGCCGCCGATTCGCCAATCTGGATGTGATTTTTATCGAGTCGGGCGGCGATAACCTAGCGGCGAGCTTCAGTCCCGAACTGGCCGATGTGACGATCTACGTGATCGACGTTGCCGCCGGCGACAAGATTCCCCGTAAGGGCGGCCCCGGCATCACCAAGAGCGATCTTGTTGATCATCAACAAAATCGACCTCGCACCGTTGGTCGGCGCCTCGCTCGAAGTGATGGATCGCGACGCGAAAAAGATGCGCGGCGACAAACCGTTTGTCTTTACCAATCTGAAAACCGGCGAGGGCGTTGCGGAAGTCATCGCGTTTTTGGAAAAGCAGGGGTTGGCGACTGGCTGACGGCTAAATTCCTGTGCACTGCGGCAGCGCCGAGCGTGGACGACGACTGGGAGTGGACCATAGGTTTTTCGCAGATCTTCGCGACTTTAAAATGGCGCCCTCAGAGCACGTTAAGCGAAACTGCTATGTGACCTGCGACGCGGTCGAAGGTGATATGAGACAGTCGCTCAAGGAATTCAGCGAGGATCATATTTTGATGGCCACCGAAAATCCGCACTTCGATTAGCAATGCCCCCACACCGTGTCGCGACTCCGCGCACGAAAACATTTGACGGCGAAGCAGAAAGATAAAATCCTCGGTGACAATGCGGCGAAGCTGCTGAATCTCTGATCGTCAGACAATTAGTCGCCGACAAATTTCGCGCCAAGCACCGCTGAGACTTCGCCTGTCTCATGCGGCGCTTTTTTTAGGTACGTTGAGTGTTTGACGACCTTGATTCTTATCCCCGTCTAAACAGCGCTTGACGGGCCGGGCCAGTTTGGAGTAAGGCTTGCCCAGCTCAATGGGCGAGGCGCTCCGTCAAGAGTGGAAATCGGAATTGTCATGGAAGCAGGTCTTCACCCTCCGTGATCGCCTGGATGACATGCTTGAAGAAATCCGGACATCGCGGAACATCGGCCTCCGTCGATGTGGTGCCCGGTTTGCAAGACGCACACTCGGCAGGTGCCGCCGAGGGTCTCGGTTCGAGCGATCATATTCGCGCTTGGTCGTTTCGGCATTGTCGGTCCAGCGGAAGCTAAGTCACTGGAGAAGCGCTGGGCAAAGCACCGCAAGGAAAACGGTCTCGACCGGAATGGCAAGCTCCTTGAGGCATTATCCAAATCTTCCGCCGCTCACGGGCCGGACCGTCACTCGCACGATCCTACCTTATTATCACACCCAACTTCTTTGGTGCCACACCCGAGCGCTGAAGATCGAGAAGGCGTATCGGTGGATGAAGGATTTATCCTCGGCGCCAACGAGCGCTGGCCGAGATAGGCCGCGGGGAGTTAGGGAGATAGGCCGCCGAAACCGGCGGTGTTTGACGGCGAGCGGAATGTTGACAAGTTGGGGTAGCTGGTGAGAATTGCAATTATTTCGGATTTAATTAGTTGACCCGTTTTAGGAGATAGGCCGACCGGCATTTTTCGCCGCCTAATACGGGTCACTTAATAATAGGTTGGGCAGTGCCAGGCCTAAGGGGTCTCTAATGCCTATGATTTTTATACTCTTTCTCACAATCTTTGCTTTTCAAGCCTCAGTCCAGGCAGCAGATAACATCAGGATCGCGATTCCTGGCCCGACTATCTCACAGCTAACTTTCCCTGTGGCACAGAAGAGAGGCTTTTTTAGAGAGGAGGGCCTTGAAGCGGAGATTATCCTGATGAGGGGCAACGTTCCCGTAGCGGCGTTAGTCAATGGTGAAATCGATTATAATTCCACCGTTCCCCTTGTGCTCACCGCAGCGATCCGAGGAATTCCGATCAAGGTCTTGGCCTGTTACGTGCCTGGCTCTCCTTATATGCTCGTTGCCCGGCCGGAGATTAAAGCGGTCAAGGAGCTTCGGGGAAAGACGATAGCGGTCGGCCCTTTCGGAGGTGCCCCTCATGTCATAGGAAAGATGGTCATGAAACATTTTGGCCTTGACCCGGACAAAGATGTAAAGTTCCTTTCTGCAGGCGCCACTGAATCCCGCTTTCTTGCTATGAAGCAAGGATTGGCCGATGCCGCTACGCTCACGTCACCGTCTGATTTTCTGGGCAAGAAGATGGGGTTTGTTGTGCTTGCCAGAGCGTACGAACTTTTCAGTTATCCTGCTGTTGGCTTAACAGCAAGTGTGAAAAAAATCAGGGAAAGACCGGATGAGACCAAGCGCGTGATCAAGGCAGGTATCAAGGCCAACCGCTACATCAGGGCAAATCGCGACGGGACGATTCAGCTTATAATGGAGTGGCTGAAGATCGATAAAGAGATGGCCACGGCCACCTACGAAAGCACCTCGAAAGCCTTTAGTAACGATGGAAGCATGCCCGAGGAGGGACTCCGTCTACTCATTGATGAGGCCAAAATGTCTGCCAACGTCCAACGCCAGGTTTTGCTTAGCGATGTTGCGGATTTCATGATTCTCAAAGAGGCTCAAAAGGAGCTTGGGATCAAGGGGAAGTAAGTTTCTTTCATCTCGTTTCCCGTGCGCACGAGATCTTTCGGAAACTCGTCAATGATTGACGCGTTGCCTAACCATTGGGTTGAAAAGGACTCGGCGGACCGCACCTCTCACCCAAAACGTTAGGCCTAAAAGCGAATGCGGCGCGCACAACAATCCATCACAGCAGATCGGTCAAAACCATGAGAGGCTTTGCATTTGGAGGAAAGACAATGAGTAAAAGCATAATCGTCTTGGTCGTGGTTGCCTTATTCCTCACCTCTGGCTACAGAGCTGACGCGCAGCAAGCGATCTTTCTTGTGCGTCACGGCGAAACTGTAGCACCGAAAGGCGCCGATGCCCGTCCATTATCGGAAGCTGGGCAGCGGCGTGCGGCGCTACTGGCGACGATTCTGAAGGACACTGGCATTAAGGCTATATTCACTAGCAATCTGGAACGCACGATCAAAACCGCAGAACCACTGGCACAAACGCTGCGGATTGAACCGAAGCCTCTTGACCAAATTAGTGTGCGGTTCAAACAGAGCGATGTTGACGCTTTTGTGGAGTTTCTTCGAAAGGAGCACCGGAGCGACATCGTGTTGGTTGTCAGCCATTCGACTACCGTTCCGGCGTTGCTCAAAGGCTTCGGACATCCGGTGGAGGTCAAAATCCCGGAAACTAAGTTTGACAATCTATTTGTCTTGGCACCAAAGGCCGACGGTCCACCAACCCTCCTCCGTCTTCGCTATTAGTTGGCTTTAGAGGCCGTGGTGACATTGAAGTATGGTAACTTCATGCAGAGAGGCCTAACCAACGGCTTGAAACGGATCTGCGGCCCGCTCGCTTTGCTCGCTGGCCTCGTCCGCTCAGCCTTCGCGTTAGCTTCGGAGAATCGTTGTTGATACACTACGTCTAGTCATGCCGTCTTCCGTCTACGTTGAAACCTCGGTCATTAGCTATTACACAGCTCGGTCGAGTCGAGATATCGTAACTGCTGCCCGCCAGACCCTCACGCAAGAATGGTGGCAGGACGCCCGAGACAGGTTTGATCTTTACGTCTCGGTACTCGTGGTGGAGGAGGCGAAGAGCGGCAGTACTGAAGCAGCTCAAAGGCGCTTGGCAGCCATATCGGGGCTTCCCATTTTGGAGATTAACGACGCTGCCGAACAATTAGGCAAACGCCTGTTGGAGGAAGGAGCGATACCTCTATCGAGTCCCGAAGACGCGCTGCATATTTCACTGGCAACCGTGCACGGGATGGATTTTCTCTTGACTTGGAACTTCCGCCATATCAACAACGCCGAGATGAAAGCACGAATCGGGACTATCATTGAAGCGGCAGGGTTTGAGAGCCCTGTGATTTGTTCACCCGAAGAGTTAGGAGGTGGTGAGCCATGAAATCAGATCCCATCGTGGATGAAGTTCGCAAGATAAGAGAAGCCCATGCGGCAAAATTCAACTATGACTTATCGGCGATCTGTACCGACCTGAAGAAGAAAGAAAAGGATTCCGATCACCCGGTCGTATCTCGTCCACCCAAGCTGCGGCTAAAACCTACCGGAAGCTAACCACCGGGTGGAGGGCCGTGGCGGCCCGCGGCCTCTCACCCAAACCGTTAGACGGCTGGCATTTGCGATGGTGGTTGTTTTCCAAACATGAACCCGAACAACCACGAAGTCTAATCTGACCGCCGAACAGAAGCAGAGAATCCTCGTCGAGAATGCCGTGAAGCCGCTGAGTCTGTGACGGTCGTCACGAATTAGAATTCAACGCGCCTATGCAGGTTGAATCGCTGTTAGGCGATGGTCTTTTTTTGAATCGTGAACCTGTCGGTGCAGTTAGGGCTATTTAATCAATCCAGCCTTCTTGGCAATCTGTTCCACGGCGCGATGTTCTTCGCGTATTTCAGCTGTCAGTTTGTCGGGCGATTCATAATCCGCGACCATGCCGAGGTTGCCTAGGCGCGTTGCCACGGTGGGATCTTTGATGACTTTCTCCAGGGCGGCGATCAGTATTTTCGACACATCCGCTGACACTCCGGCAGGCGCGAAGAACGCCGACCAGACTCCTAAAAGATTTTGTTTGTAACCGAGCTGTGCGAGCGTCGGGATCTGCGGAAACTCGGGCATCTTGCTCGACGCGACGATGCCGCGCATGGTGCCGGCCTTCAAATGTTCGGCGACGACGCCCTGAGCCGCGGCAGCGCCCTCAATATGGCCGCCCAAGGCGGCGGTCACGGCTGGGCCGGCGCCTTTGAACGGGATCATCGTCATATCGGCCGGGCTGATCGAATTGACAATCTCGACCGTGAAATGGCCGACCGAGCCGGGACCGACGGTGCCGATACGAATACCGCCAGGGTTCTTTTTGCCATAGTCGATCATCTCGGCAAAATTTTTGAACGGCGCGTCTTTGTGCACCGCCAAAATGATCGGCGTGCGCGCGGCCATGCCCAGCGGCGTCAGATCTCTATAGGGATCGTATGGCACCGCCTCCGGCGTGAGAACGCGATTGAAGACCAGCGAGGCATTGTTGGTGATGAGAATGGTGTAGCCGTCTTTGGGCGCCTTCACCGCGCTGTCGGTGCCGATGGTGCCGCCCGCGCCAGGCCGATTCACCGCCACGACCGGGACTTTGAGCAGTTTCGCCAAACCTTCGCCGATGGTTCGCCCGGCGACATCGGTGGCGTCACCGGGGGCGAGGGGAATGATCAGGTTGATCGGCTGCTTGGGATAGCCCTGAGCGCGCGAGTTGACTGCCCCGATGCATGCGAACCCGATTAAGATCGCGGCGGCGAGATAATTTTTCATGATTCGTTTCCCTTCGCAGTTGCGCATACATCCACTGGTCACTTAAAGTCAAGCTAACTTTTTCTAGTTGTAATCGCGCTAAGGGGCCGGATAGTATCGGCCAGCGGTCAACGATCAAAGGTAGGAGGATCCTTTCTCGATGAAACGAATCCTAACCGTCGTTTTGACGATATCTTTCGCTATCGGCTTATTACATGCTTCTGCCGACGCCCAAAGCCTGAAAGTCGGCATGACTTCGAAGACGCTTTTCTATTTGCCGTTTTACGTCGGCCAAAAACGCGGCTTTTACAATCAAGAGAACGTCAAGGTTGAACTGATTCTCATCGGCCGCACCGATGTTCATCTGCAAGCGCTGCTCAGCGGCGAAATCAATTTCGGCACCCTCAACGCCGACAGCGTTATCGCCGTCGCCGAGAAAGGTGCCATTCTCAAGGTCGTCGCCGGTGTCGACAACGCCGCGCCATACTTTCTCATCGGCGGCAAGAACTATAAACGGGTCGAAGACCTCAAAGGCGCGCGCCTTGGCGTGTCGAGCTTGCGCGGCGGCGCGACCTCGATCTTGCTTGAGTTTTTGAAGAGCAAGGGGCTGTTCTTCCCACGGGATTTTATCTTGACCGTGATCTCCGGTGGCACGGTGAGCCGATTGACCGCGTTGGAAACCGGCGCCATCGCCGGCGCGGTGTTGGGTTTTCCCTATTCAGACATCGCCGTCGACCAAGGATTCACGCGCTTGGGCGACACCATGGACGTCATCTCGACCTATCAATTCAACGGCCTCACGGTGAATCCATCCTGGGCGGAGAAAAATCGCGCCAACGTAGTGCGCTTCTTGAAGGCGCATATCCGCTCGCTGCGCTGGATCCACGAACACCCGGACCAAGCCGCCGACTTATTCACCGCGGAGATGGGCATCAAGCCGCCCTACGCTCGGCGTGGCGTCGATTATTTTACTAAGAATAAAGTGTTTCCCATCGACGGCTCGGTGACAATCGAAGGATTGAAAGCCAATATCGATATCCAGTTTAAAGACGGCATCCTCAAAGAACCGCTGCCGACACCCGATCGGTACGCGGACCACAGCTATGTGCGCCAGGCGCAGAAAGAACTGGGGCTGTGAAAGGCTTAAGTCTGGTTAACTGTCGCAAAACGCCGTGACGTTTGACGCCCCATGAGCGATTTGTTATCCGATGAGAATGATTAACCTAGCCAAACTACTGCTCTTGGTCTCATTGTTGATCGCTTCCGCGCAGGCGCCGGGTGAGGTCAACGCTCAAAGCCGGCCGCGCGTCGTCATCGGCCACGCCTCGATGAGTTCCGTCGTGCTAACCCTGTGGGCTGCCCAGGACAGAGGGTTCTTTGCCAAGAACGGAATCGATGCCCAGATGGTTTTTATCCCAGGTTCGCCGACCTTGATCGCTTCGCTCAACACCGGCGATGTCCATTTTGGCTTTACCGGAGGCACCGCGACTTTGGGTGCGGCGGTGGCGGGACTCGATGTCAGAGTGATCGCCGCCTTCGCCGACCGGGTGCAGAGTGAACTGGTGACCCGGCCAGAGATTAAGACCGCCGCGGATCTGAAGGGCAAGCGCATCGGTGTCACCAGTATCGGCGGCACCGGCTGGATGTCGGCGCTCTTGGTCCTCGAACAGATCGGCATCAACGTTGAGCGCGACAAGATGCAGCTTGTCATCCTTTGGCGACCAACGGGTGATCAGCAACGCCCTCGAAACCGGAACGATCCAGGGGGGGGCGTTGGCGGGTATATTTAGTCGGACGCTAGCCAGGAAAGGTTACTGGATTCCCGGCGAGCCGGCCAAGATTGCACTCACAGGCACGGGATTGGTGCTCAAGGCCGATTATCTTCAGAATCACGCGCCGATCGCGAGAAGTGTCCTGCGCAGTTTGGTCGAAGGCCACGCCTACGTATTGAATCCGGCCAATAAGAGCAGCTCCATGGAGATTCTGTCCAAACGGCTTGGGATAAAAGACCAAAGCGCCGCCGCCGACGGCTACGAAGATTACGTCAGCGGTGTCGTGCGCAAGCCTTACGTCGGCCTCGACGGTTTGAAAAACATTCAACGTTTCATGAAGCTGCGCAATCCCAAGATCGCTGAACTCAATCTCGAAAAATTGATCGACGAGAGTTTCATGCGCGAGTTTGAGAAAAGCGGTTTCCTCGATCAGCAATTCGGCGTAAAGTCTGGAGTCAAATAATCAACGGAAGGTTATAGCAGGAGGAATTATGGCAATCGACGGCATGAAGGTGATCGATCTTGACAGCCACTTAGTCGGCGACTTGGAGAGCTGGGACCAAACCATCGAAGCAAGGTATAAAGAATACCTGCCGCGCAAGCTGCCGACCAAGGACAACGAGCGGCGCAAAACTCTGG
Organism: uncultured delta proteobacterium; assembly: GCA_963847445.1. Taxonomy (GTDB): domain Bacteria; phylum Desulfobacterota; class Binatia; order UBA9968; family UBA9968; genus DP-20. The sequence goes on along the minus strand of CAWJZV010000002.1, from coordinate 1,187 downwards.
TCGGCAATCAAATCATGATCGGCTCCGAGCTTGGCCGGCAAAAAGCCGAAAAGAAAGAATGGGTGACGCCCGCCGATCTGACGCCGCAGGGGCGCGTGCGCAACATGGACTTGGACGGCATCGATGTCGCCGTGCTGTCGCCCAACTCTCCGGCACTCGACATTCTTTGGTTCGCCGACGATCCCGAGCTTGCGGCGGCCTACGCCAGGGCGCAGAACAATTACATGAACTGGTACGCGTCGCAGCAAAAGGGCCGGCTCATGTGGGCCGGGGTGATCCCGCTGCAAGATTCCAGGGAAGCGATCAAAGAGCTGCATCGCTCGCGCGAGTTAGGCAGCAAGGCGCTCAACGTCAAAGCGACGCCGATCCCTGGCAAAGAATGGTCTGACCCGCACTTCGATCCGATCTTCGACGAGCTGGAGAAGACCAATACGCCGATCATCTTTCACGATACCAAAACCGGCTCCATGGGCCATGAACGCTTCGCCGACAATTTTTTCTTTTCCCATATGGTCGGCCGCACCATCGAGAGCATGGTCTGTTTGATGATCTATCTGTGCGGCGGCGTAATGGAGAAGCATCCCAATCTGAAAATCATTTGTCTCGAAACCGGCGCCTCGCAAATGCCCTGGTGGCTGTCGCGCATGGATGAGCACTTCGAAAAGCTGCCCCATCTCGTGCCCTGGCAGAAACGCAAACCAACGGACATTTTCAATGAGAGCGTCTTCGTCGGCTGCGAGCCATTCGAGGACGGGCTGTTCGAGTGGGCGGTGGAGTATTTAGGCGGCGACCGGCTGGTGCTGGCGACCGATTCGCCACACTGGGACTCGTCGGTGCCGGGACAGGTGACCGGTCCGGTGGCTAACAGCACGAAGATTTCTCAAGACAACAAGCGCAAGGTGTTGGGCGAAAACGCGATCAATTTATTGGGACTGGGGCTGTAAGCGTCATTCCGAAGCAACGTGAGCAATCTCGTGGCGCGAATTCTTTCGACCGTGAGACGGGAGGCCCAATGGCGAGTTTGATCCTGGCAATCGTCTTAGTGTTCGGTTTCCTGACTGCTCCAGAAAGTGTTTTCGCCGCGGCAGCCGGCAAGAAACTCGTCATCGCCTATGCCGCCATGAACGCGCGGGTATGCCCGCTGTGGGCGCCGCGCGAACGCGGCTTCTTCGCCAAATACGGCTTTG
>CAWJZV010000001.1:0-44458 GCA_963847445.1 uncultured delta proteobacterium | reverse complement strand
GCGGGTTTGGCGAGCATTAAAAGAATCCGAAGCAGAGTTGAGGGGTCAACATATCTAGCGAAAAGTGCTTTAACCGATCTAAGGAGCGATGCCATGAAACAGTTGAAGCGCTTATCTCTGCTCTGGTTGTTCTTGTTTGCCGGGCCGAGCACGGTGAAGCGCGCATTACCATCGGTCTCTCATCCGTCAACATCGCATTTCTGCCGGTCTACGTCGCCCAGGAAAAAGGTTTCTTCAAAGACGAAGGCCTCGACGTTCAGTTCGTCATGTTCAACGCCGGCTCGACCAATCTGCAATCGCTCATGGGCGGCGACATCCAGATGATGGGCAGCGCCTTCGTCGAAACTTTGGGCGGACGCGCGGCTGGTTACGACATCAAGAACTTTTGGGGCATCTGAACTTGATGCCGTTCGAACTTTATTCCACTGCCAAGTTCACTTCGTTAAAAGAGGCCAAGGGCAAGCGCTTTGCGATCAGCCGTTTTGGCTCCCTCACCGACTTCCTAACCCGCGCCACCTTGCAGCACCATGGGATCGATCCCAAAGAGGTGACGATATTGCAAATCGGCAGCACGCCGGCGCGCTTTGCCGCGCTCTCAGCGGGCGCCGTCGATGCCTCTGTGGTCTGGTTTCCGGTCACCGAGATAGCCAAAGCCCAGGGTTTTCGCAAGCTCTTTGACTTGAAAGATATGTTCCCCCAATGGCCCTACGAGACCTTTGCCGCTCGCGAATCATGGTTAGCCAAGGAGCGCGGCGACGTGATCAAATTTTTACGCGCCTATCAACGCGGCGTCAAACATACCTGGGACAGCAAGGACGACTCTGTGCGGGCCATGCGCAAGTACGTCAAAATCGATCCCGCCTACGCGCCGGCGGGCTACGATCAGTACCGAACCTCTTTCCCGCTCAACGGCGCCATCGCCGAGAAAGCGATTCCCACGGTCATCGATCAAGAGTTTGAAAACGGCCGGCTCAAACGGCGCATCACTGTCGACGAGATGATCGACCGCAGCTTCATCAACATGTTAGGCGGTAAGTAAGTTTACAACTCGGAGAAGGCATTTTTATAGACTACTGATCTAGATTCTCAGCTGTGTGAAGGCTACTTCATTGGATGGCACTTGGCCATTCTAACTGGTGGTGAAGTTTGACGAGTTCCGTCATGCCGGCGCAGGCCGGCATCCATCTTCGGCTTCGCTTCAAGTTCAAAAAAAGCCTGGATTCCGCCTTCGCGGGAATGGTGAAAAAGAGCCAGCCGACTTCTAGTCGTCGCGAGCAAAGTGCCTGGGCCCATAACCGAAGGTCGTTCAGTTTACTTCAAAAGCTCTTCATTACGTCCGAGCAACTGATCAAAGTAGAGCGACGGCAAGATCGAGCCGAAGGTCAGGCCATCGGGCTTGGCGACGTTGTAAACATAATTGGCGGTGATCATGCTCGATGCTCCCGGCATGTTTTGCACCATGAGCGTGGGGTTGCCGGGAATATACTTGCCCATATAGGTTGCCAACATGCGGGCGTAGATATCGTAGGCGTCGCCGGCCGGCAGACCGACGACGATGCGAATCGTCTTGCCGGCGAAAAAGGAGTCTTGTGCCGACAGGGGTTCTGCGGATAAAACCAAACCAGGACCGAGAGCGAGGGTACTCATGGCGGCTCCTCTTGACCGTTAGACAGAGTCGAATGGAGCCTAGCCGAGTGCGCTCGTCTGTGTCAAATTAATTCCAACGATCAAAAGGAGAGCCCATGACCGAGACATTTGACACTTTATTGCTCACCCGCGACAACGGCATCACGACGATTACCTTTAATCGTCCGGAAAAACGCAACGCCATGAGTCCGCAACTGCATCGCGAGATGTATCAGGTCTTGACCGAACTACGCTACGACAAGCAGACCAAGGTCGTGATTCTCACCGGCGCCGGGGATAATTTCTGTGCCGGTCAAGATTTGAAACAGTATGGCTTGGAAATGGAGTCCCAGCCCGAGTGGGTGAAAGACGAAATTCGCGAGAAAGTCCGCAAGTGGCGCACTGAGCTCCTGCGCGCCTTGCCGCAACCGATCATCGCGCGCATCGCCGGCTGGTGTCTGGGCGGTGCCCTCACTGTCACCGTGGGCTGTGACGTGGCGATCGCCGCCGATGACGCCAAGTTCGGCCTGCCGGAGGTCAACTTCGGCCATTTTCCCGCCGGCGAAACGACACCGATCTTGGCCAACTATTTACAATCCAAGCATGGCCTCTATTACGCCTTGTCCGGCAAGATGATGTCGGCTCACGAAGCCGAACGCATTGGTTTGATTTCGCGGGTGGTGCCGCGCGCCGAACTCGATAACGAAGTGAACGAGTTTGCCAATTGCCTCGCCGAAAAGAGCCCGCGGGCGCTACGAGCCGTTAAAGAGGCATGGTACACGAGTATGAAAGCCTCACCGGAGGTCGGCTTCACGATCTCCAACTTTATTTCCGAGCGGATCATTCGTGAGCAGGGCGGGCGGCCCGGGCTGGAGCAGTTCGTCGAGAAAAAACTCCGGCCGGTGTCGGGGACGATGAAACTGGAGAAGGAATGAGCCAAACAGGAATCTACCGGCGAAACCGAAAGTGTCTTCAAACCGCAGCATAATCGGCTATAATTCTTGAAATGGCACATGCAAAAACCTTCAGAACCGTCGGTGAGTCGCTCGAATCCCTCGGCGTGCGCACCTTTACTTTAGAAAAGGCCGGGCAAGGCGTCACCGTTCGTACCAGCGATCCGCTCGACCCGTCGAAGTTGGCTAAGGCGAATCTTTCGGAAAAGGTTTGGGAGATCGAGGCGAGCTCGCGGCGGCAGGCCAAACTGTTTCGCGAGGATGGCGTGCTGCGCTACGACGCCGACTATATTTCCTGGCTCGAAACCCAAGGCCAGCGCAAACGGCACAATCGATTTTCCGGGCACGCGAGCAGCACGAAGAGTCTGGCCCAGCTGATGCGCTCGCTCGGCCGCCATCTCGATCGCGTCGAACCCCACAAGTTTCGGATCTCCTGGGGCGATGCAGAAGTCCATCTCGATTACCAATTGCCGACGGCAGCCGCATTCAGGAAGTCCTCAACATCGCAAAGCTCGACGAACTGACCATGCGCAGCCGCCACCGCCGGTCGGCGCGCAAGTAATACCGCCGCCACTTCCTCGCCGAATTGTCGATTGACTTCGCGCGCGCTTCAAACGTACAAGGAACCGTAAGCCACTACGGCTGACGCAGTGGAAACTTGCTGGAGGCGCTGCTTATGCGATCGATAAAAACTCGACTGTTCTTTTCGCTTATCCCTTGGCAAATTCTCTTGCCAGCGCCTATCTTTGCCGATCCCTTTCCACCGCTAGATCAAAAACGTCCGCCGCGTTCAGCCACTGGAGCTTCTATGCGATTACTGATTCGAGCCACTCTATCGTCGCTGATAATGCTGCTTTTGTATTCACCAGCGCAGGCCAAGATCACCATCGCCTATATCTCCGACTCGCCGAGCTCATCGGTGCCCCAGTGGATCGCCAAGGAAACCGGGATATTCAAAAAGTATGGGCTGGACATCGATCTGGTCTTTATCGACGGCAGCACCCGCGGCATTCAAGCGCTCTTGGCCGGCGATCTCGGCTTCACCGAAGCGGTGGGGACCTCGGCGATCAACGGCAAGACCGCCGGCGGCAACATCGCGATCATCAATGGCATAGTCAACACGCTGCCTTACTACATCATCGGCAATCCGGCGATCAAATCGCGCGACGATCTCAAAGGCCGCATCGCGGCGGTGCATATTCCCGGCACGGCGGCAGACTTTGCCTTGCGGCTTGCGCTTAAGAGCATCAACCTGCCGTACAATCAGATCAAAGCGATCACCGTCGGCGGCGGGCCGGCGCGCATCGGCGCCTTGATCAACGGCCAGGCGGAATTCACCATCGTCAGCGACGCCGAGAGAATTCAAGGCGAACGGGTCGGTCAGAAAGTCATCATCGATATCGCCGAACTCAAAGTGCCGTTTCAATTTACCTGCACCGTCACTTCGCTCAAAATGATTCGCGAGCAGCCTGACACCGTGCGGCGCATGGTCGAAGCGATCGCCGCCGGGGTTCACTTCTTTAAGAGCAACAAGGAAGAGACGATTAAGATCTTGAGTAAATACACTCGCGGCGCCGATCGCACCATCCTCGAAGGCGCCTACACGGCTTACAACAAATTATTCGTCGAAGACACCTATCCGACGATCGAAGGCTTGCGCAACACGCTGGAGATCCAGTCGTCCTGGGATCCCAAGGTCGCCAAGGCGAAAGCCGAGGATTTCGTCGACCTGCGTTTCGTCGATCAAATGCGCAGCAGCGGCTTTATCGACAAGCTCTATGGGCGTAGATAGTCGATTAGGATTCGGAGTGTTAACCACAAAGAGCCGAGCGCGGCACACCCGCAACCGAAACTCGGAATATCTCCCGCAAAGGCGCTAAGCTCGCAAAGGTCGGAAAATAAGATCGTAAAGACCGTTTGTAAGAGTCCTATTTTTTTCCTTTCAGAACTTGGCGTGCTTTGCGCCTTGGCGAGAGTCGATCCACTCTTCGGATATTGCAGATCACCCCAAAGTTTGCGCGAGCCGGGCAAATTGTCAACTATAGTAGTACAAAGGGCACAAAAAAATCCCAAGATGAAATCCGAGCGTAGGGGCGTATGGCATACGCCTTGGGTTAGTGGAGTGGCAATCGCGCGCCGCCAAGAACAACATGACCGTGGACCAGTATCACAAGGCGAAAAATCACTTGGAAGATAAGTACACCCGCGTGCGTATCCCGGCAGGGAAGTTTGCTGAGTTATCAAATAGTTCAAAGGCTTAATCTTGAACGGTTCGATCCGAGTCCGAATACTTTGAAACTTGACTACATGAACCTTCGAACGATTATTTGATGGCCGACACCGCGCAGGTGTTCTTGGTTTCGTCTCCCGCGTGCTTGTGAACATCGGAGCTTCGCCCGCGTGCGTCCAGCCCAGCGCGGTGCGCGTCGCTCAAAGGCCGTTCCACAAACCCGATTCAGTGTAGCGCGACTCGAGTAATTGATTCATCGCTGGTTGAGCCGATGGCGAGCTCGAAGGTCGAGCTCGCCATCGGCATCGTACGGTAAGCCACTTTTTGGTCAAGCGCGCTACGGCGAGACCAGGGTTGAGGAAATCAGATTGAGATATTCCTGTTTGGCCTTCTCCATTACGACACCCACGCCCGGTGCGTACCATTTTGGGTCGCGCCCGGCGACAGTGACGACGTTTCTTTGATCCTGATCGTGTCGCTAAACCGGCCTGCAGGCACTTTTACGCTGACATTCAGGCGCTCGACTTCAGCGGTTTCATCCACCACCGGAGGCAAGTTTTCGGGCTTGAAAACGTCTCCCACTTCCGGATTGGCCGGCATGAAAACCGTCGGATTGGCGGCATTGGCCGTTGTCAGCGGATCGCTCGGCAGGGTAGGGCCACCCACCAGCCAACTGCCGTCGTTGTTGATAACTACGCCGTTCTCGTAGTTGTCCACCACCTCGCCGAAATAGTACACGGTGCCGTCGTCCGCCTGTGCGAAATAGTTGTCCGAGATCTCCAGCAATTGGCCGTCTTCAAACGCTACCTCGCGCAGTACCCGGCACTGCACAGGCGGCGCCATTCCAATCAAATGAACGAGTCTCGGCGAGATAGATATGAACGCCGACCGTCTTGGCCCGGGCCATCCGCGCCTTGAAAGACCTTCAGACCGCCTACTTGAAACGGATGATGAGTGTTAGTGATATTTAGTGGAGTGCTGAAGGTCGGCGTTCCGCCGGGAACATTCGCTCTTACCGGACCCACTCGCAAGCTTAATCCCAGGCACAATGTCACGATCAACGCGATCAAGCCGGCTTGCTTCAAGTACTCGTCCTGTTCATAGATCCCTCGAGATAACGTGGTTAGTTTGAGATCGCCTGCGGTTTAGGTTGGACTCCTTGCCGAGCGTTCACGGGGGTCTTAACAAGCTTCCATGTTGCGCCTCCTTTCGAGGGCAACTTTAGCAACGGAAGTTAATCTGGAAGATGATCGTAAAATTACGCTTTGGTAATCTTGTGGCGGGAGCCCATCTCGCTATTGAAGAACCTCGCCGAAAGCAACGGGGTATCGAAGAAAACGTGCTTCCGAGTTGAAAACCGTAGGTGGGTGGAGGCACGAAGTGGCGGGACGGAGCTGGAACGAGTGAACCCGCGGCGTTCTAAGAGAGGGACGTTGCAGGAAGCGGGGTCCAAAAGATTAGCCAAAAGACTAGAGTCAAAAAGGACTAGAAAAAGACTAGAGTCAGATCTATTACCGTACTACGTTCCACTACAATCAGTGTTTGTAGTGCCTTGAAGTAAACTGGCCGGTGCGCTGGCGGCGCCGGTTGGACCATCTCGGGAGCAACACGCCGTTTAACTGCCGTTTAATCTGCCTCATCCCTTTGGTCAGATTCGCTTCCGGGGTTTTGATCATCAGGTGGTAATGGTTCCCGATCAGGCAGTAGGCATTACAGCGCCAGCGAAACCGTAAAACCACTTCCCGCTAGCAGTTTCAAAAACGCTGCGTGGTATCTGATTGTCGTCCGAAAGATCGTTTCCTGCCGGTCTCCGCGCGATGTCACATGATCGACTGCCCCGCTGAATGTCTTCTTCGGTCAAATAAGGGAAGTCTTCGAGAATTTCTTGATGTGACATTCCGGAGGCAAGGTATTCTAGAATATCATAGACAGTAATCCGCATCCCCCGAATGCATGGTTTGCCACCGCGCTTCCCAGGTTCAATGGTGATGATGTCTTGGTAATTCATGAGCCAATCGTAGAGCTAAACATTGCCATGAGCAAGCGCTCGCGAATGATCTTCATGCCATGGCGGGAAGGCGAGACTCCTTAGGCTGTGCTTGGCTTACAGGTCTTGAATCTTTAGATTCGCCGGCGCGGTTTCCAAGATCTCGTCGAACTTTCTGGTGATCTCGCGCAACTTGTCCAGGCTGGGGGAATCCGCCAGCGGGAGAGTGTCCTCGCCGTGGTGGTCCAACGCGCCCAAGACCTTGGTTACCGTCAGATGGTCGAGTGGGCAGCCCGGCTGGTAGGCGACCTCCGCGACTGTCGCCATGGCGAATCTCCGCAAGAATCCTCGCTTCCGTCAATTCGAAAAGAGTGGAACGAACTAAACGGATGGGGATTTCCAATTCTTGGGCGATCGCCTCGGCGGTCGGCGCATTCTGTCGCATGGACAAACGCCTTGACGCAATGATTGGTGATGAACAGCGCCACCGTGCGTTTGAAACGATGGCTGAGATTGGCGCAGTCGGCGGCGAACTCATAAGCGGCGACATTCTGATGGGCAAAGGAGACCTCGGCGCCGAATAGAACGATCAGCCAGCTCAATTGCAGCCATGCCAGAAACAGCGGCAGCGCCGCGAAGCTGCCGTAGATCGCGCCATAGCTGGAGACGCCGACTTGAAATTTGATGTAGGCAAACTGCGTCAGTTGATAGATCGTCCCGGCGAGGATCCCGCCCCAGATTGCCGGATTTCAACTGCACTTTCGTGTTCGGCATGAAAACATACATGAAGGTGAACAAGAACCAGATCACCGTGTACGGCAACAGCTTGATGAGAAAAATGATCATGCCGCCGGCAGGGCCGAGGAAGGCGAGTTTTTCGACCATCGCGGTAATTTGCGTGGTCACTAACACCGTCACGCTGCTGGCGATAATCAGCAGCACCGGACAGATCATCATCATCGATAAATAATCGACCAGCTTGCGCCCCAAGGTGCGCGCCTGGGAAATGCCCCAAATATCGTTGAGAGCGCTTTCAATGTTGCCTAAGACTTTGATGACGCTACCAAAACAAAACCGCCACACCGACGCCGGCGATGGCGCCGCCCTTGGTGTTCTCCAACAGGGTGCGGGCAAAGCCGAGTAGGCGATCGGCGACTTCCGGCTGTCCTTCGAATTTGGCGAGCAGCTGCGCCTCGAGCATTTTCTCCAGGCCGAATCCCTTGGCGATCGCCGAACGCCATCGCGACCACGGGCACGATCGACAGCAAGGTGTAAAAGGTCAGCGCCGACGCGCGCAATTCACACTTGTCGTCGTAGAATCGGCGGATCGCCAACAGCAGGATCCTGAGCGGGTTGATGTAAAATAGTTTTCGCCGATTTAATTTGCTCGCCTGGAGGCGCCAAATATCGCTTTTGAGAAATTGGCTCGACGTGGAAAATTTGTCGCGCAGTTTGCTTTCCGGCATAGCCTCTTTCGATTCCGTTCAAAGGTTCAAGCGTTCAAGGTTCAACGTTTTCTGATTCGGATTGAACCCTTGAACCTTGAACTTTTGAACGATTATTTGAGCGCCGGCATCGCGCTCTTCACCCCGGTCTTCTTCAACTCATCGTCATAGTGCTGGCGAATATACGGGTCTTCGTCGGCGTACTCGATCAGGTTCCGCCTTGCTTGACGTCGATGTAGACGCCGTCTTCGCTGCGTTTGTCGGCGATCTTGAAACCGATGGGGTGGATGCGGCTGCCGTAGCGCAGCGCCAAGTGGCGCGCCGGATCGGCGCCGGTGTTGAAGTGTTGGTGGAACCAGCCGCCGCCTGGGCAGTAGACGCTGCCGGCCTTCCATTTGACCTCGACGACTTCATCGCCATGGCCGTTCGCGAACGGATGGGTGCCTGGCTCTTTCGACCACAGCAAGACATATCCTGACGATTGCAGGCCCAGCAGAATCGCCCCGGCGCCGTGATAGTGCGCTTTGTGATAGCGCGCGGCGGGCCAGGTGGCGAGATGGCCGATCAAACTATTGCCGGCGATTTCGAACTGGGTGATGCCGACGCCGGCGCCTTTGACTTCGCGGCTGTCGACGTTGGCGGTCTGGATGTCGCTGATAAAATTGGTCTCCCAGATATGCTGCATGCCGGCCTCGTAGCGCTTGAGACCCTGATTGAAATAGCCGTCGGCGGCGGCGTAGCGATCGGCGAAATTATACGGACAGTTAAAAATAAAATCTTCGTTGTGGACGATGTCCATGACCAGCGGCGCGTTGCTCACCGACAAGTATTTGACCGGCGTCTCGGCCGCCATTGATCAATCGGTGCCAGGTGTTGAGTGGCGGCGCGAACAGACTCCAGGGGCCCCACTCGAACATCTGCTTCTTGCCGCCATCCTGCCAAACCTCCGTGGCGCCTTGGCCTTCGAGGACAACGATCACTTCTTCATAGAAATGCTTCTCCGGGTTCAACGCGCCGCCGGCGGGGATCTCGCCGACATACATGCCGGTGACGCCTTCCATGCCGTAGAGATTTAAGAAAGCCGCTTTGCCTCCGGTGCGCGACCAAGGGGCCATGGCGACATCGCGCACATCTTCGACGCCATAACCGTCGACCACCGGGATGGCTTCCTTGGCCATCCAGCGAAAGTAAGTGGTCTTGCGAAAAGCCGCCATCAAAGCTTCGATACGTGGGTTCTGTGCCATGTGAAGATTGACTCCCGATTGCTGAACTGTTCGTAGAACTCGACCTTTAGCACGATTTGGCGAAGCGCAGGAAGTCCTTGGACCGCGGAATTTGCGCGGCTGGATTTCTCGTCACGCGCAAAGCATGTTAAGATTTGGCCGAATGAAATTGTTGCGCTATCTCGGGCCTGGTCTTGTCGCTCTTGCTGCTCGGCGGCTGTTCCCATCCGATGACCATGAGATCGCCTGAAGGCGTGACCTACGACGGACGTTACCGTTTCGGCCGCGAAGACAGCGGTCTGATGCAAATTCATGGGCCGGAAAACGAAGTGCTGCTCGGCCGCTTCTACCGAGTCGGCCGGACGGCATTTGTCGAAAACTATCAGAAAACCTTCGGCCGCGGCACCATCGAGCTTGACGGCCCGGACCTGTCGCGCCATGTCGGAACTCTAGGCGGGGTTATTGGGACCGACATCGGGATTTCATGAAACCGCCTATGCCGATCCGGCTGCGGCCGCCGAGGGACGGCCGACCAAGTCGATCACCGGGCCGCTGTTTTACTGGGTCGCTTCGCTGCAAGGCGACCGGCGCACCGTGCTCGGTTGCTTTCTCATCGGCTCCTCGTACACCGGCAGCGGTTTCGGCCGCTGTAAAAGCCAGAACGGGCCAAGAGTACAACATCGATTTTTAACGATTAGTTTTCGTTACCGGCTTTCCTCAGCGCGACTACCATCGATCCACTTGCAAGACATGACATCATGACGTCAAAATTCAAATTCGGTCTGCTGCTGCCCCACTTCGGCGCCCATATGTCGATCGCCGACTGCCGCGAGGGCGCGCGGCGCGCCGAGGCTTACGGTTTCGATTCGGTCTGGGTGCGCGATCACTTGGTTTTCACACCGCATGCCGGCGAAGGCGGCGACGCGAATCATCTGGAAAGCCTGCTGCTGCTCGCGTCATTGGCGCCGCTGACGACCACGATTGCAATTCGGCACCGCCATGGCGATCTGCCATCGTCATCCGATTCACCTGGCGCAATCCTGCGCCGCGTTAAGCGAAATCTCCAAAGGACGGTTGATTTTAGGTCTTGGGTTAGGCGGCTTTCCCCATGAGTTTGCCGCTGCCGGTCGACCGAGTGGGCTCGCCGAGCGCGCCGAACTGGCACGGATCAATATCGAAATCTGCCGGGCGTTGTGGCGCGGCGAAACGCTATCCCATCGCAGCGCGTTTTTTCGACTTCAAAGATGTCGCCCTAAAACCGCGGCCTGACAAAACCATTCCCATCTGGATCGGCGGCAGCACGCCGGCGGCATGCCGCCGTGCCGCGGCGCTTGGCGACGGCTGGATGCCGGCGCGGATCAATTACCCGACGTTCAGCAAACGGATAGAATACCTGCGCTCGCTCTGCGTCGAGTCGGGCCGGCCGATGGTTGAAACCGCGGTGATGCCGTTTACCACCATCGGCAAGGATGCCGACGAGCGCGCTGCGCGGCATCGACCTCAAAGGCTGTTGGACGAAGCGCACAATTCGTCCACCTGGGTCAAACCGCCGTCGGGAAAATTTGAAACCCTCGAAGACCTGGGCGGCGTGCTGATCGCCGGTTCGCCCGCCGACATCGTGCGCGAAAGCGCAACCTATGAAGCCGCCGGCGCCAATCACATCGTCTACGACTTGCGCCTGCGCTTCAACGACTGGTACGAACAGATCGATCTGTTGGGCAAAGAAGTGCTGCCGGCGCTGCGCTCATAAAACAGTAAGGAGTGAATAGGTAAGGGGTAAGGGGTTGCGGATCGACGGACTCCTTGACTCTTAACCCTTTACCCCTTACCTGGCTTCACTCCCCACCGCACAGTGAAACGGTTCGGAAATAAAAAACGTCCCTTCGGCTTTGGCCTGATCGCAGAGCGGCGCGCCATTCCGTGAGTTCGTCCGGCTTGAGTAACGCCGATGATGCGATCATGCAGGTAGTCCAATCTTTCGCCGTCCTTGTGACTCGCCCATTGCGGCAGCATCGCGACATCTTTTAGCCCGCGGCGATTCATGCGCCGGTAGAGGCTGGCGTCGGCGCAGCCTTTGTCGGTGACGTTGCCGCTGAAGAAGGTCGCCACTTCAACCTTGTTTTTTAGCGCACTGCCAAGTGGCAGATTGACCCACCTGGGTAGGTCGGTGGAGCGAACGACCACGCCGACTTTGCCGCCTGGTTTGGTGACCCGAACGAATTCGCTCAGCATGCGATCGGCGTCGCCTTCTTCCATCACGGTGCAGGAGATCGTGCAATCGTATTGGTTGTCGGCGAAGGGCAATTGGCTCGGCGTCGCCTACGTGGAACTCGATAAACCGGTCCAGCCCTTCACGCTTTGCCAGCGCTGCGGCTTCGCGCATCAGATAACGATTCACGTCAGCGGCGACGATCGGATTCGCGCCGCGGGTGCGGGCAGCGATGACGACGCACGATCGCGCCTGGTCCGCAGCCAACCTCCAATAGCGATTGTCCCGGTCTGCAGATTCAATTCGTCGAACAGTTGATCGATGACGCGCATGTAACTCGACTGGGCGCGCGATTTCGAGATGGGCGACCATGCCAGATGCTTGCCGCCCAGCGTAATATGCAGAAGTGTTCGCTCGAACTCGCTCGATTAGCGGTTGCCACTGGGAAGGCGAGAATGCCAGCGGCATGAGCAATCAACGGCTCGCCCTGCCACGAATGCTGTAGGTGATGTCGGCACTTTCGCCTTCGGACTCGTCGGCAGAGAACTTTGTCGACGCGCGAGATCCTGAGAGCGTTGGTGTCGAATAAATTCCCTCATGGCATTCCGATGGCATCGCGTCGATCGCCAATCGGCGTCGGCCCAGGACGGGCTAAAGTAATTCGCTAGAATCAGCGAGCGTGCGCCGGCGATCTTTTGCCGCATCCTCTGATCGCGTCCAATGCCGCCGCGTCCGTGGTCGCCGGTGACGACGAGCAGCGGTGGCGGCTTGTCGGACACAGGCGCTGAGTTGATGCCCATGGGGCAGATCAAAGTCAGCGAGGCGACGCGTTGCGCGTGCCGATGTAAGCAGTCCCTCCCAATCGCGCGGCATGCAGGCGGCGAAATGAGCGCGCTCGATGCCAAGGTGACGCATGAGCTCGATCAGGCGATCTTCGAGGGGAGTGTCGGTTAAGTTCGGTCATGAAAAGTAATCTCCATGGTGCTATTCTTCTAGCAGGTGGCTGAAAACCCTCGCAGAGTCCTTCGACATCGCTCAGGACGAACGGAGGGGATTTGAAATCATCGATGATTTTCCGTTCATGCCGAGACACTCGAAGCATTCCGACTGGTCTTTAAGCAGGCTGCTAGCCTCTCTTTAGCCCGGCCTTCAGCGACAATACAACTCATCGCCGAACCTGGTTTTCTTGACTCGCTATGCTATTGATTCACTAGTGACAGACACGGAATTGACCGATCAAATCTCTATTGCTCAATATCGGATTCGTCAGCCCTGGGCCGGCGACCTGGCCGCATTACGACGGCTTTCATGAAGCTGGTGCCGGACTTTGTGCAGTTCGACTTTCACGGCTTGGGACTATTCGGCCAATCGCTTTACGAAATCATCGGCAAGAAACAGGAAGTCGTGCGCCGTGTCTGTGAACTTGCCGCTGCAAAGAAGTGGCATGCGGTCATTCTCATCGGCGCGCCCACCGAGGTGATGAATCCCGGACTGTTCGCGCGAACTCAAGGCGGCGCTGCAAATCCCCGTGACCACCGCTTTACGGCGTCGGTGCATGCGTTGCAACAGTACGACGCCAGGCGTCTGCTGCTGCTGACGCCATTCGAGACCCGCTTGAACGGCATGATCGAAGAATATTTGACCGACGCCGGCTTCTCGGTGCGCGCGCCTAAGTCCTTCGCCAATATCGGCGAGGCCGGCCGTTTGGGGCCGCAGCGGTCTACGATCTCACCCTACAGGCGTTGGCCGAAGTCGGCTCTGTCGACGCCATCTACTTTCAAGGCGCCGTGCTCGATCCATTGCCGGTGTTGCAACAGATCGAAAACGACTTAAAAATCACCGCCATCGCCAGCAATCCGGCGATGCTCTGGGAGATACTTTCGCAATTGGGCCGCCGCGCGCCGATCCAAGGTTACGGCAAACTGCTGGCCGAGTGGCCGAGTTGATCAATTATGATGACAAATTCATTTTCACCACGAAGTGTTTCATGTGATTACGCACACCTGCGGAAAATCAAAATGGCGAAACCCGTAGGATGTGGTGAGTCCGCGAACCGCATCGAACGAATGCGACTTACCAACGATGCGGTTCCCTTTGGTCACCACATCCTACAAACCTACGCTCACCATAGGTCCCGAGCACGAAGTTTTCGGTCAAGTAATTTTCCGACCTTCGTGCTCTTCGTGTCCTTCGTGGTGAATGTATTCTTCATCAGCCCGCCAGAATACGCCCAAGCGCATGGACAAGATTCGCATCGGCATGGGCGCTTTTAGCCCGAGCAATAGCGCGATCTGGGTGGCCGAGGAACGCGGTTTTTTCAAAAAGCATGGTCTCGACGTCGAGGCGATCTTCATCGGCGGTGGGGCGGCACGCGGCATTAACGCCTTATTGGCGGGCGATATTCAGTTCGCCAGCGCCAGCGGCGGGCCGGTGATTAGCTCCATGCTCAAGGGCAGCGATGTGACGATGATCGCCGCGCTCAACAACAAAGGCGTGCATCGGCTACTGGTGCGGCCGGATGTCGATACGCCAGAGGCCCTAAAAGGCAAGCGCATCGCCATTACCGCCTTTGGCACCGCATCCCATACGGTTCTGACCCTCTTGCTCAATCATTGGAACCTGCGCCAGGAGGATTTGAACGTCTTGCAGATCGGTTCGTCGCCGACCATGCTGGTGAGCTTGCAAAAGAAAGTCGTCGACGGCGCGGTGCTGACCGACCCGTCCTATTTCATCGCCGAAGACAATGGCTTCCGCGTTTTGGCGGATCTCGCCAAGATGAACATTCACTATCTGCAAAGCATGCTGGTGTCGACGCGCGGCTACCTGCGCGGCAACCGTGATCAGGCGACTCGAGTGATGCGCGCCTACGTCGAAGGGATCGCCTATTTCAAGCGCAACAAGAAGGAAAGCATCCGCATCATCCTGAAGAAAATGCGCATGGAGGCGGACAAGGAGAAATACGCCGAGCGCACCTACGACCAGTATGCCAACACCTATTTCGACCGCGTGCCGTATCCTTCCGTGAGCGGCATTCGCACCGTGCTCGACTCCATCGCCAAGGAGTTTCCCAAAGCTAAATCTGCCGACCCGGCGTCGTTCAGCGATCCGACTATCCTCAAGTCCATCGAAGATAGCGGGTTCATCAAGAGTCTGTACGAATAGCGATGTCTGGAAGTGTCCGAAGTAAGATCTTCACCAAGCGAGGAATTGACGACGGATTTACCACGAAGAAGACAACGGACAGGACGCTTCGGATGATCAAAACTCCGAACTTGGTGCTCTACGTGAGCTCCTTAGAAAATACATGTGAGGGGATGATATGCACAATGAAGAGCCTCCGGGCCACGTCATGCCGGCGCAGGCCGGCATCCAGAGCCATCATCCACCTGGATACCGTTTTTCAACGGTATGACGGACTCTGTCCGTCACCTGGATTCCACCTGCGCGGGAATGACGAATCGAAAAGGGAAGCAACTTCTAGGAATGCGAACCATTTTCATGCTCTGTAGGCGAGCGTAAGTTCATGGACACTTCGTGGTGAGATGGGATCTGGTTATTTCGATGACGACAAAGTTCGGAAGGAATATATACAGATGAATTTAGCTACACAGCTTCAGCAGGCGAGAAGCCAGCAGTTCGTGGCTCTGATCCTAGATAACGAAGTCACCGTCGGCGAGTTCGTCACCGAGCCGCCGTTGCCCTGGGCGCGCATCATCCAGGTTGGCGGCGTGTTTCAAATTGCCGACGGATATCCCAAGGTGTTGAACGCGGCGCTGGGCAAAGCGGAAATGAGAAATTGGGACGAGGTTTCGCTGCATGGCATGGTCAAAACTCTGGCAGAGTTGACCGACGCGGTGGACTACGTCGTCATCGGCAACAACGCCGGACAGGGTCTGCCGCTGGCGCAGGCGGTGCCACAGCGGCTGCGCGCGGCGTCCTCGGGAATCATCTTCGCCAGCAGCCTGCCGGAGCAGAGCGCCTACGAACGGCTCGGTTATCAGAACTTCTTCCGTCGTTACGAGACCTCACCGCGCTTGCTCGCGGCGGCGGAAGCGACCGGCCGGCCACTGCATCTTTATTTCATGAACTCGATCCAGCACAACGCGATGAATTATCACGATCCATAAAGATGGCGGTGCAAAATGTTCCAATCGTTCCCTTCGGCGTGCTCAGGGCCTGAGTGTATCGAAAGCAAGCCGTGCAAAACGTAGGGGACAAACGGGAGGAGGGGTGGTGCTGCAAGCTTCGTTCGAGTTCTTCAAAGACCAATTCCCGCAAACCCTGCGCGTAGATGAGCGCAGCTACGCCAATCTGTTGCGTTATCTCGATCATCCCAAGGCCGCGGCGGCCGACCCGAAAGAATTCTTCGACAACCGATTGCTCAACGATATCCTGCGCTAGAGACACCAGGTGGCGAGTTTATCCGGGCCGGCGATTAGGGTAAGATCCCAATCATGACCAGGGTAGCTAGAACCTAGCGATGAGACAGTTATTGACGAAATTGCGACCGCTGGTGGTGGCCGGCGGGACGGCGGCGGTGGGAGCGCTGCGTAGGCGGCTTGGCGACCTGCGATCCGATGACAGCGCGAATCGGCTAACGGCGCTGGAGAAGGGTTTCGAGATTCAAAACGAGCTCAACGCGACCATGGACGTGCAGATCACAGTGTTGCAGGCGCAACTGGCCAAGCTGCGCAAGACCGTGCAATTTTTCCTCATCGCACTGATCGCCACCGCGACAATTGCCGCGATCGCTTTGGCGGCGGCGTTGATGCGCTAACGGCGTCGTAACCCGCGCCGCCTGTGCGGCAAAATTTCCCTGTCACGATAGGAAACCATATTCAAGCATGCCTCTGTTTCGCCTCGATAACATCTCCCACGCCTACGGCCATATTCCATTATTGTCTCAGGTTGGTTTTCAGATCGACGCCGGCGAGCGGGTCTGTTTGGTCGGGCGCAATGGCACCGGCAAGACCACGCTGTTCCGCGTGATCGCGGGGCAGTTGTTACCGGATGAGGGCGAAATCTGGCGCGCCGAGTCGTTGCGCGTGGCGCACCTGGAACAAGAAGTGCCGCCCGACACCGACCAGTCGGTTTTCGAAGTCGTCGCCGGCGGCATCGGCGAGATCGGCGCGCTATTAGCGGAATATCACAATCTAACCCATGGTGGTCAGCTGGCGAATCGCGACTCGTTGCTGCAGCTGGCGCGCTTGCAAGCCAGGATCGAGACCCTGGGCGGCTGGAACATCAATCAAAGAGTCGAGACCGTGCTGACAAGATTGAATCTGCCTGAGGATAAGCGGCTCGCCGATTGTTCCGGCGGCATACGCCGCCAGGTGATGCTTGCCCGCGCACTCGCCAGCGAGCCCGATTTGTTGCTGCTCGATGAGCCGACCAACCATCTGGATATCAATGCCATCGATTGGCTGGAAAGATATCTGCTCAATTACCAAGGCGCGGTCATGTTCATTACCCATGACCGGACTTTGGTCCGGCGCTTGGCGACGCGCATCGTCGAGCTCGACCGTGGCAAGCTTACGTCGTTTCCCGGCGATTTCGATCGCTACTTACAGAAAAAAGACGAGCTCTTGGCGATCGAGGAACGGGCCGTCGGCCAAGTTCGACAAAAAACTCGCCGAGGAAGAGGTCGTGGATTCGCCGGGGCGTCAAGGCCCGCCGTACCCGTAACGAGGGCCGGGTGCGCGAGCTTCAAGCCCTGCGTAAAGAAAAAGCCGACCGCCTGGATGCCCAGGGAAAGGCGCGTTTCACCCTCGACGCCGGCGCGTCCTCGGGTAAGCTGGTCGTCGACCTGCGCCGGGTCGGGTTTCACTATGGTGAGCATGCGATCATTCGCGAGCTCTCGACAAGAATACATGCGCGGCGACCGTGTCGGCATCATCGGCCCCAATGGTTCGGGCAAGAGCACGTTGCTCAAATTGATCCTGGGCGAGCTGGCGCCGACCACTGGCGAAGTGTTGTTGGGCACCCGGCTGCAGGTGGCCTACTTCGATCAGCATCGCCGCACCCTCGACCCGGAAAAAACCGTGCGCGCGAACCTGAGCGATTCGGATATCGTCACCGTGCGCGGCCGCTCGCGCCATGTGGTCGGCTATTTGAAGGATTTTCTGTTCCCACCCCAGCGCATCGACTCACCGGTGAACGCGCTGTCCGGCGGCGAGCGCAACCGTTTGCTGTTGGCGAAACTATTTACTCAATCGGCTAATCTGATGGTGCTCGACGAGCCGACCAACGACCTCGATGTCGACACCTTGGAACTGCTCGAAGAACTCTTGTCCGAATACGAAGGCACGCTCCTGTTGGTCAGCCACGATCGCACCTTTCTCGACAATGTCGTCACCAGCACGCTGGTCTTCGAAGGCGACGGCAAGTTCACCGAATACGCCGGCGGCTACGAAGACTGGGCGCGCTACCAACGGCAAATTCCCGACGCACCCAGTGACATAAACAAGCGCGCCAATGGCGTCGCGATGCCGCCACCGGCTGACAGCAAGCGAACTGAAAAGCCGCGCAAGCTCAGCTACAAAGAGCAGCGTGAATTGACGGCGTTGCCGGAGAAAATTGAAGCCCTTGAGGCAGAGGCAGGCGGAGCTCAACGCGCGCATGGGCGAGCCGGAGTTTTACCGCCAGGGCAACGAAAAGATATACCGCGACCATGGCCCGCATCGAAGCGGTTAAAAGCGAGTTGGAATCCTGCTATGCGCGCTGGCAGGTTTTAGAGCTAGTGGCGGTGGCTGCCAATAACTGATGGACCCTTCGCGGCGATGACGGATTGCAAACATTCCACTTTAGAACTGCTCGCCGAGCGCAAAAGCACCATGCGCTGCCGCCTCTGCCATCTGACCCTGGCCGCCGAAGATTTGGGCGATGGTCATTGCCCAGAGTGTTTCGATACCAGCGGCATTAAGAACTTCGATTTTGAGAAACTCGCACAGACAGGCGGCAAGGGCGCACGTTATCGCTGCGAAGAATGTGGCATTGTCATCACCAGCAGCTAACGGCGCCTCGGCGGAAAGGGGCTGGCATTGGCAGAGCATGATTACGGATCGGCGCTCAGTGCCCTGCGCCGGCAGGACGAACTGGCAATTTTCGAGCACGCGAAGATCTTCGTCTATTCCTTGAATTCAGATGAACCGAACTGTGAAATTTTGTCGGCGGTTAGGCCGCCGGTTTGAACTTCGGCAGCCAAATTTTCTCGGACGCCTTCTCGAATTGCACGGTTACTTTCATTCCCAGTTTCACGTCTTCCACAGGGCAACCAATAACGTTGGTGATCAGGCGCGGGCCTTCGTCGAGGTCCACCCACGCGATGACGTAGGGGATGTCGGGCTCGAAGGCCTTCGATGCGGCGCGGCCGACGACCTGGCGGATGACCGTGAACGAATAGATTTCGCCCTTGCCGCTCATCGGCGTCCACACGACTTTTTGGCTGCCGCACTCGTTACACGAGGGGCGCGGGGTCCAGACCCAGGCGCGGCAATCTTGACAGCGCTGGATGGAAAGTTGCTGTTGCGCCGCGGCGTCCCAAAAGGCTTTTGCTTCGTTGGTGATCGCCGGCAGGGGTTTTCTTACGTCTAGTTCAGCCATGGTTTTATTCTTTTCGCCGAGTTCGCGCTTCGACAAGCACGAACGGATTTTATGTCTCTACAGTTCGTTGCCCAAAATCGCCACGGCACAGCAACCGAGATTCTTGCCGTAGGGCAGCACGCCCAATCCGGAGATCAAGCCGATCTTGGCATTGGGCACCTGGCGCTCGCCGCCTTCACCGCGCAACTGGCGCACGCCCTCTAAAATATGATGCACGCCGCCGGCGGTGGATGGCTGGCCGCAATTGATAATGCCGCCGCCGGTTTGGATCGGCAGTTGGCCTTTAAAAGTAAAGTCGGTATTCTCGAAGAATTTAAGATCGCCTTTCTGGCAAAAGCCCAGGTCTTCGATCTGCAAGTAAACCACGATCACGTAGTCGTCATAAAGCTGCAAAAAATTAATGTCCTTATGCTTTACCCCGGCCATCTCCATGGCGACTCGGCCGGCGTCTTTGACGCCCATGATTAGAGCATCGGAACCGGCGCGCGGACCGTAGGAGGGATTGCTGCGTTCGCCGAAGCCTTTGACCCACACCGGTTTCTTGCGCAATGTCTTGGCGCGCTCAGGCGAGGCCAAGATATAGGCCTTGCCGCCGTTGGCCGGCATCACGCAGTCGAACAAGCGCACCGGATCGGCGACTAAGCGGGACTTTTTATAATCATCGATAGTCATCGGCGAGCGCAGATAGCCGAGCGGGTTCAAGCTTGAGTGATAGCGCGCCGTGACGGCGATCTTGCCGAGATGATCGAGGGTCGTGCCGTATTCATGCATATGCCGGCGCATGACCATGGCGATTTTACTATTAGGTCCCATGGTGCCGTAGGGGATTTCCCAGTCGCGCATGTCACCGGGCTGAATGCCGCCGCCCCAATGTTCGGAGAAGGGCGCGGCCGCGCCGATCACCAGCGCGAGATCGATCAATCCCGAGTTGATCGCTGCGCTCATGCCGCCCATCAGCGACACCGCACCGGCGCCGCCGGTAGCGCCGCCGAGCAAGAAGCCCGGCGTGATTCCGAGGATCTCGCTGACCTCTTCCGGCCAGAACGGTTGGGGATACGCCGTGGGAATCGTCACGCCGAGTCCCTGTCCCTGGAAATCCTTGAGGCTCAAACCGGCGTCTTCCAACGCGAGATGCATGGCCCAAGCTAGATATTCGGCGCTCGACTTGCGTGGCTCGCCGGGCTTGGAGCCCAAGCGATCCGTCGGAGTGTCGCCGATGCCAACGATTGCCGCTTTGTTTGTTATGCTCATAGTCCGTCCAATGATTTCAGCCGGGACCATAGGATAGCTGTCGGATCATTTCAAGGAAAATCTTGCTTGGCTTGACAGCGCTGTGAGGTGCCGGTACCACTGCTGGAAAGAATCGGACGGATAAGTCGGATAGGACGGAAATGAAAAATCAACTGGGGAAATTTTTAATCGCTCTCGCCTTGCTGCTTTTGCCTGCTGCGGCACAGGCGCAAAAGTTCGTGCAAGCATACTCATCAATTAGCGCGCTCAACGCGACCTTCTGGATTATCCAGGATGCCGGATTCGCCAAGCAAGAAGGGCTCGACACCGAGCTGGTCTACATTCCCAGTTCATCGACCGTGGCCCAGGCGACGCTTGCCGGCGAGGTGATGATCTCACCCGCCAACGGCCAAGTGGTCGCCGATGTCGGCCTGCAGGGCGGCGATCTAGTGGCGATGGGCGGCATCACCAATGTCGTGGCATTCTACATCATGGCGACGGCGGAAATAAAAACCATCGCCGATCTCAAGGGGAAAACCGTCGGTGTGACCCGCTTCGGCTCTTCCGGCGATGTCGGCATGCGCATGTTTTTAACTAAATACGGCTTGGAACCGGTGAAGGATGTGCCGATGATTCAACTCGGCGGGCTGCCCGAGATCGCTGCGGCGATGGGCAAGCGCACGGTGCATGCCGCGGCATTTTCTCAACCCATAGCTTACGTCGCACAGCAGGGCGGGGCGCATCTGTTGGCGAATCTGGCGAAGGAAAACATTCCGTTTCTCCATGTCGGCGTGACCACGACGCGCAAGTTCATGCGCGAACGGCGCGCCCAGGCTAAAGCTTATCTGCGCGCCTACGGCCGCGCCGTCCACTTCATGCATACTAAAAAGGAAGACAGCAAAGCGATTATTAGCAAATACACCAAGATCAAAGATCAAGGCATGGTCGAGGGTAGTCTGACGTACGCTTACGACTTCATCGAAAGAGTGCCGCTGGTAAAGGCCGCCGCTTTTCAGGTCACGCTCGACGACATCGCCAAAAAAAATCCCAAAGCGAAGAGCGCCAAGCCCGAACAGTTCTACGATAACAGCCTGGTGCAGGAACTGATCGACGAAGGTTTCTTCGTGAAACTGTGGGGGAGGGCGCCGTGATGGACAATCGCGTTCGTGCTGGCGTTGCGATCGTACTTCTGCTGCTCGCTCTCGGCATCGCGCCGGCTCAGGCTCAAAAGCTGGTCATTGCCTGGACTGCGGTGAGCGCGTTCAATGCGCCGTTTTGGATCATGAACGACGCAGGATTCTACAAAGAAGAAGGTTTGGACGTCGATACCATGTATATCGCCAGCTCACCGGTGGCGGCGAAAGCGACGCTGGCCGGTGATGTGGTTATTAGCGCGCAAAATAGCCAGGTGATTGCGGACTCGGGGCTCCAAGGCGGCGACTTGGTGGCGATTGGGGCGACGGTGAATATCGTGCCTTTCTATGTTATGGCCACGCCTGAGATAAAAACCGTCGCCGACCTCAAAGGCAAAACTATCGGTGTCTCGCGTTTTGGCGCAGCCACTGACTTCGGTATGCGCATGTTTCTGGCGAAGCATGGGCTCGAAGCTCATAAGGATGTAGCGTTCATTCAAATCGGCGGCATGCCCGAGATCGCCGCGGCGCTGTCCAAGAAGATTATCGCGGCGGCGCCAATGTCTTATCCGATGGTCTATGTCGCTGAACAGGGAGGGGCAAAGGTGCTGGCCAATCTCGCCAAGGATGAGATTCCCTTCGTTCACTTGACTCTGACGACCACCAAACGCTTCGTCAAAGAAAGGCGGCCAACGGCGAAAGCTTTTTTGCGCGCCTACGGCAAGGCGATGCATTTCATTTACAACCGACCGGCCGAGACGAAGACGATATTCGCTAAATACACCAAGGTCACTGATCCAAGAATCCTCGACGGCAGCTTGAAATACGGCTACGAGTTTATGGAGAAGGTCCCGTTCGTTAAAGCTGCTGGATTCCAGGTAACTCTCGATGAGATCGGCCGGACCAACCCCAAGGCGAAACAAGCTAAGCCGGGCCAGTTCTACGACAACAGTCTTGTTCAAGAATTGGTCGATGAAGGGTTCTTCGTGAAATTGTGGGGCCGCAATCCGTAAACCGGAATACTTACCACGAAGGACACGAAGTTCGGAAAGGAAAAAAATAGGACTATTAAAAACGGTTGCACCATCTTATTTTCCGACCTTTGCGAGCTTAGCGTCTTTGCGGGAGATATTCCGAATTTCGGTTGCGGCTGTGTCGTGCTCGGAGTTCCGTGGTGAAATGAATTGGCGATGAGTTCGATTGGCCAGTCCTAGGGGAGCAAGATGCTTTTTCTCAACAACGATGACGTGAAACAAGTGCTGACCATGGAACTGACCATGAACGCGCTGGACAAGGCTTATCGGGAATTGGCGCGCCAGGAAGCGGTCTGCCGGCCGCGCATCGATATTCAGATTCCGACCACCGACCCGGACAAAATTTATCAGTGGGGCACCATGGAAGGCGGCTCCATATCCGGCTACTTCGCCATCCGCATGAAATCGGACGTGATCTACGAGCAGGAATATCAAGGCGCGATCACCCAGGAAAAATACTGCGTGCGGCCCGGTAACTTTTGCGGCTTGATTCTCTTGAATAGCATCGAGAACGGCGAGCCGCTGGCGCTGATCAATGACGGCTATCTGCAGCATATGCGGGTCGGCGCCGACTCCGGCATCGGCGCCAAATACATGGCGCGGGAAGACGCCAGCGTCGTTGGCATGATCGGCTCCGGCGGCATGGCGCGCTCCCATGTCGAGTCGTTTCTGCAGGCGCGCAAAATTAAAAAGATTCAGGTCTACAGCCCGACCAAGGCAAACCGCGAAGCCTACGCCAAGGAAATCAGCGTGGAATTCGGTCTCGAAGTCGTGCCGATGAGCCACCCGCGCGACGTTTACAAAGGCGCGCATATCGTCGCCGGTTGCACCGACTCCGCCGTGCCGATCGTCATTGGCAAATGGTTGGAAGATGGGACCCATGTCACCTGCGTCGGCGGCAAACCGGACGACGACACGTTGAAACGCATCGATGTTTCGTTGCGACTGGGCAATGCGCCAGCGCCTTGGGGGCTGCCGGAATTCGGGCTGGCCGATGAATACATTACCTACGCGGCCAAGCCTAAGGATTACGCCGGCTTTCAAATGAAGCGTGCCGGCAAGCGCGGTCATGGCGTCATCGCCGAAGATCGCGCGCTGTTTTTTTCGGAGATACTTAGCGGGGCGAAAACAGGGCGCAGTTCCGACAAGCAGGTAACGTACTCGGAGCGCGGCAATATTCAGGGCGCGCAATTTTTTGCCGTTGCCGGGAAGGTCTATGAACTTGCCAAAGAGCGCGGGCTCGGACGCGAACTGCCGACCGAGTGGTTCTTGCAGGATATCAGGGATTAAAACCGTGATCATGCTCGTCGCTCATGTTCGTTAGGGATTTTAGTTTCGATCAACGAGCACGATCGGGAGCCATGACCGCGAAGCCGAGGTATGCATGCCATTATTTCTCAACAACGATGAAGTGGGTGAATTGATCACCATGAAGGACACGATGGAGGCGTTGGAGATTCTCTATCGAGAAATGGGCCAGGGTGTGGCGGTCACCGCGCCCCGGTCCGATGTTCATAGTCCGACCGCCGCGGCGGCGAACGCCGAGGGGCCGATGGCTCACTATTTAAAAAGCATGAGCGGCGCCAGTCCGCACTTTGGCACCGCGGCGCTGCGCTTTTCCTCCGACATCGTCGCCTGGCGCGATACCGCCGGCGGCATGCGCCGGGAAAAGCTACCTATGCTGCCGGGGCAGCGCTGGATGGGAGTCATTTTGCTTTTCAGTTCGGCCAACGGTGAGTTGCTGGCAGTGATGAACGACGGCGTCTTGCAACGCTTCCGCGTCGGCGGCGCCAACGGCGTGTCGACCAAATACCTGGCGCGGGCCAATGCCGAAACCGTCGGCCTGATCGGTTCCGGCTGGCAGGCCGGCACCCAGGTGTTAGCCGTGTGCGAGGCGCGCAAGATCAAGCGCATCAAAGTCTACAGTCCGACCAAAGCCAACCGGGAAAATTTCGCCAAGGAAACCAGCGCCAAAGTCAGCGTTGAAATCGTTCCGGTGGATTCCTACGAGGCGGCGGCGCAGGATGTCGACATCCTGATCACCTCGACCAATGCGCGCAAGCCGTTTCTCGGCAAGTGGGCGTTGCGCGAAGGCTTGCACATCAGCGCCATGCAGCGCGATGAATTCGACGACGAAGCGTTAATGGCCTGCCAACCGTTGGTGCTGCACACGCATTCGACTGAGAACAATGTGACTTCTTCGGCGCTGGCCCATTTCGAGCGCGACGATTTCACCCTGCGCGACCATCCGATGACACGGTCCATCGATTGGCAGTCTCTGCCGACCTTGCCGGATCTCCTTTGCGGCCGGATCACGGGACGCGAAAATGATCGGCAAATCACCGGCTTCGTCAATAACATCGGCATGGGCGCGCAATTCGCCGCGGTGGGGAAAAAGGTTTACGATGCCGCGCTGGCCAAGGGGTTGGGGCGAGAAGTGCCGGGGGAGTGGTTTACCCAGGATGTCCATCCGTAGTGGCGTCCGCCCGAGCGTTGCCTGTTTTAGATTTCTAGTTTTAGATTGGATATCGCCAACCAAGGAGCTTAAAATGAGGAGAATATCTGGTCTCATATTTGGCACCTGCGTACTCCTTTATCAGGCTCTAGGTTTGGCGCAGAATAAGTTTCTGCTCGGTTATTCGTCCTTCAGTTCCAATCAAACGCCGCTTTGGGTAGCTAAAGAAGAGGGGCTATTTAAACGTTACGGCAGCGATCCCGATTTGATTTTGATCGAAGGGGGCACAAGGGGAGCCCAGGCGTTGATTTCGGGAGACATACCGATCATGGGCATGTCGGGCCAGCCGGTGATTAGCGCGCGCGCACGCGGCGCGGATCTGACCATGTTTGCCGGCATGGTCAACAAGATGAATTACATCTTGGTAACCTCAGCGGCGATCAAGAAACCTGAAGATCTCAAAGGCAGGCGGATCGGCGCGGCGCAAGCCGGCACGGCGTCTTATCACGCCGTGTTACTTGGTTTGAAGCATTGGGGCCTCGATGCCCGGCGCGACCGCATCACGATTCTTCAATTGGGCAATCAAGCCGCGCGGGTCGGTTCGTTGCAGTCCGGTGGCAGCGACGCGATCATCGTCAATCCCGGTCTCGGGTCGGTGCTGAAGGAACGTGGTAATTCGATCCTGGCCGATTTCACCGAGCTGCCGATTCCCTATCCACAGCAAACTATGAGCATTCGTGAGCGGACAATCAAGAATGACCCGGAGTTTGTCGAGCGGGCGCTAAAAGGCATCGTGGCCGGCAATAGCTACAGCCTGGACCCGCGGAACAAGGAACGGGTCAAGCAAGTCATCGCCAAGTTTTTAAGACTCGATCGAGTCGAGAAGGCTGAGGAACATTATCAATCGGCGCTCAAAGTGCTGCCGCCAAAACCATATGTCGACAGCACTGGCATCGCATCGATGATCGAATTCATCGCTGAAACCGATCCGTTAGTGGCGAAGGTCAAACCTGAGATGGTAATCAACCATTCGATACTAAAGAAACTCGACGACAGTGGCTTTATCGATCAGTTAGCAAAGCGATGAGGCAGCGGTCGATATCAGAGTTCAGCGGGGAGGGGGAGTGCAGTTTTGCTTTGGAGGGGAGTGCCGCGACCCCAGGGGACCAGTAGAAACCGAAGCACCTTTCCGATCAAAGTTTACATAATATATCTTATCAGACTCTTAATTCTACTATTTCGCCACCGGCGCCGCCGAGATCTTACCCTCAAGCTCGGCAACTTTAGCACTCGCCATCGAACCCGGCTGGTCTTTTACATATTCCTTATAGGCCGCCAAGGCGCCGTTTGCATCGCCGGTCTTTTCCAGGCAACGCGCCTTACCGAGTAATGCTTCACTTTGCTGAGCCGCGATGATTTTCCGCGCTTCGTCGTAAGACTCGATAGCTTGGCGACAGTCGTTCTTTTGCTCCGCGGCGTTGGCCAAGGTCATCAGAGCTAGTTGGCGATACAGCGTGTTGGGCCGGCTCGCTGTAACCGCGCGTTGACCCGAACTCAGCGCCTTGTCGAGTTCGCCCAACGCTATATGGCTGTTGGCTTGATAAAGATGGGCCAATCCGGCGTAACGCGACCAGCGATATGACTGAACCTTTTCGAAGGCTGTCAGCGCCTCGCGGTACTTCTCGGCTTGATACAGCGCCGTGGCGTCGGTGAACTCCAGCGCCGCCGCGTCATTTTGCCTTTCCTTAAATAGCTGCCAGCCCAAGATTGCCAGACCGAGCAGCACTAGCACGCCGATCACAGCGAAGACTAAATTCTTGTGGGATTGGATATATTCCAGCGCCTTCTCAGTGGCGACTTGAAAGCGATCAGGCTGGCGCAGTTCTTTACGGCTGATTCTTCTAGTTTGGGTTGTGGCCATTGGATTGCATTGTGATTACAAGGGTTTTTCAAGAATTTTTGAACTATCAATTTAGCTTGCTAGCAAAATTGAACTATTGCTTGTACTTGAAATCGTCCGGCGTCATTTTTTCGAGAATCTCGCCCCATTTTTCCTGGGACACGTTGGAGACGTTCTCAACCGGCACGTCTTTGGTTTCGTCCTGCTGCAAGACGCTCGATGCTTCCAGCACCGCCTTGGCGACAT
Organism: uncultured delta proteobacterium; assembly: GCA_963847445.1. GTDB lineage: Bacteria > Desulfobacterota > Binatia > UBA9968 > UBA9968 > DP-20. The sequence continues at coordinate 17,185 of CAWJZV010000001.1, read as the reverse complement.
AGATTGGACATTTGGCGCGTAGCGCCAATGCGATGGCATCGCTGGGGCGCGAGTCAAGCATGAGTGGGCGCCCGCCCGCCAGGGTTAGATTAATCGCCGCGTAATAAGTGTTTTCTTTGAGTTCGGTGATCTCGATGGACTGCACCGAGCAGCCGACCTCGCCCAATAAGGTCTTGAGCAAATCGTGGGTCATCGGCCGGGCCATGGTTATGCCCTCAATCTCGGTCGCCATGGCGGTGGCCTCCAGGAGGCCAATCCAAATTGGCAGATTGAGTTTGTTTTCGCTGTCTTTGAGGATCACGATGGGTGTCTTGGTCACCGGGTCGAGGGTTAAACCGCCGACCGACATCTCTATACATTCTGATTTGTTGCTCATTGCCTATCCTCTTTTTGCTGGGACTCTAATGCAGCATTAGCGCACATCAACTCGCCGAGCAATGAGTTGGCGGTGGCGCCGATAATCCGAACTTGCACGAACTCACCGATCAAACTGGTAGAACTGGTGAGGTTGACGATACGGTTGGCGCGGGTGCGGCCCATGATTTGTTCGGCTTTTAGTTTCGACGTTCCCTCGACCAGAACTTCTTCGCGGTCGCCGATGCGTTGGCGGTTTTTCGCCAAAGATATTTCGCGCTGCAATTTTTGCACGATTTTTAAACGCTCTTTTTTCACGTCGTCATGAACATCGTCGGGATAAATTTTCGCGGAGACGGTTTGCGGCCGCGGCGAATAGGTGAACGAGTAAATATCATCGTACTCCACCGCGCGGAGTAATTCTAGCGTCTCGGCGAATTCGCCATTGGTTTCGCCGGGAAAGCCGACGATGATGTCGGTGCTCAGCGCCACTTTCGGACAACGATGGCGCAGACGATTGAGCCGGGCCAAATACTCCGCCTTGGTATAACCGCGGCGCATGCGCGCGAGGACCGTGTCCGAACCCGACTGCACCGGCAAATGCAGGTGCTCGCATAAATTTTGCAACGTGGCGAAATCCTCGATCAGCTCGGGCGACAAATCTTGCGGGTGGGAAGTGGTAAAGCGAATGCGTCGCAAGCCAGCGATCTGGTCGACCTGGGCGAGCAGCTCGGCAAAGCTCAGCTCGCCAGGCGTGAGCTTGCCGTAGGAATTGACATTTTGGCCGAGCAGCATGACTTCCTTGACGCCGTGGCGCGCCAGAGATTCTATTTCAGCGAGAATTTTTGCGCTGGGCCGGCTCACTTCGCGGCCGCGCACATGGGGCACGATACAGAAGCTGCACACTTTGTTGCAGCCTTGCATGATCGTCACAAAGGCCTTGACGCCGTCGACTTGCGTCCGCAGCTCGCCATCGTCCATGTAAGCCGGATCGCGGTAGAAAGCGGTCTCCACCGGACGTGCCCGGCTGCTTTCCACCTGCTCGATCATCTCCGGCAGTTTATGAATGTTGTGGGTGCCGAAAACCAAATCTAAATGGGGGATGCGCTTTAAGAGATTTTCGCCTTCCTGTTGGGCGACGCAACCGCCGACGCCGATGATTACGCCGTCGCGGTAGTTTTTGAATTCCTTCCAGCTACCGAGCGCGCTGTAAACTTTTTGTTCGGCCTTGTCGCGCACGCTGCAAGTGTTGAGCAGGATCACATCGGCGCCATCGATGCGCTCGGTTCGGACATAGTCTCGGCGCGCCAGGACCTGGGCGATTTTTTCCGAATCGTATTGGTTCATCTGGCAGCCGTAGGTCTGGATAAAAAGCTTTTTCGGCATAACGTTAGGGCGCGATCAAATCGACGATCTTATAAAGTTGATTGATGCTGCGGCACTCCTCGGCGATATGGCAATGGGGCGCGTAGCGCGGCATCTCGCTGTCGCCGATGCCCCAGGTCATGCGGCTTTCCGGGTTGAGCCAGATCAACTGTTTGGCCTTTTGCTTGACTTCGCGCAGCACCCATTCGTTGGGGCGGTTGTAATTGTTGCGCCCGTCGCCGATCACCAAAACGGTGGTCTTGCTGGTGATCGAGGCGAAAAAGTTGCGGTGAAACTGCTCGAAGGCGCGGCCGAAGTTCGAATGGGAGAAAACGTCGATGACATCCCCTTTCAAAGCGGTCTCGACGGCAGTCTGGATGTCATGTTCTTCGAAGAGCTTGGTGACCTCGCCGATCTCGGCGACGAAGACAAAGCTGCGCACCTTGGCGTAGAGATCCTGGATGGAATAGACGAACTGCAACATGAAGCGCGAGGCGTTCAACACCGAGTCGGAAATATCGCACAGCACCATCACCTGCGGCTTGGTCTTTTTGCGCCGGTCGAGTTGAATCAGAAACGGCACGCCGCCGTATTGCATGTTTTTACGCAAGGTCGCTTTGACGTCGAAGCGGCCACGGGCGGCTCTTTTGCGCCGCACCGATAGGCGGTTTTTCAAGCGCTGCGCCAGGCGCGCCACGGCGTCGTTCATGCGCCGGATATCGTCTTCGGTGTAGAAAGAAAAACTCTTGTCCGCCAGCGCGCTGCGCTGGGAGTAATCCCGCGGTTCAGCGCCCTGTTTGCGCTGCTCCTGCTGGATCACTTCGCGCAACAGCCGGTTCAAGTCGCGCATGCGCTCGTCTAAATAGCGCAAGACGTTTTGCAGATCCTCGCCATTCTCGCCGAGCATTTGCAGCATGCCGCGGAAGCGCTCGATCTCGCTCTGCACCCGGTCGAGCCCCAGGCGCATCATCATGCGCGTGTAGGGCGTGTGGCGCAGGCTGTCCGGCGTGCCGTCCTGAGTCTCCTGCTGCATCGCTTGGCGCAGCAAACGCTCAAGCTCGGCGCGGTTATTGTTGAGCAGCGCCTTGGTGAGATCGGCTAGATCCCCCTCCATCTCCTTCATGAGTTTCTGGATCTGCTCGAGCATCTCCTGAAACTTTTCCGGCGATAGCCCGAGCTCTTCCATGATCTTGCGGTCAATGGCATCGAGGGCCTGGCCGATGCCCAGGAAAAAATAATCGAATAGTTCGTCGAAGGGTTTCTGGTCGCTAGTGCGCTTGATCAGAGTGGTGCGCAAGGCATTGCGAAACATTTGCGGGTCGGCGATGCCGATCAGTTCCAGCGCGCGGAACGCGTCCATGTTTTCCGACAACGACACACGGATGCCGTTGCGGCGTAAAACATTGGCGAACTCGATAACCCGCGCTTGCATAGTCTTGGTGAACGCCGCGCGCTAGCGGCTAATGCAGATGATCCTTATCGTTGCTGGCGTCGGGACGCCGGGCTTGCTTCTCAGCTAGATAACTCTTGAGTTCCTGGTGCGCCTTGCGGATGTCGGCTTCATACTTCATCAGCGCCGACATGGTCTGCTCGACCAGTTCGTTGTCGAGGTCTTTGATATTGAGCAATGTCAAAGCGCGCACCCAGTCGAGGCTCTCGCTGATGCTCGGTGTCTTCTTTAAATCGAGCTTGCGCAGGCGGTGCAGCAAGCGCACTACTTCATCGGCGAGCTTGTCGCCGACATTGGGCACCTTGAGCTTGATGATCTCTTTTTCACGCTCAGGATCGGGGAAGTCGAGAAATAAATGCAGACAGCGGCGCTTGAGCGCGTCGGACACTTCCCGGCTGTTGTTGCTGGTCAGCACCACCAGCGGAATATGCTTGGCCTTGAGCGTGCCGATCTCCGGCACCGTGATTTGAAAGTCGCTCAACACTTCGAGCAAAAATGCCTCGAACTCGGCGTCCGACTTATCGATCTCGTCGATCAACAGGACCACCGGCTTTTCCGACAAGACCGCGCGCAGCAATGGCCGCGGCAGGAGAAAGCGATCGGAGTAAAACACGCCGTCCTGGTTAGCGACATGGTCGACCGCTTGCTGTAAGGTCTTGGCGCCCTCCAGGATCTCGCCGATCTTGTCTTTCAAGATTTGGGTGTAGAGCAGCTGCTTGGCGTACTCCCATTCGTACAGGGCTTTAGCCTCGTCGAGCCCTTCGTAGCACTGGAGGCGAATCAGCTCCATGCCCAGCGAGTCCGCCAGCACCTTGCCCAGTTCGGTCTTCCCTACCCCCGCCGGTCCCTCGACCAACAGCGGCTTCTGCAGCGACGTGCCCAGATAGACCACGGTAGCGACGTTCTTGTTGCACAGATACTTCTGCGTAGCCAGTCCGGCGATCACTTCGTCAACAGATTGAAACATGGTTGCCCTTTCCGAATTTATCGAAGCTAACACAATCAATATTCAACAACAATCAAGGCTTAGAGCGAGCGTTAAAAGCTTTTCCCTGCCGCAAAAAGCCAAGTTGGTGGGCACCACGAAGCGCACGAAGGTTGGGGATGATCAACACTCGGAACTTCGTGCTCTTCGTATTGCTAAAGTTCGAAATTAGCGCGGCTTGCGCAAATTTGCTTGGCCCAGGACGTTTCGGATTCGGATATTCCTCGCGCCAAGGACGCCAAGATCGCAAAGTGACGGGCCGAGGCCGGTCATCCCGATCGGATGCGAGGGGTATCGGCAAGATTTCTCCCTTCGGTCGAAATGACATATCTCCCTTACCTTTGCGCCCTTTGCGTGCTTTGCGCGAGATATTCCGATTTCGGTTGCGGCTTCGCCGCGCTAGGTCCTTCGTTGTGCATGAAATGGTCGAAGTTTGCACAAGCGCCGGCCATTCGGTAAATCATTGAATCATGTGCACCTTGGCGCTTTATCTACAGGTTTTTGCCGATTTGCCGCTGCTGGTGGCGGCCAATCGGGACGAACACTTCGATCGGCCATCGGCGCCGCCGACGGAGATAGCCGGCGATCCGCGCATCGTTGCCGGGCGCGATCTGCGCGTTGGCGGCACCTGGTTGGGTGTCAACGAATATGGCGTGTTGGTCGGCATCTTGAATCGGCGTCAAAATGAGAATGGAAGCGATGGACTGCTACCGACGTTGACCCGTTCGCGCGGCTTGTTGTGCATGGACCTGTTGCAGCGCAAAAGCGCCGCCGAGGGCGTGCAGTTCATCGCCGGTCACAGCACCGCTTACAATCCTTTCACGGTCGTTTTCGCCGACCGTCAATCAGCCTGGGTGGCTTACAATAATCACGACAGCAAGATCGTCAGCAGGCAGCTGGAACCGGGCCTCCATGTTTTCAGCAGCGCCGCGGAGCTCGATTTGAACTCCGCCAAGGCCGATCGCGCCCATCCGCGCTTCGCCCATTTGAAAGATCGCATACCGACGGCTCGCGCCGAGCCGGAGAGTTGGCTGAGCGAGCTAGCGTGCCGTGCTCGCCGATCACACGTTGCGTGACGGCTCCAACGACCCCGGCGACGCCATTTGCGTGCACCGCGAGAGTACTGGCACGGTGTCGTCGAGCGTGGTCGCATTGGCAGCGGCGCGCTCGCGCTTCGAGACTTTTTTCTGTCCCGGCCCGCCTTGTCAAAACAGTTTTACCGGCCCGGTGAGTTTGGCGATCCGATGAGCGAGCCGGGCAAACCCAAACAGGCCGCCACCGTGATTCTCCTGCGTCCAGCCGAGGTCCGCGGCTTCGAAGTATTTCTCACCCGCCGGCCCGACGCCATGCCATTTTTAGGCGGCATGTACTGCTATCCCGGCGGCACCGTGAGCAAACAAGACTGCCGCGCGGCGGCGATCGCCCGGACGGTGGGCCGTACGCCCAAACAGGCGCGCCAAATCATCGGCGCCGCTTTTGCGCCGGAAGAAGCCATCGGTCTGTGGATCGCCGCTGTGCGCGAAGTCTTCGAGGAAGTCGGCGTGCTTCTCGCCGCCGAACCGTCCGGCGCGAAACTCTCCACGACCCCAGAACGCGCCGCGCGCTTGGCCGAGCGCCATGGCGAGTTGTCAAACCAAACCCTCAGCTTCACTGCACTGTTGGAAGGAGAACAGCTTTACTGCGATCTCGGTAGCTTGAGCCATTTCTCCTACTGGCAGACACCGGCGCGGTTCGCCATGCGCTTCGACACGCGCTTTTTCCTCGCCGCTCTGCCGCCGGGCCAGACGCCGCTGGCGACTTCCTACGAAGTCGCCCACAGCGTCTGGCTCACTCCCGACCGTGCCTTGCAGCTGTGCAATCGCGGCGAGCTACCGATGATCTTCCCGACCTTCGCGTCGCTGCGCACGTTAGCCGACTTCGACACGTTGGAAAGCGTGCTGCGCGAGTTCGGCCTGGGGAAGTAGTCAGAAAAGATCTTTCGCTCACGAAGTACACTAAGAGCACGAAGTTCGGAAAATTATTCCAACAGATGTGCTCTTCTTGGTGAACCCATCTAATCCTTCGTAACCTTTACTTCTCTCTTCGCACCAAATCCCGCATCGCGCCGCAGCCTCATTCGGTCATTCCCGTGACAACAGGAATCCATCTTCGATTCATGGGAATAAACCTGGATCCCCGCGTGCGCGGGAATGACGGCGGGGAATTCGGAATCGAATAGATTTCTCCTTCCAGTCGAAATGACAACCTGTCGCGGAGATAGCTGTCACGCCGAACGATGGTTCGGGATCTTAATTCGAACGCGCCCCATTTGCTTCAATTTACTCGGATGGTCAACCACAGGGATTTGCAGATCCGATGTCTTCCTTTGCGAACTTGGCGTCATTTGCGGCCAGTTCCCTTTCTCCTCTCCTCTCCTCTCTCTCTTCCTTTCCTCGCATTGTTGAATTCGCCGACTGGCTCAGTTACTTTGAAACCTCTCGCTTGTCATCCCGCACGGGATCTTCCGGCATATTAAATTCATCAAGGATTCATTTGCTGCGTTCGCTCTACTATCGGATTGGTGGTCTCTATTTTGGTTGGCGCATGGTCGCCGTCGGCGCGGTGCTGCGCGTGCTCGGCGGCGGATTATATTTCTACGGCTTCTCGGTATTCTTTCTGCCGCTGAGCCAGGACCTCGGCCTCAGCCGTGCTTCGACTTCCCTGGTTTTTTCTCTCGCCCGCGCGCAGGGGGCTTTTGAAGGCCCGTTCGCCGGCTACTTCATGGACCGCCATGGGCCGCGGCCGTTGATGATCCTGGCGATTCTTTGCGCCGGCATCGGCCATATGCTGCTCGCCGGCGTCAACAGCTACGTCATGCTGCTGCTGGTCTACATGGGCGTGGTGTCGCTGGCGTTTCACGCCGGCTTCATGGATGCGCCGATGTTGATCGCCAACACCTGGTTTATCCGCCAGCGCACCATGGCGATGGCGCTGATCAGCGGCTCCATCGGCATCGGCGGGTTTATCTTCACGCCGTTCCTGTCGATGGCGGTGCATGCCTACGGCTGGCGGCCGGCGGCGTTTGCCTGCGGTATCGCTTTTATTGTCATCGGCCTGCCGTTGGCTCTGCTCGTGCGGCGCTCGCCGGAGAGCATGGGGCTGCAACCGGACGGCGATCCGTTACCGCCTGTGTTGCATGAGATCAATAGCGGACAGCGCCAAGCTGCCGAAGAAGCCGACTTCACCCTGCGCGAAGCCTGCGCACCTCGGCATTTTGGTTTATCACCGCGGCCACGGCGATCCGCGTCATCGTTCTGAGCGCCGTCAACGTTCACTACGTTGCGCTGATGGTCTGGACCGGCATGAGCGAACAGCGCGCGGCGTTCTTCTTGGCCGCTCAAGCGTTTATGGCGTTGCCGTCGCATATCTTGTTCGGCTGGCTCGGCGACAAGGTCAACAAGCCCAAGTTGATGGCTGGCTGCATGCTGTCAGCGCTAGCCTCGATGATTCTCCTGGGCGTGGTGCAAACCGAATGGGCGATCCTGCTGTTCACCGCTTTGTTCAGCACGGTGGAGTCGACCTTTCCAGTCAACTGGTCGACGGTGGGAGAATATTTCGGCAGGAAGAATTTCGCCAAGATTCGCGGCTCGATGAGCTTCGTGTCGACCTGGGGCAGCGTCATCGGCCCGGTCGCTGCCGGCCTCGTCTACGATCGAACTCAGAGCTACGAATTATTGATCTGGTCATCGGCGGCGCTGTTGCTGGTCGCCAGCGCGCTGTACGCCATGGTGAAAAAACCGTCAGGCGTGAGGGGTAAAGGGTGAGGCGTCCGGTCCGAGACGCTTTACCCCTAACCCTTCACCCCTTACGATTCCTATCTCCACAGCTCCCGATACCTAACGGCCACCACCTCTTCGTACTTCACCGGCGCCGTTAGCTGTCCGACGGATTCGGCGAAGCGGTTCATCTTGGCGATGCGTTCTTCGCTGATTGCTGGATCGTAAAACTCGGCGTCGCGCGTAACCACGTTGGCGATCAGTTCGGCGGCCTCTTTGGGGAATTTGCGCAGGCCGACTTCGCGCGCAAGCGAAGGATCGGCGCGCAGCGCTTTCTGCGCTTTGACAATGGCGCGTACCGCCGCCGCCATCGCTTCCGGTTCGCGCGCGATGAAATCATCGGTCGTCGCCATACCGGCAAAAGTGCAAAACCGCACTTCCGCCGGATCGTCGCCGCGGCGCACGTCGACAAGAATTTTTCCCGCGCCGCTGCTGGTGGCGGTCTCGCCGCCCATGGCGTTGGCCCAGAAGCCGTCTATTTGATTAGCTTGCAGCGCCCGCGCCGCGAAGACGCCAAAAGAAACATCGCGCGACTTTGCCCCCGGCAACTCGACAATCTCGATGTCGCGGCCGACTTCCAGACCGCCGCATCTCAACAAATGCTTCAACACCAGATCGGGACCTTCGGCGGCGGTGATGCGCAGACCCTTGAGTGCGTTCAGATCGCCGCGCTTGGCGGCAAGATTACTTCGAACCACGAGCAACCACGGCGTTCCCTGCGAAAGCGCCACCGCGATCTTGGCGCCCTGCCAATTGGGAAACTCGGTGAGAAGATCGAAAACCGAACCGGCGATCATCGCGTCGGCGCTGCCCTGGCGCAGCGCCTTGGTCGCGCCCAACATGGCGACCAGCTCGATGCGCGCATCCAGACCCTCGCTCTTGAAATACCCCAGCTCATCCGCCGCTAGAGCGGGAAAACAAGTGTTGCTGACCAAATCCACGGCTGCGATGCGAAACTGCACGGGAACCTCCGGGAGCACAGGTTGTGAAACTCGACTATGCGAGATTGACTTGCGCGGGTCAATCTAGCGCTGTGAGACACGCGTAAGGGGTGAAGTGTAAGGGGTAAAGCGATTCCGGACCGGACGCCTCACCCTTTACCCTTCACCCCTAACCATCATTCATGTTATACGCCGAGCTGTTTTATACGGAGATCGACATGACCACAAACCGCAATATCACTCTCGGCCTCCTCTCCCCGGCGACGCCGAACAAACCGCACTTTAAACATGTCGATGCGCTGTTGCCTCCGGGAGTCTCACTGATTCATGAAGGGCTCGGTTTGTTGGGCGACGCCTATCAGGATCTCGCCGGCAAGGCTGAAATCGTGATCGCCAAGGCGAAAGATTTCGTCGCGCGCAACAAAGTCGACGGTCTGGTGCTCACCGGCGGGTTCATCGGACTGTTCAATCCCGGCATCGATGTCAAAGTCAGTGAGGCAATCCAATTGCCGGTGGCGACTGCCGTGTCGTCGGCAGTCGCCGCGCTCAATATCTACAAAGCCAAATCTGTGCTGTTGATGACGCCCTTCGACGCCAAGTCGGATGCAGTGATCAATGATCACTTGAATAGCCTCGGCTTCACCGTCCAGTTAGGCCCGGCCTTCGAAGGGCGCAAGGCTGGGTCGGGCGTCGATCTGACGCCGGACGAGCTGTTCGATCTGGTGGTGAAAACTTATCGCAGTTTTGCGCCCGCGGATGCGATCTATTTCCAAGGCGCCACCATGGACCCGCTGCCGATCATTCAAAGACTGGAAAACGAATTGAAAGTACCGGTCATCGCCAGCAATCCGGCGATGTTCTGGAGTGTGTTATCGAAACTCGGTGTGAAGGAGTCGGTCAAGGGATATGGCAGGTTGCTGGGTGACTGGCCCGCGCTAGCATGAGTGGCTCGCCGTAAGATGGACGGAGCGTAGCGATACCCATCATTTGGAAATCGAAGCGGGACTGCCTCGTCACGGGAATGACGGAGAACAGGGACAATCGAACAATGTCCAAACTGAGCGCAATATTTCAACAAACCAAGACCGCCGATCCCAACTCGTTCATCGACAACAGTTTGATCAAGCCGCTGGAGGACAGCGGGTTTATCAAGGCGCTGTATCGGTAACAGACATCGGAACCGTTAGATCCGTCATGCCGGTGAAAACCGGCATCCATCTTCGTATTCGCTGGACCAGAATGAACCTGGATTCCGGCCTCCGCCGGAATGACGGAACTAAGAAATAATCCAATAACGAGGAAGCCTGAATACCTCCGCCCTTGGATCCGACAGTTCATCAGTGGGCTTCGTTGCCATTCATCCCAAACATCCGCATGGCATTGCCGCCCAAAACCTTTTCCTTGTCGGCGGCCGACAAAGACTTTCATCTGCTTGATCACGTCGACGGTGCGCGGCCAGGTGGCGACGGCGTCGCCGTGGTCGAAATCGCTGCCAATAATAATGTTGTGGTTGGGCCAGCCATTCACTGTGTCGGCGATATAGGTTTCCCAGGAAACGCAGGCGATAAAGAACTGATCGAAGTACTGGCTGGGCATTTTTCTTGATGGCGTTTTTGCCTTCGAAAAATTGTTGGACAGATACGGACAGCCTGTCTGTCATTTGGCATATGGGCGTCGAGCGTGTGCATGAGCCAGGGCACCCAACCGATGCCGCCTTCGAAGAAACCGAACTTCAACGTCGGGAAACGATCGAGCACGCCGCCGAAGATCAGACGCGACGCGCTGACCATGTAAGTGAGCGGAAAGCCCAGCGCCGTGGGAAAATGCTGGTAGCCTTGATAGCGCTCGCTGCCGACCAGCCAGGGATGGCTGTGCTGCGCTTCATAGACGCGCGCCGCCGGATGGAGCAGAATGGGAATATTCAAGTCGGCGATTTCTTCGTAAAGCGGATACAGCACTTCACTGTCCAAGTCGCCGTCGCCCCAGCCGCCGTTGAACTTCACCGCTTTCAGACCAAGATCTTTCACCGCGCGGCGCAGTTCTTTTACGGATTCCTTGATGTCCGGCAAATAAATCCAGGCGCAGCCGATGAAACGATCGTCGCCCTGAATGTCCTCGGCCACCGTGTCGTTGTAGGCTCGCGCTAGCTGCCGCCCGAGTTCGGCATCGCACTCGTAGATCAAAGGCCGGTTGTCGGGAATCAAGACCTGCTTGTCGAAACCGTCTTTTTTCATGAACTCGGCGCGCAGCGCAATGCTCCAGCGCCCTTCTTTGAAGGAGTGAACTTTCTTGCCGTCGCGGTAATAGGTCGCCACCTTGCCCGGCACCACTTCGCCGTAGCGCACCATGTCGCCCTTGTCCTCGACCACTTCGAGATGGCCTTTGCCGGGATGCTTCACCTTGTCGATAAAACGCAGCGGCCAGTAGTGGGTATCGCCGTCGATGTACATTGCTCAATCTCCTTCACGCATACTATTGCAGCCACTCCCGGCCTGTCATTTCGACCGCAGGGAGAAATCTAGATCGCATTACTCAGATCATTCCAATGAGGATTGAGCTGATGACCAAGCGTTCTTTTCCGCGCCATCTCTTTTTCTCGAGTCAGGGCGCTGAATACGTCAGTAGTTTGTTCGTAGTAAACCAACTTGCTGACGTTGTATTTCTCGTGAAACCTTTCACAACTTGTTCTGATGTTCGTAAACTCGCCTTGTGAGATCATTGGTTACACCGACGTACATGACTTTGTTATTCCTGGTCAGCAAATAGACGTAGTAGCAGTTCTCTGCCAGCATAGATTTCTCGCTGCGCTCGAAATGACAAGACTGACATTCTGCCAGCACATCGAGATCCCTCACTTCGTTCGGGATGACGACCACGCTGGGTGGTCGTCATTTCACTCCATACTTGGTCATGATCTCATCGATGAAGCCGCTCTGGTCGAGCTTCTTCATGATCCGGTCGTCGATGAGATTTTCCGGTTTCACGCTCTCGATTTTTGGATTGCTGCGTTTCATCAGCCGGATGACGTTGGTCGCGCCCGCCGGGTTGGCGTAGGGTTTGCGGTCGAGTCCGGTGACCATATCGCGATAGCCTTCCTCGGCGTCCTTCTCGGAGATGCGCAGATACTTTTGCAGAATCTTCAGTGTGTTAGGTTTCTGCGCGGCAGACAGGCAAAAGGCCGCGCCTTCGATCACCGCGCGCAATACATTCTCGACGATCTGCGGATTTTTCTGAAGGTAAGGTTCCCGAACGACGATCGAAGAACTCAAGATCGGCAACTTGGGCTTTATCGAGCTCGGCTAAGAATCGGAAAGCCCTTCGCCTGCAACGGCCGGCTCTGCACGCCGTCGAGCACGGTCGCGTCGATGGTGCCGTTGGCCACCGCTTGGGCGAGCACGGTTTGATCGCCGGCGGCGATGATGGCGATCTTGTCGCGGTCTGGATCGAGGCCAAGGTGTTCGAGCGCTAGGATCGCGCCCATCCACACCGTGCCGCCGATCGCTTGCACGCCGAATTTCTTGCCGCGCAGATCTTCGGGGGATTTTATGCCAGGCCGTACCACCAGGTCGTAGGTAACCCGGTTGGTCAGCGCCGACAAAACTTTCAGATCGGCACCGGACGCCACCGCGCCGATGACCGCGGTGCCGCCGGTGTAACCGACTTCGATATCGTTGGAGGCCATGGCGGCGACCAAGGTCGGCGCACCGCGCACGAAGAGCGTTTCAGCGTCAAAGCCGTATTTGGCGAAGAAGCCGCGTTCGCGCGGCGCCCACAGCGGGCAGACCCGCGCGTTCATGGCGGCATAGGCGATGACGAGTTTCTTGCCGGCTGCCGCGGCGAAAACACTTTCTGGAGCAGTCAGGAAACCGAGCACTAAGACGATTGCCAGGATCGAACTCGCCATTGGGCCTCCCGTCTCACGGTCGAAAGAATTCGCATCACGAGATTGCTCACGTTGCGTTCGGAATGACAAGATTGCCTACGAAGACGCTTACAGCCCCAGGCCCAATAAATTGATCGCGTTCTCGCCCAGCACCTTGCGCTTGTTGTCCTGGGAAATCTTCGTGCTGTTAGCCACCGGACCGGTCACCTGTCCCGGCACCGACGAGTCCCAGTGCGGCGAATCGGTCGCCAGCACCAGCCGGTCGCCGCCTAAATACTCCACCGCCCACTCGAACAGCCCGTCCTCGAATGGCTCGCAGCCGACGAAGACGCTCTCATTGAAAATGTCCGTCGGTTTGCGTTTCTGCCAGGGCACGAGATGGGGCAGCTTTTCGAAGTGCTCATCCATGCGCGACAGCCACCAGGGCATTTGCGAGGCGCCGGTTTCGAGACAAATGATTTTCAGATTGGGATGCTTCTCCATGACGCCGCCGCACAGATAGATCATCAAACAGACCATGCTTTCGATGGTGCGGCCGACCATGTGGGAAAAGAAAAAATTGTCGGCGAAGCGTTCATGGCCCATGGAGCCGGTCTTGGTATCGTGAAAGATGATCGGCGTATTGGTTTTTTCCAGTTCGTCGAAGATCGGATCGAAGTGCGGGTCAGACCATTCCTTGCCAGGGATCGGCGTCGCTTTGACGTTGAGCGCCTTGCTGCCCAACTCGCGCGAGCGGTGCAGCTCTTTGATCGCTTCCTTGGGATCTTGCAGCGGGATCACCCCGGCCCACATGAGCCGGCCCTTTTGCTGCGACGCGTACCAGTTCATGTAATTGTTCTGCGCCCTGGCGTAGGCCGCGCGCGAGCTCCGGATCGTCGGCGAACCAAAGAATGTCGAGTGCCGGCGAGTTGGGCGACAGCACGGCGACATCGATGCCGTCCAAGTCCATGTTGCGCACGCGCCCCTGCGGCGTCAGATCGGCGGGCGTCACCCATTCTTTCTTTTCCGCTTTTTGCCGGCCAAGCTCGGAGCCGATCATGATTTGATTGCCGACCAGAGTCTTGCGCCGCTCGTTGTCCTTGGTCGGCAGCTTGCGCGGCAGGTATTCTTTATACTTTGCTTCGATGGTTTGGTCCCAGCTCTCCAAGTCGCCGACTAAGTGGCTGTCGAGATCGATCACCTTCATGCCGTCGATTGCCATAATTCCTCCTGCTATAACCTTCCGTTGATTATTTGACTCCAGACTTTACGCCGAATTGCTGATCGAGGAAACCGCTTTTCTCAAACTCGCGCATGAAACTCTCGTCGATCAATTTTTCGAGATTGAGTTCAGCGATCTTGGGATTGCGCAGCTTCATGAAACGTTGAATGTTTTTCAAACCGTCGAGGCCGACGTAAGGCTTGCGCACGACACCGCTGACGTAATCTTCGTAGCCGTCGGCGGCGGCGCTTTGGTCTTTTATCCCAAGCCGTTTGGACAGAATCTCCATGGAGCTGCTCTTATTGGCCGGATTCAATACGTAGGCGTGGCCTTCGACCAAACTGCGCAGGACACTTCTCGCGATCGGCGCGTGATTCTGAAGATAATCGGCCTTGACCACCAATCCCGTTCCCGTGAGTGCAATCTTGGCCGGCTCGCCGGGAATCCAGTAACCTTTCCTGGCTAGTGTCCGACTAAATATACCCGCCAACGCCCCCGCCCTGGATCGTTCCGGTTTCGAGGGCGTTGCTGATCACCCGTTGGTCGCCAAAGGAGGAGAGCTGCATCTTGTCGCGCTCAACGTTGATGCCGATCTGTTCGAGGACCAAGAGCGCCGACATCCAGCCGGTGCCGCCGATACTGGTGACACCGATGCGCTTGCCCTTGAGATCCGCGGCGGTCTTAATCTCGGGCCGGGTCACCAGTTCACTCTGCACCCGGTCGGCGAAGGCGGCGATCACTCTGACATCGAGTCCCGCCACCGCCGCACCCAAAGTCGCGGTGCCTCCGGTAAAGCCAAAATGGACATCGCCGGTGTTGAGCGAAGCGATCAAGGTCGGCGAACCTGGGATAAAAACCATCTGGGCATCGATTCCGTTCTTGGCAAAGAACCCTCTGTCCTGGGCAGCCCACAGGGTCAGCACGACGGAACTCATCGAGGCGTGGCCGATGACGACGCGCGGCCGGCTTTGAGCGTTGACCTCACCCGGCGCCTGCGCGGAAGCGATCAACAATGAGACCAAGAGCAGTAGTTTGGCTAGGTTAATCATTCTCATCGGATAACAAATCGCTCATGGGGCGTCAAACGTCACGGCGTTTTGCGACAGTTAACGCAGGCTTAAGCCTTTCACAGCCCCAGTTCTTTCTGCGCCTGGCGCACATAACTATGGTCGGCGTACCGATCCGGTGTCGGTAGCGGTTCTTTGAGCACGCCGTCTTTGAATTGGATGTCGATATTGGCTTTCAATCCTTCCATGGTCACCGAGCCGTCGATGGGAAACACTTTGTTCTTGGTAAAATAATCGACGCCGCGCCGAGCGTAGGGCGGCTTGATGCCCATCTCCGCGGTGAATAAGTCGGCGGCTTGGTCCGGGTGTTCGTGGATCCAGCGCAGCGAGCGAATATGCGCTTTCAAGAAGCGCACCACGTTGGCGCGATTTTTCTCCGCCCAGGATGGATTCACGGTGAGGCCGTTGAATTGATAGGTGGAGATCACCTCCATGGTGTCGCCCAAGCGCGTGAATCCCTGGTCGACGGCGATGTCCGAATAGGGAAAACCCAACACCGCCCCGGCGATGGCGCCGCTTTCCAACGCGGTCAATCGGCTCACCGTGCCGCCGGAGATCACCGTCAAGATAAAATCCCGTGGGAAGAACAGCCCCTTGCTCTTCAAATACTCAAGCAAGATCGAGGTCGCGCCGCCGCGCAAGCTCGAGACGCCAAGCCGCGCGCCTTTCAGGTCTTCGACCTTTTTGTAGTTCTTGCCGCCGATGAGAAAGTATGGCGCGGCGTTGTCGACACCGGCGACGACCTTGAGAATGGCGCCTTTCTCGGCGACGGCGATGACGCTGTCGGCGTTGAGGGTGCCGAAATGGATTTCGCCGCTGAGCAGCGCTTGCAGGTGAACATCGGTGCGGCCGATCAGCACCAGTTCGACCTTGACGTTCTCCTGATTGTAAAAGCCGCGCTTTTGACCGACGTAAAAAGGCAAATAGAAAAGCGTCTTTGAAGTCATGCCGACTTTGAAGCTTTGGGCGTCGGCAGAAGCATGTAATAAGCCGATAGTGAAAGATAGCGCCAAAACGACGATTAAGATTCGCTTCATCGCGCGATGATCCTCCTACGTTGGTCGTTGACCGCTGGCCGATACTATCCGGCACCTTAGCGCGATTACAACTAGAAAAAGTTAACTTGACTTTAGGCGACGAGCGGATGTATGCGCAACTGCGGAGGGGAACTAATTATGAAAAGACTATCTCGCCGCCGCGATTTTCCTTGGGCTTCGCTGTTTCGGTTTGGCAGCCAACTCGCACGCACAGGGTTATCCCAAACAGCCGATCAACTTGATTATCCCCCTCGCCCCGGGCGACGCCACCGATGTCGCCGGGCGGACCATCGGCGAAGGTTTATCGAAACTGCTCAAAGTCCCGGTGGTGGCGGTCAATCGGCCTGGCGCCGGCGGCACCATCGGCACCGATAGCGCCGTCAAGGCGCCAAAAGACGGCTATACCATTCTCATCACCAATAATGCCTCGATGGTGTTCAACCGTGTTCTCACGCCGGATGCGGTGCCCTACGATCCCTACAAAGATCTGACACCGCTGGGCATGGCCGCGCGCACACCGATCGTTTTGGCGGTGCACAAAGACGCGCCGTTCAAGAACTTCGCCGAGATGATCGACTACGGCAAGAAAAACCCAGGCGGTATTCGCATCGGCACCGTCGGCCCCGGTTCCGTCGGCCATTTCACCGTCGAGATTGTCAACTCGCTCAGCCCCGCCGATATGACGATGATCCCGTTCAAAGGCGCCGGCCCGGCCGTGACCGCCGCATTGGGCGGCCATATCGAAGGTGCCGCCGCGGCTCAAGGCGTGGTCGCCGAACATCTCAAGGCCGGCACCATGCGCGGCATCCTGGCGTCGAGCAAGATGCCCGAGTTCCCGCAGATCCCGACGCTGGCGCAATTGGGCTACAAACAAAATCTCTTGGGCGTCTGGTCGGCGTTTTTCGCGCCGGCCGGCGTGCCGGCGGAAGTGTCGAAGACTTTGATCGCCGCCCTAGAGAAAGTCATCAAAGATCCCGCCGTCGCCGCGCGCTTGGGCAATCTCGGCATGGTCGCCGACTACGAATCGCCGGACAAGCTGATTGCCGATATTCGCGAAGAGCATCGCGTCGTGGAACAGATCGCCAAG